>NZ_JAMLJN010000003.1 GCF_023634865.1 Flavobacterium fragile
GGAACTAGCATTCCGAACAGTCTTAATTGACCAATGACAAGATTTAGCTTTTATCTTTCTCTTTCTTCTGTTGAAATAAATTTATAAAATTTTCAAAGAACTTCCTTTTGCAAACATAGGATGACAAGTTCTCGATTCCGATAATTCGGAACAGGCATACGCTCGATGTGATGGTCTCGATACTTCGACTAAGCTCAGCACAGGCTAGCTCGATATGACAGCAGGAAGTTGCAGTTTTTTTTGGAACACGGATTTTAAAAATTTGGGAAATCTTTGAAATTTTAATTGGGAGTGGTTTTATCACACAGAAGGATAGGTTTTTTTGTTGGGTTTTTTTACGGGGCGTTGCACTTGTTTTATTTTGCTAGCAAAGTAAGTTGTTTAGAGTGGTTGGTTTTAACCGCAGATTAAAGGATTTTGAGGATTTTTTAATTGAAAAGTATTTGTTATGTTTTCAGGTGAACGTTTATTACACCCCTAAAGTCCCCTCGAGGGGAAAATTCCTAGTGTCACTTTTTATTTGTTCTTAGTTTAAAGATGATTTGTAATGATTGTTTTTGGAACACGGATTTTCATAATTTGGGAAATCTTTAAAATTCTTGGATTTGTTTTTGAACTTGTTTTAGGAACTTGGATAACGGAGGCTGAGGTTCTCGAAGCCGTAGTTGTTGGAACGCGGATGAAACGGGTCCGTTTGGCGGAGCGCTGATGAAACGGATTTTCTTTGTTTGCGTTGAAGGGTTCGCTAAAGCGAATGGTGATGGGGGCGGATTTTCTCTGCGACTGAGAACTGAGACTGAAAACTTATTTTGCTTCAAGTTGTTGGAACGCGGATGAAACGGGTCCGTTTGGCGGAGCGCTGATGAAACGGATTTTCTTTGTTTGCGTTTAAGGGTTCGCTAAAGCGAAGATGGATGGGGACGGATTTTTTGGAACACGGATTTTAAAAATTTGGGAAATCTTTGAAATTTTAATTGGGGAGTGGTTTTACCACACAGAAGGATAGGTTTTTTTGTTGGGGGTTTTTTACGGGGCGTTGCACTTGTTTTATTTTGCTCGCAAAGGCGCTGAGATGCTAAGTTGTTTAGGGTGGTTGGTTTTAACCGCAGATTAAAGGATTATGAGGATTTTTTTAATTGAGAGGATATGAACTTAAAGTTAATAGAAGGTATTGTCCCCTCGAGGGGACTTTAGGGGTGTTATTTGAGTGAATAGTGAAAAGGGATAAGGGATAAGTAAAAAGTGATTGATGATGGGGAGATGGATTAGGTATTAGGTGCAAAGTTAGAAGTATGAGGTGATGGAACAATGAGTCAATTTGAATATTATTTAGTGTTATGAACCTTGCTGAAAACTTAGCGTAACTTTTTGATCTAGTAGGAACCTTAACTCGAGTTGAATCCGAAGGGTGCGAAGCAAGATTTGAATCAAAATATAGAACAAAAAAGTTGTAGTTATAATTATAAAATATATGTATATTTGAATAAATTATAGTTATAACTAAAATAATAATGAATACGATGCCAAGTCATATTATTACTAGAAGCCATTATTTGAATAAAGTAAAACCCTTTATTAATCAATCGATTATTAAAGTATTTACGGGTCAAAGAAGAGTTGGAAAAAGTTATTTACTTTTTCAATTGATGGACTATTTAAAAACCGTTTATTCTGAACCTTCCGTATTGTATATTAATAAAGAAGATTTGGCATTTTCATTCATTGCTACAGCGGCTGATTTAGTAACGTATGTGAATGAAAATGCAAGTAAAACGAGTAAGACCTATCTTTTTATTGACGAAATTCAAGATATAACTGACTTTAGTATCGCTTTGCGTTCTTTACTGTTACAAGAAAATCTGGATATTTATTGTACAGGAAGTAATGCTACTATGCTTTCTTCGGATATTGCAGGACATTTGAGTGGAAGATTTATTGAAATAAATGTGCAAAGTTTATCTTATTCAGAATTTTTAGATTTCCATACACTACAAGATACACCGTCTACACTTGAGCTTTACATGAAATATGGAGGTTTACCGTATTTAAAAAACCTATCCTTGGAGGATGAAGTAGTTTTTGAATATTTAAAAAACATTTACAGTACTATTGTTTACCGCGATATTATTAATCGCTTTGCTATTCGAAATGTTTCTTTTTTAGAAAAATTGGTTCATTTTATGTGTAGCACTACAGGAAGTCTATTCTCCAATAAAAAAATAAGTGATTTTTTGAAATCCCAAAAAACGAATATGCCACCTAATCAAGTCCAACTGTATGTAAATTATTTGGTAAATGCCTTTTTAATATACAAAGTATCGCGATACGATCTAATAGGAAAGCGTCTTTTTGAGATTGGGGACAAATATTATTTCGAAAATTTAGGTATACGAAATGCGTTATGGGGCTATCGTTTGGAAGATAGAGGAAAAATAATAGAAAATATAGTCTATAATGAACTTCTATTCAAAGGGTATCAAGTACATGTTGGTGTTCTAGGCTCACAAGAAATTGATTTTATTGCTCAAAAAAATACCGAAAAGTGGTATATACAAGTGGCTTTAGCTCTAACCGAAGAAAAAACATTGGAAAGAGAATTTGGTAATTTATTAAAAATACAGGATAACTACCGTAAAACAGTAGTTACACTAGATACCTATCAAGGCGCTTCTTATGAAGGTATTGAAGTTTTAAATCTAAGCTCGTTTTGTTTGTCTTAATGAGCAAAATGTGGCAATGTGTTGATTGGAAGTTAGAATTTAGAAGTTAGAAGTTAGAAGTTAGAATTTAGAAGTGAGGGGAAGTACGAAGTACTAAGTGAATAGTGAATGGTGAATAGTGAAAAAGGATTAGGGATTAGGGATAAGTGAATAGTGAATAGTGAAAAGTGATTGATGATAAGTACAAAGTACAAAGTACGAATTAAAAAGTCTATAGCAGGATTGTCCCCTTGAGGGGACTTTAGGGGTGTTTCGAGTGTTTTAAGTTAGTTTGATTTTGAAGTTTTCGGAACACGGATTTTCGGAACATGGATTTTTTGGAACACGGATTTTAATAATTTGAGGAATTTTTGAAATTTTAATTTGGGAGTGGTTTTACCACACAGAAGGATAGGTTTTTTTGTTGAGGTTTTTTACGGGGCGTTGCACTTGTTTTATTTTGCTCGTAAAAGCATTGAGATGCTAAGTTGTTTAGGGTGGTTGGTTTTAACCGCAGATTAAAGGATTATGAGGATTTTTATAATTGAAAAGATAGGAACTTATTATTTGTTATGTTTTCAGGTGAACGTTTATTACACCCCTAAAGTCCCCTCGAGGGGACAATTCCTAGTGTCACTTTTTATTTGTTCGTAGTTTTAAGATGATGATTTGTAATGATTGTTTTTGGAACACGGATTTTCATAATTTGGGAAATCTTTAAAATTCTTGGATTTGTTCTTGAACTTGTTTTAGGAACTTGGATAACGGAGGCTGAGGTTCTCGAAGCCGTAGTTGTTGGAACGCGGATGAAACGGGTCCGTTTGGCGGAGCGCTGATGAAACGGATTTTCTTTGTTTGCGTTGAAGGGTTCGCTAAAGCGAATGGTGATGGTGGCGGATTTTTTGGAACACAGATTTGGATAATTGGATAAATCTTTGAAATTTTAATTGGGGAGTGGTTTTACCACACAGAAGGATAGGTTTTTTTGTTGGGGTTTTTTACGGGGCGTTGCACTTGTTTTATTTTGCTCGTAAAAGCATTGAGATTCTAAGTTGTTTAGGGTGGTTGGTTTTAACCGCAGATTAAAGGATTTTGAGGATTTTTTTAATTGAAAAGATAAGAACTTATTATTTGTTATGTTTTCAGGTGAACGTTTATTACACCCCTAAAGTCCCCTCGAGGGGACAATTCCTAGTGTCACTTTTTATTTGTTCGTAGTTTTAAGATGATGATTTGTAATGATTGTTTTTGGAACACGGATTTTCATAATTTGGGAAATCTTTAAAATTCTTGGATTTGTTCTTGAACTTGTTTTAGGAACTTGGATAACGGAGGCTGAGGTTCTCGAAGCCGTAGTTGTTGGAACGCGGATGTAACGGGTCCGCTTAGCGGAGCGCTGATGAAACGGATTTTCTTTGTTTGCGTTGAAGGGTTCGCTAAAGCGAATGGTGATGGTGGCGGATTTTCTCTGCGACTGAGAACTGAGACTGAAAACTTATTTTGCTTCAAGTTGTTGGAACGCGGATGAAACGGGTCGGTTTGGCGGAGCGCTGATGAAACGGATTTTCTTTGTTTGCGTTTAAGGGTTCGCTAAAGCGAAGATGGATGGTGACGGATTTTCTCTGAGACTGAAAACTGAGACTGAACACTTATCTTGCCTCAAGTTTTGGAACACAGATTTGGATAATTGGAGAAATCTTTGAAATTTTAATTTGGGAGTGGTTTTACCACACAGAAGGATAGGTTTTTTTGTTGAGGTTTTTTACGGGGCGTTGCACTTGTTTTATTTTGCTCGTAAAAGCATTGAGATGCTAAGTTGTTTAGGGTGGTTGGTTTTAACCGCAGATTAAAGGATTATGAGGATTTTTTTTAATTGAGAGGATATGAACTTAAAGTTAATAGAAGGCATTGTCTATTTGAGGGGACTTTAGGGGTGTTATTTGAGTGAATGGTGAATGGTGAAAGGTGAAAGGTGAAAGGTGAAAGGTGAAAGGTGAAAGGTGAAAGGTGAAAGGTGAAAGGTGAAAGGTGAAAGGTGATGGGGGGATGGGAAAAGTGAAATGGTGAAGGGTAAGTACGAGGTTGGAATTTAGAAGTTAGAATTTAGAAGTTAGAAGTTAGAATATAGAATTTAGAAGTTAGAATATAGAATTTAGAATTTAGAAGTTAGAATTTAGAATTTAGAATTTAGAAGTTAGAATTTAGAAGTTAGAATATAGAATTTAGAAATTAGAATTTAGAAGTGAGATTAAGTACGAAGTTTGAAGTATGAGTTACGGGATTTGGTTTTTTGTTTGAATTGGAAATGATTGGGTGGGGAATTATTAGAAGGGATATTGGTGCTGTTTTTATTAATAGATGTCCCCTTTTGGGTGGACTTTTTTAAGTGAATTGCTGTTTAATGGCTCTGTTTAGGCCGTTTTGTTATTCCTTTGCGTCTTCAAAAGTTGGTGGTTTGAAATAAATGAGTACTTTTGTTACTCAAAGATTTATAAATGTTACAGTCGTTAATTACATCTAAGACGCGTATCCGGTTGTTGGTAAAGTTTTTTTTAAGCGTTACTAATGCGGGGTATTTGCGTGGGTTGGCTCAGGAGATGAATGAGAATACGAATGCCATTCGCAAGGAATTGAATAATTTGAGTGAGGCGGGGTATATTTTACGAGAAGAGCAGGATGGGAAGATTATGTATCGAGCGAATGAGCAGCACTCTCTTTTTGCTACTTTACAACAATTGATTCGCAAGTATGTGGGGATTGATGTGATTGTAGCGCAGATTTTAAGTCGCATGGGGGATGTACATCGTATTTTTATTGTTGGGGATTATGCTCAGGGAATAGATTCGGGTGTCGTGGAGGTGGTGCTGGAGGGTACGGATTTGAATTTGGATTATATTACGCAATTGGCTCCCAAGATACAGGGTGAGATTGATAAGGAGGTTCGGTTCTATGTGACGGAGGCTTTCACAGGTGCCGGACTTTTGATTTTTGAAAATAAATAAGGGATTTTCTCTCTTTTTTTCGCAGGTGGACATTGGAAAATGGGACTCACGGGGCGAAGCTGTGGGAAGTGAATAGGGATTAGGGAAAAGTGGGAAGTACGATGTGGGAAGTAAATCACTACGGCTTCGAGAGCCTCAGCCTCCGTTTAAAGTAAAAAGTACGATGTACGAAACGGGAAGTAAGTGGTGATGGGGAGATGAGGCGATGAGGAGATGGGGAGATTTGAGAAGGAAAAAATAAAAATTAAAAAGATGATGGGTTAAGGTTTCCTTTTTGATCTATTTAGATATAACTTACTGTAAAAAAAAACTACTATAAAATTTAAAAAGCATACCGATGAAAATAGGAATTACTTTTAGTGCATTTGATTTATTGCATGCAGGACACATTAAAATGTTAGAGGAAGCCAAAAGGCAGTGTGATTATTTGATTTGTGGATTGCAAACCGACCCAACCCTAGACCGACCAGAAAAAAACAAGCCTACTCAGACTGTTGTAGAAAGATACATCCAACTTAAAGGGTGCAAGTTTGTAGATGAGATTGTGCCGTATGCTACGGAGCAGGATTTGGAGGATATTTTGCGTTCGTTTAAAATTGATGTTCGTATTTTGGGAGAAGAATACCGAGATACTAACTTTACGGGACGTGCTTATTGTGAGGAGAAGGGGATAGAATTGTATTTTAATACAAGAGATCATCGTTTTTCTAGTAGTGGTTTGCGAAAAGTGGTGGCGGATATTGAGTTGCGAAAAGTGAAATAGCAGGGTGAGGGACGAGATATAAAGTGAAAAGTGAAAAGTATAAGGTAGTATCAGTAACTCTTTTTAGGTTTAAAATACTGCTAAGAATTAATACATTATAATTATAAATTAAAAACGTTTCCCCATACCTTATGAAGACTATATTAATCACTGGCGGTGCTGGATTTATTGGATCAAACTTAACGGAATATTTTTTAAATAAAGGATATTTTGTTCGTTGTTTGGATAATTTCTCTACGGGTTATCATCATAATATTATCTCTTTTTTGGATCAAGCGCATTATGAATTAATAGAAGGGGATATTCGTGATTTAGAAACGTGTCGTAAAGCAGTTATCGGTGTAGATTATGTTTTGCATCAAGCGGCTTTGGGTTCGGTACCGCGTTCCGTGAATGATCCTATTACTTCAAATGAAGTGAATGTATCGGGATTTTTGAATTTATTAGTAGCGGCTCGTGACGCTGGTGTAAAACGTTTTGTTTATGCGGCATCTTCTTCCACTTATGGGGATTCGGAAAGTTTACCTAAAGTGGAGGATGTTATCGGTAAACCTTTGTCGCCCTACGCGGTAACCAAATATGTGAACGAGTTGTATGCGGATGTGTTTGCTAAGACTTATGGCATGGAACTTATTGGTTTACGTTATTTTAATGTGTTTGGTAGAAGACAAAATACCCGTGGTGCTTACGCTGCTGTAATTCCTTTGTTTACTAAATTGTTAATTCAACATGAATCGCCTACTATTAATGGTACTGGAGAAAATTCTCGTGATTTTACTTATATCGATAACGTGATTCAAATGAATGAGTTGGCCCTGTTGACTCAGGATCCAAGGGCTGTCAATACGGTTTATAATACCGCAGTAGGTGATCGTACCAACTTGAATGAATTGGTCACTTATATAAAAGAATTTTTATCGACTTATGATCCTCAAATCGCTAGTCTTGAAATAAAGTATGGTCCTAATCGTGTGGGGGATATTCCTCATTCCTTAGCTTCTGTTGAAAAAGCAAAGCAACTTTTGGGCTACCAACCTACCCATGCCATTCGAGAGGGATTACAAGAAGCGGTTCGTTGGTATTGGGAGCACAAAGAATTATTATAAACAAAAACCATCAAAAAATTTAATCAATAATATATGAATGCATCACCTAAAATAGCAGTAATAGGTTTAGGATACGTAGGTTTACCTTTAGCTCGCTTGTTTGCAACTAAGTTTCCTGTTGTAGGCTTTGATATTAACCAAAAAAGAATAGCAGAATTGCGTTCGGGAACCGATAGTACCTTAGAAGTTGAAGACGATATTTTACAAGCGGTTTTGGTAAAGGATAATCCGGTGGCTTCGAGAACCTCAGCCACCGGATTATACTGCTCCTCCGATTTAAGCGACATTCAAGAAGCTACTATCTACATCGTGACGGTTCCTACTCCCGTAGATAAAAACAATCGTCCTGATTTGACACCTTTGTATAAAGCTAGTGAAACCGTAGGTAGAGTACTAAAAAAAGGCGATATTGTTGTTTATGAATCAACAGTGTATCCAGGAGCTACAGAAGAAGAATGTATTCCGGTTTTGGAAAAAATTTCGGGATTAAAATTTAACGAAGACTTTTTTGCGGGATATTCGCCAGAGCGCATTAATCCAGGAGATAAAGAGCATACGGTTGAGAAGATTTTAAAAGTAACTTCGGGTTCGACACCTGAAATAGGGCAACAAGTAGATGCACTTTATAAAAGCGTTATTACGGCAGGAACTCATTTGGCTCCTACCATTAAAGTAGCGGAAGCGGCTAAGGTAATTGAAAATTCGCAACGTGATATTAACATTGCGTTTGTGAATGAATTGGCTAAGATTTTTAATATTTTGAATATTGATACCCATGCTGTTTTGGAAGCTGCGGGCACGAAATGGAATTTTTTACCTTTCAAACCGGGCTTGGTGGGGGGTCATTGTATAGGGGTTGATCCTTATTATTTGGCACAAAAAGCGCAAGAAGTGGGGTATCATCCTGAGATTATTTTAGCAGGAAGACGATTGAATGATAGTATGGGGGAGTATGTTGCTTCGCAGGTAGTGAAGTTGATGATAAAAAAAGGAATTACTGTTAATGGGGCGAATTTATTAATGCTTGGAATTACTTTTAAAGAAAATTGTCCTGATGTTCGTAATACAAAAATTGTAGATGTTGTTGCCGCCTTGGCTGATTATGGGATTAACATTACTATTTATGACCCTTGGGCCAACCCTGAAGAAGTAAAACATGAATATGGATTAGTTACAACTGATGAATTGCCGACCCAGAAGTTTGACGCCGTAGTTTTAGGGGTTGCTCATAAAGAATTTTTACAGTTAGATTTAGCTTCTTTGCAAAAAGATACTAGTTTATTGTATGACGTGAAGGGGATTTTGGGTAATAACGTTGATGGGAAGTTGTAGAAGTGTCAGTAAAAAATGCAAAAACAGTTATTATAGAATATGCAAAGTGACATTAGACCTGGGGGCATATGACATATTTTAATGAGGATGTTATTGTTCGAATTGAAGATAATTATGAAAGATTCATATAATATTTATTATGCGTTTTAAGATTGAAGATAAAGCTCTAAGTGCTTACTTATGGGATTTTGGAGGGAAATTCATAAAGCAGGGAGTTTCTCTTGTTATAACTATAATTTTAGCTCGGATACTTTCTCCGAATGACTTTGGTTTATTGGCTTCTATTGTAGTTTTTACAAGTTTGTCAAATGTTTTTTCGGATATGGGATTAAGTGGTTCCATAATTCAGAGAACAAGAGTCCTGCCCATTCATTTGCACTCTGTGTTTTATTTTAATTTGTTCATTGCGTCTTTACTGACACTCATAATGTTTTTTTGTGCTCCCCTGATAGGAAGTTATTACGGGGAACCAAAGTTGGTTTTGTTGGCCCGTGTTATGTCTGTTTCTTTTATTTTAGATGCTTTCAATACGATTCAAAATGCATTAATCAAGAAGGATTTGAAATTTAAGTATTTTGCTAAATTTAGACTATTTTCGTCAGTTTTGAGCGGAATTGTAGGTGTTGTATTGGCTTTCAATGGTTATGGAGTTTGGGCTTTAGTTGTTCAAATGTTATTCGAGTTGGTTATTTATGATATTTGTGTATGGAAAATTTCAACATATACACCCAAACCCCAGTTTTCATTTAAGGCTTTAAAAACATTATGGGGTTTCGGATTTAGAATATTTATAGCTAAATTTTTAAATAATCTGTATCAGCAGTTCGATATTCTGGTAATAGGGAAAGTACTTTCTTTTGTTACTTTGGGATTTTATCAAAGAGCAAAATCATTGAATGGAATGATCAATAGTTATTCTACAGAAAGCATTATGAATATTATGTTCCCATTGCTTAGTAAAATGCAGAATAATAAGAAGATGTTCTTAGAAAAAGTAAATGAGGTTTATGATATAATTTTAATTTTAAGTTTCTTTCTTTCCGGACTACTTTTTCTTATTTCAGAAGATTTTATAATTATTTTGTTGACAGAAAAATGGAGACCCACTATTGAGATTTTTAAAATAATGGTAATTGGTGGATTTATTTTGCCCATAAATGGTTTGTTTGTAACTATTCTGAGTAGTAAGGGGAATTCTAAAAAATTCTTAAAACTGGAGGTAATTAAGAAAATATTATTTCTTTTACCACTTATTTTTTTTATTTATTCCAAGAATGTGAATGCCTTTCTTTATTTAAATTTGTTAGTAGGAATAATCACTTTATTAGTTAATTTTTATTTTGTTCAAAAAGAAATTGAAGTTTATTGGTTTGTTTTTTTTAAGCCATTATTTTTTTATGCTTTTTTTTTAGTTATTCTGATTTATTCTCTTACTTATTTATTCACCTTTATTGAAGGGAATAATTTTTTACATTTAATGTCTGTCAGTTTTACGTATTTGATAATATTTGTAGTTGTTGGAGTAATATTAAAATTGCCAGGGACAAATCATATAACTAAATTGCTTAAAAAAGTAAGATATAATTTATGAAAGGTAAAGTATCTGTTATAATGCCAGTTTTTAACAATGAAAAATTTGTTGCAAAAGCCATAGAGTCAATATTGAATCAAACGCATCAAAATTTTGAATTGTTGATTGCGGATGATGGGTCAAATGATGAGTCGAAAAAAATAATTGATTCTTTTAATGATCCAAGAATTAGGACTTTTCATAATGAAAAGAATATGGGGGCTTTATTTACATGGAATAAACTTTTTGAAATTTGCGATGGGGAATTTATTACTTTTCAAGATGCCGATGATGTTAGTGATATTTCAAGATTGGAAAAACAAGTAAGTAAATTTTATGAAATAACAGACTTGGGAATTTGCGGAACTTATGCAACGTATGTCAATGAAAATGATATGTATTTAAGGACTAAAACCTTACCAGTTACACATAAGGAAATATATCGATCCTTGGAAAAAAATCATCAATTTTGTGGAGCATCTATAATGATTACAAAAAAGGTCTTACAGGATGTAGGGGGGTATCCGGAGTACTTTCATAGAATAGGTGGTGAAGATTATTACTGGAGTGCTATGATTGCTGAAAAATATTTGAGTTGCAATATACCAGAACCTCTTTATATTGTGACAGCCACAGATGATTCCATTTCAAGAAATATCAAAAATGTCAAGCAATTAATAGTTTTTGATATGGTTAGGAAGCTGATTGCAGATGTAAGGAATGGTAAGGCGAATTGGATAAAAGAAGACATTAAGCCCATAATAAATCAATATGAAAATGAATTAATGAAGCCTTATTTAAATGATAAATCATTGGTTTATAGGAAGCAGGCTTTTATTGAAGCAAAAAACAAAAACTATTTTAAAGCAATCAAATTTGCATTTGATGCTGTTTTAAAAACACCGTTACAGTTATTAAACCATAAAATCCTGGTGTATAATTTAATTACTTTATTAAAAAACAAATATGGTCTTAAATAAGAAATTATTAGTTCTGTCTCCTTATTATCCTTCAAAAGCCAAACCTTTTGAAGGGGTTTTTATTGAACAACAAATAGAAGAACTAAAAGATGTTTATGAAAAGATTGTTGTTTTTAAAATGCTCTCATTACCTAGCCCGCTAAAAAGAGTTTTTTATAAATTTTTAAACAACAATAAACCAACTTATATAAGAAATAATATTTTGGTTGTTAATTTTTTTTATTTTGATAATTATCTAATCAATAAGTTGTTTAATGGTAGATTAAATTCATTGAAGTTTCAATTAAAATTAAATTATTATCTCAGAGGATTAAATAAATATAATTACAAGAATAAATTATGCCAGTGGATATTGCCCACAACTTATGTTTTTTCTTTTTTGAATTATAAGGATTCAAATGTAGTTTCTGTAATTAGAGGAATGGATATTACCATTCTAAGGGACCAATTTTCAAAGCAATTTGACATTGCTGTTGGACTATCAGATAGTATTGTTGCAAATGGGAATTATATAAAAGAGATTTTAAAAAATAAAACGGAAACCATTTACAATATTAAGGATTTATCTCCTTTTTTAAATAAAGACATTAAAGCATTTTCCTCAAATCAAAATAGTTTTATCATCACCCATATCGGTAGATTCGATGATAATAAAAGGCAGGATTTGCTTATTGATTTAATTTTTGAGTTGAAAAAGATAGGTGTAAATATTCAGTTGAATCTGATAGGAAATGGTGAATTTTTTGATAAAGTAAAAGAGTATGCTGTAAAAAGAAAAGTTGCTGATGCAATTAATTTTACAGGAAATATTGGTCATGCTGAAATTTCAAAATTATTATCTTTAAGTGATTTTTATATACATCCGTCCCATAGGGAAGGAATTCCAAATGCATTAGTTGAATCGATGGCTTCAGGGTGCATTTGTATTGCAAGAAATGTTGGAGGAATTCCAGATATTATCAATTCCGACAATGGGTTTTTATTCAATGAGGATAATGAATTGTTTGATTTGTTCTTGTTAATTTTAAAAAACAATCGTTTGATGGAAATAAAACACAATGCAAGAAAACATATTTCTGAAATTTTTGATAACAATAGAAACAAACAATTGCTTGTACGTCTTTTCGAAGCTTAAATAATTATGAAAAAATATATATTCGCTCGCAATATTGATCTTGATAGCCCAATTGTAACTAATACACACAATTATGCTTTTGAATGCGCAAAAAATAATGAAACAACATGGTTATCCACTCCTATTTATCCTTGGAGAGCAAATAGGGAGGAGAAAGGTAATCGAGTAAATAACATCCAAGAGTTAAGACTTCCTTTTTTGTTTAATCATGGTAGCAGGGCTATTAATCGAGGTAAATTTATTTGGAAAAATTTCCCTTATACAAATTATTTGCTAAGACCCTTTAGCAAAATTGATTATAAATCTTTGGAGAATCCTGATGTTTTTTTTTGTGGCTCTTTGTCCTTGTTCTCTATAGAAAAAATATTAAAACCCAAGAAGTTGGTTTATAATGCACATGACTTATTCAGCCTTTATCCAGGAGTATCTCCTTCTATTTCAAAAATTGAAAAAGCAATTATTGAAAGAGTTGATTTGGTTGTTACCACTTCTGAGATGACCAGAAAAGTACTGATAAGTAAATATAAAGTTCAAGATGATAAAGTTTTAAATTTGGATCACGGAATAAATCTTAATGAGTTCGTTGATTTTAAAAGACCTGTTGAGTTTTTAAATATTTCTGATCCCATCGCTTTATTTGTGGGAACGTTATCGATGATAAATAAAGGTTTAATTGGAGAAGTTATGCTTTTACTGCCAGGAATAAAATTTGTATTTATTGGGCCTCATAATCAACAAGACAAAGCTTTTTTTGGAAATTTTAAAAATTCTACTCTGCTTGGTGCCAAAAAGAGACACGAGTTAGCCGCATATTATAATAATTCAAATGTTGGATTAATAATGTATGATTTAGAATTAATAGATTCAAGATTATTAGGGACAAACCCAATGAAAAGATATGATTATAGTGCTTACGGATTGCAAATTGTGTCAACAAGTTTAAGAGAATATGAAGTTAATCCTTCACCAATGTATATTGCGAATACTGCAAAAGATTATGCGGAGGCTATTAGAGAAGCAGTCTACAATCCTAGATTTAAAAAAGAAGAAATATTGGATTTCGCATTTAAAAATCAATGGTCAGAAAAGTTTAAAATAATTGAAAAATGTCTGCAATAAAATTAAATAAAAGCGTCACTGCTTCTTTATATGTTTTGATAATTGCATCATTTTCATTACCCTATGCAAGATTGTCATTGGGTAGTATTCCGCTTTATTTTGTAACGATTACTTCAGCGATTTTACTTTGTTATATTTTATTTTTTTTTCAGATTAAAAAACGAACTTTTATTAATTGCGGTATTTTTGGATTGTTGGGATATTTATTTGTTGATACCTTTTTTCATGCGTTATATCTGGAAACAGCATATGTTTTTTATAATAATCTAATTAGAATAATATCGCTATCATTAATTTTTTCTCTGGGAATTCTAATCTATAATAATTATATAAGTACTTTCACTTTGCTGAAAATTATTCAGATAGGATTAAAAGTACATATAATATTAATTTTGATACATTTTGTATCTTCTTTATTAGGGAATCAGTTTTTGGATTTTTTTTATATGTTGATATATAAAATTATATCTAATAGTGAAAAATTTTATCTGGATATTGAAAAATTTCAAGCAGATTGGTATCTGATGCGCTATTATGGTGGTTATCATAACCCTAATCCTGCAGGAGTTGTGTTGGTTTTGGGTTTTATTATTATGAATTTATCCAAGGTTAAATTAAATATTCTGTGGTTCAGTTTAATGTTTTTCTGCATTGTATTAACAGCATCAAAACAATCATTTGCAGTATTAATTTTGTTTCTGATTATTAGAAATTTTAAATATTTACCTGTATATATAATTATTGGTTTCATATTTTTTGAATTATTATTAATTTTCAACTTTTACGATTATTTGGAACGCATACTTCAATTTGATAATTATTCATCATCAGCAGATGAGCGATCATGGGGATACTTGAATTTTCAAAATTTTATTTCTAATAATTTTTTAGGAGTTTTATTCGGTACAGGTGTTAATAGTCTGGGAATTAGAGAAGTTTCAAATTTAGATATAGAATCCAGCAAAGTAGGATTTGTTTCTAATTCCGTTTTATTGGTTATTTCTACCATCGGTATAATCGGCATGATTTTCTTAGTTAAAGTTTTTTATTTAATAAGAAAGGCTTCAAAAAGCAAGAGAGAATTGTTGATATTTTTTGCAATGGTTTTTGTTATTGGTCTTTTTGATAATCACCTTGCAATCATGGAATCATTACAGGTAATAATTATTGTAGGAATACTTACAATAGCAAATATAACTAAGAAAAATGAACAGGAAATTATATATTGATGCTTCTTATTATAAGGAAGGAATAACAGGATTATCAAGATTTTCCGATGAATTAATAGATCAAATGATGATAATGAAAGAAGACAAAAAACTGGTTTTGTTTTGTTTCAAAAATCAAGTTGTAAATGTTGAGAATAATCTGGAAATAATCAGAATTAATTTAAGTATATCTGTTTTTACTTATTTGACACTTTTTTTTCCTTTTGTCTCTCGTTGGATTCTAAAAAAAACTTTTGGTAATTCTGGGATTATTCATTACCACGACAGTATTAGGTTTCCAGGGGATATTAAAGGTTTTGAAGCAGTGGTAACCATTCATGATATTGCCTCATTAGTGTTTCCCCAGTTTTATGTGTGGAGAGCTAAAATTTTAAAAAAAAACGGGTTAAAACGATTATTAAAATCCAAAGCAAAAATAATTGCGGTATCCAATACTACTAAAAAGGATTTAGAGAATTTGTCCAAAGGATTTATTGGAAGAATCGATGTTATTGGCGAAGGAGTAAATCCTAATTTTTTTATTCAAAGTTCCCAGAAATTTAATTTTTCAGATTTGATTCCGAAAGAATATTTTTTAGTGGTAGGTTCCCCGCATAGCCGAAAAAATTATAAAAATATTTATTCAGCATTTAAAAAATTCAAAGAATCATCAGCTTCCAACTATAAATTAGTTTTTGTGGGAAGAGCAGTTGACAGATATTTTAAAGAGAATAATATCTTTACTGAAAATTTTATTCTTTTTAAGGAGAATGTTTCTGATGATGATTTAAAAAGTCTCTATTATAATGCTTTTGCTTACGTGAATTTTAGCCTTCATGAAGGGTTTGGTTTAACAATCTTGGAAGCAATGGCTAATAAATGTCTAGTTATTGGATCAATTACAACATCCGTAGGTGAGAATATAGGTAAAGAAGGTATTGTAGCTTCGCCATTAAATATTCATGAAATGGCGGATTCTTTTGCTTATTCAGTATGTTTAAACGAGGAAAAAAGAAATAAACTTATAAATGAAGCATATCAAAAAGTTTTGAAAATGAATTGGGAAGTTATTGTAACAAAATATTATCAATTATTTAAATCTATCGATAATGGATAAAAGTATCTTGGTATATTATGGTAATTATTATAAGTTTAATGGTGAAATATATGGTTTCCTGCCTGAAGTTATATTAATAACTAACTTGTTGAAAACATTCAAAAAAGTTACACTACTGGCTCCATTGAAAAAGGTGCAATCCAGGCAAGAAATAAATCCATTATACGTTAAATTTGAAAATAAAAAAGTTGAAATAATTGAACTTCCTTTTTTTAACACCAGACTAGAAGCTTTAAGAAAATCAAATTCTTTATATAAATATTTGAAAGATGTCAAAGCAGATTATGCAATTGTTTCTCAGGTCATGTTCAATTCTATGAAAGTTGCAGGATTATTAAAATCTAGCGGAGTTAAAGTCAATGTTTATATTGGCAGTAATCCGTTGGAAATTCTGACATCTAAGAATTTAAATAGAAATTGGTTTTTCAACCAAATAGGAATTTTATATTATAGACATTTAACTAGAGAATCTAATAAATACAAGTGTTTAGTTAATGGGGAGAAACTTTTTAATCAAGTTCAAATTAAAAATAAATACATCGTTAATTCTTCAACCCTATACGCTGCAGAAGCAAATTCAAACCAAGCAGTTATAGATGACAATAAATTATTGTTTGTTGGAAGATTGACCCCTTCAAAAAGAGTTGAATTACTTATTGAGATGATTAAAATTCTAAAAAAAGATTTTAAAAACATTTCATTGGTAATAATTGGAGAAGGAGACTTAAAAACTAAACTTATGGATTTAGTTGCTAAATATAATTTAAATGAGAATGTGAAATTTCTTGGAGCAATAACCGAAAGGGAACAACTTCATAAAGAATATAAAACTTCTAAACTATTCGTTTTTCCCTCTATATCTGAAGGAAATCCAAGGGTAATTAAAGAGGCAACTTTTTTCAATTTACCATCAATTTCCACTAGAGTAGGTAATCTTGAAAATGAATATAAAGATAGACAAGATATATTATTTGTGGATTTTGAAAATGCAAATCAATTGGCTGAAAAGGTTAAATTAATGCTTAATGATAGTGGTCTTTATTATGAAATAAAGAAAAACTTAACAAAGCATAAAATTAATACTGTTGAGGATTTTATTATGGAAATAACAAAAATAATTTGTAAAGAATGATCTTATTTATAGATAATAAACAAACTCCTTCTGATGGTTTTAGAACTCCAAGATATATTTTATTTTCGGAAGTTCTAAGAAAAGAAGGCTATGCAACGGAATTAATTTTGGGGAGTTGGCATCATGGTCTTAAAAAACGTGTTGTCAATGAGTCAAATGGAGTTCATTTGATTAATGATTTTGCATATAAAAAACACATTGGTATTAAAAGATTTTTGTCGGAATTTCTGTTTGGTTACCAAGTTTTGTTTCAATATTTTAAACTTGTTAAAAAGGCCAAATTGATTGTCCTTAATGATAGTTCCATATTTTATAATTATTTGTTTTTTTTTTTAAAACCTTTTTTTAAATATAAAATTCTGTTAGACAGTAACGATTTATGGCCTGAAATATTTGTAAAAAATAAAAGAGCAAGGAAAATGTTTTTTAACTTTAAAAAAATCATCTATTCTAATGCAAATTATTTTATAGCTGTAAATAATGAATACTTAGAGTATTACACGTATTTAAAGAATAAAAGCCTTGGAGTCATTGATTTAGGGCTTACTTTGGATAGAAATAAAGATATAAAATGCAATTTGTTTCATAAAAACAGTAGGCGGTTTTTATATCTAGGAAGCTTAGGAGTTAATTATAAAATAGAGGAAATTTGTCAGTTTATATTGGATAATGAAGGATATGAGCTTGATTGTTATGGTTCTGGTTCGAAATCCAATATAGTTAAAGAGTTTGAATTAAAATCTAAAGGAAGAATTAAACTATTTGAGCCAAAATCTTTAGAATATTTTAAGCAATCTGGAAATCAATATTGCTTTGGTCTGGCATTGTACTCAGCAGACAGTTTGGTTAAATTCCCAACAAAACTTTTTGATTATTGGGCTTTTTCTCTACCAATAATAGTCAATGTTGGAGAAGATGTAAGCAGACGCTTTGAAGAAAACACTGGATTAGGGTGTTTTTTGAAAGAGAATGATGTGTTGAATGAGAAATTAATAAATGATTATTTAGATAATTATGATCAGGTAATTAATGAAAATGATTTTACTATTGATGTCAGAGTTTCTGAGGTATTTACAAAAATTAATGATTTGATGTATGGGGAATTAAGGTTGTAATTTATGTATAGGTTGCGAAGTAATTAATGGCTTTCTGCATAAATAAAAAGAGTTTTGGAGACAATTTAGCATAATATAAAAATTTAGAAAATGTATAAATCCTTTTTCAAAAGAATCCTAGATTTCACCATGACCTTAATCGGACTCATCCTTTTAAGCCCTTTTTTTATAATTGTAACCGTTGGCTTGTTTTTTGTCAACCAAGGGAAACCTTTTTTCTTGCAAACCCGCCCAGGTAAAAATGAAAAACTGTTTCGAATTGTGAAGTTCAAGACATGAAGGAATGATATAAGAGAAGAGAAATGCGCACTCTTTTTTAGCAAAATTTACATAAATAATCGATTTTTTATCGATTATCTGTGTAAAAAACACTATTTTTACATCTCATAATAGTGCTACCAGATGATAAATTTAGATCAATTTAGAAATACCCCTGTTGATTATGCTACCTTGGTTACCTTACTAAGGGACTACCGATTTCCAAAAGACAAAATTGCTGCTATGGAAAAACAGCAGCAGTTAATACGAATTAAAAAAGGGTTGTTTGTAGTTGCGCAACAAGAGGGTACATCTCCTATTTCTAGAGAATTGATAGCTAATCATTTATATGGCCCTTCTTATGTTTCTTTAGAAAGTGCCTTATCCTATCACAATTTGATTCCAGAAAGAGTATATAGGGTACGTTCGGTAACTATGAAACGATTTAAAATGTATGATACTCCTTTGGGTGTATTTGAATATCGTACGGTTTCACCGGAGTATTTTTCAATTGGTATTCAACAACAAGTTACCCAAGACAATACCGCTTTTTTAATTGCTTCACCTGAAAAAGCTTTATGCGATTTGATTGTATTGTCTTCAGGATTACGATTGCAATCGTCAAAAGCAGTTAAAATCTATTTAGAAGAAAATTTGCGAATTGATTTATTTGAAAATAGAAGTTGGAACACTGAAATTATTAGCCAGTGTATGGAAGTAGGAAAGAAAAAAACAGCATTGTCACAACTTTTAAAACTATTGAAAAACAATGAGTAGTTCCGTATTTGATCAAATGATGGGACGTTATACAATACAAACTGTAGACGACCGCACTAATGCTTTACATGAAGTAATGCAGCAAATTGCTTTAGCAGGTTTGTATAGAGCAGGATTTTTTAATAAAGCAGCTTTTTATGGTGGTACTTGTTTGCGCATTTTTCATGCTTTGCCTCGTTTTTCAGAAGATTTAGATTTTTCATTGTTGCAACCCGATCCTAATTTTACTATATCCGATTATTTTGATGCTATTGTTGATGAATTTAAGGCATTGGGTAGAGAAGTAGTGATTTCCAAAAAAGAGGAAAAAAAACAATCGCCAGTTGAGTCTGCTTTTTTGAAAGATACTACCGAAATTTACAATATCCATTTTCAATCTACACCTAGTATAAAAATTAAAATTGAAGTAGACCTGCAGCCGCCCTTGGGATTTTCAACGGAGCCAAAATTGTTGTTGTTACCTTTTTCTTTTATGGTGCCATGTTATACCCTTCCTGACCTATTTGCTGGAAAAATGCATGCCATGTTATTCAGAAGTTGGAACAACAGAGTGAAAGGGAGAGATTGGTATGATTTTGAGTGGTATGTGCGTCATTCTATTCCGTTGGGTTTTGAGCATTTTATAAAGAGAGCGCAGCAAACCCATGGTTATGATAGTACATTAATGACGCCAACAATATTTAAAGAATTACTCAAAAAAAGAATCCTAGAAACCGATATAAATTTGGTGAAAAATGATGTACAACCGTTTATAAAAGATTCTTCTGAAATTGCTATTTGGTCAACGGACTATTTTTTGCAATTGGTTGACCATATAAAAATATCCTCTAATCATTAGTCTGAAGCATCAAAATCTATGTACCAAAATTATTTTAAACGACTCTTCGATTTTTTAATTGCACTCGTTGCTTTATTGTTATTTAGTCCTCTATTTATATTAGTTACTATTGGCTTGTTTTTTGCCAACCAAGGAAAGCCTTTTTTCTTTCAAACCCGCCCAGGTAAAAATGAAAAACTGTTTCGAATTGTGAAGTTCAAGACTATGAATGATAAAAAGGATAGCGAGGGGAACTTGTTATCGGATGCGGAGCGTTTGACTAGAATAGGTCGTTTTGTGCGAAAGACCTCGTTAGATGAGATTCCGCAATTGTTGAATGTCTTGAAAGGGGATATGAGTTTGATAGGGCCTCGGCCTTTGTTAGTACAATACTTACCTTTGTACAATGCAGTGCAAAAGCAACGCCATAACGTACGGCCTGGGATTACAGGTTGGGCACAAGTCAATGGGCGGAATGGGATTTCATGGGAACAGAAGTTTGCTTATGATGTGTGGTATGTGGAGCATTGTTCTTTACTTTTGGATTTGAAAATTTTATTGAGAACTATTCAGAAAGTGGTTAAATCAGAGGGAATTAATGCGAATCAAGAGATAACTATGGAACCCTTTAGAGGTAATGATTAAAAAAATTAATTATGGATAATATTGCAATTATTGGAGTAGGAGGATTTGGTAGAGAAGTAAAATTTTTACTTGATGAAATTAACAAAATCAATAAAAAATTTAATATACTTGGGTTTTATGATGATGCTGATGAATTGGAATCAAGTTACAATGGATTACCTTATTTAGGAAAAATTGAAAAATTAAATTTATTAACAGACCAAACATCTGTGGTGTTAGGAATTGGAGACCCTAAAATTAAGCAAAAAATAATTTCTAGGTTAACTAATCCTAATTTGAGGTTTCCAACAATTATCCATCCCAGTGTTATTGTAAGTAATGATGATGTTAATATTGGGGAAGGGACAATTATTTGTGCTGGTACTATTATAACTTGTAATATAGAAATAGGAAGTTTTGTAACTTTAAATCTTATGTGTACAGTTGGTCATGATACAAAAATTGGAGATTATAGTTCATTTATGCCTTCAGTCAATATTTCTGGTGATGTACTAGTTGAGGATGGGGTTTACGTAGGAACCGGAGCTAAAATTATTAATCAATTGACTATTGGACAAGGGACAATAGTAGGAGCTGGAGCGGTTGTTTCTAAATCTTTACCACCGAGCTGTACGGCTGTAGGTATTCCAGCCAAACCGATAAAATTTCATTAAAATCCGCATCAGCGGATTTTTTTTGGTTTAAAAATTAAAAACCACATTTATACTATTGATTTTTTACTATAAAAACAGGTTGCTTTCTGGTTCTAAATGTTAAATATTTGTTAATTTTTATAAAACATAAGTTGTTGTTAATCAAGTTTTTAAAAAAATAAATTTAAAATATTTACCTTAAATAGATTGATTTTTTAAAAACAAAAAGAAACTTATTTTGTTTTAATAATATAAAAGAAAAGGTACAAATAATAAGGCGCACCGGTTAAGCTATTTTGTTTGTAATCTTTTAAAAATTTATTATTAATATAAAATTTAACAACATGATCAAGTATCGCGTACTGCCTAAAAAAAATCCTCAGGACTTGGCAGCCCCTGAAAAGTTCTACGCAACTGCCATCGCGGATGGTGAAGTAGATTTTGAGTTTTTAGCGGAGCAAATTGCTTATGAAACTACCTTAACCGAAACCGACTGTATAGCGGTATTACTTTCGTTAGAACGTAATATCCTACGTCAGTTAGAGCAAGGAAAAATTGTAAGAGTAGGCCGTTTAGGAAGTTTTAACGTAACCCTAAAATCAGCAGGGAAAGACACTTTAGAAGAAGTCACTGCTACAGACATTGTAAAAGGTAGGGTTCGTTTTAGACCGGGTAAAAAACTCAGCAAAATGACTAACGAGTTGCGTTTCAGAAAAGCAAACTAATAAGGTCATTAATTTTTAAACCGAGGATTTCCCTCGGTTTTTTTATGCCTTTAAGTGAAAAAAGCTCAAAGGTTTTTGTTTATTGCTCAAAGGTTTTTTGAAATTTCTCAAAGGATTTGCTTAAAAACTACGAGCTTTTAGAAGAATCTTTTGAGCTTTTTATAAAGTAGAAGAGTACATCGCAAACACCCCTATAGTCCCCTCAAGGGGACAATTCCCAGTACAACCATTTATTAGTTGGTAGTTTATAGATAATTCGAATTTATAGTCTTTAAAATTATTAAAAGTCAATAGTCTCTGTAAAGATTGTCCCCTCGAGGTCCCGATAGCTATCGGGATTAGGGGTGTTTCGAGTGTTTTAAGTAAGTTTGATTTTGAAGTTTTTGGAACACAGATTTTTATAATTTGAGGAATTTTTGAAATTTTAATTTTGGAGTAATCTTTATAATTTTTGCATTTGTTCTTGAAATTGTACTTGTTCTTGAACTTGTTTTTGGAACTCGGATAACGGAGGCTGAGGTTCTCGAAGCCGTAGTTGTTGGAACGCGGATGAAACGGGTCCGCTTAGCGGAGCGCTGATGAAGCGGATTTTCTTTGTTTGTGTTGATGGATTCGCTAAAGCGAAGGGTGATGGGGACGGATTTTCTCTGAGACTGAAAACTGAGACTGAACACTTATCTTGTTTCAAGTTTTCGGAACACGGATTTTTATAATTTGGGAAATCTATACAATTTTGGAACGGGGATGACGGTGGCTGAGGTTCTCGAAGCCACCGCTTTTTATTTTATAGTTATGTTGTCTATTGAGTTGCTATGTTATGCTATTTTTTTTGTAAAAATCCTTCGGCGCGCGCCTTTTTGATGACAGGGTTGTCAAAACCGCATTAAATTGTATCAAACTGTATCAAATGGTATTAAAATGCTACTTGCTTGGTATTTAGGCTTTTGCTAACTTTAGGAAAAACAATTTTATTATGGCAAAAGTTATTTCTAATGTTACATTTCGTGGTACTATAGGTGGTATTACGTTTTACAAGGCTTCTGATCAGGAGTTGGCTCGAGAGAAAGGTGATTCGGGTATTACTTCTAAGCAATTTGCAGAGAATCCTATTTTTAATCGGATTAAGTTGCATGGTTTTGAATTTGGTAGGTGTTCGCGTAAGTCTCGTTATTTTCGTATGTTGGTTAAGTCTTTTTTTGATCGTGCTAAGGATGTTTCCTTTGCGGGTCGTGTGAATCAGTTGTTGTTTGAGATTATAGAAGAGGATCTGTCAAATCCGATAGGTTCTCGACTGATAGAAAATGGTCTTACTTCACCCTATTTGTCTGAGATTTTATTGGGTTTTGAAGGGAATCGTTTGCGTCCGATGACCAAGGTGTGTCGTGTTCCTGTTTCGTTTGATTGGGATACTATGGTTTTACAACCGTTCTCATTGCACCTTACGCAAGATTTAGAGTGGCCTGATGTGGATGCGAATTTGGTCGAATTTCAGTTGGGCTTTGCCAACTGGGATTCTGCTGCTAATAGCTTTGAAACTTCTTACAGTAACGTTATTCAAGTGGCGCGAGAGGCTGTTGTTATTGATTTGTCGTTTGAGATTGCGCCTTTGCCTGAGCATGATTTGTGGTTGGCGTTTTTGTTTATAGGTTTTTCGAATAAGGTTAGGCGTAAGGTGAAACCGTTGGCAAGGAAGTGGAATACGGTTACGGTTGTTGGGATGAAGAGGTGATGAAGCGGTACGAGTTGTGGTTTTTGAGTTTTAGGAACACGGATTGGGATAATTTGGGAAATTTTTGAAATTTTAATTTGGGAGAAATCTTAGAAATTTTGGCACGCGGATGATGCGGATTTGTTTTAGCAAAACGCTGATGGTTACGGATTCGCTAAAGCGAAGGGGATAATTACGGGTTTTGGAACACGGATTGGGATAATTTGGGAAATTTTTGAAATTTTAATTTGGGAGAAATCTTAGAAATTTTGGCACGCGGATGATGCGGATTTGTTTTAGCAAAACGCTGATGGTTACGGATTCGCTAAAGCGAAGGGGATAATTACTGGTTTTTAATGTTGAATGTTGGCTTTACGATGTAAAGTGATCTCCTACTTTGGAGGAGATTCTGAAACTAGTTCAGAAAGACAAGTTCTCGACTTCGCTCGATATGACACAAGGAGATTTCGGTTTTAGGAACGGTATGGGGTTTTGCTTCGAGAAATCTTTATATTTTAATTTCCATCACGATTTTGTTTTAGGTTTTTTTATTTGTTATCGCAACATGTATTACGGTAACTTTAATTACGATATATTATGAACTTTTATAACCGTGAAAAAATATTGACGTTATTGGAGTTGGTCTTATTATTTGTTTCATGTTTAAAGAAATTACAGTTTAAAACCAATTTATCAATATAAAATGCACTATGATAGTGCATAAAAATAAAAAAAATGCACTTTTGTAGTGCGTTTTTTTTTATTTTTGTAGAAATAATTATGCAATGGAAACTTTATTTGAATATTCCAATCGTTTACTAAATGGAGTGAATACTACTTTTACAAGGTATTTATATGACCAAATTAATTGGAAAAACAGACTGATTGGAATTATAGGTCCTCGTGGCATTGGGAAAACTACTTTAGTTTTGCAACATATTAAAAACCATTTAGATCCTCGCTATACGTTATATGTTACAGCGGATGATTTTTATTTTGCCAAAAATCGTCTTTATGAGCTTGCTTCCCATTTTGTTAAATTTGGTGGAACTCATTTTATTATTGATGAAATTCACAAATATCCTGATTGGTCAAACGAACTGAAGTTAATTTATGATTATCATCCTCAGTTACAAGTTATATTCACCGGGTCTTCTGTATTGGATATTAAAAAAGGAAGTGCCGATTTAAGTCGGAGAGCGGTATTATACCCAATGCAAGGTTTATCCTTTCGTGAATATTTGTTGCTTTTCCATAAAATAGAAGTGCCCAAGTTTACGTTAGAAGAAATTGTAACGTATCCGTCAAGGGTAATTTCATTATCGCATCCTTTACTTTTATTTTCTGATTATCTTAAAAAAGGATATTATCCCTTTGCACTAGAACCTGATTTTGATATAAAATTATTTCAGGTCATTAACCAAACGCTAGAGAGCGATATTCCTGTATATGCAGACATGAATGTGTCTACAGGAAGAAAGTTGAAACAACTCATGGCTATTGTTGCCGAAAGTGTTCCTTTTAAACCTAACATGAGTAAAATTGCCGAAATGTTAGCTATAAGTAGAAATAATATTGCGGATTATCTTTTGTATATGGAAGAAGCTGGAATGGTTTCGCAACTACGAGATGAAACGAATGGCATTAGAGGATTAGGTAAAGTGAATAAAGTATATTTAGATAATACGAATTTAGTTTATGGATTAGCTAATGAAAATCCTAATAAAGGAAATATTAGAGAGACATTTTTTATGAATCAAGTACGTGTTCATCATCAAGTTGTTGCTTCTAAAAATGTTGATTTTAAAATTGGAACGATGGATTTTGAGATAGGAGGCAAGAACAAAAGTCTAAAACAAATAAAGACGCTTGGGAATGGCTATGTTGTTAAGGATGATATAGAAAGTGGTTATTTAAATACGATTCCTTTATGGTATTTTGGTTTGATGTATTAGTGTTCTGTATCTCATTTAAGACCATTTCATGAGGTTTTTGGAACACCGATATTAATAATTTGGGAAATTTTTGAAATTTTTTAATGTGGATAACGGAGGCTGAGGTTCTCGAAGCCGTAGTTTTGGAACGCAGATGAAACGGGTCCGTTTGGCGGAGCGCTGATGAAACGGATTTTCTTTGTTTGCGTTGAAGGGTTCGCTAAAGCGAAGATAGATGGTGGCGGATTTTCTCTGCGACTGAAAACTGCGACTGAAAACTTATTTTGCTTCAAGTTTTGGAACACGGATTGGGATAATTTGGGAAATTTTTGAAATTTTTTAATGTGGATAACGGAGGCTGAGGTTCTCGAAGCCGTAGTTTTGGAACGCAGATGAAACGGGTCCGTTTGGCGGAGCGCTGATGAAACGGATTTTCTTTGTTTGCGTTGAAGGGTTCGCTAAAGCGAAGATAGATGGTGGCGGATTTTCTCTGCGACTGAAAACTGCGACTGAAAACTTATTTTGCTTCAAGTTTTGGAACACGGATTGGGATAATTTGGGAAATTTTTGAAATTTTTTAATGTGGATAACGGAGGCTGAGGTTCTCGAAGCCGTAGTTGTTGGAACGCGGATGAAACGGGTCCGCTTAGCGGAGCGCTGATGAAACGGATTTTCTTTGTTTGCGTTGAAGGGTTCGCTAAAGCGAAGATGGATGGTGGCGGATTTTCTCTGCGACTGAAAACTGCGACTGAACACATATCTTGCTTCAAGTTTTGGAACACAGATTGGGATAATTTGAGAAATCTTTGAAATTGTAATTCCATTAAAATTGCTTAGAAGGCATTGTCCCCTTGAGGTCCCAATAGCTATCGGGATTAGGGGTGTAAAAATATGCAACTAAAAAACAGCAATTAAGGCATAATCAAATTTTGATTACATTTGTTATCTAATCCATCCAAATGCTATTCAAACAAACCCGCATCGGAAAAAACGGAGTACCCTTTACAATATATAAACTCCGAACGATACCTGAAGGTGCTACTATGCCCAATGCTTGGGGTGCTTTTTTGCGCAAATCTAAGTTGGATGAATTGCCGCAATTGCTCAATGTGTTGAAAGGCGAAATGACCTTTGTAGGCCCTCGCCCCGATGTGCCAGGGTATGCTGATTTACTTCAAGGAGACGATCGCATCATTCTTACTTTAAAACCGGGGATCACCGGTTTAGCCTCCTTAAAATACCGCAACGAAGAACAACTTTTAACGCAACAACCCAATCCAAAACAATACAATGATGAGGTCATCTGGCCCGATAAGGTACGTATTAACAAATGGTACGCTTCTAATCGTACGTTTTTAATTGATTTACAAATTATTTTTTACACGCTTATTCCTATTCCTTTTGATGTTGATGCGTTTATGGGTGATGGGTGATGGGTGAAGGGTGAAGGGTGAAGGGTAATGGGTAATGGGTAATGGGTAATGGGTAATGGGTTAAGGGTAATGGGTAATAGGTAAAGGGAGTAAAAGTTCATACCACCACATCTTCACATCTTCTAATTAACACATTTCCACATTGTCTCATTGCATAACATTTTAATACTTTTACCCTTTATATTTGGTATTGTGTGTTTTAGTTCTTTATAGAGTCCTATTTTTAAAGAATTTTTAACATTTACTACCTGTTTCTAAATGATGTGCCCTTTTTTTGGTTTTTTGCCCTATGATTTTCATTTTTTTGTTGCGCTATTGTTTTTAAAAAGCTCTTCATTTTGTGTTTTATTGTTATCCTATGATGCTATTTTTTAGTAATTGTTAAATAATTGTTGGGTAATGCCTTTTATAATTATCAAATAGTTAATTTTTAATTATTCGTTTTTTAATTGAAATTAGGCGTTTATATTTGGTGTTGCTTAGTTACTAATATGGGATTTGTCTTTTTTAACCGAATACAAATCGTTTGGATAAGTCTCTCAAATCATGTAACATAAGTGTTTTAATGTTAAAATTACATTTTATATGAAACATACTTTACGTAATGCGCAGTCTTTTTTCTTAGTAGGACTGTTTTTTTTGATGGTGAATTTGGGGTGGGGGCAAACGACTATAGTCTCTCAAGATTTTGAAACAACACCTGCAACCCCAACATGGAATTTTACAACAACGGATGTTGGTACTACTGCTAACACAGGATTTACAACTTATACAACAACTGCTTCAGACGCACCATCATCTTCCAATTTATTTTCAGGTGGTCTAAGAGGGTATAGAGTATCTGCTTCTTCAACAACATTAGCAGGTAGAACTTTAACATTTGGTAATATTAATACCTCAAGCTATTCAGGTGTTTCAGTTTCTTTAAGAGTTGCTGCTTTTTCAATAGGTTCAACCGGAAACGGAATGGACAATAATAATGATCAATTAACTATAGAAATTAGCCCTGATGGTGGAGTTACTTGGTACTCTCAAATTTTGTTTAAAGTTACAGGCATAGGTGGAAACGTAAGATGGTCTTTTGCTGGAACTGGATCATCCACAACTGCTTATTCTACTACAAGTAGTTCAACCGTTTCTGCATACACAGGAGCAACATCTCCTATTACTTTATCTGGAACTAATGGAATTACGAGATTAACAGTTACTGGTTTACCTTCGGTTTCGAATTTACAAATGAGAGTTTCAATGCAATGTAATGCTACGAGTGAGAGTTGGGCAATTGATGATGTTGTTTTATCTGGCACGTTAGTTTCTAATAACGATACCACTTCCAAAGTAGAATCCCCTACAGCGCAAGTTTCTACTGTTGATTTAGCAAGTACAGCAACTGCAAGTGGTTCGGCTGTGGATGTGTTTAAATTTAAGGTAAGTGATTTAGGTTCGGGGGATGGTTTGGCAACCAAAGTAACACAGGTAAAAATAAAGAAAGCATCTGGTACAGCAGATTGGACGGATCATATTGGAGGAGTAAGTTTATGGGATGGGGCTACTCCAATTACAATAGGAACACCTACTATTACCGATGCCGATATTACAATTCCTATAACTTCAGGTAATTTAGATATAAGTGATAATTCAAGTAAGGAAATCACTCTTAAAATGTGGTTGAAGACAAGTAATATAGTAGATAATGCTACTATGGCGTTTACTGTGAGTCCAACTGGGCATGGTTTTACATCAGATGCTTCAGGTTCGTCTTTTGCTACTGATTTTGGAGCTGCTGTAACAAGTAATACCGTTACTGTAAGAGCAACTGCTACTCAATTGGTTTTTACTACGCAACCCTCTTCAACGGTATGTCCTTCTACAAATTTGGCTACAGCACCTGTTGTAAAAGCAGTAGATGCAAATGGAACGGTTGATTTGGATTATACTTCCCAAATAACTCTTACTAACAGTGGGGCATTAGGAATGACGGGAAATCAAGTGAGCGCAGTTCAGGGTGTTGCTTCTTTTACTAATTTACAATTTACTCAATTAGGAACAGTTACTTTGAATGCAACTGCGATAGGATTACCAGATTCTAGTGCTTCAAATTCGGTAACAATATCATTAGCTAATGTTACAAGTTTTAATTTAAACCCAGGCAATTTACAAGTCACAGCTAGTTGGATAAATCCTGTTTGTTTTGATGAAATTTTGATAGTAGCTAAAGAATCTTCATCAGTGACATCCTCTCCTACAGGTGATGGGACACTTTATAATGCTAATCTATCTTTTGGAAGTGGAGATCCTTTTGATGGCGGCTTTGTAGTATACAAAGGAACTACTAATCCACAAATTATTACTGGACTAAACAATGGAACAACCTATTTTGTCAAAATATTTACACGAGAAGGTACAATTTGGAGTACTGGAGTAGAAACATCAGTTGTACCTAACTTAATAGATAATACAAAAATTACATGGATTAATACTTCAACTGCAAATGCTTGGTATACTTCAGGAAACTGGAGTCCATCCAAAACCTCTACACAATGGCAAACTACTGATGTAGCTTTGTTTGAAAATGCAGGAAGTGCAACTGTTGCAGGGATTAACATGGGAACCTCTAGTTTAGCTATTGCAGGAATTGAAATTAGTAATCTAAGAACTAGAGGATTAGCTATTGGTAATAGCTCAGCAACAGCTGGAACGTTAACTTTAAATGGAGGAATTATTAACGGGAATTTAAATACCATTTTAAGAAATAATAGTGGTTTTAGTTTAACACTTCAAAATAATGTTCAAAATTCTAGTACCGCTAACTTAATTTTTAATAATTCAATAAATAACAACATCATGGTTGATGGTTCTGGTGATATAGTCATTACATCTTCCATTACTAGTGCATCAGGACCTGTTACTATTTCAGGGAGCGGTTCAGGTACCGTAGTATTTAGTGGTCAAAATACTTACACTACTGCTACCAATGTTAACAGTTCTACTTTAAGATTAAACCGAACCGGGGGTGGTACAATTCCATCTGGTAATCAGGTTACAGTTGATGGGGGTGTCTTACAAATTAGTACTAACCAAACCTTATCTAATTTAACATTAACTAGTGGAAGTTTGATAGTAGATGCAAATGCCACTTTAACATTAAATCAAAATATAACAATTCCTAATGGTTTTACCATCACCAACAACGGTACGATAGTAATCCAAGGCACCTTGACCGATAACAGAAGTGACAAAACTTTTGGAGGAACGGTTTCATTTAATGGTTCTAGTCAGCAAACCATAGCTGCCGAAACTACATTTAACAACCTCACCATCAACAACACATCAGGCGTTAAAGCAACTGGCAATATCACGGTAAACGGTACATTAAACTTAGCTACTGCTAATCCTGATGACACCGATGGTGCCTTAGATATGGTGATTGCTTATGGTACCTATGCTACTGTATCTAAATCGGAGCCAGATAATTATAATAGTACGTTACCCCATAATAACTTAGATTCGTATGTGTTGAACCTAGGTGCTGCTGCTACGGTAACTGGAATTGGCGATGTTACGGGTAAAGTAACGCGAGAACATGCTTTTGTGAGTGGTACTACGTATGCTTTTTCTCATCCCAACATGACGTTGTCTTTTACTGATTTGGGAACTCTAGGAAACTTACCTTCTAGAATCACTGTAATCGCTACAAGAGGAGCAGAAGGGTTGCATGTAGATAAAGATGCTGCTGATAATGGTAATCCAGCAATTGGAGGTCCAGCGGTGCAACGTTTGTGGCAAATATTGCGTGGTGGCACGCAAATTGGAAGTGCAGAAGACCGTTTTTCTGTGAAGTTTCCTTATACCGATTTAGAATTAAATGACAATACGGAAGGTGATTTGGTTACTTGGGATCACCATTTAGAGAATCCAGCTTATGATGGTGTTACACCGCATGAGCACGGAAAAACGAATAACAATACCACGGATAATTTTGTAGAGTTGGCCAATCATGGGATGTTTTATTTGGCCGAGGAAGGTTCTGTATCTCGTACTAAATATTGGATGTTATCGAACAAAGTAAGCACTTATGATTCGGTTTGGTTGGGAGCAGTGGATATCCCATTTCTTTCGACCACAAATTGGAACATTGCTTCTAACTGGACTGGAGGGAATATTCCTGATGCCACTGACAATGTATATATACCTGATGCTAGCACTACGCCTCATGATCCGGTTATTAGCGAAGGCAGTATTCTGATAGATCAACTTTTAGGTTCATTATTAGGCAATGTGGGTATGAAAACGTTAGAAATTGGTACAGGAGGAGTCCTCACGGTAGCTTCTGGCACTAATCCAACCCTCACTATTTTTGGAGGTCCTAACTCCTCAGGTGGAGGGAACAACTTTGGTTCGTGGATTAATAATGGAACGTTCGTACCTGCTAATAGTAAAGTAGTGTTTAATTCAAGCCTAACAGCTTCGGGTGCTACCATAGCAGGTACTACTCAGTTTCATGATTTATCAATCTTGTTAAATGAAACAGTTACCATTCAGGAAGATGCGGAAATTTCGATAAAAGGGGAATTTATTAATTTAGGTACCCTAAATGCTACGACAGATGCCAACACTTTTGTTTTCAATGGAACCACTAACCAAACGATACCTGCTACTTCTTCTGACAATAACACTGCAGCTTATCATCATTTAGAACTTTCAGGTTCGGGAGCGAAGTCTTTTGAAGGTACTCCAAGCATACAAGGCAACTTGATTAAGTCGGGAACTTCATCTGTAGTGATTCCAAGCCAGTTTAATTTTAATGGGGCAACCGCCCAAAGTATAGCTGGATTTGATTATAACAACATTGAATTTTCAGGAGCAGGAACGAAAACATTTACTTCTAATGGTTCTTTAAGCAATACAGGGGCGATTACGTTTTCAGGTACTCCGGGAACCGTAGATTTTGATGGTACTTCTGATAATTTGACCTTTGTATTAAAGTCTGATGCCTCTGGAACAGCCAGAATTGCTAACGCTACGGGTTGGGCATTAAACGGAAAAGTAACAGCAGAGCGTTATGTTCCTTCAAGAAGAGCTTGGCGTTTGTTGACTGCTCCTTCAAAAGGGTCTTCTAACAACAGTATTTTTGCTAATTGGCAAGGTACTGCCAATGAGGGTGTTTTATTGTGGAATCCGAATGGAGGTGGCGCTACAGGTTTAGAAGTTGGGCCACAATCTAATATTTTTAGCTATAATGGAGGCTGGGCTGCTGTAAATAATACGAATACCACCCCATTATTTGGTGCTACTCAAAACAATGCGTTTTTAGTATTTGCTACCGGTCCACATGGAAGTTCTAATATTACTCCGGGAGCTGATCCTACTACTCCTTCTACGGCTACGACTTTACGTCCGAAAGGCGAGTTGATTACGGAAACAGTAACCACTACTTTAACAGCGAATCAGTTTCAGTTGGTTGGGAATCCGTATGCGAGTGCTTTAGATACAGAAGCTTTGATTGCCACTAACGCTGGAGCTAAGATTTGGATGCTAGATCCTTCGATTGGTTCTTTTGGGGGTTATGTTACTTATGATGGGACCAATTGGGCTCCGAGTACTCCAGCTACAGTAGATAAAAACATTCAAAGTGGACAAGGATTTTTTGTTCGTTCGGCTTCTACTTCGTTTGCTATAAATGAAGCTCATAAAGTTTCAGGTAGTTCGGATACTTGGTTTGCTCGTGATGCCGCACCGCTTTCAGCAGATAAAATCCGTGTTTTATTGTACAAACAAGAAGCAGGGAACTGGAAGTTAGCGGATGGTGTGCTATCGGTACAATCCCCTACAGGAAATGATGCGGTTGATGAAGTGGATGCGAATAAAATCAGCAATTTCAACGAAAACATTGCCTTCCGTAATGGTACGACTAATCTAGCGATTGAATACCGCGGTATGCCTGTATCTGGCACGCAACAACCATTACGAATGACTGGTACTACAGCGCAAGCGTATCAATTGCGTGTGAGAACTGAAGATTATGTTAACAGTACGTTACAACCGTATTTGGAAGATATCTCTTCTGGTACATTAACGGCTATTCCAACAGACGGTAGCGAATTGCTTGTTTCTTTCACCGGTGTTGTAGCTACTACTGCTACTCCAGATAATCGTTTTAGAATTGTGTATCCTACTACTTTAGGTTTGGATGATTTATCTATGACTGCTGTACGTGTGTATCCTAACCCGATTACTGATGGTACTTTCTCAGTCGTTTTACACGATGCTATTACTCCAGCGCGTTATTCATTAGTTAATGTAATGGGGCAAGAAGTGCAGTCCGGAGCTTTAGAAGCTTTGCATAATACGGTCGCTGTAGGAGGTTTACAGCAAGGTGTTTACCTGCTGCAAGTGCGTCAAGAAGGAAAGGTGTTTACCACTAAATTAATTATTAAATAAAGTCCCATGAAAGTAGTTAAGCGTTTGGAGTTGGTTCTCTATATTTTACTTTTTCATTTGTATTCTTTTGCTGTTTTTGCTGCGAGTGGATCAGGTGAAGTGTTACCTGGAGAGGAGGAGTTTGCGGATGATCCTGGTTTGCCACTTGAGGGTGATCCTGGGGCACAAGCTCCTATTGATACTTGGGTATATCTGGGTTTAGGATTGGGTATTCTTTTGATGTATTATTATTGGAAACGCCAATCGCAAGAAAAAATTTAAAAAGAGACGCTTCGGCGTCTTTTTTTTGGTTTGGGGTTTTTGGAACACGGATTTTCGGAAAATGGATTTTCGAAACACAGATTTTTATAATTTGAGTAATTTTTGAAATTTTAATTTTGGGGGAAATCTTTAAAATTTTGGATTTGTTTTTGAAATTGTACTTGTTCTTGAACTTGTTTTTGGAACGCGGATGATTACGGATTTTCTCTGCGACTGAAAACTGCGACTGAACACTTATCTTGCCTCAAGTTGTTGGAACGCGGATGAAACGGGTCCGCTTAGCGGAGCGCTGATGAAGCGGATTTTCTTTGTTTGCGTTTAAGGGTTCGCTAAAGCGAAGATGGATGATGACGGATTTTATCTGCGACTGAAAACTGCGACTGAACACTTATCTTGCCTCAAGTTGTTGGAACGCGGATGAAACGGGTCCGTTTGGCGGAGCGCTGATGAAACGGATTTTCTTTGTTTGCGTTTAAGGGTTCGCTAAAGCGAAGATGGATGGGGACGGATTTTATCTGCGACTGAAAACTGCGACTGAACACTTATCTTGCTTCAAGTTTTGGAACACAGATTTGGATAATTGGATAAATCTTTGAAATTTTAATTGGGAGTGGTTTTACCATACAGAAGGATAGGTTTTTTTGTTGGGGTTTTTTACGGGGCGTTGCACTTGTTTTATTTTGCTCGCAAAGGCGCTGAGATGCTAAGTTGTTTAGGGTGGTTGGTTTTAACCGCAGATTAAAGGATTATGAGGATTTTTATAATTGAAAAGATAGGAACTTATTATTTGTTATGTTTTCAGGTGAACGTTTATTACACCCCTAAAGTCCCCTCGAGGGGACAATTCCTAGTATCACTTTTTATTTGTTCGTAGTTTTAAGATGATTTGTAATGATTGTTTTTGGAACACGGATTTTCATAATTTGGGAAATCTTTAAAATTTGGAATGTAGGGGGGTATCTCGACTTCGCTCGATATGACAGGGGGAGGAGAAGTTAGAATTTAGAATTTAGAAGTTAGAATTTAGAAGTTAGAATTTAGAATTTAGAAGTTAGAAATTAGAATTTAGAGGTTAGAATTTAGAATTTAGAGGTTAGAATTTAGAGGTTAGAATTTAGAATTTAGAATTTAGAGGTTAGAATTTAGAGGTTAGAATTTAGAATTTAGAATTTAGAAGTTAGAAATTAGAAGTGAGGTGAAGTACAAAGTTTGAAGTACTAGTTACAGGATTTGGTTTGGGGTGATTTTTGTTGTTTTATATTATTTACTCTTTTTTTGGGGATTTGTTTAAGATGCATTTTTTGTGTTGGGTTGTTTTTTTATAAAAAAGGAGTTTTTTTACGGTTGGTTTATAAACTTTGATTCATAATTTGAAAAGGGTTAAAAAGAGAATCATTTTGGATTTTCAATTCCAAAAATCACTTATTTTTGTTTTTTACCTTGTCTTTTTATGAATAAACTGAAGCAATTTGTCAACCTAAAACGATTGGGTTTTTTACCCTCTTGGATTATTTTATTTATGGATATGGGGATTGTTTTTTTTGCCTCAGTATCTTCTTATTTTGTTTTTAGTACCATAGGAGTTCAGTTTTATTCTACCGTACCTTTACTCTATCGCTTGTTGTTTTATGTGACTCTCTTGTTTTTTTATTTTTTACTTTTTAAAACTTACAAGGGTATCATTCGTTATTCTAGTATCAAAGATGCCATTCGTTTGTTTAAGGCGGTATTTTCAACCTTTATTACATTGCTTTTGGTAGATACTTTGTATTTGATTTATTCGGGGCAACATATTTTTGTGATTTTCACCATTTTTTTATCCTCCTTAGTCATTTTGTTTTCTCTTATTTTTTTCCGCATTGCGGTAAAGTGGCTTTTTAAATACTTGTCGGTTACCGACGGCAGTAATTCTGTTGAAAATTTAGCTATTATAGGTGTTAATAGTACCACTATTGCCTTGGCAGAAGCTTTTGTAAATGATAGTTCGACCTATAATTTGTGTTTTTTTATAGATAAGAATAAATATTTGAACGATAAAAAAATATTAGGGATTCCGGTTATTGCGAAAAGTAATTCCATCATAGCTATTCTTCGATTTTATAAAATAAAGCATGTTGTTTTGATTAAGAATTATTTGCCAGAGGAGGAAGAGATTGCATTTCTTGAGGCTTGTTTGGAAAATAAGATTGTGGTTTATAATCCTAAATTGGTAAGTGGTTTTGATAATAGTTTGAATACGACAAAATCTCTAAAGCGATATACCTTAGAGGAATTGCTTTATCGGGAAACCATATCGATTGACAACCCTAATGTTATTAACAGACTGAAAGGGAAAACGATTTTGGTAACGGGAGGTGCTGGTTCTATTGGTAGTGAAATTGTCAATCAACTGGCTCATTTTGAGCCTGCCAAAATTGTGATTGTTGATCAAGCAGAAACTCCTTTGAACACACTTCAATTGAATATGTCGCAAGCTTTTCCTTCTTTGACGTGTCATTATGAATTGATCACTATTGGGAATAGGGAGGAAGTTTTTTCTGTTTTTGAACATTTTCAACCCGAAATAGTATTTCACGCTGCAGCTTATAAGCATGTGCCTGTGCTTGAAACGAATTTTAGACAAGCCATAAAAGTTAATATTTTAGGGACAAAAAATGTTTTAGAGGCAGCTGCGGCTTTTGGCGCCGATCGATTTGTTTTAATTTCCACAGATAAAGCGGTGAATCCTACTAATATTATGGGGGCATCTAAACGTATTGCTGAAATTATGGTGCAGTCTTATTTTCATTCCCAAACTAGTGAAAATAAAATGAAAATTATTACGACACGTTTTGGAAATGTATTGGGTTCGAATGGTTCGGTAGTCCATTTGTTTGAAGAACAAATTAAAAAAGGAGGCCCTGTTACTGTTACGCATCCCGAAATTAATCGTTTTTTTATGACTATTCCCGAAGCTTGTAAATTGGTTTTAGAAGCTGGAGCTATGGGTTCTGGGGGTGAGATTTACATCTTCGATATGGGAAAACCTGTGCTCATTCGTAATTTGGCCGAAAAGATGATTCGATTGAGTGGGAAAGAGCCTTATACCGATATTGATATTGTTTTTATAGGCTTACGTCCTGGAGAGAAATTGTATGAAGAAATTCTTGCCGATTCTTCGAAAACGTTGCCTACTTATCATCCTAAAATATTAATAGCACAAGATCGGGTGTTGTCTTATGAGTTGGTGACGGCTTTTTTAGCGAAAATTGCTACTGTTAATTTTCAAGATAAAGCGTCAGTTATTGCGGCTTTTCAAGAGTTGGTGCCTGAGTTTATTCAAACTTCAAAGGATTGCTAAAGGTTTGGATTTTGGATTTTTGAATTTTTGGAACACAGATTTGGATAATTGGAGAAATCTTTGAAATTTTAATTGGGGAGTGGTTTTACCACACAGAAGGATAGGTTTTTTTGTTGGGGTTTTTACGGGGCGTTGCACTTGTTTTATTTTGCTCGCAAAGTAAGTTGTTTAGAGTGGTTTGTTTTAACCGCAGATTAAAGGATTTTGAGGATTTTTTAATTGAAAAGATAGGAACTTATTATTTGTTATGTTTTCAGGTGAACGTTTATTACACCCCTAAAGTCCCCTCGAGGGGACAATTCCTAGTGTCACTTTTTATTTGTTCGTAGTTTTAAGATGATTTGTAATGATTGTTTTTGGAACACGGATTTTCATAATTTGGGACATCTTTAAAATTCTTGGATTTGTTTTTGAACTTGTTTTAGGAACTCGGATAACGGAGGCTGAGGTTCTCGAAGCCGTAGTTGTTGGAACGCGGATGAAACGGGTCGGTTTGGCGGAGCGCTGATGAAGCGGATTTTCTTTGTTTGCGTTTAAGGGTTCGCTAAAGCGAAGATGGATGGTGGCGGATTTTCTCTGTGACTGAAAACTGCGACTGAACACTTATCTTGCCTCAAGTTGTTGGAACGCGGATGAAACGGGTCCGCTTAGCGGAGCGCTGATGAAACGGATTTTCTTTGTTTGCGTTTAAGGGTTCGCTAAAGCGAATGGTGATGGGGACGGATTTTATCTGCGACTGAAAACTGTTACTGAACACTTATCTTGCCTCAAGTTTTTGGAACGCGGATGAAACGGGTCCGTTTGGCGGAGCGCTGATGAAACGGATTTTCTTTGTTTGCGTTGAAGGGTTCGCTAAAGCGAAGATGGATGGTGGCGGATTTTATCTGCGACTGAGAACTGAGACTGAACACTTATCTTGCCTCAAGTTGTTGGAACGCGGATGAAACGGGTCCGTTTGGCGGAGCGCTGATGAAACGGATTTTCTTTGTTTGCGTTGAAGGGTTCGCTAAAGCGAAGATGAATGGTGACGGATTTTATCTGCGACTGAAAACTGTTACTGAACACTTATCTTGCCTCAAGTTGTTGGAACGCGGATGAAACGGGTCCGTTTGGCGGAGCGCTGATGAAACGGATTTTCTTTGTTTGCGTTGAAGGGTTCGCTAAAGCGAAGATGGATGGTGGCGGATTTTCTCTGCGACTGAAAACTGCGACTGAACACTTATCTTGCTTTAAGTTTTTGGAACACGGATTTTTTGAAAAGTGAATAGAGAGAAGGGATAAGGGATAAGGGATAAGTGATAAGGGATAAGTGAATAGTGATTGATTATGGGGTGATTTGATAAAAAAAGGTTGGAGAGGGGGTAGTTTGGGCAATTTTTTATATTTTCGCAGGGATAATATTATTTTTATGAAAAAGGGTTTGAATTTTTGGGTTGCATTTTCTTTGTTGTTTTCTGTGTTGGGTTTTTCGCAGTACCAAATGAATAAGGTTTCATTGGAGGCGAATTACGGGTATAATGGAGCGATTTCTCCTTACAACAAGCGTTTTAATTCTAATTTTTCAGGGATGAATCACTTTGATGTGGGGTTGCGTTATATGTTTACGGAAACGATAGGAGCGAAGGTAACTTATAAATTTGATCATTTTGTGAATGATCCAGGTGGGTTATTAGGGCTTAAGTATAATACCTTATCTTTAGGGGCGGTGTATAATGTAGGGAAGCAATTTGGATTGACTTACTTGACGCGTGATCGTTTGGGAGTGAATTTGAATTTGGATGCGGGAGTTGCATTTGCTAAAGGTGTTGGGCAATATGATGCCGAGAAGATTGGAGTGGTAGGTTTAGGGATTACTCCGATGTATCAACTGAGCCATAAAGTAGCTTTAGCGGCGACGTATACTCATAATTTTACTTTGAAACAGCATTATGGTTTTGATGGATTTTTATTGGATCCTGAGTATAAAGCTTCGAAGGGCAGTTTCTATAATTTCACAGTGGGGATTATTTATTACTTAGGAGAAAATAGATATCATTCTGATTGGTATTAGAAGCGTCTCTGCTTTTCTTTACTTTTACTTAATTTTTATTTTATGCTTTTCCAGCAAGTACGTATTGGGCGATATGGTGTTCCTTTTGTGATTTACAAATTGCGTACGATTCCGGTTGGTGCTACACAGCCTACTGCTTGGGGGCGTTTTTTGCGGTCTACTAAGTTGGACGAACTGCCGCAATTGGTTAATCTTTTGAAGGGCGATATGGCGTTGGTTGGGCCTCGTCCTGATGTGCCTGGTTATGCTGATTTATTGCAGGGAGAAGATCGAATATTACTTTCGTTAAAACCAGGGATTACAGGATTGGCTTCTTTAAAGTATCGCAACGAGGAGGCTTTACTTTCGCAACACGATGCCCCTTTGTTGTATAACGATACTGTTATTTGGCCTGATAAAGTACGGATTAATGTTTGGTATGCCCGACATCGCACTTTTTGGATGGATTTAAAAATTCTCTTTTACACTTTTTTCCCTTTTTCTTTTGATGTGGACCTTTATATTTCCAATTACAAGGATTCTTAATGTTTTGTCATTTGGTTTAGTTCTCCTTTTTAAACCTATTGTTATGGTTTGCGTTTGCTAATTTTAATAGTTAATTTTTATTCTTAATCTTCCTATAATTTTTCGTTTTTTTAATAAAAAAATAATGTAATATTTCTTGCAAGTATGCATTAAAATATTATTTTTGAAATCCTTATTTAACCCCAAATGACCATGAATAAAAATTATTACCTTTCTCTTTATGCTTTTATAGGCTGCTAGCAAGTATGTATTGATTATTTTTTGTTTTTTCTTAACTGTCAGGAATTAAATTTTTTAATTTTTGGTATTTAGGCTATTTATTAATGTCAATTACTTACCCTCTTTATGAAACATACAAGCTACTTTAAGAGTATATTCCTTTTATTGTTGTTGAGTTGTGGCTTTTCGTTTTCGCAACCAGCCAATTATTACACTTCTGCCAACGGTCTAACCGGTGCTCCTTTGAAAACCGCACTCTATACTATTATTAAAGACCATACTGTTATTTCTTACACTAATTTGTGGACTGCATTTAATACAACAGATATAAAACCTTCTACCTCTAATGTAATTTGGGATATTTATACCGATATCCCTCAAGGAACTCCTGTTTATCAGTTTATTTACAGTACTGATCAATGCGGGACTTATAGTGTAGAGGGGGATTGTTACAACCGTGAGCACAGCATGCCCAAAAGTTGGTTTTTAGATGCTTCGCCTATGTATTCTGATTTGTATCATATTTATCCAACAGATGGAAAAGTCAATGGTATGCGCAGTAATTATCCTTATGGAGAAGTAGGCACACCTACTTACACTTCTAGTAATGGTTCTAAGTTAGGAACTTCCGTTACTCCTGGTTATACGGGCCTCGTTTTTGAGCCTATTGATGCTTACAAGGGGGATTTGGCTCGAGCTTATTTTTATATGGTTACGCGATATGAAAATCTGGTAAGTACCTGGCAAACAAATGATACCAATGGAGATGTAGTTTTGAACGGAACTGCTTATCCGGCTTTTGAGTCTTGGTATATTGATCTTTTATTGCAATGGCATGCACAAGATCCGGTGAGTCAGAAAGAAATTGATCGTAATAATGCTATTTATGCTTTACAAGGCAATCGTAATCCATTTGTTGATCATCCCGAATATGCGGCGGCTATTTGGAATCCGACCCCAATAACGTTAGCCACAGAACCTACTAATCCTGTTTCGAATTTTTCTGCTGTGGCTACTTCTACTTCAGCGATTACCGTTTCTTGGCTTGATACTACAGGGGCAACACCTGCTACTGCCTATTTACTATTAGCTAGTACCACCGCTACTTTTACTAATCCTATTGATGGTGTGTCTCAAAACAACAGTGCCTTAGTTAAGAATGTGGCTTCTGGAGTTCAAACGGTTACTTTTACAGGGCTAAGTTCCAATACGTTGTATTATTTTAAAATTTTTCCATATTCAGGTTCGGGAAGCAGCATTAATTACAAAACAGATGGCAGTGTGCCTACCACAAGTGCTACAACCTTAGCCCCTGTGGGTGTTCCAACTGCCTTGGCTGCATCTTCCCTATCTTCTGGATCTTTTACTGCTAATTGGCAGGCGGTTTCAGGGGCGCAGTCCTATCGTCTTGACGTTTATAAACGCATTGCAGGAGGTACAGCCACGGACCTGTTTTTTTCAGAATATGTAGAAGGATCTTCTAATAATAAATATTTGGAAATATTTAATGGTACTGGAGCTTCTGTTAATTTAGCTAATTATGAAATTCTGTTGTATGCTAATGGAGTTAGTATTCCGAATAGTACAAACGTTTTGAGTGGAACATTAAATCATGGAAGCGTACTAGTTTTAAGAAATGGTTCTGCAAACCTTTTGGGTACTTTATCTTACCCAATTTCAACGGCAACTGCTTTTAATGGAGATGATGCTTTGGTTTTGTTTAATAAGAGTACCTCTACTATTGTTGATGTTTTCGGGAGAGTAGGAGAAGATCCTGGAACGGCTTGGACTTCTGGTGTCTTAACTACTGTAGATAAGACTTTGGTGCGGAAGTCAACTATTATGAGTGGAGTTACGGTTAACCCTTCTTCAGGTTTTCCAACCTTAGCTACTCAGTGGGATTTGTTGCCAATTGATGACATCACTAATCTTGGCATTCATACTTTTAATGGAGGTACAACTATAGTTCCTGTGGTTACAGATGTTAATGTTGGCGCTATAACCTCTTATACGATTACTGGATTAGATCCTGCTACTACTTATTATTATGTGGTACGTGCCTTTGACGGAACTTCAACTACTCAAAACTCTAATGAAATAGCCGTTACTACTTCAGTTACACCGACCATTTGGAATGGAAGTAGTTGGTCTGACGGTGTACCTACAGCCACAAGAGACGCCGTTATCAATGGGGATTTAACGGTAAGTGTTGGGGGGCTTACCACAAAAAACTTAACCATTAGTGCAACTACTGTACTAACAATAGCCGCTGATCAGGTACTTCGTGTTCAAGGCGATCTGGTGAATCATGGAAGTGTTGTTTTTGAAAGTAACGCTCAAGGCACCGCACAATTTGATGTTTATGGAGGAAGTCCGATAGCAGGTAGTGGTTCTTTTACTGTAAAGCGTTACATTACTGGAAAACGAGCGTTTCGATTGTTAGCCCCAGCAGTTACCACAACAGGTTCTATTGCGACTAATTGGCAACAACAGGTTTATATTACGGGAGCACAAGGAGCAATAGGAACTATTTCGCCCGATGGTTTTGATTGTACTGCAACTGGGAATCCGTCTTTATTTACTTATGAATCTTCGGGTTGGAGCCCTATATCTAATACAAATGTATTGCCTCTTTTAGCTTCTAAAGGCTATCGCTTGTTAGTGAGAGGTGATCGAACACCATCTTTACTTAATAGTGCATCTCAGGTGAACATGAATCAACCTGTTACTTTGAGTGCTACGGGAGCTTTAGTGACAGGTTCCGTAACTTATTCCACAATGACTGCGTCTGATTATACATTAATTGCCAATCCGTATGTTAGTCCTATTGATTGGGCTACTGTGACAAAAACAGGAATAGAAAACAGCTTTTATGCCTGGGATCCTACTTTAGGTACGGGAACACAGCGTGGGCGTTATGTAGCTTGTACTTCAGATGGAATTACTAATATACTCTCTGATGGTTCTGGGGCATCTACAACTGTGAGTAATTATATTCAGTCGGGTCAAGCTTTTTTTGTAAAAAATGCTACATCGGGTGTTGCAGGAAGTCTCACGATTAAGGAAACTGATAAAGCTTCCGTTCAGGCTTTTGTGTTCCGAAATTCACCTCCTACACGTTTATTATCCAAGTTAGGTATTACTTTGTATTCTTCGTTAGCGTACAGTTTAGGAGAGCCACCTTTAGATGGTGCTTTAGTTGTTCAAAATGAAGGTTTTACTTCTGCTTTAGATTCTGATGATGTTGTGAAGTTGAGCAGTTCGGGAGAGCAAGTTGCGTTTCAAAGAGGCGCCGCACTTTTGAGTATAGATAAAATTGGAACAGTAGTACCGAATGATGTTTTTCAAATAGTATCGTCTCATTTACAGGAAAATCAATCCTATGTATGGAAAGTGGTTGTTCAGCATGATTTTGCACCGGATGGAATCGTATTGTTTGACACTTACACGCAGCAATCGCACACGATTTCGTTCAATAGTACCACTGTGGTTACTTTTCAGACTACAACAGATGTTGCTTCACGTTCTCCCCATCGTTTTCAGTTTTTATTTCCCTCAGCTTCGTTAACTGTTCCGTCTGTTGCCACTTCCGTTTTCTTGTATCCGAATCCGGCACCGTCAGGCGTTCAGCAGTTTGTTTTATCTGGATTGCTTTCTGATGTGCCAGTTCATGTGCATAATGTAGTAGGGCAAGTTATACCTGTACAAAAAAACTATACCCCTTCTGGTTTGGTTGTTACCCCAACAGTAGCGGTAGTTCCGGGTATTTATTTTGTAACTGTTACGACGGATTCAAAGGTAATTCCTATTCAATGGGTTGTCGAATAATTTAAATGGTATTTGAATATGATTGTTAAGTCCCCTATTTTTAAAAGATGTATTTTCTTTATTTTCTTTTTTAGTTCCTTTATCTATTCTCAGCCTGTAGATTCTGGAGATGATGTGCAAGATGTTCCGACAGCAGCACCAATTGCTGATTGGCTCTATCCTGTTTTGTTCTTAGGATGGCTTTATATGTTTTTTAGGTATAAGAAGTTTGTGAAATACTAATTTTTTGCTTTTGTATATATATTAAAAAAGTCTGCTTAACTAGCAGACTTTTTTGTTTTTGGATTTATAATTTAAGCATTTTTTTCCACCATGGTTTTTGTTCTACTTCGACGCCGTAACCGTATCCGTACCCATAGCCGTATCCGTATCCGTAACCTTTTTGTATGTTGGTATCGTTTACCAAGATGGAAAGGTTTGGAAGTTTTTTCTGGACGTATAATTGTTGGGGCAGTGCTAGCATTGCTTTTTCTAAGAAGTTGGCTCTTGTAATGTACACAAAGGCATCTGCATGGTGGGCTATTAATAGCGTATCGGTAACTAAGCTTACCGGTGCGGTATCTACAATTACGTAATCAAAATCGTGTTTTACGGCATCGAACAATTCGTTTACTTTTTTACCCATTAATAATTCGGCTGGGTTTGGAGGGATGATTCCTCCTGGCAACACATAGAAGTTTTCGTAGTTTTCTATTTTTACTAAGTAGTCTTTGTACGATTTATTTGTTTTATCCGATAAGAAATTTGTAACCCCTCTCTCTGGAACGTTTAGGTAACTGTCAATTTTAGGATTTCGAATGTCCATACCAATTAACAGTACTTTTTTCTCAGAAAGTGCCATAGTAGCTGCTAAATTCACGGAAATAAATGTTTTTCCTTCTTTTGGGAAAGTGGAAGTAACAAATATTAGCTTTGCCCTGTCGTTAGGCACTTCTGTTAGCAAAAAGTTCAGATTGGTTCGTATGATGCGAAGTGCTTCCGCTGTATTGGTTCTGCTGTTTGCTTCTACTAAAAGAGCTTCATCGTCTGCCGCATGAGGTACATCTCCTACGATTGGTATCGTCGTATTTTTTTCGATATCTTCTCTAGATTTTATTTTAGTGTCCATCAGTTGAATTATGTATATGACAGCGGCAGGTAGTAATAATCCTAGTACAAAAGCTGCTAGATAAATAATTTGTTTTTTTGGAGCAATTGGATTGGTATACGCAAGCGCCTTGTCAATCACCTTTGCGTTGGGTTCCGTTGCGGCTAAACTGATTTCTGTTTCTTCTCTTTTTTGAAGTAAATAGGAGTAGATTGCATCTTTGATGCTTTGTTTTCTAAAGATTTCTTTGAATACTTTTTCTTGAGTGGGCGCATTAGCTAATTTACCTGAAAGTAAGCTTCTTTGAGCGTCTAAATCTCTTTTGACAATGTTGTAATTTACAAGTGATTGTTTAAGACTAGCTTCTATATTAGCTTTTAGTGCTTCTATTTTTTGTTCAAGTTGTACTATTACACTGTTTTTTGGCCCCGCACTTTTTAATTGCTTGGTGCGCATTAATACCAATTGGTTGTATTCTTCAATTAGTGGTGATGCGGTCTCTTCCGTAGATAAAATGTTAGCGGGTAATAAGTCTTCTACATCAGCTTGCTTTACGTACTGTTGTAACGTTTTTATGATGTTGATTTTTGTTTCGTTTTCAATGGCGCTTTTTTCAAACGCACTAGCATTTTCGCGAAACAGTGAAGCTTCTGTTTCGATGTCCATTAACTTGTTTTCTTTTTTGAAGCTTTCTACTTCGTTTTCCACATCGCTAAGTTCTTTGGCTAATAAATTTAATCGATCTTCGATGAAACGCGATGTTTTTTGCGCTACGAAACGTTTGTCTTCAATGGCGTCTTGGTTGTAGTTTTTAATTAAGGTGTTTAAGATGTCTTCCGCTTTTTCGGGTACTTCATCTGTAAGGGTTAGTTCTAAAATGCTTGTGTTTTTTCCTAGAATTGCGGTATTTAAGCTTCCTCTATATTTGCCAATTAAATTTTTTGTAGGTTGGAAATTTACTTTGAATTCGAAGTTTTTATTGTAATTTTTACCTGCTTTTTTTTGGACCATTATTTTTCCAAAGGGTAGAGTTATGGTTTCTAGGTATCCATATTCACCCATTGTATTCTGATTGTTGTCTACTATTTTGAATTTTTCGTTGTTACTGCTTTCTATTATGATACTTCCGGCTTTTTCTTTGTCATTTGGAATCCAAACAATTTCAATTGGAGTATTTTTATAGACGTCTGATGTTTTAATTTTTCCATTTCTTAAATAGGAAACGTTTAGATTTAGATCTTTAATTGTTTTTTCCATCAGAGTTCGGGAGCGTAACACTTCAATTTCATTTTCCACGTTGTTTTTTATTCCCGACATTTTGGTAAGTTCTGAAAAAGTAGCTAATTCTGAGGACATGCCGCCTCTTTTGTCATCTTTTACTTGTATAGTAGCACTTGCCTGGTATATAGGTGTGGCATATCTCAAATAGATATAAGCAATAGTAAGCCCTACAAATACTGAGATTACAAATGCTTTCCAATGGATTAGGTAAGGCCAAAGTATGGCTTTTACATCGATATTTTCTGTTTGGTTTTGAATAGGATTTATATTTTGCGATTCCATTATTATCTGATTGTTAACGAGATGATTCCGATTAGTAGTGATAAAGCTGTAAGTCCTACGGTTAAATTAGGTCCCACACCTGAACTGTTGATTTTTGTTTTGTTAGGTTCCACGTATAATACATCATTTTGTACTAAATAGTAAAAAGGAGAGTTGATTAAGTTGGGATCTCTTAAATCTAAACGTTGGGTTATGCTTTGTCCGTTTTGTTCTCTAATCAATAATATATTATCTCTTTTTCCTTGAATTCCTAAGTCGCCTACCATACCTAGTGCTTCTAGTACAGTTATTCTTTCACTTGTCACGTTAATAGTTCCAGGGCGCATTACTTCACCAAGAACGGTAACTTTAAAATTTTGTATGCGAATGTCAACTTTTGCATCCGACACATGCTCTTTTAAAATATTTTGGATTTTTTCTTGTGCTTCTAAACGGGTTAATCCTCCAATATTAATATTTCCTAAAATAGGGAAGTTGATTTCTCCTTTTTTATCAATTAAATATGTCATTTGACGTTGTTGTTGTCCTCCTCCAGCATCTGATAACACATTAAGCGTTTTTAGATTATAAGGCAATGTAATCTCAGGATTTTCTGAAGTCACCACTATTAAAAGTATATCATCAGGTTGTAATTTAATCTCTACATTTTTTATAGTAGTATTGCTGTTGTTGATACCGTTTAGGTATACTATTTTAGATTTCGATACACAGCCTGTTAGGAGTACTCCTACGAATAGACTAGTTAATAATACGATTTTAGTTCTCACGTTTTTATGTTTTTGGGCAAATATAGTTATTCTAATTTAGTTTTCTTGTTTGGCTGCCATTCAGTTGTCTAATACTTCATAGTTGGAGTTTAAGCTTTTGAATTCTGGTACAATTTGTTTCATTAGGCTTACTATTTCCATATTGTTTTCGTTGTTTTTGGCTTTTTTCATTACCTCTTTGATTAAGGTATCGGTGTGTGAAAAATCATAGTCGCATTCTGTTGCCACCATGATTTTTTCATGATGAGTAGGTAAGGTTTTGGATTTGTCGTTTAGTAATTCTTCGTATAGTTTTTCTCCAGGTCTCAAACCAATTTCTTTGATGTCGATGTCTTTATAGGGTACATAGCCTCCTAACTGGATCATTTTTTTGGCTAAGTCGATAATTTTCACGGGTTCTCCCATATCGAAAATGTAGATTTCACCGCCATTTCCTATGGCTCCTGCTTCTAATACCAATTGACAAGCTTCTGAGATGGTCATGAAGTAGCGGATGATTTCTGCATGGGTTAAGGTAACGGGACCTCCGTTTTCAATTTGTTGTTTGAATAGTGGGACTACTGATCCATTTGACCCTAATACGTTTCCAAATCTTGTAATAATGAATTTTGTTTTTTGTTGGTCCTGTGATTTTTGATGTAGGTTTTGAATGTAAATTTCGGCAATTCGCTTGCTAGCCCCCATGACATTGCTTGGGTTGACAGCTTTGTCTGTAGAGATCATTACAAAGTTTTTCACTCCGTATTTTAGTGCTGTATCGGCTACATTTTTAGTTCCTATTACATTGGTTTCGATTGCCTGGCTAGGGTTTTCCTCCATTAACGGCACGTGTTTGTAAGCTGCTGCATGAAAAACGAATTCTGGTTGGTAGTTCGCAAAAATGGTATCCATCACCTTTTTGTTTCGGATATCAGCTACTATACTCACCACATTGGTTTCGCCGTTTTTTTCTAATTCTAATCTCAAGCTGTGTAGTGGTGTTTCCGCTTGGTCGATCAGGATAATTTTATTGGGATGGTAGTTTGCAACTTGCCTTACGATTTCACTTCCTATTGATCCGGCGGCGCCAGTTATTAGAATGGTGTTGTTTGTGATTTTATTAGAAATCAATTTGTTGTCTAGCAAAATGGGTTTTCGGTTTAGCAAGTCTTCAATTTCGAAGCTTTGGATTTTTTTCGAAATTTCGCTTTTGTTTCCCCAGTCGCTGATTAGTTGTACGCGGTATACTTTGATGTTGTTTTGTAGGCAGTCATCTATTATTTCTATTTTCTTTTCGTGTGCCAAGTTTTTGTCTGCTATGATGATTGCTTTTACATTTAAGACTTTAAGTATGGTACACGGTTTTTTTGTTGTATATAAAATAGGGAGTCCCAAGATTCTTTTGGTAACACCGAAACGGTTAAGAGGTTGCGCAATTTCCATGAATCCTACCATTTTGAAGCGGGCAGGACTTTCCGCTTGTAAAGAGTTGGCTATAGCGATGGCATTAGCATCTGTACCAAGTATTACCGTTGGAATTAGGTCTTTTGTTTGGATGTTATCCATTAAGGTTTCAAAAACATATTTGGTTGTGATTCTGAATAAAAATAAGAACGTAAAAGTTAGAATTGCATTTAGGATTAATCCTGGAAATAGGAAAATTTTCTCCCCAACAACGAATAAAGAAGTTATGTTAAGGATGGTTATGATTAAAAATGAGGTTCCAGTAGAAAGCACCAATTTAATAGCGTCTAACATACTTGAATGGCGAATAATTCCTGAATACGTTTTATATATGTAAAAACAAAAAATATTTACTACGACTACTATTGAATATCTTTCCATAGGGGATAAGACATCGTAGAAATTTGAAGTTAAACTTTTCAGTAGGCTATAGGTAAGCACATTTGCTGCTATTAAGAGCACTACATCGATAAAAAAGATGACCCATCTCGGTGTGTATCCGAAGGGGAACATTTTTTTGTTTATCATGAGCTGACTAAAACTATCAACGATTTTTTTCAAAGTTGCGCTTTTTAATTATTTGTTTTTTAAATATTTCAAGATAGCGTTTTGTATGCGTTCTCTGTCTTGATTGGTCAGGTTAGAACCTGAGGGCAAGCAAAGTCCTTTTGCAAAAAGATTTTCAGCCACTTTTTCGCCATAATACGGAAATTGATGAAACACAGGCTGTAAATGCATGGGTTTCCATAGAGGTCGGGATTCGATATTTTCTTGTTCTAAGGCCAATCGTAATCCTTCTCTTTCCTCTTCCGAGTTCATTATGATGGCGCTTAGCCAATGATTAGAGAAATAATCGGAAGACGGTTCTTTTAGTAGCGTTATCCCCTCGTAAGGTTTAAAAAGTTCGTCATAAAACGCCTGCATGGTTCTTCGTTGCGATACCCGTTGGTCTATTACTTCCATTTGTCCTCTTCCAATTCCAGCGCAGATGTTGCTCATACGGTAATTATACCCTATTTCTGAATGTTGGTAATGCGGTGCATTGTCTCTGGATTGTGTTGCGAAGAATACCGCTTTATCTTTGGTTTCTTTGTTTGGACATACTAAAGCACCTCCACCTGATGTGGTAATGATTTTATTTCCGTTAAACGACAATATTCCAAAGGTTCCCAAGGTACCACACTTTTTCCCTTTGTAGGTACTTCCTAATGCTTCTGCGCTATCTTCTATTAGTGGGATTTCATATTTATTCGCTATTGCAGTTAGTGTTTCAGCGTTGAATGGCATACCGTATAAGTGAACCGCTATGATGGCTTTCGGTTTTTTGCCTTTTTGGATTCTGTCTTGAATGGCGTTTTCTAGTGCTATAGGGCAGATGTTCCATGTACTTTCTTCGCTGTCGATGAAAATTGGTGTAGCTCCTTGGTACAGAATAGGGTTGGCCGAAGCGGAAAAGGTTAGGCTTTGGCAAAGCACTTCATCACCTGCTTTTACGCCTGCTAAAATTAAGCTAAGGTGAATGGCTGCTGTTCCTGAGCTTAGAGCAGCAATTTCTTTTGGGGTATTTAGGTATTTTTTTATGTCTTCTTCAAAACCTGTTACGTTAGGCCCAAGCGGTGCAATCCAATTGTCTTGAAATGCTTCCTGTATGTATTTTTGTTCGTTCCCGCCCATGTGCGGAGAAGAAAGCCATATTTTCGTAGTGTTTGACATTGTAGATTTCAAATTTTTGCAAAAGTATTTAAAAGATGTTGTACTAGCTATTATTTTCGTTTAAATGCGTTGGTTTATCGGTGAATGTCCCCCTTTGAGGGACATTATTTGAAACGTATGTTCTGTTTCATTACGTTTTCAAGTTTGTTTTTTTCTTTGCACAATACCTTGTTGTGGAATGCGTCTAGGTGTTTTTTATGATGCATGTCTGATCCTGCAAAATCATACCCGTCGTTTTTTAACAAGAAATCTGCCGTTTCCAATACCTCTTTGCCGTAGTATCCTACGGTCGCTAACAGGTTCAATTGGAACAAGCATCCTGCTTTTTTAAGTCTAGCATATTCTTCTTTTTTGTTAAAAAAATACGCATAGCGTTCTGGGTGTGCTAGAACGGGTTTGTAACCTTTAAGTTGTAATTCGAATAGGTAGTCGTATAATTGAATTGGTGCACTAATAAACGACAATTCTACCAATACCAGATTGTCTTTTAGCGTTAAGAGTTCGCCTTTATTGGCTGCCTCTATACAATTTTCATCTAATAGGTATTCAGATGCGGCTTGAAGTTTCGTCTTGTTGGCTAGATCTGGTAGTTCTTTTTTTACCAAATGGTATGCTTCTGTAATTGTTTCTGGAGTATTTGCCCATACCCCTGACATCGTATGAGGTGTCGTGATTACTTTTTCAAAACCAAGTTGAAGCATAGATTCCAATAAGAATTGGGTATCCTTCATCTCTTTCGCTCCATCATCAATTCCGGGCAGCATGTGCGAGTGAATGTCAACGAATTCCTTTGGAATTAGTTCGGCTAATGAGGGCTTACTTTTCAAGATTGAAAACATAATTTACAATTCTAATTTGGTTACACGATACTTATTGATTTTTATTCAAATTGTTTTCATGGTATTTGTTGTTCAATTCCATAAGCCAATTTCGTAAATCGGTATGTTGGTTCAGTTTCAGTTTTTTTTGTAGGCGGTATTTTTTTGTAAAAACACTTTCCACGTTGATTTGAAGGATGCTTGCTATTTCTTTTGAGCTTAAGTTCATTTTCAGCAAACTACAAAATTCTAAATCCCCTTGTGTTAAAAATGGGTACATTTGTGAGAGGTGATTGATAAAATCAGCGTCTAGCGTATTGATTTTTTCTACAATTTTTTTCCAATATCCTTTGTTAGGGTGTCTTTTTTTGAGTTCTGCGATAGCTTGTTTGTTTTTGTTTGCTTCTATTAATTCCAAGATATGCGAAACCGTTTCCTCTTTTTCAATGGTTATGGCTGTAAGTTCAATAATTTCCCTTTCTTGTTGCTTGATTCGGTTTTTTTCTGCTTCGCTGTCTTTTGTAGCGTTTGCTAATTGTTCTTTAATTAAATTTTTTTCAAGCTCAGCAGCTTTTAATTTTTCTTTGTTGTATTTGTTTTTGAAGCTTTTCCAGATTAAGAATAGAATTAAAATTGCGATGATTAACAAGCTGGCTAGAATTGTTTTTATTGATTTTGATTTTTCAATATTTAATTTTTGTGCCAAGATGGTGTTTTCTTGTTTTTTTAATTTCAATTCGTATTGTGTTTGAATTGCTATGGTTTCTACGAAATTGTTTCGATTTGCGATAGAATCTTTTAATTTTTCTACGGCATCGAAATGGTTGAAATAGTTGGTAATGTTGCCTTTTCTTTTAGCTACTTTAGCAATGGTTTTGTGGTAGTGCAATTGCACGTCGAGGGGAGCTACTTTGAGTATTTCTTGAAATTCTTTTTTTTCGGCTATTTTTAACCAATTTTCCAAGAAAGGCGAATTTACTTCCATGGCTTTTTCGGCAAAAACACAGAAGCTGTGTACGCCATTTGGGATTTGATTTGCCAATGCAATTTCAAGGTTTTTTTGATATTCTTCCTGTGCTTTTTGCCATTGGTTCATTTCCAAATAGGTGTTCCCTTTGATGTCGTGCAGGTATTGGTTGTAGATGTTGTTGTTGAATTTGATCAATCCTTTTTCGGCAATTGCTATATTTTTTAATACCTCGTTGTATTTCTTTTGTTTAAGTAGCGATTCTGATTTGGATATTAGGGTTAAGTAGTAGGCATCTAGTCGTTCCTTTTTCTTCATTATGGGAAGTACTGAATTGAATAAATCAATAGCAAAATCGTAATTGCCCATTTTGTTGTATAGGTTTCCTAATTTTTGCTTTTCGATTGCGGTGTATATTTCGTATTCTTTTGGGGCTTTTTCCCAATATTCAATACTTTCAATGAGATATTTGACGGCATTTTTATAAGAACCATATGCGCTGTAACAAGTGGCGTAGTGACCGTAAACCAGTGCTATTAGATTGTTCTTTTTCGTTGTTTTAGCAAGGTTAAGCGCTTCTTGGGTTGTGTTAATAGATTCCTCTATTTGATTCATCTTGTGGTACACAATCGCAATGTTGTTGAGCGTTTTGACTTGTCTTTCTACGTCGAGGCCAAAAAAGGGCAACGCTTTTTTAAAATGTTCAAGAGATTTTTTGTTGTTGCCCAATACCCCATAATAGATTCCTTTTGCATTCAGTACTAGTCCATAGATAGAATCTTTATTTTCAACTGTAATTTTTTCGTAGGCATCCAGTTTCTTTTTGGCAAGTTGTGGATTGGTAAAGATTTCTTGGAATGCTTTCTGCGTGTCCTCAAATGTCACTTTGTTTTGAGCTTGCAAGGTGGATGCCAAAAAGAAGATGTAAAGAGAAGTTAGATTTTTTTTTAGCGTCATATCATTAAAGTCATTATTTTTTTTGAATTTTACGGTTTTAGAAGGCTTTTACTAGAGCGGAGGTAACCTTTTCATTATTCTTTTTTTGCGTGCTTTTTTTTGTTGCTTTCTTTTGAATTTTGATGCTAAATTATAGGGTTTTTGATTTAAAAAAAAATTTTTCTTTTTTAAAAAAATCTATTGTTAGTGCTTTTTAAATCTTTTGTCTGTGTTTCCAACCCTTAATAACTAGACAAATATTAGACAAAAAAAGCTAAATTATTGTAATTCAGTATTATATTTTCTGTTTTACTTCCTTTTTATTTTGTTTCCGTCTAAGTTTTGTCTATTCTGATTTTTACGTCTCTCAATTTTCTTGTTTTACCTTTGTATTGTTAAATTAAAAATTGGTGAGAATGATTTAAAGTTTGCTTTTGCTGCTTCAATTTCCTTTTTTCAAGTTTTTTTTAACTGTTTTTTTAATTTTTTATTACGATTTAATTTATTCTACTTTGTATGTTTTTTAAAAAAAGTTTTCTTTTATTATCGTTTTTAAGTAGTCTTTTTTTGTCAGCTCAGACTCCAGGTACTTTGTACCAAAGAGTTCAGGGAGTTTTGGGGCAGCAGGTTTTGGATCCTAACAATGATGGGTTTGTATCTGTAACCTCTGCTGGATTTCCCGTGGGTGGCACAGATTATGGAACCAATAGTGAATTAAAGATGATTGGGTTGCCAAGTTTGGTTGATGAACCTAATTCTGATTTGAACAATGGTAGTTCAGGAGGATTGACAGATTTGGTAAGTTCAACTGCGCCTAACACCTCTGTTTTTTTATTGGTTAAAAACGTGGATGGCCTTGATTATTTGGTTGTACGTTTCCGTGTAGGATCCATTGGGACTTCTGGAAAGGCTTATGCTTTGGTTTTTGACACCAATGGTACTTTGTCTGGTGCAAATCAAGGTTTTGAATTAGAAGTTTCTTTGCAAACGGGTAGTCAGAGTGGAGGTGTTTATGTACGTGACTATCGTGTTTCTACTACTCAGTCTTTTCCTATCAATACCTATTCCCAGCGTTCGGTTGCGTTGACAACTGTTAATGGTACACCGGATTATTTTATTGATTTTTTTGTTCCCTTAAGTGCTTTGGGCAATGTGAGTCAGGCTCGCATTGTTGCTGTTACTGGTAACAATTCTTCCTCTGTGTTATCATCGGGGGGTATTTCTGATATTCAAGGAGTGAATGACAGTAATTACGGTTGGAATTTGCCCGCTATTTTTACCGATTTGATTAGTTCATTTCCTTCAACTAATTTAGCTAATTTAACTTCGGATTTTAATGGTTCTACTTGGTTGATGCAGGCTTCTGTGCCTTCTGTTAATGATGGTGTTACGGTTACTTCTACTTCTATTTCGGGTACAAGTAAAGAGGCTACTGGTACTACTATAAAAGTTTATAAAAATGGTGTATTGTTGGGTACTACCACAGTAACGAATAACACCTGGAGCTTGACTGGTGTTACAGGTTTGGTTGCTGGTGATTTGATTACTGCTACAGCTACTGCTTTAGGTAAGAGCGTTTCGGGTGTTTCTAGTGCTATGATTGTTTCGGGAGCACAGCATTGTTTTTTAGAAGCTCCTGTGAATTTGGTTAGAAATAGTTCTGGTTCGAGTTATTATATCGAAGGATCTTGGTCTGGCACTATAGTTCCTACTGGTTCAAATATTAAAATCGAATTATTTACCCAGACAGGACCTGACGTAAACCAATTTACTTCTTTTACGCCTATGGCATCAGCTAATTCATTTGTTCAATCAAATGGGACATTCTCAATCTATGTTACAAATTCAAATACTATTTTTAATTCAAATAATTTCATTGCTAAAGCAACTCTTGTTTCTGGCGGTAGCATAATTTGTACATCAGCTTATTCTAATGTTTCTGTAAGAACTAATGGTAACGCCACTGCCAATGGATATATTACTCCAAAGCCAACAATAGTTACTACCCCTATTTATCAATCTGCTTCTTCTCAGCAAATTATAGTCTCAAACAATGGTGCTGATAAAGGTACTACTGTGAATGGTGTAGTTATTCCGGCGAATCCTGTAGACGCTATACTTATATTATATGTAAACGGAATAGAAGTTGCTCGAACAGCTTCAGTTGTAACTCCTAATGCAACGACTACTTTTACTGTATCTGGGTTAACAGAGGGTGATTTAGTAACGGCACGCGCACAAGGTGTAGTTACAGGAGCTTCTTATTGGTTGTCTTATGTGTCAAATATCGTTACTTCACAGCTTCAAACTCCAACCGCTAGCGTTACCCCTGAAATAACGGGTCCGTTATCATCAGGTTCAGGACGCACTATCTCAGGTTTTAGTTCTGAGGCACCTGGTACGGTTATCACGGTTTATAAAGGCGGTGTGGTTTTGGGTACTGCTACAGTATCAGCTTATGGTACTTGGTCGCTACCTAATGTTACATTGGCGCAGGGTGATTCTATTACGGCAACGGCTAAGGCTGTGGGTAAAACGGTTAGTAGTGCTACTTTGGCAGTAGTTGTTTTAGGTACTGCGCCGGCAGCACCAACTATTTCGAATGAATATGTAGCGGGTCAGACTACTATAACGGGTACTGGTGCTTCGGGTACTGTTCGTGTATATGTTGATGGAGTAGTCGTGGCTAGTCAAGCTACTACGGGTGCTTGGTCGGTTACGGTTTCATCCGATGTGTTGTTTAGAGGGGCTGTTATTACGGCTAAGAATGAATCGGGAGGTTTGTTGAGTGTGTCTTCAAATAGTAAAACGGTTACGGGTGTAGGAGGTTTTTGTATTGTTAAAGCAGATGGATCTCCTTTACCTACATCAATAAACTCAGGGGAAACTTTAGCAGTCAAAATTATTGCTATTCAAGGGATCACTTGTCCTGGAACCCCTTTTACTGGTTTTACGGGTACTGTTTCCCTTTCGAGTGCGGGTGTTTTGTATCCTACAGGTGTAACGTCTAATTTTGTGAATGGCGAGTTGGTTACCAATTTGACTTTTGGAGGTTTGGGTACCACTGCTATAACGGTTATGAATACAGATGATCCTACAGCCGTGGGTCAGGCTAGTCTTACTGTAGGAAATCCAGCTTTGTGGGTAGGAACTACAGATACTGATTTTAATAAAGCTACTAACTGGCAAAACAACTATGTGCCGGGTAATGGTGCTGCGATCACTTTTGCTGCTACTGTACAAAATGATTTGCATTTGAATGGTGTTCGTGTTTTTGGTACTTTGGATTTTAATTCTAATGCACATTCCTATAAAGTGTTTGTAGGTGCTACTGATGCTTTGACTTTGCAAGGTACTATTGCTAATGCGTCTCCTCAAAAAGCAATTCAAACGGTTTCTGGTTCTCAAGTACATGTTTTGGGTTATGGTGCCGCTGGTGATTTGTATTTTGGGCCCAATAGTATTTTAGAACAATTTACTATGAATCGTTCAAGTTCTGGTGCGGTGGTTTTGAAAACTCCAATTCGAGTAGAAGGGAAATTGAATCTTACCCAAGGTACGGTTACCGTGGCAGCTCCTGATGGATTGATTACTTTAGCTTCTAGTGCTACTAGAACCGCGGTCGTTCCTTTTGTTAGTGGTGCTGTGGTGGGTAATGTTTGCGTAGAACGTTACATTCCTGCCAAACGTGCCTACCGTTTTTTGAGTCCGAGTGTCACTACTACCACTTCTATTCGTGCGAATTGGCAGGAAAACGGCAGTATTGTTCCCGGTTACGGTACTCATATTACGGGTCCAGGAGGTTCGTCTAATGGTTTTGATGATACGGCTACTAATAATAACTCTCTATTTGTATTTAATGAAGTTACAGGAGCTTGGGAAGCTGTTGCGAATACTAATGTTGCTACTTTGCAAGTGGGTAAAGGCTATCGTTTGATGGTTCGTGGCGACCGTACCATTAATATGACTACTAATACTCCCACGCCAACGCCTACCATTTTGCGGGCCACAGGAACTTTGTATACGGGTACTTATACGCCTTCATTAAATCAGAGTGCGGATGGTTATACTTTAGTGGGTAATCCTTATCAAGCCCCTATCGATATTAGTCAGGCTTTGGCTCTTGCTAATGCTAATATTACGGACCAAATTACGTATTGGGATCCGACTTTAAATACGAGAGGAGGATTTGTAACTCGAGTTATAAGTACCAATCAAAATTCTACAAATTCTAGTTTTACAGAAGTTTTACAACCGGGTCAGTCTGTTTTTTTGAAAAACAATTCGGCTACGAGTTCTCGTTCTTTGGCTGTTAAGGAGGCGCATAAGCGCGTGTTAGCGGGTCCTGCTAATTTATTTCGATCTGCAACAACTACTACTACAAGTTCTGCTTCAACGCTATCCTTATTAAAAGTAAAGCTTACTGTATTCTTAGACGATCAGTGGAAAGAAATTGATGGTGCGGTTACTTTGTTTGGTTCGCAATACAATGCACAAGTGGATAGTGATGATGCGAAGAAAATGAGTAATTTGGATGAAGAAGTAGGGTTTAAAGTGGGTAGTAATTCTTTAGCTTTCAATCTTCAACCGGTTCCTTTATCTTCTGATGAATTGCCTATAAGTTTATCTAAATGTCGTTTTTCAAATTACCGATGGGCTTTTGATTTGCAAAATTACAGTGGTCCAACCCCTTATTTGTTGGATGTGATGACGGGTACCTATACTGAAATTACACCTGCTACTGTAGTGCCTTTTACGGTTGATATTCAGCATTCCAGTTTGTACGCCAATCGTTTCAAAGTGGTGTTCTCTAATCAAACGTTGGGTACAGCTGATTATGGATTAGACCATGTGACTTTGTATCCGAATCCAGCAAAAGTTACTTCGGCTTTTCAACTCTATGGTGTTCAAGGTGCAGCAACCGTTCAATTGTTTAGTTTGTTAGGACAAGCGATTGCTGTTGATTTGCGTCAGGATGCTTCTGTGTTGTTTGTACAGCCACGCCAAGTACTAAATGCAGGCGTTTACATCGTAGTTGTGGCCCAAGATGGCAAAGTAAAAAGAATGAAATGGATAGTAGAATAATACTGAATTTAATGAAAAAGAGTGTAAAGAAAATCCTTTTTTTGGGATTTATGATGATGTCTTTATTTGTTCATGCGCAAGGTGATACGGGTTTTGACCCTGATGTAGATGATGTGGGTGGTCAGCCTGCACCTATAGATGCTTGGGTTATACCTGTTTTGGTGGTGCTGGTTGTTGGAATGGCTTTTTATTATAAGCGCATGGTATTTAGTAAAATAGAAAAATAGCATTACTATAAAACCTAAACGTTTTTTTTTACGTATCTAGGTAAAGCATTTTGCTATAAAGAGGTCATTTTTGGAGATTGGTTAGGGTATTAGTAAAAGAATACTTAAATCTTTCTTAAGATGCTCTTAAAATATTAAATTATAATGCATTAGTTAAGGTTTTCTCTTTAGGAAATCATTACCTTTGCACGCTCAATTTGAAAATTTACTTATAAGTTAAAATAAAAAAGTATGAATTTAAAAATGTTTGTTAGTTTTTCTCAACGTCGGTTGGTTTTTTCCATCTTGACACTTTTTTTAACATTTTTATTTGTAAATAAGGCGCATGCGCAGTACTCGGGTACAGGTACTTTTACTAAGATTGCATCTACGGCTGAATTAACGGATGGGTATTATGTGATTACTAATGCTAGTAGCACTAGAGCAATGAGTAATGTTCAAGGTATTGATGGATCAAATCAACCCGTTCTATTAACACAAGCGATCAATCCTTTATCTGGTGTTATTCAAAATCCATCCAATGCCATAGTTTGGCGTATTGAGACAAACGCTTCTGGTAAAACCATTTATTCTGAGTCAAGTGCTCGTTATTTAAATTACACTGGAACAAGTTGGGGAGTTAATCTAACTCCATCCATAACAAATAATTTTCAACGTTGGACTATTGCATATTCAGTTACAGAGGTTGTCATTCGAAATTTAGGAGATAATACAAATAGGTTAACTTACTTTGATTCGGCCACTCCTGATTTTAGCTATTATGATAATGGAGGTGAAGAAAATCTTCAGCTTTACAAAATGAATCCGTTAGCTAACCCCGCTACAAATATTACTTCAAACTCATTTACCGCTAATTGGCAACCGACTTTAGGAGCAACAAGTTACAGACTTGATGTAAGTACAACTCCTTTCATTAAAGCTAATATCATAGGTTGGTCTTTTCCTACTACAGGTACTGATGGGCCAGATATTACATCTACTAACAATACTGCAAATACATTAACAACTAATGCAGGTACAATTTCTACAGCCCCTGGTTTAACTTCTTCTGCAGCTTCTGTTGATCAGTGGAGTGGTGGTTCTGGTTCTGATTATTGGCAGATTCAAGTTAATACTCTAGGTCATTATAACATAACATTGAATGCTGTACAGTATTCCCAGGCAAATGGACCAAGAGATTTTATAGTACAATACAGAATTGGTACTGGCGGTACTTGGACTAACATACCTGGAGGTACAATTGTTGTTGGAAGTAATTACTCTCGTGGTGTTACAAATCTAAATTTGCCAAGTATTTGTGATAACAAAACATCAGTTTTTATTCGCTGGTTAATGAATTCTAATACTGCTGTAGATGGTAATTCTGTTCAAAACACAAGAGGATGGCCTTTTAATTATAATGGAGCCAGCAGAATTGACGATATAGTTTTACGTTCAGAAGTTATCCCTTCTTATGTTAATGGTTATCAGGATTTAAATGTTGGTAATGTAACTACATATAATGTTTCAGGTTTATCGTCTTCCACTACTTATTACTACAGAGTAAGAGCTGTTTATAATACATCAACTTCTCCTAATAGCAACGTTATACAAGTTAAAACCTACCAAGACATCAATATCGCCGATTTCCGTAGTCGTGCAACAGGGGATTACAGTACGGCTACTACATGGGAGTTCGATTCGGGTATTCCTACTGTGGGTTGGGTTATAGCCACACAGCCACCAGGTGCTAATAACAATGTATTAATTCAAGCACCGCATACGGTTACCATGACGGCTAATGCTTCATTTAATTCGGGTAAAACGCTTACGGTAAATGGTACATTAGCTACTGCTACTCATAGTATTACAGGTGCAGGGTCAATTACAGTGCCTTCTGGTGGTGTTGTAGCTTCAGGAAATTTGAGCGCTACAGATGCTTTCGCTGGAAGTTTAGCGGTTACGGGTGCTATTAACTTTCAAACAGGTTCCACTTTTGAGTTAAATGGTACAGCCAAACAGTATTTGGGTGCAAGAACTTTTTCAAATTTAAAAATTAGCAATACAACAGGAGTTAAAGCTTTAGGTAATTTAACGGTTGATGGAGAATTGTCTTTAGCTGCCAATCCTAACGATACAGATGGCGCTCTTGATATGGTAATTGACTATGGAACTTATGCTACCAATAAATATGGAACAGGAGATTATGCCAATAGTACTTTGGCTTTCAATAATTTAAATTCGTACATCCTTACCATGGGCGCTACCGCTACAACGGCAGGACCTGGTGATGTAACGGGTAAAATCCGTCGTACGACCATTGCAGATAATACGACGTATACTTTTGGAAACGTAAATACCCAATTGCGTTTTACTTCTGTTTCAGGCAGTGCTTTGCCTACTCAAATTACGGTTGTTGCGACACGCGGTGATCACGGAACGCATATTGATAATACAGGAGGTGTATTAATTAATGGATATACCGCTAATCGTAATACTTTGAAGCGTATGTATCAATTTTTGCGTACAGGAGGTTCCACTAACAGCCGTTTTACGTTGCGTATGGCGTATCAGGATGCCGAGTTAAATGGGAATACTAACGAAAGTAACTTGGTGACTTGGGATCACCATATACCTTATGGAGGAAGAACGCCTCACGAACATGGTAAAACGAGTTTTGATCCTACAGGAAATTGGGTAGAGTTAAGTAATCACTCGGTTTCTTATTTAGCTACAGAAGGCGATATAGCCTTTACGAAATATTGGATGCTTTCTACGAAAGAAACGATTTCGGATTATGTATGGACTGGTGCTGTTAGTTCGAGTTGGAATATTTTAACAAATTGGAGTGGGGGTAAGGTGCCAAATGATACTGCTGATGTACTTATTCCAGATGCTGCTATTACTAATAATGATCCTGTTATTACTACGGCTAGTGGTTATGGTATTTTAAATCCGTTACCTACTTTTATTGCGGGTGAAGTGCGTATGCGTTCGTTAGAGATTGCTACAGGTGGTCTTTTAACGGTACAAAATGGACAGGCGGCTAAGATTACCATTTATGGAGGTCCAAATGCCAACGGAGGAGGAATCAACTATGGTTCTTGGGATAATAAAGGGACTTTTGCTCCAGGGAATAGTAAAGTGATTTTTGATTATGATGCTACGGCTTCCGAGTCTACTATTTCGGGAACTACTCAGTTTTATGATGTAGAGATAGCTTCAGGTAAGAAAGCTACGCTACAGGCCGATGCACAAGTTTTGATTTCGAATGCACTTGTGAATAATGGTACTTTTGATGCGGCCTCTTTCCCTAACACCATTACTTATAACGGTACTACCGCGCAAACGGTGTTGCCAACTACCTACCGCAATTTAACTATTGCCAACGGAGTCAGTGCTACATTAGGCGGTAATGCCACGACATTAAATACGTTATCATTATCAGATAAGTTTTTAACCACAGGAAGTTTTAAAATGACGATGGGCACTTCGGGTGTTGTAAGTCGCACTACAGGATTTGTGAAAGGTACTTTAGAGAAACCGTTGGCTTCAACTCCAAGTTTGTTTGAGATTGGTACTACGGTGTATGCTCCTGTTACGGTTGCTTCTACGGGTCTTTCAGGTTCGGTTTTAGTGGCAGCAAAAGCTACTACAGGTACTCCTTCGCAAGGAAGTGTACTCAACGCGAGTGCTAAGTCGGATACCTATTGGACGTTAACGAAATCAGGTGCGGGAAGTATCACGAATTACACCGCAAGTTTTGATATTGCGAATACGACGAATACGGGAACGTTGAGCCGTTATAGAATTGCACACTGTCCTGCTTCGAGTTGGAACATATTACCCACCCCAACTATCGCAGGGACATTATATACGACTCCAACACGCACTACTTTTGGTGATTTTGAATTGGGAGAAGTAAAGAAAACCACATGGACTGGAAGTGCTTGGACACCTGTGTTGCCTGATATTTATACCGATGCTGAGATAGCGGGTCCCTATACAAGTGCAACGAATGGAGGTAGTTTTTCAGCCAATAGTTTAACTATAAATGCGGATCAAACGGTTGATATCACTGATGGATATGCTGTAACAGTAGCCAACGAGATTGTGAACAATAGTACTAGTAATGGTATAACCGTTCAAAATAATGCTAACTTATTACAGTTGAATGATGTGGTGAATTCAGGAATGATTACCGTGCGTAGAACATCAGCTCCTATGCTTCGTTTGGATTATACGTTTTGGTCGAGTCCGGTGTTGGGTCAGAATTTATATGCTTTTTCTCCTTTGACTTTATCCAATCGTTTTTATTTGTTTGATACGCCGACTAATTACTACAGTGCTGCAGGATTGAATTCCTCTACCACTTTTACTCCTGGGGTTGCTTATGTGATTCGTACTCCGAACAATCATTCGTCTACGACACCTACACCTTATAATGGGGTATTTACCGGTGTTCCTAATAATGGGAAATATACTTTTACTTTGAATTCTAGTAGTTATGGATACAATGGGGTAGGGAATCCTTATCCATCTCCGCTTGATGCTTCGAAGTTTGTGAATGACAATCCGGATATTGATGGAACTTTGTATTTCTTTGCTCATACGGGTACGGGAAATGCAGCGGGTCAGTTTGCTACTTGGACTCCTGGTTCAGGAGGTGTTGCGGCCACTACTCAAACGTCAGGTGCTGGAACAACGGTTAAGCCTAATGGAATCATACAAGTAGGGCAAGGTTTTGTAGTAAAGTCGCAACCAGCCGGTGGAACTGTGGTTTTCAATAATGAACAGCGCGTTGTTGATGCTAATAATCAGTTTTATCGTTCGGCTACACTTCCTTCTCATCCTTTTAGCACTACGTCTTCCATAGAACGTCACCGTATTTGGTTGAACTTGTCTTCTGTGAATGCAACTGGTGCTTTGGTTATGGAAAATCAAACTTTGGTTGCTTATGCACAGGGTGCAACTATTGGGGTAGATCGTGGTTATGATGGTTTGGTTTATAGTACTTATGGTACACAGTTAACTTCTAAGCTAGACAATCGCTATTATGTAGTTCAAGGTCGTCCGTTACCTTTTGATCGTTCGGATGTGGTGCCTTTAGCTTTTAAAGCGGGTGTTGCGGGTACTTTTGAAATTTCTATTGCTACTGTAGATGGTGTGTTTGCTGATCCAGCTCAAGCAGTTTATTTGCGTGATTTGACAACGGGTCTTTCTCATAACTTAAAAACTTCTCCCTATCGTTTTACCTCTGATGCAGGTTCTTTCGATACTCGTTTTGAGTTGTTTTATCCTAACATTTCATTAGGAGCCACTGATTTTGATGCTCCAGCTCCAGCGGTAGTGTATGTATCTAATGACGTGTTGCATATTGATTCGTTAGCCGATGCTTTGTCTGAGGTTCGTATTTTTGATTTGGCTGGTCGTTTGTTATTTGAGGCTTCCGATTTGGATACGATGCAGTTTCGCACCCAGTCGTTACCGTTACGTAATGAAGTTTATTTAATACAATATAAAACTATTCGTAACGTTGTGTTTACACAGAAAGTTATATATTAGCCCCACCAAATCTATATAAATTTTTTCTGGTTTTTTATGAATTTAAGTAGGAAATACCTCGTTCTATTTTTAATATTTTTTTTTGTTGACTTGAGTGTTTTTGCACAAGACTTGCCCCCTCCTCCTGGTGATTTAGATCCTGAGGAATTACCTATAGATGATCACATTTGGTTGTTAGGTGGTATTGGATTGTTGTACGTTTTCTCAAAATATCGCGTCTCTTCAGATTCGCATTCTCGTTAATTTCCTATTTTACTAATTATGGTTTCAATTCGTTTAGTTAGGTTATAATTGTTTTTCTTGAAAAGAGTTCGATGGGTAGTCGGGCTCTTTTTATTTTGCCTACTGATTCTTACTACTATCTTTACTTTTACCGCTTGTTGTATCTTGTAAAAAGTAGTATTTTTGAATCGAAAATTATCATTACTTTTCATCACTATTTTATGAACCAATGAATACTGAACCGCACGAATCTTGGGATTCTGTAATTGAATCCAAAACTTCACTCTTTGATATTAATTTTAGAGCGCTATGGCATTATCGTGATTTGTTGGTTTTGTTTGTTCGAAGAGACTTTGTAACCGTTTACAAACAGACGATTTTGGGACCACTTTGGTTTTTTATTCAGCCACTTCTTACTACGATTACGTTTACTATTATCTTTGGTAATGTAGCCCAGCTGTCTACTGATGGAGCCCCTCAAGTGGTGTTTTATATGGCGGGCATTACCTTATGGAATTATTTCTCAACTTGTCTTACATCCGTTTCTGGCGTATTTAATGCGAATGCGGGTATTTTTGGAAAAGTGTATTTTCCGAGATTGATTATGCCCTTGACTATCGTGATTTCTAACTTGATGAAGTTTGGGGTTCAATTTCTTTTGTTTGTTGGTTTTGTGGTCTATTTTGCGCTTCAAAATCAAATCCAGCCCAACACTTGGATTTTATTTACCCCCGTAATTATTGTATTAATGGCGTTGATTTCCATGGGCATTGGTTTGATTTTGTCTTCTATGACTACAAAATATAAAGATTTGAATCAGTTAATAGGTTTTGGCGTGCAATTGTTTATGTACGCCACTCCGGTGATTTATCCAAGTTCTTCCGTTCCATCGGATTACCTGTGGGTAGTAGATTTGAATCCGTTGGTAGGGTTATTTGATTATATGCGCTATGCTTATTTGGGGGTGGGAGATTTTGCGTTAGTTGATGTTGTCTATCCTTCGGTTTTTGCCTTGGTGATTTTAATGGTAGGTGTTTTGGTGTTTAATAAGACGCAGAAGACGTTTATGGATACGGTTTAGGGGAGATTTGGAGACAGGGAGACAGGGAGCTGGATATTGGAACGCGGATGATACTGATTTAGCTGATGATGACGGATTTTCTAATTGAAATTAGTTAAGTAAAAAAGTTCTTATTAGGAATTGTCCCCTTGAGGGGACTTTAGGGGTGTAGCGGTTTTGTTTTACACAGATTTGCACGGAGATTTTTTTGAAGTGGATTGTGTTGAGAGAGGTTCACAGAGGCGTTTCACTTTTTTTGTTTTTTTGCCACGGATTAAAGGATTTTGAGGATTTTTCTAATTGAAAAGTGTTAAAGAGAAAAAGTTATTAGAATGAATTGTCCTCTTGAGGTCCCAATAGCTATCGGGATTAGGGGTGTAGCGGGGTTATTTGAATGTTGAGTTGAATATAAAACAATTGTCACTTCGAGCGAAGTCGAGAACTAATGAAAAAGTTTTGCACGGAGATTGGGAGAGAGGGAGACAAGGAGAGGGGGAGAGGGGGAGAGGGGGAGAGGGGAAGATTGGGAGAGGGGGAGATTGGGAGATTATAGTGCCTTAGTGTACATAGTGAAAAGTTTTGTGCTCTTAGTGGTTAAGAAAAGGGATAGGTTGAAAAATATCAAATGTTGAATTTTAACCACATAGAAACATAGTTTTTGAAATGGATAGCGTGTTAGTGAGTTGCACAGAGACGTTTCACTTGTTATGAGGTAAGGGTTTTAGGAACACAGATTGGAGGAATCTAAAAAAGATAAGAATTAAAAATAGTTAATTAAAAGTAGATAGACACAATTGTCACTTCGAGCGAAGTCGAGAACTAATGAAAAACTTCTTCTCCGCTCAGTCTGACAAGAAGAAGCGTAATATAATGAGTAAAGTAGTTATAAAAGCGGAACATATTTCCAAGCAATACCGACTCGGGCTTGTAGGTACGGGGACGGTGCGGGATGATTTGAAGCGTTGGTGGTATAACGTGCGTGGGAAAGAAGATCCTTTTTTGAAAATTGGAGAAGCGAATGACCGCAGTAGAAAAGGCGATAGTGACTACGTGTGGAGTTTGCGCGACATCAATTTCGAAATCAACCAAGGGGACTCGGTTGGGATTATTGGGCGCAATGGAGCGGGAAAATCTACGTTATTGAAAATATTAAGTCAAGTAACCCAACCTACCACGGGTAAAATTTACACGAAAGGCAGAATTGCTTCTTTGTTAGAAGTAGGAACTGGTTTTCATCCTGAAATGACTGGAAGAGAAAACATCTACTTGAACGGCGCTATTTTAGGAATGCGTAAGTACGAAATTACCCGTAAGTTGGATGAAATCATTGCTTTTTCGGGAGTAGAACGCTATATCGATACGCCTGTAAAACGCTATTCTTCTGGAATGTATGTGCGTTTAGCATTTGCTGTAGCCGCTCATTTAGAATCGGAGATTTTAATTGTAGATGAGGTATTAGCAGTGGGCGATGCCGAATTCCAAAAGAAGTGCTTAGGGAAAATGAATGATGTGAGTAAGGGTGAAGGAAGAACGGTGTTGTTTGTGAGTCATAATATGGCAGCTGTTCAGAGTTTATGTACAAAAGGGATTTTGCTTAATAATGGTTTAATTGAAAAAAATGGACAAATTGATAGTATAGTTGAAAGGTATTTAAGTTTAAAAAGAGATATAGTTGATTATAAGATTAAAAACGGAAATTTAGATGTAGAAATCGTTCATAACAGAATAATTGATTTTGATGATGATATACGCTTTGAGATACTTCTAAATTCTAAAATAGATTTTGATGTTGATTTATTTTTAGATTTCGCCATATTAAATCAGCATGAAGAGTTTGTTGTTCATTATAAAATGAATTATAATTCAGAATCTATAAAAGTTAAAAAAGGTTTAAATACATATAAATTTTCAATTAATAAACCAAGATTAAAACCTGGTGAGTATAGTTTTGTGTTATATTTATATGATTTTTTGAATAATGTTTATTTGTGGATTGAAAATTATTCAGAAATTCAAATATCAAACATGAATCAAAATTTAGAGTCTAAAACAAATTACAAATCACATTCGATATCAAAAGTTACGCTTCTGAAATAAAATTATTATGAAAAAAACAATATATAAGATTATAAATAGATTAGGTTATCGAATTGAGAGAAAAATTAGAGATAAAAGACTTATTGCACCTTATTTATGTAAATACGATGTAAAAAAGTTTGATAAAATCTATGAAAGCAAAGAATATATTTTGGCATTATCTAATAAATACAGTGATTTCAATATCGTAGACAATGGTGATGGTTTTACAATTAGTTTTAATAGTTTATTTTTTTATATAGAAAGTAATGAAGAATTCTATATTCTTAAGGAGATATTTGTAGATGATGATTATCAATTTGATACTTCAAAAAAGACAATTGTTATAGATATTGGAGCTAATATTGGTATTGCATCAACTTATTTTTCAAAGCAAGATTTTGTAGAAAAAGTATATTCTTTTGAACCTGTTACGTTAACTTATAATCAAGCGATTAAAAATTTTGAATTAAACAATATAACTAATAAGGTTAAAATTGAAAATTTTGGACTTGGTGACGTTGATAAAAAAATCTCATTTTTGTTTGATTCAAATTCTAAAGGAAGTTCTGGATTAAGCGCTATTAAAAGCGATCGTTATATTGGTAATGAGAATGCTATTAAAGTTGAGGTTGATATTAAAAATAGTAAAGACGAGTTATTGAGTATTCTAAACAAACATCTTGATTGTCAAATTATTGTAAAAATGGATTGTGAAGGTGGTGAAATTGAAATTTTAAAGGCTATTGATAATGTTACTGATGTTTTTAATAAAATTGATGCTTTTATGATTGAGTGGCATGATGACAGTTATGATGAAGTCTCTAAAATACTTCTTAATAATAATTTTAGTTTTTTCACAAAAAATGTTAGATCACAAGCTGGTTTAATTTTGGCTTTTAACAATAAATGATTAATATATCTGTAATAATCCCAGCTTATAATGCTTCTCGTTTCATAGAAAAAGCCATAAATTCAGCTTTAGAACAATCTGAAGTGGCTGAAGTAATAGTTGTAAACGACGGAAGTAAAGATGCTACAGAGGAAATTGTAAAGCATCTACAGAAATCGAATGACAAGGTTAAACTTTTTCATCACACCAATAAAGAAAACAAAGGCCGATCTGCTACCAGAAATTTAGGTATTCAAAAAGCAATTTCGGAGTACATTGCTTTTTTAGATGCAGATGATTTTTACCTACCAGATAGATTTAAAAACGACACTAAACTTTTTCAAAAAAATCCTGAGATAGATGGTGTTTATAATGCGGTTGATTTTCATTTTTATAGAGACATTAGCGAACATGAAAAAAAGCAGTTGGTATTAAATACGATGACACAACCCATAGAGTCATCTAAACTTTTTGAAGCTTTAATATCAGGAAAATATGGGCATTTTCAAATAGACGGGTTAACAGTAAAAAAGAATTTATTTACTAAAACTGGACTTTTTAATGAAAAATTAAAAGTTGCTGAGGATACCGATATTTTTTGGAAAATGGCTCTAAAAGGCAATTTGATTTCAGGAATTATTGATACACCAGTAGCTTTACGCGGAGTTCATGAAGCCAATATTTTTAATGATAAAGAAGTTTATGCAGTTTACACCATTAAAATGTATGAATCCATGTTTTTTTGGGCAGGAAAAAATAAACTGTCTCAATATAATCTCGATATTTTATTAAAATGGATATGGTTATTACGATATAAGCAAAACAATTCAATCAGTAAAGATATTTTTTATTGGATGTATCTATTTTGGAACAATAAAAAGGTGTTTTTTTCCACATTAAGCCTAAAATATTTCCCCATAGTTCAAAAACGCAAACAACTTTTTCCTTTTATTTTTAATAGATAGTTTTAAGTTTATAGTATTTTTCTATTTTTGTTTAAATAACCTTATGATAATGAATACAAAAAGCGATGTAACGGCAATCATACCTTGTTATAATGATGGTGAATACATAAATCAAGCTTTGTATTCAGTTTTAAATCAAACGGTAGTGCCTGATAAAATTATTATCATCGATGATGGTTCTCAGGAATCAACCAAACAGGTTTTAGCAACATTAAAGCATCCTACATTACAAATCATTTATCAGCAAAATAAAGGGGTAAGCGTGGCACGTAATAATGCCATTAAAATGGCAACAACTTCTTATATTTTAAACTTAGATGCCGATGATTATTATGAACCTACTTTTATAGAAAAAGCACTTTCTGTTTTAAAAACAAATCATCAAGTAGGTGTAGTAGGTTCTTACTGTAGGACTTTTAATCATTACGGTAATACTGTCGAAATTGTTGAACCTCTTGGTGGCATAACAAAGGATTTTATAATAAAAAATAATGGTCGTGCAAATTCATTATATCGAAAAGAATGTTGGGAACAAGTAGGCGGTTATGATGAAAAAATGGTAAATGGTTACGAAGATTGGGAATTTTGGATTGCCATTTTAAAAAACAATTGGCACATGGAGATTATTCCCGAAGTATTATCCCACTATAGAATAAAAAAAGCATCACGTGACAAAACTGCTTTTAAAAACCACGATTTTGAACTACGCAAATATATTTTTGAAAAGCACAAAGAGGTTTATTTAGCGCATTTAGATTTTTATACCTTAGAAATTTTACGAATTAATTCGGTTTTAAAAAATAACGTAGTTAAAATTAAACATTCGAAAGAATATAAAATAGGAGAAACCATCTTAAAGCCTATTAGAACAATAAAAAGCCTATTGAAATGGAAGTTTTAGTCTCTATTATTGTACCATGCTATAAGCATGCGCATTATCTTGATGAATCCTTACAATCGGTTTTAAATCAAACCTATTCCCATTGGGAATGTATAATTGTAGATGATGGCAGTCCAGATAATACAAAAGAAGTCGCAAAAAAATGGTTAGATACGGATGGTCGTTTCATTTATTTAGAAAAACAAAATGGAGGTTTGTCTAGTGCAAGAAACGAAGGTGTTAAAATAGCAAAAGGAGAATATATTTTGCCTTTAGATGCAGATGATTTACTTGATTCTCAGTTTTTAGAAAAATTAGTTCCTGTTTTAACTTCTAATTCTAATTTGGGAATTGTTTCGTGTTATACAAAGTTTTTTGTACAGTCAAAAGAAAATGTAATTTATCAGTTGAAGCCAAAAGGGAATTATTGGAAAAATTTGTTATATGTAAATCAATTAGTAGCCACATCACTTTACAGAAAAAGCTGTTGGCTTCAAGTTTGTGGCTATGACGAAAGCATGAAAACAGGTTTTGAAGACTGGGATTTTTGGCTAAATGTTACCAAAAAGGGTTGGGAATACTTAATAGTTGAAGATTTTTTGTTTTATTATAGGAAAGCAAAGAAGTCCATGTTAGTTGACACAATAAATAATCATTTTGAAAGCAATAGAGAATACATTTGTAAAAAACACAAAGAACTTTATATTGAAGATTTTGAAAACTGTATGGAGGTTTTGTTTTATGAAATTAAAACCCATAGAGTAGGTAAAATGAAGTTAAAAAATTCTATAGAATATAAAATTGGAAAAGTTTTTACCATGCCTTTTAGATGGTTTACTAAATTGGTATTAAAAAATAAATAAACGATGATTTCAGTTGTTATAAGAAATAAAAATGAGGCGCCCGCTTTAGAATTTTTATTAAAAAATTTAAATGAGCGTTACCATCAAGATATTGATGAAATCATAGTTTTAGATAATTTATCTTCAGACACTAGCGAAGCCATTACAAAACAATACGGAGCACAATTTGTAACCATTGAAAAATTTAGTTTTGGAGGCAGTGCAAATTTAGCAGCTACTGTAGCTATAAATAAAATAGTGGTTATTTTCAGTGCTCATTCTTATCCAGTGAGTCATGATTTTTTTAAAGTCATTCTTCAAAAGTTTGAAGAAAAACCATCGATTGCAGGTGTACGCTGTTTGCACCAGCCAAACGATTACAAAAACTATATAAACGGAATAACCACTGCTCAAGACCCCAATAAATCAGGGTTAATATTTGCAGGTTCCGCATTTAATAAAGAAGTTTGGGAAAAACTTCCATTCAAAGAAGATGTTGCCACCTTTGAAGATAAAGAATGGACTGTAAGAGTGCTAAAAGCAGGATATGAAATAGCATTAGTGCCTGCTATATTTTGCTATGAAGTAAAACGTACTCCAGCTCAGCTATTTTTTAGATTTAAAAACGATGTGGTAGGCAACTATCAATTATGGCATCAAGACGTTACGCTTAAAAACGCAATTAATAAAACGATAATGGCATTGTTTAAATTAATAAAGTCGTTTTTTATAGAGTTGTATTATATTTTAAAAAGGTTTCTGTTTTTATTAAAGTTTGTTTTTAATAAACCTAAACAGTTTTAGATGACAACAATGAAACACTATAATAATTTTGATTTTTTGCGCTTTATGTTTGCGCTTTTAGTGGTAATTTCTCACTCGTTTCCACTGTCTGGTGTAGAAGAAAAAGAACAATGGATTTATCAGTTTACAAACGGACAAATGGTTTATTCCGCTTTAGGGTTAAATGGTTTTTTTGTAATTAGTGGGTTTTTTATTTTTCAAAGTATGCAGCGTAGTAAAAGTTTAATAGAATATTTTACAAAAAGACTAAAACGTATTTTACCTGGATTGTTTGTAGTATTGTTTATAACTCTTTTATTAGTTCCTTTTGTTTATGAAAGTGATGTGCCATTTTATTTAAACCCTGAATTTTGGACCTATCTTCCTAATAATTTGTCTTTGTATGGCTTTCAGCCCGTTATAGAAGGAGTTTTTAATTCTAATTATTATCACGCCATCAATGGTTCGTTATGGACCATTCGGTATGAGTTTACCCTTTATGTCGCTATTGCCTTTTTGTTTTTCATTAAAGGTAAAAAGTTGCTATTGTTGTGGGGATTGATTATAGTTTATTTATTTTTTTATATTTTGTTTCAGTTTTATTTAGATCGCTTTGCTAGCTCTGAAGTATTTGGAATGTTAGGTTACGAAATTTTAAATTTAGGTACTTTTTTTATTGCAGGAAGTATAGTAGCTGCCTTGCAATTTGAAAAAAATAAAAATAGAGATATTTATTTCTGTATTGCTCTTTTCATTTTTGTTTTGAGCATTTATCTCAATTTTTATTCAGTTGTAAAACATCTTGTTTTTCCTGTGATTATAATTTTTTTAGGCTATTATGTGTTGCCTTTTTTTAGTGCATTTGGCAAATATGGTGATGCCTCTTATGGAATTTATATTTATAGTTTTCCAATACAACAATTTTTAATGTATTTTTATAAGTTGAATACATTAGAATTATTAGTGTATTCTTGCTTGTTGTCTATCATTTTTGGTTATTTGTCATGGCATATTGTTGAAAAGAGGTTTATAAAAATAGAATTTAATATTACAAAATTTATAGACTCTAAAACTTAATTAATGCTAGAAAATAAAATTTATAAAAATATTCCAATTTTAAATTCTTTAAGATTTTTTGCGGCATTTTCAGTGTGTGTTTTTCATTTTGTTTGCACAACAAATGGTCTTATTTACAATGAATTAATAATATTTATTTTCGATCATGGTAAATATGGAGTTCAAATGTTCTTCGTTATTTCGGGTTTTGTTATACCATGGTCAATGTATAATTCTAACTACAAAATAAATAAAATTTTTAAATTTTTGTTGAAACGTTTTTTACGACTAGAACCTCCCTACATAATTTCTATGATTCTTTTTATTTCTATAATATTAACTTTACGTATAGGATTAAATATATTTGATGTTCAGTTTTCTCTTGAGCAAATTCTGCTTCATTTCGGATATTTAATTCCATTTTTTGAAGGTTTTAAATGGTTAAATGATGTATATTGGTCTCTTGCTATTGAATTTCAATACTATTTGTTAATTTCAATACTATTCCCACTATTTATTCATTCAAATAGCATTTATAGATATATTCTTTATTTTTTGTTTTTATCATTAAGTATAAATTCGAATTTTTCATTTATTTTTTATTGGTTACCAATATTCTTAATGGGAATTATTATTTTTCTAAAATTTATTGAAAAAATCAAAATAATTGAATTTTATTCTTTGCTATTACTTTTAACTATTTGGGTAATTTATTTTTATGGAATAGCCTGTGGTGTTTTTTCAATTGTTACTGTAATATTAATATTATATTTTAAAAATAATGAATTAAAAACACTCTCTTTTTTGGGAGAATTTTCATACTCTTTATATTTAATACACAATTTTACAGGAGCTATACTAATTAATTTATTATCTCCATATATGATTAACTTATGGCAGAAAATACTTTTATTAATTTTTAGTCTTGTCATTTCTTATATTTTAGCTTGGGTGATGTTCATTTTGATAGAAAAGCCTTCAAAAAAATGGTCTGCAACTATCAAATATTAATTTAATAATGATGTTTATTTTAGTCCATATTAATTTCGAAATGAAATTTTAAATTATTTGTTTGTTGTCCATTATTTTCGGTTATTTGTTAAGTAATTTATACTAGGGTAGGCTTTAAAATTTAGACGGATAAAAAATTATTAGATGAAATAGCCAAATAGTAAGTGTGAGAAAAATTTTAAAATACAAAGGATTAACAAACACGCAAGTGTTTAATTTTTTGGATAAAAAATATTAGTTGAAATGATAAAGAAGATAGCAAGAAAAGTAATCAATACTTTCAAAAAAAAGCCAGAGCAATATTTATTACATGATAAATTTTGGGTACAAAAAGTTAGCACAGAAACTATAGTAGATAGAATTTCTTTTTTCGAAAATATTGCGAAAGATAAAAACGTATTACATTTAGGATGTAACGATTGGCCCATTTTTAACCCATCTTACAATTTACATATTAAATTGTCAAAACAAGCTAAATCTATTCATGGTTTTGATGTAGATTTAGAAGGAATTGAAAACTTAAAAAAATATGTTAACCAAAACTATTATTCAGAATTTAATCAGTTAGCGGGTAATGTTTATGATGTTTGTCTTGTTCCAGAAACTATTGAGCATGTTGATAATGTTAGGACTTTTTTAGAAGGATTATCAACTATAAATTCTGAAGTTTTTTATATAACTGCACCAAATTGTTTTGCAAAAAAACATATTGAAAGAAATTTTTATGGTAATAATGAATTTATTGAAGTTGTTCATCCCGATCACAACTGCTGGTATAGCCCATTTACACTTAAAAATCAAATTGAGAAATACTCAAATTTAAAGGTAGATAAAGTATTTCTTCTTGATGGTGATACTATGGTATGTTGCCAGGCTTCCAAAAAATAATAGACAACTACAATGAAGAATTTGAAAAGCATAATTAAAAAGGGTGTAAATACAATTTATGCGCTATTTAATTATGCTTTTTTTCTGACAAAAGATGTTCGTAAAATTAAAAATTGCGAATGTTTATTTTTCTTTCCTTACTATCATACCGGTGGTGCCGAAAGAGTTCATGTAAATATTTTGAAAGCAATTGAAAATAAAAATTGTGTTGTCATTTTTACAATGGGTTCAGCAACAAAGAGTTTTTATGATGCATTTAAAAATACGGCCGAAATTATTGAGTTGAATCCAATTCTAAATAAACGAAATAAATGGATAAATGCCCATTTACAAAAAAGTATTATTGAAGCCATTAATCATAGTAATAGCATAGAAAATGTTTTTGGATGTAATACTTCGTATTACTATCAAATACTATCAAGACTAAGTAAAAAAATAAAAAAAATAGATTTATTTCACGCTTTTGAAGAAAATGATTCTAGAATTTTAGATGTTGTAAATTCAGCAAATACAATTCATAAAAGAATTGTTATCAATTTAAAGGCTAAAAATGATATTATTGAATTTTATAAATTACACCATGTAAATCCTCAGCTTATAAACAATATTGAAGTGATTCAAAATGGAATTGAATTAACTGAAGCAACCTACTCCAGTAAAAATGAAAATGCTATTAAAATTGGATTTGTAGGAAGATGGTCAGCAGAAAAAAGACCAGAATTATTCCTTGAAATTGCTAAAAGAATAAATGCTCAAGTTTCTAATATTGAGTTCGTAATGGCAGGAACAGGTATGAAAAGTAATATCGTTTTAATAAAGAATGCAAAGGTTTCTTTTTTAGGTGAAATTATAGATAAAGAAAAAATGATAGAATTATATAAATCATTGCATTTTGTTTTGGTAACTTCTGTTTATGAAGGATTTCCTATGGTCATGATGGAAGCTATGGCACATGGTGTTATTCCAATTTCAACAAATGTTGGTGGTATTAAGGAACATATTACAAATAATGAAAATGGATTACTTATAGATGAAACTAATGAAGAAGAAATGGTTAATTTATTTTGTGAACACATTTTGAATTTAGTAAAAAATACAGAGGAAAAGAATAGGATTTCAAAAGCTGCTTTTGATTATGCATCAGAACATTTTGGTATAGATAAATTTAATAAATCGTATAAAAACATATTTTCGTAATCAAATGAAAATCCTATTAGTTTCTATACCCAATCATCATTTTTTTCAATGGGCAAACCAGTTGAAAGAGGCTGGGCATGAGGTGCATTGGTTTGATATTACCGATGGAGCTGGATTTTCCAATAAAATTAATTGGGTTACTCAATATGCAGGTTGGAAATTAAGATGGAATTTCCCATTTCGACACCGAGTAAAAAAACACTTTCCTTTTTTATATCAAAGGATCCAACATATTAACGAGCGTTCTGTATCGTCAACTTTTAATCGTTTGGTTACTAATTTGCAACCCGATGTAATTCATGTGTTTGAAATGCAATTGTCGGGATATCCAATTTTTTCCGTTTTAGAACAATATCCTCATATTCCATTAATCTATTCTTCTTGGGGTAGCGATATGTTTCAATATGAACGATTAGGTCTGACTACATCTTTTGTGAAACAATTTTTAAATCGGGTAGATTATTTGATTACCGATTGCAATCGAGATTATCAAAAAGCCTTACAACTGGGTTTTAAAAATAAATTTTTAGGAGTGTTTCCTGGAAATGGTGGCGTAGCCTTTATCAAAGAGGCTATTTTAGAGCCATCAGATCGAACTATTATCATGGTAAAAGGATACGAAGATGGAGTAGGAAAAGCACTAGTGGTATTGCGTGCAATTGTAAAATATGCACCTCAAATTATGAATCACTATAAATTAGTTGTATACAGTGCAGATGAAGCGGTAGTGCAGTATCTAAATGCTTCTTCCTTTTATAGTAAACATGAGGTAACTGTTTTTTCAAGAGCTACTTATATTCCAAATCATCAATTGTTAACTTACATGGGACAAAGCACATTGCACATTGCCAATAGCATTTCAGATGGTATGCCCAATGTGGTTTTAGAAGCCATGGGAATGGGGGCTTTTCCTATTCAATCCAATCCTGGAAATGTAACAGAAGAAGTCATAACTCATGGAAAAAATGGTTTGTTAATTGAGTCGCCATTAGATGAGCAAGAAATAGCTCGTTTAATTATAATGGCTTTAGATGATTTTGCGATGCGTGAATCAGCACAAGAATATAATACAGCTTATATGCACCAACAGTATGATAGGTTACAACTTAAGGCGAAAATTGTAGCTTTGTATTCTCAAATATATAATTAATGGAGTTTTCGTATCTTATAGTGACCCATAATCGAGTAGCCGATTTAATTCAAACACTAACGGTTCTTTACCAATCGTTTGATGCCAATGAAGATGAAGTGTTGGTTTACATTGATGCTTGTGAGTCAACTGAGCAAATTCGAGATCAATTTCCTTGGGTGAAATGGTTTTCGGGGAATAAACGAATTTCTGCTTCTCCTGCTCGTGCCTTTTTGTATCCGCAAGCTAAAGGGAAGTATTTAATTGGTTTGGATGATGATGCTCATATTATTACATCTGACTATAAAGAAAAATTACAAACCTTGTTTAAAAACCCGAAAATTGGGGTTTTGGCTTTTAAAGAAGTAAAAGGTATCTTTTCTAATGATAATGAAGCTTTGTCAAAAGTGGAGAATACATCAAAATTTTACGAAACTAATGATTTTATAGGTTGTGGTTTCGCAATTAAAAAAGCCGTCTATGATGCCACACGCGGTTTTCCTACTTGGATTGATATTTATGGTGAAGAACCTTGCGTGTCTTTAGAAGTTATGGATTTAGGATATGAATTGTGGTTTACCAATCAGATTGCTGTAAATCATCGTGTTGATTTAGTTCAACGAAAATTACAAGGGAAAAATTATTTTCGTTTTCAAAAGCAGTTGCAAAATTCCTTCTTTATTTTTTTAAATTATTATCCAAAGCCTTTCCTTCCAATAGTAAAACTCTTATATCACAACTTTAAAAAATATGCTCTTAAGGATACTACTTATTTTAAGTTGTATTTTCAAGCATTACTACATATTTATGTGACATATAGACAAAAAAAACAATTTAGAAAGCCTGTTACTGATAAGGTTTTACAAAAAGTTAGAACGATTGCATCTTTATCATATTAAAATTTAATACCTTACATCATCAAAAGTTTTAAATCAATTCAATAATATTACATGAAAAAAGTAGCCATCATACCATTACGAAAAGGTTCTAAAGGAATTCCTGGTAAAAACAAGAAAAAAATGTTAGGTCGTCCTTTATTTTCATGGGTTTTAGGCGCTGCTATTTTTTCTGATTTAGACGAAGTTTATGTGTTTACAGATGATGAGGAAATTTTAAACTTTATAAGTAAAGAATATCATTGGACTTCAAAAGTAAAAGGGTTACTTCGCAATGATGAAAATGCAAATGATACCGCATCCACAGAAAGTGCTATGCTAGAGTTTGCTGAAAAAATCAATTGCGATTTTGATGTTTTGTGTTTGTTGCAAGCTACGTCGCCTTTAACTACTTCACAAGATATTAATACTGCTTTGTGTCAAATAAATGTTGAAGGAAAAACTTCAGCCTTAAGTGTAGTAAAAACACATCGTTTTACTTGGAATGCAGATGGAACTCCTCAAAATTACGACGTTTTTAACCGACCAAGAAGACAAGATTTTGCAGGTTTGTTGATGGAAAACGGAGCTGTTTATGCTACAACAAAAGACGCTTTCCTAAAAAGTAAAAACAGAGTAAGTGAAACCATAGGTTTGGTTGAAATGCCTGAGGAAACTTTAATGGAAATCGATAGCCTTTCCGATTGGACTATTATAGAAAGTTTACTGGCGGAACGCCAAAAATCTTTTAAGAAGCAAGAACGAATCCATTATTTAGTATTAGATGTTGATGGTGTTTTTACAGATGGATGTGTTTATTACGGAGCAGAAGGCGAGTTGATGAAAAAGTTTGATATGCGCGATGGTATGGGTTTGGAAATTTTGAGACAAAATAACGTTGAAGTTGTTGTAATCACTTCAGAAAACTCTGATTTAGTAGCGAAACGCATGCAGAAACTTCAAATAAAACATACCTTTTTAGGAGTAAAAGATAAATATTCATTCCTTCAAAATTTTATAAATCAACAACAAACTTCATGGGCTAATTTGGCTTATGTGGGCGATGATGTAAATGACTTGGCTAATCTTTGCACGGTAGGTTGGTCATTTGCTCCAGCTAATGCAACTGCCGTTGTAAAACAACAAGTAGATTTTGCGTTATCTAACAATTCTGCTGATGGTGCTATTAGAGAAGTTTGTGAATGGGTTGTGAAATATAATGCTAGGTTTTAATTAGAGATAAACCATCTCGACTTTGCTCGATATGACAATGTCTCGACTTCGCTCGATATGACAGTGCAGTAGTTCTTAGGATATGTATTTCCACCATTGTCAATCAAAGTAAAAATTTGTCAAGTCGAGCGGAGTCGAGACTTTTTTATATAAAAAATTAACAGTCTCGACTTCGCTCGATTTGACAGAGCGGTAGTTCTTTAGAAATTATAATTCCACTATTGTCACTCTGAGCGAGCCTGTATTGAGCAATGTCGAAATGAAGGCTTATGAAAACTATCTCGACTTAGCTCGATATGACAGTTTCTCGATTTCGTTCGATTTGACAATGTCTCGACTTAACTCGATATGACATTTAAACGAAATTATTTTAGTTTAACAGAACAGAGGTTCTTTCTAAACTCAATTAACCAAATAATAATCACTTAACATTGTGATTATTCGATAAAATTATTTTTCTTTGCTTTTCTAATAGAATGAAAATGACAGCATATAAAAAACCTTACGTAATTGCCGAAATAGGATGTAATCACAAAGGGGATATGGAAATCGCAAAAGAATTAATCAAAATAGCTAAAATATTTTGTAATGCGGATTCTGTAAAATTTCAGAAGCGTAACAATAAAGAATTATTGACAGAAGATCAATACAATGCACCACACCCTAATCCTGCTAACTCTTATGGAGATACTTATGGTGCACACAGAGAATATTTAGAATTTGATGTTAATCAACATGCTGAATTAAAAGCGTATTGTGAGGAAATTGGTATTGTGTATTCCACATCAGTTTGGGATACTACTTCTGCAAAAGAAATTGCTTCTTTAAATCCGGAATACATAAAAATTCCTTCTGCATGTAACAACAACTACGATATGTTAGGTTGGTTATGTGATAACTACAAAGGGGAAATTCACATTTCAACTGGAATGACAACTAAAGGAGAAGCGGATGATTTAGTTAATTTCTTCATTGAAAAAGGTAGAAACAAAGATTTAGTATTATACAATTGTACTTCTGGATATCCAGTTCCATTTGAAGATGTTTGCTTATTAGATATCAATTTATTGATTGAAAAATATGGAGACAAAGTAAAACACATTGGTTTTTCTGGACACCATTTAGGAATTGCGGTTGATGTTGCCGCTTATACTCTAGGAGCAAACGTAATTGAGCGTCATTATACATTAGATAGAACATGGAAAGGGACTGATCATGCAGCATCTTTAGAACCAGAAGGGTTACGTAAATTATGTCGCGATTTAAAAGCGGTTCATAAAGCCTTACGTTTTAAAAGTCAAGATATTTTACCGATTGAACAAGTGCAAAGAGATAAATTAAAAAATAAGAAAGTATAAGACCGAAATCCCTTCTTATGAAGGGATTTTTATTTTCATATAATATAAAGTGTATTAAAACGTAACTGGTCTTGATTCCGAAAAGAAGGAACAGGCATTTGCTTGATTTGACAGAGATTATCTCGACTCCGCTCGATTTGACAGAGCAGTAGTTGTTAAGCTATGTATTTCCACCATTGTCAATCAAAGCACAATTTTGTCAAGTCGAGCGGAGTCGAGACTTTTTTTGTTTAATAATTATTCCTATTTTTACATATATAAATATACACGCCATGAAATTTTATTTTGTTTACATCCTTAAATGTTCCGACTACTCTTATTATGTCGGTATTACTTCAAATTTAGACCGTAGAGTTACGGAACACAATGCAGGTAAATATTCAGATGCTTATACTTTTTCAAGACGACCGGTTGAGTTGGTTTGGTATCAGGAATTTTTAGAGCCTAATCAAGCTATATCTTTTGAAAAGAAAATAAAGAAATGGAGTAGAGCTAAGAAAGAAGCTTTGATTAAAGGAGAATGGGATTTGTTACCAATTTTGGCTGAGTGTAAGAATGAAACGCATTTTAAGTACAAGTAATCTCGACTTCGCTCGATTTGACAATCTCCACTCCGCTCGATATGACAGTGCAGTAGTTCTTAGGATATGTATTTCCACAATTGTCAATCAAAGTACAAATCTGTCAAGTCGAGCGGAGTCGAGACTCTTCTACACAAACCATTTCGAAACTCCGACTAAGCTCAGTACAGGCAAGCTCGATATGACAGCTAAGTAGTTCTTATGAATTAACAATTCTACTTAGGTTGATTTTTTCTCAAAAGAAATAAGTATAACACTTGATAACTAGATAAATTGTATTCCCAAAAACTCTTTTCATTACTTAGTTTAATACGTTATAAATACTATATTTGCCAACTATATAATGAATTTGAAAATGAGTAAAAAAGCCTTTATTTTTTTACCTGATGGTGTAGGTTTGCGTAATTTCGCTTTAAGCAATTTTAATGCTATTGGTACCGCTTTAGGATATGAAATTGTGTATTGGAATAATACGCCTTTTAAAATCAAAGAAGAATTAGGATTTGATGAGGTAACTCTTACGAATCATCAATTGCATCCTTGGACAACGGTATATACTCGTGCTAGAAAACGTTGCGAGTTAAATGTTTTTGATAAAAAATTCAACGAAACGGTTTATAATACCTATAATTTTCCGCAATCTTATAAGGGAATAAAAAATATCATTAAAAGTTTGAATGTTGATTTTTTAGTAGCTACAAAATCTACTGAAAAAGGAGTAGAGAGCATTCGAACTAAAATTAAAAAGTTAGAAAGAAGTACCTCTAAATACGAGTATTGTAAAAAGCAATTACTAGATCACAAACCTGACATTGTTTTTTGTACGAATCCTCGACCAACTCAAGCTATTGCGCCTATTTTGGCGGCTCAAGATTTAGGAATTCCAACTGCTTCCTTTATTTTTTCATGGGATAATTTACCAAAAGCTACCACGTTAATTGAACCCGATTTTTATTTTGTGTGGAGCGATTACATGAAAAAAGAATTGCTTCAATATTGTCCGTATGTACAACCAGAGCAAGTTTTTGTTACCGGAACACCCCAATTTGAAAGCCATTTCGATACGAGTTTATTGCAAACCAAAGAAGATTTTTATACGACACATCATTTAGACTTAGAAAAAAAATATATTTGTTTTTCAGGTGACGATATTGTTACCTCACCATTGGATCAATTCTATTTAGAAGATTTAGCAATTTCAGTTCGTGAATTAAACCAACAAGGATATAACTTGGGCATTATTTACAGAAAATGTCCAGTAGATTTTACGAATCGATACGATGCGGTCTTAGAACAGTATCAAGATGTTATTGTTTCTATTGATCCTTTATGGCGCCCAGTAGGCACGAGTTGGAATGAAATTATGCCCACCAAAGAAGATTTTGCATTACAAGCTAATATTTGTGAGCATACTGAATTTGTAGGAAATATTGCCTCATCCATGGTCTTCGATTTTGTAGCGCATGACAAATCGTGTTTGTTTTTTGATTACGAACAACCGCAATTACAAAAAGGAATTCGCGATATCGGGCAAAATTATAAGTATATTCATTTTCGTTCAATGCCAAACAAAGAAGCCGCCTTGTTTGTTTACGATAAAAAAGAATTGACGGCTATTGTAAAAGCTATTTTAGATGGAAATAAATCCAATGTTCCTGTTGGAAAGAAATGGTTTGACGTAGTGGTGGGAACTGAACCCGCAAAAGCTTCAGAGAAAATTTGGGGAGGAATCAATGAAATCTTAAATAAATGAAAAATTTTTTTTTCTTTTCTTTAAAGATATTATTTGTTTTTATCTCAGTGTCTTTTTTGCTAGAGACTATTTATACTTTTTTGTATGTTGAGAAAACAAACTATTCAAAATTTCAATTTATAAAAAATCAGCAAAATAAAAAGTATGATTATATTTTTTATGGCTCATCTAGGGTTGTAAATCATATTGATCCAAAAATTATAGATTCTTCTTTAGATAGAACAAGTGTGAATTTTGGGGTAATGGATGCAAAGCCTAAAGATATATTAACGCTTCTTAAACTTTCAAAATTTTATAATATAAAATCGGATTCGATTTTTATTCAAACCGATTACTACTATAATTCAACTGGGAGATCTAATTTTTTATACTTAGATATGTTGCCATTTATAAATGAAAATAATATTATTAAATCCTATTATTATGATGAAAAGGATTATCTTTTTTTGGCTTATTTTCCTTTTTATAAATATTCTAAAAACGGTTCTAAATTAGGTCTTAGAGATTTATTAGCTTCTTTATTTAGAAAAAATGAATTTGAAAAAACTAATGGTTATATTCCTCTGAATGGAAGTGGAAACTCGTGGCAAAGAGAACTCCCGAAAAGTGTTTTTTACGATAATAAATTCAACAAAGAAACATTATTATTTTTGGATGCTAATTCATTAAATTTTGTTTTTTTTATTGCCCCATTACGAAATGATACTAAAAATATAAGTTTTGTTTCTAAATTAAAGCGTCAATATTCTACTTTTTGGGATTTTTCAGCTTCAATAAGTAATCCTAAAATGTTTAAGAATGGATATCATTTAAATGATGTCGGTGCACAACAATTTTCATTACAATTTTCTAATAAAATAAAAAATAATTAGTTTTATGTTCTTCAACTCCTTATCCTTCGCTATATTTCTACCTATAGTATTTCTTTTGTATTGGTTTGTTTTTAATAAAAACAAAACCACCCAAAATACCCTCTTAATTGTTGCGAGTTATTATTTTTATTCGTGTTGGGATTGGCGTTTCCTGTTTTTGTTGGTGTTTTCTACATTGTTGGATTACTTTAGTGCCATTATGATGGAAAACAGTACGACCGACAAAAAGCGCAAGTTTTGGTTGTGGTTGACGATTGGTATTAACTTAGGATTTTTAGGCATTTTCAAATACTACGATTTCTTTGCCCAATCGTTTGCTGATTTGTTACATGGTTTCGGATTTCAAACGAATCCTGTTCTGTTAAAATTGATTCTACCGGTCGGAATTTCTTTTTATACCTTCCATGGGTTATCGTATGTGATTGATATTTATTATAAACGCATTACTGCCGAGCGCAATTTTGTCGATTATTCCTTATTCGTAAGTTACTTTCCGCTTTTAGTGGCGGGACCTATTGAAAGAGCTACGCATTTATTACCACAAGTCAAAATCAAGCGTCATTTTAACTTTGAAAAAGCCAAAGAAGGCGTTTATCAAATTATTTGGGGATTGGTCAAAAAAGTAGTGATTGCCGATAGTTGTGCTACTTATGCTAATGCCGTTTTTGATAATTACGAATCTATGAATTCGTTGTCCTTGATGTTAGGAGCTGTTTATTTTGCCTTCCAAATTTATGGTGATTTTTCAGGGTATTCCGATATTGCTTTAGGAACCTCTAAATTGTTCGGAATTGATTTGTTAAAGAATTTCAATTACCCTTATTTTTCAAGAGATATAGCCGAGTTTTGGCGTCGTTGGCACATTTCGTTGTCGTCTTGGTTTCGCGATTATTTATATATTCCACTTGGTGGAAGTCAAGGAGGAATGTGGATGAAAGTAAGAAACACCTTTATCATTTTCTTGGTGAGCGGATTTTGGCATGGTGCTAATTGGACATTCATTGTATGGGGATTGTTGAATGCGATTTACTTTTTGCCTTTGTTGTTGCAGAATAAGAACCGTTCGAATATGGGTGAAATAGAAATGGGGTGGAATGCCAATAGCTTAAAAACCATTTTAAATATTCTAGGTACTTTTGTGTTAACTACTATTGCTTGGATTTTCTTTAGAGCTAAATCGATTTCAGAAGCTATTGGTTATATTCAAAAAATGGTTACCGACTTCCATTTTAATACTCAGTATTTAAATAATGAACGATACAATATTGAATTACTACTTTTAATTTTAGTTTTTGTAGGAGTTGAATGGTTCAATCGTTCCAAAGTAGAACCATTGTCTGGGAAAGCCAGTTGGGTAAAAGTAACCTTAGCGATTATGGCTTTATTGGCATTAGGCGTGTATTCTGATTATAAAGAATTTATTTATTTCCAATTCTAATGAAACCCTTTTTAATCTTTATCGGAAAAATTTTATTAGTGCTTTTGCTCTCTGCATTTTCATTTGATTTGGTGTACACTCATGTTTATGAAACCTCTTCACCTAGAACTAAGTTTCAATATTTCAGAACCTTTAAGAAGGATACGTTAGATTATATTTTTTTAGGTTCTTCTCGTGTAGAAAATAGCCTAGTTATCTCAGAAATTGAAAAGCAAACCGGTAAAAGTGCTTTGAATTTAGGATTTCAAGCGGCAAAAATGGAGGATATTTACACTTTATTACAGTTAATTAAAGCTTATGAAATTCATACCGAAACGATTTTTATTCAAGTAGATTATATTTTTAATATTCAAGAGGGTTATTCTAATGTGCTTCAATATGAAGTGATGCCTTATGTGCGGGATAATTCGGTTACTAAATCTTATTTGAATCACCATTTTGAGCATCCTAGTTTGCTTTATTATTTTCCTTTTTATCGTTTTAGTGATTATGATTCTAAAATTGGTTTTCGTGAGTTTGTTTTAAATGTTTTAGGAAAGCAAACCACTATACAAAAAGAAAAAGGATTTGTGGGTTTGGATGGTCAGTTGGATCATTGTGATTATGAACTGCCCTCTTCAGTAAATGAACAAAATGTTTATTTTAATCAGATTCAAGATTTTGCCAAGAAAAACGATATGAATATTGTTTACTATTTTTCGCCCATGAGTTTAAGCATCAAGAATAAAGATTATGTTGCAAAATTACAAGGTAAGATTCCGAAGTTACACGATTTTTCTTCTGTAGTTAAAGATGATCTTTTGTTCCAAGATTGTACTCATTTGAATCGTAAGGGAGCTACTTTTTTCACCCAATATTTTATAGATACCTTGTTAACTGATTAAAAAATGAAACCTTTTCTTCTATTTATCGGAAAAATTTTGTTGGTGCTTTTGCTCTCCGCTTTTGCATTGGATTTCATTTATACTACTGTTTTTGCTCAATCGGAAACTCGAAATAAGGTGGAAAACGTTATCAATTCGAAACCACAACAGTATGATGTGATTATTTTAGGAACTTCTAGAGCCAATAATCATTTTGTGTCGGAGTTGTTTGAAAAAGAAGGATTAAAAACCTTTAATTACGGGATGAGTGGTTCGCATTTATTTGAAACGTCATTACTGCTAAAATTGATGGTGGAAAGAGGTTGGAACATCAAAAATATCATAGTAGAAACGGATTTAAACTTATCCAACGAAAAACGCGATGATGGTACTTTTGGGCGTTTTATGCCGTTTCTACATCAATCGAATACTATTACAGAACATTTTAAAAATGAAACTGATTTTACCGAATTGTATTATGTCCCTTTTTACCGATACATTCAATTTGATTCCAAAATAGGATTTAGGGCTTGGTACAAAACATTGGTAAACGAACCAACCAATACTTTGGCTAATAAAGGATATTATCCTCTTGGATTTAATCCTAAAGCCAATATGAAGAATAATATTGCAAGTTTAGTGCCTTTACGTAACCGTTATTTCGAAGAAATTAAGCAAATTTGTAAAGACAATCACATCAATCTAATAGCCGTTACCACGCCCATGTGCTCTAATGTAAAAGGAATGGAGTACTTTAAAAAAGTCAAAGCGTTGTATCCCGAAATAAAAGAATATGAACATGTAGTAGCCGGAGATGAATACTTTTCATCCTGTGGCCATTTGAATGATAAAGGCGCTAGGTTGTACACCGCTAAAATTATTGAAGACATATTTAAAAAATAAACTATGCACATTGCTTTTTTAACTCCCGAATATCCACACTCGAAGGTCAATCATTCGGGCGGACTTGGCACCAGTATTAAAAACTTGGTGGTGGCTTTGGTTGTAAAACGGGTTAAAGTGACGGTTTTTGTTTATGGTCAACCAAAAGCGGAAGTTTTTGAAGAAAATGGAATTGTTTTTCATTTGATTTCTGATAAAAAGTATCCGTTTGCAAAGTGGTTTTTCTATCGAAAATATATTCAAAACTATGTCAATTCTATTATTAAAAAAGAAAACATCAATTTAATCGAAGCACCCGATTGGACAGGAGTTACCGCTTTTATGAATTTTACGGTTCCGTTAGTTATTCGTTTTCACGGCAGCGATACCTATTTTTGTCATATCGAAAAAAGAAAACAAAAATTTAAAAATCGTTTGTTTGAAACTTTAGCGGTAAGAAAAGCAAAAGGGTTTATTGCTCCAACAAAATACGCAGGGGAAGTTTCGGCTGAACTTTTTGGGTTGCACAAAGAACAAATAAAAACCATACATTATGGTTTGGATTTGACTCAATTTCATAATGAACATCCAGAACGTTTTGAGAAAGGACTTGTTTTGTACATTGGAACTATCATAAGAAAAAAAGGGGTTTTTGAATTGCCTGACATCTTCCATAAAGTAAGAAAACAATTTCCAAAAGCCCAATTGGTTTTAATTGGTGGCGATTCTGGAGATATTGCTACTGGAAAAAAATCTACGTGGGAATTAGTTAAGCAACAGTTTTCTGAACAGGATTTGGAACAGGTTTCCTATTTAGGTAAAATACCATATTCAGAAGTGCAAGATTATATTAAAAAAGCCAATGTTTGTGTGTTTCCCACTTATGCTGAAACCCTTGGAATGGTCACTATCGAATCGATGGCAATGAAAAAAGCAGTGGTAAATAGTAACATTGGTTGGGCACAAGAATTAATGGAAGATGGCAAAAGTGGTTTTCTAGTTTATCCCTCTCAGCATGATGTCTTCTCTCAGCAAATTGTAACATTATTAAATGACGATGTATTGTGTGAAAGTATAGGTAATGAGGCTTGTCGTTTTGTAACAAATCGTTTTGATATACAGTATATAGTAGATCAAAATATTCAATTTTATAAAGAATTACTATGATTGTATTAGTTCATGATTTTCATAAAGTTTTAAAAATTGAAGGAATTCATGAGAACGAATATAAAATCGTTACTCAAGAGTTATCTATAGCAAAAATGATTTATGTATTGGCTTCCTATTATCCTGAAGAAATACTAGTGTGGTGTAATGAATCGGTCTATTCTTCATTAAATCGAGCTTTTATTGAAGAGGCCTTTCCCCATAATCGGTATATGTATTCGTTTAATCCTGTTGGGAATTATTTGCCTGATGCTATTGGGTATGTAGAAGAATCTCCTTTTATAAATATTAATAAAGCAGTCCATTATCCTACTTGGCAAATGAGTAGTGTTGTGGGAGCCATGAAGTCAAGTACCATTTTACTAACCGATAAAACGTATTGGACAACCAGTACTAATTTAGATTTTGTGTTGAATTCCATTGCTAAATTGTACCAACCTCTAGGAATGTTTTGTTATTCGGAACCACAATTAATAGCAGCTTCAAAAAGTCAGATAACCTATCCAGTAGCTACAACTAAAGAATTATTTTCCTTTGTGTCGCAACACTACAAATGGGTGTGGAAGCACTTTCTTTTATTGTGTTATGTGATTTTTGAAAATCGGCTACCTTTATTACCATGGTTGTTTTCTATATTTAAAACCCAGCAAAAAGTAAACCAAGAAGAGTTGAATTTCGAAAACTACCAATCCGTAATAAATTGGGAAAATGAAACCATTGATGTAATCATTCCAACTATCGGAAGAAAGCAATACTTATATGATGTTTTAAAGGATTTAAGTGGGCAAACGCATTTGCCTAAAAATGTTGTAATTGTAGAGCAAAATCCAATTCAAGATAGTGAATCAGAATTAGATTATATTCACAATGAAGTTTGGCCCTTTAAAATTAAACATATTTTTACCCATCAAACTGGGGCTTGTCAAGCTAGAAATAAAGCGTTGGATTTGTTAGAGAGTAAGTGGTGTTTTTTTAATGACGATGATAATAGATTTGATGAGAATTTAATAAAAGAGGCACTTAAATTTTTAATTGATTATCATTTAAGCGTTTTTTCAACTAATTATCTATTAAAAGAAGAAACTCAATTGTATAATTCTATCAGTCAAACTACAATATTTGGTTCTGGTAATTCATTTATCAAAAGTGAAATTACAAAAACGATTGGGTTTGAACTAAAGTTGGAATTTGGTTATGGAGAAGATACAGAGTATGGTTTGAAATTAAGAAATAATGGTTTTGATATTATATATAATCCTATTATCAAGATAATTCATTTAAAAGCGCCAATGGGCGGGTTTAGGACTAAATTTATACACCCTTGGGAAAAGGAACCAATACAGCCAAAACCATCACCTACTATTATGTATGTGAAAGAAAAATATAGTACTAAGGAACAAATGTTAGGGTATAAAATGCGCTTGTTTTTAAAAACATATCAATATAAATTTTGGAAAGTAAAAGGGTTTGAAAAGCAATGGAAACAAAGTAAATATTGGTCAGCAAAACTTTAGAAATTAATGCTTAAATTTTACACAGATATTACCCAATTAACTCCAGAAAATCGCAGTCGTGTTTTTCCACTTCTTTTTGATTGGTTTTATTTAGAGAATCCAAAAGTTAAGGAGTATTTTATCTTTGTTGATACTATTGAAGCAGCCGATGTGTGTATTTTACCTGTAGATCTTGGGTATTATTTACATAGTAAAAGAAAGCACGAAATGAATTTGTTTATAGCTTCAGCAAAAAAACAAGATAAAAAGGTATGGGTATATAGTGCGGGCGATTTTGGCACTTCGTTTTCTGATGAGGTAATTACGTTTAGACTAGGTGGCTTTCATAGTAAAATGAATGCTAACACTTTTGTTATGCCTTCCTTTATTAATGATCCTTATCACACTATATTATCAAAAGAATGGCAACCGATAAATAAAACCATTAAACCATCTGTTGGTTTTGTTGGAAATGCAGATGGCTCATTTGTAAAATGGGTAAAGGAGTTGTTAATTTACTTTAAACAAACGCTAAATCGGTTTTTGAAAAAAGATTTTACAGATCATCAAGTTTTTTTTCCATCAAGTAGTATTCGTTTTCGGCTTTTAGAAAAAATAAAAGCATCAGAAATGATTCTTGCGGATTTTGTATATAGAAATAAATATAGAGCGGGTGCTACTTCAGAATCACAAAAAGTAAAAACCACCTTAGAGTTCTATGAAAATATAGAGCGTAATTTGTATACATTTTGTTTGCGTGGTTCGGGGAATTTTTCAGTTCGATTTTATGAAACGTTAATGATGGGTAGAATACCTATTTTGATTGATACCGATGTTCGTTTACCCTTTCACAAAGAAATAAATTGGAATGCCCATTGTATTATTTGTACTAAAAATAATTTCATTCAAAAAATTATTGATTTTCATAATTCCCATTCAATTGATGAGCTTAAAAATATACAATTACAAAATAGAACTTTGGCTTTAAATACGCTAAATCGGCAAAATTATTTCATTTCGATTTCAAAGATTTATCAAAATAAACATGAACTTTAGTCTCATCATTTGTACCTATAAGCGCCCTCAAGCATTACTCACTTTACTTCAATCTGTAAAGCAACAAACACTATATCCTCATGAGATTCTAATTGTGGATGGTTCGCCTGATGATTTCACCAAAGAAATGCTGAGTCAACATTCTTTTCCCAATTTGAAGTATTTTAAAGTAGAAGATAAAGATAGAGGGTTGACGAAACAGCGCAATTATGGGATTTCAAGAGTTTCTGAAGCTAGTGAGGTGGTTTGTTTTTTGGATGATGATACGGTTTTAGCGCCTACATATTTTGAAGCGATTATTCAAACTTATCAAGACTATCCAGAAGCTTTAGGTGTTGGAGGATATATAACGAATGAAGTTATATGGCAGCACGTAGGAGTTAATTATATAGCTAAAGTTAATGAGTTTTATTATGATGGATGGAAACGCAAAGATGGTTCGCGTTTTGTTTGGCGTAAAAAGTTAGGTTTGGATAGTGATGAACCGCCTGGTTGCTCTCCTGCGTTTTCTCATGGTCGTAGTGTTGGGTTTTTACCTCCTTCGGGTAAAGTTTATCCTGTGGAACAGTTAATGGGAGGAGTTTCTTCTTTTCGAAAAACTGTTTTCGAGTCGTTTCAATTTTCTACTTATTTTGAAGGCTATGGTTTGTATGAAGATGCGGATTTTACTTTGCGCGTTTCTAAAGTAGGGCAATTGTATTTGAATACGGCTGCTCAATTAGAACATCACCACGATGCTGCAGGTCGCCCGAACCAATACGCTTATGGCAAAATGGTGGTTCGTAATGGTTGGTATGTATGGCGGGTTAAAAATCCGAACCCTTCTTTATCGGCACGATTCAAATGGCATGCGATAACTTTATTATTAACAGGCATTCGAGCTACTAATGTGATTACTACTCCAAAGAGAAAAGAAGCCTTTACGGAGACTTTAGGGAGAGTTGTGGGGTGGTTTTCGTTGTTTTGGAAGGCACCTAGGGTTTAGTTTCAAGTTTCAAGTTTCAAGTTTCAAGTTTGAAGTTGTCCCTGTCCTTGTCCTTGCCCTTGATTTTTTAGGAACACAGATTGAAGAAATCTCAAAAATCTTTTATTTACTTTTAAACGTTATCCAGGTAGATTATATGGTTTAAAATTTTCGTTTCAAGTTTCAAGTTGTTTTTTGAACTTGCCCTTGAATTTGTCATTCCGCCAAAGTAGGAATCTCCTACAAAGTAGGTCAATCTTTAAGCAAAGCGAAAACAATTGCCCTTATTTTTTCCAAATTGTTTAAAATAACACTGTGTGCTTAGTGCAAGCCTTTGTACCTTGTGGTTATAAAACAAAAAGCCCCAACAAAGTTGAGGCTCTTTTAAGAAAAACGGGATTATACCACATCAATCAAGTTCAATACATTAAACGCTCCATTTCGTAAGGGGTATTGCTCCCCATTCACTTCTTGAAAAAATTCAATTAGTAACAAGTAAAATTGCGTCCCACTACCAGTTGGTACTCCTGCGGGAGTTAACGTAATAGTACTTGGACTCATGTTTAGTAATGTATTCACTACAGGACTATATTGAGCATTATAATCTCCCGTACTAAAATCTAACTTAATAAAGGCACTACGAAAAGCTACATGAGTAGCTCCTTCAGGAACTTGTAACTGATCTGTGGGAACTAAATTTTCAATCGTAACAACTCCAGTTGTGGTGTCTAAACTAAAAGGAGCATGGAATACAGCTTGTAAGGCAGCCCGATTATTGAAATCAAAACCCTTCAATAATTGTTTGCCATTAATTGTAGCTAGTCCCTCACTAACTATGCGTTCACCACGAGCAGAACTGCTATCTAATTGTCGGACTTTACTCAAAATACCCATCATGCGACTACTCATACGAGGATCTTTGGCACGATTTAACATAGTACCAATTGCATTGCGCAATAACTTACCAGACTGTGCCGTTGAACCAAATTCGGCGATATTCTCACGTGTTCTAATATAGGCAGGATCATTCATGATTCTCCCTTTTGAAACCCCTCCCTTGGTGCGTACCAAGTGCCCGTCTACACTTTTATAAAAAGTTAGACCCTCTAGCGTTCCCGCTACTTTTAAAAATGACTGTTGCTTTGCCATAATTTTCTTTTTTTAAAGATTTATAAAATGTTTTGTAAATCAGGCGCCTTGATTTCGATTTCAAAACTAGAACAACTTTTTCAATCAAAAAAAGAATGAGTTCCGTTTGCGCTCAAATGTGCTGTTTTGTTCCATTTTGTAACATTATAACCGTTAAAATTGGTAATCAAAATTTATTAATTCGAATTTACTAGACTTTTCTTTCAGTGTTAGCTAAATTGTAATTCCTTATAAAAAGGCATTGCAACTCTACTCATTTCTAATACACTTCGTGTTAATTCGTGTAAAAACTTTGCGAAACTTTGTGTTACAGCCTCCTTATGTTATCATTTAATCCATTGGTCTCCCATAGATGTTCCATACATATCCCGTACATATCCCGTACATATCCCGAGAGTAACCATATAAAATTTGTTTCATGTCACAACATTATAAAATGGGTTGGTTTTACTTTGTTGAATTATGTAGCAAAATAGAATGGATAGAATGAAGTGTCCTATTTTTTTAAAAGGCTTCAATTTAAGTTTGCGAAGTATAATTTGTTTCATGTCACAACATTATAAAATGGGTTGGTTTTACTTTGTTGAATTATGTAGCAAAATAGAATGGATAGAATGAAGTGTCCTATTTTTTTAAAAGGCTTCAATTTAAGTTTGCGAAGTACAATTTGTTTCATGTCACAACATTATAAAAAGGGTTGGTTTTACTTTGTTGAATTATGTAGCAAAATAGAATGGATAGAATGAAGTGTCCTATTTTTTTAAAAGGCTTCAATTTAAGTTTGCGAAGTACAATTTGTTTCATGTCACAACATTATAAAAAGGGTTGGTTTTACTTTGTTGAATTATGTAGCAAAAAAGAATGGATAAAATGAAGTGTCTTATTTTGGGAATGATCAATAAAGTACTATTGTGTTGTAAAACTTTGAAAGTAAAAGTTTTCACGTAACACATTTAAAAAGAAACACGTGTTTATTTTGAAATATAAGTTAAGTATTAAAAACAAAAATTAAAAATTATGTCAAGAATTATTATGACTCCAAAAGAGGTACAAATTATTTTAGGAGGAAGCTCCAGCTATGCCAGAAAAGTAGTTAGAGTAATTAAAAAGAAAAACAACAAGTTGAAACACCAAAAAATAACTGTAAAAGAGTTTTGCAGAGATCAAGGCTTAGAACTACAAGATGTTATTCAAGAGTTAAAAGAATTTTATAAACGGTAATGATGTTTTTAATTCAGGTTAATTGTATCTTTACTTTTTAATTTAAATAGAAGAGAGTAAGATAATTTTCTACACTTTGTTATTAATTAGTTTAAATGATAAACATTGAAATAAAACAGTGGACATCACATCATAATCATTTTATGTATTCATTATTGCTTTATTGTGAATCGAATAGAATGGTTTTTAAAGTAAAAATAAATGAATCTTTATCATCTGTAGGTATTGTCATAAAATACAATGAAAAGATTGCTTATTTGGATTATTCAGATGATTTTCATTTTTCGGATATGCCAGAAAAATATGATTTTTATTATAAAAGATCATTAAAAAGGGAACACATGAGACATAATATTTTCCCTTTAAATTTTCAAGTTAATTTTGCTTACCATCCCTATAAAATGGCTTTGAAGATGCCTTTAGATTTTAATTTTATAAAACAGAGTAAAGTAGAATTTTCTAGAGCTATAGATTTTCTAAAGATTACCAATATGTCTCATTTTTCAATGCTTTTATCAAAATTTAAAAATAGTTCAACAGCTAATAATGGAAGAGTTATTTTCTGTACCAGACTATGGGATCCAAAAAACACAAATGATGAGGAGGAAAAAATAAGACGAGAGCGTCAAAATTTTTTTAGAATAAATGCGTGTAGAATAATTAAAGCAAATTATAAAAATTCTTTTGTGGGTGTTTTTGATTCTGAATTGGCACGAAAATTATGCCCTGAGCTTATTTTTAATTCAAAAGTTTTGTCTAAAAAAGCATATTTAGAAGAATTATTAAAAGCAGACATTTGCATAGCTGATGATGGGTTAAAAGATTCAGCAGGATGGAAAATAGGTGAGTACTTAATGTTGGGTAAAGCGGTTATTACTACTCCTTTAAATGTCTATATTAGTGATTTTTACGAAGGTAAAAATTATATGGTTTTAACTAATAGAGCATCTTTTGAAGAATTACCAGAAAAAATAGATTTTTTATTAGAAGATGATAAGTATAAGCAGATGGGATTGAATAATAAAAATTGGAGTGAAAAGTATCTTTTTCCAAATTCTTACATAGAAAATATCTTAAAGAATTTAAAATGAAACTTTTAATTATAACCCATGTTCCGCATATCAAGGTAAACCATGAGTACTTTGGTTATGCCCCTTATGTTCGAGAGATGAATATTTGGTTGCGCTATGTAGATGAGGTAGTTGTAGTGGCTCCATTGGTACAAGAATCATTGACTCCTATTCATGAATCGTATGTAACCAATTCTCCTTTTCGTTTTGTCAAGGTACCCGAATTTGATCTCACCTCCTTTTTCAATCAACTCAAAGCGTTTCCAAGGGCGTTAGTAGCTATGGTAAAAATATATCAAGCAATGCAACAAGCGGATCACATTCACTTACGTTGCCCGGGGAACATGGGTTTGTTAGGGGCTTTGGTTCAGATTTTATTTCCTAAAAAGAAAAAGACGGCCAAGTATGCTGGTAATTGGGACCCTAAGAGTAAGCAACCTTGGAGTTATCGCCTGCAGCAATTGATTTTGTCGAATCCCTTTTTAACTAAAAACATGCAGGTTTTGGTGTATGGGGAATGGCCGAATCAGACTAAGAATGTGAAACCGTTTTTTACGGCTACTTACAGTGAAGATGAAATTCAGAATTCAGAATTTAGAATTCAGAACCAATTGTCACTTGCAGCGAAGTCGAGAACTAATGAAAACAGTTTCGACTCCGCTCGACTTGACAAAATAGAGATTAATTTGCCTTCAACTTCTTTTTTATTTGTTGGCACCTTGTCCAAAGGGAAGCAACCGCTTTACGCCATTCAATTAGTGGAAGCCTTGCACCAACAAGGGGAAAAAGTCCAACTGGAGGTGTATGGAGAAGGCGAAATGCGTCAAGAACTAGAAAGGTATTTAGCTCAAAACCATTTAGAGGCTATCGTGACGTTACACGGCAATCAAAGTAAGGAAACGATTTTACATGCGTATCAATCCAGCCACTTTTTGATTTTACCTTCCAAAAGCGAGGGGTGGCCTAAAGTGGTAGCCGAAGCCATGTTTTGGGGCTGTGTTCCTATAGCGTCGCCGGTTTCTTGTGTGGCGTATATGATGGGGAACGGGAGTAGAGGTTTACTGCTCACGGAACGATTAGAAGCGGATGTGAATAAGATCTATAAATTAGTATCAGATAAAGAGCAGTACCAAAGGATGGCTATTGAAGGGCTCAATTGGTCGCGACAATTTACAACAGATAAGTTTGAGTTGGAGATTATGAAATTGTTGCGAGGTTGATTTGGTTATACATTTTGAGGTTTAGGAACACGGATTTTACTAATTTGGGGAATCTTTGAAATTGTAATTGTTCTTGAAGTCGTTTTAGGAACGCGGATGACTCGGATTTATTGGATTTGCGCTGATTTTAATTTTAGGTTTGGGTCCGCTAAAGCGGAAGCAGATGATGACTGATCTTCTCTGCGACTGAAAACTGCGACTGAAAACTTATCTTGTTTCAGTTTTTTGAATGTTGAATTTTTAGGAACACAGATTTTAATAATTTGGGAAATTTTTGGAATTTTAATTTGGGAATAAATTTTTGAAATTTTGTAACACGGATGACGACGGATTTTCTCTGCGACTGAAAACTGCGACTGAAAACTTATCTTGTTTCAGTTTTTTGAATGTTGAATTTTTAGGAACACGGATTATAAAAATTTGGGAGTAATCTTTAAAATTGGTGTTATATGATGGTTGGCTTGAGCTTGTTTGTGGTATTGCAGGCTTAAAGAGGAAATTTTAAGCAAGTTCATTAGAGATGTATCATTTGTAATGTTTAAGTTGAATTTGTGTATTCTTTGTATTTCTTCTTTTGATTTTTTCTATTTTTACAGTCTAATCCTTAACACGATAAACTCTATTGGCTTCTCCAAAAGAAATACGCATAGCGCAACTTATTGATAGCCTTGAAGCAGGTGGAGCGGAACGCATGGCGGTGAATTATGCAAATGCTTTACAGGCGAGTACAGGTTTTAGTGCGCTTGTTACTACTCGTGCAGAAGGCAATTTGAAAGCTGAATTATCACCAGACGTAGCATATGCTTATTTACATCGCCAACGGGTTTTGGATGTGAAAGCGTATCGGTTGTTGTGTAATTTTATTAAGAAGCATCGTATTACTCACGTTCATGCGCACAGTAGTTCTGTATTTTTTGCCATTCTGTTACGCTTGCGTTTTCCAACTCTTACGATTGTTTGGCACGATCATTATGGTTGGAGCGAACAATTGGATCGTCGTCCTAAATTCGCTTTACAAGTGGCTAGTCAATTTGTAAAAGGAATTATTACAGTCAATCATGCTTTGCAAAGCTGGTCCCAGACTCATTTGTTTTGTAAACAGGTATTGTACCTTCCTAATTTTGTTGGTATCCCCTCTGCTACTTCGCTACCTGCTATTTCTTTACATGGGGAAGAAGGGAAACGAATTGTTTGTTTGGCTAATTTACGCCCTCAAAAAAACCACAGCATGCTTCTCGAAGTAGCCCAACGTATGAAAGCAGTTCATCCCGACTGGACTTTTCATTTGGTAGGGAAGGATTTTCAAGATGCTTATTCGGACCAACTCAAAGCAACACTTTCTCAAACGAAATTGGAATCCCATGTTTTTATTTATGGAACTCAGCAAGAAGTATCAGGTATTCTGAAGCAATGCAGCATTGGGGTTTTAACTTCAGATTCCGAAGGCTTGCCCGTCTCCATCCTAGAATATGGGCTTGCGGGACTTGCAGTTGTTGCCACACAAGTAGGAGAGGTTGGACAAGTTCTTACAGAACAAAATGGTATTTTGGTACCCAAAGGCGATAGCGTAAGCTTTTTCCATCACTTGTCGCAATTGATAAATAATGTATCTTTACGTCAGGAATATGGCGAAGCCTTACAAAAACACATTAAGCAGACGTATAGCACAGCAGCCGTTATTCCCGAGTATTTAAAATGGATGTATGAAGACTAAACAACCCACTTATCTTTTTATAGTTGGTTTGCATGTATTGCTAGCGCTAGCTATTTACTTACTTCCTTTTTTATCTAAAATTTATGGATTGTTACTTCCTTTGCTTGGGACCGTTTTGTTAGTCAATACCCAAAATAAAAATAACGAAGCTTTGTTTTTGGCAGCCTATGCCATAGGTTCGGAAGTATTGTTGAGGATGACTGAAGGTAACTTTTCCCACGAACAAACCAAATATTTGGTCATTTATTTTTTGTTATTTGGTGCCTATTATACTGGGGTTTCAAAAAAATCCTTTATTTACATTGTTTTTCTTCTTTTGTTAATACCCGGAATCATTATTGGTGCTAACGTATTAGGAGAAGCCACAAATATTCGAAAAGCAATAGTATTTAATATTCTTGGCGAAGTAACGCTTTTTGTGAGTGCTTTTTATTGTTATCAGCGTTCGGTTTCGCAATTGCATGTTGAATATATTTTGAAAGCCATGGCACTCCCCATCGTATCGCTTTTGACTTATCTTTTTTTGTATACGCCTTCTGTACGGGATGTAATTACGGGTACCCAATCCAATTTTGAGACCTCGGGTGGTTTTGGTCCCAACCAAGTTTCTACGGTTCTTGGATTGGGTATGTTTTGCTTTTTTGCTTTGTTGGTGTTGTATTCCAAAACGAAAAAGCTACAGCTCCTTCATTTGTTCTTGCTGATTGTTGCTTCATTTCGAGGTATAGTTACCTTTTCTCGTGGTGGGGTCTTTACTGCTGTAGCTATGATGGCTGCTTTTATTCTAGTCTTGTATTGGTTTGCTACTGCTAAAGCGAAAAATTTAATTGTGGTACTTTCCCTCAGTGCTTTTATCCTTGGTGGTTTTGTTTGGACGTATAGTATTATCCAAACAGACGGTATGATTGAAAATCGTTATGCCAACAAAGATGCTCGAGGCCGAGAAAAAACAGATCGTTTAGGAGGTCGGGAAACCATCGCTAAAACGGAATTGCAAATGTTTAAAGATAATCCTGTTTGGGGTATTGGAGTGGGGAAGAACAAAGAATATCGGGAAGAAATGACGGGTATAGTAGCTGCTTCTCACAATGAAATTACTCGTTTGTTAGCCGAACACGGTATGTTTGGTATAGCTGCCTTATTGATACTGGGCATAACGCCTCTGTTTTTGTATTTGGGCAATAAACAAAATTTATTTGTCGTCCCTTTTCTTATTTTTTGGTTGCTGACCATCAATCATGCCGCTATGCGTTTGGCGGCTCCGGCTTTTGTGTATGCCTTAGCTTTATTAAAAGTTCAATTTGTAGATGATACAACTACTGTACCTCGGGAATCGGCTAAGTAAGCATGGTTTCAATGCTACTACGATAGAAACGCTTGGGCCTCAGCTTGAGCAAGAAGGGTATGTGATTCACTATGCTTCTGACCAAAAGTCGTTTGTTTTGCGGTTACTCGATATGTTACGAGCGGTTTTTGTGTATCGGAATCACGTGTCTTATATTTTAATTGATACCTATAGTACTACCGCTTTTTGGTATGCTTTTTTTTCGAGTCAATTGGCTAGGCTGTTTTCTGTTCCTTATCTTCCTATTTTACATGGAGGCAATTTGCCTCAGCGTTTACAACGGAACCCTTTCTTATGCCAGCTATTGTTTGCTCATGCCTATCAAAATGTTGCGCCTTCAGGGTATTTAAAACACGCTTTTGAAACGGCGGGTTATTCTAATGTAGTGCTTATTCCTAATACCATCGAAATAACTCGTTATCCCTTTAAAGCCCGAATTTCTTTTGCTCCCAAACTCCTTTGGGTACGTGCTTTTGCTGGAATTTATAACCCTAAAATGGCAATTGATGTGTTGGCTCAATTAAAAGAAAAGTATCCAGAAGCTGCCTTAACTATGGTAGGGCCCGACAAAGATGGGAGTTTAAAAACTACTCAAGATTATGCCAATTCGTTAGGCGTTTCGGTTTGTTTTACGGGTCAGTTATCAAAATCTGAGTGGGGACAGCTATCAGAAGATCACGCTATTTTTATCAACACTACTCATTTTGACAATACTCCGGTGAGTGTTATGGAGGCTATGGCCTTAGGACTTCCAGTAATCAGCACTAAAGTAGGGGGTATTCCTTATTTGTTAACCGATACCGAAAATGCTTTGTTAGTTCCTGATGGTGCTGTTTCTGCCATGGTTCAGGCTGTTGTACAATTGATCGAAAATCCCAACCAAGCTACTGAGATGGCTACAAATGCACGTCGTTTTGTGGAGCAGTTGGATTGGGAAGTAGTGAAGGAGAAGTGGGTGGAATTGATGGGGAGGAGTGAGGAGTGAGTGGTGAATGGTGATAAGTGAGTGGTGAGGAGTTATTATGGTTTTAGGTTTTTGGAACGCGGATGACTCGGATTTATTGGATTTGCGCTGATTTTAATTTTAGGTTTGGGTCCGCTAAAGCGGAGGCGGATGATGACGGATTTTCTCTGCGACTGAAAACTTATCTTGTTTCAGGTTTTTGAATGTTGAATTTTTTGGAACACGGATTTTACTAATTGGGGAAATTTTTGAAATTGTACTTGTTCTTGAAGTTGTTTTAGGAACGCGGATGACTCGGATTTATTGGATTTGCGCTGATTTTAATTTTAGGTTTGGGTCCGCTAAAGCGGAGGCGGATGATGACGGATTTTCTCTGCGACTGAAAACTGCGACTGAAAACTTATCTTGTTTCAGGTTTTTAAATGTTGAATTTTTAGGAACACATATTTTTATAATTTGAGTAATTTTTGAAATTTTAATTTTGGAGTAATCTTTATAATTTTTGGATTTATTCTTGAAATTGTACTTGTTCTTGAAATTGTTTTAGGAACGCGGATGACTCGGATTTATTGGATTTGCGCTGATTTTAATTTTAGGTTTAGGTCCGCTAAAGCGGAGGCGGATGATGACGGATTTTCTCTGCGACTGAAAACTTATCTTGTTTCAGGTTTTGAATGTTGAATTTTTTGGAACACGGATTTTACTAATTGGGGAAATTTTTGGAATTGTACTTGTTCTTGAAGTTGTTTTAGGAACGCGGATGACTCGGATTTATTGGATTTGCGCTGATTTTAATTTTAGGTTTAGGTCCGCTAAAGCGGAGGCGGATGATGACGGATTTTCTCTGCGACTGAAAACTTATCTTGTTTCAGGTTTTGAATGTTGAATTTTTTGGAACACGGATTTTACTAATTGGGGAAATTTTTGAAATTGTACTTGTTCTTGAAGTTGTACTTGTTCTTGAACTTGTTTTTGGAACGAGGATGACGGAGGCTGAGGTTCTCGAAGCCGTAGTTGTTAGAACGCGGATGAAACGGGTCCGCTTAGCGGAGCGCTGATGAAACGGATTTTCTTTGTTTGCGTTGAAGGGTTCGCTAAAGCGAAGATGGATGGGGACGGATTTTCTCTGCGACTGAAAACTGTTACTGAACACTTATCTTGTTTCAGTTTTTTGAATGTTGAATTTTTAGGAACACGGATTTTACTAATTGGGGAAATTTTTGGAATTGTACTTGTTCTTGAAGTTGTTTTAGGAACGCGGAAGGTGTTGGATTTACTAAAGTGAAGGGGTATAGTAACTGAGATATAAGCCTGTTTTTTTCTTCTGTGCGGGATTTAAAATTACTTTTATTTGTAAAATATTTATTAATAATTAATAAATAATTCCTTTATATTTGATTATAATTAATTCTTTATCTTATAGTTATAGTTTTTCTGGTTGAAAATAATTTTTTTACTAAGGCTTATTGGGTTCCAATTTTACAAAGGTATTTCAGTTCTTAGCAAGCATTGGCTTCTTGTGCTTCGCTACAATAAGGAATAGTCACTATTTAAAAATTTTAATCTGATTTGGTTTTAGCTATTAATTCCCATTGTGAAAGAGGGTTTCATTCATTCTCGCTTTTTAATTTGTTTGTTTTTTAATTCTTACACCATATTTTGAAAACCGACATTAAATCAAGATCAAAGCATAAAATATCACTTATGGAAAAGTTTTTAAAAAAGAATTTAGTTTTAGTTAAGTTAGGTTTTATAGTAGGGCTAATTTCAACAATATTGACGTTTCATTTTGTTTATCTGTTTGAAGGTGATAGGAGTTCGTTTCATTATTTTTCCTTTACTGCTTTTTTTGTTGCTTTGCTTTTTTTTATGGCGTTGACTTTCACCTCCATTTCGATTGTTAATAAAATCAATTATGAGCGCTTGCTGTCTGGTAAACCTCAATACAACAAAACAAATCAAATTGTGTTATTGGGATTGGTAAGTTTTATCTCTTATTATTTAACGGATTGTATTTATTATTTATTGGAGTACTATTTTTTTGATTCAAGTATCACTTCTCATCTCCTTGACGAGACTGATTCGCTGTCTCCTATGTTAAAGCAAGACAAGTTGTTTTATAATTATCCTATCACTATTCAAAATAGTTTGATGAATATTTTTGCCTTGTTATTTTCTATGGCCTTATCGCGAATGGCTTTGGGTAATGATAGGTATTAGGGCGCGTGAATATTAGTTTTGTTGTATTCAAATTTACCAAGATTGGATTAGTATTATTAGAAGTATGTTATTGAATAATTAATTTTTACTAAAAAAAGTATGTTTCTTTTTCCCTATAATCTTAAATTCTTTACTTTGCAGCAAAATAGTTAGATACTATGAACTCTTTTAAGAATATTCATTTTGAAATTTCTGAGCGCAAAATTTTATTGCGAATATTGGATGTTTTGTTTCCGATCATCGCCTTCTTTTTTGTTGCTCATTTTTTCGTTATTGACTATTTTGTGATGACTTTACAGCGCCCTATTGCTTTACTTGTTTTTTCGCTTTATCTCATGTTGTTTGGTACTGTCTTTGAGATGTATCACCTGCAAAATGCTAGTTCATGGTTGCAAATAACGAGAAGTGTTGTTTTGACCACCTCTGTTACTGTTTTATTTTATTTACTCACGCCTTTTTACACGCCTGTTTTGCCATCGAATCGTTTGCAAATCTTGGTTTTCTTTTTTTCGGTTTTATTTTCTTTGTTACTCTGGAGGTATTTGTACATTCAATTCCTGGCTTCTAATCGTTTTGTTAAGAAAGTGCTTTTTATTGGGTTGAGTTCTGAAATGGAGGTCTTAGTAGCTGAACTCAATAAGTTTAATCCGCATTACAAGATTATGGGGTTTATTGCTGTTGATAAAGCTCCTATGTCTTGCTCAATTCCACTTGTGGCAGAAGCGGAGTTGGAGGAGTTTGTTCGAAAAAATTTTATATCTGAAATAGTAGTTACGCATGTTAAGAATAAAATGACGTCTCCCGATTTGTACAATCAATTGTTGCGCTTTTTGGAGAATGGTGTGGTAATTCGGAAGTATAGTCAGGTTTATGAGCATAGTACTTATCGTTTGCCTATTCATTTTGATGATCGGGAATTTTATAAGTTTTTTCCATTTAGTAGAAGCAATCAAAATAAGTTGTATGTTTATTTTAGTCGTATTTTAGATATTGTTTTTTCACTAATTGGATTAATGGGGTTCTTTGCCATTAGTCCTATTATTTGGGCTGTTAATCTTTTTGCTAACAAAGGCTCTTTTTTCTATACACAAGAACGGGTTGGAAAAAACGGTATTCCCTTTACCATTTATAAAATGCGTACTATGGTAAAAAATGCTGAAGAAAATGGTGCTGTTTTTGCTGTTTTAAATGACAGTCGAATAACTCCTTTTGGTAAATTCTTGAGAAAAACAAGACTAGACGAATTGCCTCAATTTATTAATGTTTTAAAAGGAGATATGGCTATCATTGGACCAAGACCAGAACGTCCGATATTTGTAAATCAAATTGCAAATGTAATTCCTTTGTACCAAACAAGACATGTCATCAAGCCTGGCTTAACGGGTTGGGCTCAAGTGAACCATCCTTATGGCTCTAGTTTAGATGATAGTTTGATGAAATTGCGTTACGATTTGTATTACATCAAGCATCGCAGTATTTTTCTAGATATTGATATCTTAGTGAAGACCATGAGTACGGTTTTGTTCTTTAGGGGGCAGTAGTGAGGGAGATGAGGAGATTGGGTGACGAGGAGACGGGGAGACGGGGAGATTGGGAGTGTTTAAAATTTATGTTTTTGCTTTTGAGTTTATTGGTGTTTTATTTTGGTGTATCTGTTTTATTGTGTGCTGTATTAGATTTCTTAATCTCTAACACAATTTTTCCGATCCAATACAAATGTAAGGCGATGAAAGGCCAAACGATTTCTAAGTGGATTTTTGTGGTCATGTAGGCTAGATATACTAACAACATAGCCAAAAGGATTTGTCCCATTCGCTTAATTTGGTGTTTGTTTCCTTTTTTAAGATACCAAGCGAATACTAGCAAAAGTGGATTGAACAATAAAATATTGTAGTTCCATAACACTTCTTCGTGTACTGAATAGGCTCCTACCAAAGAGAAAAATAATCCCAATATTCCTGCGAAAACAAAATAACTGATTTGAATCCATTTTTTGTTGGCCACTACTAAAACTAGTAGGATTGTGATTAATGCGTAGATGGAGTTCAGTCCATTGAAAGTTCCTTGGGGCTTGCTGACTTCTAGTATTTTATTGTTGCTTTTCTCAATTGCATCCCCATTGATTTTAGTCTTTGAAATGGCATTTTTGAATTCGTAAGGAAGAAATAATCGCGTTGCTGGTTCGTCTACTTTCGTACCAAAAATCAATTGAATTCCTAATTTCATGAAGAAATCGGTCATGTAAGGATACAGCATTTCTCTGTAGGATTGATTGGAAGTATTGGCTTTGATGTATTCGTTTCCTAAAATTCCATTGATTTTATCGACTACCATTGTAGTGCAATTTCTCTCTATGAATTTGTAGGTGTAAAAACGTTCTTCACTGTAAACCGAGTGATTCAGTTGCTGGAACAATAGGTTGATTTGTGATGGGTTCAATGCTATTTCTTGTTCGATAATTTCTCGATTTTCTGCTTGATAATTGTAATAGAAATCGATAAAACTGCCATTTGTGACAAAATATTGCAAGTCGCCTTTAACGAATTTTCCGATGAAATTAGGGGTGCTAAAATCAAAAGCGCCATAATTGTACACTACATCTAATCCTATCGTACTGTCTTGAATGCGAATACCCGTGTGTCCATACATAGCATACGATTCCGGTCCTAATCCACAGGTTAAAATACTGACTTTTGCTTTTTCCGAAAGGGACATGTTTTGGGAAAAAGCAATGGTGCTTAGTAGTATGGAAAGTGTTAAAAGTAGTTTTTTAGTCATACCGTATTTTGTTTCAGGTTTCAAGTTTCAGGTTTCAGGTTTCAGGTTTTTTTGCTATGACCTATTACCTATAACTAAATACTTATTACTCATTATCTAAACAATTCCCAATCCACTTTTAAGGAGAAAATATTCGAATACAATGCAGCACTTTGATCGCCTAAATCGGTTAAAGCGTAATCTACTTGGATGCCTTTGTATTTGAATCCCAATCCTATATTGGGTTGGAAACTTAATTTTTTTGAATTGTCTATTTGGGTGATTTGTTGGAAGTTTCCGACTCCGGCTCTAATAAATACTAAATCCAAATATCCAAATTCTAACCCCAATGCAGGATCAATACTCACCGAATTGGTTGAAATTAGATCATTGGTTCTCGTGAATTGCATGTTTAGGTTTGTAGCGGCCAACACGCTGTAATCGTATCGAATGATCCATTTTTTTGACAATCCTAGTTGGGCTTTCGGTAGCGTAATTTCACTTGTTTCTGGCAATTCTTGATTTTCACCAGGAATGGCATTTGCAATTTCCTCGTATTTTTCTTGATTGATGGTCCAGGTATTGTAAGTGGTTGTGATGTCGCGAATCATCAAACCTAATTTCCAATCTTCGTCATCGCTGATGTATTGTATACCTAAATCCAATCCAAATCCCCAAGAATTGGCAAAATCGCCTATTATTCTTCGGATAACTTTGGCATTTACGCCGTAATTTAAGCCTTCAATCGGTAAGCTTCGGGCATAGGAAACGGTCAAACCATAATCGGCTGTAGAGAATAACGAGATTCGGTTGTAGTCGATGTTTCCTTCGCTGTCGATTAATTGCGTTGTATTTAAGATGTCGTCTACACCAAAGCGGATTAGTGAAATTCCCACTGCACTTTGGTCGTCGATAGGCATAGCGAAACCGGCATAATCGTATTGCGCAATGTTGGCAAAATAATTGGCATGCATTAGCGCAAATTGTTTGTCTTCTAATTTCAATAAACCTGCTGGGTTCCAATAGCCTGAGTTTACGTCTCCCGTGTGTGAAACGACTGCATTGGCCATTCCTAAAGCGGCTGCATCAACTCCAATGTTCATGAATTCATTGGAATATTTTCGAACGGTTTGACCATAAGCCAACCCGCTAAAGCAAATTAGAAAATATAAAGTGGTCTTTTTCAATGCCAATTTTTTTACAAAGATGAAATAAATTTCTTAAATAGTAAACTCTAAAAGTATTAACTTATTGTATTACCTTTGTTTTGAGATTTATAAAGTCTGTTATTTCGATTTTTTAAAAGATTAGTGTATGCAAATTAAAAAACACATTCCCAATGCTATTACCTTAATGAACTTGTCTACAGGTTTATTAGCTATTATTGCTATTTTTAGAGGCTACTATGATGAAGCTTTTATCTTTGTCTGTTTGGGTATTTTTCTTGATTTTTGGGATGGATTTTTGGCTAGAAAATTTCAAGTGGCTGGGCCTTTAGGCGTTCAGTTGGATTCTTTGGCTGATATGGTGACTTGTGGTGTTGTGCCAGGATTGATGATGTTTCGCTTGTTTGAAGACATTCAGCAAACCCAACCTGAGTATATGTTAACCGAAGAAACGTTTTACATGGGATTTGTACCGTATTTGGGTTTTTTAATCACGATAGCTTCTTGTTATCGTTTGGCGAATTTTAACATCGATACGCGTCAAACGGATTCTTTTATAGGGTTGCCCACACCGGCAAATGCTTTGGTTATTATGAGCCTTCCGATGATTCAGTATGCGAATGATTTTGAAGCTTTGACGGCTATTTTATACAATCCTTTTGTGTTATTGGTAATCACATTTATTAGCGCTTATATTTTGAATGCAGAAATTCCGTTATTTTCTCTTAAGATAAAAGAATTTACTTGGGCGAAATACAAAATGCAAATCTCATTTTTAGTGGGTTCGTTGTTGTCTTTTGTCGTGTTAGGATTTATTGCAATACCATTGATTATTATCAGTTATGTACTGATTTCTATTATCCGCAATAAAACGGTTTCTAAGGTGTAATGGCGTCAACTTCTTACAGAAGAAAATCGGTTAGAAAGAAGAAATCCACCAAAGGGAAATGGGTTTTCTATTTGATTTCTTTTGTTATGTTGCTTTTTGTTTTAGTTGGGGTTTATCAATTTCGCGATGGATTTTTATACTATTTGGGCTTCAAAACAGATAAAACCCTTGATCGTCTGTCTGAAAAGGAGCGTAAGCTAGTTGATATTCGAATTTACGAAGTTTTGCACCAACACGATGATAAAGCTATTGGTTTTGATGTTTCGGAATACCAAAGTGAGATTGATTGGGAACAGACTTATCACCTTGATGAATCGTTTGAGTTGTCCTTTGTTTTTATTCGCGCTACTGCTGGAGTAGATAAAATTGATACCCGATTCCGTGCTAATTGGGTCGCTTCCAAAGAGCGCCAATTGATTCGTGGCGCCTATCACTATTATCGTCCTAATGAAAATTCTATTGCGCAAGCCCAAAACTTTATCAAAAATGTAACACTAGAAAAAGGCGATTTACCCCCTGTTTTAGATATTGAAAAATTACCCAAGTCACAGTCGATTGATAGTTTAAAAGTAGGATTACGTCGTTGGTTGAAAAAGGTAGAACAGCATTATAAAGTCAAGCCCATTATTTATTCTGGAGAAAGCTATTACAATGATTTTTTGAAAAAAGAATTTTCGGATTATCCGCTTTGGATTGCCAATTATAATTTTTGGCGCAATCATTTAGAGCCTGATTGGATGTTTTGGCAATTCACTGAAAAGGCGCGTATTGCCGGTATAGAAGGTATGGTTGATATTAATATTTTTAATGGCGATAAGAATAGGTTGTTGTTAAAGTGTATTCGATAATTTTTTTAAACGCAAAGGCGCAAAGTTTTTTCGCTAAGGGCGCAATTAATTCAAACGCATAGACGCAGTAGTTTTACTTTGTATTGTGTTTAGGTGTTGTAATTTTATAGTTTACCTTGACTACGCGCTTCGTTTGTCATGCTATTAAGCATCTCTTGAACAACACAGCACATCATAAAACTTAGTGCTACAAAAGAATTATTCTTTATTCAAATTCAATTCGCCTTTACCGTGGATGATGGTGGTTTTAGGAGCTTCAAAATCGATTTTCTTTTTACGCAATTCGAAGTTTTGGCCTAAGTACACCCTTCTTACTACTTCGTCAGCTGCTAATTCTTCTGGTTTTCCAGCTTTTAGGATTCCTCCTTCAAACATCAAGTAGGTTTTGTCGGTTATGGCTAAGGTTTCTTGAACGTTATGGTCGGTAATTAAAATTCCGATGTTTTTATTTTTTAATTGGGCTACAATTCGTTGGATGTCTTCCACCGCCACAGGGTCAACCCCAGCAAAAGGTTCGTCTAATAAGATGAATTTTGGATCGGTTGCTAAAGCACGTGCAATTTCGGTACGACGTCGTTCGCCCCCTGAAAGTAAATCGCCACGGTTGGTACGAATGTGTTGCAATGCAAATTCATCAATTAACGCTTCCATTTTCGCTTCTTGTTCGGCTTTTGAAAGGTTGGTTAATTGTAGTACACTCATAATGTTGTCTTCGATACTCAATTTTCTAAAAACAGAAGCTTCTTGTGCCAAATAGCCAATTCCGTGTTGTGCTCTTTTGTACATTGGAAAATTAGTAATGTCCATATCGTCTAAGTAGATATGACCGCTATTTGGTTTTACTAAACCTACAATCATGTAGAACGATGTGGTTTTTCCGGCGCCATTAGGTCCTAATAAACCCACGATTTCTCCTTGGTTTACTTCCACGGAAATTCCTTTTACTACACTTCTTTTTTTGTAGGTTTTAACTAAATTTTCTGCTCTTAATTTCATTTTTTTAGTTTATGAGTTTAGAAGTTTATGAGTTTAGAAGTGAATTTGCATTGCAAATAAACAAAAAACATTCAACGAACTACTACTTTTAACTTCGATTTTGGAATTTGTTAGTTCGAACTTTGTTCTTCTAAAGCTTCCCAAAACTCGTATGCTCTTCTTAAATGAGGGATTACGATGGTTCCGCCTACTAAGGTGGCGATTCCCATGGCTTCCATCATTTCTTCTCTGTTTACTCCGTTTTTGTAAGCGGTTTCCAAGTGGTATTTGATGCAGTCATCACAACGTAACACTGCAGAAGCTACAAGGCCTAATAGTTCTTTTGTTTTAACATCTAAAGCGCCCTCAGTGTAGGCATTAGTGTCTACATTGAAGATTCTTTTGATTACTTTGTTGTTGTCTGCTAATAATTTTTCGTTCATTTTAGAACGATAGTCATTGAATTCTTTAACTAAATCTGCCATTTTTTATGTATTTGCTTTTTCTTTTTCTTTTTCTTTGTTTTTTACTACCAAAGCACTTATAAAAATACTTATTTCATACAAAACCAATAGGGGTATTGATACAACTATTTGACTCACCACATCAGGAGGTGTTGCAATAGCAGCTACTATTAGAATGAGTACAATAGCGTATTTTCTGTATTTTCTTAGGAATTCAGGCGTGATTAATCCGATTTTGGATAGGAAATATATGATTATTGGAAGTTCAAAAATTAGTCCACATGCAATTACCGAGGTTTTTATCATTCCAATATACGACTGCACGTTAATATCGTTTTTAATTTCTGGACTTACATTAAAGGTAGCAAAAAAGTTAACGGACATGGGGACAATTACGAAGTAGCCAAATAAGATTCCCATGAAAAACAACAAGGAAGAAACAAAGATAAATGCTTTCGCATATTTTTTTTCTTTTTCGTACAATGCGGGACTAATAAAGTTCCACAATTGCAAGAGCATGTAGGGGAAAGCTATGATAAATCCTGCCGTAATACACGTCCAAATTAACAAAGAGACTTGTCCTTCGATGTCTGTATTTTGTATTTCGAAAGGAAGTTCTTTTACGCAAAATGATTCCGAAATATTCAATTGGGTTGATAAGTCGCAAAAGAATTGGTACGTAATGAAATCTGGACTTTTAGGTCCAAAGATGATGTCATTAAATATAAAATCACTAAAAAAGAAAGCTACAGTAGCTCCAATTAAGATGGCTACGGTGCTTCTTACTAATAACCAACGCAATTCTTCGAGATGGTCTAAGAACGACATCTCTTTCATGTTTTTTTCTGCCATTATACGATTCCTTCTTTTAAAATATCGTGTAAGTGAAGTATTCCTTTGTATTCGTTGTCGTCAATTACTACTAATTGTGTTATGGCGTTGTTTTCCAAAATATTCAACGCTTCTGAAACCAAGATGTTGGAATGGATGTTTTTTGGATTTTTGGTCATGATGTCCTGAGCCGTTAAATCTGCAAAAGAATCCCGGTTGTTTAACATGCGGCGAATGTCTCCATCAGTAACAATTCCTACTACTGTATTATTTTCGACTACGGCTGTTACCCCTAATCTTTTTTCAGAAATTTCCATGATTACTTTTTTGATAGACGCATCAGGAGTAACCATTGGTTTGTGTGTGGTGTCTAACATATCTTTTACGCGAAGCAATAGTTTTTTACCCAAAGCTCCTCCAGGATGGTATACTGCAAAATCTTCACTTTTGAAATTACGCATTTCCATTAAACACACTGCTAAAGCATCGCCAAGCACTAATTGAGCGGTCGTGCTGTTGGTAGGCGCTAGGTTGTTTGGACACGCTTCACTTTCTACATAAGCATGTAAAATGTAATGCGATTCTTTGCCTAGAAATGAATTTTTGTCTGCGGTCATTCCGATTAACGTATTGCCGAAACGTTTTAACAAAGGAACCAATACTTTGATTTCAGGGCTGTTTCCGCTTTTTGAAATGCAGATGATGCAGTCTTCTGGTTGGACCATTCCTAAATCGCCATGAACTGCTTCTGCAGCATGTAAAAACATAGAAGGTGTTCCGGTAGAGTTTAAAGTAGCCACTATCTTTTGGGCGATTAAGGCGCTTTTGCCAATGCCTGTTACTACGAGTCTTCCTTTTGAATTGTAGATTTCCTTCACACTTTTTGCAAAGTCTTCGTCGAGATAATTTACTAAGTTTTCGATGCTCTTACTTTCTGAAAGTAAAGTCCTTTTTGCTGTTTCTAAAATCGAATTTGTTGTGCTCAAAATACAAATATTAAAAAATTTGTGTGTATTAAAGAAAGTCGTATCTTTATGTTTGCAAATTTAGGTAAAATCATATTAATAGAGAATGAATCCACACGAAATTGATTTACATAAAGAATTAAAAAAATATTTTGGATTTAATCAGTTCAAAGGTCTTCAGGAACAGGTAGTTAGGAGTATTATCACCGGTAATAACACCTTTGTTATTATGCCTACAGGTGGTGGTAAGTCGCTTTGCTATCAGTTGCCAGCTTTGGTATTAGAAGGTACTGCTATAGTAGTTTCTCCGCTTATTGCGTTGATGAAAAACCAAGTTGATGCTATTCGAAGTTTGAGTTCGGAACCTGGAATTGCTCATGTATTGAATTCTTCGTTGAATAAAACCGAAGTCAATCAAGTTAAAAAAGATATTACTTCGGGTATTACCAAATTGTTATACGTTGCCCCAGAATCGTTGACCAAAGAGGAGTATATTGCGTTTTTGAGAAGTGTAAAATTGTCTTTTGTTGCTATAGATGAAGCGCATTGTATTTCGGAATGGGGACATGATTTCCGTCCCGAATATCGCAACTTACGTAATATTGTTCGTCAGTTAGGGGATGTGCCAATGATTGGATTAACTGCAACTGCCACTCCAAAAGTGCAAGAAGACATCTTGAAAAACTTGGATATGCCAGATGCGAATACCTTCAAAGCGTCATTTAACCGACCGAATTTATTTTACGAAGTACGTACTAAGACCAAAAATGTGGAATCGGATATCATTCGTTTCATCAAACAACATAAAGGAAAATCAGGTGTTATTTACTGTTTGAGTCGTAAAAAAGTGGAAGAAATTGCCCAAGTTTTACAGGTGAATGGTATTAGTGCTGTTCCTTATCATGCGGGATTAGATGCTAAAACGCGTGCGAAACATCAAGACATGTTTTTGATGGAGGATGTAGAAGTGGTAGTGGCTACTATTGCTTTTGGTATGGGCATCGACAAACCTGATGTGCGTTATGTAATTCACCACGATATTCCAAAATCTTTAGAGAGTTATTACCAAGAAACGGGTCGTGCCGGGCGTGATGGAGGCGAAGGTCACTGTTTGGCTTACTATTCCTATAAAGACATAGAAAAGTTAGAAAAATTCCTTTCCGGAAAACCCGTTGCAGAGCAGGAAATTGGATTTGCTTTGTTGCAAGAAGTGGTGGCGTATGCGGAAACTTCGATGTCGCGTCGTAAATTCTTATTGCATTATTTTGGTGAAGAATTCGACGATGTAAATGGAGAAGGAGCGGATATGGATGACAACGTTCGCAATCCGAAGAAGAAAGTAGAGGCTCAAGACCAAGTGGTTACTTTATTGAAAGTGGTTCGCGATACCAAGCAATTGTTTAAATCTAAAGAAGTGGTTCTAGCGTTGGTAGGCAAAATTAATGCCGTTATCAAAGCCCAAAAAATCGATTCCATGCCTTGTTTTGGAAGTGGTGCTGCTTTTGATGAGAAATATTGGATGGCGTTAATTCGACAAGTATTGGTAGCGGGATTGCTTACGAAAGATATTGAAACTTATGGTGTTTTGAAAATGTCTCCAAAAGGAGAAGCTTTTATTAGTAAACCCGAGTCCTTCCTAATGTCGGAAGATCATGAATATAACGAAGAAGAAGATGAGGCTATAGTAACTGCCGCTAAATCTTCAGGAACTGCTGATGAAGCCTTAATGGTGATGTTGCGCGATTTGCGTAAAAAAGTTTCCAAGAAATTGGGAGTTCCGCCGTTTGTAGTGTTTCAAGATCCTTCTTTAGAAGATATGGCGTTGAAATATCCTATTTCTATTGATGAATTGAGTAATGTTCATGGGGTAGGAGAAGGGAAGGCCAAAAAATATGGTAAAGAATTTGTCGATTTGATTGCCCGATATGTGGAAGATAACGACATTATTCGTCCAGATGATTTGGTTGTAAAATCGACCGGAGCTAACTCTAGTTTGAAGTTGTATATTATTCAAAATGTGGATCGAAAACTAGGTTTAGATGATATTGCGAAAGCGAAAGGCTTATCGATGGATGATTTGTTAAAGGAAATGGAGCAAATCGTGTATTCGGGAACCAAACTGAATATTAAATATTGGATAGACGAAATTTTAGACGAAGACCAACAAGAAGAAATTCACGATTACTTCATGGATTCGGAATCGGATAAGATTGATTTGGCGCTGAAAGAATTTGATGGTGATTACGACACCGAAGAATTGCGTTTGATGCGTATTAAATTTATCAGTGAAGTAGCGAATTAATTCTTACTTTCTGAAATTAGGAAAGGGATTGAAATAATTTGAGAAATATTGAAAATAAATAGAAAACGCTGTCATTTGACAGCGTTTTTTTATGCTTTAAATTCCCTAAAGATATAAATCCAAATGATCCGAGATAGTTTGATGTTGACTAAGGTTAAACTTAAAATCACCAGTCCAATTATTGGAATAATCCGTAAATCAAAAGTTTTTTCAAAAAATGGCATGCAGATGAAGTAGGTGATTAAGGCTTCTGCCACTCCCAATGCATAACTCACGAACATGGCTCCAAAGAAGAATCCAGGTTCTTTTTCGAATTTGGTACCGCAATTAGAGCAATTTTCATGCATTTTTGGAAAACTAAAACTAAAATGGAGCAATCCTTTTTCAAAAATTTTCCCTTTGTTGCAATTGGGACATTTGTTCCCCAACATATTTAAAATGTTTGTAATCATGATTTAATTTGTAGTGTAAATTTCGCCTCGGTGTGGTTTTAGAATATCTCGAAATGTGATCATATCTTTTTCTTCCACAACTATGAAAGCAATCGCATGCATTTCATTTATATTTTCGAAGCCTGTTTTTTCTAAGGTAATTTTTTCTTGTTCCAGGTATTCGTTGAGGTGTATCAGGTGATGTTCGGCTGTTTTGGCAGCGGCCTCTCCTCTAAAATCCCAAATGAGTTTTATTTTTCGGTTCATGTTTTCGAAATAAAAATCAAAGGTAAGTTTTTAGTACATTTGAAAAAACTAAAAAGATATGAAAGTTTTATTTGCCTTGCTTTTTGTTGGAACCTTTGTTTCTTCCCAAGAACTCACCCTTACACAAGCGAATCATTTGGCTAGTTTGCCTGTGAAATGTTTGCAACAGGAATATCCGAACAAACTCAATCAACTTTTGTTAAACGAAACGGAGTTGTTGTCTCCAAAAGTCTTGCATCCTGCGTTTTATGGCTGTTTTGATTGGCATTCTTCGGTGCATGGTCATTGGAGTTTGGTGTATTTGTTGGCTCATTTTAAAGACATAAAAGAACGGGAGCAAATTATTGAAAAGTTACAAATTAATCTTTCGAAAGAAAATATTGCACAAGAAATAGTCTATTTTGAAAAAGCACACGAGAAATCCTTTGAGCGTACGTATGGATGGAATTGGTTGCTGAAATTGCAGCATGAATTGGAACTCTCTGAAGAAGCTTTTGCCAAAGATTTAGCGGCTAATTTACGTCCATTGACCGATTTGATTATTGAACGTTATCTGGAGTTTTTACCGAAATTATTATATCCCATTCGAGTAGGAACGCATTCTAATACCGCTTATGGCTTAACGAATGCTTGGGATTATGCGGTTTATTCTGGAAATATTGAATTGCAGCAAAGTATTCAGGAACATGCCAAACGTTTGTTCTTAAAAGATGAAAATTGTCCGTTTTATTGGGAGCCAAGCGGAACTGATTTCTTATCGCCTTGTATGGAAGAAGTCGCGATTATGCAGCGTATTTTGCCTCAAAATGAATTTCTCCCTTGGTTGCAAAAGTTTGCTCCCCAATTATTTTCCAAAAAATGGCAATGGGAAGTCGCACGCGTATCCGATAGAACCGATGGTCATTTGGTTCATTTGGATGGTTTGAATTTCAGTCGCGCTTGGAATTTGTATTTTTTAATGCGACAGTATCCTAAACAATTTTCGCATTTGAAACCTTTGGCTGATCAACATTTGTCTTTCTCATTACCTTCAATTGTGGATGGTAATTACGAAGGCGAGCATTGGTTGGCTTCTTTTGCGTTGCGAGCTTTTGAGGAAAAATCGAAAATCAAGTAGTATATTTGCCGAAATTTTAAGATTATGCCACGCGAATTTCAATTTCAAGTTTCACCTGAAGTAGCGGCAAACGAAAGTTTGTTAGCCCAACATGTAGCCAAGTTATTTCAGGTTAGTCCCAAAGAAATTCAGAAAGTGGTGGTTTTAAAACGCTCGATAGATGCGCGTCAGAAAGCTATTAAAATCAATATTAAGGCGAATGTATTTTTGGTTGGAGAAGAATATGTAGCATCAAAAGTCGAGTTGCCCGATTATCCTAATGTTGCCAATAAACAAGAAATAATTGTGGTTGGTGCTGGACCGGCGGGGTTATTTGCTGCTTTGCAATTGATTGAATTGGGTTTAAAGCCTATCGTTATAGAACGCGGGAAAGATGTTCGTGGACGTCGTCGTGATTTAAAAGCCATTAATCGCGATGGTATTGTGAATGCAGATTCCAATTATTGTTTTGGCGAAGGTGGAGCAGGGACGTATTCTGACGGAAAATTATATACTCGTTCTAAAAAACGTGGTGATGTAGATCGTATTTTAGAGCTTTTTGTGGGGTTTGGAGCTACACCTGAAATCATGGTAGAAGCCCATCCGCATATTGGTACTAATAAATTACCTCAAATTATTCAAGATATTCGAGAGCAAATTATTGCAAGTGGGGGGCAGGTTTTGTTTGAAACATGCGTTACCGATTTCGTTATTAAAAACAATGAAATGCAAGGAGTTGTTCTACAAAATGGTGATGTCATCTCAGCCAATAAAGTTATTTTGGCTACAGGACATTCTGCTCGTGATATTTTTGAATTGTTGCATAAAAAAGGCGTTCCTATTGAAGCAAAGCCATTTGCTTTAGGCGTTCGTGCGGAACATCCACAAGAATTGATTGATCAAATTCAATATTCGTGCGATTTTAGAGGCGATTATTTACCGCCAGCGCCGTATTCTATTGTAAAACAGGTGAACGGTCGCGGTATGTATTCGTTTTGTATGTGTCCCGGTGGTGTTATTGCTCCTTGTGCTACGGCTCCGGGTGAAGTGGTGACGAATGGTTGGTCTCCTTCAAAACGTGACCAAGCTACTGCTAACTCTGGAATTGTGGTGGAATTAAAAATGGAAGATTTTAAGCCCTTTGAGAAATTTGGACCGCTAGCGGGTATGGAATTTCAAAAAGCTATCGAACAAAAAGCTTGGCATTTGGCAGGAGAGACTCAAAAAGTGCCAGCACAGCGAATGGTTGATTTTACTCAGAATAAAATTTCGGCTACTATTCCTAAGACCTCTTATGTTCCCGGTACTACTTCGATTGAATTAGGACAAGTTTTTCCTGGATTTTTAACCCAAATTATGCGTGAAGGTTTTGTGCAGTTTGGAAAATCGATGCGTGGTTATATGACCAATGATGCTATTTTGCATGCACCTGAGAGTAGAACTTCTTCACCGGTGCGTATTCCACGCGACCCTTTTTCTTTGGAGCATGTTCAAATTAAGGGATTGTATCCTTGTGGAGAAGGGGCAGGGTATGCTGGGGGGATTATTTCGGCTGCTATTGATGGCGAGAAGTGTGCTTTGAAAGTAGCTGAAAGTTTACGATAATCGTTTACCAATTGGCAAAAGATATTCCAGCTCCAATAGTGGTTTGGCGATGATTGTAATCTACTAAAGTTTCTCCATATCCATTAAAAAATTGAATATGTCCTCTTAAGTGTCCTTTCATAGGGAACACATAATTTAATTGTAGGCTTCCCCCTTTAATACGATTAAAAGGATGCGTTGCAATGGCATAAAATTCATGGCGGTTGTAGTTGTAGGAAACGTTGATTTCGCCATTTCCAATGTACTTTGTGATGTATGGATTTTCATCATCACTATCTTTTGTTCGTATCCATGGATTCAGGGATATGATCCAATTGTCTATTTCATATCCTACATGAAATATGATTCTGTTCCAACTTCTCGAAAGTGGTATATCACGTCCGTTGGATTGGTGATTTAAAGCGAATCCTAGTGATTTAAAATTCCCTCCGAAGGCTTTTATTTTGATAGGATACTTAAAAATAATTTCAGGTTCATAATTGATTTCTCGAAAAGCTCTTGATATCTTATCATTATAAACTTGCCAATGTGCTTTTTGAGTATAGGCTACCCAAATATCCCCTTTGTTCCAAAATAATCCTTGAAAGACTTTGGTTTTAAAACTCAATTGAAATTTAGCTTCCACTGAATTGAATATTTCTTTTTCAGTTGCTGCATATTTAGGATTTTCACTAACGGGTTTTTCGTTTGGATTATTGGAAATTCTTCCAGCCGTAATGTACATTGGTTTGTATGATACTAATCGGAAAGTTCCTCTTTTGTCAATGGAGTCCAATTCCCATTTTTGAGAATAGGATTTTTTAATAATGTCTAAGTGTTTGTGGTGGCTTCCTTGAGCCAATAAGTGGGTAATGAATAAAAAAGACAAAAATGAAAGTAACTGTTTCTTTTTCATAGTGTTTTATATCCATGGCAATATAATAAAAAAAATCGCAGGTTAACCTGCGATTTTTGGTGTTTTATTTATATTTTTTTTACGTTGACTGCATTCATGCCTTTAGCCCCTTTTTCTAAATCATAAGTAACCAAGTTTCCTTCTTTTACTTTGTCGATTAATCCACTGATGTGTACAAAGTATTTTTCTCCTGTTTCTACTTCTTTGATGAAGCCGAAACCTTTTGATTCGTTAAAGAAATCTATAGTTCCTCTGCGTTCCACTGGTGCTTCGTCTGATTCTGTTCTTCTAGAAACGCCAATTTCAATGCTTTCTACATCAATTTCGATTTTTTTTGAAGGGTCTGGAGGTGTACTCGTTAAGTGTCCGTTTTCATCTACATAGACATATAAATCTTCTCCAGATAATTTAGGATTGGCCTTACGAGCTTCTTTTTTTTCTTGTTTTTCTTTTCTTTTTTGTGCTCTTAATTTTTCTTGTTCTCTTTTGTTGAAAGTTTCCTGTGGTCTTGCCATTAATTTAAATAAATTGAATTAGTATAATTTGTAAAAGTAAAAGGATAAAAAAGACTAGCGAAATAAACAAGAAATTTATAAAGTACTTTTATTCAAAGTATTGCAAGAAGAAATTCATATCATTACTAATGGTACAAAGGTAGTGAAAAAAAGTGTTCGATATGAAAAATGTCTAGGATTTCTAATTTTATGCCCTTTTATCGGCACTATTCAACACACGTTAAACTTATCACAAACTTAAAAACTGGCTTAGAATCCTTTCTTTTTTCGTAATTTTGAGGACTATTACAACCTTATGATTGAAGAACAAGTAATTTTAGTTAACGAGCAAGATGAGCCTATTGGGCTAATGAACAAGATGGAAGCTCATGAAAAAGCGGTTTTACATCGCGCTTTTTCTGTATTTGTATTGAATGAAAAAAACGAAGTGATGTTGCAACAGCGCGCGCATCACAAATATCATTCTCCTTTGCTATGGACTAATACTTGTTGTAGTCATCAACGCGCCGGTGAAACAAATATAGAAGCCGGAAAACGTCGTTTGTTTGAAGAAATGGGATTTCAAACAGAATTAAAAGAGTTGTTTCATTTTATCTATAAAGCTCCTTTTGATAATGGTTTAACCGAACATGAATTGGATCATGTGATGATTGGTTATTACAACGAAGCGCCCGATATTAATCCAGAGGAAGTGGAAAGTTGGAAATGGATGTCTATTGAAGCTATCAAAGAAGATATGAAGTTCCATCCAGAGCTTTATACCGTTTGGTTTAAAATTATATTTGATGAGTTTTATCATTATCTAGAAGATCATAAATTGTAAATTTCATTTTAGGAACACAGATTGAAGTTGTTAGATTAATTTTAAAAATCTTGTTTCTCAAAAAATTAAAATATAAAACGATATTCTAAATTCAAATTTCTAAATTTAAAATTGCCATGAAAGTAACTGTTTCGAGAAAAGCTCATTTTAATGCAGCCCATCGTTTGTATCGCAAAGATTGGTCTATGGAAAAAAATCAGGAAGTTTTTGGAAAATGTAACAATCCTAATTTTCATGGGCATAATTATGAATTGATTGTTTCAGTAACGGGTGAAGTGGATCCAGAGACCGGTTATGTGATTGATACTAAAATCTTATCCGATTTAATCAAAGAGCACATTGAAGAAGCTTTTGATCATAAAAATTTAAATGAAGACGTTCCGGAGTTCAAAGATTTGAATCCAACAGCGGAACATATTGCTTACATCATTTGGCATAAACTTCGCGCTTTACTAGCTGCTGATAAGGATTTAGAAATTACCCTTTACGAAACACCACGCAATTTTGTAACATATAAAGGTTTGTAATATGGCAATTCAAATAGGAGATACATTACCACATTTTTCCGCGACTAAGCAAGACGGAAGTGCATTTGATAGTAAAGAAATTCATCAGAAACCTGTTGTGATTTACTTTTATCCTAAAGATTTTACGCCAGGTTGTACCACTCAGGCATGTAGTTTTAGAGATGCTTATCAGGATTTTCAAGATTTAGGTGCTGAAGTAATTGGAATTAGTGGTGATTCGGCTAGTTCCCATCAAAGTTTCCAACAACAATATAAATTACCTTTTATTTTACTATCGGATGCCGACCGCAAATTGCGACGTTTGTTTGGCGTTCCAACGGCACTTTTTGGCTTATTGCCGGGGCGTGTGACCTATGTTTTTGATGCTAAAGGCCATTGTATTTATATTTTCGATAGTATGAGTGCTAAAAATCATATTGAAAAAGCTTTGAAAGCCATTCAAAAGGCGAAATGATATAACAATTTGTTTCCCTCTTTTAACACCCCTAAAGTCCTTCCGAAAAGACGGAATAGGCACTCAAGGGGACATTTTTTCTAACAATTTAGTGTTTATATTGTTTTCAGCTTGAAGCTTTTTATTCAGCTGCTATTTTTTCTGAATTTTTGATTCTTTTTTTTGCTAACAAACAGCATCTTTAGCATATTTTAATTGTTTTTTGCATCTTTGTACTTCACTATATGACTATGAAGTTTTATCCTTTAACGTTTACACCGATACTTAAAGACCGCATTTGGGGCGGAACCAAGTTGAAAACTTATCTCAACAAACCGATAGTTTCTGAAACTGCGGGTGAGAGTTGGGAAATTTCCACTGTTCCTGGTGATGTTAGTGTGGTTAACAATGGTGCTTTAAAAGGAAAAAACATCAATGAAGTTATTGATTTGTATCCTGAAGAAATTTTAGGGAAATCGGTTATTGCTCGTTTTGGAAAACAATTTCCATTGCTTTTTAAATTCATTGATGCCAAGGAAGATTTGTCTATTCAATTGCATCCGAATGATGCTTTAGCTAAAGAACGACACAATTCGTTTGGCAAAACCGAAATGTGGTATGTGATGCAAGCGGATGATTCGGCACGACTGGTGGTTGGATTTAAAAAAGATACCCATCAACAAGAATATTTAGCGCATTTAGCCAATAAAAATCTACTTGATTTACTGAACGAATATCCCGTTTCCAAAGGCGATGTTTTCTTTTTAGAAACCGGAACCATTCATGCTATTGGGGCAGGAGTAGTGGTAGCAGAAATTCAACAAACGAGCGATGTTACCTATCGTATTTATGATTGGGATCGAGTGGATGCCGATGGTAAAGAACGGGAGTTGCATACTGAACAGGCATTGGATGCTATTAATTATCAGACAACACCTTCAAAAATAGATTATCACGAGGCGATTAACCAAAGTACTCCTGTTGTTACTTGTCCTTACTTTACCACTCATATTATTGCTTTGCGTACTGTTTTTGATTGGAACAGAAAGCAAGACGCTTTTACGGTGTTGATGTGTACTAATGGTCAATTTGAACTTACAGTAGGTGATGAGGTTTACCATTATCGTATGGGTGATACCCTTTTAATTCCGGCTTGTCTAAAGCAATTGACTTTGAAAGGTGAGGCTACCTTGTTAGAAATTTCGATATAATGTATTGGGAACAGAATATATTGTGTAATTTTGTTCCAAATTTAAAATTTATACAAAATGGCAAGCGTTAAAAACTTGAAAAAAGAAATCAACTACGTTTTAGGAGATATTGTAAACATCGTTTACGTTTGGGAAATGACCAATGGCGGAAAACCAACAGAAGCTTCTGATAAATTAGTTGATGAAATCTACGAAACTTTTGATACTTTAATGACAAGAGCGAATCAAAAAGACGTTGAGAGCAAAAAAGCGCATTTTAAACAAATCCGTAAGGATTACGAAGCGGCTGCAAATCAATTTGTTGCGAAAATAAACGAATTAAACTAAAAAATTGCGATAAAAAAGTGCTAATTTTTTTTGGAAATTTAATTTTCAGAAGTATATTTGCACCGCAATAGAGTTGCCGGTGTAGCTCAGCTGGCTAGAGCAGCTGATTTGTAATCAGCAGGTCGTGGGTTCGAGTCCCTCCATCGGCTCTAAAGTAGAAACCATCACAGTAATGTGGTGGTTTTTTTGTTTTAGGGTGTTTTGTATAAGAGTTTTTAATTTGTTTTTTAAACTTACCACGCGAAGGGATTCGCGGGTGAGCGGTGGGATTTTTTTATCAAGTATAATGCAAATCTGTTTTATTTAGAACCACGCTAAGGGATTCGCGCGGGAGCGGAGCGGGGTTATTGTGAATGTAATCTATTTCTAGTAAAAACATCTAACCAACCTACCACAGCAAAACTAACAAAATATAGTCCCTCTGGATTGTAGAATTTATAATTTCTACTCATGTTTGATTTTTATCAAATATAATAAACTTTATTTATAACAACTTTTATCAGAACCACGCGAAGGGATTCGCGCGGTCAATGTCATTAAGTTAAGGGTTTAATTATTTGAAAATCAACAGATTAAGCTTGTTTTTTTGTGAATAATTTCGTATATTTATATGGTAATCAGATAATTAGTATCATGCAAAAAAACAGCTTTTCAGATTTTATCTTCTCTTCAATCAGAAATTTTTAGTACTTTTCTGAAAGATAATTTTAAAACAAATCCTGAGGATTTTACAAGAAACAGGAAGCAATCTTTTTCAGGCACCATTTTATTTATGCTAAATTTTTTAACTAGAAGCCTATCAATAGAAATTGTAAACTTTTTGAGCTTTCTCAAAAGAAAAGATATTGCACAAGAAACATTTAGTAAAAGTGCTTTTGTCCAAGCTCGTAAGAAAATAAAGCCTGAGGTTTTTAAACACTTAAATCAGCGAATTATTGAAGAATTTTACAAGGACAATTCAGGAGTTTTAAGACAATTTGATAACTTACGAATATTAGCAATGGATGGTTCCCGATTGACTTTACCTTTTACTAAAGAACTTGAAGAAATTTACGGACAAACTAAAAACCAAACTAATACTTACATTGTTCAGACCAAAGCTTGTGTTTTGTATGATTTACTCAATGAAATATGCATTAATGGGATTTTGTCTTCAATTGACACTGATGAACGCACACAAGCCAAACAACTCTTGGAACATTGTCAAGCAAATGATTTGATAATTTATGACAGAGGTTATCCTTCTTTTGAATTAATTTATGAACATTATCAGAAGAATTTACATTTTCTTATGCGTATGCCATTAGACTTTAGTCAAGTTGTGAAAGATTTTGTAGCGAGTGGTAAAACATCACAAATAGTCGAAATAAAACCTGGACAAAAAAAGAGTTTTGAAAATAAACCCTATACTAAATCTTCAACATTAAAAATAAGGCTATTACGAATAACTTTAAATAGTGGTGGAATAGAAGTTTTAGCAACCTCACTTTTAGATAGTAAACATTATGGTAATGAGGTTTTTAAAGAATTATATTTTAAAAGATGGAAAATAGAAACCTACTATGATGAACTTAAAAATAAACTAAAAATTGAGGAATTTTCTGGTTACTCAAATCAAAGTATATTACAAGATTTTTATTCAACACTTTTTGTAAGTAATATTCAAACTCTTATAGAAAATGAAATTAACGAAGAGATTGAAAAAGAAAGCGAAACTAAAAACATAAAATATCAATATAAAATAAATACAACCTTGTCATATGGCTTTATGAAAGATAGAATTTTAGAACTGTTTTTCACTAAAAATGATATGAATGATATCATAAATGAACTTAAAGAATTATTTAAAAAGCATCTAATTCCAATAAGACCAGATAGAAAATTTGAACGAAAAATTGGGAAATACAGGACAAGAACAAAACCAATAGTGACTAAAAATCAAAAGAATAGCTTATGATTTTTTCTTAACTTAATGACATTGTTCGCGCGGTAGCGGTGATTCGGGCGGTAGCGGTGGTAGCGGTGTGTTATTTTTAATGTTCAAAACAAAAAAAACTACAACCTCAAGTTGTAGTTTTTTTATTTGGTTTTATTTATTTCTGAGTCTCTTCTGCTTTTCTTTTTGCAATGTATTCCTTTAGCATTTTACCGTATTTAGATTTTGCTACTTCTGGAGTCATACTTTTTTGTATTGTATCCAAATAAGGTGTGTTGATATTTGCAATTTCTGAAAGTGCTAAATAGGGTGCGATTTCTTTATTGGCATTACTCACAGCAAAATGAGCCGTATAGCGATACTTTCTTTTTAATAGTTTTTGGTATTCGTTTTCAATACTATCTGTTGTAGTAGGATTAGGTTTTAATTCGTTTTTCAAACGTTTTGCCATTAAAGCTAAGTTTTGATCTCTGAATTTACTGTTTAGGCTGTCAAATTTTAGCCATAAGTCATGATTTTTTGAACCTGTAATTTTAGCATCAGCAAAAAAGCGTTCTAATGTAGTTTCAATTTTGATATTACCCGGTTCTGCAAAGAATGGTAAGCTATTGTCAATCGATTTGGTTTGTCCTCTGTCTAAAAATAAATATAGCATTTCTGGACTTTCTAAATTTACATGACTTTCAAATTTTGAATCACCATTAATTGTGATACTGTCTAAAGTGACTAAAACGGTATCTTGAAGTTTTTGTAGGTATAATTTCCCTTGACTTAATCCTTTAATATTTCCCGTAATGTGCACATTAGCATTGGCGTTTTTTTCTTCTTTACATGCAGTTACTAATACAACGGCCATTAGTGCTAAAACAATCTTTTTCATTATGTTTATAAATTTGTGTTCGCAAAGTAAATAAAAAATCCTCAAAATACTAAGTACTTTGAGGATTTTCAAGTGCAATTTCAATTTCAAAAATTCAATTTCAAATCTTAGGATACTTATAAAATTTAAAATCGTTATTCTTCAATTCCAAATTTTAGCCTTTTAACCAAGCATCACGAACCGTTTTCTTAGTGTTGTCGGTTGCTATGTAGCTTTCTTGTTTTTCTTTTGGCATTATTACTTTACCTTTAATCGTTTGTTCTTTGCCATCTCTTTTGATTTTTACTGAAATGGCATCCCCGTCTTTCCAATTTACGCTTGCCATAATTAAGTCGTAAATGTTGTCAAGGTTGTAACTTTTGTCGTTAAAAGCTAAAAGCGTATCGTTATTTTTTAAACCTAAGGAGGTCATAAAAATATTTAATTCGCTATCCGGTAAAACTAAAATTTCTTTCGTGTTTGGATTAATGGTGATATAAGGTTCTGTTTGTCCTTTTAAGAATGGATTTCCTGGTACTTCGATAGTAGTTTCTGTTACCCCCATTTTAGCAAAAAATTGCTCATAAGGAATTGGTGTTTCTCCAGCGACATGTGTTTTTAAGAATTCTCCAACAGCAGGATAGGTTAAGGCAGTAATCTTATCGAATAGTTCTTCGTCTTTGAATGCTTTGTTTTTACCATATTGTTTTGATAGTTCTTGCATTAAATTTAAGATTCCTTTTTCTCCATTGCTGTTTTCTCTTATCAGAATGTCTACACACATGGCTATTAAAGCCCCTTTGTTATACACGTTTAGGTATTGCTCTTTGTATGGCTGATTTAATACGTTTTTACTCATTTTGGTAAAACTCATATTGTCGTTCATTTGGCGTGATTGTGCAATTTTACCTGCCATTCTTTCAAAGAATTCTCCTTCTTCAATTAGTCCTTGGTTGATTTGGAATAGGTTTGCAAAATATTCCGTTACCCCTTCATACATCCATAAGTGTTCTGACATTTGGGGGTTGTTGAAGTCGAAATTTTGAATTTCAGTAGAATGAATCGTTAATGGTGTTACAATATGAAAGAATTCGTGCGAAACTACGTCTTTTAATTGCTCTTGAAGCATTTCTAAATCCATAACTTCAGGCATTACCACTGTTGTAGATGTTGGGTGTTCTAAGGCTCCAAAACCTTTTGCGTCTTTTGCCTCCACATCTGCTAAATAAAGTAAGATTGCGTATTTTTTTGTAGCATCGATAGGACCTAGAAAACGTTTTTGCGCTTTCATCATATTTTCCATGTGAGGTGTAATTTGTTCGGCTGTATATTTACCTGTCGGAGAATACACACTGATGATGATGTCCATATCGTCAATTCTGAATGTAGTAAAATCAGGTTTAGAATACATGATAGGCATTTCCACTAAATTGGCGTATTTTGGCATGTAAAATACATCTAAAGTAGTACTTGGGTCAGCGTCTGTCATAGCAGAAATTCCGGTTAATGTCTCGGGATGTTGAACGATTAATTTATAAGGTGTTTCTTCTTTTCCTTTGAAGTATCCGATAAAACCGTGTGTATTTAACATGAAATTTTCACCCGCTTTGATGTTGGTTCCCGCTGGAGAAAAAACATCTTCGCTTTCGCCAAAACCAGCTCCACTTTCAGTATCAAAAGTATCGTTTACTAAGTAAGTAATTTTACTCAATTTGGTAGCATCTGAAATACTGTATGAGTTTTCGTCAATTTTGGCTACTTTTAGAGTTTTTCCTTTGTTGTCAAAAGCTTTTACATTTTCGATAAAACGACCGTAATTATCTTCTGAATAGGTTCCAGGAACTGTTTTAGGAAAGTGATAGGTTACGGATTCTGTAGTAAATGTTGGTGGGGTCACGCTCACCATTACTTTATCGTCTTTAACATTGATTAAATCGATGGTAACTGCTACATCATTTTGTTTGGTAGTCGTTTGGGTAGGACTACAACTCCATAAAAATCCTACTAAAGCTAGGGAAAACATTAATTTTTTCATTTTATCTAAATTGTATTCCCCATAAGTAGATAAAATAGGCTAAATGTTACAGTTATCTCTTGGATATTTTGTTACCTGTAATTTGTCTTTGTAGTTTGCATTTGAATCGGTCTATGCCGTTTACTCTTCGTTTGGCATGTTTGGTTGTTCTGCCCTGTACGCGTTCGCGCCACATTCTAAAGCTAGAAGGTTTCATTTCGCGGCGCATGATTTCAATGGTTTCTTGTTCGGAGATACCAAATTGAAACGTTATGGCTTCAAACGGGGTACGATCTTCCCAAGCCATTTCTATGATGCGATCGATTTGTGATTCGGTAAAAATTTTCTTTTGCATGTTGCAAATTTCTATATTAAATAAAAAAACTCTTGTTGAACAAGAGTTAATTTTTTTTAATCGAATTTATTTTTGAAGTAGTATTTGCTGTCTAAGTCTTCGTCTTCCAATTCGTTATATTTGATTGGTTTCGGTTTTGGCTTACTTGCAGTTACTTTCTTTTTCCAAAGTTCAAAATTATCTTTGGACAGTCTTTTGCGCATTAATTCGGTAACTTCGTTTTCTGTTACTCCAAATTCTACTTTTAACACTTCAAAAGGTTTTTTTTCCTCCTGCGCCATAGTAACAACTCTATCTAATGTTTCGTTGTCGAATTCTGAAATTTTCTTCTTTTTCATGAAGTAAATACGGTTTCTCTCTTATTTAATGGTTTGTTATTCAATATTAGTAAAAAAATAAATTCAAAAATGAGGTCTATTACTTTTTTTGAAATTTTTAAAATATGATTAAAGTAGCAACTAGTTTTTGAGAAATCTTTACAAAATTGTTCTAAACGTTAAATTTATTCTCGGATTTTTTGGTTGGATCGCCTTTGGGATTTGATGTTTGTAATGGATTTGACTTCCTTCTTTCATCAACAATAAACTCCCGTGGGTTAGATTTAGGTTCATTTTTGCTTCCGAATTTGAGATGTGTTTTAGTTGAAATTTTCGTTCCTCCCCAAAGCTTACTGAGGCAATGATAGGATTCTTGCCTAATTCTTTTTCATTATCGGCATGCCAACCGTTACTGTCTTTTTCGTTTCGATATAAATTAGCTAGTACTGTTGTGAAGTTGTGACTGGCTATTTGTTCTACTTTTTCTTTGATGAACATTAACGTTGGATTCCAAGCATGAGGTTGCATCGTTATCCCTGAATAGGAATAAGGTTTTCCTTCATTTCCGAACAAACATGTTAATCTGGGTTGGGCTACTTTCTTACCAAAAATGGTAATGTCATCTTGTTGCCAAGGCGTTTCGGACATTAATTTATCCCATAAGAGATCGGCTTCTTCTTTGTTGAAGAAATTGGGATACCATTCAAAAACCGCATCGGGTAATGGTAAAATTATTTTTTCAGATGGAAATAAATCGAGCATAAAAAAAGCGATGATTCACATCGCTAATTTACTTTATTTTTTTTTGAATTGTATGTTCATGATTACAATTGCAGTAATAATTAAAATGATTCCAATCCATTGCAGGAAAACTACCTGTTCGTTTAAAAGGAAAAATGCCATCATTACCGAAACAGGTAATTCTAATGAAGAAACAATACTTCCTAAACCAATTCCCGTGTGAGGAAATCCGGCGTTTAATAACATGGGTGGAATGATGGTTCCGAATAAAGCCAACACAATTCCCCATTTGGTAAATATTTCAAAATTGAAAGGCGTTACTTGTGTATATAAACTGAAGCCAAAAACGATAACTGCACCTCCTAATAACATGTATAAACTTCTTTGTGCGGATGAGATTCCTATTGCTACTTTGTTGGCTGTAAACATGGTAGTTGTAAAAGAAGCAGCAGCTAATAAACCCCAGAATAATCCGTTGGCCCAGTCGATAGTTGCGTCATTAAAATCGATTTTAAAAATATTAATCGCCAAAGCGGTTCCTATCAATACAATGATTACCGATATGATTTTTTGTATAGATGGTGCTTTTTTGTCTAGGAACCATTCTAATAAAACCCCCATCCAAACGGTTTGCATTAGCAATACAATTCCGATTGAAACGGGAATGTATTTTACGGCAAGATAGTAGAAAACACTGGTCATGCCCAATGAAGTTCCGGCTAACATTAAATGGAAAATATTTTTTGAGGTCGCTTTCGTCGCAGCGTTTTTGTTTTTGGTACGTTGGAATAAATTGATGATTAAAATCCCAAGTATTCCATAGATGAATTGCGAGGAGGTTACTTCGGCTGTTGTATAATTTTCTTGATAGGCTAGTTTCACGAAAGTAGCTAACATTCCATAGCTCGTTGCGCCTAAAGCAACAAGGAAAACTCCTTTTATTATATTGTTGTTTGACATGTTCTAAATTTTTAAGGGGCGCAAATATAGGGAATTTGAATTTAGAATTTAGAATTTAGAATTCAGAATTTAGAATCTAGAATTTAGATTATGGAATTTAGAATTTAGAACTTTTGAAAGAATTTGATGTTTAACTTCAAAAGTTGAGTTGTTATTTTAATTCTTTTTTAAGTAAGGTTTTTTTGTTAGTGTTTGGGTAGGTGAAACTTGGTTGTAAAAAAAGCTTTTGATGTATTTCATAAAGAAACAAAACAAATCTTCTCAATTGCGAATGGTTATTATCATGATTTTTTTTAATGAATGTGAAAGTGTCTTTTTTTTGTATTTTTATACTCCTCATGTTTGAGAAATTTCAGTTGTTTTACATTAAAATACATATGATGAAGTTTTATTTATCCTTACTATTTTGTTTTTTTTGTTCGCTTGTATTATGTCAAAAAGTAGACATAACCTTTAAAAGTGTGAATCAAGATTCTCTTATTAACTATTTAAATAAAAATCAGATTTCTTATGATTTGGATGATTTGGCCATTCTAAAAGATATCAAGGTTTTTGGTAACTACTCTGCCACTCAGCGATTAGCTGTTCCAGAAGCTTATTTTTTTAATACAGATGGTTTTTTGCTCAAAAATAAAAATAAAGGGATAAGTTGTGGCGCTAACATAAAAGATTTGTCTAAAATTATGAAAAGTAAGATTGATTCTAATCAACCACTTTCTAATTGGTTAGATGAGCTTACTTTTTTAGGAACTGAAACTTTTCTTTCGGAAACGTATGATCTTTATGTGTTTATTAATTGGGCTCTGTTTTTGGATTCCAATAACGAAACTTCATTTAATTGGTATCGCTCCTTAAAAGAAAAAAAAGAGTTAAAAATTAAAGTGATTTTGGTTAATTTGGATGTACAAGAAACTTGGCATTTAACAGAAGGACAAAAGCAATTTTTAGGAATTTAGCTTTAAATAAAAAACCTACAAGAAATTTATTCCTTGTAGGTTTTATTTAGTTTTTATTCTATTAATTAGATTCTGAAACCAGTTCAGAATGACAAAATTTCGAATTATTTCAACGTTTCAAAACTTCTTTTTACAAAAGCTGTTAACTCTTCGCCTTTTAATAAACCTTGTGAAAGTTTGGCTAAATCTAAGGCTTGTTTTACTAAGTCTTTTTGTGCGTCTTCAGGACTGTTTAAAATAGTAGTGGCTAATTCTGAATTGGTATTTACCACTAAATTGTACATGTCAGGGAAGTTGCCCATACCAAACATTCCGCCACCGCCTGTTGCGCTCATTTCTTTCATTCTGCGCATGAATTCGGGTTGGGTAATGATGAATGGCGCTGCCTTGCTGTCTAAGTTTTCTAATTGCACCGTATAGTTTTCTTTTGGCACTACGGTTTCAACAGCCGTTTTTAGTTTTTCTTTTTCGTCATCCGATAATTTTGAAATTGTTTCTTCCTCTTTCTGAATTAATTTATCGATGTGATCCGCATCTACACGAGCAAAAGTTAGATTTTCATTGTCTGCTTCTAATTTTTGGATTAAGTGCGATACAATTGGAGAATCTAACAACAATACTTGATATCCTTTTTCTTTTGCAATATCAATGTAACTGTGTTGCGCGTCTTTGTTCGAAGCGTAAAGGACTACTAATTTTCCGTTTTTGTCGGTTTGGTTGTCTTTTAAAGCTTCTTTTAATTCAGCTAACGTATAATATTTGTCATCTGTTGTTGGATATAACACGAAATCGCCAGCTTTTTCATAGAATTTTGGTTCTGAAAGCATACCATATTCCAATACCACTTTGATGTCGTTCCATTTTTGTTGGAAGTCTTCGCGGTTTTCGTTGAATAACGATTTCAATTTATCCGCTACTTTTCTTGTGATGTAATTTGAAATTTTCTTCACATTACCATCGGCTTGTAAGTACGAACGCGATACGTTTAATGGAATGTCTGGCGAATCTACTACTCCTTTCAACATCATTAAGAATTCAGGAACAATTCCTTCTACATTATCGGTAACGAAAACCTGATTTTGGTACAATTGGATTTTGTCTTTCTGAATTTGTAAATCCGAAGATAATTTTGGGAAATACAAAATTCCAGTCAAATTGAACGGATAGTCAACATTTAAGTGAATGTTGAATAACGGTTCGTCAAATTGCATTGGATACAGTTCGCGATAGAAGTTTTTATAATCTTCCTCCGATAAATCACTTGGTTGTTTGGTCCAAGCCGGATTTGGATTGTTGATGATGTTGTCTACATCTACATATTCTGTTTTGTAATCTTCAGGAGCGTCTTCTGGTTTTGGAAGTGCTTCTTTTTTTGTTCCAAATTTAATCGGAATTGGCATGAACTTGTTGTATTTCGTCAACAATTCACGGATTTTGAATTCCTCTAAAAACTCTAGTGAATCTTCAGCGATATGTAAGATGATTTCGGTTCCTCTTTCCGTTTTATCGTGCGGTACTAATGTAAATTCTGGACTACCATCGCACGTCCAATGAGCGGCTGGTTCGTCTTTGAATGATTTAGTGATGATTTCTACTTTAGAAGCCACCATGAACGCCGAGTAAAATCCTAATCCAAAGTGTCCGATTACACCTGAATCTTTGGCGGAATCTTTGTATTTTTCTAAGAATTCTTCTGCGCCTGAGAACGCGATTTGATTGATGTATTTTTCTACTTCATCGGCTGTCATTCCTAACCCTTGGTCGATGATGTGAAGTTTTTTACCCTCTTTATCGATTTTCACCTCGATTATAGGGTTGCCATATTCTACTTTTGCTTCGCCAATGCTGGTTAAATGTTTTAATTTTAAAGTAGCGTCGGTTGCATTCGATACTAATTCACGTAAGAAAATTTCGTGATCGCTGTATAAGAATTTTTTAATTAGGGGAAAGATGTTTTCTACTGAAACATTAATTTTTCCTGATGCCATATTTAAAATTTTAAGTTAAACAATTTGATGGTTTTTTGATTTCAAAAGAAATACCAAAGTTGAAATGATGACAAATTGACATAATTTAAATCCTATCTTTGCAAAAAAAAATCTTATGTTGTCGGTTCAAAATATTACTTTTTCATATGACGAAATTCCAAATTTACATGCGATTTCTTTGCAATTGTCAAAAGGTAAAAACTTGGCTTTAATTGGCGAAAGCGGTTGTGGAAAAAGTACTTTGTTAAAATTAATCTACGGCTTATATGACCTAGATGAAGGTCAGATTTTTTGGAATGATATAGAAGTGTTGGGTCCGAAATATCATTTGATTCCGGGAATGCCTTTCATGAAGTATTTGGCACAAGATTTTGATTTGATGCCTTATATTACAGTGGCCGAGAATGTTGGGAAATACCTTTCTAATTTTTATCCCGAAAAGAAAAAAGCCAGAATTGCTGAGTTACTTGAAATCGTAGAAATGACCGAATATGCCAATGTAAAAGCTAAATTATTAAGTGGTGGCCAAATGCAACGAGTAGCTTTAGCTCGAGTTTTAGCTTTAGAACCAGAAGTTTTATTGTTAGACGAACCTTTTAGTCATATCGATAATTTTAGAAAAAATAGTTTGAGACGCAAATTGTTTGGTTATTTAAAAGAAAAAGGGATTACTTGTATTGTTGCTACGCATGATAGTACGGATGTGTTGTCGTTTGCGGATGAGGTAGCAATTATTAAAGATGGAAACATCATTGAAAGTGGTGTTCCAAAATTCATTTACGATAATCCAAGAGATAAATATGTGGCTTCGTTATTTGGAGATGTTAATGAAATTGAAATCAACGGCGAGCTAAGATTTGTTTATCCACATCAATTAAAAGTAGTGATGAATTCCGATTTGAAGGTGGAGATTGTCAATTCTTATTTCAGAGGAAGTCATTATTTTATAGAAGCGAAATATGGTAATCGAATTTTATTTTTTGAAAATGATGCAATTTTGGAGAATGGGGAAGTGGTTGGGTTGAAAATTGCTTAACATCCCTCTAACCCCCTTCAAAGGGGGAATTCCAAAAAGTTATGAAAGAAATTAAGAGAAAAAAAAGACCTTCAAACAATTGCTCAAAGGTCTATTTTCTTTATTCTTTTCTCTAATTCTTTAAATATTTTTCTAAGAATTGATCTTGTTCCCACAACAGGTGTAAGATGTTTTCTTTTGCAACGTATCCGTGGCTTTCTTTAGGTAGGATTACTAATCTTGCTGGTCCTCCTAATCCTTTTAACGCTTGGAAATAACGCTCTGATTGTAGTGTAAAAGTTCCAGGATTGTTATCCGCTTCGCCATGAACTAATAATAGAGGCGTTTTCATTTTTTCAGCATTCATGAAAGGCGACATAGTATTGTATACTTCTGGAACATCCCAATAGTTGCGTTGTTCGCTTTGGAATCCAAAAGGCGTTAAGGTTCTGTTATAAGCACCACTTCTTGCAATACCACAAGCAAATAAATTAGAATGCGTTAATAAATTAGCCGTCATGAACGCTCCGTATGAGTGACCCCCAATGGCTACTTTTTTACGATTGATGTAACCCAATTTATCTACTGCATCAATTGCAGCCTCTGCGTTAGCCACTAATTGTTGGATAAATGTATCGTTTGGTTCAGTTGTTCCTTCTCCAATAATTGGGAAAGCTGCGTCGTCTAAAACTGCATACCCTTTGGTTACCCAATATACAAACGAACCGTAGTTAGGGAATGTAAACTCATTCGGGTTTTTATCGCTTTGTCCGGCTGAATTTTTGTCTTTGTATTCTGCTGGATAGGCCCAAATTAATAATGGTAATTTTTCTTTTTTCATTTTGTCATATCCGACAGGTAAATATAAGGTTCCCGATAATTCTACACCATCGTTTCTTTTGTATTTGATTACCTCTTTATGTACGTTTTTGATACTTTCAAATGGGTTTTTGAAAGTAGTAATCGGAGTTAATTTATTTTTTGATTTGATGTTTCTGAAGTAGTAATTTGGATATTCGTTTTTCGATTGTATCATTACCAATACTTCTCCTTTTTTGAAATCTTCAATCGACATTAAGTCTTCTTTTTTATCTTTCATTTTTGAAGTGTACAGACGTGTTTTCTTCAGAGTATTGAAATCAAACTCATCGATAAATGGAAATTGTCCATCTTTGGTATGACCGTCACCTATTAAATAGCCTTTACCGTTTTCAATCGCAATTACGTATCTTCCGAATTCGTTCTTTTTCATTTCGAAATTTCCAGGATCAGAGTAGATGTCTTGTGAATTTCTATCTTCAATAATTTTTGGAGCTACAGCAGTATTTGAAGGATTGAATAAATACGCTTTAGTATTTCTTGTATCGTACCAAGAATCTGCTACAATCGCAATGTTATCGTTTGCCCACATGATGCCCGCATAACGTTGTTGGGTTTTGATTAAGCTTGTTGGGTTTGATGTAAAAGGCGCTTCCCACAAGAATACTTCGTCTCTGAAATCTACTTTTACTGCTTGGTCTCCACCATCTAAAGCTTCCACAAAGTATAAAGTAGCAGGTTTGTCCGCTCTCCAACCCATGCTTCTTTTTCCTTTTCTTACTGATGAAAAACCTTTTGGCATAATTTCCGTTAATGGCACTTCGTTCACCACTTTAACTTCTTTTCCGTTCGCATCATAAACCGTAGTTTTTTGCGGAAAACGGCTCATTGGTACAATATACGAGTACGGTTTTTGAATCGTAGTTAGCATTAAGTAGTTTCCATCTGGAGAAAAGCTTTCCCCTGCATAAATGTCGGCTTTTTTGAATAAAGTAGTTGCTCCAGAAAGGGTTACTTTATATAATTCTGAAGTTACTAATGCGTCAAAATTAGCTTCATCGGTTTTGTTTTTCAACAAGTCTTGATACGTTCTGTTTTGTGATTTTGAGCCGTCACTAGTTGAAACGGTTGGTCCTTTAGGAACATCTTTGTTACTATCAATTAACGCTGGACGGTTTTTCGGTAATACTTTCACCAATAACGTTTCGTTGTCTTTCATCCAATTGAACGGACTTCCAAGATTTGCATTCAAATTATCAGAAGTTAGTTTTTTAGCGGTTGCAGTTGCCACATCAATTACCCAAAGTTCCACCCCTTGATTTGTGGTGTTTGTAAAAGCAATTTTCTTTTCGTTTGGTGACCAAGAAATATTTGTAATTCGAGCATTTGCAGGTAGTCCACTAACTTGAATTTCGTTTTTATCCTTAATTTTTCTAATCTTTAGGTTGTTAATGTAAGTAACGGTGCTTGATATATTGGTAACGGGATTAATACGTAATCCGCCTAATTTCATTTCCGTTTGGTTTAAATCGTCTAGTGTTTTGTACGTATTACGATAACTCAAAAGCATGTATTCTTTTTTGGTGTCCATACTTACAGAAGGAGCTCTTTCGTAATCCGCTAGTGCTAGAATTTCGGCAGAGGGTTTCTGATACGTTACATTTTCTTGTGCTGAGGTACTGAATAAAGCCCCCATAAGCGTCATGATGGTAAGCAATCTTAATTTCATGTTTGTTAGTTTGAATTTGATGGTTTAAAGTTAAATTTTTGAGTCCTATCTTTTTCAAATAATTTGTTAATTTTCGTAATCTACTTTCAAATTATCTACTCATCCATGATTTGATTTTATCAAAAAAGAAGATTGACATGTATTTATTTTGTATTTTTGCCGTTTAATTTAGCCATATCAATATGTATCATTCAAAAATTACGGGTTTAGGTTATTACGTTCCTGATAATGTAGTAACCAATGATGATTTATCTAAAATAATGGACACAAATGACGAATGGATTCAGGAAAGAACTGGAATTCAAGAACGTCGTCATGTTATTCGAGGGGAAGATACTACCACCTCTATGGGTGTTAAAGCAGCCAAAATTGCTATTGAGCGTTCTGGTGTAGCCAAAGAAGATATCGACTTTGTGGTTTTCGCTACTTTGAGTCCCGATTATTATTTTCCAGGCCCTGGTGTTTTAGTACAACGCGATTTGGGTTTAAGAACTGTTGGTGCTCTGGATGTTCGTAATCAATGTTCGGGTTTTGTGTATGCTCTTTCTGTTGCGGATCAATACATTAAGACGGGAATGTATAAAAATGTCTTAGTTATTGGTTCTGAATTGCATTCTACCGGTTTAGATATGACCACTCGTGGTAGAGGTGTTTCTGTTATTTTTGGAGATGGAGCAGGAGCAGCAGTACTTTCAAGAGAGGAAGATGTTACGAAAGGAATTTTGTCGACTCATCTTCATTCCGAAGGACAGCATGCTGAAGAATTGTCTTTAGTAGCTCCGGGTATGGGTAAACGTTGGGTGACTGATATCATTGCGGATAATGATCCAAATGACGAAAGTTATTATCCTTACATGAACGGGCAATTCGTTTTCAAAAATGCCGTAGTTCGTTTTAGCGAAGTTATTAATGAAGGTTTGCAAGCTAATAATTTACAGGTTTCGGATATTGATATGTTGGTACCGCATCAAGCGAATTTGAGAATTTCTCAATTCATTCAACAGAAGTTTCGCTTGACTGATGATCAAGTTTTTAACAACATTCAAAAATACGGAAACACTACAGCCGCTTCTATTCCAATTGCTTTGACTGAAGCTTGGGAACAAGGAAAAATAAAATCGGGTGATTTAGTTGTTTTAGCAGCTTTTGGTTCCGGATTTACTTGGGGAAGTGTGATTATTAGATGGTAATTTTTCGAGAATAGAAAAAAGAAAATAGCATATAGACAAAAGCGCTCTGAAAACTCAGAACGCTTTTTTATGGTTTATGAATTCCTCTTTTTTGGAGGGATTAGGGAGGACTAAAACATTCCGCCACCGCTTTGCACCTCGTTGGCATCTCTTTGTTTTCTGGCTAGGGCTTTGTTTTTTCCACCTCCAAACATGTAGTTGAATCCTACATAAACGGTTTGGCTTTCCCAGTAGAATGCTCCTTGTTGGCGGTAAGGAATGGAGCCATCAAAAGCAAAACGCATCGTTTCGAACATATCGTTTAGTCTGGCTGTTATGGTTCCTTTACCTTTTAAAACATTGTAAGTTGCTCCTAAGTCAATACGATACATTTCCTTTCTGTCAAACTGAATGCTTTTGTCTTTTCCTCTATACATTCCAAACAATTGAAAACGCAAATCTTTTGTGGCTGTAAAACTGTTGTTTACTCTAACATTAAAAGTAGTTACATCTGCTTCTGCATTTTCTAAAGCATTTGTATTGCTATTTTGTACGGTTCCTTTTACCGTTCTAAAGTACACATCAGCACTAGCATTAACGGACCACCATTTAGAGAATTTTAAATTTCCAGACGTTTCAATACCGTATGCATCATTGTTGTTAAAATTGTCATACGATAAAATATTTCGGTTTGGGTTGTTTGGATCGTTGAATACCACTCTCGAAATTTCATCTGAAATTTTTCTGTAGAATATGCCACTTGTTATTGAACCTAATTTGGTGTTTCGGGTGTAATTCACTTCAAATGAGTTGGTAAATTGAGGTGTTAACTCTGGATTACCCCTTGATTCTAAGATAGGAGTGGTCCATTCTCTAATCGGACTAATCTGACCAATACTTGGGCGATCTATTCTTCTGGAATAATTGAAGTTAAACGAGTTTTTATCATTAGCATTGTACGTTAAAAATGCAGATGGGTAAACCGTAAAAATTTCGTCATTAACTCTTTGTTTGTCTGAAAACGAAGGGTTGGTTTGATTTACTTCAAAATCGGCTTGAAGATCGAAATATTCCATTCTAAGTCCCACTTGACCGCTCCATTTGCCTACTTGTTTTCCAATGTTAGCATATCCAGAGTAAATATTTCTTCCAAATTCGAAAGCATTATTTGCACTAGAAAAACTAGGATTTACATCTTCTAATCTATTGCTTGAGTTTTGAATTCTCGATTCTACCCCCAATTCTAATTTGGTAGTTTCGTTTAATGGATTCACAAAATCAGCATTCAATTGAAAGTAATCGGTGACTCCATTAAGAATATTTCTTCTTTCAAACGATTGTGTAGGATTGAAAATGGTTTCGTTATATAGCGTATTTTCATCATTTTCAGTATGAGAAAAATTAGCTTGAAGTTCGAACGTTTTGTCTTTTTTGTCAAAATTATGTTTGTAGACTACATCATACGTTTGGTTTTTGTTTTTGCCATCACTTCCGAACGATTGATTGGTATTTCGGTTCGCAATAGGATTGTCAAAAGCTACGGTTGTTAATCCTGTTCCGAAACCCGATGTAAAACTTTGATTGGTATATGCTGATAAGGTGTTTTTATCGTTGATGTAATAATCCATTCCGAACTTAATCAGATGTGAATTGTTTTTATTTCTAAAATTAAAATCTTGTCTGTTTTCTAAGTTGGTTCTTTCGCTGTCTACAAAACCGTTGTTGGCATTTATCCCATGATTGAAGCCATAATTCGTGTAAAAATTCACTTTTCCAACGCGATAATTCATGTTTAATGCTGAGTTTGTTTTTGGAGTGATTCCGAAGGTGACCCCGGTATTTATTGAGCCATTAAATCCGTCTTGTGAATTTTTGTGTAAAATAATATTGATGATTCCACTCATTCCTTCAGGATTGTATTTTGCCGAAGGATTTGTTATCAATTCTACTTGTTTAATTGAAGCTGAAGGAATTTGTTGTAGCAGTTGCTCGATTGATACGTTTGACGGTTTACCATCAATTAGTACTCGCACGTTACTATTTCCTCTCATGCTGATTTCTTTCGTTTGAGGATCGATGCTAACCGTCGGGATATTGTTCATGATTTCTGAAGCGGTTGTTCCTGAAGCAATTAAGTCTTTTCCAACATTAATTACTTTTCGGTCAATTTTTTGAACCATGTTCGATCGTTCTGCTACCACTTCAACATCTTTTAGTTCGATAATATCTTCTGCAATAGCAATTGTTCCTAAGTTTTGATTGGCATTCGTAGTTAGGTCAACATTTTTAGTAACGGTTGTATATCCAATAAATTGAATTTCAACGGTATATTTCTGAGGAGCCAATTTGGTTATAGAAAAATTACCCTCTTCAGTAGTTACTGCTCCTGTAACTAATTTGCCATTTTCTTTGATGATGATGTTTACATAAGGCAACGTTTCGTTTGTTTTCTTGTCTGTTACCTTTCCCTTGATGCTTCCGTTGTTTTGTGCGAATCCAAAAGTGATACTGCACAAAAGTGTAGTGATAAAAAGTTTTAGTTTCATTAGATTGTTTTAATTAAATATGATTGATGATTGTGCTTAAGTAGACTTCAACATTTGTTAAATGTTACAGTCTATTTTTAATTTTTATTTTTTTTTTAACATTTTCCGCTATTTGTGAAATTTTATTTCATCATACTATCTTCAAAATTCTTACCTTTGCACGTTTTAAAAATCAAGGAAAAATGACATTACATCAAACATTAACCCAGCACATTCAAAAGGCAGTTGAAGAATTGTTCCCTATTTCTATAGAAAAAGTTGAATTTCAGGCTACAAGGAAAGATTTTGAAGGTGATATTACTGTAGTGGTTTTTCCTTTGGTAAAAGCATTAAAAGGCAATCCCGTTGAAATCGGAAATCAGATTGGAAATTACTTAGTGGCGAACGTAAATGAAGTGGCTAAGTTCAATGTAGTAGGCGGATTTTTAAATATCGTGATTTCGGATGCTTTTTATGTGGAATTTTTCAATACGATTAAAAACAATGAAACCTTTGGTTTTGTAGCTCCAAAAGAAGGAGAGAAGGCGGTAATGGTAGAATATTCTTCACCCAATACCAACAAGCCATTGCATTTAGGTCACATCCGAAATAATTTATTGGGTTATTCCGTTGCTGAGATTTTAAAAGCTTCCGGAAAAAAAGTATACAAAACGCAAATCATCAACGATAGAGGAATTCATATCTGTAAATCGATGTTGGCTTGGCAGAAATTCGGAAACGGACAAACTCCAGCTTCCACCGGATTAAAAGGAGATAAATTAGTTGGGAATTTTTATGTAGAATTTGACAAGCAATACAAAAAAGAAATTTCAGAATTAATTGCTCAAGGTAAAACCGAAGACGAAGCAAAAAAACTTGCACCATCTATTTTAGAAGCGCAACAAATGCTTTTAGATTGGGAAAATGGAAAGCCGGAAGTTATCGAACTTTGGAAAACCATGAACCAATGGGTGTATGACGGTTTTGCTGAAACGTATAAAAATCTAGGCGTTGATTTTGATAGCTACTATTATGAATCTAAAACCTATTTATTAGGAAAAGAAGTAGTGCAATTTGGTTTAGAAAAAGGCATTTTCGAGAAAGATCCGGATGGTTCGGTTTGGATTGATTTAACGGCAGATGGTTTGGATAGAAAAATCGTACTTCGTTCTGACGGAACTGCGGTTTACATGACGCAAGATATTGGTACTGCTATCCAACGTGTGAAAGATTTTTCAGATGTTGGTGGAATGGTTTATACGGTAGGAAACGAGCAAGATTACCACTTTAAAGTGTTATTCTTGATCTTGAAAAAGTTAGGATTTGATTGGGCGGATAGTTTGTATCATTTATCATACGGAATGGTAGAATTACCTTCTGGAAAAATGAAATCTCGTGAAGGAACCGTTGTAGATGCTGATGATTTAATGGCGGAAATGACTACAACTGCACAAACTATATCGGAAGAATTAGGAAAGTTAGATGGTTATTCTGAAGAAGAGAAAGCCGTTTTATTCAAAACCATTGGTTTAGGTGCTTTGAAATATTATATGTTGAAGGTAGATCCGAAAAAACAAATGATGTTTAATCCAGAAGAATCGGTTGATTTTGCAGGAAATACTGGGCCGTTTATTCAGTACACTTACGCTCGTATTCAGTCGATTTTAAGAAAAGCTGATTTTGATACTTCAATTTCAATTTCTGGATTAGAATTGCATGAAAAAGAGAAAGAATTAATCAAGCAAGTACAATTATTCCCTGATGTAATTCAAAATGCGGCGGATAATCATAGTCCGGCTTTGATTGCGAATTATACGTATGATTTGGTAAAAGAATTCAATTCGTTCTATCAACAAGTTTCGATATTGGGAGAAGAAAATCACGACAAGAAAGTATTTCGAGTACAACTATCAAAATCGGTAGGGAATACGATTAAAAATGCGTTTCAGTTGTTAGGAATTCAAGTTCCTGAGCGAATGTAATAGAGTTGCGAGCTTAAAGTAACGAGTAACGAGTTTGAGATTTTACTAGATTTTTGGACTTGTCTTCGAAATTGAAATTTAATACATGAATACATCAAAATATTTTTTTCAAACCTTAATTGTGGTAATTGTTTCTGGATTTTCATTTTTGATATTCAAAACGATTTTGCCTAAGAAATTATTTACTGAAGATAAATTAGATTCTAAAAATGTTGTAGTCGATAGTTTGCTTTTAGAAGCTCTTGCTGAAGATGGAGGTACCGTTGTAGAAGATTCTATGAGGGGGACTGTTATCGATTATGTAGCCGTAAATGGTATTGAATTTCCGAAAGAAACTTTTGAAACGTATACAGGGAATCAATATTTAGTTGGTTTTTTCGAGAAACTTTTTCAGTTAGAAACAAAAAAACAAGGTAACGTTCGAATTGCTTATTTTGGAGATTCCATGACAGATGGTGATTTAATTGTTAAAGATTTCAGGACGTATTTTCAGGAGAAGTTTGGAGGTCAAGGTGTTGGTTTTGTCAATATTACATCCGAATCTGCTGCTTCCAGAAGTTCGTTAACCCATGAATTTTCGGGTAATTGGAAAACACAGTCGTATTTAAAAGTGAAACATCCGTCTAATCCATTTGGAGTAAACGGTCATGTGTTTTACGCGAATGATACAGCTAGTGTGGCTTGGGTAAAATACAAAGCGAATACCACCAGATTTGCTTCTGAATTACCTCGCCCAACTTTATTTTACGGAAGTTCGTCTAACAAAGAAGGAAAAGTGTTTTACATATCAGGCACCGACACTATTGTTAAGAAATTGAATCCTAATAAATTAGTTAATACCTTAACCTTATCAGAAGGCAATTTAAAAAGTATTAGAGTAAATTTCAAGAACGCCGATTCTATTCCTATTTATGGATTTAATTTTGATGATGGAAAAGGTGTTCACGTGGATAATTTCTCGAATAGAGGAAACTCAGGTTTACCAATTGGTAGTTTTGATGTTGCCACCATGCGCGCTTTTCATTCCAAGTTAGATTATGATTTAATAGTATTGCAATACGGGGCCAATGTATTGAACTATGGTTCGTTACATTATGGTTGGTATGAAAAAAGGATGGAAAAAGTAGTTGCTCATTTAAGAGCTTGTTTTCCGGGTGTTTCAATATTAATAATCTCTGTTGCCGACAAATCTACTAAATACGACATGGAGATGAAAACTGATTCTGCAGTAGTTCCATTAAACAGAGCCCAAAAACGTTACGCTATCAAATCTGAATCGAGTTTTGTGAATTTGTATACTTTGATGGGTGGAGATGGTTCTATGATAAAATGGGTAGAGCAGGAACCTGTGAGAGCTAACAAAGACTATACACACTTTAATCACAGAGGAGCTAAAGAAGCGGCAAATTTGATTTTCACCCAATTGAACAAAGGGTATGAAACGTATAAGGAGTTGAGGAAAAAACGAAAAAAAGCTGTTGTGCCTGTTAAGAAAGATACCGTTTTAACACCAAAAGATACCGTTTATGAAAAGTAGATTTTTGTTGTTTCTCTTGGTTTTTTCTTTTTTTGGATTTGCTCAGGATACTTTATTGGTGCCTATAGATTCTGTTGAAGTAGAAGTTCCCGTTATTGATTCTATCGAAGTTTCCTTTACAGGAAATGACATTCATAATCCCAATGCTATTATTGCATTTTATGAAAAATTGTACCAATTGGAGCAAAGTAAATCAGGTAAGATTAATATCGTTCATATTGGGGATTCTCACATACAAGCCGATTTGTTTACGGCTAAAATTCGTTCGCAATTTCAAAAGGTTTATGGAAATGGGGGATTTGGATTTACTTTTCCCTATAGTGTAGCCAAAACCAATAATAGTGCTCCTATTCGTTACACTGCTTCAGGTAGTTTTCAAAGTTTTCGAAATTTGTATGCGGATACCAATCGACCTGTTGGCTTAAGTGGTTTTTCTATGGAAACGACTTCAAAAGATTTTGCGATTCAAATGCATGTAAAAGAAGTTCCATACCACTTTACAAAACTGAAAGTAATTACCCCTCAAAATGTGAATTTATTTGATGTTTCGATTTCCAATAAAAATAGTTTCATTGAAAGAAAAGTTCCGAAAAAAATCACACATAAAGTCAAGCCAGGTGAAGTTTTAGGAGGCATTGCTGATAAATACAACGTTTCTTTAAAAGCATTAAAAAAAGCGAATGGTTTAAAAAGCAATATCATTCGAGATGGTAAAGTTTTGACAATTCCAACAAAGGGAACTCAAACCAAAACGGCTACCAAAATAGAATACATTCCTATCGAATTAGAACCTTCTTTGCTTTCTAATGATTATGTTTCAGAAAAACCGTTAGATAAAATTGTTTTAGTTCCGAATCAGGAAATTGACGAATTTGCTTTGAATGGATTGGTCTTAGAAAATAATGCATCTGGTGTGATATATCATGGCATAGGCGTGAATGGTGCTAAGGTTTCTGATTTCAACAAATTTCGATTGTTTAATGAACAGTTACCTGTTTTACAACCTGATTTAGTGATTATTTCATTTGGAACTAATGAGAGTTTTGATAAGCAATCTGGGGAGCAGTTTTTTTCTAATTTAGATGAGATGATTCAGGGAATAAAACATAAAAATCCTGATGCGGGAATATTGGTTATGACTCCTCCGCCATCTGTTTTGCATCGCAAATATAGAAACACCTTTATCGAAATGTATGCACAGGAAATTGAAGACCATGCCCATGTTAAAAATTATGCTGTTTGGAATCTTCTCGAGGTTTTTGGTGGGAATAGCTCTATTAATCGTAATTCTGCAAAAGGATATATGGCCAAAGATAAAGTTCATTACTCTAAAAAAGGTTATGAAAAGCAAGGAGAATTGTTTTTTGAATCTTTTTTACAATCATACGAATTATATAAATCTACAAAATTATAGTGAAAGCACTTTTTAGCATACAAAATTGGTTTCTTGAGCATGTAGGAAATATCGATATAGAAACTATTCAAAAATGGTTTTTATATGATCCTAAACACCCTCTATTATTTAACAGTGCTCTGTTTTTGGGTTTGTTTTTGTTTTTTTACGTTATCTATATCTTGTCTCGCAAAACCCATTATTTTAGAATTACCTATGTAGTGGCGTTTTCAATATTTTTTTACTACAAGTCGAGTGGAGTTTATTTTTGGCTTTTGATATTTTCATCAATGGTAGACTACGTTTTGTCTCGATTAATTTATGAAGAGCCAAAACAATGGTATCGTAAGTTTTATATGATACTTAGTTTGTTAATTAATCTCGGGATGTTGGCTTATTTTAAGTATACCAATTTCTTTATTGATAATTACAATAATTTTTTTAGCGGTAATTTAAAGTTTGAAGATATTGTACTACCTGTAGGAATCTCTTTTTACACTTTTCAGATTTTAAGTTATACCGTTGATGTTTATCGTGGTGATTTGAAACCCACTAAAAATTTTATCGATTTCTTGTTTTTTGTTTCGTTTTTTCCTCAATTAGTTGCTGGGCCGATTGTTAGAGCAAGTGATTTTATTCCTCAAATTTATGAGAAGCTCAAGCTTACGAAAGAAGAATTTAATCGTGCTTTGTTTTTAATTATTGGAGGATTACTAAAAAAAGCTGTAATATCGGATTATATCTCAAGTAATTTTGTTGATCGTGTTTTTGATGCGCCGAATAGTTATACCGCTTTTGAAAACTTAATGGCTTCTTATGGTTATGCTATTCAAATTTATTGTGACTTTTCAGGGTATTCTGATATAGCGATTGGGTTGGCCTTATTAATGGGATTCTGGTTGCCTGATAACTTTAGAACGCCTTACCAATCCGCTTCTATTACCGAGTTTTGGAGAAGATGGCATATTTCCCTTTCGAGTTGGTTAAGGGATTACCTCTATATTTCTATGGGAGGAAATCGCAAGGGTAAACTAAGAACCTATTTTAATTTATTCATGACGATGTTGTTGGGAGGATTGTGGCATGGCGCTTCCTGGAAATTTGTAGTTTGGGGGATTCTTCACGGATTGGCATTAGTCTTTGAGAAATTCTTTGGACAGTTTATTAAGTTGCCTAAAAATGCTTTTGTAAGAACGATTCAAGTTGTCTTGACATTCCATTTTGTTGTGTTTTGTTGGTTGTTTTTCCGCGCAAAAGATTTCACAACAGCATTTCAAATGGCGCATAATATCTCACAGTTAACCTTCGATTTTAATCAGTGGATGACTATTATTTTAGGTTATAAGCATGTTTTTTTACTGATAGCTATTGGAGTAGTTTGGCATTTTATTCCTATGAAAACTTTAGCCGTAATGCAAAATACCTTTTCAAAATTACCTTTAGTGGCTAAGGCGATCTTGTTAGGATTGATTTATTGGGTAGTTTATGCTACTGCTTCAGCTGATACACAACCTTTTATTTATTTTCAGTTTTAGTAACTTTTGTTACTTACTAATTCTTTTTGTGGCTGTAATTTTGTTATTCAGATTATCAAAATGAATAGAAAAACTTTTATAATAACTAGTATAGGAGTGGTTGTAGGTCTCCTTTCAGGATATGCCTATTATCATTATGTTGGATGTGTTTCAGGAACATGTTCGATAACCTCAAAGCCTTTAAATAGCACTTTGTACGGAGGTCTTATGGGAGGCCTGTTGTTTCATTTATTTGTAACCTCTCCTAAAAAGAAATCAGAATGAAACCATTTTGGGACGAACGTTATGGTGCTTCGGATTTTGCCTATGGAACAGCGCCGAATCAATTTTTAAAAGATAATATAAGTGCTTTACCAAAAGGTAAAATTTTATTTGCGGCTGAAGGTGAGGGCAGAAATGCTGTTTATGCTGCTCAACAAGGGTTTGAAGTTTATGCTTTTGATTACAGTGAAGCAGGAAAGGAAAAGGCTTTGAATTTGGCAGCTGCAACTCAAGTTCTTATAGATTATACCGTTTCTGATGTTTTGGAAGTTTCTTATCCGGAAGAACTGTTTGATGGACTCGTTTTGATTTTTGCTCATTTCCCGGCAACTATTCGAAAAGCAGCTCATTTGAAATTACTTTCTTTATTAAAACCTGGAGGTGTAATTATTTTTGAGGCTTTTGCGAAAAATCAATTGCAGTATAATTCTGGTGGTCCAAAAGACGTTGATATGCTATTCTCTTTGGATGAAATTTCAGAAGAATTTCCTAATGTAAAGTTTGATTCGCTAACAAATGAAATAATTACTCTAGACGAAGGATTGTATCATCGAGGTGAGGGTGCATTAATTCGTTTTATAGGTACAAAAAAATAACATATGAAAAGGCTTTTATTTTCCAATTGGCATTTTATGAGATGGGTTAGGCTGTTTTTAGCAGGCGTTGTTACCTATCTTGCTTTCAGCGAGGACCAATATATGTTTCTTTTTTTTGCATTCTTTTTTCTTATTCAAGCCCTATTTGATATGGGTTGTTCAGGAAATTCTTGTTCTATTCCTAAGCGAAAATAGAAGAATCGTTATGTAAAGAATTTCTATATCCATACGTTACACGTTTGTTTTTATTTTGTAACTTTGATATATGAAATTATTCTCTTGCATACTTTTTATTTATTTGACGGCACTTACCACTTTACCGTCTGTAAGAGCAATGAAAGTGTTTTTTAAAGAACAATGTGAGATATCGTGTCATGCATCCGATTCTGATGCTTTAGGTTGTGAAAAAGGTAAAATTATTATGGGTTTAAACTTTAGTCCTGTTCAATTTGTAAGTGAATTGGATTTTAAGCCTGAGATTATTTTTGCTGAATTCAAAATTCAAAAAGAGCAATCTAATTACGAGAAAATCTTTATTTCAAAATATCAAAGTTCCATTTGGCATCCTCCCAAATATATTTAATTCTTTTACGATTTAACTAGATTACAAAGTTTGTGAAATCACAAACTCAATACATAATGGAATAAAATGAAATATTTAATTAAGGTGCTTTTGTTTGTCTTTTTTCAGTCAACACTAGCGCAAAGTACTTTTACTTATGATGTTGTTCTCACACCAGTTTCTGTTGCTGGATTGCCAGGTCTGCATTCTTATGCCTTTGCACAACATGAAGGAAAATGGCTTATCATAGGTGGGAGAAAAGATGGTGTTCACGCTCGACAACCTTTTAGAGCTTTTCCGGGTGACCAAAACAATACTGACCTTTATGTGGTAGACGTTGCTAAAAAGCAATCTTGGTCGGCTTCGGTGCATTCACTTCCCACAGCACTTAAAGAACAGTTGCAGTCTACTAATATGAATTTTTATCAAGATGGTGATCAATTGTTTATTATTGGAGGTTATGCTTATTCAAATTCGGCTTCCGATCATAAAACATTTCCTCATTTGACATCGGTAGATGTTCCTAATTTAATTCATGCTATTATCAAAGGAAGTCCGATACAATCCTTTTTCAAACAAATTACTAATGATGTGTTTGCTATTACGGGAGGACAATTAGGCAAAATTGGTACAACCTTTTATTTAGTTGGTGGGCATCGATTTGATGGACGCTATAATCCTATGAATCATCCAACTTTTACCCAAACGTATTCGAATGCGATTCGTAAGTTTACGATTAATACTACTGGGACCTCATTAACCTTTACTGATTATGAAGAAATTGTAGATCCCGTTCATTTACATCGTCGCGATTATAATTTGTTGCCTCAGGTGTTTCCTAATGGCGAGTTGGGCTACACCATTTCTTCAGGTGTATTTCAGATAGAAGCGGAATTGCCTTTTTTATATCCAGTTGACATTAAAACTTCTGGATATTTTCCGCAAATGCAGTTCAATCAATATTTGAGTAATTATCATAGTGGAAAAGTTTGTTTGTACGATGCTGTAAATAATCAAATGCACAATTTGTTTTTTGGAGGAATCAGTCGATATAGCTATCAAAATGGGGCATTACTTAAAGACGACAGTGTTCCTTTTGTAAAAACTATAAGTAGCACTACTCGTTTTGCTGATGGAAGTATGGCAGAATACCAGTTGCCAATTGAAATGCCGAATTTAAAAGGTGCTGGTGCTGAATTTATTCCAAATTTGAATTTACCTCATTATTCTAATGAAGTACTTCAATTATCAAAAATTACTGAGGATAGTTTTGTAATTGGACATTTGTTTGGAGGAATTCAAAGTACTTCTCCTGATGCATTTTCTACTAATCAAACCCATTTAACAAGTGCTGATCCTACGGTTTATGAGGTGAAATTGGTTAAGAATACGAGTTTAGTAAATACGCCATTAGATGGAAAAAATCCATTTAGTTTGTCCCTATTGTCTTCAGAATCAACAGCTGATATTGCAAGGATTCAGTTTGAAATGCCTTATTTGGCCCAAGTGAATTATTTGGTTACTTCTTCAACTGGAGCGATTTTGGAAGCCGGTGAAATTGAGGATGTAAAACAAGGGGTTAATACTATGAGTTTTGATTTAAAATCCTATGCCTCAGAAGTAATAACTATTACTTTTATATTTGACGATACTTTTTACACTTCTGAACTTGTGTCCCGAAAGAACAAAAAATAAATTAATTTAAATTTAAGAGTACTATTTCTAAAATTACTTATATTTGTAGTAGTACAATGCAAACTAAAGAATAAATAACAATTTAAAAAATACAAAAAATGAAAAAATTAATTTCTATTATGGCTGTTGCCGCTTTTATGTTTTCAATGAATGTTAACGCACAAGAGCCTAAGAAAAAAGAGAAAAAAGAAACAGCTAAAACAGAAAAATCTTGTTCTACAGCAGAGAAAAAATCTTGTGGAACGGATTCTAAATCTGGTGGAGGATGTTGTTCTTCTAAAAAGTCAGCTGAGAAAAAAGCGGAATAATCTTATTCACATTAAAAACAGAGCCCCGATTTATCGGGGCTTTTTTTGTAACATTAGTTACTGAATAGGTTGTTATGTGTCAATACCTTTGAATTCAATTTAATTTGAATTGATAGTTTTAGTATGATTGGTTAGTAAGAGCGTTCTTCAAGGACGCTCTTCTATTTTAACTCTCATATTGTGTAACTCATGTTACCGACTACCTTTTTTTTCGAATGTACATTTGTAACGTAAAATAAGAATAAAACAAAACTATGAAAAAAGTCAACTTGTTAATCGTTTTAGGATTGGTGTCTGTTACTGCTTTTGCACAAGACACTTTGACGATTTCAAAAAATGATTTGTTACAAAAAGTCACTGAAAATAACCTACAAATTAAAGTGGCTGAAAAATCATTTCAATCTGCAAAAGCGGATTATCGTCAATCGAATGCGCTCTTTTTGCCTAATGTTACGGTTTCACATACTGGAATAGCTACTACCAATCCTTTAATGGCTTTTGGTTCGAAGTTGAATCAGGAAATTTTAACTGCTACTGATTTTAATCCTACTTTGTTAAATGATCCTAAGAGAACCCAAAATTTTGCTACTAAGATTGAGGTGCAACAACCTTTGCTTAATGTAGATGGATTGCTAGGAAGACAAGCTGCTAAAGCTAAAATGGAAGCGTTTCAGTATCAAACAGAACGTACTAAAGAATATTTAAAATTTGAAGTTTCAAAAGCGTACATGCAATTACAATTGGCTTACAAAGCAGTGAAAGTTTTAGAAAAAGCAAATTCAACTGCTCAAGGCAATTTGAAATTAGTTGAAAATTATTTTAAAAACGGAATGTTGCAAAAAACCGATTTGTTAAATGTACAGGTTCGTGTGAATGAAATCGTTAATCAATTGCAATATGCCAAATCGAATGTACAAAATGCTTCGGATTATTTAGCTTTTTTATTAAACGAAGATATGGCTGGTAAAACCTATAAACCTGCTGAAGCATTAGATAATGCAATTGTCATTGAAAATATCAGTACAACACTTTCTGATTCTAGAAAAGATATTCAAGCGATGCAAAAATCGGCAGAAGCGTATCAAAAAATGTTTCAATCGTCTAAATTCGGATTTTTACCAAGATTGAATGCTTTTGGAAGTTACGAATTGTATGACCAACATGTGTTTCAAACTTCAGCAAAAGGATATGTAGTAGGTGCTCAATTATCATGGAATGTTTTTGATGGCTATAAGAATATCGGAAAAACACAAAAAGCAAAAGCTGATTTTGAAAAAGCAACGGTTGAAACCGAACAATACAAAAAACAAAGTCAGTTAGAATTGAGTAAAACGAATCGCCAATTGCTTGATGCCCACAACAAAGTGAATTTATCCCAATTGGCTTTTGAACAATCACAAGAAGCTTACAGAATTCGTCAAAACCGATTCACACAAGGTTTAGAAAAAACTACCGATTTACTAATGGCTGAAACCCAAATGGCGCAAAAAGAATTAGAGCATTTGCAAGCTGTTTTCGAATATAACTTTACTAAACAATATTTACAATTTTTAACGAAATAACACTATGAAAAAAATAATAACAATAATCACTTTGTCTTCATTAATCTTAACTTCTTGTGGAAGTGATAAAAAAGAAAATGTAGCAGATTTACCTGCAATTTCAGTAAAAGTAGCTGGGAATTCAGGAAATTCAAATAGTCCGTATGTAACGGCAAGTGGAAAAATTGAATCTGAAAATAGTGCCAATTTAAGTACTAGAATGATGGGTTATGTAACCAAAGTAAATGTAAAAGTGGGACAAAATGTTTCGGCTGGGCAACTTTTGGTAAGCATCAATAATACGGATTTACAAGCTAAAAAAGCACAAGTAGATGCTTCCATCACACATGCTACAGCTGCTTATAACAATGCCAAAAAAGATTATGATCGTTTTGTGAATTTGTTTGCACAACAATCGGCTTCTCAAAAAGAATTAGATGATATGACGGCTCGCTACGAAATGGCAAAAGCAGGATTAGAAGCAGCCAAACAAATGCGTAATGAAGTGATGGCGCAGTTTTCTTATTCGAATATCACCGCTCCATTTTCAGGAACAGTTACTAATACTTTTGTAAAAGAAGGTGATATGGCCAACCCAGGAATGCCTTTAGTAAGTATTGAAGGAGCATCAAGATTACAAGTAACGGCTATGGTTTCAGAAAGTGATATTTCGAATGTAAAAAACGGAATGCCAGTAAAAATCAATGTAAAATCATTAAACAAAGAAGTAACTGGAAAAGTTTCTGAAGTGAGTTTATCCGCAAAAAATACAGGCGGACAATATTTGGTGAAAGTAACTTTGGACAAAATGGATAAAGAAATCTTATCTGGAATGTTTGTAAACGTGCAATTCCCAACCGCTAAAAAAGAAGTATCTACTGTGAAATCGGATGTGGTTCTAGTTCCAGAAAGCGCTCTAGTAAAACAAGGACAATTAACTGGAATTTATACCATAGGAAGTGGTAATGTAGCCATTTTAAGATGGTTAAGAATCGGGAAAACATTCGGAAATCAAGTAGAAGTATTATCTGGATTATCAGCAGATGAGCTCTATATTGTTTCGGCAGAAGGAAAATTATTCAACGGAGCTAAGATTAGTGTTCAGTAATCAGTCGCAGTTTTCAGTTTTAAGTATTGTCTTTTAAACTCATAAACATTTAAACTTAAAAAAATGCAAGAAGGTATATCAGGTAAAATAGCCAATTTCTTTATCAACTCTAAATTAACCATTTTATTGATGGTGGCGTTGATGATTATTGGTACATACAGTTCGTTCTTAATTCCAAGGGAAGAAGAACCGCAAATAAACGTTCCTATGGCCGATGTTATGGTCATGTATCCAGGAGCTAGCCCATCTGAGATGGAAAGTAGAGTGGTAAAACCATTAGAGAAAATTATTAGCAACATCAAGGGAGTGGAGCACATTCACAGTATGGCTTTCAATGGCTATTCTATGATGGTGGTACAATTTTATGTGGGTGAAAACAGTGAAGATTCGTATGTAAAATTATATGACGAATTGATGAAAAATCGCACGATGTTCCCTGAAGGTGTTATGCAACCTATCGTAAAAACGCGTTCGATTGATGATGTTCCGATGTTGGGATTAACGCTTTGGAGTGAAAAATATGATGATTTCCAATTACGTCAAATAGCCGAAGAAGTTACTTCGGAAGTTGAAAAAGTAAAAGATGTTGCGATTACGAAAGAAATTGGTGGAAGAACACGCGAGCTAAAAGTAGTTTTAGACAAGGATAAAATGGCTGAAAATGGTGTTGATGCGTTGGGCATTATGCAAATGATTCAAGCCAATAACGGAAGTTCGCAATCAGGAAGTTTTGTGCAAAATGATACCGAGTATTTAGTTACAACAGGTAAATTTTTAGCCACTTCGGAAGACGTAGAAAACTTGGTAGTCGGTGTCAATAACAACATGCCGGTTTACTTAAAACAAGTCGCTTCGATTCAAGATGGACCTCAAACGCCAAAGAATTATGTGTCTTTTGGTTACGGAAAAGCGAATGAGAAATTCTCAAAATTTAATTCAGAATATCCAGCCGTAACCATTTCGATTGCGAAAGTAAAAGGTGCCGATGCGATGCAAATTTCAGAGAAAATCATTACTAAAGTTGAAAGCTTAAAGAAAAATATTATTCCTGCAGATGTGCATGTCGAAGTTACTCGTAACTACGGAGAAACTGCCTCACACAAAGTAGGAGAGTTGTTGTTACACTTAGGTGTTGCCATTATTGCGGTAACGGTTTTAGTAATGTTAGCTATGGGCTGGAGAGGTGGATTAGTAGTTTTCTTTTCAGTTCCATTAACTTTTGCTTTAACTTTATTTAGTTACTATTTATTAGGCTATACGTTAAATAGAATTACGCTTTTTGCTTTAGTGTTCGTAGTTGGTATTGTGGTGGATGATAGTATTATTATTGCCGAAAACATGCACCGTCATTTCAAAATGAAGCGACTGCCATTCAAACAAGCCGCTATTTATGCGATTAACGAAGTAGGTAACCCAACGATTTTAGCAACATTTACCGTAATTGCAGCTATCTTACCAATGGCTTTCGTATCGGGTATGATGGGACCTTATATGAGTCCAATGCCGATTGGTGCTTCTATTGCGATGTTATTATCATTGTTTGTAGCTTTAACGGTTACGCCTTATTTAGGTTACCATTTGTTACATGAAAAAGATGAGCAAGAACACAAAGAAGAACAAGGTTTAGAAACGTCTTGGATTTATAAAATCTATAAAAAAATTGAGCAACCGCTTTTAGACAACTCTAAGAAACGTAATCTAATGTTCTTGATTACAGGAGTTTTATTACTAGGTTCTGTATTGATGTTCTTTACCAAATCGGTAGCCGTGAAAATGTTGCCTTTTGATAACAAAAATGAATTCCAAGTGGTGATTGATATGCCAGAAGGAACTACTTTGGAAAGAACGGCTGCAGTTACTAAAGAAATTGCGCAATATCTTTCAACGGTTCCTGAAGTTGTGGATTATCAAAATTATATTGGCGCTTCGGCTCCGATAACCTTTAATGGTTTGGTACGTCATTACGATATGCGTGGTGGAAGCAACATGGCGGATATTCAAGTAAACTTACTACATAAAGAAGATCGCGATTTACAAAGTCACGATATCGCAAAAGTAGTACGTCCAGAAGTGCAAAAAATTGCTAAAAAATATGGTGCGAATGTAAAAATTGTGGAAGTTCCACCTGGACCACCCGTTTTATCTACTTTAGTGGCGGAGGTTTACGGACCTGATTATGAAGAGCAAATTAAAGTAGCGAATCAAGTGAAAACCATTTTAGAAACTACAACAGATGTGGTTGATACCGATTGGATGGTAGAAGCGCCTCAAGTAGAATATAAATTAGAGGTGGATAGAGAAAAAGCCATGTTGAATGGAATCGCCCCACAGCAAGTAGTAGGTAATTTGACTTATTTATTAAGAGAAATGCCGGTTTCTAACTTGTATGATGAACGTTCAAATAATCCAGTTGGTATCACATTATCATTGGAAGATAAAGACAAAACTTCAATTCAAGATATTCAAAATTTGAAAATAAAAGGAAGTCGGGGTAATGTAGTTCCGGTTAGTGATTTGGTAAAAGTTACTACTGATACCTTACAAAATACGATTTACAGAAAAGATCAAAAACGAGTAGTATATGTTTTAGCCGATATGGCAGGAGCCTTAGAAAGTCCGGTATATGCAATTTTAGGAATGAATGAGAAGTTGGAAAAAATGCAATTACCAAAAGGCTATAATGTAAACGAATTGTATATCGGTTCACCATCAGACGAAAGTAATTTTACTGTAAAATGGGATGGAGAATGGCAAATTACCTTAGAGGTGTTCCGTGATTTAGGAGCAGCGTTCTTAGTCGTAATTATCGTGATTTACATGTTGATTGTAGGTTGGTTCCAAAATTTCAAAACACCAATCGTTATGATGGTGGCGATTCCTCTTTCGTTAGTGGGAATTGTGTTAGGTCACTGGATGTTAGGAGCGTTTTTTACTGCTACTTCATTTATTGGGATGATTGCGTTGGCTGGAGTTATGGTGCGAAATTCAGTCTTGTTGATTGACTTTATCGAAATCCGATTGAACGATGGAATTCCGATTAAACAAGCTATCATTGAAGCTGGAGCCGTAAGAACAACCCCAATTTTATTAACTACAGGTGCTGTTGTGATTGGAGCCTCAATCATTTTGTTTGACCCAATTTTCCAAGGATTAGCTATTTCGTTAGTCGCAGGAGCGATTGTTTCAACATTGTTAACATTAATCGTAGTGCCTTTGATTTACTACATTACCGAACGTAAAAAATGGGAGAAAAATAATTAAATAACAATCTGGCAGGTTTTTTAAGACCTGTCAGGTTTAAATAAAAAAATATGAAATTAGTATTAATCACCGCTATAGCAGAATTTGAAAAAGAAGTCAAAAAGATGCTAAAAGAAGCTAAAGTAAAATCCTATTCGTACCGCGATGTAAAAGGTTTTAGAGATGCTTCAGAGGAAGGCGTGGAAGATAATTGGTTTGGTTCTGAAATGAATGAAACCGATTCAGTAATGTTTTACGCCTTCATTTTACAACAAAATTTAGATGCTTTATTCGAAGAAGTAGCTGCATTTAATAAAAAACTTGAATCCATATCAAAAGTTCATTTAGCCGTTTTATCGGTAGAAAAATATAATTAAAATCAAAAATTATGATCAATAGAATTGTTAGAGCAGTGGCAGGAACCTTTATTCTTTTAAGTGTTCTTTTAGGAATGTATGTAAATGAAAATTGGTATTGGTTTACCCTTTTTGTAGGGGCTAATTTACTACAATCATCCTTTACCAAATGGTGTTTAATGGAAGATATTTTAAGAAAAGTATTTAAGATAAAAGATTAATATTGAAGTCAGGTGAAAGCCTGACTTTTTCATTAGAAAGTAAATCTTAAAAAGGCATTTGGTGTTCTTTCTAATGAGAAAGTATTTATCTGTTCCACAATATTTGTGTTATTGTTGATGCGATAATGTTGATTGATACTGGTTTTATTATTCAATAAATTTTGAACCGAAAAACCAAAATTTAGTTTTGATTTTGTACCAATATTAAAAGCATAAGCACCTGAAAAATTCACTTGGAAATAATCCTCTAAATTAGATGAATTTGGCGCTTGATAACCCACAGCCGGTGTTTCTGGATTGGTGTAGATAGGTGTTGTGCTTATTGGTAAAGTTGTTGGTTTCCCAGTAAACCATTGTGCTCCAATGGCAAGTTTTATATTTTTGAAATCTGATATAATAGCTGATTTTATGTGATGCTTAATTTCAAAATTATTAGGAAATGCTTTTGCATTCAATGTTTTAAATTCATAATTATTTTCTTGAAAAGTATAACTTACCCAAGAAGTAATATGTCTGAATTGTTTTTGAATTAAAAATTCGGTTCCGTAAACCGTGAAATTTCCATTGGTCTTTACAAATTCATATTGGTTTTGAAAACCTTGACTCATACTGGTAATTCCATCTACTTTTTTGTAGAAATTTTCTAGAGTTAGCAACCAATTGTTTTTATTGAACGAGAATCCTAATGACGCTTGATTACTTTTCACAATAGGAATGTCTTCATTGTTAGATAAAGTCCATCTTCGTTTTTCGATACCTAAAAAATCTTGTTGTAAATCAACAATTTGTGATGTGGTTTGATGCTTGCTTTCCCCCATAATTTCCAATTGGAAAAACGGAGTGAATTTATAATTTAACTGAATTCGCGGTTCAAAAATAAACGTTGAAAATTCTTGAATATAGTTTTGTCTGAAACCAATTCGGCCTTTAAATTTATCGTTAACTGAATAATAGTTAAGTTCGGCAATTAGCGCATGATTTTTTAAAACTTCTTTGATTTTTCTAGAAAAAACAGGCGTATTTACGATATCTACATTTCGTACTCCAATTTCATTAAATTGATAGCCATTCCTAAAGGTAAAATTGTCAGATAGGATATGATTATTTTGTAATTTTATACCCGTATCTAAAATGGTGTTTTCTTGATTAAAAATTTGATTGCTTTCTATCGATTCATTTTCAGAATTAATATTGTAATAGGAAGCGTAAATTGATATTTCGCTGCTATTTTTTGCATTCCAGTTTGTTCTCAACAATGCATTTGCTCCATAAGTTTGTTGTTCTAAGCAACTGTTTTTAGATATGGTAATATTATTTTCTGTTTTGGTTTGAAATATGTCTAATACGTTGCTAATACTCAAGATATCAACAAATAAATCTGTTTTTTGTTTTATTTTTTGATGATATTGCGCGGTGAAATCATAAAAATAAAAATCTTCATCTGAACTATATTTAATATTTTGGTTGTCAAAATAATTAGTAACAATTGTGTTTTGAAAAATCTTATTGAAATAATTTGTATAGGTTGGAGAAGTTACTAAATCTGTATATGATCGTCTTCCGCTAATTTCAATATTTGATTTTTTTGAAGTTTTTACTTTCGCATAAAAATCAGCGTTAATTAAGTTAAAACCTACAGCTCCTGTTGTGTTTTCGATAGAATCTGTATGTGTTGAAATTAAAACTGAACTCGAAACACCATCGCCATAAAAAGCTGAGGTTCCGTTTTTAGCAATATTAATTTTGTGAGCTAAATTTGGATTTAAAGAAGAAATTAATCCAAAAAAATGCCCTGTTTGATACAATCTAATTCCATTCCAAAGAAACAAATTTTGGTCATGTGTTCCGCCTCTCACACTTGTGTTTGAAATGCTTTCATCCGTAGCATTTATACCAGGGATTTGTTGCATGGTTTGAAAAACATCAGGTTCAGTTAGACCAGGAAGTTGTCCTATTTTTTTAGGTTTTATTTCGTATGTTCCGTCTTTTCTTTTGGTAATTCCTTTAGTTAAATAAACTGTTGTTATGATGGGGTCTAAGTCGTTTATAATGCTTTTTAGATAGATTTTCGGGCAATTTTCAACGTATAAAAAAGTTGATTGTACTAATTTAGTTTTATAGTTCAAATGTGAAATTTCGATATCGTTTGCCGATTTTACATTAAGTTCAAAATAACCTAAGTCATTCGTAATTGAGGTACTATTCGTAGCAGTTATTTTTACGAATGCTCCAATGATGGGTTCTTTTGTTTCTTCATCAAAAAGATAGCCACATAAAGGTTTATCAAGTTTTTGATTGTTAATTACTGAAATGTATTTTTTTGAAATAAATTCAAATTTTAATTGGGTTTTCTCGGTAATGTAGTTCAGTTTTTCTTGTAATGTTAGTGCGTTTGAAGGAGGAACTAGTTTGAAAACCGCAATTTCTTCTTCGATGTAATTAAAGCTGACTTGGTGTTTTTTGCTGATGTTTTCAAAAATTGTTTTTAATAAAATAGTATTGTCTTTGTCTTGCGCACTAAGCGGTAAAACAAAGACAAATAAGCTAATAATTATTAAAAAGCGATTATAATTCATTTACTTTTTTACTAATTCAAAACTTGTTTCGTTTGATTTGTTTATTTGTAAATGATAGGTTGAGGCAATTATTTGTAAGGCTACATCTAAATTATTGCTAGGAAGTTTTCCAGTGAATAATTGTTCTGTTGCTATCGTATTTGTTTTAATGGTAACGTTATATGTGTTTTCAATATCAGTAATAATAGTTTTTAAGTTTTGATTTGTAAAACTCATTTCTATTTCATCAGAAGCCCAGTTTGGCATTGATAATGTGGTTTTTCCTTCTTTTTTAGAATCATTTTCAAAAGTAACCAACATCCCTTTTGTTAGAATAAGTTCCTGATTTTTGTATTTTACTTTTACTTTTCCTTCGTAACAGGTTACTTCAAAGGTGTTGTCTTTTGCATTTACATTAAACTGTGTTCCTAAAACGGTCACTTTTCCTAAATTTGTATTGACTTCAAATGTTTTTCCTTTTGCCACTTTAAAATAGGCTTCACCTTTTAAATCGATAGTTCGGTTGTTTTTCCAGAAAAAAGTTTTGTATTCTATAGACGAATTTTTATTCACGATAACTTCTGAATTATCTGGTAAATTTACAGTTTGCGTAAGTTCAGTACCGTAATATTTTTCTTTAAAACTATTAACCATAAAAAAACTTAATCCCAAAGCAATAACTAAAACAGCAGCAATCCGAACGAACCAATTTTGTTGTAGTTTCACAACTTTTGTTGCTTTTTTAGTAGCAACAACGTTGCTTAACATTTTATCTTGGTCAAATGCAGGTGTTTTTAAGCGAGCTGAATTTTCTTTGATTTTTTCATACAAAGGAAAGTCCGGATTTTGTTTAAATTCGGCTAATTCTTCAGTGGTTAATTCGTTATTAAGCCATTTGGCTAGTTTGTAATCTTCGTCCATAATTTCTGTATTACAATAATGTAACAAGTATATTGTTTTTTACCCTACTTAAAATTTTCAATTTCTTTTTTTAGTTCTATCAAAGCCAAGTGAATACGTTTTTCAACGGCTTTCACACTAATGTTTAATTCAGAGGCAATTTCGGCGTATTTTTTTCCATCAATTCGATGCATTAAAAAAGCTATTCTTTGCGTTTCGTTTATATTGTTAATAGCTTTTAATAATTTAGATTCAAATTGTTCTTGTTCTAGTATGTGTTCTGGGTTTTCGTTGGTTCTATCGATTAAAGTATTGTTCTTTTCATAGGTAAGAACTACTTTATTATGTGCAATTGCATTTAAAGAATTGTTAGTTGCAATAGTATAAATATAAGATTTTGCTTTTTCAATTGGGACATCTTTACAATTCTGCCACAGTTTTATAAAAGCTTCTTGTGTGGCATCTTCAGCCTGTTCTGTATTGCCAAATTTGTAGTAAAGATAATTTCGTAAACCTTTTGCATGGCTTTTAAAAAAAGCTGAAAAAATATTTTCTTGGCAAATTGTACTATTTTCAGGCATCCTTGAATAAATCGCTTAAAATTAATTAAATCCTAGGTAGGGTTTTATAAAAATAAGTTGTTGTATAGTTATAGCAAATATAAACATTTTTAATTTTAATCATTTTTTTAAAATTTAGGTAGGGTAAAATTAATTTGAATTGTTATAACTAATATAAACCCAAAAAAATAATAAATATGAAACTAAAACATTTTTTAAATTTAAGTTTAATAGGTTTGCTTTTAATGTCATGCCAAAGTGAAGAAAATGAAGTCATTCAAGATACTAGTCAAAATCTAGCAAAATCTTCACCATTAACAAATTTAATCTCTAGGGTTTCTCAAAATCCTACATCAACTGATAACGTGTTAGACAATTCAAGTTGTTTTAGCGTTGTACTTCCGGCAACTGTTATTGTTAATGGACAAAATATTGTAGTTTCAAATCAAGCGGATTATCAAACAGTTCAAGATGCAATTGATGCATTTTCAAACGATGATGATATTGTAAATTTTGTCTATCCAATCACGGTTCAATTTCAAAATTTTACCACACTTGTAGTACAAAATTCAGATGTTTTAGATGATATTATGGATGATTGTGGTGAAGATGATGGTTTTGATGAAATAGAATGTATTAATTTCAATTTTCCAATTGTAGTTAATATCTATAACGCAAATAATCAATTAGCTGAAACAATTTCTATTACAAATAATGTACAACTATACAATTTTTTAGAGTCGCTAGAGGATAATGAATATATAGCGATTCAATATCCAATTTCAGTAACTAATTCAAATAATCAAACCATTGTGATATCTAATAATGACCAATTTGAAGATGTTATTGAGGATGCTATCGATGATTGTGATGATGATTCTCCTTCTTCGGGTAGTAATGGAAATTTAGCCGCAATTTTATCTAGTGGATCTTGGTATGTTTCATATTTTTATGATGATACAGATCAAACTGCGGCATATTCAGGATATGTTTTCACTTTTACAGCAAATGGAACTACTCAAGCAATACTAAATGGCAATATTTTAAATGGTAGTTGGTCTAATTATATAGAAAGTGGTGAAGAAAAATTAGATTTAAATTATGAAGGTTTAGCCTTAGATGAGCTTGAAGATGACTGGGAAGTAGTTGAATTTACCTCTACTCAAATTAGATTAAAAGATGTGAGTGGAGGAAATGAAGGTACAGATTATTTATACTTTACAAAAAATTAAAAGCATTACAATAATTTATTCATTAAAAATATAACTTTATGAAAAGACTATCTTTAATTCCGTTATTATCTTTGATTTTTATGCTCAATGTAGCTTCTACCTGTTCGGATGATAATGATTCTGTAAATTCAGCAGATCCAACTCCTGTTATTAATACCGTGAACCAAGGAACTTGGCGTATTACTTTCTATGAAGATTCAGGTGTTAACGAAACAACGAATTATTCCAATTACATTTTTACATTTGGTGCAAATAGTGTTTTAACAGCGGCTAACTCTTCAACTTTTACAGGTTCTTGGTCAGTTACTCGTGATAATAGTAATGATGATACTCCAAACGACGACCTAGATTTTAACATCTTTTTTGCTTCACCTGCTCCTGCAAGTTTTGTAGATGATTTAACAGATGATTGGAGTATTATTAGTTATGGCCCCTCTAAGATTGAGTTAGTGGATGTAAGCGGTGGTAGCGGTGGAACCGATTACCTGACTTTTGAGAAGAATTAAAAAATAACCCTTTTTACCCAAACAAAAAGCCAACTTTAAAGTTGGTTTTTTTGTTTTCATATTATTATTTTTTTATTATACTTACTGCGGTTCCTGTTACACTTACTGCAACATAATTACTTGAAGTGAGTTCAATATCAACTTGGATACCCACAACCGCATTGGCATTTAATTTTTCTGCATTTGCTTTTATTTGTTGCATCGCTTGTTCTTTAACATCTAAAATACTTTCGCTGATTCCCGAGTAGTATTTTTGCATATTGAATGTAAATTTCATTTTTTGCACATTTACTGCAGTTCCAGAAACGATTCCCAAGTATTCCACTATTGAAAACCCTTCTACCGAATTGGTTGTTGTTAAAATCATATTTTTGATTTTTATGGTTATATCAAATATAAAACTTTTGATTATTTTTTCTCAGATCAAATGGAATATTTTCTTTTTTATTTTAATACCAACTGATTATTTTCTTCAAACTCTAAATACTACTTTGCGACTTTCTAACTTTATGTTATCTTTGCACTTCATTAAACAAAAACAGCATTATGTTTGATAATTTAAGTGATAAGTTAGATAAAGCGTTTCATATATTAAAAGGACATGGTAAAATTACCGACGTTAACGTTGCTGATACTCTTAAAGAAGTTCGTAGAGCTTTATTAGATGCCGACGTAAACTTTAAAATTGCAAAAGATTTTACCACAAGAGTAAAAGAAAAAGCAATTGGTGAAAACGTATTAACTACATTACAGCCAGGACAATTAATGGTTAAAATCGTTAAAGACGAGTTAACCGAATTAATGGGTGGTGATGCCGCTGGAATTAACCTTTCTGGAAATCCTTCTGTGATTTTAATGTCGGGTTTACAAGGATCTGGTAAAACTACTTTTTCTGGAAAATTAGCGAACTTTTTAAAAACGAAAAAGAACAAAAAGCCTTTATTGGTGGCTTGTGATATCTATCGTCCTGCGGCAATTAATCAGTTGCATGTAGTAGGTGGACAAATTGGTGTTGAAGTCTATTCAGAACCCGAAAATAAAAATCCAGTTGAAATTGCTCAAAATGCGATCAAACATGCCAAGGCAAATGGTTTCAATGTAGTCATTATCGATACCGCTGGTCGTTTGGCTGTAGATGAAGAAATGATGAATGAAATCGCTAATGTTCACCAAGCCATTCAACCACAAGAAACGTTGTTTGTGGTAGATGCGATGACGGGACAAGATGCAGTAAATACAGCGAAAGCATTCAACGATAGATTAAATTTTGACGGAGTTATCTTAACGAAGTTAGATGGTGATACTCGTGGTGGAGCGGCGATTTCGATTAAGTCGGTAGTGAATAAACCAATTAAATTCATCGGTACGGGTGAAAAAATGGAAGCTATCGACGTGTTTTATCCTTCTCGTATGGCAGATCGAATCTTGGGAATGGGAGACGTGGTTTCCTTAGTAGAACGAGCTCAAGAGCAATATGACGAAGAAGAAGCAAGAAAATTACAAAAGAAAATCGCTAAAAACGAGTTTGGTTTTGACGATTTCTTAGCGCAAATTCAACAAATCAAGAAAATGGGTAACATGAAAGATCTTGTTGGAATGATCCCAGGTGCTGGAAAAGCGTTGAAAGATGTAGAAATTCAAGATGATGCTTTCAAACATATTGAAGCTATTATTTATTCAATGACTCCGGCAGAAAGAAGTAAGCCGTCTATCATTGATGTAAAACGCAAAACTAGAATTGCTAAAGGTTCGGGTCGAAAAATTGAAGAGGTGAACCAATTGATGAAGCAATTTGACCAAATGAGTAAAATGATGAAAATGATGCAAGGTGGTGCAGGTAAAAACCTAATGAAAGCCATGGGAGGAATGAAAGGCATGAGATAAACTGTAAAGACGCGATTCCTCGCGTCTTTTTTATAATATATAAATAAAACACACAACAAACAACACAACAAAATGCAATTATTAGACGGAAAAAAAGTATCGGAAGATATTAAAAATGAAATCGCTGCTGAGGTAGCCCAAATGAAAGCAAAAGGAGAAAAAGTACCCCATTTGGCAGCCATTATCGTAGGAAATGATGGCGCTAGTTTAACTTATGTAGGAAGTAAAGTTAAAGCTTGTGAGCGCGTGGGTTTTGAATCTACTTTAATTAAAATGCCAAGTACTACAACCGAAATTGAATTGTTGAAAAAAATCAAAGAATTGAACGAAAATGATGCTGTTGACGGCTTCATTGTTCAGTTGCCTTTGCCAAAACAAATCGATACCCAAAAAATCATTGAAGCGATTGATCCTAGTAAAGATGTAGATGGTTTCCATCCTGAAAATTTTGGAAAAATGGCTTTGGACATGTCTACTTTTATTCCGGCAACACCATTCGGAATTTTAGAGTTATTAGAACGTTATAATGTGCCAACTGATGGAAAACATACCGTAGTTATCGGAAGAAGCCATATTGTTGGTCGTCCAATGGGGATTTTAATGGGAAGAAAAGGATTCCCAGGAAATTCAACGGTAACGGTTACTCACAGTCATTCAAAAAACATCAACCAAATTACCTCTCAAGCCGATATTATCATTTCTGCTTTAGGAGTTCCTAATTTCTTAAAAGCCGAAATGGTTAAAGACGATGTAGTTGTAATCGATGTTGGTATCACTAGAGTAGAAGACGAAACTACTGAAAAAGGATACAGAATTGTAGGCGACGTTGATTTTGAAAATGTATCTAAAAAAGCTTCTTTTATTACACCAGTACCTGGGGGAGTAGGTCCTATGACGATTGCAATGTTGTTGAAAAACACCTTATTAGCAAGAGAGCAAAGAAGACATAAATAATTAAAAAAATAAATTCTCTATATTTCATCACAATTGTAGTTAATTAGGTATCATAGTAGTGAGCTCAACATTATATTGGGCTCATTTTTTGTTTTTTTTAGAAAATTTATTTATAATTTAAAAAAAAATAAATATAATTTTTAAAAAAAATTATATATTTGTTTTTTAACAAATAAATTAAGTTTTTATGAAGAAAAAAATTATCCTCTCTAGTATAGTTGCTGTATTTATTTTAAATTCATGCAGTTCTACGAAACCAGCTCCAGTTAAGTTGTCTGGTCCTCAAGTTACAGCAAGTGCGAAAGAATTAGTTCGAATAACAGATGATGTTGTAGCAGAATTTCAACCTTCTTTGTCTCCAGATGGAAAAAAATTATTATATGTAATCCGCGATGACGCAAATAACAATTATAATAAATGGAGTATTAGATTAAAAAATGATGTTATGCTACCAGGTTTTACTCCATTAATAGGAAATAAAACGGATAGACCTTCGTGGATAGATAATGAAAATTTTATTTTCACCTATTATGCCTCTAAACCTACTATAGCAGTTACAAGCATAAATAAATTAGGTTTAACTTATATTGGTCAAAATGCTTATGGTGATTTTGATGCAGATGCTAGTGTTTCTCCAGATGGCAAGAAGATAGTTTTAACTACAACTTTGCAAGAGACTCGTAATATCTGTTTGGTTAATAGAGATGGAAGTAGCTTTACAGTACTCTCTGAAGGTATTAATCCTAAATGGAGTCCGAAAGGTGATAAGTTGTTGTATACAAAATTATCAGGTGATTTTTATCAGTTATTCGAACTAGATTTGAAATCGTTCCAAAGCACACAGATTACAACTGGTGAACAGCATTCTACTAATGGTGCTTATTCCCCTGATGGAAAACATATTGTTTTTATTGGAACAAAAGATAAATTTAGTCATTTATTCGTGATGAAAGTTAATGGGACTTCTTTAACTCAAATTACAAGCGGTGACTCAAATGAGACTCAGCCTTTTTGGGGAGTAGATGGTAATATTTATTTTTCATCTACAGCTGGTGCACGTCAGCCGGATAAAGCAGTTAACAAATATTCTAATTTTTTCAATACTACTAGAACATCTAATAGTACTATTAATCAAGAATTATCTGCATTTTCTTATCCTTACACTGATATTTGGAGAGTTCGTCCTTTAATTGTTAATTAATTACATTCATAAAACTAAAAAGCCATTTCAAACGAAATGGCTTTTTGTTTTATCTCTTTTGATAATCCGAAGTAAAGAATAATTCTACTGTAGGATATTTCTGTTGGGTCATTTGGATTGAGAAATCGCTATCGGCTAAGAAAACCAATTGGCCGTATTTATCGTGACCTAAGAATTTTTGTTTTACACGCTTGAATTCGGCAAATTCTTCGTTTTTTGGATCTTGTGGTTTTACCCAACATGCTTTAAAAGCTGGAAAGTTTTCATACGTACATTTTGCACCATATTCGTGTTCTAAACGGTATTGAATAACTTCGTATTGTAGCGCTCCTACGGTACCTATTACTTTTCTTCCGTTCATTTCTAACGTAAATAATTGGGCAACCCCTTCGTCCATTAATTGGTCAATTCCTTTTTCTAATTGTTTTGATTTTAATGGATCTGCATTATTGATGTATCTAAAATGTTCTGGTGAGAAACTTGGAATTCCTTGGAAATTCATTATTTCTCCTTCCGTTAAAGTATCTCCAATTTTGAAGTTACCCGTATCGTGTAATCCTACGATGTCACCAGGATAGGAAATGTCGACAATCTCTTTCTTTTCTGCAAAAAAAGCGTTTGGACTTGAAAATTTCATGTTTTTTCCGTGTCTAACGTGTAAATACGGTTTGTTTTTTTCAAATGTTCCCGAAACAATTTTAACGAAAGCTAAACGGTCACGATGTTTTGGATCCATGTTGGCATGAATTTTAAAAACAAATCCACTGAATTTGGTTTCATCAGGTTGAACTAATCTCGTATCTGATTCTTTTGGCTTTGGTGTTGGCGCAATTTCGATGAAACAATCTAATAATTCTCGAACTCCAAAATTATTCAAAGCCGAACCAAAGAACACCGGTTGTAAATCACCAGCCAAATATTCCTCCCTGTCAAATGGTGGATATACTTCGTCTATTAATTCTAACTCTTCTCTTAATCGGTTAGCTGGTTTTTCTCCAATAATTCCTTCTAGTTCTGGATTATTGATGTCGTTAAAAGCTATCGTTTCTTCAATATTTTTTCGACTATCACCTTCAAAAAGGTTAATGTTCTTTTCCCAAATATTATAGATTCCTTGGAAATCGTATCCCATTCCAATAGGAAAACTTAATGGTGTTACTCGAAGTTTTAATTTTTTCTCCACTTCATCCATCAAATCGAAAGCGTCTTTACCTTCACGGTCTAATTTGTTAATGAAAACAATCATTGGAATGTTTCGCATTCTACAAACTTCCACTAATTTTTCGGTTTGTTCCTCAACCCCTTTTGCAACATCGATTACTACGATTACACTATCAACTGCAGTTAAAGTTCTAAAGGTATCTTCTGCAAAGTCTTTGTGACCAGGTGTATCTAAGATATTGATTTTTTTATCTTTATAATTGAAAGCTAAGACAGAAGTGGCTACGGAAATTCCTCTTTGTCTTTCAATCTCCATGAAATCGGAAGTAGCACCTTTTTTAATTTTATTACTTTTTACCGCACCCGCTTCTTGAATAGCTCCACCAAACAATAATAATTTCTCTGTTAGAGTTGTTTTACCAGCATCGGGATGGGAGATAATTCCAAAGGTTCTTCTTCTTGCTATTTCTTCTATAAAACTCATTATTCAAAATTTTGTGCAAAAGTAACTTTTTTTGCAGAATTTTCTGTTAATAGTCCGTTTTAAATGTTGTGGAATAGTCTCGAATTGTTATTTTTGTCGATTGCAACTCAAAATGTATACATATATTATGAAAATTAGTCGCTTACTTGTTTTTGTTTTTTTAATAACACCTTATTTTTTATTGGCCCAAACCAAGGAAGTTTTGTTTTCGATAGACAATAATCCTTATTATACGGATGAATTTGTTAGGGTTTACAAAAAGAATTTAGATTTAGTAAAAGATGACTCTCAAAAAGATCTGGATAAGTATTTGGAATTGTTTATTGGCTATAAGTTAAAAGTAGAAAAAGCGAATAAACTTGGTTTACAAAATGGCAATAATTACCAAAATGAACTAAAATCGTATCGCAACCAATTGTCTAAGAATTATTTGAATGATTCTAAAGTTACTAATGAGTTGATTCAAGAAGCATATGACAGATTGCAACAAGAGGTAAGAGCATCTCATATCTTAGTTTTAGTAGATGAAGGAGCTTCTCCGGCTGATACTTTAAAAGCCTATCAAAAAATTACAGCTATTAAAAAGCGATTAGATGCAGGTGAGGATTTTATAACGGTAGCCCAACAAACTTCTGAAGATCCATCTGTAAAAGAAAATAATGGTGATTTGGGTTATTTTTCTGCCTTTAGAATGGTTTACCCATTTGAAAATGCTGCTTACCATACTCCTGTAGGTCAAGTTTCCAAGCCTTTTAGAACTCGTTTTGGTTATCATTTGGTTAAAGTAGCAGACAAGAGAGCTAATCGTGGTGAAGTAACAGTGGCTCATATTATGCTTTTAAAACAAGATGAAAATGGCCCAAAAGAAAAAGCGAAATCTACTATAGATGCTATTTATCAAAAAATCCAACAAGGCGAAAGTTTTGAAAGTTTGGCCCAACAATTTTCAGAGGACAAGTCTTCCGCATCTAAAGGTGGTATTTTGCAACGTTTTGGATCGGGGCAGTTGAGTTCGGAAGAGTTTGAAAATGTTGCATTTGGTTTAAAAGAAAGACAACAAATATCGGCTCCTTTTGAAACGCAATTTGGATGGCATATTGTAAAACTAATCGAAAAACATCCTGTTGGTTCGCTATCAGAAATGAAATCAGAATTGGAAGATAAAATAAAAAGAGATGAACGCTCCTTATTAATCACTAATTCCTTAGCCAAAAAGTTACGTTCTAAATATGATGTGAATAAGAATCTCACATTACTCTCTAAAGTCAAGTCTGTTGTAAATGATAAATTCTACAATCAAACTTGGGAAGTTCCAGCCAAAAACAATCAATTAGAGGGAGTAGTCTTAACCCTAAATAAGGTTAAAAAAGTAAATTCTAAGGTGTTTTTAGATTATATATCTTCTAGTCAGAAGGGGAATATAAAAACAAAACCTATTTCGAGATTGGTGGATGAATTGTTTGAAAAATTTACTGATGAACAAGTATTGGCTTATTACAATGATAATTTGGAAAATGAATTCCCAGAGTTTCGATATGTAATGGATGAGTATCGTGATGGTTTGTTGCTTTTTGACTTAATGGAAAAAGAGATATGGAATAGAGCAAAGAATGATACCTTAGCTTTGAATACCTATTTTCAAGACAACATTAAGAATTATCAGTGGAAAAAAAGATTACAAGCGGATATTTTATCATCTACTGATTTGAAAATAATTGAGAAGGCACAAAAGTTCTTGAAAAAAGGAAAATCATTGGATTACATTAAAGCAGAACTAAATAAAGACGGAAAAGTTAACATTATATCAAAATCAGGTCTTTATGAAATAGATGCTGACGTCTTATCACAATTTAATAATTTGTCTAAAGGAGTTTCATCAATTGTTTCGAAAGATAATTATTATTTTGTAGTTCATGTAATTGATGAAAAACCATCAGGTAATAAGGAATTATCAGAAACTAAAGGAAGAGTTATTAGCGATTATCAGCAATATTTAGAAAATCATTGGGTTGACGAATTGAAAAAAGAATTTTCAATAAAAGTAAATCAAGATGTGTTTTTAAAGGTGAAGAATCAATTGAGTAAATAATGAAATACTGGACTTCTATATTTTTGCTTTTCCTATTGGTAGCTTCGTGTGATTATTTTAAACCACCGAAGGAGCCCAAAGCTATTGCGCGTGTTGGGAAAAGTTATTTATATGAGTCCGATATTTTAAACTTGGTTCCTAATGGAACTTCAAAAGAAGATAGCATCACCATTGTGAAATCATTTATTGATCGATGGGCAACACAAAAATTATTGTTTGAAGCGGCAGAGAAAAACATTGGGAAAGATCAAGTTGAAGCATTTAACGACTTGATTGAGCAATATAAAGTTGATTTATATACTGAGGCATATCTGGAAAATTTAGTAATACGTCAGGTTGATACTCTGGTTACGGAATCTCAGATTCAGGATTACTACAATAAAAATAAACAGTATTTCAAGAATCCTTCAGAATTGGTAAAGTTACGATACATTAATTTAGTTAAAGAAAATCCAAAATTTGCTAAAATTAAATCAAAGTTTACTTCCTTTACCAAAAAAGATAAGAAAGAGCTTGAGCAAATGGCAGTTCAGTTTAAAAGTTATGCTTTTAACGACTCTATTTGGGTGGATATTAATCAGGTTTATGAGAAAATCCCGTTCATAAACATTGACAACAAGCAACATTATATTTCAAGTGGTAGTAACTTTCAGTATCCTGATTCAACTACTATTTGGTTAGTAAAAGTGAATAGTGTTTTACCAAAAGATAGTGCAACTCCGTTAGAGTTTTTAAAACCAACTATAAAACAAATTATAATAAATAATAGAAAATTAGAATTAATTAATACTTTAGAAAAAGAGATTACGAATGACGCAATCAAAGACAATAAATATGAAATTTATAAATAAGAAATTACTTTTTGCATTACTATTAATAACATCGTCAGCAGTATTTGCACAACCTAAAAGACAAAAAGTAGATGGCGTAATTGCTGTTGTAGGCGATTATGTGGTGTTGGATTCTGATATTGATTTAGAATTGATAACCTTAAAATCACAAGGAATTGATGTGAAAAATATCACTCGTTGCGAATTATTAGGAAAGCAATTAGAAGATAAATTATATGCACATCAAGCGGTTCAAGACAGTATAGTAGTATCAGATGCTGAGGTAAATTCATTTTTGAATGAACAAATTGATGCAGCTGTTGAACAAATTGGTTCGATTGATAAGGTAGTTAAATATTACAACAAGAAAAACGTAGAAGAGTTAAGAAGTCATTTTTTCGATGTAGTAAAAATGAATAAGTTAACTACTCAAATGCAAAAGAAAATTGTTGACGGGGTTGAAATAACACCTGAAGAAGTGCGTAATTTCTTTAAAGGAATCCCTGCAGATGAAATACCTACCGTGGGAGCTGAAATGGAGATTGCTCAAATCGTTGTGAAGCCTGTGATTTCAGAAGACGAGAAAAACAATGTAATCAATAAGTTGAAAGAAATAAAACAAGATGTTTTAAATGGGTCGAGTTTTTTCAGTAAGGCAGTTTTGTTTTCAGAAGATCCTGGTTCTAGTTCGAATGGAGGATATTACAAAATGAATCGTAAAACGCCTTTTGTGAAAGAATTTAAAGATGTTGCTTTTAGTTTGGCTGAAGGAGAAATATCAGAACCTTTTGAAACGGAATTTGGATTTCACATTATTTACGTGGAGAAAATTAAAGGTCAAGATGTAGAATTACGTCATATTTTAATTACACCAAAAGTTTCTTCTCAAGCTATTAAAGACGCTAAAGAAAAAATTGAGCAAATCAGAACTAAAATTGTAAACAAAGAAATTTCTTTTGCTGATGCTGCTCGTTCTTCATCTGATGAAAAAGAAACACGAAATAATGGTGGTGTTTTGTTAAATCCAAGAACTATGGAGCCAAAATTCGAATTGACAAAAATGGACCCTGTATTATATGCACAAGTTTCGGATTTAAAAGACGGCGAGGTTACTATGCCAATTCTAGATGAAGCTAGAGGAATGGGTAAGTTTTATAAAATCATCACTGTAAATAACAGAACTGAAGAACATCAAGCAGATTTTGCGAAAGATTATTTAAAGATCAAAGAGTTGGCTTTAAAAGACAAACAAATTAAAGCTATTGCTAAGTGGTCTGAAGAAAAAATTAAAGAGACCTACATTAAAATTGGAGATGATTATAAGGATTGCCCATTTGCCAACAATTGGTTAAAAAAGTAAACTATATTAATACCCTCTGAAAATTTTCAAAGGGTATTTTTTCATAAAAAATAATTATCTTAGTTTCTTTATCAGAACACCTTTTACCCATTACTAAAATTAGAATTTATGTCAGACGTTACGCTTATTAATGAATTAGTAAAAAGACAAAATGAATTAAAGTTAGAGATAGCTAAAGTGATTGTAGGTCAGAATGAGGTAGTACATCAAATAGTGATGAGTATTTTTTCAGGTGGTCATGCTTTGTTAATAGGAGTTCCGGGACTTGCTAAGACTTTGATGGTGAATACTATATCTCAAGCGCTAGGGTTGCAGTTCAAACGCATTCAGTTTACACCTGATTTAATGCCGTCTGATATTTTGGGAAGTGAAATCTTAGACGAAAATCGCAATTTTAAATTTATAAAAGGGCCTATTTTTTCGAATATTATTTTGGCAGATGAAATAAACAGAACGCCTCCTAAAACACAAGCCGCTTTATTGGAGGCTATGCAAGAACGTGCCGTAACTGTTGCCGGGCATCATTATAAATTAGATTTGCCTTATTTTGTATTGGCTACTCAAAACCCTATAGAGCAAGAAGGAACATATCCGCTTCCTGAAGCGCAATTGGATCGTTTTATGTTTGCGATTAAGTTGGATTATCCTACTTTTGAAGAAGAAGTAAATGTGGTAAAATCTACTACTTCTGATTTTAAGCCTGAAGTAAAACCATTATTTACAGCCCAAGAAATTATCGATTTTCAAAATGTAATCCGAAAAATGCCTGTGGCGGATAATGTGATTGAATATGCCGTTACTTTAGTCAGCAAAACACGTCCCGATAATCCTTTGTCTAATGAGTTTGTGAAAACCTATATTGATTGGGGGGCAGGACCAAGAGCTTCTCAGAATTTAATTTTAGCAGCTAAAACCAATGCGGCATTTAATGGTAAATTTTCTCCTGATATCGAAGATGTAAAATCGGTAGCTATAGGTATTTTACGTCACCGAATAGTAAAAAATTATAAAGCGGATGCAGAGGGTATAACTGAAGAACAAATCATTAAGAAGTTGTTCTAATTTCTTTTAAGCATAGCATTTTGTGGACTTCCGATAGTGGAAATGCACCTTTGTTTTGTTACTCTTTTAAAAACAAGTATTGTTTTTTGCTGATTTAACAAAACTTTGATTTTAAATTACGAATTATTCAAAATATTTTTGTTTTATCGAATTTTATTGAAAAATAAATACTAAAATAAAATCTTTGTAAATAATAATTCTTCTATTTAGGCTTTTTATTAAAAATTTTTAAATTTGATTAAGATTTATTAAATTTGTGCCACTTTAACAACAAACACTAATTAACTTATTTATAGTATGGCATTAGCTGCTGAAATGAATCTTTATAACGAATACATTAAAGAGATCGAGGAAAGAAAAGGTCAAGGATTACATCCAAAACCAATTGATAGTGCTGATTTATTAAACGAAATCATTGCTCAAATCAAAGATACAAACAATGCAAATAGAGAAGATTGCTTGCAATTTTTCATCTATAACACTTTGCCGGGAACTACTCCTGCTGCTGGTGCTAAGGCTAAATTCTTGAAAGAAATTATTTTAGGGCAAGAAGTAGTGGCTGAAATTACTCCAACTTTTGCTTTTGAATTGTTATCGCACATGAAAGGTGGACCATCTATCGTAGTATTGTTAGATTTAGCTTTAGGAAACGATGAAGCAATTGCGAAACAAGCGGCTGAAGTTTTAAAAACACAGGTTTACTTATACGATGCCGATATGGATCGTTTAAAAGTAGCATATGAAAATGGAAATGCAGTAGCAAAAGCTATTTTAGAAAGCTATGCAAAAGCGGAGTTTTTTACTAAACTTCCAGAAGTTGCAGAGGAAATCAAAGTGGTAACTTTTATCGCTGGAGAAGGTGATATTTCTACCGATTTATTATCTCCAGGAAATCAAGCGCACTCGCGTTCTGACCGTGAATTACACGGAAAATGTATGATTACACCTCAAGCGCAAGAAGAAATTAAAGCCTTACAAGCGCAACATCCAGATAAATCGGTAATGTTAATTGCTGAAAAAGGCACGATGGGTGTAGGTTCTTCTCGTATGTCAGGTGTAAATAACGTAGCACTTTGGACAGGTAAACAAGCAAGTCCTTATGTACCATTCGTGAATTTCGCTCCAATCGTAGGAGGAACCAATGGAATTTCTCCAATTTTCTTAACTACAGTTGACGTAACAGGAGGAATTGGAATCGATTTAAAAAACTGGGTTAAAAAGACCGATGCTAACGGTGAATTAGTTCGCGATGAAAATGGGGAACCAGTTTTAGAGCAAGTATATTCAGTTGCAACTGGAACTGTTTTGACCATCAATACAAAAACAAAAAAATTATACAACGGTGATCAAGAATTGATCGATATTTCAAGATCATTCACCCCACAAAAAATGGAATTTATCAAAGCGGGTGGTTCGTACGCTATCGTTTTTGGTAAAAAACTTCAAACTTTTGCTGCTAAAACTTTAGGAATTGAAGCACCTCTTGTATACGCTCCTTCAAAAGAGATTCACATTGAAGGTCAAGGATTAACGGCAGTTGAGAAAATTTTCAATAAAAATGCAGTTGGGACTCTTTCTAAACAAGTGTTGCATGCTGGTTCTGATGTTCGTGTTACAGTAAACATTGTAGGTTCGCAAGATACTACAGGTTTAATGACGGCTCAAGAATTAGAATCGATGGCAGCAACTGTAATTTCTCCAATTGTTGATGCAGCGTACCAATCAGGTTGTCATACAGCATCTGTTTGGGATAAAAAAGCACAAGCAAACATCCCGAAATTAATGCAGTTCATGAATGATTTCGGATTGATTACAGCACGTGATCCAAAAGGGGTTTATCATCCAATGACCGACGTAATTCACAAAGTATTAAATGATATTACAGTTGATGAGTGGGCTATTATTATTGGTGGTGACTCACATACTAGAATGTCAAAAGGGGTTGCTTTCGGTGCAGATTCGGGAACTGTTGCTCTTGCTTTAGCAACGGGTGAAGCTTCAATGCCAATTCCTCAATCGGTAAAAGTGACTTTCAAAGGAAGCATGCCTGATTATATGGATTTCCGAGATGTAGTTCATGCTACTCAAGCGCAAATGTTGCACCAATTTGGTGGTGAAAATGTTTTCCAAGGAAGAATTATCGAAGTTCACATTGGAACATTAACCGCTGATCAAGCGTTTACATTTACTGACTGGACTGCTGAAATGAAAGCGAAAGCATCTATTTGTATTTCTGAAGATGAAACTTTAATCGAATCTTTAGAAATTGCAAAAGGAAGAATCCAAATCATGATTGATAAAGGCATGGACAACAAAAACCGTGTTCTTCAAGGATTAATCGATAAAGCAAACAAGCGTATTGCAGAGATCCGTTCAGGTGAAAAACCAGCGTTACGTCCAGATGCAAATGCAAAATATTATGCTGAAGTGGTCGTAGATTTAGATCAAATTGCTGAGCCAATGATTGCTGACCCAGATGTTAACAATAAAGATGTTTCAAAACGTTATACGCACGATACGATTCGTCCGCTTTCTTTCTACGGCGGTGATAAAAAAGTAGATTTAGGATTCATCGGTTCTTGTATGGTTCACAAGGGAGATATGAAAATCTTAGCGCAAATGTTGAAAAATATCGAAAAACAACAAGGTAAAGTGGAATTTAAAGCGCCATTAGTAGTTGCTCCTCCAACATACAATATTGTTGACGAATTAAAAGCAGAAGGCGATTGGGAAGTATTACAAAAATATTCAGGTTTCGAATTTGATGATAATGCACCAAAAGCAGTTGCTCGTACCGAATATGAAAACATGTTGTATTTAGAGCGTCCGGGTTGTAACCTTTGTATGGGGAACCAAGAAAAAGCGTCTAAAGGAGATACGGTAATGGCAACATCAACTCGTTTGTTCCAAGGTCGTGTTGTAGAAGACTCTGCAGAGAAAAAAGGAGAATCATTATTATCATCTACTCCTGTTGTAGTATTGTCAACTATTTTAGGAAGAACCCCTTCAATTGAAGAATACAAAAAAGCGGTGGATGGAATCAACTTAACTAAGTTTGCTCCATCTCACAAATTGTTAGTAGGATAATTAAATCTAAATATCAAAATGAAAAGCTCAAGTTTTTTTACTTGGGCTTTTTTGTTTTTATCTGTTCAATTTTTTGTAAATTAGTGGGATTAAATAACAAACAAAATAAATTACTATGGCATTTGATATTGAAATGATTGAAAAAGTATACGCCACCATGGCAGAACGAGTAGATAAAGCTCGTGATATAGTTGGGCGTCCATTGACTTTGTCTGAGAAAATTTTGTATTCGCATCTTTGGGAAGGAATGCCAACGCAAGCCTTCGCAAGAGGTAAAGATTATGTTGATTTTGCTCCCGATAGAGTGGCTTGTCAAGATGCAACAGCACAAATGGCCTTATTGCAATTTATGCATGCTGGAAAGAGTAAAGTTGCGGTTCCTACAACCGTACATTGCGACCATTTAATTCAAGCAAAATCGGGTGCAGAAGCTGATTTAGCTTTCGCCAATAAACAATCTAAAGAGGTTTTTGATTTCTTGTCCTCAGTATCTAATAAATACGGAATTGGATTTTGGAAACCGGGTTCGGGAATTATTCACCAAATCGTATTAGAGAATTATGCTTTTCCTGGAGGTTTAATGATTGGAACTGATTCTCATACTGTAAATGCTGGTGGTTTAGGAATGTTGGCTATTGGAGTTGGTGGTGCCGATGCGGTTGATGTTATGTCGGGTATGTCTTGGGAATTAAAATTTCCAAAGTTAATCGGAGTAAAATTAACGGGTAAATTAAACGGTTGGACCGCACCAAAAGACGTTATTTTAAAAGTAGCTGATATTTTGACCGTAAAAGGCGGAACCGGTGCTATTGTAGAATATTTCGGAGAAGGTGCCGAATCGATGTCGTGTACCGGAAAAGGAACTATTTGTAATATGGGAGCTGAAATTGGAGCTACTACTTCCACTTTTGGATACGATGATTCAATGAGAAGATATTTAGCAGCAACAGGTCGTCAAGATGTTGTGAATGCAGCGGATAAAGTGGCTTCTTACTTAACCGCGGATGCCGAAGTTTATGCGAATCCAGAAAAATATTTTGACCAATTAATCGAAATCAATTTATCAGAATTAGAACCACACATTAACGGGCCTTTCACTCCAGATAGAGGAACACCAGTTTCCAAAATGAAAGCGGAAGCCGAAGCTAACGGATGGCCAATTAAAGTCGAATGGGGATTAATCGGTTCGTGTACCAATTCTTCTTACGAAGATATGTCGCGTGCTGCTTCCATTGTAAGACAAGCGGTGGCTCATGGCATTAAGCCTAAAGCAGAATTTGGGATTAACCCAGGTTCGGAACAAATTCGTTACACGATTGAACGAGATGGAATTATTGCCGATTTCGAGAAAATGGGAACCAAAGTGTTTACGAATGCTTGCGGGCCTTGTATTGGACAATGGGATAGAGAAGGAGCGGACAAACAAGAAAAAAATACCATCGTACATTCGTTCAACCGTAACTTTTCAAAAAGAGCCGATGGAAATCCAAATACGCATGCTTTTGTAACTTCGCCAGAAATGGTAGCCGCTTTAGCGATTTCAGGTCGTTTGGATTTTAATCCCATAACAGATACTTTGATAAATGATAAAGGAGAAGCTGTAAAATTGAATCCCCCTTTTGGAGATGAATTACCAACTAAAGGTTTTGATGTAAAAGATCCTGGATTTCAAGCACCAGCAGAGGATGGTTCTAATGTAGAAGTTGTGGTTTCTCCAACTTCAGACCGATTACAATTGTTAGCGCCTTTTGATGCTTGGGATGGTAAAAATATTACAGGTGCCAAATTGTTAATCAAAGCGTTCGGGAAATGTACGACTGACCATATTTCGATGGCTGGACCTTGGTTACGTTTCCGTGGTCATTTGGATAATATTTCGAATAATATGTTGATTGGTGCGGAAAATGCATTTAATGGAAAAGCAAATTCGGTGAAAAATCAATTGACGGGAGCCTATGACGAAGTGCCTAAAGTACAAAGAGCTTATAAAGCAGCCGGAATTCCGTCGATTGTAGTGGGTGATCATAACTATGGTGAAGGTTCTTCACGAGAGCATGCAGCTATGGAACCACGTTTTCTTGGTGTAAAAGCAGTTTTAGTGAAATCATTTGCTCGTATTCATGAAACGAATTTGAAAAAACAAGGAATGTTAGCTTTAACTTTTGCCAACGAATCGGATTATGATAAAATTCAAGAAGATGATACCATCAATTTCTTAGATTTAACAGAATTTGCTCCAGGAAAACCGCTGACATTAGAATTTGTTCATGCTGATGGTTCTAAAGATACAATTTTAGCGAATCACTCTTATAACGATAGCCAAATCGCTTGGTTTGTGGCGGGCTCGGCTTTAAATTTAATTGCGGCTGAAAAAGCATAGTTAAATTTCGAATTTAAAATATTGTTAAAACTCCCTTTTTAAAGGGAGTTTTTTTTATCTTGCAAACTCTTATCTGCAATCCATATAAAATAGTTCCAATGAGGTTTACTTACATATTACTTTTTATTTTTTTTAGTTGTTCTTTATTTGCTCAAAAAACCATTAAACATACCGTGGTTTCGGGTGAATCTATTTATTCCATTGCTAAAAAGTATGATGTTAGTGAATCCGACATTTATGAATTAAATCCAAAAGCTAAAGGTGCTTTACTTCAATTGAAAACGGTTTTGTTGATTCCAAATAAGAAATCAAATTCTAAGACTTCAAAGGAAAAAGGGGGTACAAAAAATGCAAATCCAGAGACTCATATCGTTGCTTCAGGTGAGTCCTTATATAAGATTGCCAAAATGTATGATATCAGCTTGGAAAAGTTAAAAGAATTGAATCCTGATGTTAAGGCTGAAACTATGCAAATAGGTGATAAAATTGTAATTTCTGCCAAAAAAGAATCTGTTAAACCCAAAGTAAAAACATCAGAACAATTACAAGAACCTGCTCAATCAGAGCAAAAGGTAGCACTTAAAGAAGAACAAAAAGAAAAGAAAAAGGAAGACCAAAAATTGGTGGTAAAACAAGAAACTGTTGAAACGTCACCACTAATCAACATAGATGCTAATTTGTGTATAGATGAAATAGGTAATCACGTACATACTGTTAGTAAAGGTGAAACCTTATATAAACTATCTAGAAAATATAAAGTTAGTGTTAGGGATTTGGAAGAAATGAATCCTGAAATAATAGCTAATTTACCTATTGGTTATGAAGTTATCGTTAAAAAAGGAAATTTAGAATTAGTAAATCACCAAAATGAAGCTGAAAAAGCGCCAAAATTTGGAGAAGAAATCTCTCTTGAACATATGTCAAAAATTGATTTCTTAATTGCTAAAGCCTCTCAACATTTAGGTACGCGCTATAGAGGAGGTGGAACTTCAAGCGCTGGATTTGATTGCTCGGGTTTGATGTTTACCACTTTTAAGCACATCGATATGACGCTGCCACGTTCTTCTAGTTCAATGGCTGTTGGTGCTGGGTATAAAATCGATAGGAGTCAGGCTAGAAAAGGCGATTTAATCTTTTTTACTACAAACGGAAGAGGAAGTATCAACCATGTAGGAATGATTACTGAGATTAACGGAGATGAAATTAAATTTATTCATTCTTCGGTTCAAGCGGGAGTTATAATTTCATCTACGGAAGAACCTTATTATAAAAGACGTTTCATTCAAATTAATCGTGTTTTAGAAAACTAATCGATGGTTTTCTACATGATATTTATCATTTTACTTCTAACTGTTAGCCTGTAAATTCGTAACCTCTAAAAGTTACGTTATGAAAGTAGAACAAATCTATACAGGTTGTATTGCGCATGCTGCTTATTATATAGAAAATAATGGTGAAGCTGCTATTTTTGATCCATTACGTGAAGTCCAACCTTATATCGATCGTGCCAAAAAAGATAATGCCAAAATCAAATATGTTTTTGAAACCCATTTTCATGCCGATTTTGTGAGCGGTCATTTGGATTTAAAAGCCAAAACGGGAGCTCAAATTGTATTTGGACCAACTGCAAAGCCTAATTATGAAGCTTTAATTGCTGCTGATGGTCAAATTTTTACCATTGGAAATTATAAAATAAAAGCCATTCATACGCCTGGTCATACCATGGAAAGTACAACGTACTTGTTGATTGATGAAAACGATAAGGAACACGGAATCATATCAGGTGATACCTTGTTTATTGGTGATGTTGGTCGCCCTGATTTGGCCCAACACGTAGTTGCCGATTTAACTCAGGATAAATTAGCTCGCTTATTGTATCATTCACTCCGTGAAAAAATCTTGCCGCTTTCAGATGATTTAATTGTGTATCCCAATCATGGTGCGGGTAGTGCTTGTGGAAAAAACATGAGTAAAGAAACTACCGATACTTTAGGCAATCAAAAACGAACCAATTATGCGCTTCGACAAGATATGACAGAAGACGAGTTTGTAAATGAATTACTTACGGGATTGACAACGCCGCCAGGTTATTTTCCAAAAAATGTATTGCTAAATTTAAAAGGATATGAATCCTTGGATAAAGTAATTGAAAAAGCAAAGAAACCTCTACATCCAAATGATTTTGAAGCTTTAGCTAATGTTTCGGGCGCTTTAGTTTTGGATACTCGAAATGCCAATGATTTTGCAAAAGGCTTTATTCCAAATAGCATTAATATTGGAATCGATGGTAGTTTTGCTATGTGGGTTGGTGAGATGATTTCCGATATTAATCAAGCTATACTTTTAGTTACAGAACCTGGTAGGGAAGAAGAATGTATGATTCGATTATCAAGAGTAGGATATGATAATACTATAGGGTATTTAGAAGGTGGATTTGCATCATGGAAACAATCAGGTAAAGAAATTGATACTTTAAAAAGAATTTCAGGTAAAGAGTTGGAAGAGTGGTTCAATAAAGAGCAGGTTCTACTTTTTGATGTTCGTAAGAAAAGTGAATTTGATTCGGAACACCTGTTACATTCCGTCAATATTCCATTGAATCAATTGAATGCTAAGTTAGATAGTTTTCCTAAAGATAAATCCTTTGTGATTTACTGCGCTGGAGGTTATCGCAGTATGATTGCAGCTTCCATTTTAAAACAAAGAGGATATGATAATTTTGTAGATGTTACAGGAGGATTTAATGAAATTGCAAAAACTACTTCATTACCTAAAACAGAATATGTTTGTCCGAAGACTTTATTGTAAAAAAAGAGGCTGTTTCACTAAGAATACAGCCTCTTTTTCTGACCAAATCAATCTAATTATTTTTTAGGAAATTATAAATTTCATCTTTAAGAAACACACGATCTTTTCTAAGTTGTGATAATTCATCATCCATAGCTAATTCTTCATCGGTTTCAATTTTATAGATTTTTTCGTCTAATTCTGTGTACGAGTGCACTAATACTTGAAATTCATCATTATGATGATACAAGTCTTTAATCTTGTCTGCGAACTCAGGAAAATCTTGGTAAATAGGATGTTTGGTTATCATAATTTTACTTTTTAAATTTCTATACTCGAAGTTACTACTAAAAAAAATGATTACATATGATAATTATCATTTTTAAAAAAAATCACCTAATTTGTTCTATTGTAAAATAACTATCAACTTTATTTTTTATTAGATCAACAGATAGTAGATTGGCATCGAAGTAAAATTCAATAGTGTCACCCGTATTCAGTTGAATTAGATTTTCTGCAGAACGAACTGGGGGAGTAACATTAATTTCTGTAATAACTACAGTAATTCCAATATTCGCAAAATTATTTCTAGCTATAATCGTTCCATTTTTACGGATGGAGATGCCGAAGTTGGTTGCTACAGCTACAGTACCTCCAGCTTTTATTTGAGAATACACTCTGTAAATTCCGGGTTGTTTTGCGGTATATGTAGCTGATGTAACATCATATTCATCATTTAAGTCAATTTCTTCTGCGTTGAATGTTATTTTTGCTTCACTACTTAATAATGATAAACTTACTAGAGAACCTGCGTCTTGAGCAAAACTACCTTTTACAACGGTTTTTAGTGTATTGTTAATAAGGTTACTAGGAGTTGTTTTTTTTACCACACCATTTGCGTCAGTTAGTATAACACCGTCTGTTGGGACATTCCCATTGTTAATGGTTCTAATTCTGAGTTCTCCGTTAATATCTAAATCTTTCGTAGGAGCGTCGGTTCCAATGCCTACTTGAGAAAATCCATGGATTCCCAAAAGTATCAATGAGATAAGTAGAAAAGTTCTCATGAGAAGTAATTTAAATTAGTGAAATAGATATATCTCTTAACAAAAGTACAAAAATAAACAAACATTTTAATGGTATGATTATCAGTTTTATAAGTGGTTTTTATTTGAATTGTTATGATACAAAATCTATACAATAGGTTTTTAAATGAAAAAATCCTCATATAGAGGATTTTTAATTTATTGTATTTTAGATAATTGCATTAAGTGGAAATAATATTTCTTAGAAAATCCTACGCGCTGTTAGAATAATTTTTCTGTTGCTTCCAATTTCCATTCCCCACCATTTTAATTCATACAATCTATCGGCACTTCCATTATTGAAATTTAAATTAAGGGTCATCACATCAGGGGTAACAGATGACCAAAGTACATCACCATTTCCTAGACTAATTGAGCTTCCGTTGTTTATTGAAACCTCAGTACCATCTTCGTATTGAACTGCTAACAATTCATTCAATGTATAAGTTATCGTTTTAGTACTACCTGAAAAATTGTATAGTTTAGGCAAATAATAATTGTTAAGAGTTGCTCCCACTAGTGACATTTGAAGTCCATCGATTACGGGTAAGGGAGTCAAACTATTAGTGGTAACATAATCATTTAGGTTAAATGAGGATAGATCAGCTTGAGTTTTTGGAATTGTATAAGAGACAGCTATGATTTCTCCGACTTTTAAATTACCGCCTCCTACTTGAATTGTACAACTTTGCCCTCCAACTGTGATACTGAAACTAGTAGGTGTTGGGCTAGAAACCGTTGGTGTTCCTGATACTGAAAAAACCATGTTTCCTCCGCCTAATTCAAAATTTCCTGCTTGCAATGATAATGTTAATCCGTTAACAGGTCCAATCGTTTGTGCGGCATAAGAACCTGTGTTACCTCCAACGTAAGGAATAGTTACAATACCTGTGTAAGTAACTCCTGATGTATAAACGGAAGGAGTTAAAATAGCTTCGTTACACGATAAATTAGTTATTGTGCCTGTAGTTGTTGTTGTATTGTATAAACCTCTCCATTGTACTCCATCCCAGTAATGAAAACCTTGTTTGTAATTTCCGTTATCGGCTATTAAGTACACTAATTGCCCATTTACTTCTCCATTAACAGATAATGAATTTACTCTGGGAGTTAAAATTCCATCTTTAGAATCAACAGTACCTGGGTTTGTAATATGATTTTTTGCTCGTACATCTAAACTTGTTTGAGGTGCGTCAGTACCAATTCCAACCTATGCCACTAAATTATTTATTGTTAAAATGAATGCTAATAGAAAAATTTTTCTCATGATTGTGTTGTTGTTATGTTTTACTATAAAATTAAAAAAAATATCGTAAATAATGAGTAAAGTTTTTGTCTTTCAACAAAATCACAAATTATGATGTATTGTTAAACTCATTTTGGTTGGTATGTTTAAAAAAAAATATCCTTACTAATGCAAGGATATGTGAATGTTTAGAATATTAAAAATTTTAAATAGGCTCAGCATACAAATCAAATTCTGTGGCATCAATTATTTTTAGATTTACAAAATCACCCGTTTTTAAGTAGTATTTAGTAGCGTCTACTAATACTTCATTGTCTACATCTGGACTATCAAATTCGGTTCTACCAATAAAATATTGACCTTCTTTTCTGTCAATAACGCATTTGAATACTTTTCCAATTTTTTCCTGATTTAAATCCCATGAAATTTGCGATTGTAAATCCATAATTTCGGCAGCACGTGCTTGTTTTACTTCTTGTGGCACATCGTCTTCTAAAGCAAAAGCACCTGTGTTTTCTTCATGAGAATACGTAAAGCATCCCAAACGTTCAAATTTCATTTCTTGAACCCAATCCCGTAGGATTTCAAAATCTTCTTGTGTTTCTCCGGGATACCCCACAATTAATGTAGTTCTAATGGCAATACCAGGAACTCTTTCTCTAAATTCTTGTAATAATTTAGTCGTTTTCTCTTTAGTTGTTCCACGTTTCATTGATTTTAAAATATCATCTGAAATATGTTGTAACGGAATATCAATATAATTACAAATTTTTGGTTCGCGTTTCATTACGTCTAATACGTCCATTGGGAAACCACTTGGGAAAGCATAATGTAAACGAATCCACTCAATTCCTTCAACTTTAACTAGGTTTTCTAGTAATTCGGCAAGATTGCGTTTTTTGTATAAATCTAATCCGTAATAAGTTAAATCTTGGGCAATTAAAATTAATTCTTTAACTCCTTTTTTAGCTAAACCTTCCGCTTCTTTAACTAATTTTTCAATAGGTTGCGAAACGTGTTTTCCACGCATTAAAGGAATTGCACAAAAACTACAAGGTCTATCACATCCTTCTGCAATTTTTAAATAGGCATAGTTTTTTGGAGTTGTAGTTAAACGTTCTCCTAATAATTCGTGTTTGTAATCAGCCCCTAAAGCTTTCAATAAAAGAGGTAATTCTGTAGTTCCAAAATATTGGTCAACATCAGGAATTTCCTTTTCTAAATCAGGACGGTATCTTTCAGATAAACATCCAGTAACAAACACTTTGTCTACTAAACCTTGATCTTTTTTATCCACATATTCCAAAATCGTATTCACCGATTCTTCCTTTGCATTGTCAATAAAACCACAAGTATTAATTACCACGATATTACCTTCTTCTTCGTGTGCTACTTCTTTACCGTTTGCCTTTAATTGTCCCATTAACACTTCACTATCGTAAGTATTTTTAGAACATCCAAGAGTAATTACATTGATTTTATTTTTCTTTAACGATTTGGTTCTCATGCTTTTAATTTTGAGGTGCAAAATTACATAAAATAATTAGTAAAAGCACCAGCGTTTTGTAATTTTTTGATGGTTTGATTCCGCTGTCCGCTATATTCGCTTAGGCGGGATGTCGCTCCCATCGGGGCTATAAGTTATGGTTTGGGTATAAAAAAAACCACTTCGGTTGAAGAAGTGGTTTTTTATAGTTATTGAATCGTATTAAAAATTGATAGCATAAGTTAGTGTAATATTATCTTGAATGTTTTTAATTCTAGCAGTATCTGTCATTCCAGAAGAAATCAAGTTTTGATTATAATCTCTTCTTGTGTTAGCATAAGAAAGATCCAGTCTACTCTCGCCAAAATTATATCCAATACCAGTAGAATAGCTAGTTAAATCTCCAATCACAGCATTGTATTTGTATGGACTTTCTTCAAATCGATAACCGCCTCTAATGCTCCATTGTTTGATTTTATATTCACCTCCAATTCTTACTTCGTATGCTGTTGTAAGCTCATTGCTTAATTGTGAGTTAATATCTCTAAAATTGTTTTGGTAAGAATTTTTATATTCCGTTTTACTATAATCTTTAGAAGCAACATCAATACTGATTAATCCTTTTTTGCCAAAAATATAGGTAGCACTTGCAGTAACTCTACCAGGTGTTTTTAGTTTGTAAGCTGGAAAAATAAAAATTGGACCTTCATAGTAACGATTTTGATCTCCTGCAGGTACATTAACATTTCCGTATGTGTATAAATCCTGTACTAGCTCTTCTTTTAATCTCAACCAAGTAGGAGATTCATATGCAACACCTAATCGTAATGATTCATCAACTTTATAAATTGCTCCAAGGTTAAATGAAAAACCTGAACCATAACTACTTAACTGGTTATCAAATACGATTTCTCTAACGGTAGGCTGTGAGCTAGGGTTTTCTGGGTTATCATTGTATTCATAAAGTCTGCTAGTGGTTACAAAATCTGTAAAATGAGCATTTAAATTTAGTCCTAAAAAAAGTTTGTTTTTGTAACTAGTAGCAATATTAGCAGTTAGTTTGCCATTGTATCCATTAGCAGTTGTAAAAAAATCTTGATAATAATTGCCTCCAGGAGAAACATTAGATACAAAAACGTTAGGGTCTGCTGTTGAAGGGTTTATGATATAGGTTTCATAAGCCATCTCATATTGATAATCGTTAAAAGGAGTGTTAGTGACAAAATTTGCTTGATCTACAAAATATTGTGAAATAGAATTATAAGGGTTGTATCCTGAAACAAATAATCGATTGTCTAGATTTTTAGTGTTTTCATAATTCACGGCAAAGGAAATTTTATTCCACCCAGATTTTCCAGAATTTTCATCAAAAACGAAGACAGCTCCAATTTGATTTAAATCTAAAGTACTGTAACTTTCTTTGTTCATTTTTCCAAAATAATTCGATTCATTGCAGTTGTTGAAATTTGAAACTGAAACACTTGCAAAATTGTTATTAAAAAACAAAGAACCTGCTGGATTTATGTTGATAGCTGATAAGTCACCTCCAACAGCTCCAAATGCTCCTCCCATACTTCTAAATCGAGCTGTTCCATTCATATTGTCTATCGCATATCTAAGTGCATCATTAGTGGTAATCTCTTGCGCAATTGATACTACAGAAATGCTAAATGCTAAAGTTAAAAATATTTTTTTCATAAAATAAATAATGTGATTTGTATTAACCTCTTCCGCCTCTAGATCCGCCTCCGCCTCCTCTAGATCCTCCGCCTCCAAAACTTCCGCCTGAAGAACTTCTCGGTGGTGATGAATAACCGCCGCTTCTAGGAGTAGAGTAGTTGTTGTTTCTAGGAGTAGAATAATTATTATTTCTAGGTGTTGAATTATTATCGTTTCTAGGAGTAGAATAGTTATTGTTTCTCGGAGTTGAGCTAGGTCTCACTCCATTTTCTTGAGGTCTTGTATTTCCTCTATTGTTATTGAAGTTAGGTCTAGGTGTATTACTTCTATTGTTATTAATAATATTTCTTCCTCCTCTTGGATTGTTGTAATTGTTGTGTCCGCCTCTTATACTGCCGTTGTAAATAACGTCTCTTCCACCGTGGTAATAACCGCCATTCCAACCATAGTTAGGGTAATACCAATTGTTCCAACCCCATCCTGCACCATACCAAGAGTTCCATCCAAATCCCCAACCCCAGTTAGCGCCATACCAAGAGTTCCAACCTAATCCCCAACTAGGGCCATACCAAGAATTCCAGCCACCACCCCAATAAGGCGAGTACCAATTGTTCCATCCCCAACCATTGTTGTAATAATTAACAGTGACATTGTTGGAAGCATTATTTCCCCAACCTGCATAGTTATGGTTGCCATATTCATTTCTGTATACGGTAACTACAGTATCTTGAGGATTTGAGCTATAATTGTCAACATCTGTGAAAACTACGTACTCCTCTTGCATGTTTTTGAATTGCTGTGCATATTTATTAGATTTCTCCAAATTTTGTTCAGAATATTTATTTTCAACTTGGTTGCTGGGTCTTTCTGAACCATATACGCCATCATTGTCATAGTAAGATGAATTTTGGTAGGAACCACATGAAGTTGTGATTACAGCCAGCAATCCAAACAAGGTAAATATGGCATTTTTTTGGGTATACAAGTAATAAGTTTTCATAACTCTTATTTTTTTTATTGTTGGACACTTCAAATTTAACTATTTTTGCCAAACAAATTAGTTAAAAAATATATAAACAATTTTTGTGCCAAAATATTCATAATGAGCAAGAACTTAACAACAAGAGCGGAAGATTATTCCAAATGGTATAATGAATTAGTCGTAAAGGCCGATTTAGCTGAAAATTCAGGAGTAAGAGGGTGTATGGTGATTAAACCGTATGGCTATGCAATTTGGGAAAAAATGCAAGCTGAACTAGACAGAATGTTTAAAGAAACAGGACATAGTAATGCTTATTTTCCCTTGTTTGTTCCTAAAAGCATGTTTGAGGCAGAAGAGAAAAATGCTGAAGGTTTTGCTAAAGAGTGTGCCATTGTGACACATTACAGACTTAAAACCGATGAAGAGAATAAAGGAAAGTTAATTGTTGACCCGAATGCTAAATTAGAGGAAGAATTAATCGTTCGTCCAACTTCTGAAGCTATTATTTGGTCAACTTACAAAGGTTGGGTTCAATCGTACAGAGATTTACCTTTGCTAATCAATCAATGGGCCAATGTGGTGCGTTGGGAAATGAGAACGCGTTTATTTTTGAGAACAGCTGAATTTTTATGGCAAGAAGGGCATACGGCTCACGCAACACGTCAGGAGGCGATTGAAGAATCAGAAAAAATGATGAATGTGTATGCGGATTTTGTTCAAAACTTTATGGCAATTCCAGTTATCAAGGGGTTAAAAACAGAAACAGAACGTTTTGCTGGAGCAGATGAAACCTATTGTATTGAAGCTTTAATGCAAGATGGAAAGGCTTTACAGGCGGGAACTTCGCATTTCTTAGGTCAAAATTTTGCCAAAGCTTTTGATGTGAAATTTGCTAATAAAGAAGGAAAGCAAGAGTACGTTTGGGGAACATCTTGGGGCGTTTCAACACGTTTGATGGGAGCTTTAGTGATGACTCATTCTGATGATAAAGGTTTGGTATTGCCTCCAAATTTAGCGCCAATCCAAGTGGTGATTGTTCCTATTTATAAAACTGACGAACAGTTTGATGCTATTTCAGAACAGGTAAATGTTTTAGCTTCTGAATTAAGAAAACTTGGTATTTCGGTAAAATATGATAATAGAGATACACAAAAACCAGGATTCAAATTTGCGGAATGGGAATTAAAAGGAGTGCCAGTTCGTATTGCAGTTGGTCCAAATGATTTAGAAAACGGAACCTATGAAGTAGTACGTAGAGATAATTTATCTAAAGAGTTAGTTGCGAAAGATGGAGTAGTAGCTTACATTCAAAATTTATTGGCAACTATTCAAAATGATTTGTTTGCTAAGGCTTTAGAATATAGAAATACTCATATTACAGAAGTGAATTCTTTTGATGAGTTTAAAGAAGTGTTGGAAATAAAAGGTGGTTTCTTATCAGCTCATTGGGATGGAACCCCTGAAACAGAAGAAAAAATAAAAGAATTGACTAAAGCAACGATTCGTTGTATCGCTTTAGATAGAGTAGATGAAGCGGGTGTGTGTGTTTTTTCTGGAAAACCTTCAATTGGAAGAGTCTTATTTGCAAAGGCTTACTAAAATAATAGTAAAAAAAGCGAAAAAAAAATAAAGAGGCTATTGCAGAAATAAAAAATGTGTTTATCTTTGCACTCGCATTACAGAAATGAGTTCTTTTAGGATTTCAAAGTATGAGATGGCCCGTTCGTCTATCGGTTAGGACGCCAGGTTTTCATCCTGGTAAGAGGGGTTCGATTCCCCTACGGGCTACAAAATTGAAAAAAGAATAGGTTAATGGCCCGTTCGTCTATCGGTTAGGACGCCAGGTTTTCATCCTGGTAAGAGGGGTTCGATTCCCCTACGGGCTACAAAATTAGTTGTGAAATAGTTTTATAAAACAAAAAATAGTGTCTCATTTTTTGTTTTATTAGTTAAAACCAAAGTGATTGCTAAAAGTAATTGTGGGAGGTTTTTCTTTTTTAACTAATAGTTTATAACAATTATTACAATTAAAAAAAGAACAAAATGGCAAATCATAAATCTGCTTTAAAAAGAATTAGAAGTAACGAGAAGAAAAGAGTATTAAATAGATACCAACATAAAACTACTCGTAACGCTATCAAAGCTATTCGTTTAGCTACTGACAAAGCTGAAGCTTCTGCTAAATTATCTACTGTAATTTCTATGATTGATAAATTAGCTAAGAAAAATATCATTCACGATAACAAAGCTTCTAACTTAAAATCTAAATTAACTAAGCACGTAGCTTCTTTATAAGCTATAGTTAGTAAATATATAAAAGCTCTCATTCGAGAGCTTTTTTTATTCGTTATGTTAATGTTATTTCTACTAAAGTATTGATTACTATACTATTTTTCTAAAAATAAACACTACATTTGCACCTTTCAAAAAAATAATAAATGACTTCTATTAGAAACATCGCAATTATTGCACACGTTGACCACGGTAAAACAACATTGGTTGACAAAATTATGTACCACTGCCAGTTATTTCGTGATAACGAAAATACAGGAGATTTAATTCTTGATAATAATGATATTGAACGCGAAAGAGGTATTACCATTACTTCTAAAAACGTTTCTGTAACTTACAAAGGAACTAAAATTAATATTATCGATACTCCAGGTCACGCCGATTTTGGTGGTGAAGTTGAGCGCGTACTTAATATGGCGGATGGTGTTTGTCTTTTAGTAGATGCTTTTGAGGGACCAATGCCTCAAACACGTTTTGTATTGCAAAAAGCGATTGACTTAGGATTAAAACCTTGTGTCGTTATCAATAAAGTAGATAAAGAAAACTGTACTCCAGAAGAAGTACATGAAAAAGTTTTCGACTTAATGTTTGAATTAGGTGCTGAAGAATGGCAGTTAGATTTTCCAACTGTTTACGGTTCGGCTAAAAATAATTGGATGTCGGATGATTGGAAAAACCAAACGGAAAATATTGAACCATTGTTAGATATGGTTTTAGAACATATTCCTGCTCCTAAAGTTTCGGAAGGAACACCACAGATGTTGATTACTTCCCTAGATTTCTCATCTTTTACAGGTCGTATCGCGATCGGTCGTTTACAAAGAGGTGTGTTAAGAGAAGGAATGAATGTTTCTTTGGTAAAACGTGATGGAAAAATCATCAAAACTAAAATTAAAGAATTGCACACTTTTGAAGGTTTAGGACGTAAAAAAGTAGAAGAAGTTGTTGCTGGAGATATCTGTGCTTTAGTTGGTCTAGAAGGATTTGAAATTGGTGATACAGTTGCTGATTTTGAAAATCCAGAAGCTTTGGAAACAATTGCTATCGATGAACCAACTATGAGCATGTTGTTTACGATTAATGATTCGCCTTTCTTTGGTAAAGAAGGTAAATTTGTAACTTCTCGTCACGTAAAAGAACGTTTAGAAAAAGAGTTAGAGAAAAATTTAGCACTTCGTGTTGAAGAGACTAATTCTGCTGACAAATTCATGGTGTTTGGTCGTGGTGTACTTCACTTATCGGTTTTAATTGAAACGATGAGAAGAGAAGGTTATGAGTTGCAAATTGGTCAGCCACAAGTTATCATCAAAGAAATTGATGGTGTGAAATGTGAGCCAATTGAAGAATTAACGATTGACTTGCCAGAGAATCTTTCAGGTAGAGCAGTTGAATTTGTAACGCTTCGTAAAGGTGAAATGTTATCTATGGAACCAAAAGGTGATCGTATGATTATCAAATTTAATATTCCTTCACGTGGAATTATTGGATTGAGAAATCAATTATTAACGGCTACTGCAGGTGAAGCTATTATGTCGCACCGTTTTATTGAATATCAACCCTACAAAGGAGAAATTGCTGGACGTATTAATGGTTCGTTGATTTCTATGGAAAATGGTAAAGCGATTCCTTATTCGATTAATAAGTTACAAGATAGAGGTAAATTCTTCGTTGACCCTAATGAAGATGTTTATGAAGGCCAGGTTGTGGGTGAGAATTCACGTGGAGATGATATGGTTATCAATATTACCAAAACTAAGCAGTTAACTAATTTCCGTTCTGCTGGTGCTGATGATAAAACTAGAATTGTTCCAGCTATCAAATTCTCATTAGAAGAAGCTTTAGAGTACATTCAAAAAGATGAGTATGTTGAGGTGACACCAAAATCGTTACGTTTACGTAAAATCTATTTGAATGAAAACGATAGAAAACGTTTTAAAATAGCATAATATTTAAATCCCGATGAAAGTCGGGATTTTTTAGCATCAAGAAGAATGGAAATTAAATTAAAGTATGGAATAGACAATTTGCTTTTTGGAATGAAAGAGCAAGATGTGATTAAGATTTTGGGTAAACCTGATTCTAGTTATAAAGATGAAGATGAAAATGTTGTTTATGTTTATAATTCAAGAAAACTACGATTAACTTTCTATAAAGAAGAAGATTTTAGATTAGGCTATATGACGACTTCTAATCCAATTGTTAAGTTATTTAATACTTCTTTAATTAGCAAAAATTGGAGTGAAGTATATCCAATTTTGGAGAAGAATAAAGTTAAATATTTTGAGTCAGATACTATCGAAGGAATATTAAGTTATTTTAATGAAGAAAACTGGTTGTTTTTTCATCTAGATTACAACGAAATCATTAAGATAGAACTTGGTGCAGTTTTCAAAGAAAAAGAAGATGATTTTGATTGGAAATTCTAAAAAATAAAAAAGCCACTAATTTAAATTTAGTGGCTTTTTTTTATATTATTGATTGATTTTAATCAACTCAATTTCAAAGATTAAGTCAGCATTCGGAGGGATTACTCCACCAGCTCCTCTTTCACCATATGCTAAATGTGAAGGAATATAAAATTTATATTTTGAACCTTCAGGCATTAATTGTACCCCTTCTATCCAACCTTTAATTACTTGATTTAAACCAAAATCAATTGGCTGACCTCTTTGTACACTACTATCAAATACTTTTCCGTCTAAAAACATTCCAGTGTAGTGAACTTTTACGTTACTAGTGGCTAAAGGTTTATTTCCAGTACCTTCTTGTAAAACAATATATTTTAATCCGCTTGGTGTTGTACCGGCATTAGCGAATTCTTTAAGAGCATTTTCCTTAGCTACTCTTAGTTTTTCAGCTTCAATTTTTTCAGCTGCTTCTTTTTTGGCAAAGTAGTCATTAAAAACAGCAACCTCATTAAAGTTTTTTGCATCTTTTCCAATTCTAACAATTTTTACAGATAAAATAACATCATCTTGCACAATTTTATCTACCACTTCTTGTCCGCTAACTACATGACCAAAAACGGTATGTCTTCCATCTAAATGAGGTGTTGCTTTATGTGTGATGAAAAATTGACTTCCATTAGTTGCTGGACCAGCATTAGCCATTGACAAAATTCCTTTACTAGAATGTTTTAAATCAGCAACAATTTCATCTACAAATTTGTAACCAGGACCTCCCATACCGTTACCTTCAGGATCACCTCCTTGAATCATAAAGTCAGCAACTACTCTATGAAATTTTAATCCATCATAGAAAGGTTTTCCTTTGTATTTTTCAGTTACTTTTGGATTTTTACCCTCAGCTAAACTGATAAAATTCGCAACAGTAATAGGTGTTTTTTTGTATTCTAAAATAGTTACAATTTTTCCTTTTGTTGTATTGATTTCAGCAAATATACCTTCTTGTTTTTTTGGTTGAGCTAACATCGTGGTTGCAGCTCCAAAAAGAATTGTAATGAGTTTTAAAGTATTTTTCATTTTATTATTTTGTTGGATTAGATTCTAAAAGTTCAACTTCAAAAATTATATTAGCATTTGGTGGAATAACATCCCCTGCACCTTGTTGGCCATATCCAAGTTCAGACGGAATGTATAACATTACTTTATCACCAAAATTCATCATGTTAACTCCCTCCACAAAACCTGGAATAAATTGAAGATTTCCAATAGTAGATGCTATAGGGCTATAGCCTCCCATTATGGCTCTTTGCGCATTATGTTTTCCAAATCGTTTTGCAATGTCTTCGTAATTGGTATCAAAAAGTTGGCCATTTTCTAAGTAACCAGCATAGTTGATATAGACTTGGGTGCCATTAGCAGGTTTTTTTGAGGTTCCTTTTTTTATAATTTGATAGATTAAACCTGATTTTGTTTTAGTTCCAGTAGCTTTTAAGGTAGTAATTTCTTTAACTTTACTTTCGATAATTTTAGCTGCTTTTTCTTCAGATTCTTTTATTTCTTTAGCAACAGTTGAGTAATAATTTTTGAAAATTTTTACTGCATCAAATTTTTTTGCCGCATTTCCAATTCTAATGATTGTAATTTTATCAATAACATCGTATGCTTCTATTGAATCTGCGACTTCTATGCCTTCTACAACTTCTCCAAAAACAGTATGCATATTATCAAGCCAAGGTGTTGCTTTTCTGGTGATGAAAAACTGGCTCCCATTTGTACTTGGTCCTGCATTTGCCATAGATAAAATTCCTGCTTTTGAATGTTTTAAATCAGGATGAAATTCATCTTTGAATTTATAACCTGGACCACCTGAGCCGTTTCCATTTGGATCACCACCTTGAACCATAAAGTCTGAAATAACACGGTGAAATGTTAAACCATCATAAAAAGGTTTTCCTTTGAATTCTTCACTAACAAAAGGATTTTTACCTTCAGCTAAGGTTACAAAATTTGCTACAGTATTTGGAACTTTTTCAAATTCTAGTTTCACAATTATACTACCTTTTGAAGTTTCAATATCGGCATATAATCCTTCTTTTAAATTATCATAAGATTTTGAACAAGATGTAAAAAAAGTGAAAACACTAAGTAATAAAATTGAGGAAATTTTCATTTATAATTAATTTTTAGCTTGAGTATCTTCTTTTATATCATTTAAACTAACGGTACAAATCAAAGGTTCGTTTGTGCCAATTTTTTTGTCGTCGCCATGATAACCATAGGCCATGTGAGATGGAAATAGAAAAGTTACTATTTCTCCCTTTTTCATTAATTTAATACCATCGCGTAATCCCATCATAATGTTTTCTTTGTCCACATAATAAGTTTGAGGTTTGGTTTCGGCCATGGTATAAATAATTCGGTTTTTTAAGTCCTTAATTTCATAATCAAAAAAGGCAATATCACCTCGTTTTGGAGTTGGTGTGGCTTCGTTTACCTTAGTTTCATATTTGTACCAATATCCTTTATTTGAGGAAATGTAAGATTTTAAAGAATCTTTTTTAATAATTTCAGCAATTAAATATTCTTCATCAGCAATAAGAATTTTATTGCGTTCGATAGACTCTTTTATAAAAGTTCCAGAAGTATGTGAAATTGGTTTTCTAGCTTGTTGCTGTTGTTGCGAACAACTCGCAAAAAATATAAAAGTGCCTAAAAGTAATAAGGTTTGAAGTTTCATAATTCTTTTTTTTCTTGTGCTAAAATAGCAATAAATTGTTGTATCGTTTCCTCTAAACTCGAAAAAGATTTACCCCCTGCGGCATTAATATGTCCCCCACCATTAAAGTGATTACGAGCAAATTGATTTACATCAAATTCCCCTTGAGAGCGGAATGAAATTTTGATGATTCCTTCTTCTTTATTTTCAATAAAAATGGCAGTAAAATCGATTCCTTTTATGCTTAGCCCATAATTTACAATACCTTCTGTATCTCCTTTTTGATGGCCAAATTCATTCAACTCGTCCTGAGATAAGGTGATGTAAGTAGTTTTGTATTCCGGAAGTATTTTTAAGTTTTGGAGTGCTCTTCCCAAAAGAAGTAATCTGTTGTAGGAAGAATTATCAAAAAGTAAATTATGAATTTCGCTATTGTTGATTCCTCTATCTATTAAATCGGCAACGCATTTATGGGTTTTGCTTGTAGTTTTTGGAAAACGAAAACTCCCCGAATCGGTAACAATTCCTGTATACAAACAAGTGGCTACTGTTTTATTGATTAAATTTTCATATCCTAATTGATGAATAAAGTCATACACCATTTCACACGTTGATCCATAAATAGTATCGGAGAAAGTATAAGTAGCATAATCATCAGGTGCTTGATGGTGGTCAATCATTACAAAAGGAGCTGTCAATGTTTTTAATACATTTTCCATTTGATCTCCAGTACGATGTAAAGCATTGAAGTCTAGTGTGAAAAGTAATTCAGTATTTTCTAAAATTCCTTTGCAAGTATCATAACTGCGTTCAAAAACGATTACTTTTTCACTCTCTGGTAACCAAGCTAAAAAGTCTGGAAATTCATTTGGAGCCATAACAATTACATTATGTTGCAATTTTTTCAGGGCATGATATAAGGCTAATGTAGATCCCATAGCATCTCCGTCGGGATTTCTATGAGGAACAATTGTAATTTTTTTTGGTGTAGCTAAAAGTGATTTTATAGCTTCAATTTCGTGTATTTGCATCATACTGCGAATATATTATTTTGTAAGCTATTCTGCAATTATTATGTTTAACGAATTAGTGAGAAATGTCCTTTAACTGTTTTTCCATTTGTAAGTTCAATTGTAAACCAATAGTCAGAGGATGGAAGTGATTCATTGTTAAATGTTCCATTCCAGCCTTCATTTCTTGTAATTTGTTTGATGAGTTTTCCGTAACGATCAAAAATTGTAATGATACTTTCTTCTAAATTTCTTCTTTCAAGATTTTTTATAAACCAAATGTCGTTATAACCATCGTTGTTCGGTGTAAAAAATTTCGGATAGTCAAGAATTAAGAAATTCTCCGAAACAATACCACATCCTTTTTTATCTTGAACATAAACGGTGTATTCACCTGCTGTAAGATTTGAAAATGTATTGGAATTTTGATAATTGTTTCCATCCAAAGAAAATTCATAATTGCCTAAGCTACTTGCAGCAATTTGAATAGTAGCGGTATTATTATCCGAGAAGTCATTAATAATAATTTCCTCTATTGTAGCAGCTCCAGAAGGTTCTATGGTAAAAGTTTTGGTTTTAGAACAGTTTACGTCATTGGTAACTGTTACTTGGTAATTACCACCAGAATTTACAGTAATTTGTTGGGTAAACTGAGGAGGATTTGTATTCCATTGGTAAGAAGCAAATCCACTTCCGGCATTAAGAATTAAAGATTCATTTTCACACAAGCCTAAAGTTTCATCAGCTAATATGTCATCAAACGTATTAACTCTTAAATTCACGGCATAATCGGAATAACAACCTTGAATATTCGTTATTCTTGCATAAATGGTTTGAAAGTTAGGATTTGTATTGATAAAAGTGGTTGGTAATGCAGTTGTGCTAGTAGGTGTTTCAAAAAATGAAACTACATAATTGGAAGGTAGATTAGTAAATAATTGATTTCTAATAGTATCCAAATTAAATACTGTTTTTCCATCTTGATTGGTATCAGCGTCACATTCGGTAAACGAATTTTGATTAATTACTAAAGGCTCAGCGTATTCGATCTTAATGCTTCCTGTTGTTTGGCATGTAGTTCCATAATTAATTTCAACAAGGTAATCTCCTGCTGAAGTTATATTAAAAGTCGCATTAGTAGCTCCCGGAATTACATTACCGTCTTGATACCATTGATATCCAGTGGCACCAACTTGAGATGCATCAACTGTTAATATTTCTCCAGGGCAAAGAGGATTTCCAGTAGCCATTAAACGATCGTCTCCAATATCAATGCCAAAATTAAAACTGCCACCACCTAAAAATATTGCCGAATCAAAACGGTAATTCCCTTCATCTGCAATAACTAACTTTATATGATAAGTTTCTCCAGGAATTACATTGGATTGAGCCGTTAATACTTTAGTTTGTCCATTAAAATTAGTAGGATGATTGGTGTCATTAAAAGCATCAAAATAGGTTTCATTAGCTGGGGGACAAATTGTCCCTGTGCCCCTAACGGTATTAACTTTCACAGGAATAGTAGTGTTTGGAACTACGGCTAAATTTTGATAAGTAGTTTCTCCATTTCTTCTCAAAAGAAAAGCAAATCCATCTGTATAATTACATTGGTTTGAAGATGGATTTGTCAAATATTGTTCAGAAGAAAAGATATAATCAAAGCTAATTTTATTTCCTAGTGGAATGAAGTCAAATTCTAGAACGGTTGCGTTAAACGTATTGTTTAAACCTAATGCTTGATTTAAATCGGGGTCACCATCCCAACCCATATTCCCTCCATCGTCTGATAAAGAGGTATTTGGACCTTCAGCATTTATTATTTTTCCTGTTGATAAAATAATTCCGTTTTGAAAAGGAAAAGATGTTCCGGTTGCATCAAAAAAACCAAAACTTTTTTCGCCATTTGCAAAGTTGCCTCCCAAGAAATTAATGTTCAATGCAGTTGCACATGAACTATTAATCAAGACATTATTAACTAAATCTTCGGCAGAAAAACTTTCGTCAACTGATATGTTTTGTGCATAGTTTGAAAATAATCCGCACCAAAAAACAATAAAAAAAAAGGTATTTTTAATTCTCATCATATTTAAGGTAAATATAATACAAATCAAGGGTTTTAAAAATCAATAAAGATGTTAAAATAAATATAAAGTATATGTGATTGTTAGCGAAAGAAAATCAAAGAAAAAATCCCTAGTCTTATGGCTCAACTAGGGATCTAAAGGTATTACTTGGGGCAAAATTAATATTGAATAAAGTTGTTGATTTTCACATTTGTAGCTTTTAAATCGTGCATTAAATTGTATAAACCAAAAAACGTTCTATTGATGTAAATAAAATGCTTTGAACCGCGATTTCCGTTCATGTTACGTAATTCCGTGTTTTTCGAATAACGTTCACCTAAATCAGCAATTTGTCCGAAAAATTCTTCATCAGAAAAGTCAAATTCTTCTACATGGAAAGGTCGTGCAAACAAACTTAAAAGTTCATGAAACATTTCGGTAAAAAACTCTACTTCTTCTTTTGTGTCTTCTTTTCTTAGGATTTCCAATTCGTATAATTTCGATTGGAAGAATTCTGGATTGTCTAAGTTTTCTTTTTTCGCTAATTCGAAATACGGTACATAAAAGTCATTCGGAACTTCTTTAATGCAACCAAAATCTAAAGCTACTAACTTTGTATCTTTCGTTATTAAGAAATTTCCTGGATGCGGATCAGCATGCACTTTTCTCAAATTGTGCATTTGGAACATGTAAAAATCCCAAAGGGTTTGTCCTAAAATATTTGATTTTTCAGCATCAGTATTATGAGCGGTGAATTCAGATAAATGTTCGCCTGTCATCCAATCCATTGTAATGATTTTTTCCGAAGACCATTCTGGATAATACTTCGGGAAAACCAAATTTGGAATGTTTTTACAAGCTTCCGCCATTTCCATACTTTGTTTTACCTCATTGATATAATTGGTTTCTTCAATCAATTTGTCTTCAACTTCCTTGAAATATTTATCCGAATCTTTTCCTTTAATGTTGAACATTTTGATGGCAATAGGTTTTACTAAAGCCAAATCCGAACTAATACTTTCTGCCACTCCTGGATATTGAATTTTCACAGCAAGTTTTTTCCCATCCTTGGTAGCTTGGTGCACTTGACCAATGCTAGCCGCATTTATAGAAGTGGCATTGAAGGTATCGTATATTTCGTTCGGTTGTTTGCCAAAATAATTTTTAAAGGTTTTGTTTACTAAAGGAGCTGACAACGGCGGCACCGAAAATTGCGCCAACGAGAATTTTTCCACGTAAGCTCTTGGTAAAATATTTTTATCCATGCTCAACATTTGTGCAACTTTCAAAGCACTTCCTTTCAGTTGCTTTAAACTATCGTAAATGTCGGCAGCGTTGTTTTTGTTCAGCGATTCTTTGGCTTCTTCTTCGGATTTGGTGATTTTATCTCCGTAATATTTGAGATAATTGACACCTACTTTAGCTCCGGTTTGAATCAACTTAGAAGCACGTTGGATTTTTGATGTTGGAATACTATCGATTGTTTTCATGTGATTACATTTTAAATGAGCCTCTTTCGTGCCACATGAATTTTCCAAAATCAATTAGACTTTTGAATGGAGTAGTATCCATCAAATCAAAACTGGTATTGACTGATTTTTCAATGAAAATGTCGGTTTTTTCGAATGAAATTGAGGTATCTTCAATCCAAAACTTCAAAGTAAATAAGAATTGGAACCAAGCCATTTCACTCATAGTTTTTTCTTGAATTTCAATTAACTTTTCTTGTTTTAAATCGATTTTTTCAATGTCTAAAGTGTCGTAAAACTGCTTGAAGCTTTTTCTTAATTCGCTCAATTTTGACAAACTTTTCAATTTGTTTTTGTCTTCTTTCAACAACGCTACCACGAAACTTCTGTTAGCAGTTAACATTTCGAAATACGTAAAATAGAAACTCAACAATTGCGTGCGAGCATCGTAGGAAGCGAATTCTTCACTATTTCCTAATAATTCTAATGTATTATCGAATAGCGAGATGAAAAAGTTTTGCTCAATTTGGTTAAAAGAAGCGTAGTGTTTGTAAAACAAACCTTCCTCAAAACCAGCATGTTTGGCAAACAAATAAACCGATTGCGGTTGCTTGTTGTGTTCTAAGAAATAATCGATATATAAACTTAAAATGCCTTCTTTGTTTATTTCTTTCTTTTTTGCCATGATTTTAAATATTTTTCTCAAAGGTACAGAATGTTTAATTTAAAATCAAAAAAGTTAAACAAAATATTTTGTTAAAGTTCTTTCAAAAAAAACCTCAATTACGAATTTGCAATTGAGGTTTAATAATTTGTATGTAAATGGCTTACGATTTCTGCTCTTTATTAAAGTAAACCAAGTAGTAATACATTTGTTTTTCTTCGTCCCAACCTTTCTCTACGAATTTTTCAGCGCTTTCTGGGTTGATGAAATCCAATTTGATTTGGATATTGGTGTCCAATTGAATCGTATTTTTCAAAGAACGACGCACATCTGTTACTGCAGCATTTGCAATTGGAAAACTTGAAACATCTTCGATGCTGTATTTGGCACCTTTATCCACTTTATAATTTTTGAATTCTGGAATGAATTCTGGATTTTGCATTACTTCGTTCAAGAAAGCTGTTTCTTCAAACTCATCATTTTTTGCAAAGTGATTGATAGCTCGGTTCATGAACAATACTTCTTGTTGTTTGTCTTCGGCTGGTAAAACTACTTCTTTGGCAAACTCTTGACAGAATTTTAAGTATTTCTTTGTCATGAAGTTTTCATCTTGAAACGCATCAACTGATAAGAAATGTTCTAACCAATAACGCGCATCGTAACGGTTGCTATCAACGGTTAAAATTTTGTAGCCTTCTTCTTTTTTATAGTTAAAAATGATACAACCTTTGTCCAACTTATTCAAGTTGATTCCTTGTTGTAAAATCATTTCTAAGTTGTTTCCGTTTTCTTCGAATTGTAAGAAATCGGTTTGTACTTCACTTTTGAAAACTCCGATGGCATCTACTACATTATTATCAATAGAAACGTGCGTAAAATAAGCCACATACACTTCTCCATTTTTAATATGTGGATGATTCGATTGCTCGAATAGGTGTTTTGTAATTTTTTTAGAAACGTTGTGAATTTCGCTAGGGTTATTGAAAACTTCGGTAGCAAAATTATACATTTCGTTGTATTCTAAATCTACTTCATGAGCAAACTGAAAGTAGTTTTCTTCTTTTTCTCTAAAAGGTTTAAAGAAAAATTCCTTCAATAAAGGCATGATTTCATCATTCAACCCGTATGGATTTTCAGATAAGAATATAGCTTCATTTCTGCTTTTATTTCCTACGCGGTGAATTGATAAATTCTCAATGTGAGCATTAAATAGATTGATCATTTTTTATAGTTTAGATAAAAGAGCCAAGATAGAACTGATATTGTTTTTTCTTGGCTTTTTAAGATTGTATTTTGGTTTATTCTTTTCTAATTCTTTTGGCTTTTAGTTCCAGTTTTCTTCAAATCCCATGTCTTCGAAGCTGTCATCGCCATCAAACATGTCGAAATCATCGTCATCGAAATCGTCTTCAAAGTCACCGTAAATATCGTCATTGGATAAATCACCTCTTAATCCGCTTTGACCTGCTTCTGCTGGTAATTCACCATGAGAAAATAATAATGCAGGATAAGTTTCGCCAGCTTCTTTTTCTTCTTCAATAGCAGCTAATTCCACGAAGAATGTCCACATACTAAAGAAATCATACACATAGACCATTTTAGTATTGTCTTGGTGCATCAAATCATCAATTTTGAAATCCACCATCGTTTTCATTTCCCCCGGAACTTCGCCAGTGTCAAACATTGGGATTTCATCTTCTTCGTTCCAAGTCCAGTCGTCTTCACAAGTAAAGAACGAACCTGTTTCTGTTCCATCAAAGCCAAAAGCGTTTACGATAGCATTGTGTAAATCTTCTAAGGTGTTGTCGCTTTCAATGGCAATATCTCTAAAAATATCTTCTTCAGCATCGAGAATCACTCGGAATTTGTAAATCATAATCTTTGAAATTTTAAGAACTGCAAAAGTAATTATTATTTACGAGAAACTTTTTTGCTTTTGCGATTTGTTGATAAGATTTTACAATTCTTAAATTTTAATAATGCTTTGTTTTTTTGACCTTATGTTAATTTATAAGTATTTACGATATTTAAAGAATTGTTAATTAACAACAAACAAAATGAATATCTCGCTATTTTTGAAAAAAAAGCAGATGAAATATTTTCGTTTAATCGTATTTTCAATTTTCTTTTTGAGTTTTTCAATCAAAGCTCAAAACTTAATTACGTTTCAAAACTTCGATGAATTGAATGCCTATGTTCAAAATAATTCCGAAATACCTTTGGTTGTTAATTTTTGGGCCACTTGGTGTACACCTTGCGTAAAAGAATTGCCTTATTTTCAAAAATTACATCAAGATAATCCAAATGTAAAAGTAATAACTGTGAGTTTGGATTTCGAAAAGCAAGTGGAAAGTAAATTGAAACCATTTTTAAAAAAGAAGAATTACACTTTTGTAACCACTTACATGGCGGATAAAAAATTCAACAATTGGATTTCAAAAGTTGATGAAAATTGGTCCGGTTCCATTCCGGCTACTTGGATTATCAAGGCTAATAAAGGCATTTTTGTGGAACAAGAATTTGCCTCGTTTGAAGAATTAAATCAGTTTGTAAATGAATCACTAACTAAATTAAATTAATATGAAAAGAATTGGATTTTTTGCCTTATTAATGGGTGTTTTAATGAGTTTTACTAATCCTACAGGATATAAAGTAGGAGATAAGGCTACCGATTTCAAATTAAAATCGGTCGATAATAAAATGTACAGCATGGCGGATTACAAAGATGCGAAAGGATTCATAGTTGTGTTTACTTGTAATCACTGTCCGTATGCTGTTAAGTATGAAGATCGAATCATTGATTTGGCTACAAGATATAAATCAAAAGGTTACGTTTTGTTAGCGATTAATTCTAACGATCCAGCGGCTCAACCAGAAGATAGTTTTGAGTTGATGCAAAAAAGAGCTAAAGAGAAGAAATTTACATTCCCATACTTGTTTGATGAAGGTCAGAAAATTTATCCACAATATGGTGCTACTAAAACACCTCATGTATTTTTATTAGATAAAAATTTAGTAGTAAAATATATTGGAGCTATCGATGATAATGTGGAGGATGCTTCTCAGGTTAAAGAAAAATATTTAGAAAATGCTATTGCTGCTCTTGAAAAAGGACAGGAGCCAACCCCTAATACTACAAAAGCAATTGGATGTTCTATTAAAGTTAAAAAGTAAATTTATAAAAAATAGAACTAGAAGAGTGAAATGTCATGTTTCACTTTTTTTTTATATTATTGAAGAAATCTTTTTCTAATTCCTATTAAAACGAAAATTAAAAAGGAATACATAATGAAAAAAGGTGTTATGTATTCTATCCAATTGAATAGCAGCATCAAAGCAATCATTAATAACTGAAAACCTAATCCGTAAAGAGAAAGTAAGGTCATGAACCAATTTGGAAATGTTTTTACTTTGTAGGCTTCTGAATCAAGAGCGTGAATTATCTTATCAAAAACGCCGTAAACAATAGTATATATTCTGAACAAAATGTTTACCGCATTTTGAGTTTCGCCAGGTAAAGCTTTTGGTGTTTTATATTCAAAAATTTTACTTGTGTTATCACCTCCCACTGATTTATGTCTTAAAATCACATAGTAGTAATTGTAAAGTGTACCTTGTAATTGTATGCTAATGAAAGCTAAAATAGCCATCCAAAAAGAGTTTCCAGATACGTAAGCAATAGCCATTAGAAATAGAAAGTTTAAAACGATATCAAATACACTATCTAAATATCTTCCCACATAAGAAGGCATATTTTTCAATCTAGCTAATTCACCATCAGCAGCATCAATTCCGGATTTTAAAATAATGAAAAAAGCAGCCGCAAAATAGTATTGGTTTAGAATACAATAAATAGCCATTAATCCAGAAATACCAAATAAAAGCGTTACATGGATGGCGGTAAATCGGGTTTCTTTTAATTGAAGCGCAAAAAATCTTCCGAAAGATCTTCCATAATCAGATAAATCTAAAAATTTATCCGAAGCGTTTAATTTTGACATTTAAAGTTTGAAATAAAGAACTGTGACAATATAGTCTGTAACATTATTTTGTAAAACGATGAAGTGTAAAGGTCATCGCTGTTAGTAAAAAAAACGCCATAATTTGATGTGCTAATCCTAACCAAAGTGGCACATGGAATAATAACGTAAAAATCCCTAAAATGAATTGGATAAACACGAAAACTAGTAGCGTTTTTACACCATTATCTTGTGTTTTATCCAAAATAAATTTTCTACTTTTTATAAAAAGATAGATTATTGAAAATACAACTACATAAGCAAATGTTCGGTGAATAAATTGAACACCACTTTTTCCTTCTGTGAATGATAAAAGTAAGTTAGATTGTTCTAATCGGATACTTTCATGAAAGAATTGTCCATCGCTCATCAAAGGCCAATGATTGTGAATTAATCCAGCGTTTAATCCAGCAACAAAACCTCCATAAATAATTTGGATGATTAAAATTACCAATGCTATTCTAGCGATTTTTCTTAATTCAACAACAGGTGATTTTCTTTCAGGATAAATTAAATCTAAAGCAACCCAAAGGGTATAAGCAAACGTAATAAAAGCAAATGTTAAGTGAATCGCTAATCTAAAGTGACTCACATCGGGCATATCTTTTAAACCGCTGGCTACCATGAACCAACCTAAAAATCCTTGAAAAGCACCCATTGCTAATAGAATGATGCATTTTTTAATTGTTTCTTTGTCTAGTTTCTTTTTGATTAAGAAATAAACAAATGGAATAATGAAAACAATTCCAATGATACGACCAATAAAACGGTGAAACCATTCCCAAAAGAAAATGAATTTATAATCGTCTAATTGAAAATCTTTGTGCTTGTTGATTAATTGATATTCTGGATATTTCTTGTATTCTTCGAAAGCTTCCACCCATTTTTCTTCGCTCATTGGAGGAAACGTGTCATTAATCAAATGCCAGTCGGTCATAGATAAACCAGAATTGGTCAAACGCGTAATTCCACCAACGGTTACCATGATAAATAACAAAACACATCCTGAAAGTAGCCAGTAAATGACTGATTTATTTGTTTTCATTTTTCTTGATATTCAAAAAGCACTCCAAATTTACGCAATGCTAATTTGAAAAGTGCTTTAACAGATTATAATTTTTATACTTTTTTCAATCCCATTTTTGAAGCTTTGTTTAACACGAATGTTTTGGCGGCTTCATATTCGTTTGGAATTTCGCCTTCTAAAATCGCTTCTTTTACCGCTTCTTTGAGAATCCCAATTTCTCTACAAGGTTTTAAACCAAATAATTCCATAATTTCTTCTCCCGAAATAGGAGGTTGGAACACACGAACTCGGTCTTTTTCTTCTACTTCTATAATCTTTTCTTTTACGATGTCGAAGTTTTTATGGTATTTCTGAAATTTCTTTGGATTTTTTGTAGTGATATCGGCTTTACATAAGGTCATCAAACTATCAATATCTTCGCCTGCATCAAAAACCAAACGACGAACGGCACTATCTGTAACTATGTCTTCCGCAATTACAATAGGACGTGAACTCATCGTAACCATTTTTTGCACGAATTTCATCTTATGATTTAACGGCATGTGTAAACGCTCAAATATTTTTTTGACCATTTTTCCACCTAAAAATTCATGTCCGTGGAAAGTCCAACCTTGTTTTTTGTTGAATCTTTTGGTTGGTGCCTTACCAATATCATGCAAAAGCGCTGCCCATCGTAACCATACATCATCCGTATTTGGGCAAATGTTGTCTACCACTTCTAAGGTGTGATAAAAATTGTTTTTGTGTGTATGACCCTCAACTTCTTCCACATTATTTAAAGCCGTAAGTTCGGGTAAGATAATGTCTAACAAACCCGTTTGATACAAATGTAAAAAACCAATTGAAGGTTTATCCGAAGCTAAAATTTTATGCAACTCATCTACAATTCTTTCGCCTGAAATAATGTTGATTCTGTCTTTATTCTTTGAAATTGCCTCTAAAGAATCCGATTCGATTTCGAAATTCAATTGCGTAGCAAAACGAATGGCGCGCATCATTCGCAACGGATCATCAGAATAGGTAATATCGGGATTTAAAGGCGTTTTGATTATTTTATTTTTCAAATCTTCCACACCATTAAAAGGATCAACTAAATCGCCAAAGTTTGCAGAATTCAACGAAAAAGCCAATGCGTTTATTGTGAAATCACGTCTTTCTTGGTCGTCTTTTAACGTTCCGTTTTCCACTAATGGATTTCGACTATCGTGTGTATACGATTCTTTTCGAGCGCCAACAAATTCTACATCAATATCATCGTAGCGTAACATCGCAGTTCCATAATTTTTAAAAACTTGTACTTTTGGATGAAATGGAATCAATTCAGAAACTTTTAAAGCCAATTCAATTCCGCTACCAACGGCAACGATGTCGATGTCTTTTTTGTGGTTTCTGTTGAGTACTATATCGCGAACAAAACCACCAATCACATAGCATTCCAAGTTAAGTTCTTGGGCAGCTTGTGAAATTATTTTGAAGATGTTATGTTCTAAATGTTGTTTGTAATTCATTTCTTTAATTAGTCGATTTGACAATTAGTCAATGTGCCAATTACCTAGCAAACAACATAATTGGCTAATTGACAGATCGATTTATTGGTGCATTTTACTTGCGAATCACTTTTACTTGGTTGTCTAAACCTAATTTAATTATAGTAGAAGGATTTTTGCAAACTTTATCGTGGTGCAAATTTACTACATAGTCCACACCTTTTATAATTTCGGGACTAATTTCTTTGAAAGTTTTTGGGGTTGGTTCGCCGGAAATATTAGCTGAGGTGGAAACCAATGGTTTTTTCATGCGTTCCATTAACTTAAAACAGAAAGGTTCCGTTACCATTCTAACTCCTAACGTGTTGTCTTCGGCTATAATATTTTTGGCAACATTTCGAGGATTGTCTAAAATTAAAGTTGTTGGTTTTTCCGATAAATCTAAAATTTGCCAAGCCACCTCTGGAATTTCTTTGAAAACGTTGTACATCATACGTTCGCCGTTCATTAAAACAATCATGCTTTTGGTTTCTTCTCGTTGTTTTAAAGCGTAGATTTTTTTTACAGCTTCTTCATTAGTAGCATCACATCCAATTCCCCAAACGGTATCAGTAGGATATAAGATAATGCCACCATTTATAATGACTTCGAATGCGTTTTGTACTTCGGTGTTGATATTTTCCATAATTTCTTAAACGAAATTAAATTACTATTTTATATTTGCAAAGTAACGAATAAAATCGGTATAGGTATAACACTTCTAGATACGATTTTTAACAAACTTATCTTATGAAAATATTGCATATTTCTGGAGCTAAAGGTTGGGGAGGAAACGAACAACAAATGATTTATCTATTTCCCGAATTGCAAAATATAGGTGTAGAAAACATAGTGTTTGGGGTTAAGAATTCAATTTTACAGAAGCATTGCAGCAATATGAATATTAAGTTCTACGAAGCTAGAGGCAATAAATTAAATACATTTAAAAATTACATATATTTAAACTCACTTCTAAGACAGGTAAAGCCAGATGTTATTCATTTACATACTAGTGATTCACTGACTGTTTTCGCAATTTCTGATTTTCTTTTCTATCTGAAAACCAAAACAATTTTTTCTAAAAAGGGAATGGGAACAAGCAGTAGCTTTTTGAGTAATTTGAAATATAATTTTAAGGGATTGTCTTCAATTATTTGTGTTTCTAATTCAGTTAAAAGAGATTTAGGAAAAATTTTAAATGAAAAAACAAAAAGTAAAACTGTAATTGTGCATGATTGTGTTTCGTTGGAGATTTTAAATTTGAAACCAGTCTTAAACTTAAGAGAAAAGTATAAAATTGATGCAGGATTTAAAGTTGTTGGAAATATTGCCAATCATTCCAATGCAAAAGATTTGCCAACGTTCATAAATGTTGTTGACGAAGTAGTTCATAAATTAAACCGAAAGGATATTAAATTTATCCAAATTGGAGAATTTACAAAAAACACACCTGAATTATTACAACAAGTAAAAGATAAAGGGTTGGAAGGAGCCATAATATTCACAGATAAAATCGAACAAGCATCTTCCTTAGTTCCACAATTAGATGCTTTCTTAATGACATCACAAAGAGAAGGCGGACCAACATCTGTTCTTGAAGCCATGTTACTTGGAACTCCAGTTGTTTCAACGCAAGTTGGAGTAGTTCCAGATGTTATTCAAGATGGCAAAAATGGTTTTATTGCTCCTGTAAAAGATTTCAAACAGTTGGCCAATAAACTTTTAACTCTCTTAGATGACGAAAATTTGAAATCGCAATTCGTTTCAAAAAGTAAAGCTATTATCGAAAATGAATTTACAGCTGAAAATATTGCCAAACAAACCAAAGAAGAATATCTTAGAGTGATGAAATTATAAATACTGATTCACACCTTTCTCAATAAAAGTTATCTTTTTTTCTCTTACTTCGTCTTCAATAGCATTGTTTAAATGAATGTGACTTTTGTCTTGTTCTTTATGATAGATATGATAAGCAATTCCAACATTTTTTAATCGTTTTCCTTTAATTCCTAAGTTATGCATGCGTTGAATTAACTCGGAATCATCAACTCCCCATCCTACTAAACCTTCATTAAAACCATTTACTTTAATGAAATCTTCTTTCCAAAACGACATATTGCAGCCTCTAAGTTTTGAAGAACGTTTGTCGTGAAGTTTAGCAGAATTCATAAAGAAAGGAATTCGTAATGTTCTTCCACGTTTTTTAATACCTTTAGAAAAAAAATGGAATGAAGTAGTTTTGTTTATGAAAACACTATCTAAAATCGATTTTTGAATATTAACTCTTGAACCAAATAAATAAACTCCTTTTTCAGCATAGGTTAAATGATCTTTTACAAAATCCGGATGCATGATGATGTCTCCATCTATTTCAATTATGTATTCGTATTTTGCTTTGGCAATGGCTTTGTTCATGATTTTTGGCTTTTGATTGCCATTATCTTCATGCCAAACATGAATTAACGAAACAGGAAATGATTTTTGAAAACGCTCAATTAACAAACGAGTTTCCTCTTTTGAACCATCATCGGCAATAATTACTTCATTAGGTAAAACAGTTTGTTTAGTAATACTTAAAAGCAATAATTCTAGTGCTTCAGGCCAGTTATAGGTTGGTGTAACTAAGGAACATTTTGGTAATGGTTTCATATTTTTTTGCTAAAAACATGTAAAAATATTCAATAAATTGGAATTATAGCCAACAATAGCTACTTTTGAATAAAAAAAAACATGCTGGCGCAGTATCATCCCAACTTCCAAAAATATAAAACTCAAATAGAAAATTACATTACCCATTTTTCATCATCTGGAAGAGATTTTGTTATTGGAAAACGTAATGCAATTAAACTTTTTGAATTGGGAAATGAAGTGATTAGTATTAAATCGTTTAAGAAGCCTAATATTATCAACAAAATCGCTTATCGCTATTTCCGAAAATCAAAAGCACGTCGTTCTTTCGAATTTGCTTCAAAATTGATGGAAATGCAAATTGGAACACCAGAGCCTGTTGCTTTCTTTGAAAATTATGATTTAATAGGGCTTAAAGAAAGCTATTACGCTTGTGAACATCTTGAAAATGTATTTGAATTCAGAGAAATTGTTCAAAATGAAGCTTTTGAAAACAGAGATTTCATCATTCGAAAATTCACTCAATTTACCTACGAAATGCACGAAAAAGGCATTGAATTCTTAGATCATTCACCAGGAAATACCTTAATTCGTAAAAATACCGACGGAAGTTATTCCTTTTTTCTAGTTGATTTAAACCGAATGAAATTCCATGAAATACTCGATTTTCAAACCCGAATGAAGAATTTATCGAAAATCACGCATAAAAAAGATATGATTGCTGTGATGAGTAACGAATATGCAAAACTTTCGGGAGAAGATGAAACTACTATTTTTGAAACCATGTGGGGATTAACAGCTGATTTTCAATATCGTTTTCACCGAAAAAAAAGACTGAAAAAGAAATTAAAGTTCTGGAAAAAGTAGTATTTTTCACTTTTTATTCTTTGCATGAAATTATCGGTAATTATCACCACTTACAATTCAGAAGAATGGCTTCAAAAAGTGCTTGTTGGATATAGTGTCCAAACGGAGCCAGACTTTGAGGTTGTTATTGCCGATGATGGTTCTACCGAAAAAACTAAAACTATAATTGCATCTTTTCAAAATCAGTTTAAGTTTCCAATTGTTCACGTTTGGCATGAAGATAATGGCTTTCAGAAATGTAAAATCTTAAATAAAGCCATACTCAAAACCAATTCGGATTACTTACTTTTTACCGATGGCGACTGTATTCCTAGAAAAGATTTTGTTGCTCAACATTTAAAACATCAAGAAGTAGGCTATTTTCTTTCTGGTGGTTATTTTAAATTGCCAATGGAAACGTCTCAAAAAATTTCATTAGAAAATATTAAAAATCAAGATTGTTTTTCGATTTCTTGGCTAATTAAAAATGGTGTTTCCAAAACGTTTAAATTATCAAAGCTAACTAGAATTTCACTTTTTGCTTCATTTATGAATTGGTTAACCCCAACAAAACGAACGTTTAACGGTCACAACACGTCTTGTTTTAAGAAAGATTTAGTTGCCATAAATGGTTTTAACGAAGAAATGCAATACGGTGGTTTAGATAGAGAAGTTGGCGAACGTTTGTTCAACTTTGGTGTTCTATCTAAACAAATTCGCTACAGTGCTGTTTGTTTGCATTTAGACCATCAAAGGGGTTATGCAACTCATGAAACTTGGGAGAAAAATAATGCTATTCGCAATTTCAATAAAAAACACAATGTGACTTGTATTAAAAATGGTTTGTCACAATATTTTTAATCTTGTCAAACGGAACTGGTTTCAGTTTCTATTTTAGTTTTTTTAGATGCTGAAACAAGTTCAGCATGACAGATTTGTTTCTTTAAAGCAATTTAAAAAAAGCTTTTAATTTTTCTTTAATCAACGCAATCGGATATTCTTCAAAATATTTGAAAGTGTTTTCTTTGATGTATTTCTCGTCAAATTCTTGATAAATTTCAGGTTTCAAATCTTTTAAATGAATGGAAATATTTTTCTCATCTTCAAAAATTTGCCATGTTTCTTTATCTACACTTGGTGAAAACAATGAAAATGTTGGAACAAACAACGCTTTTGCCATATTCACACTTCCGCCTTCGTTTCCAATCAAAGCATTACATTGTGATAATAATCCTAAAAACGAACGTAAATCGTTGGCATACAAATCAAAATAAATACGTTTTTGCGTTTCGGGTTGGCACAAATCAAAGATTTTTTGAGCGTCTTCTTTTTGTTTTGGAATGTAATTGAAAAGCAAGTTTGCATCTGTGGTTGCAACAGTAAAATCTATTAATTCCGCCATTTTTTCAAACGGATAGGTTTTGTACCATTCGCTACCTAAAATTCCAATCATAAAAGTAGGTTTGTCGGTTTTTAAAGGAAATTTCGACAGCATTTCTTTTGCCTTATTAATTTCTGAATCCGTTAAAAAAACTTTGGGTTTGTAATCGGTAATTTCTTCTTTAATTAGCGGTTTTAATAAACGTAATCGGTTGATAATAGCTAATCCAATTTCTGATTTTGTGCCGTTTTTTAGTCGTTCAATATTGTAATTGTAGAATATATTAGAATATCCTTTCTTATATGAAATTTTATATTTAGCACCAGAAAACAAGGTGATTAAATTGGTTTCCAATTTACTGTAAGCATCAATCACTGCATCATATTTGGAACTTCTAATTTTGAAAATAAATTGAAAAAGCGAAAGATAGTTTTTTCGTACTTTTTCTTCTAAAACAATAATATTATCAATATTAGGATTGTTTTTTAGTACATCAACACAATTGGCGTAGCACATGTAATCTACTTGTGCATTTGGATATTTTTGCTTCAAATTATTGGATAATATTGTAGAAGTTAATACATCTCCAATTCGCTTTTGTTGTATGACTAAAATTTTCATTTTGGATAAATTATTTGGCTAAAATACACTGATTTTGAAACTTTGCCAACAAAATAAATTGTTTACTTTTGTGAAAATTCAAATTTTATGGCAATTAGTGGTTTAGTTATTACGTTTAATGAAGAAAAAAACATTGGAAAATGCATTGATGCTTTGTTTGAAGTATGTGATGAAGTTATCATTGTCGATTCGTTAAGTACTGATAATACTGTGAAAATTGCCGAAGAAAAAGGAGCAAAAGTAATTTCTCAAAAATTTCTTGGCGATGGTCCACAACGCACACACGGATTGCCATTTTGCAAAAACGATTGGATTTTGAATTTAGATGCTGACGAATTTTTAGATAAAGATGCCAAAGAATTTATCTTAAAAGGGAAATATTTAGAAGGGAATTACGATGCTTTTTCGTTTCGAGTTAAAAACTTTTTAGCCGATGAATTAATCGATTTTTCAGGTTGGTATCCCGATCATAAAGTGCGTTTTTTTAATAAGAAAACTGCAAAACCTTCCGAAGCTAAAGTGCATCAAAAAATTGAAACTACTAACGAGAAAAAAGTAGCCGTTCATATTTTACATTACGGTTGGGAATCTTTTGAGCAAATTATAGCAAAGAAAAACCAATATTCTACTTGGCATGCCCAACAACTTTTTGATCAAGGAAAAAGAGTAGGAGCTATGAAACCTGTGATTAATGGATTAATTGCTTTTATTAGATGTTATTTCTTCAAAAAAGGCATTTTCAACGGCATTGATGGAATTACAATCGCTTTAATCCAAGGATTTTTCTCGCACATGAAATACGCCAAATTACTGAAATTACAACGTCAAGAAAAATTATTGAAGCGTTAGTTTATTTTCAATCATTCGCTCGTTAAACGATTGAATATACGCTTTTATGAACGTTTCCATTTCGGTTGCTTTTGCTTTTTCGGTTTTGATTAAATTGGTTTTTAATAATTCATCTTTCTTGAAATTATATAATCCTAACGATTTTTTTCCATCAAAAGCTAAGTAATAATCACCTGAAATATAATGGTAAATGTTGTCTAAATAATACACTACAAAATCTTTTTCAGATTGATACGATTTACCATATGTAATCATTTTACTATCGATATTCAAATAATCAATAATCGATGGCATAATGTCAATTTGTTGTAAATTCTTTAGATTTTTTCCAACCATAGAAGGATTTGAAGGATCAAAGAATAATATCGGTACTCTAAATTTCCCAACATTTGTTTTGAATTTTTTCTCAGTAGGTTCTGATGAAGTATGATCTGCCGTGATTACAAACAAAGTATTCTTGTACCATTCTTGTTGTGAAGCCGTTTCAAAAAAACGTTTCAAAGCATAATCAGAATAAGCAATACTTTCATGAATTTTAGCGTTACCTTTTGGGAATTTTCCTTTGTATTTTTCGGGAACTATGTAAGGATTGTGAGATGAAATGGTGAAAATTGTACTAAAAAAAGGTTGTTTAAATTCGGTCATTTTACCTGAAAAATATTGCATAAATTCCTCGTCAAAAATGCCCCATCTTCCGTCAAATGCTTCTGGACCAACGTATTCATTCTTTCCAAAATAATTATCAAAACCCGCCACTTTACAATATTGATCAAAATTCTGACTTCCGTTAAAAGCACCATGAAAAAACGCAGTTTGATATCCGTTATCTTTTAAAATTTTTGGCAAACCATACACTTCGTTAATCGAATAACTTGACGTAATTAATGAAGTATTCATCAAACTAGGGATACTCGAAAGCGTAGAAGGAACAGCATCTATTGATAGTTTTCCGTTGGCAAAACCATTTTCAAAAAATAAAGATTTTTCAATTAATCCATCCAGAAAAGGCGTTTGTCCGCGTTGGATATTTTCTCGTCCAAAACTTTCTAAAATTATAATTACTACATTTTTTTTGTTTGGATTTTCAGTTGAAGTAATTTCCGTAATTGGATTGAAAATTTGATTTAATTCGGTTTCTGAAAAGTATTTTGGAGATTCTAAAGTTTCTTTTTTGCCAAGGGTTTTTAAGATACAAAAAGGCGTATTTAAAACTAACGCAGATTGATTGATAGAACCATAATTTACTGCATCCACAATTTTAATTGGTTTTTTTTGTACACCACCACGGCCTAACAGGAAAACAAATCCCATTAAAAGCACAAACATGCCATATTGTTTCGCTATTTGTGACCAATTTGCACTTTGTTCGGTTGCAGGTTTTAAATTTGGAGTTGCTTTCCAGAATAGTATTCCTAAAACAAATGCAAGAAGTGGTAAATACCAAAATTCAATTAAGAAGGAAAAGATTAATCCGCCAATTTCATTTTCCATTCCGCTTGCGGTAATCATGCCAAAAGTACTTCTTCTGCCGGTGAATTTGTAATATTCGAAATCAACAAAATTGGTTAAAATGAATATCAAATTAACTGCAAAGAATCCAGTTTTCAAATACTTTTGGTAGTTAGGTTTGTATTTAAAATTACCAGGAAGAAAATGTAAAAGTGCAAAAATTAAATTGATGTAGGCAATAGCCGATAAATCAAAATGAATACCGCCTAAAAAGCCTTTAGCAGAAATGTTTTCAAAAGCATTTCGATTGAAAAAGTAAAACAACAAACGACAAATTTGGTAAATAAAAAGAACTACAAAAAAACGCTTGAAAAATAGTTTTACACTGCTAAAATAGTTTGACATAAGGGTAATTTTCAACAAAATTAACCATTCATATAAAATTTACAATTTATTTACGTTTATTTTACTTTTGATTTAAAACAAAAATTCCAATTCGCGCATGTTTTATCGCAAATTGGAATTTGAATAATTTTATAAGGATTTTATTTAAACGGCTACGTTGTATTCTCTTAATGCATCATTTAGAGAAGTTTTTAAATCTGTTGAAGGTTTTCTTTGTCCAATGATTATCGCGCAAGGTACTTGATAATCTCCCGCTGGGAATTTCTTTGTATAGCTTCCAGGAATTACTACCGAACGAGCAGGAACAACACCTTTATATTCGATAGGCTCATCACCTGTTACATCAATAATTTTTGTAGAACCTGTCAAACACACATTAGCACCTAGAACCGCTTCTTTTCCAACGTGAACTCCTTCAACCACAATACATCTTGAACCTATGAAAGCGCCATCTTCAATAATTACTGGAGCGGCTTGTAAGGGTTCTAAAACACCACCAATTCCAACGCCTCCAGAAAGATGAACATGCTTACCAATTTGCGCACAACTTCCTACGGTTGCCCAAGTATCTACCATCGTACCTTCATCTACATAAGCACCAATGTTTACATAACTAGGCATCAAAATTACTCCTGAAGAAATATAAGCACCATATCTTGCCACAGCATTTGGAACTACACGAATACCTTTTTCAGCATAATTACGTTTTAGTAACATTTTATCGTGATATTCAAAAATACCCGATTCCCAAGTTTCCATTTTTTGAATTGGGAAGTACATTACCACGGCTTTTTTTACCCATTCGTTAACTTGCCACCCGTTTTCAACTGGTTCAGCTACACGAAGTTTTCCGCTATCTAATAATTCGATAACTTCTCTAATGGCTTTTTGAGCAGTTTCTTCTTGTAATAAAGCACGATTTTCCCATGCTTGTTCTATTGTTGCTTGTAAATTGGTCATGTTTTTCAAAATTTGAATAGCAAAGATACTATTTTATGATTTTTGGAATTGTTTTTGATTCATAAAATTTGTAAATTTATAGAAATCACAAAATAGAGTATTATCATGAAAAAAAGTTTTTTAAGTTTAGCAATAATTGCATCAACATTAACATCATGTAAAAATGATTCGAAAAAACAAGAAGGAACAATTCCAATGGATTCAACAACAGTTCAAATTGATCATCATAATGCAAAAATAAGTTTGGATTACATTGGAACATACAAAGGAAGTTTACCTTGTGCCGATTGTGAGGCTATTGAAACTACAATTTCATTGACAGAAGATTCGTATGTAAAGGAAATAGTTTATAAAGGAAAATCTAAAGAAGTTTTTAAAGAGACAGGAACATATACTTGGAATGAAGCTGGAAATACCATTACACTTTCGGGTTCAGCTGCACCAAATCAATATTTTGTGGGTGAAAATGTATTATTTCATTTAGATGTTGATGAAAAACGCATTGAAGGTGATTTAGCTTCAAAATACAAATTATCAAGAATTGAAATTTCGGAACCAATTGCTCCAGCTCAAAAAGAAGAAACAAAAACCAAAGAAGTTACTAAAGTTGAATTGAAAAATTCAAAATGGAGTTTGTTGAAATTATACGGAAAAACTATCGAAAAGAATAAAGATAGTAAAAGAGAATTTGGAATTACTTTTAATCCTGATGGACGATTTTCAGCTTTTGCAGGTTGTAATAATATGATGGGAAGCTATAAATTAAAAGAAGAGGTTAGTCGTATCGAATTCTCAAAAGTAGCTTCCACCATGATGGCTTGTGAAGATATGGTAACCGAACAAGAACTAGCTAAAGTTTTAGAAATGGCTGATAATTATAATTTTGATGGTAAAACTTTAAAATTAAACAAAGCTAGAATGGCAACATTAGCCGAATTTGAAATTATTAAGTAATTGAATGTATATTTGTTCAAAATAATCAACAATGCGAATTTTAGCCATAGATTACGGAATCAAACGAACAGGAATTGCCGTTACTGATGAAATGCAGATGATTGCTTTTGGGCTAACTACCATTTCGTCGGAAACAGCGATTGCTTTTTTAAAAGACTATTTCTTGAAAGAGAAAGTAGAACGAGTTATTATTGGCGAACCCAAGCAAATGGATGGAACGCCATCTCAAAGTGCCGAAATCATCAATGCTTTTGTGGTGAAATTTCAATCAGCTTTTCCTGATATGCCGGTGGATAGAGTAGATGAACGATTTACTTCTAAAATGGCGTTTCAAACGATGATTGATAGTGGTTTAAAAAAGAAACAACGTCAAAATAAGGCTTTAGTTGACGAAATTGCTGCCACCATTATGCTTCAAGATTATTTACATTATAAAAAATAATTGTATATTTATTTTCAATTTTACTACTGAATGAAACATCAATTAGACGCCAAAGACCAAGCTATTTTAGAAATTTTACAACAAGATTCCACAATTTCGGTGAAAGAAATAGGAGAACGTGTTGGGCTTTCGTTTACTCCAACTTATGAGCGTATCAAAAATTTGGAAAAAAACCAAGTGATTACAAAGTATGTGGCGCTAGTAGATCGTTTTAAAATTGGTGTTCAAATCGTGGTGTATTGTAACGTTACTTTGAAAGAACAATCTAAGGCTGCTCTTGATGCTTTTGAACAAACCATAATTGCTATTCCTCAAGTTCAAGAAGTGATTAGTTTGTCTGGAAATTACGATTATATGCTAAAAATCATTGCAGAGGATATTACATCGTACAATGATTTTGTGGTAAATGTGATTTCAAATATTCCTAATATTGGACAATATCACAGCAGTATCGTTTTGAATGAAGCAAAGAAAGAAACAGCTTATATGCTGCCAAAAGGGAATTAATTAAATTTAGCTATTACTCTTTTAAAAGCTTCTTCTATTAGTTCATTTCTAAGATTTCCAATACTACCTTCATGGGTGTGATTCACTTCGTGATTTGGGATAAAATCTTGATTTTCAATTGCTATTCCAATGTTTTTATAAGCATCTCTAAACGGAATTCCCTCTAAAACTTGCTGGTTTACACTTTCTACACTAAACATATAATTGTATTTAGCATCTTTTACGATATCTTTCTTAACTTCAATGTGTTGCAACATAAATTGTAGCATTTCAAGACATTCTTTCAAAGATTGAATCGCTGGAAATAAAGCCTCTTTTGTCAATTGAACATCTCTGTGATAACCTGAAGGCAGATTGTTTGTAAGTATAATTAATTCGTTAGGTAAGGCTTGAATTCGATTGCATCTTGCTCTCATAATTTCAAAAACATCCGGATTTTTCTTGTGAGGCATAATACTACTTCCCGTTGTCAAAGTATCCGGAAAAGAAATAAAACCGAAATTTTGATTCAAATACAAACACATGTCATACGACAATTTACTAATGGTTCCCGCCAAACCTGCTATTGCCATTGCTATAACTTTTTCTGATTTTCCTCTAGTCATTTGAGCGTAAACCGAATTGACATTTAATGCTCCAAACCCTAACAATTCAGTTGTTAACGTTCTATTTAATGGAAATGAAGTTCCGTAGCCAGCACCTGAACCTAATGGATTTTTATTGATAATATTGTGGCTTGCCAATAGCAATTCTAAATCATCTACTAAACTTTCAGCATATGCGCCAAACCATAATCCAAACGAAGAAGGCATAGCAATTTGCAAATGTGTATAACCCGGAAGTAATACCTCTTTATGTTGGTTGCTCAACTGAATTAATGACGAAAAAACAGCTTCAATAAGTGATTTGATATCTAAAATTTCAGCTTTTAAATACAATTTTAAATCGGTCAGAACTTGGTCATTTCTCGAGCGACCACTGTGAATTTTCTTTCCAATCTCCCCAATTCGTTGAATCAATAAATGTTCTACTTGTGAATGCACATCTTCAATTCCAGATTCAATTACAAATTGATTTTGTTTGATTTCTTCTAAAATTTTTTGAAGTTCGATTTCAATGAGAAGCCATTCATCCGTTTTTAATAGATGGATGGAATGCAACATTTCGCAATGGGCTAATGATCCCAAAACATCGAATTTAGCTAGAGCATAATCAAATTGGACATCATTTCCAACGGTAAATTTTTCTACTATTTCAGTGTGATGTGCGTTTTCACTTGCTTTTTTTTGCCATATTTTTTCTACCATAACTATAGTATTTGGGTTAAAACGGAATGGTAAATTTGAATTGCCTCTTTAATTTCTTGTACGTAAATAAATTCATCACTGCTGTGCGAACGTGTTGATAATCCGGGCCCCATTTTTAGAGAAGGACAAGGAATTACCGCTTGGTCTGATGAGGTTGGCGAACCGTAATAGGTTCTTCCTATTTTTATTCCAGCTTGTACAAAAGGATGTGACAGCGGAATTGAGGAGGAATTCAGTCTTAAGGAACGTGGAGTTACCTCACTTTTAATGTTTTGTTGGATGATGTTGAAAATTTCAGTGTTGGAATACATTTCAGTAGTTCGAATATCTACGGTAAACTGACAAGAATCGGGAACTACATTGTGTTGTGTACCACTATTGATAATAGTAACCGTCATTTTTATTTCGCCTAATAAATCCGAAACTTTATCAAATTTATAGGTGTTAAACCATTGAATATCTTCAATTGCATTCAAAATCGCATTATTATGGTTCGGATGTGCGGCATGTGAAGACGTTCCTTTAGCCACACAATCTAAAACCAATAATCCTTTTTCGGCTATAGCCAAATTCATTTCGGTAGGTTCACCTACAATCGCAAAATCAATAGAACCAAGTTTTTTAAAGATGGATTCGATTCCGTTTACACCCGAAATCTCTTCTTCAGCAGTAGCGGCTAAAACTAAATTGTAGTTTAAGTTTTCTTTATCGTAAAAATGAATAAAAGTAGCGATTAGACTTACTAAACAACCACCAGCATCGTTACTGCCTAAACCATATAATTTTCCGTCTTTTTCAATTGGTTCAAAAGGATTTAGGGTATAACTTGCATTCGGTTTTACCGTATCGTGATGTGAATTTAGCAGAATAGTTGGTTTGGATGCATCATAAAATTTATTGAATGCCCACACGTTATTCATTTCTCGATACGTCGGAATGTTATATGTTACAAAGAAATTTTCTATACAATCCGCTGTTTTATCTTCACTTTTACTGAACGAAGGAATCGAAATTAATGCTTTCAATAATTTGTAAACCGACTCAAAAAGATGATGTAATTCTTGTTCCTTCATGTGAATTGTTTTTTATAAAATGAGCAAAGTTTTCTGAAGAAGTAATCCCAATTTCTTTCACTCCATTTGCCAAAGCCTCAAATGCATTTTTAATTTTTGGAACCATTCCTTTGTTAATAATTCCTTGTTCTTTTAATTTTTGAAACGTTTCCCAATCTAAGTTTTTAATAACTGAATTTTCCTCTTCGGGATTCGATAAAACGCCATTTTTTTCAAAGCAATACGTCAATTTTACATGAAATGAAGTTGCCAAAGCCGAAGCCAAAACACTCGCAATAGTATCGGCATTTGTATTTAATAATTGACCTTGTTTATCGTGAGTAATAGCGCAGATTACCGGTTTTAATCCATTTTGAAGTAGCAACTCTAAGAAGTCTGAATTAACATTTTCAATTGAAATATCACCCACAAATCCGAAATCGATTTCCTGATGAATTCGTTTTGTTGCCGTAATTAAATTTCCATCAGTTCCAGATAAACCTATACTATTAATTTTGTGTTTTTGAAGTTTCGTAACTATATTTTTGTTGATGTAACCCGCATAAACCATGGTCGCAATTTTCAAAGTTTCGGCATCTGTAATTCTTCTGCCTTCAATTAATTGTTGTGGGATATTTAGTTTTTCAGCCAAATCAGTTGCTAATTTTCCACCGCCATGAACTAGAATAAAAGGTTCGTTTAAACTCGCAAGCGATTGGATGAAATCATTTAATTTTGATTCATCATCGATAACGTTGCCGCCAATTTTTATTACATTAAGCGTTTTCATTTGATTCCAGTATTTTCTGAAGCACAATTTGTGCGGCATAAGTTCTATTATTGGCTTGTTGGTAAATTAAAGAATTAGGTCTATCTAATACTTCATCGCTTACTTCTACATTTCTTCGCACGGGCAAACAATGCATGATTTTGGCATCATTAGTAACTTTTAGTTTTTCATGGGTTAACATCCAATCTTCCTCGGTTTCTAGGATTTTCCCATATTCTTCAAATGACGACCAGTTTTTTATATATACAAAATCAGCATCTTGTAGTGCTACTTCTTGATTGTATTCAATGGTTGCATTTTGAGTGAATTTTGGGTCCAATTCATATCCTTTTGGATGCGTAATTACAAATTCGCAATCCGTTTTGTTCATCCATTGAGCAAAGGAATTTCCAACGGCATGTGGAATCGATTTTATGTGAGGCGCCCAAGTCAAAACTACTTTTGGTTTCTTATTGATTGGTTTCTGCTCTTCAATAGTGATGCAATCCGCCAAACTTTGTAACGGATGTAAAGTTGCTGATTCTAAGGAAATAATAGGCACAGTCGCATATTTTTCAAACAAAGAAAATACCTTTTCAGAAGTGTCTTCTTCTTTATTAGTCAATCCCGCAAAACAACGAATACCAATAATATCACAATACTGACTCAGTACTTGCGCCGCATCTTTGATGTGTTCTACAGTTCCACCATTCATAATTGCTCCATCTTCAAATTCCCATGTCCACGCTTCTTGATTGGCATTTAAAATGATGGTATTCAAACCTAAATTTTGAGCTGCTTTTTGAGTACTTAATCTAGTTCTTAAACTTGAATTTAGAAAAACCAAGCCTAAAGTTTTTCCTTTGCCTAATTCGCTTTTTTGTAAAGGCGTTTTTTTTATTTGGATTGCCTCTTGAATAAATGCATCAAGATTGGTTATATCGTCTACAGAGAAAAATCGTTTCATGATTATAAATTTGATTTGGATAGAATTTTAAATGCGTGTATAAAAGCATCTAACTCGGTTTTTGTAATGTTTAAAGCAGGAAGAATTCGCAATGTTTTTGGGCACGAAGCATTTCCAGTTAAAATATTGAATTCACTCAGCAATTTGTTTCGTAATGGCGCACAAGAAACTTTTAGTTCGATGCCAAACATTAAACCTTGGTAACGGATTTCGTGAATTAACGGATCGTCTTTTAACTCTTCATACAAGTAGTTTCCTAAATCTGTTGCATTTTGTAATAGGTTTTCTTTTTCGATGGTTTCTAAAACGGCAAGTGATGCAGCACAAGCCAAATAGTTACCGCCGAAAGTGGTTCCCAATAAACCATGCTTGGCTTGAAATTTAGGAGCAATTAAAACGCCACCAACCGGAAAACCATTTCCCATTCCTTTCGCAATTGTTATGATATCAGCTTGAACTTGGGCATGTTGATGAGCAAAAAACTTTCCTGTTCTTCCATAACCCGATTGAATTTCATCGCAAATGAAAACCGCTTCATGTTCATCACATAAACTTCTTATTTTTTTTAAGAAGTCGACTTCCGGAATTTGAACACCGCCTACACCCTGAATTCCTTCAATAATTACCGAAGAAATTTCGTGATTTTTAAATGTTTCCTCTAACGCAGTTGTGTTGTTAAATGGAACAAAAATAAAATTGTCCGTCTCATTCGTTGGCGCAATAATACTTTTGTTGTCGGTTGCCGCAACAGCAGCCGCAGTTCTTCCATGAAAAGCTTTGGTGAAGCAAATATTCTTTTTCTTTTTTGTGTGAAATGAAGCTAGTTTAATTGCGTTTTCGTTGGCTTCAGCACCTGAATTACACATGAAGAGCGAATAGTCTTCGTAACCACAAATTTTACCTAGTTTTAGTGCTACTTCTTCTTGGATTGGAATTTTTACTGAATTGGAATAAAAGCCAATTTTTTGTAACTGTTCCGTGACTTTTTGTACATAAGTTGGATGGCTATGACCTATTGAAATCACGGCATGACCACCATATAAATCTAGATATTTTTCGTTTTTATCGTTCCATAAATAACTTCCTTCAGCTTTAATGAAGTTTAAGTCAAATAACGGATATACATCAAATAATTTCATTTTTTTCTTTTTAAAATGCTGAGGCTTTTAATTTTAATCCCAGCGTTGCTTCCCAGCCCAACATCAAATTCATGTTTTGAATCGCTTGTCCAGAAGCGCCTTTTAATAAATTATCAATAACGGAGTGAATGACCACGTGATTTTCGTCTTTTTCAATAAACAGCAAACATTTATTGGTGTTTACAACTTGTTTCAAATCGATGTTGGTTTTAGACAAAAACACAAATGGATTGTTCCTGTATAAATCTTCATAAAGTGTTTGAATTTCTTCTAAACTCATTTTTGTTTCAATCGTAGAACTAGAGAAAATTCCCCGAGTAAAATCGCCACGCCAAGGCACAAATTCTAAGTTTACTTTTTCCACATTTAAACTATTTAGCGTTTTACAAATTTCAGCTACATGTTGGTGTTGTAAAGTTTTGTAAGCCGAAATATTATTAACTCTCCAGCTAAAATGCGTTGTCTCTTGCAATTGTTGTCCTGCACCAGTCGAACCTGTAATTCCGGTTGTGTAAACTGTTTTTAAAATCTTTGCTTTCGCAAGTGGAAGCAACGCTAATTGAATAGCCGTAGCGAAACAACCTGGATTAGCAACGTAATTACTCTGTTCAATAGTTTTCTTATTGATTTCGGGTAAACCGTAAACAAAATTGCCTTTTTCAAATTTGCCGTCAATTCTGAAATCATTTCCTAAATCGATGATTTTGATGGTTTCATTCACTTCATTATTTTGCAACCAAATTTTACTTTCTTTATGTGGGAGACACAGAAACAAAACATCAATTATATTGGAATATTGATTGGTGAAAATCAAATTTGTTTCGCCAATTAAATCGCTATGAATACTGCTGATTTCCTTTCCATTCTGACTTCTGCTTAATGCGAAAGTTATTTCGGTTTTTGGATGATTTAAGAGCAAACGAATCAATTCGCCACCGGTATAACCTGCAGCTCCCACTATTCCAACTTTTATTTTTGATTTCATTTGATTTATATTTTCCCTTCGTTCACCTGATGATAAATGGTAAGCGAATTACTGATTATTTTTGAATATCCTTTTACGTCTTCTCCTGACCAGCCCAAATTCATTTCACCATAACTTCCAAATTTGGATGCCATCAAATCGTTTTCTGATTCAATTCCGTTAAGGATAAAACGATAGGGTAAAAGCGTTACTGTAACTTTTCCGTTGACAGTTTTTTGAGTGTTGGTAAAGAAAGATTCTATATCACGTAAAGCGGGATCTAAGAACAAACCTTCGTGTAACCAGCTACCATACCAATCGGCTAATTGGCTTTTCAAATTCAATTGGAATTTCGATAACGTATGTTTTTCCAATAGATGATGTGCTTTCAGAATAATCATAGCCGCCGCCGCTTCAAAACCTACTCTTCCTTTTATGCCGACAATGGTATCCCCCACGTGAATATCTCTTCCGATAGCGAAAGGAGCGGCTAACTTTTCTAAATGCAAAATAGCATCACTTGGATGAGAGAAAATAGTATCGTTAATTCCGAAGATTTCTCCTTCTTTGAAATGTAAAATCACTTCGGTTTTGTCTGCTTCTGATTTTTCTAATTGCGATGGAAAAGCGGTTTCAGGTAAATGTTGATTAGATGTTAAAGTTTCTTTTCCGCCAACAGAAGTTCCCCAAAGCCCTTTATTTACAGAATACAACGCTTTTTCGAAATTCATTTCTACTTGATTTTCTTTTAAAAATTCCATTTCGGCTTCTCTAGAAAGTTTCAAATCACGAATTGGCGTGATGATTTCGATATTAGGACAAAGAATATTAAAAATTACATCAAAACGCACTTGATCATTTCCAGCGCCAGTACTTCCATGAGCTACTGCATCAGCATTGATTTTTTTAGCAAAATCAGCAATCGATTTAGCTTGAATGGTTCGTTCAGCACTTACAGAAAGCGGATAGGTATTGTTTTTTAGAACATTTCCATAAATCAAGAATTTTACACAAGTATCATAATAATTTTTTACGGCATCAATACACGTATAAGAATGGACACCAAGATTCAAAGCGCGTCTTTCAATGTCTTTTATTTCTTCAACTGAAAATCCACCTGTATTTACAGTTACTGCGTGAATTTCGTATCCTAATTTTTTAGATAAATAAACGGCACAAAACGAAGTGTCTAATCCTCCGCTATAAGCTAAAACTACTTTTTTCATGGTTTTCTTCATTTGGTATTAATGCTACTTTTGGTTCGTACAACATGGCTGTGCACAAACAGTTTTTCTTTTCTTTTGCGATTAAAATTTCATAATTGATACAGCTTTTGCATCCGTTCCAAAAGTTTTCATCTTGTGTTAATTCGGAATAAGTTACGGGTTCGTAGCCCAATTCACTATTGATTTTCATCACTGCTAAACCCGTAGTTAGACCAAAGATTTTAGCATTTGGAAACTTATTTTGAGACAATGAAAATATAGCTTGTTTGATTTTACGAGCTAGTCCGTGTTTTCTAAATTTTGGCGCTACTATCAATCCTGAATTGGCTACAAATTTTTCATGACTCCACGTTTCGATATAACAAAATCCTGCCCATTCGTTTTCTTCGGTAAGGGCGATAATTCCATTTCCGTCTATGATTTTTTTATTTAAATATTCTATCGAACGCTTTGCGATTCCTGTTCCTCTCATTTTTGCCGAAAGTTCCATTTCTTCTATGATGGCTTCGCAGAAAATCAAATGTTGAGAATTCGTTTGCTCAATTTTAATGGTCATTTCTTTTAAAATTTCGGCAAAACTAAATAAAATTATTTATTAAATCACAAAATAAAGATAAAATATCTTTTTAAAATTAATTTTAAAGATTTTAAATCTTTAGTTTAAATTGTTATTTATTTGTTATAACAGTTTTATTATCTGTATATTTTACTATTTTTGTACCCTTAATTTCAAGTTTATGATTTTACCAATATACGGATACGGTGAACCAGTTTTACGTAAAGTAGCGGAGGACATTACGCCAGAATATCCGAATCTTAAAGAAACAATTGCGAACATGTATGACACTATGTATCATGCACATGGCGTTGGTTTGGCGGCTCCACAAGTTGGGTTACCTATTCGTTTGTTTGTTATTGATACCGAACCTTTTGCAGATAGTGATGACGTTTCTAAAGAAGAAGCAGCTTTAATGAAAGACTTCAAAAAGACGTTTATTAATGCCAAAATCATCAAAGAAGAAGGTGATATTTGGGGATTCAACGAAGGTTGTTTGAGTATACCAGATGTGCGTGAAGATGTTTTTCGTCATGACACAATTACAATTGAATACATGGACGAAGATTTTAATAAGAAGACCGAAGTATATGATGGTTTAATCGCTCGTGTTATCCAACATGAGTACGATCACATTGAAGGTATTTTATTTACTGATCACTTGTCGATGTTGAAAAAGAAATTAATTGGGAAAAAATTGCAAAACATCATGGATGGTAAAGCAAGACCTGATTATAAAATGAAATTTGTTAACAAAAAAGGACGTTAATTACAGTATTCAGTGTTCAGTTTTTAGTATTCAGTTTTTCTTTAAACTTTTTACTTTTTACGTTTCACTTTTTACTTTAAAATAATATATTTGCCAACCTTAATTAGTAAGAACAATGAGCATTCAAAAAATATTAGCTATTTCTGGGAAACCAGGTTTATATGAATTAAAAATTCAAACACGTACAGGATTTGTTGCAGAGTCTTTATTAGACGGAAAGAAAATTACTGTTGGAATGAGAGCAAACGTAAGTTTGTTATCAGAAATTGCAGTATATACTTATTCAGAAGAGGTACGTTTAACAGAAGTATTCAAAGCAATTGCTACTAAAGAAAACGATGGTTTAGCAATGTCTCACAAAGAAGACGATGCAAAATTAAAAACGTATTTCAGAGAAGTTTTACCAGAATTTGACGAAGACAGAGTATATACGTCTGACATTAAAAAAATCTTAAATTGGTACAATTTGTTACAACCTAAAGGATTTGTTTCTGTAGAAGCGTTATCAAAAGAAGTAAAACAAGAAGAAGAAACTCCAGCTGCTGAATAAGCATTGAAAAAATTATACTTTAAAATCCTGCGTTTTCCACGTGGGATTTTTTATTTTTACATCTAATTTGTCATGCTGAACTCGTTTCAGCATCTCAATTTAACGATTCAACAATTTAACAATTCAACTCCAAAATGAACACACGCCAGCAACAATTACAAGCTTTCAACCGCCTTTTAGATATCATGGACGATTTACGCGAAAAATGTCCGTGGGATAAAAAGCAAACGCTTCAAAGTCTACGTCATTTAACGATTGAAGAAACCTACGAATTAGGCAATGCTATTTTAGATAACGATTTGCAGGAAATCAAGAAAGAGTTGGGTGATGTATTGTTACACATTGTATTTTATGCGAAAATTGGAAGCGAAACCAATGCGTTTGATATTGGCGATGTAGCAAATTCCATTTGTGATAAATTAATCGATCGTCATCCACATATTTATGGCGATGTGATAGTGGCTGATGAAGAAGAAGTAAAGCAAAATTGGGAAAAACTAAAACTCAAAGAAGGTAAAAAATCCGTTTTAGAAGGTGTGCCAAAAAGTTTACCAGCATTAGTAAAAGCAAGCCGCATTCAAGATAAGGTTAAAGGTGTTGGATTTGATTGGGAAGAACCGCATCAAGTGTGGGACAAAGTACAAGAAGAGCTAAACGAACTTCAAGTTGAGGTACAAGCCGGCAACCAAGACAAAATAGAAGCCGAATTTGGCGACGTTTTATTCTCCATGATAAATTACGCAAGATTCTTAAAAGTAAACCCAGAAGACGCTTTAGAACGCACCAATAAAAAATTCATTAAACGTTTCCAATATTTAGAAAGCAAAGCCACCGAATTAGGCAAACCTTTAATGAATATGACGCTAGCTGAAATGGATGTTTTTTGGGAAGAAGCGAAGAAGTTGTAGTGTTCAGTGGTCAGACGCAGTGTTCAGTTTTAACGTTTAGTTTGTTAGGCTCAACTTGTTTGAGTATTTAAACGCAAAGGCGCTAAGTTGTTTCGCAAAGCACGCAAAGTTTTTCCACTCAGTTTGTCATGCTTAAGCATCTCTTTTATGTAATCCCTACGGGATTTTACCAGCTATTTTACTTTAAAGTTACCCATATTTCATGCCTAATGGTATTTTAAATAGTTGCATTCACTTTTTTTAGTTCCTTTGGAGCTGAAATCGGTAAAATAAACACAACGATTAGGAAGTTTTGTAAAGACTGTATATTAGTGTGTTATGAAAATGATTGTCATGTTAGAAAAATAAATTGATTTACCTTTTTAATTTTCGTCTAAAATAATTTCAATTTCTCTAATTTCAACGTTACTATTTCCATCTAAACTTACATTTGTTACTTGCATTGAGTATAAAGGCCAACCGGAATTATGTATGGATGTGGTTAATATTATGCTATGTTCTAAGTTTTCGATGTTTTTTTTATCATTAGCACTTATTTTTTGTTCACTTATTTTTTCTCCAAATCGTATAGCTTCTTTAGCAAGTTGTTCTTGATCAACATATTGTTCAAGTAAAAGCACTACAAAATCATTATCTTCGGAAATTTCGGTTAATTCAACATAAACTTTTGCGTCAAACGGCTCTCCCCCTAAAAGGTTGTCTAGTTTTAAATTACCTTCAACGGTTTCATTTAATTTATACGCCCCACCATGAAAATTATAAAATTGATTAATGTCTTTAATAGTCGTGTTATTTACAGCCAATTTTCCTATATATAAGGTTTCAATTTTTTTTATTAATTCAACTAACTCATTATCGGACTTTGAAATTTCGTTTTTAAGTATATCAATTGTCTTTTGATAATCTCTAGTTAATTCTTCTAAATTTAAAATTTCTTTGAAACCTCCCATTTCATCTGTTTTGAAAATAATTTTTCTATTTTCATTTAAAGAGATGATTTTTGAAAGTAGTGGATGTTTAATATTGGTTTTAAAGTCAGAATATAGCCACTCAATTGTATAAGAGTTAGCTGTTGAGTCAGTAATTTTTATATTCAGTCTAAAGTCTAATCTGCTTTTTAAAATGGAATCATTACCAGTAACTTTGTATTTGGAATGGGTAATTTTATATTGTTGCTCCTCGTTTAAATCCCAATATCCAATAGCTTGAAAAGTAGAATCTTTTAAATTAATTTGACTTAGTGAATAATTAGTAATAAAAAAAGTGAAAAAAATAAGGATGTTTTTCATTTGAAAATTTTTTAAAAAAATCCCGAGCCTTAACTCGGGATTTCCAATTACATATTTTTAATTTGCTGTAATTTTTCTTTCCATAGTTTCAAGTCGTCTTTGTGGCGTTCAATGCTTTTTTGAACTTCTTTGATAAAAGGATTTTCACCTTTCGAACTACTGCTAATAAACTGAATGTTGTTCTCTAATTGGAAAATTTCGCTTTGTACTTCGTCGATTTTCTTTCTGATAAAGAATTGCTCTTGTTCCAAAGCTCTGCGGTCGTCACCTTCTACTAATTGCTCTAAGCGATTGTTAAAACGCATCATTTCGGTATCTTTTTTAGACATACTTAGTTTTTCAAACAAGGCATCTAAAATCTTATTGAATTTTCCTTCAATATGTCTTCTGTTAAAAGGTACTTTTCCAAAAGTTTTCCAAGTCGCAATGTGAGCTTTTATGGCATCTAAATCCGCTTTGTGTTCGCCAGTTAAAGTGAATGATTTCAATTCTTCTAAAAATGCTTTTTTCTTTTCAAATGCTTCTACTTCTTCACTAGTTTCCGCGTTTCTTGCTTCATGCATTCTATCAAAATATGCATTACACGCATCTTTAAAGTCTTTCCAAACACTATCTGAATATTTTCGTGGCACATGTCCAATTTTCTTCCAATCGTCCTGAATTTTCTTCATAATTGGAGTTGTAGCCGCGAAATCAGCACTGTCTTTTAATGATTTAGCTTTTTCAACTAACGCTAATTTTTTATTTAAGTTCTCGTGTTGTTCGTGTTTGATGTCTTTATAGAAAACATTTTTGTTCGCATTAAAAGAACGAACCGCATTTTTAAAGTTAGCCCAAGTTTCCTCAGTTACTTCCGCTGGCACTTTTCCTGCTTTAAAGAACGCTTCACGTAATGCTTCCATTTTCTGAATTTGCTCTTGCCATCCACTGTGCGAATCGATTTTCTCGTTTCCTAAAACAATAATTTGAGATATGATTTCGTTTTTCACCGCTAAGTTGTCTGATTCTTTAGCTCTAGCTTCAGCATATAAACTTTCGCGTTTATCGTGCATTTGTTTGGTGATTTCGCTGAATTCGTTCCAAATCACTTCTCTGTGTTCACGATCTACTGGACCAATTTCTTCTTTCCAAACGCGGTGTAATAATTGCAATTCGCGGAACGCTTTCATTACGTCAGTTTCGTTCAACAATTCTTTGGCTTTAGCAATGATTAATTGTTTTTGCTCTAAATTGTTTTTCAAGTCTAAATCACGCGCTTCTTTGTCTAAGTGCATGATGTCGTAAAAACGCTCCATGTGAAAATGGTAGTTGTTCCACAAGATATTGTATTTGTCTCTTGGAATCGCACCCGCATTTTTCCATCGCTCACGAATTTCGTTTACCTTTTTGAACATATCGCTAATGCTCGAATCACCAGAATCGATTAAGTTTTTCAACTCTTCGATTAAGCTTTCACGAACCGCGAAATTCTGTTCTAAATTGTTTTGTAATTGTTTGAAGTGTTTCGCTTTACTTGCTTTGTACGCGTTGTAAATACCATCAAACTTATTTTTTAAAGGGAAGTGATACTCAAAATCTAAACCTTCTTCGTTGTTTTGAGCTAAGAATTCCTCTTTTTTCTCGTCTATAAAATGGTGGTATTTGTCCGAAAAAGCTTTTCTAATGCCTTCTACATGGTCTTTAATCGCCATTACTTTTTCGTTGTTGACTAATTTTTCCAGTTCATCGGTTAAGGCTTCCATCGACATCGCATCGTAATCCAAAACTGGAATTTCGTGCTTTTCTTTTATCGAATCATCTTCGCTTTCTTCTGCATTAGAATTGTCTATTTCCTCTAATACCGATTGACTAATAGTGGTAACACCATCTAATTGTTCCATTTGGTCTTGTCCATCTGCGTTGTGCAGGTTATCATGTGTTGCTTCTGACATTGTGTAAATGCTTAAGGTTACTAATATGGTGTGAAGATACTAAAGCACTCCGAAAATTCAAAAAAAATTGACTAATAATCGCTTATTTTCTTTGAAACGAGTGTTTTAGGCTTTCTTGTTTTCCATTTTCCCGCGTTCCGCTATATCCGCTAAAGACGGGATGTCGCTACTATCGGGGTTAGATTGCCATCAAATGGCTTTCTTGGGAGTGGTTTTTTGAAGAAGTTTTGGTTTTGTACTTTTTCAAAAGTTTCTTCTTAAATGCCGTTAGGCATGATATTCTAGTAATTTAATGAAATGAATAGAAAAAATCCCGTAAGGATGACATAAAAGATATGCTTATCAGCATGACAAACTGTGCGTGAAAAACATTTGCGAACTTTGCGTAAACCTTTGCGTCTTTGCGTTTAAGAAAACCTACTCATTCCAAATCTTCCAAGCCTTTTCCGCCTGTAAAACCAACATTTCGTAGCCGTTTTTAGTCACGGCGCCTTGTGCTTTAGCCTTTTTTAAAAATGCGGTTTCTTCTGGATTGTAAATTAAGTCGTAAGCAATGTGTTTTTTAGTAAACAAACTATAGTCTAAATTCGGACAATCGTCCACATTTGGATGTGTTCCTACTGGAGTGGTGTTGATGATAATCGTATATTCTTCAAAGATGGAAGCATCTAATTCTTCGTATTTGTATTGAAATTCGTCAGCAGTTCTAGAAACAAAATCATATTCGATTTTTAAAGTTCGTAAAGCGTAAGCAACAGCTTTACTTGCTCCGCCAGTTCCTAAAATTAAAGCTTTCTTGTGGTATTCTTTTAATAAAGGCTTTATTGATTTTTTAAATCCGTAATAATCTGTATTATAACCTTTAAGTTTTTTATTTTTAGAAATCGTTATGCAATTAACTGCTCCAATTTTTTGGGCTGTTTTTGATAATTTATTCAAGAAAGGAATGATTTCCTCTTTGTATGGAATGGTGACATTTAAACCTTTCAATCGTTTAACTTCAGAAATAATTTTTGGAAATTCTCTTATGCTTTCGATATCGTAGTTTTTGTATTCACAATTATCAAAATGACTTATTTCAAACTTTTCGCTAAAGTATTTTTTTGAAAAAGAATAGTTAATATTTCGACCTATTAAGCCAAATTTCAACTGTTTTTTTTGTTTCTTTTTCATTTTAAAAAATATTAAATGTTGAATAACAAATTTAGTGAGATTTTTCTGTTATAACTTAAGTTAAAGTTTTTTAAAGTTTAGTTTTTTGCAAATTTCTTTTTTAACGCTTTGATTATTACAGGTGACACAGATAAAATGGTAATAATTAAAATCACAGCATCAAAGTTTTCTTTAACCCATACTACTTGACCAAGGAAATAGCCAAGAAAAGTTAAACTGGTTACCCAAATAAAAGCTCCTAGAACACAGAACACGATGTATTTTAAATAAGGCATACTACCAGCACCAGCTACAAAAGGAGCAATTGTTCTTAGTACAGGTACAAAACGTGCCATGATGATTGCTTTTCCACCGTTTTTTTCGAAAAAAGTTTCAGTATGTGTAATATATTCTTTTTTAAGGAATAATATTTTTTTTCTTTGTTTGATTAGATTTCCGAATTTATTACCCACAAAATAATTTAAATTATCACCTAATAGTGCTGCAACTATAAGCAAAGGGATTATGATTCCCATGCTTAATTGTCCAGTTGAAGCAGCAATAACACCAATAGCAAAGAGAAGCGAATCGCCGGGTAATAGAGGCATTACAACAAAGCCTGTTTCAACAAAAATTACTAAGAATAAAATAAAATAAATTAAATAATCGTATTTATGAATTAAATCTTGGATTACAGTTAAAGGATCATTTAAAAAGGCAGATAAAAAATCAATAATTTCCATTTGGATTGTAAGTTGTTTAAAATTTTGAGATTTTGGTTTATGTAATTGTTTAAGAATTAAAATGTTTTAAGCCTGAAGATTGTTTGACTCTTTCTTTTTTAACATTTTAATGAAAATTGGCAAAACTGAAATAATAATAATAGCTAAAACGACTTTTTCAAAATTAGCCTTAACCCACGGAACTTGTCCTAGGAAATAGCCTAAAAAAGTAATACTAGTGACCCAAATGATAGCTCCAGTAATACAAAAGAAAATATATTTAGAATATTTCATGCTTCCAGCACCTGCAACAAATGGGGCAATGGTACGAACAATAGGAACGAAACGAGCCATAATAACGGCTTTACCACCATTTTTTTCAAAGAAAGTTTCTGTCTGAGTTATATATTCTTTTTTTAAAAAAAGTATTTTTTCCTTTTGTTTAATGAATACTCCAAATTTATTACCCACAAAATAGTTAAGGTTATCGCCTAACAGCGCGGCTACGATTAGTAGTGGAATTATAATTGCAATACTTAATTGACCTGTAGTTGCAGCAATTACACCAATAGCAAACAACATTGAATCGCCAGGGAGTAGGGGCATCACTACAAAACCTGTTTCAACAAAGACAACCATAAATAAAATAAAGTAGATTAGGTTGTCGTATTGATGAATTAATTCTTGGATTACGGTTAAAGGGTCTTTTAAAAATTCTAGTAGAAAAGTTACTAATTCCATTATTGTTTTTTTCTTGTTTTAAATTTTTCGATAGTGCTTAGAACCTCGGTTTTTGTCCAAACGCTAGGGAATAATTCTTGGAACAAAGATAAATGTTTTAGTTCTAATTTCATTCCGTTCACTAGATGAAGATTGCCTTTACTGGAATTTTCTGTCAAGAAATATAATCCGGCTAATCGATATTCAATTTCATATTCATTTGGTAGTACTAGATTAGCTTCTTGGAGAATTTCGATGGCAGTATCAAATTCGCCAAGGTGTTGAAGAACGTCAGTCCATAGTGTAAAAGTATCTAAATTAATATCACCACACTCAAAAGCTTTTCTGTATCCATATTCTGCCTCTTCAAAATATTGCAAAGCACTATTTACAGCTGCAAATCGTTTCCAATACATTGAATTATCATTATCTATTCCTAAAGCTTTATTCACGTAATAAAGTGCCTTTTGGAAGTTTTTTTGACGAATATAAAAGTCAGTGATTGCAATCCACCCTTTATCTAGTAAAGGATCTTCATGAACTGTTTTTAAATAGTAATTTAATGCAAATTCATTATTGCCTAAACGCTCATAACATTTAGCAACGCGAAGTAAAACAAATGAAGAAGGATCGTCTAATTCTAATGTAACATTGTAACAGTCAATTGCTTCTTGATATTTTTTTAGTTTTTCTAACGATTTTGCTTTTTCCATGTAAGCTCCTAGAAAGGTGTCATCGATTAATGTAGCATAATCGAATGCCCAAACTGCTTTTTCGTAGTTTTTCAAGGCATAATATTGTCTTCCTAATTGATGCCAAGCTACTTCACTGTAGGGATTTTTATCAATAAATCGGCTTAGATAAACAATCGCTTCTGCATTTTGGTCAAGGAAATCAAAACAATATACAACATTATATAATGCAGAATAATCCTCTGTATCTTCATCTAAACACTTAATAAAATTTTCTTTAGCCATTTCTAAATTATCCATGAAAAGATATTCCATTCCTATCATCGAATAGACATCAGCATAATCATCTGTATATTTTAAGGCTGTTTTTAAATGAGAAATAGCCTTTTCATGTTCGTCTCTTTTAGAACAGATATTGGCTTTTTGAATATAGATTTCTTCATTAGTGGGTTCGATAGCATATAACTCGTTTAGCAATTTTTCAGCAATATCGAGTTTGTCTTCATAAACCAACATCTCTACTTGAACTAATTTTAATCCCGTAGATTTAGGATGTTGTTCTAAACCTAATTTCAGCGCTCTTTTAGCTAAATTTAATCGGCCTGTATCCATGTAATGAAGAATGATATCTTCAAACTCTTCTGAATCAAAGAAAAAAACTTTATTAGTTTTTAACATGGATTCAAATTTAGATAAGGATAAGCTGTTTTCTTCTTCTTCGTTGCTCAAATTCATAGCGCTTCATTTTATGATTTTATCCTAAATAAAATTAAGGATTTATATTGGGGAAGTAGGTTTCTAAAGGAATTGTTTTAAACAAAATAATTAACAATTATTACCTCTTTTTGAAATTAAAATTAAGCCTTTTGTAAAATATTTTGTTTTATTTCTTTTTCTACTTCATTAAGCACATCAAGAATAATGCCACAACCCTTTGTAATTTCTTCATTACTAATGGTTAATGGAGGTGTTATGCGAATAGCACAACCTTCGAAAAGAAGCCAGAATAAAATAACACCTCTTTTATGACAACGTAAAATTACTTCATTAGTAATCTCAGGAGCATCGGTCATTGCCGCTAACATAAGTCCGCGGCCTCGAATTTCTTTGATTAACGGATGTACTAAAAGCTTTTTGAAAAGTTGTTCTTTTTCTAAAGTTTCTTGCATTAAATTGGTCTCCGTTATTTCTTGTAATGTTGCCAAACTCGCTGCCGCAATGACAGGATGTCCGCCAAAAGTCGTGATATGACCAAGTTTTGGATCATGGCTTAATAAATCCATCATTTTTTCAGAGGCAGTAAAAGCTCCGACAGGCATTCCGCCACCCATTCCTTTTCCCATTACCACTACATCAGGGACAACATCATAGTTTTGAAATCCGAAAAGTTTTCCTGTACGTCCAAATCCGGGTTGAATTTCGTCTAATATCATTATGGCACCCACTTCATCACATCGTTGACGTACTTTTTTAAGAAAATCATTTTGTGGTTCGATAAATCCAGCACCACCTTGAATCGTTTCTAATAAAACTCCAGCAGTTCGAGTAGTAATTTTTTCTAAATCTACTTCATTGTTGAACGTAATGAAATCGACATCAGGAATCAAAGGTCGAAAAATTTGTTTGCGTTCTTCAAATCCCATCACACTCATACTCCCCATGGTATTACCATGATAAGCATTGTGGCATGAAATCCATTGACTTCTTCCTGTTACACGGCGTGCTAATTTTAATGCGCCTTCAATGGCTTCCGTTCCTGAATTTACCAGATATGTTTTCGTTAGTGGATAAGGAAGATTTTTAGCCAATAATTTACACAATTCTGTAGCTGGATGTTGGGCATATTCGCCATAAACCATTACATGAGAATAAGTGTCTAGTTGTTTTTTTATAGCATCATGAACCCGTTTTGGTTGATGCCCTAATGTATTTGCAGAAACTCCAGCTACCATGTCTAAATAGGCATTGCCTTCGGTGTCATAAATATAAGAACCCTTTGCATGGGAAATTTCCATAGCTAATGGGTGAGGTGAGGTTTGTGCTTGGTATTTAAAAAAATCTTCAATCATAGACTGATTATTATTTTTTTGTGGTTATTTTCTTTTTTGATTCAGGGTTTTTGTTGATTTTTTTATCTTCAACTTTAGTGTTTTTATCAAACTCTAGTGTTTCTTTTTGAATTTCCATAGGTTTTTGAGCGGCAACTGCTTTCTTTTTAGCTTCTACCTGAATTTTATCATCTAACGCTATTTCATCTGCTGGGAAAATAGCATCTTTAGATAAAATCCGTTCATCACCTCGCCAATTAAAGCCTCTTAGTTTTCTAGCGTTTTCTGGGAATTCACTTTCTGGGTAAATATGACTATCTGTTTTGGTAAAGAAAGTTATCGCATCAATTTTATTTTCTTCTAATTCTAGATTGATTTTACTACAAACGGTTTTGTTAATTCCAATGAATTCATTAGCATCATTATACATGTAATAAATAACTTCAGCGTTTTTTACTACATCAACTTCTTTTAATTTGCTATCAATAAATCTCCCATAAAGATTTACTCCTTTTATTTGGTTGTACCCATTTTGGCTAAGGCTATCTTTTTGAATAATAAAGGCATTGTTCAGTACTTTTAATGAATCTAATTTTTGTGTTTTATTATTCCCAATTAAATGCATTACATCTCCTGTCATTTGGTTTTCATTGTTCCAAAGGATTGGTTTTCCAATAAGTTTTGTAAGTTGGGTTTTATTGTTTGACCATAAAGAATCGCATTTTCCACTCATATCAGATTTGTAAAATCGAACATTGTTAAAAGCTCGAATTATTCTATTTTCTTGTGGCCCCGAAACTATTATTTTTTTTCCATGCATGTACATTGTATCTTTTTCAACCAAAGTTTTTACTAATGCCTTTTTTGTTAAAATCATTGAATCTTTTTTGGTGGCAGCATTGCGATATAATTCAGCATAATGACCTGTTGCGATTACTTTGTTGATGGTATCGGTAATTTTTACATTGTTAATACCTCTAGAATAGTTTTTCTTTCGATCGTAATACAAATCATCACCTTCAATAATCTTATTATCGAGCGTAATTTTGGAGTTTTTGGAAAGTTTACCGATGTTATTTGTTGTATCGTAAAACCCGTTTTCGGTATAAATTATATTTCCTTTGTTTGTAATAGTTGAAGGTCCAAAAACATAGGCATGGCCTGAATTTTCATAATAATCAAGGTTGTTTGTTTTGATGTTACTTTCTGGATTTGTAACGGTAACGGCAGTGGTAAATTTGTATTTTTTTTGATTTACGTAGTAACGACCCGATTTGCTTCTCAATGTATTTTCTTTATTACGAATAGTGCCGTAAGTGTTATAAAATGCCTCTTGGTTTTTTTTGTCGAAATATACCGTATCAGTTGTTAAAGTTGATTCTGGTGAGCGTAACACAACATCTCCTGTAGCAAAAGCAAATTCTTTATCACCATTGTACTCAGCATATTTACTATTCATTGTGATAGTATCGCCTTGGTTCATTTGAACATTTCCAAATGCTTTTACATAATTCTCACTTTTAAAATGATAAGCTTTGTTGCAAAACATTTTAACTCCATTGTGAATGATACGAACATTTCCTGTAAATACAGTAGCTCCAGGAATTTCGGTCTGATTCATATCTACGAAATCGGAGTTTTCAATGATGATTTTTTTCTTTTCTTGTGCTGATAAAAAACTTACTGTCAGCAACAAAAAGGCTATATAAAAAAATGTGTTTTTCAACTTAAAATTATTTTGAGCCAAATTTAAGTAAAAACTATAAAAGCCACTGATAATTAAGAATATTTTATCACTTCATAGTATTTGAAAATTAGTTTACTTGTAAAGAATTACTAACCAATAAGCATTTTCGGGTTGAAATAAACCTAATCCGGGTGTGTAAAGAACAAATCCAATTTTTCCATTATTATTTAGACAATCATTGGTAACTTGAAGGTTTTTAATGGAATTCCAAACATTAGCGTAATCGAAATTAGTGTAACCTTCGCCTGCCAAAATATCTGCAGTAGGCATGAAATATTCTATTTCATTTAAATCGATTGTTGGATTTAATGTGGTAGTTTCATAATCAGATGAATCAAAATCTAAAGGTAAGTCATAAGAACCTCCCATCCAGGCGATTGGGCCATCAAAAATTACTTCGTTTGTAGGAGTATATTTTAGAGTGTAATTTCCAAAATCACTAGGAGCTACATAAATTTCTTCAATAGGTAAAGTGTTTGTCATAGCAATGTTGTTAAATTCAAAGCTATTTCCACCTTCAAAGGTATGGGTTAAAAAATCAACTTTTAAGATTGTTAATTCTCGATTTTGATTTTGGATAACATTGTCATCTGTGTCATCTGAACATGATGAGATAATTATTAAAAGAAATAAAAATGCTATTTTTTTCATTATTTTGATGATTGATTTTAGTAAAGATAAAAAAAACGCTTTCAATTGAAAGCGTTTTTGGTGTTTATTTCATTATCGTTTGTTTTCTATCTGGACCAACTGAGATTACTTTGATTGGTACTTCGACTTCTTTTTCAATAAACTCGATATATGTTTTTAATTCTTTCGGTAATTCATCATATGTTGTCATTCCTGTTAAATCTGCTTTCCAACCTTTCATTTCTGTGAAAACAGGAGTAACATTTTCGGGTTCAATATTGTAGGGTAAATGTTTAATTTGTTGCCCTTTGTAGTTGTAAGCAGTGCAAACTTGTAAAGAATCAAATCCAGAAAGAACATCGCCTTTCATCATGTATAATTGTGTTACACCATTAACTTGAACGGCATATTTTAAAGCTACTAAATCTAACCAACCACAACGACGAGCACGTCCGGTAACCGAACCAAATTCGTTTCCTACTTTTGCCATCGTTTGTCCAGCTTCTTCAAAATCTTCTGTTGGGAAAGGGCCACTACCAACACGAGTGGAATACGCTTTAAAAATCCCGAAAACGTCTTTTACTTTGTTAGGTGCAATTCCTAAACCTGTACAAGCACCAGCTGCAGTTGTGTTTGAAGAAGTTACGTAAGGATACGTACCAAAATCAACATCCAATAAAGAGCCTTGCGCTCCTTCTGCTAATATTGATTTTCCCTCTTTTAAGGCTTTGTTTAAGTATTCTTCGCTATCAATGAAAGTTAATTTTTTCAAGTCTTCTACTGCTGCAAAAAACTCATCTTCCATTTCTTTTAAGTTATATTGTAATTCTACATCGTAGAAAGCAATCATAGCTTCGTGCTTGTCAGCTAAACTTCTGTATCTTTCTTTAAAATCTTCTAATTCGATATCACCAACTCTAAGTCCATTTCTACCTGTTTTGTCCATGTATGTTGGACCTATACCTTTTAAAGTAGAACCAATTTTTGCTTTTCCTTTTGATGCTTCAGAAGCAGCGTCAAGTAAACGATGTGTTGGTAAAATTAAGTGTGCTTTTCTAGAAATGAATAATTTAGCAGTCACATCCATGTTGAATTTTGCCAAACCTTCAATTTCCTTTTGGAAAACTACTGGGTCGATTACCACTCCATTTCCGATGATATTGATTGCATTTTTATGGAAAATCCCAGAAGGAATAGTTCTTAAAACGTGTTTAATTCCGTCAAATTCTAAAGTATGTCCCGCATTTGGACCTCCTTGAAAGCGAGCAATAATATCATATTTAGAGGTAAGAACATCGACGATTTTTCCTTTTCCTTCGTCTCCCCATTGTAATCCAAGTAGTAAATCTACAGTCATTGTGTTGTTGTTTATTATTTGTAGTTAGTTGTATTGTTTTTTTTTGGATAGTACAGACAAGTCATTGACTTGTCTGTACGTTTTTTTTTATTTAAGAATATCAGTTATTGTTGTTTTTTTGTTCCATAGAAATAAAGAGAGTGATTTGAGATTTCAATGCCAAACATCTCTTCCATAGTTTGTTTTATTTGTTGAATTCTTGGATCACAAAATTCAATAACTTCACCAGAATCAGTTAAAATAATATGATCGTGCTGTTTGTCGAAATATGATTTTTCGTAATGTGCCTGATTTTGTCCAAATTGATGGCGACGTACCAATCCACATTCTAGCAAAAGTTCGATTGTATTGTAAAGAGTTGCTCTACTCACTCGATAGTTTTTGTTTTTCATTTTGATATATAAAGATTCGATATCAAAATGCTCCGGAGTATTGTAAATTTCTTGAAGAATGGCATAGCGCTCCGGTGTTTTTCGGTGTGCTTTTTCTTCTAAAAATTTAGTAAAAACGTTCTTTACAATTTCTTGATTATTGTTTTCCATCGTATTGAAAAATGAAATATTCGCAAAGATAGTGTTATTTTTGCTTTGTGTAAAATTCTAGTTTTATTTAGGTTTCTAAGTTATTAACTTTTGTTAATTATTATAAACTCTTGTTACTTTATCAATCCCGTCAACTTTTTTAATGTTTTCAATAAGTTTTTTTAAGATAGTATTATTTTGAACTACTACCGCTACTTGACCATTAAAAATTCCCGCTTCACTATTTAAGGAAATACTTTGGATATTTACATTCATTTGATTGGAAATTACTTTTGTTAATTCATTAGTAAGTCCTAAAACATCCATTCCTGTAATTTTTAAAACAGCTTTGAACTCTTCTTGAGACGAATCAATCCATTTCGCTGGAATAACTCTATAGGCGTAATTGGAACGCATACTAATAGCGTTTGGGCAGTTTTTTCGATGTACCTTAATTCCTTCGTTGATTGTTACAAATCCAAAAACATCGTCTCCAGGTATCGGATTACAACAAGTAGAAAGTTTATAATCTAGCTTGTCTTGTTCAGTTCCAAAAACCAATAAATCATATTTTTTGCTTATTTCATTTTTTTGAATTTGATCTGATGCTGTTGAAGGAGAGCGCTTGATTGTCTTCTTGAAGAAGTTAACCAGGGTATTACTTTTTTGAGCTGCGTAATCTTTTAATTGTTGGTTTTCAATGGCTCCAATTCCAGTTCGATAAAACAAATCTAAACTGGTTTGAAGTTTAAAAAAGTTAACTAATTCATTAATTGTATTTTCGTTAAGTGTAATTTTTAAATGGCGAAGTTTGCGTTCCAATAATTCTTTTCCTTCTTCAGCAATTTTCTTTGTATTTTCATTTAATACATTTTTAATTTTGGTTTTTGCTCTAGAGGTAGTAACATAATCTAGCCATTGAGATGTTGGTTTTTGATTCGCAGAAGTTATTATTTCCACTTGATCACCACTGTTAAGTTCATAATTCAGTGGTACTAATTTTCCATTAACTTTTGTTCCTCTAGTTTTTACTCCAATTTCAGAGTGAATACTGAACGCAAAATCTAAAGTAGTGGCTCCTTTTGGAAGGGATTTTATTTCTCCTTTAGGGGTAAAAACATAAATTTCTTTTGAATACAAATTGAGTTTAAAATCTTCAACAAAGTCAACCGCATTTGAAGCCGAATTTTCCAAAGCTTCTTTAAGTTGGTTCAACCAAATTTCTAAACCGTGTTCTTCAGAAGCTCCGTTTTTGTATTTATAGTGAGCGGCATACCCTTTTTCGGCTACTTCATCCATGCGTTCACTTCGAACTTGGATTTCCACCCAGCGTCCTTTAGGCCCCATTACGGTAATGTGTAAAGCTTCATAACCCGTGGATTTTGGTGACGAAATCCAGTCACGCAATCGGCTAGGTGAGGGTCTGTAGTGATCGGTTACAATAGAATATATTTTCCAAGCTAGGAATTTTTCATCGTGTTGATTCGATTTGTAAATAATTCGAAGGGCAAATTTATCATATACCTCATCAAACGTTACCCCTTGGGCCTTCATTTTTCTTCGAATAGAGTAAATTGATTTTGGGCGACCCTTCATGGTAAATTCGATCCCTTCATCTGTAAGTGATTTACTTAATACCTCAGAAATCGTTTTGATGTATGCATCTTGTTCTTCTTTGGTCTCTTTTATCTTACTTACAATATCATTGTAAACCTCAGGTTCGGTATATTTTAATCCTAAGTCTTCAAGTTGTGTTTTGATGTTATAAAGACCCAAACGATGTGCTAATGGTGCGTAAATATATAAAGTTTCGGAGGCAATTTTGGCTTGTTTGTAATCGGCCATGCTTTCCATGGTTTGCATGTTGTGTAAACGGTCTGCAATTTTTATCAAGATTACGCGAACATCATCGTTTAATGTTAGCAGCATTTTACGAAAGTTTTCAGCTTGAACAGATATCTCTTGTTCGGTTTTAACTTTTGCAATTTTTGTTAATCCTTCTACAAGCTGTGCAATTTTAGGATTAAACATTTTTTCAATATCCTGCACGGTGATGTCAGTATCTTCTACTACATCATGCATTAAGGCTGCGGCGATAGAAGTGGCACCTAAACCAATATCTCTAGCCACAATTTTAGCTACTGCAATGGGATGAAAAATGTATGCCTCTCCTGATTTTCTTCTCTGATCTTTATGGGCATCAACAGCTACATCAAATGCCTTACGTATGATTTTTTTATCTTCATCGGAAAGGGTTTGATAACTGATGCGAAGTAGTTCTTTGTATTCTTGCGCAATGGCTTTGTTTTCGGCTTCTAATTCTAGCTCTGTCATATCTATTCTTTAACTAATTAAAAGTAAGGTTTTTTTTCTAATTGTACAAGTTTAGAAAACAGAAAACAGATAAAAGAAAAAACATTAAAATCCGCGTTGTCTTTTCGCTTCAAATAGTAAAATAGCGGCTGCGACAGAAACATTCATGGAATCGATTTCACCTTGCATTGGAATAATAATATTTTTAGTGCTTTCAGTTCGCCATTTTTCAGATAAACCTGTTGCTTCTGTACCAACAACTAAAGCAGTAGGAGTGGTGTAGTCTTGCGAATGATATTCTGTTGAATCTTGTAAAGTAGCCGAAAAAAAATTGATTTTATTTGCTTTTAAATAAGCAATAACTTCTTCCGTAGTTCCAACTGCAATTTGTCGGGTAAACAAACACCCAACACTTGAGCGAACAATATTGGGATTGTATAAATCGCTTTTTGGATTGGCGATGATAATTGCATCAATATTAGCCGCATCTGCGGTTCTTAAAATAGCGCCAACGTTTCCTGGTTTTTCCAAAGATTCCCCAACTAAAATTAATGGGTTTTTAGAAAGTTTTAAATCTGATAAGGCTAATGATTTTGTTTTGGCAATTGCTAAAATGCCTTCGGTTGTATCGCGATAGGCTAGTTTTTGATAGACCTCTTTCGAGATTTCGATAAGTTCTACTGAGTTCGATTTTACCAGATTTTTTATTTCTTTTTCCGAAATGATTTCAGGTAAAAATAAAATAGTTTCTAATTCATAACCGCCTTTTAATGCCAATTCAATTTCGCGTTTTCCTTCAATTAAAAAAGTGCCCGTTTGTTTACGAACTTTTGCCTTTTCTTGTAATTGAACTAACGATTTAATAAACGGATTTTGAACCGAGGTGATTTGTTTCATGAATAAGAAATTATAAGGCAAAAATACAAAAAAGCCTCTCATTTACTGAAAGGCTTTTGGTCTTATTTTTTTTGTTGTTCGAATTTTCCTTTGTAACGTTGGTACAATTCGGTGTGATGACTTTCCAAACTGATTTGTCTTCCATCGATAAATGCGAATGAAATTACATTGGTTTTCATGTCTAAAGCATCGCCTTCAGAAATAAATAAGGTAGCGCTTTTACCTGATTCTAACGTTCCATATTGCTTGTCAATTCCTAAAATTTTTGCAGAATTTCCTGTGATTAATTGTAATGCCTGCTCTTTTGTTAATCCCCAAGCGGCACAAGTTCCGGCATAAAACGGAAGGTTTCGGGTTTGCATACGTTCCATGTCGCCCGCATTTTGTAAGCCAACTAAAACGCCTGCATCCACTAATAATTTAGCATTTTTGTATGGTAAATTAACATCTTCATCTTCTAATAAAGGTAAACTGTGTACGCGATTCAATAAAACAGAAACGTTATTTTCTTTTAATAAAGTACCTACTTTAAAAGCATAATAACCTCCAACAATCGTCATGTTTTTGATGTTGTTTTTCTTTTTGAACAAAACCGCATCAATGATTTCTTTCTCACCATTTGCATTTACAAATAAAGTTTTTTCACCAGTTTGTAAACCTTTCATGGCTTCAAAAGGAATGTCTTTTTTTGCATTTTTACTTCCCAAATAAGCAAAAGCATTTTCAAAATATTCTTGAATCGCTTTCACTTGAGGATCGTAGTTTTTGTTCATTTCAATTCCTCCTGGTTCTGCCCACCAACCCGCTCTTGAATAACTTCTTGGCCAGTTTAAGTGAATACCATCGTTAGCTTTTATTGTAGCATCTTCCCAATTCCAAGCATCTAATTGAACAATTGATGAAGTACCTGCAATTCTTCCGCCTCTTGGTGTAATTTGCGCTAATAAAACTCCGTTTGGACGCGTAGTTTCTACCAATTTAGATTCAGCATTATAAGCAATAATACTTCTTACGTGAGGATTGAATTCTCCAATTTCACTTTCGTCATCTGAAGCTCTTACCGCATCAATTTCAACTAAACCTAATGTTGAATTTGGCGCAATGAATCCTGGATAAACATGTTTTCCAGAAGCATCAATCACAATATCGTGTTTGGCTGGTTTCATTACGGTTGCATCGCCAATAGTGGCAATTTTTCCATCGATAATCGAAATTAAACTGTTTTCGATTACTTGTCCGTTTCCTAAATGTGCTTTGGCACCTAAGATTAAAATCGATTTGCTTTGTTTTGGTGCTGGCGTTTGTTGGGCAAACCCAAAAAAAGAAATAAGTAAAAGAACTATATATTTTTTCATAATTAGTTGTATTTGTAGTGCGACTCTTTGCAATATTCTCCTAAAGTATCACAGTGGTAGTGACCGTTTTCTTTTTTCTTAGGCAATTGCGTTTTCATTCCTTTGTTTTTAGCGTCTAACATGAAATTGATTAGTTCAGCACGCTCTTTTTGAATTAAGGCTAAAGTCTCTTTTTCTTTTTCTAAATCGTAGAAAATGATTCCGTCTACTAAAGTTTTTTCTGCTCTTGTGTAAATAGACAAAGGACTGTCTGACCAAAGTACCACATCGGCATCTTTACCCACTTTAATACTTCCTACTTTATTATCTACTTGAAGAATTTTTGCTGGATTTAAGGATACGAAATTCCATGCTTCTTCCTCTGTTACGTTTCCGTATTTCACTGTTTTAGCTGCTTCTTGGTTTAGTCGTCTTGACATTTCAGCATCATCTGAATTGATAGAAACTTTTACACCTTCGTTCATCATGATTGAAGCGTTGTATGGAATAGCATCGTTAACTTCATATTTGTAAGCCCACCAATCGGCAAATGTTGAACCAGCAACACCGTGAGCTGACATCTTATCTGCTAATTTATATCCTTCTAAAATGTGTGTAAACGTTTGGATTTTGAATCCGTAACGCTCAGCTAATTTTATCAACATATTAATTTCCGATTGTACATAAGAGTGACAAGTGATGAAACGTTTTTTAGCTAAAATTTCGCCTAAAACTTCCATTTCGATGTCAAATCTTGGCATTTTTTTATTCTTGCCAGATTTGTAAGCATCCCATTCGTTTTTATATTCGATAGCTCTAGTAAAATAATCTTCATAAACTTGTTCTACACCCATACGCGATTGTGGGAAACGATTACGAGCATTATCTCCCCAATTCGATTGTTTTACGTTTTCACCCAAAGCAAATTTGATATATTTTGGAGCATCTTTTACTAACATTTCATCAGGAGAATACCCCCATTTTAATTTGATGAATGCCGCACGACCACCAATTGGATTTGCAGAACCATGTAATAAGTTAGCCGAAGTAACGCCACCCGCCAAATTTCTGTAAATATTAATATCATCTGAATTTACAACATCTTCAATGGTAACTTCTGCTGATGAATTTTGACCACCTTCATTTACTCCATTTGAAATAGCAATATGTGAGTGTTCATCAATGATTCCAGCCGTTAAATGTTTTCCAGTTCCGTCAACTACTTTTGCTCCAGTTGAAGGTAAGTTTTTGCCAATTTTTGCAATTTTTCCGTTTTGGATTAAAACATCGGTTTCTTTTAGAATTCCGTCTTTTTCACCTGTCCAAACGGTTGTGTTTTTGAATAAAATAGTTTCTTGTTTTGGTTTTTCAGTCGTTCCAAACGAAATATTTGGATACGTTACAGCATACATGGAAGGAACTTTTGGTTCGTCTTTTTTGTCGTCTTTCTTTTTATCTTCTTTAATTTCAGTAGCTCTTTTTGTAGCGGTCCAAGACGTTTCGTTTCCATTTTCTAAAACAGCTTTTCCTTGCATCATGTCTTTTACGAAAGTTCCAGAAAGTCTAACGAAATTCGCTTTTGTAGTATCTTGATTTTTGATTACCAAGTTTATCCAAGGATCATTGAATTGAATCTTTGTTCCAAAGTTGATGCTATCTTTAACTGCTTTAGCTTCAAATTTTGAAGTTTCGCCTTCGATTTTTAATTCGAATTTGTGATTATCAAAAACTAAATCGTATGTTCCTCTAATATCAGTAGGATTGATTTTGTCGATGATATTTCTATTTCCTTGCACCCAGTTTTCTAAGATGTTGCTTTTGTCTTCAAAAAGATCACCTGAAACAATGATGAAGTTCGCTAATTTTCCTTTTGAAATAGAACCTACTTTATCAAATTGATTTACCAATTTAGCAGGAGTTTCTGTTAAGGCTAATAACGCTTTGTCTTTTGGTAAACCATAATTCACAGCTTTTCTTAAATTAGATAAAAACGATTTTGTATCTTTTAAATCAGCTGTAGAAAGCACAAAAGGGACATTATTCTCAGCCAAGATTTTCAAGTTGAATGGTGCTTGATTCCAAAACTTCATATCGCTCAAGCTTACTTGTTGCGCTAAATAAGGGTCAGAAACATCATAAGCATCAGGGAAATTTAATGGTATGATGAAAGTAGCGCCTGATTTTTTGATTTCGTCAATGCGTTCAAATTCGTTTCCGCTTCCTTTAATTAGGTATTTTACTCCAAATTCATTCCCTAATTTATTTGCTCTTAATGCATTTAGTTTATCACCAGCATTAAAGATTTGCAATAAAGATTTGTTCGCATTGAAAGCTTCTAAGGACAAATCTTTGGTAGTAGCACTGCCTTGTGCATACCATTTTGCATCGTGATATACCTGACGAATTAAAGCCATACTTCCCATCACTGAAGAAGGATAGCTTTGCTTTGTAAATTTACTTCTGCTGAATGTAAAATGTTGTGATACTTTATCTTTTAACATTCTATCAGCGTTAGTGCCGAAGTCGTTTAAGGTCCAAAGTAAACCAGTTCCAGCAATCACACCATCATTATGATGACTTAAAACGGTTCCAAACCCAGCTTCTCTCAAACTTCCGGCTACTTTTGAATCATAATTTAAGTTTTCGTAGGCATTGTATTCTGGTTTTATGTGATCGTTCCAATAATAACCTTCACGATTAGTGTCATACTGAGGCGTGAAATTACCATTTGGTCTTGGAGTAGGTTTGTTTATTCCAAATTCACTATACAATTCGATGAATGATGGATAAATTGTTTTCCCTGTTGCGTCTACAAGTGTAGCTCCTTTTGGGATGGTAACATTAGTTCCTACTTCTACAATTTTGTTTTCTTTGATTAACAGCGTTGCTTTTTCAATTTTTTGCGTTGCTGATACATAAATAGTAGCGTTTGTAATTGCGGTAAAGTTTTTAAAACTTTGTTTTACGCCATCATTTTTTGGAAAATATTCTTGTGCATTCGTTGATAAAGAAAGCAAGAATACTAACAATAACGATAAGTATCTCATGTTTTTAGGGTTTTGTAATGGCTAAAGATAAAAATTATCTTCGATTTAATAATTCATGAATCAGAATTTGTAAAATTTTAACTTTTGATGATTCAATTAACGCAATAGATATAAATATCCTGTTAAAGGTTCAGGATAATCGGAATCGTTTAATTGTAGAATATAAAAATAAGTACCGCTTGGAGCTTTATTACTCAATATGCCATCTTCAACATAACCATCCCAGTCTGGTTTAGTATTATTACCTGTCCATAATAATCTTCCCCAACGATTGTAGATGAACAGTTCAAAATTCAAAAATACATCCCTTAATCCATCTATGAAAAAGGAATCGTTTGCTCCATCATTGTTTGGTGAAACAGCATTGTAAACAGTTGGAGGACAGTTTTTTGTTAATAATAGGAAAGAAGTTACGGAAATACACCCATTGTCGATTCGAACAAAAATTTCTTTGGGAGAGTTTGTTGTTTGGAAGTTATTAGTGTTTAAAATAGGGTTGTTATTTTGTAAAGCATCATCATAACTTTCGTGAAAAGAAACAACGTGATTACCATTAGTTTTGACTAATTCAGAATAGCTTGAAAAATCAAAAACACCACTATTAAGACCTAAATTACACGTTGTTAAATTTTCTAATGTATTAAAGCTAGGAGATACAATTAATGTTATTTCAATTTCAAATGTATTATTGTTTTCTATTAATTCTGGTCTAATTCCTATACCACTTCCGGTATCATCAACGACGGCTTTTAAAGTAAAGTTTAAAGGTATTGTATTTGGTATTGTTAAATTGATAGTTCCGTATTCACTACCACCAATAGGAATAACATTTTGGGTATAAGTTGTAGCCAAAACTTCGCTTCCCACATAAAAAGTAATAGGTGTATTGGCTTGTAAAACTTCGGTACTATTTATGTTGGAAACAGTAAAGGCAAGGGTAAGTTCTCTTGAATTACATTCAGATGATGGATTTTCCAAAACTATAGTAGCATCTGGAAGTTGACTGTTTAGTTTAGTAACTATAGTACTTAACATCACATAATCTTGAGCTGATTGGAGTGAAACCGTTGCAGAAGTAGTTCCTGGAACGATATAATTTTCAATAGAGTAAACATCCAAATCCATATTGTATAGATTTGTTTCGTTTATTTCAGTATTGGTTCCGTTGAATGCATTGTTACTAGGATTTAGAGAATTACTGAGTATGGTTGTTACGCCATTTGCAGAAAAACTTAGACGTTCACTTTCTTGTATCATTCTGTCACCTTCCCAAGCGATAAATCCAATTTTTGCACCGGTATTACTGATCAAATAAAGATTGTTTAATTCAATTGTCATATTGTCAATTATTGGTGGAGAAGCATATGGATTTGGAGAAAGTGCTTCTAAGCCTTGATAAATATTAATTTGATTTAATGTTAAGTTTGGATTTTCATACACCACAAGAATTGCCCAACCAGCAAATTGAGTAGCATTTAAATAGTAAGTTGTAACTAAGCTGTTAAGATCAAAATCGGATAATGTGTAAGTTCCATTACCATTATTTTGTACAAATGTTGTAATGTCTTTAAATGCACTAAAGTAATCTAAACTACTTGAGGTTCCTTGTATTGTATTTAAGATATCTGGTGTCATATCCGTTCCGTTCAACTTAACTAAAGTATCACCAGAACCACTGCCAGCCCAATATAAATAGGCTCTTTCAATTCTATCGTTACTTGATAAATTTAAATTAGCTGATGATTGCGTTAATAAGTAATCTGGAAACATGAAATTATTTTCATAAGGGTTCATCGTATTCCCAATAAAAGTAAAATCGTATCTACCGTTGATTTGAGTAAATATTGAAATATCCTGTGCTTTGGTGAAAGTTGGAGTAATTATTTGTGTTAGAAAAATGAGGCAAAGTAATTTTTTCAACATACTGATTTAGTGAAAATACGGTCATAAATTTACTATATTTTTTTAAAAAACTTATTAAAGATGATAGAACCCATAAAAAATTAGTAATTTTCCGCTTTAAAAATTAGTTTTGAAGAAGTTTCAAGTACAAAAATACCACTCAAAACACACTGCTTTATGGAATGAATTTGTAGCTAAATCCAAAAATGCTACTTTTTTGTTTCATCGAGATTTCATGGAATATCATCAAGACCGATTTCAAGATTTTTCACTTTTAGTATTTGATGAAAATCAGCAATTAATAGCGGTTTTACCTGCTAATAAAGTTGAAGAAACCCTTTTTTCACATCAAGGTTTAACCTATGGAGGTATTTTACTTCTAGAGAAGACAAAACTTTCGGAAGTTATTTTTATTTTAAAATCTATTTTTGAATATTTGAATGCATTAGGGTTTAAAAAATTAATTTTTAAAGAAATACCAACAATTTATAACCAAATCCCATCCGGCGAATTAAAATATTTAATGTTTTTGATGCAAGGTAATTTGACCAGAAGAGATGTTTTATCGGTAGTAGATTTAAAATCTTCATTTACTTTTTCACGTGATAGAAAAAATGGCGTGAAACGTGGAATTAAACACAATTTAGTTGTAAAAGAAGAATCTAATTTTGATTCTTTTTGGAACGAAATTTTAATACCCAATTTAGCTCAAAAACACCAGGTTAAACCCGTACATTCTTTAGAAGAAATTCAATATTTACATAATAAATTTCCAAAAAATATTCGACAATTTAATGTGTATCAAAATGATACAATTGTTGCTGGAACTACTATTTTTGAAACCGATTTAGTAGCGCATTCACAATATATTTCTGGAAATTCTGACAAAAATGAATTGGGAAGTTTGGATTTTTTACACGATTATTTAATTTCCAATGTTTTTAAAAACAAAAATTATTTCGACTTTGGAATTTCAAATGAAAATCAAGGAAGAAATATAAACGAAGGCTTATTGTACTGGAAAGAAAGTTTTGGAGCCAGAAGCATTACACAAGATTTTTACGAAGTTGAAATTAAAAATTACACCTTGTTAGACAACGTTTTATTATGATACATTTTCTAAATTTAAAAAAAATAAACCAACCTTTTGAAGTTGCTTTTCAAGAAAAAATGAAGCAATTTTTAGAGGGCGGTTGGTATATTTTAGGAAATGAAGTCAAGCAATTTGAAACCGATTTTGCAGCATATTGCGGAACAAGATATTGTATTGGAGTAGGAAATGGTTTAGATGCTTTAGTTTTGATTTTTAAAGCCTACATTCAATTAGGAAAACTGCAAAAAGGAGATGAAGTAATCGTTCCAGCCAACACTTATATTGCTAGCATTCTTGCCGTTTTACAAGCCGACTTAATTCCTGTTTTAGTGGAACCTCGATTGGAAACGTACAATATCAATCCAGAAGAGATTGAAGCCAAAATAACTTCCAAAACTAAAGCCATTTTACCTGTTCATCTGTACGGTCAATTGTGCGAAATGAAAGCGATAAATGAAATAGCACAGAAGTATAAATTATTAGTTATTGAAGATGCAGCGCAAGCACATGGAAGTCAATTTTCTGAAAATGAAAGAGCAGGAAATTTATCAAATGCTGCAGCGTTTAGTTTTTATCCGGGTAAAAATTTAGGCGCTTTAGGTGATGGAGGTGCAATCACTACTAACGATGATGCATTGGCAGAGGTTTTGTTTTCGATGCGAAATTATGGTTCGAAAGTAAAATATGAAAATGAAATTATAGGAGTAAATTCGAGATTAGACGAATTACAAGCGGCTTTTTTGAATATTAAATTGAAGCAATTAGATTCGGAAAATGAATTTCGCAGAAGTATGGCAAAACGTTATCTTTCTGAAATAAAAAATGATAAGATTACACTTCCGAATTGGGATTTTTCTCAAAACCATGTCTTTCATTTGTTTGTAATTCGAACAGCAGATCGATTAGCATTACAAAATTATCTAAAGGACAACGGAATTGAAACGATGATTCATTATCCCATTCCACCACACAAGCAAAAAGCTTTAGTTAATTGGAATCAATTATCATTTCCAATTACAGAGAAAATTCATAGTGAGGTTTTGAGTATTCCATTGAATTCGGGTTTAAAAGCTTCTGAAATCCAACATATTATAACCGTTTTAAATAAGTTTTAAATGAGTTTGAAAAATATTCTTTTTGTTAGCTTGAGGGTTTGGAAATATCGCTTTTTGTCTGATTGTCAAAATGTTTTTGGTAAGCCAGTGTTACATCAACCTTTGCTTTTAAATGGTAAAGGGAAAATATCTTTTGATACAAATTGTAAATTTGGATATCAAGCATCTCCTATGTTTTATTCATCATATTGCTATATCGAGGCAAGAAATACAGATTCAGAAATTATTTTTGGTAAGAATAATCATTTTAATAATAATTGTAGAATTGAAGCAAATGTTCGAATTGAATTTGGTAATGATGTTTTAGTTGGTGTTAATTGTTCTTTTTTAGATAACGATGGTCATAATTTAGCCATTGATAAACGTAAGAATGGAATCCCAAATGTAGCCCCAATTCGTATAGGAAATAATGTTTTTATTGGCGACAATGTAACAGTTTTAAAAGGTGTTACTATTGGAGATAATGCAGTTGTAGGAAATGGAAGTATTGTAACAAAATCAATTCCTTCAAATTCTGTAGCAGTTGGAAATCCTGCAAAAGTGATTCGCGAATTGAATTAAAAAAAGTTACTAATTGTTTGTATGCAAGACAAAAATTTTCATTTTTCCATTTTAAAAAGCACCGGAATTTTTGGTGTTTCTCATGTTGTGAAAATAGTTGCGAAAGTTATTGTTAATAAGTTTGCTGCTCTGTTTTTAGGAACTGTTGGTGTTGGAATTATAGGATTGGTTGAAAATTTATTGAGTGTTTTGTACGGTTTTGTCAACTTTGGAATTCCGGCGAGTAGTGTACGTGAAATTGCATTATTAACAAATGAATCAGATACGAATTCCAATAATGAAAATCGTAAAATTAAGATTATTCAATATTGGTCTATTTTTTCAGGGATTCTAGGTGGAATTTTATTTGCAGTTGTTTCCTATTTTTTCTTTAATGATTTTTACCCCGAAGAAGCTTCTTTTTTTTGGTTTTCAACATTAGCATTATATTTTTTGTTTTTCTCATTATTCTCGGCTAAAATGGCCATTCTTCAAGGGAAGAGAGAGTTGAAAAAAATGGTTGTAATTCAAGTTTGGAGTGCCATTTTTCAGATGGTTTCGGGATTGTTTTGCTATTATTTTTTTGGAATTAATGGCATAGCATTAGCAATTTTATTTTCAGCAATTTTTTCTTATGTGATTCTTTACTTTTACACGCGAGGTAACAATGTAAGCTCAATAAAAATTTCATTAGAGCAAGTCTTTTTTGAAGGATTACCTATGGTTAAATTAGGTTTGATATTGTCAATTGGAGCTTTAATAAATCAAATTGCATATTACATTATTCGTGTTTTTTTAAAGGATTTTTTGTCTTTAGAAGCTTTGGGTATTTTTCAGGTTAGTCAGACCATTTTAATTGGTTATTTGAGTTTAATTTTTGTGGTAATGTCTAATAGTTTTTATCCTCAATTATGTAATTTAGAAGGTGATAAATCTACTTTTGAAAAATATATCAATCAGCAAACACAATTTGCACTTTTTCTTGTAGTACCTATGGTTTTAGGAATGTATTTGTTTGCACCACAAATTGTTACTATTTTATATTCGACAGAATTCCTTGACGTACTTTTGATCTTGAAAATAGCGCTGTTTGGATTGATTTTAAAAACTATTGCTTGGCCAATTGGATTCATTTCACTGGTTAAAGGTAACAGAAAATTGTTTTTTAAACAAAATCTTGTAAGTGATTTTATAAATGTAATAAGTTCGGTTATATTGACTTATTATTTTGGATTAATTGGATTGGGAATTGGATTTAGTATGATGTTTTTTCTTTCTCTTGGCTATAATTTTTACACCGTTTCTAAAAACTATCAATTTCAATTTTCAAACGAGACAGTGTACATTATTTTGTTTTCAATTCTATCGGGATTGATAGCTTTATTTTCATTGTTTTGGTTTGAAATGTCTTACGAAAATCCAATAATTTTACTTACTTTTTTAATCTCAGTAGGATTCTCATTTTTAAAATTAAAAAGCAAACTCAAAAAGGCTTAGAAAACCGATTTATATTTCGTTTTTAAACCTAAAATAAGCAATTGGAATAATAGTAAATATTCTTTTGATTTCAGAAACTTATAAAACTCAAATCGAATTCTTCCCAACAAAGCTTTATACTCGTCTTTGGTTTGGTTTAAAACATATGCTTTTTTTAAAATAGCTAAAGAAGATTCATGCAAGCGCTTGGTTTTTTTATTGTTTCGTTGTGTGAAAAAAGCACTTAATGAAGTAGAAAGTTCTCTTTTTTTAACCAAAAAATCAGGAATGTATTCAAATTCATAAACTCTTGAAGCTCTTACCCACAAATCTAAATCTTCGTAAGCCAAATTTTCATCATAATAACCTAACTTTTCAAAAACTGATTTTTTAACCATAGAAGAAACAGAACAAATTTTAGTTGTTCTTCCAATCACCATTTTGTAGATATTTCCACTTTCTGGATGGTCTTCCTCCGTGTAATAATTTCTTATAGAATTTCCGTTTTTATCGATTTCGATTAAATTTCCATATACAATTCCTAAGTTTTCATACTTTGAATTTTGGAAAGTTGTTACTTGTTTTTCAATACAATTGGGTAATAAAACATCATCAGCTGCTAAATCGATAATGAATTCGCCTTTTGCTTTTTTTGCTAATTGATTGAAGGTTTTTGTGTTGCCTAAATTCTTTTCGTTAGCCGAAAAATAGACATTTGGATGATGTTGCAACCAATCTTGAATTACTCCAACCGAATGGTCTGAACTACAATCATCCGCAATTAACAATTCAATATTCGAATAGGTTTGATTAATTACAGAATTTAAGGCTTCCACTACGTAAGCTTCGTGATTATACGATAAACAAATAACACTAACTAGCGGAAAATTTTGCATATTGGGTTTTTAAATCTATTTTTATGCTAAATTAAGAAACTAATCGAATCGAAATGACAAACCACTCAAAAAAACAACTAAAAGTAGCCGTAGTTGGTTATAAATTGGCTGAAGGTGGTTTGGAACGCGTTTTTGGAACAACAACAAAAATGCTTCACGATGTAGGAATTGAAGTTTATACAATAGTTTTAGAAGACAAAATTGAATTCGAATTTGCAGGAAAATTAGTTTCGTTTGGGAAGTATTCGAAATTTATTAAATACTTTAAACTCCGAAAGTATCTAAAAAATCAAAAATTTGATTACGTAATCGATTTTCGTCATCGCATTAATCCAAAAATGGAATGGATATTTTTACATTTTATTTATCGAAATGTCAAAACGATTTACACCATTCATAGTAGTAAATTAGAAAATTATTTAACCGAAAATAAATGGATTGCAAAGAAAATACTTCAAAAAGCGTATAAAGTTGTTGCCGTTTCAAACGGTGTTAAACAAAAGATAGAAATTGAGTTTAAAAACAGCGCAATTGAAGTAATTCCGAATTCATTTGATTTTAAAACACCTTCCAATTCTGAAATTTTGTCTTTCAAATATGTAATTGCCGTTGGAAGATTAGTTAAACTAAAACAATTTGATAAATTAATTGAGAGTTATTCCAAGTCTCATTTACCTGAAAAAAATATCCATTTGGTAATTTTAGGAACGGGAGAAGAACTAGCTAATTTAGAAAAAAAGATTTCCGATTTCAATTTACAAGCTGTCGTTCATCTTTTAGGTTTCAAAGAAAATGTTTATGATTATATTTCAAAAGCAAAGTTTTTGGTTTTATCAAGTCAGTACGAAGGGTTTTCAATGGTTATTTTAGAGGCTTTAAATTTGGGAATTCCAATAATTTCATTTGATTGTGAAAGTGGTCCAAACGAAATGATCATCAATCATCACAATGGAATTTTAGTAGAAAATCAGAATTTTACTGAATTAACTCATAAATTGAATATCTTTGTTGAAGACGAGGTTTTGTATCAAAATTGTAAATCTAATGCGATTTCAAGCGTTGCAAAATTTCAGTCAGAAGTTGTGGTAAAGCAATGGTTACATATTTTAAAAAATGGAAATTAAAATCATAAATATCCCAAAAATAGAAGATCCGAGAGGTAATTTATCCGTTATCGAAAAGGAAGTTGTGCCGTTTGAAATTAAACGTGTTTATTATTTGTACGATGTTCCAGCAGGAGCTGAACGCGGTGGTCATTCGCATAAAGAACAAAAAGAGTTTTTGATAGCATTATCAGGTAGTTTTGATGTGATTCTAAATGACGGAAAAGTTGAAAAATTAGTTACTTTAAATAAACCTTTTGAAGGCTTGTTAATTACCAATGGAATTTGGCGTGAACTGAAAAACTTTTCTTCAGGAGCGGTTTGTTTGGTGGTAGCTTCAGATGTGTTTGAAGAAGTAGATTATATTAGAGATTTTGATGATTTTTTAGCGATTTCTAATCAATAAATCTTCGTAAACACTTACCAAATCTTCAAAATGTTTTGAAAACGTTTTGGCAGCTAAATAATTTGGAATGTTCCTTTCTAGTTCTGTTTTTAAATTTGAATTGGAAAGCAGTTCAATTATTTTTTCTTCTAACTCTTTTGGATTTTTGTAGGAATACGTTAGTCCAACATTATGTTGCTCAATTTCATTCTTAATCCCAACTAAATCACTTGTAATTACCGTTTTTCCAAAAGCAAGACTTTCTAAAATGACATTTCCATATGCTTCTAAATATTCACTCGGAACCACTGAAAATTTCGAATTAGCATAAATATCTTGCAATTCTTTACGGGATTTATTTCCTAAAAATAAAACGTTTTTCAGTTGGTTATTTTTTGCAAAGTTTTGAAGTCCTTCTAATTGACTTCCTTTGCCAACAATCCATAATTGTTCTTTTGGGAATTGTTTAGAAATATTCTGAAACGTTTTTAATAAGGTTAAAACTCCTTTTTCAGGAACCAATCGGCCTACAAACAAAATATAATTTCCTTCTGTTTTTGAATTTTGAATTTGTTCAATTAGTATTGGATTAGGTAGCGTTTTTCCTTCTTTTTGAAAATGATTGGAAATAAATTGCGTTAAATTTTCTGATGGCGTCAAAAAGAAATTTATATATTTTTTGATGATACTTTTATGGTGCGATTGCTTTAAATACAACAACGAATCAAATAAAATATTTCGTTTTGGTTGATGATTTAATATGCATTCCAAAGCACTTTCATGTGTGTGAAGTACGTCGTTTTTATCATTCAACATATAATTTTTCGGACAGATGTAATAGTAATCACGAAAAGAAAAAACAATTGCAATTCCTTTAGATTTAGCAAATTCCATAAAATGCGGCGTAACTGGCGCACCTATACTGTGACAATGAATGATATCGGGTTGGAAACTTTGAATTTCTCGTATAATTTCCTGCGTGATGGTTTTATGATAGAATTTTTCAACCCAATTGGTTTTTATCTTATCCTTTCCAAACCATTTGAAGATGTAATCAGAATTGTTTTTTTCGGCATACTGAATCAATTCATGCAAATAGTATTCGACTCCGCCAACGCGATTTTCACTATTAAAATTATTGATTATCAGTATTTTCATCCAATATAAATTTTACTAAAATAAGTCAATCGAAACACATTAAAAACAAACAATGATGGACTATTTCCTTTAAGTTGATTCTCTATAAATTTCCCGAAAACCGAATACAAAACCGCTAATAAATATGTGATTTTAAAAGTATGTAACTTAGAAACTAAGTTAACCATTTTGCTGTATTCTTTTGTAATTAGTTGTTTTTTATAGAGTAAAAATAAATTGTCTAACGAGTTTTTAGTTTTTTCAACATAAACAGCATTCGTGTCAATATCATCATGTTGAACAGGATTATGAATGTGTCTAACTTTAGCGTTCATTTTTTGAAGTTCGAATGAAAAAAGTGTGTCATCATGACCGTATTTTTTAAACGAACTGTCAAATTTAATGCGATTAAAAACCGATTTTTTTATCAAAGTATTATTGAACAAAGTAGCTCGGTACTCATTTTTATTTCTTTGGTCGACTGTTTGGTCTTCCATGAATTTGCCATATTTCCAGCGTAGTAATTGTTGTTTTGAAGGCGCTTTTTCAGCATGAATTCTCCCGCCATAAACTACTTCATAATCAGGAATTTGGTCTATGTAGTTTTTTATAAAATTTGGAAAAGGTAAAACACAATCACCATCTAAAATCAATAAATTTTCATATTTCGATTGGCTAACTAAAATGTTTTTGTTTTCACGATAACCTACATTTTTCTCTAAAGAAACATAACTGCAATTAGATAGCAAATTTATTTTTTCGTTCTCAACATTATAAATCGAATGGGAAGCATCGTCTTGCGTTAAAATTTCAAAATCGATCCCTAAATCAAGGCATTGTTGATGAATTTCTTTTACTAATGGTAAAAGATTGTAATGGTATATCGTTATTAAAACCGATAACATTTACACTGTTCTTTGAACTACTTCAAACATTTTTCCACCTTCAAACTTTAATGTTTTAGTAGGATATTTTAAAACCAAGGCGTAATCGTGAGTCGCCATTAAAATGGTTTTCCCATTTTCATTGATTTTTCTTAGTACTTCCATAACTTCCACGCTAGTTTGTGGGTCAAGATTTCCTGTAGGTTCGTCTGCTAAAATCAATTCAGGATCATTTAATAAAGCTCTGGCAATACCTACGCGCTGTTGTTCTCCTCCAGATAATTGGTGTGGCATTTTATGAGCAAAACCTTTCATCCCAACTTTATCCAGAACTTCTTCAATTTTAACATCCATTTCTTCTTGTTCTGACCAACCTGTTGCTTTTAAAACAAACAAAAGATTTTCTTTTACACTTCGGTCAGAAAGTAATTTAAAATCTTGGAAAACAACTCCTAATTTTCTTCTTAAATATGGAATGTCATTTTCTTTTAATGTTCTTAAATCGTAATCAACCACACTGCCTTCTCCTTCAGTTAAAGTTAAATCGGCATAAAGTGTCTTAAGGAAACTACTTTTACCTGATCCGGTTCTACCAATTAAATAAATAAACTCTCCATGTTTCACATCGATATTCACATCGGTTAAAACAGGATTTTTATCTTGATAAATCGTTACATTTTTTAAGGATAGAACTGATTGCGACATATATAAATTGGATTTTAAAATGTAAAAGTAATAACTTAAACTTCCGATTCAAAATTTTAAACCAAATTCGGTAAAAATTATTGTATTTGGTTAAAAACTATGTTCAAAAATTGTACAATAATATGTTAAGAACCTTCGTTAATACTTACAATAAGCCTTATATTTGGAACTTATAAATAACGAATCACATGATAAAGTATTTAAAACTTTCTTTTTTAATGGTGTTCTTTTCAGGAACACTTTTAGCCCAACAATCTTCTGTATACACGCACGAATTAACCGAGTTTAATCGCGCAGTAGAATTGTACAAAGACAAGCAATATCAAGCAGCCCAAATTCTATTCGACAAAGTAAAATCGAAAACCGATAATATGGAAGTAGCATCGGATTGTGCTTACTATATTGCCAATTGTGCGATTCGTTTGGATCAAATGGGAGCTGATGTTTTGGTAGAAAGTTTTGTAGAAGATTATCCGACGAGTACGAAAACAAATCAAGCATATATTGAAGTAGCGCATTACTATTTTGATCAAGGAAATTATCCAAAATCATTAGAATGGTTCGATAAAGCAGATTCGAATAATATGTCGCTAGCCGAAAGAGAAAAGTATAATTTCCAGAAAGGGTATGCGTATTTCACGGCTAAAAACACAAAAGAAGCTACAAAATACTTCAATCAAGTAGTGAATTCGAAGACTTTTGGAAGTCAGGCGAAATATTATTTAGGTTACATGTCGTATGAAACCGATGATTACAAAAGTGCAAATCAATATTTTGAGCAGGTTTCTGACCAAGATAAATACAAAGAAAAAATGGGTTATTTTCAAGCTGATATGAATTTCAAACTTGGAAATTTCCAAAAGGCTATCGATTTAGGTTTAGAACAAATGCCAAAATCGAAAGGAGAAGAGAAAAGTGAATTGTCGAAAATCATAGGAGAAAGTTATTTCAACCTAAAACAATACGACAAAGCACTTCCTTATTTATTGGCTTATAATGGTAAAAAAGGAAAATGGACCAATACCGATTTTTACCAATTAGGTTACACGTATTACCAACAAAAAGATTACGAAAACGCAATTTCACAATTCAATAAAATCATTGGTGGAAATGATGGTGTTGCCCAAAACGCCTACTATCATTTAGCAGAAAGTTATTTGAAAACTGATAAAAAGCAACAAGCATTAAATGCATTCAAAACAGCTTCTGAAATGGAATTTGATTTAAAAATTCAAGAAGATGCGTATTTGAATTATGCAAAATTAAGTTACGAAATCGGAAATCCATACAAATCGGTTCCGGAAGTCATGAATGCTTATTTGGCAAAATATCCAAATACTCCGTATAAATCGGAAATTAATACGTTATTGATTAGTTCGTATATCACTTCAAAAAATTATAAAGAAGCATTAGTTTTATTGGAAAAAAATAAATCTCCAGAAAACAAATTAGCGTATCAAAAAGTAACGTTTTACAGAGGTTTAGAATTGTACACCGATGGCGATTACAAAGGGGCTTATGCTTTATTTAAAAAATCGTTAGCCGAAAATAAAGATGCGAAATTCACCGCAAGAGCTACTTTTTGGAAAGCTGAAACTGAATATAATTTAGATCAATTTGAAGAAGCAAAATTAAGTTTCAAACAGTTTTTAAATTCATCAGAGGCTTCAAATACGCCTGAATTTAAGAATGCGAATTACAACTTAGCGTATTCGTATTTCAAGTTGAAAGAATATGAGAATGCGATTCAATATTTCGATGCTTACACCAAATTTTCTAAAGATGACAGAGTTCGTTTAACGGATGCGTATTTGAGATTAGGTGATTGTAATTTCATGGCAGCAAAATATTGGCCAGCAATGGATGCGTACAACAAAGCTATCGATATGAAAAGTGTTGATGCTGATTACGCAGCGTTCCAAAAAGGAATTAGTTACGGATTTGTAAGCAAACCAGATCGTAAAATTGAAGATTTAGAGAAATTCTCAAAAACGTTTCCTAATTCGCAATATGCAGATGATGCTTTGTATGAATTAGGAAATACTTACGTGAATCAAAACCAAAACGAAAAAGGAATTACCACTTACGATAGATTAATCAATGGTTATAAATCGAGTTCATATGTAGCAAAAGCGATTTTAAAGCAAGGTTTGATTTACTATAATTCGAACAAAGAAGATTTAGCGTTAACGAAATTCAAAAAAGTAGTAGCCGAATATCCAAATTCACCCGAATCAATTGAAGCGGTTTCAACAGCGCGTTTGATTTATGTAGATAAAGGTCAAGTGGATGAATATGCGGCTTGGGTAAAAACCTTGTCGTTTGTAGAAGTTTCAGATGCTGATTTAGATAATGATACTTACGAATCTGCCGAAAAACAATACTTACAAAACAACACCAAACAAGCGATTTCAGGATTTTCAAGTTATGTAAGTAAATTTCCAAACGGATTGCATGCATTAAAAGCGAATTTCTATTTAGCACAATTGTATTTTGCGGATAATTTGGAAGTAAATTCAGTGAAACATTATGAATTTGTTGTTTCAAAACCAAGAAGCGAATTTACGGAGCAAGCCTTAGCACGTTTGTGTCAAGTACATTTGAAAGCTAAGAATTATGATAATGCAATTCCGGTTTTAAAACGTTTGGAAACAGAAGCTGATTTTCCACAAAACATTACTTATGCGCAATCTAATTTGATGAAATCGTACTACGAAAAACAAGATTTCACTAATGCCGTTATTTATGCCGATAAAGTGTTGAAAAACGACAAAATCGACGATAGAATTAAGAGTGATGCTCAAATTATTGTAGCGCGTTCTGCAATCAAAACAAATGACGAAGCTAAAGCGAAAGAAGCGTATGCTAAATTGCAAAAAATCGCAAAAGGAGAATTAGCAGCCGAAGCTTTGTATTACGATGCGTATTTCAAAAACAAAGAAGGCAAGTTTGAACCATCAAATGTTGTGGTACAAAAAATTGCTAAAGATTACTCTGGATATAAATATTTTGGAGCGAAGAGTTTGGTAATTATGGCGAAAAACTTCTACGGATTAAAAGATAGTTTCCAAGCAACTTACATTTTAGAAAGTGTAATTGAAAACTTCCAAGAATATAAAGATGTAATCGAAGAAGCTCAAAAAGAATTGGATTTCATCAAAGGAGAAGAAGCAAAACGTAATTCATCCATCACAAATTAATAATCATATTTCATTGTCATACTGAACATATTTCAGTATCTCATTTAAAAATATAGAACATGAAGAAATTAAATATAATCGCCATAGTTTTAGTCGTATTCGGAATCCAATTTTCTTTTGCCCAAGTAAAAGATGAAAACATTGGTTCAGAAGTGGTAAACATTGTCAAACCTTATACACCCACTATTTCAGATGCTTTCAAAGTAAAAGAAACACCTGTTTTGGAGGACGAAGCAGAACAAAAAAAGGAACCAATTCAATACAACATTTTTTCGTTTCCAGTAGCTTCCACATTTACGCCAGCAAAAGGGAAAGCTGCAGGAGTAGATAAAACAGAAAAAGAAAAATTATACAACAATTACGCAACTTTAGGTTTCGGAAATTACCCAACCATCAATGCGGAATTATTCATTACACAAAACTTAAGTAGAACTAGTTATGTGGGTGGAATGTTGCGTCATTTGTCGTCTCAAGGCGGAATTAAAGATTTGGTTTTAGATGATAAATATGCCAATACTAGCTTAGATGTAACGTACGGAGTGCGTGAGCGCGATATGAGTTGGAATGTAGATTTAGGTGTAAAAAATCAAATATATAATTGGTATGGTTTACCAAATTATTCCATTTTTACAGAATCTGTAGTTAATAGTATCGATTCGAAACAAACTTATAATACCATTGTTTTAGGCGGAAAAATGAGTATCAAAGATGGTGTTTTCAGAGATGCTAGCATGCAATTCAAACGTTTTTCTGATGGATTTGATTCTGGAGAAAATCGATTTTTCATTAAGCCTAATTTTGATTTCGATGTGATGAATCAAAAAGTAAAGGCAGATTTTGTAGTGGATTATGTTGGTGGAAGTTTTGAAAGACGTATAGACGTTATCAATTCACCCTTTACATATTCTTCTTTAAATTTTGGTATGAGTCCAAGTATTTTATACCAGAAAGATGATTTGTCAGTTCAATTTGGAGCGAGTATTTTCTATTCTATTTACAAAAGAGATGTTATTGGAGAATCAAAAGATAAAAAAAGTATTTATATTTATCCCAATATTAAAGCTTCATATAAGTTAGTAGGTGATATTTTGGTAGCCTATGCTGGAGCAGAAGGAGGTTTAGAGCAAAATTCGTATGCTGATTTCGTAGATCAAAATCCATTCGTGTCACCCACATTATTCATTGCTCCAACCGACAATCAATTTGATATTTATATTGGCTTGAAAGGTAAATTAGCGAATTCAGTGGCTTTCAACGTGAGAGCTTCGAATAAAAATCAAGCTAATAGAGCTTTATTTTTGAATAATAGATTTGATGTTATATCAACAAATACAGAAGGTTATGCTTACGGAAATTCATTCGGAGTGGTGTATGACGATTTAAACACGCTAAGTATTTTCGGGGAATTAAAAGCTGATTTCTCTAAAAATGTAACTTTCGGAATCAATGGAACCTACAACAATTATTCAACCGATACACAAGCAGAAGCGTGGAACTTACCACAATTAAAAATTGGTTCAACCGTAGATTTTGATATCAACGAAAAATGGTATGCAGGAGCGAATGTATTTTTCGTTGGCGAAAGAAAAGATTTAATTTCCATTCAAGAGGATTTAACAATTAATCCTGGAACTTTCAATACAACAGAAGTAACTTTAGATAGTTATTTTGATTTGAATGCGCACGTAGGCTATAAATACAACGCAAGATTAACTGCTTTCTTAAAAGGAAACAACTTAGCCAATCAACAATACAACCGTTGGGCAAATTTCCCAGTACAAGGAATTCAGGTGTTGTTGGGCGCTAATTACAAGTTTGATTTTTAATATTTAACCATAAAGTGCAAAAAGTTTAAATTCTTATTGTTTAACTAGTATTCTTTGTAGTTAATTTTTAATCATGACAATTAAACAAAAAATAAAACAACAACATTTATTGTTATTACAAGACAAGATCGATGTGTATCAAGATATGATATCAGGTTTGTCTGATGATGCGCAAAACGATGCAAAAGGTTCGGCTGGAGATAAGCATGAAACTGCTTTGTCGATGATGCATTTAGAACAAGAAAAATTGACTAATAAATTAAAAGAATCTATAGTTTTTAAAGAAATTATCGAAAAGATAGATGTTTCAAAAAATGTTTCTACTGTTACCTTAGGAAGTTATGTGAAAGTTAATTCGATGCAATTATTTGTCAGTGCCGCGTTGCCAAAAATTACTATTGATGGTGTAACTATTTTATCAATTTCACCACAATCGCCTTTAGGGAGTGAATTAATGGGAAAAAAGCCTTTGGATGTTATTGTTGTAAATGGAAATTCCTTTACCATACATGAAGTGCTCTGATTGTTAATGCAATACTCTCAAACCACTCAATCGAGTGGTTTTTATATTGTTTTCTACCCAAATAAGCTTGTTATTTTAAATTTTTGATCTTAACCAACGGGTAGTAAAAGTTTATTCCGCAGGTATTTTTCATAAGAAAGTGCCACACAATAGATTCTTAAATGGATTTTAAAATGGCAAGAAAAAAAAATATATGAAAGTGGAAAAGTATATGCTGCTTGCATTAACGTAGATGTATAAATTTCAAGTTAACTGACTGAAATATGACGAAAATTTTTGAAAATTCATGATTTTGTTAAAATAAAAACCCTTTTTAAATTCGTTTTAAAGTATTTTTTTAGTTTTTTTTATTTTTGCTGTATTGAAAAAATATCAAAAAACTGAAATAAGGCACTTTTTATTCGATTTAAGCGATTTTCATTTAAAATTAACAAATGTTGATAACTTAAGGGGTTAATCTTGTAGTTCTTCTATGCCCTTTTTTTCTATTTCCTTATATTTGTGAATACAAAACATGTTATTTATACATAATATTATGAGCGAAGAAAATAAAAAAAGTAATTATTCGGCGGATAGTATTCAGGCGTTAGAAGGAATGGAGCACGTAAGAATGCGTCCGTCCATGTATATTGGTGATACAGGTGTTCGTGGATTACACCATTTGGTTTATGAAGTTGTAGATAACTCAATCGATGAGGCTTTAGCGGGACATTGTGATACTATTCATGTGGCAATTAATGAAGATAATTCTATTTCTGTTGAAGATAACGGACGTGGGATTCCAGTTGATATTCACAAAAAAGAAGGGGTTTCTGCTCTTGAGGTTGTAATGACTAAAATTGGAGCAGGAGGTAAGTTTGATAAAGATTCGTATAAAGTTTCTGGAGGTCTTCACGGAGTTGGTGTTTCGTGTGTTAATGCACTTTCAGATCATTTGAGAGCAACGGTTCATAGAGAAGGTAAAATCTACGAACAAGAATACGAAAAAGGAAAAGCACTATATCCTGTAAAGCAAATTGGTACTACTGAAAAGAGAGGTACAATTGTTACTTTCAAACCTGATGGAACTATTTTTACGCAAACATTAGAGTATTCTTACGATACGTTAGCGGCTCGTTTACGTGAACTTTCTTTTTTGAATAAAGGAATTACTATCACTTTAACTGACAAACGTGATATTGATGATAAAGGGCAACCAAGATCCGAAACTTTTCATTCTCAAGAAGGTTTAAAAGAATTTGTTAAGTTTTTAGATGGCAATCGCGTACCAATTATTGGTCACGTAATTTCAATGGAAAACGAAAAAGGCGAAATTCCAGTTGAGGTGGCTTTGATTTATAACGAAAGTTATACAGAGAACATTTTTTCTTACGTAAATAATATTAATACTCACGAAGGAGGAACACACTTACAAGGTTTCCGAATGGGATTAACTCGTACGTTGAAAAAATATGCAGATGCTTCTGGATTGTTAGATAAATTGAAGTTTGAAATTTCAGGAGATGACTTCCGTGAAGGTTTAACGGCTATTATTTCGGTAAAAGTACAAGAGCCACAATTTGAAGGTCAAACGAAAACTAAACTTGGAAATAGAGAAGTGGTTTCTCCAGTTTCACAAGCGGTTGCGGAAATGCTTGAAAATTATTTGGAAGAAAATCCAAACGATGCTAAAATCATTGTTCAAAAAGTAATTTTAGCAGCTCAGGCTCGTCATGCAGCTAAGAAAGCTCGTGAAATGGTGCAACGTAAAACCGTAATGGGCGGTGGAGGTTTACCAGGTAAACTATCTGATTGTTCAGAGCAAGATCCAGCAAGATGCGAGATTTTCCTTGTAGAGGGAGATTCGGCAGGAGGAACTGCAAAGCAAGGTCGTGATAGAGCGTTTCAAGCAATTTTACCATTACGAGGTAAGATTTTGAACGTAGAAAAAGCGATGCAACATAAGGTGTTTGAAAACGAAGAAATTCGTAATATTTTTACTGCATTAGGAGTAACTGTTGGAACGGAAGAAGATAGTAAAGCTTTAAATTTAAGTAAATTAAGATACCACAAAGTAGTGATAATGTGTGATGCCGATGTCGATGGTTCTCACATTGCTACTTTGATTTTAACATTCTTCTTTAGATATATGAAAGAGTTAATCGAGAACGGACACGTTTACATTGCAACTCCTCCTTTATATATGGTTAAGAAAGGAAATAAAAAAGAATACGCTTGGAATGATGATCAACGTGATTTAGCTAACGAAAGAATGGGTGGAAGTGCTGCAATTCAACGTTACAAAGGTCTTGGGGAGATGAATGCTGAGCAGTTATGGGAAACCACTATGAATCCTGAATTCAGAACATTGCGTCAAGTAACAATCGATAGTTTGTCAGAAGCAGATAGAATCTTCTCTATGTTAATGGGTGATGAAGTACCGCCTCGTAGAGAATTTATTGAGAAAAACGCTGCTTACGCTAAAATTGATGCGTAATATAGTTTTCATATTAGGATTGATTATGGCTTTCTTTTTTACGCAGAAAAGTAAGGCTCAATCCTCTCAAGAAATAGAACAAATAGGGTATCTGTTGTCAGATGCCCTTTTGTATTCAGAGAAATACATAATTCCAGCAACTGATGCTGCCGTCTACCAAGCTTCTTCTACTTGGATTACATCTCCAAAAAAGCAAAAGTTATGGAGTGTGAATTTAGGTTTGCATACAAATGTGTTTTTTGTTCCCAAATCAGATAGAAGTTTTCAGATTCAAAATCAAGATTTTCAGTTTTTTCAAATTGAAAACGGGACATCAGCTATAGTTCCAACGGCATTAGGAAATGGAAGTTATGTGTATTTGATTGGAAATTTAGGAGGTGATCAAGTGCGTTTAAAAACTCCAAAGGGTATTGATCAGGAAGCAATAGCTTATCCTTATTTACAAGGAAGTGTTGGATTGCCTTATGGCTTTGAATTTATTGCCAGATATTCATCAAAAGTAAAACTGAAGAAAGGGGATTATCAGGTGTATGGTTTAGGTTTGAAACATAATTTTAGCCATTATTTTCCAAAAGTTGAAGCTAAAAAGATAAATCTTTCAGTTGCAGCAATTTATTCTAAAGAAGATATTAGTTTTGATTTTTTAGATATTAATACTGCTTATGGAAATTTAGGAATCAACAACTTAAATAGTTTGGTAGATACCTATCATTTTCAATTGAATGCTTCTAAAGAGTTTGATCGTTTTGAGATAATCGGTAATTTGATAGTGAATAGTAGTTCTTTTGAGTATTTGGTAAAAGGAGAGCGCGGAGCTATTGAAGATGTAATTCCTGTACAAGAGGTGATTAATGGACTTTTAAAGCGAATTTCAAGAGATAAAACTAATATTTTGGGAGAAATTTCGGGTAGATATCAAATAAGCAAAATTTATCTGCAAAGTTCAATTGCTTTTGGTAAATTTGTAAATGGAAATATTGGAGTTCAATATCAATTTTAATTAACAATTTTATATACACAACAAAATGAAAGTAACAATAGTTGGTGCGGGTAACGTTGGCGCAACATGTGCAGATGTTATTTCGTACAGAGGAATTGCAAGCGAAGTAGTATTAGTAGACATTAAAGAAGGTTTTGCTGAAGGTAAAGCTATGGATATTATGCAATGTGCTACAACAACTGTATTCAACACACAATTAAGCGGAACAACTGGAGATTATTCAAAGACTGCGGGAAGTGATGTGGTAGTAATTACATCAGGAATTCCAAGAAAACCAGGAATGACTCGTGAAGAATTAATCGGAATTAATGCAGGAATCGTAAAATCGGTTGCAGACAATGTTTTAACACATTCACCAAACGCAATTATCGTAGTTGTGTCAAATCCAATGGATACAATGACGTATTTAACATTAAAAGCTACTGGATTACCTAAAAATAGAGTAATTGGAATGGGTGGAGCTTTAGATAGTTCTCGTTTCAAATATTTCTTATCTAAAGCCTTAGACAAACCGGCTAATGATGTTCAAGGTATGGTAATTGGAGGTCACGGTGATACTACAATGATTCCTTTAACTCGTTTAGCATCTTACAATGGAGTGCCAGTTTCTAATTTCTTATCTCAAGCTGAGTTAGACAAAGTTGCTGCTGATACTATGGTAGGTGGAGCTACTTTGACAGGTTTATTGGGAACTTCTGCTTGGTATGCGCCAGGAGCTTCTGTAGCGTATTTAGTGGATAGTATCTTAAACGATCAAAAACGTATGATTCCGTGTTCAGTTTTACTAGAAGGTGAGTATGGACAAGAAGATATTTGTATGGGAGTTCCTTGTATTATAGGTAAAAATGGTGTTGAAAAAATTGTTGATGTACAGTTAAATGATGCTGAAAAAGCATTATTTGCTAAAAGTGCAGAAGCAGTTCGAAATATGAATGCTGATTTGAAATCAGTTTTATAATTGTTTAAATGGTAAATTTAAAACCGTCAAGAAATTGGCGGTTTTTTTTATTTTACGGCTCTTTATTTCTAAAATTTAAGATTTTAATCAATATTTTATTATTTTTTAGTACACAAAATTAATTTTTTTTTATCATGTAACTTATTCATTCTTAGTGCAGATTAAAATTTTATACAAATGCATTTACAAAAAGAATTTTTAATTTTAAAATAAAATTGCTAAATCCTATTCTAAATTATATATTTGTCCGTTTTTATAAAATAGAATAAATAAATTTTAGACTAATGCAGAATAGAGGACTTATTAAATTTTTCGCAATTATTTTTGCTGTAGTGTGTATCTACCAGCTTTCTTTTACTTTTGTTGCAAGCGGTATCGAAGAAGATGCAAAAGCGTTTGCAAAAGGAGATTCTAAAAAAGAAATTGCATATTTAGATTCAATTGCTAAAGAAAAAGTATTTCTTGGTCACACATTTGAAGATGTTAGACAGAATCAATTAAACAAAGGTCTTGACTTAGAAGGAGGAATTAACGTTATTCTTCAAATTTCGGTTAAAGATATTTTGAAAGGTTTAGCGAATGACACTAAAAATCCTGCTTTTAACAAAGCACTTTCAGATGCAAAATTAAATCAACAAGGAAATCAAGATTACATTGATGCTTTTTTTATTGAAGCAAATAAAGCGAATATCAAATTAGCAGCAGCAGATGTTTTTGGTAACAAAAACTTAGATGATGTTATTAAATTTGATATGACGAACAAACAAGTTGAGTCTATCATTAAAACCAAAACACAAGAATCTGTTCAAAGTGCTTTTGAAGTATTAAGAAAACGTATTGATCAATTTGGAGTTACTCAACCAAACATTCAAATGTTAGGGAACTCAGGAAGAATTCTAGTTGAATTACCTGGTGCTAAAGATGTAGATCGTATTAAAAAATTATTACAAGGTACAGCTCAATTAGAATTTTGGGAGACATACAAAATTGAAGAAGTTGGCCAATATTTAATGTCTGTTGAAGAAGCATTAAAGAAAACTGAAGTTGTTGCAAAAGCTACTCCAACTAAAACTACAGGAATCGATTCATTATTAACAGATAAAGCCGATACAACTGCTGCGAAGAACAGTCCATTCTTAGGTAAAATGGTAGCTCCTGGTCAACAAGGCGCCCCTCATATAGGTACTTTTAGAATTAAAGATACTGCTGTTATTAATGCTTACTTTAAAAGAGCAGATATTAAAGCACTATTGCCAGCAAATTTGGCTAACGTAAAATTTGTGTGGGGTAAAACTAATGCAAAAACTCCTGAATTTACAGATTTATATGCTTTAAAAGGGACTAGAGATAACGTAGCTCCTTTGAGTGGAGGTGTTATAGTTGATGCAAAAGATACTTTTGACCAATTTGGTAAACCAGCTGTTTCTATGCAAATGAACGGTAATGGGGCTAGAAAATGGGAGCAAATTACAGGCGCTGTTTCTCAAGAAGGAAACGCTATTGCGATTGTTTTGGATGACGTAGTTTATTCTGCACCAGGTGTAAGTAAAGGTGCTATTACAGGTGGTCAATCTGAAATTTCTGGTAATTTTACAATCGATGAAACTAAAGACTTAGCCAACGTTTTAAGAGCTGGTAAACTTCCTGCTGCTGCTGAAATTATTCAGTCTGCAGAAGTTGGACCATCATTAGGTCAAAAGGCAATTGACGCAGGTATTATCTCTTCTGTAGTTGCTTTCTTATTAGTTTGTTTTTGGATGGTATTCTATTATGGTAGAGCGGGTTGGTATGCAAACGTTGCTTTATTATTAAATGTGTTATTCTTGTTTGGTGTTATGGCAAGTTTTGGTTTTGTTTTAACATTACCAGGTATTGCAGGTATTGTATTAACATTAGGTACTGCAGTAGATGCTAACATCATTATTTATGAAAGAGCCAAAGAAGAACTAAGATTAGGTAAATCATTAGAAGAAGTTACTAAATTATCTTATGGTTGGAAAGGTGCAATGCGTTCTATTGTAGATGCTAACGTTACTCATATTTTAACTGGTATTATATTATTTGTTTTTGGTACTGGACCTATTCAAGGTTTTGCCTTAACATTGTTAATTGGTATTTTAACTTCTTTATTTACTTCAATTTTTATTGCTAGAATTTTTATTGACAGAGATATTGCGAAAAACAAGCAATTAAGTTTTACTACCCCATTAACCAAAAATTGGTTTACGAAGTTTAATTTAGATTATATAAAATCAAAAAAATATGCTTACGTTTTTTCTTCAATTGTAGTTATCGTGAGTGTGGCTTCTCTTTTTGTAAATGGATTAGATGAAGGAACTGATTTTGTTGGAGGTAGAACATATCAAATAAAGTTTGAGAAACCTGTAGAGTCTTCAGTTGTATCAGAAGAACTTTCAAGTGAATTTGGAATTCCAGTAGAAGCAAAAGTTTTTGGTGATGGTAATCAATTAAAGATTACAACTAAATATAAAATTAAAGAAGAAGGTTTAGAAGTAGATAAAGAGGTAAATGAAAAGTTATTTAATGCTTTAAAAAAATACTTCAATGAGGGTATAACTTATGAAAAATTCATTAATCTTTATCCAGGTAAAGTTCATGGAGTTTTATATGGTTCAAAGGTAAGTCCAACCATTTCTGCAGATATTAAAACAAATTCTTTTTGGGCAGTAATTGGAGCAATGATTGTTGTAGGTTTATATCTTGTTGTTTCTTTCCGTAAGTGGCAATATTCATTAGGAGCTATTGCTGCAGTATTACATGACGTTATCTTTGTAATTGGTATTTATTCATTATGTTATAAATTCATGCCTTTCCATATGGAAATGGATCAGCACTTTATTGCTGCAATCTTAACTGTTATTGGTTATTCTATGAATGACACCGTAATTGTATTTGATAGAATTCGTGAGTTTATTGCTGGGAAAACAAAAGGTGATTTCTATAAAATTGTTAACGACTCAGTAAATACTACAATGTCTAGAACTATCAATACATCTTTAACTATGATTATGGTATTATTAATCATGTTCGTTTTTGGAGGTGAGTCTATTCGTGGTTTCATATTTGCGATGTTAATTGGTATTGGAGTTGGAACTTATTCATCTTTATTCCTAGCTACACCAATTTTAGTTGACACTATGCCTAAAGCAGATAGAGAAGAAATTGAAAGATTACATGAGCAATCTTAATTTGCTATTTTTTTAGATACAAAGCTGTTCAGAAATGAACAGCTTTTTTTTTTATAAGAATGAATGTAATTTTATTTAAAATTTTACGTTTTTTTATTTTAAATAAAGAACAATGAAAACAAAATTCATTTTGATTGCTTTTGCACTGTTATCATGTAATAAAAACATAATCCATGATGATTTTGATTCCAATTTTGATAACAATCGTTGGGTTACATCGGATGTTAGAGTATTTGAATTTGAAAATACGCAACCTGAGGGTGTTTATGATTTAAAACTACATTTTGGTCATATAATTGGGTTTCAATTTAAAGAAGTGCCTTTAGAAGTCGAAATTACAGCTCCTGATGGTAAAACAGAAATACTTCCAGTTGCTATAAAACTTATTGATGATTCAGGAAAGGATTTAGGCGATTGTGCTGATGATATTTGTGATGTGTTTCAAACTATAAAAACGTTTGAAAATCTTGAAAAAGGGAAATATATAGTGTCGGTCAAAAGTAAGTTTGCAGGTCCTTATTTACCAAATGTTCTCGGTGTTGGAATTGTAATAGAAAAGCTAAAATAAAAAAGGCGGTTAGAATTTCTAACCGCCTTTTTTTGAATATAATTTTTTATTATTCTTTAACTTCTTTTGCTTTCCAAACAAAGTAAATTCCAATAATTATAAAAGGAATACTCAACCATTGTCCAGTTGAAAGTGCATTAAAAATTGGATATTGCTCAAATCCGCCTTGACTTTCTTTTACAAATTCCACTACAAAACGAATCGACCAAAGTAGAATTAAGAATAGTCCAAATAAATATCCCGCTTTATTTCTTGCTTCGGTTTTCCAATATAAAAACATTAGAATAGCGAAAACAAAAACATAACAGATAGCTTCGTATAATTGTGCAGGGTGTTTTGGAGTTACAGCAGCTAAATATTCCGCAAATTGAGGGTTTGTAGCAATACTATTGTAAGCCTCGTTTTTATCGCCAATTTGTGTTATTTGCATTGCGTCGCTTGCACTATACTTGTCTCTTAAAAACTTAATTCCGAAAGCTGAAGTAGTTTCAGTTCCTACTATTTCTGAGTTAAAGAAATTTCCTAAGCGAATAAAAATCGCACCTAAAGATACAGGAATTACGATTCGGTCTAAAATCCATAAAAAAGATCGTTTGATTACTCTTTTTTGAATATACAACATGGTGATTATAATCCCAATAGCTGCGCCATGACTTGCTAATCCAGCAAAACCTGTAAAATGTAGTGAAGGTTTGGTACTAATTGGTAATAAAATACTCAATGGATCTTGTTGAAATAATTCGGGTTGATAAAAAATTACGTGTCCCAATCGAGCTCCAAGCATTGTGGCTACTAAAGTGTATACGAATAATTTGTCTAAAGATTCTACTGATTCGTTTTCTCTAATAAAAATAGGTTTCATAATATACCAACCTAAACCAAAAGCTAAAACCCATGTTAGGCTATAAAAACGTAACATGAAAAATCCTAAATCAATTCCTTCTGAAGGATTCCAAACCATATTAAGTGCGTGAATCATAATTTTTGTTTCTGATTAAAGTGTAAAAATAAATATTATTATTGGGAAACTTGTTAAAATTCCGATAAGAAATTTTCAAGTGCAAGAACAACTTCAAGTTCAAAATTCAATTTTAGGAATACAGATTTAATAAATTTAAATAATTTTTAAAATAAGTAAAGAGAGGTGCTTTGTGTATCCCGATTCTAAAGAATAAACTCCAAAAATTTCCATTAAACTTTATAAAAATTATGGTACCGGATCATAACCGTTTCTTCCCCAAGGATGGCAACTAAAAATTCGTTTCAGAGCCAACCAACCGCCTTTAAACAAGCCATGTTTCTGCAACGCTTGAATGGTATAAGTGGAACACGTTGGTTCAAAACGACATGTTGCTGGTGTGAAAGGAGATATACCAACCTGATAAAATCGAACCAATAAAACAAATGGATAAATTACCCATTGTTTTAGTGTTTTTGGATATTTCAATTTATGTTGGCTACACATGGTTTTTATTAAAAAAAAGAATCTCAATTGAGATTCTTTGTATTGTTAAAAGGTAAAACTAGTTCCTTCTTTTCCGTCTTTTAATTGAATGCCTAAAGCCAATAACTGGTCACGAATTTGATCCGATAAAGCAAAATTTTTATTCGCTCTAGCTTCGTTTCGCATGCCTATTAACATTTCGACTACGCCACTTAATTTTTCAGTTGTATTTGAATTTCCAGATGCTTCGTTACTAATTCCTAACACATCAAACAAGAAACTTGAAATCGTATTTTCTAATAGTTGAATATCTTCAGTAGTTAACGTTTCTTTTCCGTCGTTTACCAAGTTGATGTAACGTGCGCCTTCAAACAATTGTGCAATTAAAATTGGTGTATTGAAATCGTCATTCATTGCATCATAACAACTTTTTTTCCAAGTTGCAATATCTAAAGTAGAAATTTTACTTGCTTTCAACATCTGGATTAGCTTGTAAGATTCCATCAAACGAGAATAGCCTTTTTCACTAGCTAACATCGCATCGTTTGAAATGTCTAAAACACTTCTATAATGCGCTTGTAAGAAACAAAAACGTACAATATTTGGTGCAAATGGTTTTTCAAAAAACGTATTTTCACCTGTAACTAATTCCATCGGAAGAATGTAATTTCCAGTTGATTTACTCATGCGCAAACCGTTCATGGTTAACATATTAGTGTGCATCCAAAAATTCACTGGCGAATGTCCGTTACAAGCTTTTCCTTGTGCTACTTCACACTCATGATGCGGGAATTTCAAATCCATTCCCCCTCCGTGAATATCAAATGTTTCGCCCAAGTATTTCGTACTCATAGCTGTACACTCTAAATGCCAACCTGGAAAACCTTCACCCCAAGGTGAATTCCAACGCATAATGTGTGCTGGAGAAGCATTTTTCCAAAGGGCAAAATCTTGTGGATTTTTCTTTTCGTTTTGTCCGTCTAAATCGCGTGTATTTGCAAAAAGTTCTTCGATGTTACGGTTACTCAATTCGCCATAATTCATTCCTTTTTGGTTGTAAGCAAACACGTCAAAATAAACCGAACCATTACTTTCGTAAGCAAATCCAGTATCAATCAATTTTTGAGTTAACTCGATTTGCTCTAAAATATGTCCCGTTGCAGTTGGTTCAATCGTTGGCGGAAGAAAATTAAAAGTATCCAAAACCTTGTGAAAATCTACCGTATATTTCTGTACGATTTCCATAGGTTCTAATTTCTCCAAGCGCGATTGTTTTACAAAACGGTCGTTATCTACATCACCATCATCTGTTAAATGTCCAGCATCGGTAATGTTTCTAACGTATCTAACTTTGTAGCCTAAATGTAATAAATATCTAAAAATCACATCAAACGACATAAAGGTACGAACGTTTCCTAAGTGCACATTACTGTACACTGTTGGACCGCAAACATACATTCCAATATTTCCTTCATGAATAGGAGTAAAGGTTTCTTTCTCGCCGGAAAGTGTATTGTATATTTTTAACGTTTGATTTTTATATAATTCCATTTTGTGATTGGTCTATGTTTAGATTTTAATTAAATTTTAGAATTTATTTTTGTAAATTTTAATTAGAATTGAGTGTCTAATTTAATGTAATCTAAAAATTCTCTACGAACTTTATCTTCTTTAAATTTCCCTCCAAATTCTGCGGTAACGGTACTACTTTCAATATCGCGAATGCCTCTAGAATTGACACATAAATGTTTCGCATCTATAACGCAAGCAACATTTTCAGTGCCTAAAACTTTTTGTAATTCTTGTACAATTTGAATGGTTAATCGCTCTTGAACTTGAGGGCGTTTAGCATAGTAATCAACAATTCGGTTCATTTTAGATAAACCAACTACGGTTCCATTAGAAATGTAGGCTACATGAGCACGTCCAACAATTGGTAATAAATGATGTTCACATGTTGAATATACTACAATGTTTTTTTCAACCAACATTTCACCATATTTGTATTTGTTATCAAATGTGGATGAACTAGGTTTTTTATTTGGATTTAGACCACCAAAAATTTCTTTGACAAACATTTTTGCAACTCTATTTGGTGTTCCTTTTAAACTGTCGTCAGTTAAATCTAGTCCAAGAGTGTTTAAGATATTTTCTACGTCTTTTTTAATCAATTCAATTTTCTGATCATCAGAAATAGAAAATGCATCATCTCTTAATGGAGTTTGTGCACTTGTTGCAATATGGTCGTTTCCTATTTCGTTCTGAAAATCCTGGTTTTGTTCCATGTTTTATGATTTTTTTTGCAATTTTTTTAAGTCTTGCAAAGATAAGTAATAAAGTTTAAAAAATATTTTTTAATGTTAATTGTTGGAAAAAAAGTATTTCGTTTTAAATTTTTGTTAAATTTGTTTTTTACAATATTAACTTTCAAACAATCAATAATGAAAAAAAATTTACTATTTGTTATGATTTTTTTGTTTCAACTTAGTTTTTCGCAAACAAAAAATCATTCAATGTCTTCAATTTTAGAAGTAATTAAATTAGAAAAACATCAAGACACCAAACTTGATTTTATAGATAATGCAAAGATTTCATGGGATTTTTCGAAAATTGATTTAAAAGGTAAATATGTAGCTATAGAATTAGTTACCATTTATGACTGTTTTAATGGAGAAAATGCTTCTGATTTTAAATCCCAGTTCACAATTCTTAATAAAGAAAATTTTAAAATTAAAGGAAGTCACGATTTGATTCATTTAGATTTGATGGCTAAATGTTTTAAATGGCGAATTATACTTCAAGGTACTAACGGAATTCAAGTTTCTGATTGGTCATATTTTTCATTCCTAAAATAAATTAAGATGAAGAAATTATTAATACTATCATTCCTATTGCTTTCTGGATTATCTAATTTGTTTGCTCAATCATCTACATGTGCTAATGCGCAAGCAATGTGTTCTGGAAATCAGGGGCCATTTAATAACACTACAAGCGTACCTAGTTTTGGCAATTTAGGGTGTTTAGGAAGTACTCCTAATCCTGCTTGGTTTTATCTACAGGTTGGTACTTCAGGAAACATTGACATGACATTATCTCAAATTAGAAATAGTAATGGGAATCCAATTGATGTGGATTTTATTTTATGGGGACCATTTAATTCTTTGACTAATATTTGTAATAATTTGTCATTATATTCTCCAGGATATTCAGGGCCTAATAATGTTGTCGATTGTAGTTATTCAGCTTCTGCTACTGAAACTGTTAATATACCTAACGCAGTAGTTGGTCAATATTATATGTTATTGGTAACAAATTATTCAAACCAAGCGGGTACTTACACTCTTAATCAATCTGGAGGAGCAGGGGCATTAAGTTGTGAAATTGTGTGTGGTGTTACTTTAGGACCAGATAGATATTTATGTGGGGCTACAACAAGTGTTACCCTAACTGCAACGTTTTTAAATCCACCTACTACTCCTGGTTCTCCAGTTTACTCTTGGTATCTTAATGGTGTACTTCAATATACAACAACAACAAATACAACGACTGTTAATCAAAGTGGAACATGGACAGTGAGTGTTACTAGGCCTGGATGTTCTGATGTGGCTACTGATGATATTATTGTTCAATTTATTGGAGCTGTGCCTTTTAATTCAATTGGTCCATTTTCAGGTGCTGCTGGAGAGTGTGATCCTGTTTTTAATTTATTATCTTATCAAGCTAGTTTAGTGGCCCCATTTGACCCAGCTAGTTTTACTTTTGTTTATTACGATGAAAATGGGGATATAATTACAGATCCAGCAAATTTTTCGCCTGCAGATGACACTTTCATAGGTATTAATATTAGTGCAGGACCTTGCAGTGTTTTTGATATAGTTGAATTTTATGTAGATTGTGTACCTGCAACATGTGATTTGGATTTAACATCAGCTCCAGCTACATCATCTCAAAATTTATGCTTAAATGATCCAATAGTCAATATTACTTATCAAACATCTGGAGATGCAACTAATGCAAACGTTACAGGTTTACCATCTGGTTTGTCTTCTTCTTACACTGCAGGTGTTTTAACAATAAGTGGGAATCCGACACAAACAGGAACATTTAATTACACCGTTGAAACAGTTGGTTGTACACCAAATTTAACTTTAACGGGTTCTATAGTAGTTAATCCAAACCCAACTTTTACTTCCTTAGCTGCAAATGGACCTATTTGTATTGGTCAAGATGCTGTATTTACTTTAGTAGGTACTCCTGGTGCGATTGTATTATACAGCATCGATGGTGGTTCGGTTCAAATTGCAAATTTAGATAGTTCTTCAGGATCTGCTACAGTTACCATACTTGCAGCTACATCGAATGTAACAATAAATTTAATAGAGATAGAATTAGGTACTTGTGATATTGTCTTAACTAATACAGCTACTGTAGTTGTTCAACCAACACCTGCAATACCATTGATTACGATGACAGCACCTACATGTACAGCAGATGGATTTAGTACTATAATAAATTATGATGCTACTTTAACTTATACGTTTACACCAGCAGGACCGACAATAGATTCTACAGGATTAATTTCTGGAATGACTTTCGGAACATCTTATACAGTTACTGCAGGTAACGGCACATGTACTTCACAAGCTTCAAGTTCATTTTCTAACACGGCTACTTTAAGTATTCCTTTAGTTCCTACTATTTCAGTTACTGCTCCGACATGTTCAGCTAATGGATTTGCGACTATTACTAATTATGTTACAGGTTTAACCTATAACTTTACACCAGTAGGACCAACTGTTGATTCAACAGGATTAATTTCAGGAATGACTTTTGGCACTTCTTATGTAGTTTCAGCAAATAATGGAAGTTGTTCTTCGACTGATTCTTCTTCATTTGTTGTTAATTCGATTTTACCAACACCAGTTGCACCTACAGTAAGTGTTACAGCACCTACATGTGCAGCAGATGGATTTAGTACTATTACAAATTATGATGCTACTTTAACTTATACGTTTACACCAGCAGGACCGACAATTAATGCTTCGGGATTGGTTCAAGGAATGGTTTTAGGTACTAGTTATCAAGTAACGAGTACGAATGCTTCATCATGTACTTCACTAGTTTCAAATAGTTTTGTTAATAATCCAATGTTAGTAACACCAGCGGTTCCTACTATTTCAGTTACTGCTCCGACATGTTCAGCTAATGGATTTGCGACTATTACTAATTATGTTACAGGTTTAACCTATAACTTTACACCAGTAGGACCAACTGTTGATTCAACAGGATTAATTTCAGGAATGACTTTTGGCACTTCTTATGTAGTTTCAGCAAATAATGGAAGTTGTTCTTC
>NZ_JAMLJN010000004.1 GCF_023634865.1 Flavobacterium fragile
CACACTTTTTGAGGGACAAAACACTAAAGTCTATTTTATTTAAGGCTGCGGGAAGTGCCATTCAGCACGATCCTCAATTAAAAAAATATTACCAACAAAAATTAGAAAAAGGAAAGCACAAGCTTACTGCTTTAAATGCTGTTGCAAACAAAATTGTACTAAGAATATTCGCCGTTGCAAAAAGAAATGAACCTTTTGTAAAATTAATTGCTTGATTACTTGTTTTTATCTTAGAATGCTCAGGATGACAATCGAGTCAATTAATTTCCAAAGATTTCTAAGCATTTTAAATTTTAAAATTTATTTCAATTTCTCCCATCTGTGTTCCAAAAACTTGAAAAATAAAAAAACGCCCCACTATCACTAGCAGGGCGTTTGTAAATCGCATGTACGAACACTAATCAAAACTAAGATTAACCCACGGTTACAGCACCTAAGTATAAACTGGTGGCATATAAAGCATCGTTAGAAGAAACAAATGTTGCCCATACTTGTACTTCCAATCCGCTTAAGAAGTTGGGCAATTCAAGAGTAGCGCTTCCACTACTTCTACTCCCTGCATTCAAACTGTACACCGTAGCTTTAGAAGTAGGTTCGTAAACCACTACTACAAGCTTATCGGTTGCCATTGCCTCACCTTGTCCGCTGTTGTCGGTCCAACTAAAATCTAAGTTTTGCCCGGTTCCAGCGATAACAGCTCCATTGTTAATCCCTAGCAAGTCGCCTTTACTAATTAAGACTTTAGTGTAATCCCACTCATAATTAGGATCCGTAAACACAATAGCCTCTTTCATTAAATACGACATTGCTTGATTGCGTCGTGTTTTCAAACCAGCATTACTACCAAAATAGCGTTTAATTACAGGTTGAACCCTGCCAAGAAATTCGGTAGTCATGGCAAACTTACTGCGCTGCTGTTGCTGATACGTTGTTGCCAAACGATTACTCTTTTTAGGTAAACTACGCATTACCTCTTTACCTCGCCATGTAGCGCCCACCACCGGACCTACTTTTCCTGAAAATGCACCTAAGATGCCCTTATTGTATGTACCCATACTCTTTTAAATATTAAATTATTAAAACTATTTTTTTGTTTTTGATGCGCGCTATCAAAGAACGAGACAAAGATAAAGTAAGGCTTTTTATGAACAAATCTAACTTATTAACTTGCAATGAATTAACGTTATTTAAAAGTATTTGATACGTTTTGCTAGGGTATGCCATCTTATGCCCTTCTTTGCCACCTTTTGACGGGTTTTGACGGGTTTTGACGTCTTTTGATAGGAATTGCTAGTCAATGATAGCTCGGGTGTGATTTTAAGGGGGTTTTGTTCGTAGTTTGTTCGAACGTTGTTCGAACGCGCTTCGTAAAAACAGCTGTTTCTTCGAACAAATTAGAAATAAGATAAGAAGGAAAATAAAAAAAAGGAACGATAATCCAATATAAAACGATACATTTTCATTAAGTTCTCTATACATTTTGTATTTGTAAATCTATGGCTTTACAAACACAAAACACTCGAATTGACGCTGGTGGAATTATGAATTTTAAGATGCTAACCTGAAACAACCAGTACCAGAAAAAAGCTCTTGAAACAATACAACCCTACCTCGTCTCTTCGAATGATTTTTAAAAGTGAAATGCTATTTTTTGCTTTTGAAAATTGTATCGAGAATTGTAGAAACGATACATTTTCGTTAGTTCTCGATACATTTTGTATTTGTAAATCTATGGCTTTACCAACACAAAACATTCGAATTGACGCTAATGAAATTATGAATTAAAAGACGCATGAAAGTAGCTTATAAACATTAGCAACGAGATAACACAACCGTCATTTCGAGTGATTTTTAAAAGGAAAAATGCTAATTTTTGCTTTTGAAAATTGTATCGAGAACTATAGAAAGCAAATAAAATAAGCACTATAGAAAGGAAAGAATGTAAAATATTTTACACGTATGAATTGAAGAAAGGAGTTCTAATTGCTATTAGAAAAAAAGCTTGGGGAAGCAAGAATACGAAAACTTAAAGCAAATGCTTGTTTTCTAATTTCTCCATAAGAGATTTTGTAAAGAAAGCTTTTGGATACAAAAAGCGTCCTCCTAGTTTAGTAAAAGGAATTTTCTTTTCTTTACGGTAACGCAACAAAGTAGAATCGCTAATGTTAAACAATTTTAGAACATCTGCATTATCGTACCAAATATCATTATTGGCTTGTTCTTTTAATTGTAAAACTGCTTTAGTTAATTGCTCTACTTGGGTTTGTAAAATTTCAACTTCTGATCGCACAGGCATGTAGGGTTATAATTGTTAAACGACTATTATTCTTTTACTTATAATTTTGTTTTGACTTTTAACAAAAGTGCTAAAAAATGTTATCTAAACAAAGATAACTTGAAAAAAAATAGAATGAAGTTTTCAACAGCTAGCGGCTAAATTTTCTTTTGTAAAAAATATTTTTTTAAAATAAATTGAAAAGTGAATGTAAATACGAGTAAAACAGAATATTAGAACTATAACAAAAACTCTATTTTTACTAAACGTATACTAAACGTATACTAAACGTAAAGTATTGATATAGTGAATATTGCACTCAATTGTTAATAACTACTTTTTGTTTTGATTAAGAAAAGAGCATAACTGTGTTATAAAAAAGGGCAAGAGCAAGAACAAGGGCAAGTTCAATTTCAAAAATCAATAGAGATACTTAGCCGCACGACAAACTGGGCGGTTAGAAAACTCAAATAAGTAAAACGCTCAGTGCAACTCCCTCAACACAATCCACCTCAAAGAAACTCCGTGTAACTCTGTGAAAAACTTAGTGCTACTTTGTGTAACTAAAAAATCCGTCACCACCAGCGCTCCGCCTAGGCGGACCCGTTTCATCCGCGTGCTAATTCAAGGGCAAGTTCAAATTCAAGGACAATGTACTTTACTTATAAAATTAAAACATATAAGTCATAGAAGTATAACTAGTGAAACGTTTCGCCAATAAAGTACATATAAGATTTTGAAGATGATTTCAATTTCTGTAATCTATGTTCCAAAAACCTGAAACTTGAAACAAAATAAATAAAACATCTAAATAGCATTTCATTAGCCTTCGACTTCGCTCAGGGTGACAATCGAGTCAATGAATTTCTAAAGATTTCAAGGGTTTAAATTTTAAAGATAATTTCAATTTCTTCAATCTGTGTTCCAAAAACTTGAAAAACAAAATCAACTATTTCAAATACTGCTCTCCTATCACCTTGCGTATCGAAACAAAACCAATTTTCTCCAAATCAATTTCCGAACGTTTTACCCAAACCAACTCCTGAATTTCATCTTCAGCAGCTACATTGATTATATCAGAAGTTAATTCACATTCGTAAAAAATATCCATCGTTCTGTAAGGCACGTTTTTGTACAAATAATTATTTGGTGAAGTCGTAATATACTTTAAATCCGAAGCCTGCAAGTTCAAGCCCAATTCTTCTCTAATCTCTCTACAAGCCGCTTCTTCCGCCGTTTCATTTGGATCAATGAATCCGCCTGGTAAATCCCATTTCCCTTTGTCTGGGTCCACATTTCGTACCGTAAACAACACCTTGTCTTCAAACGTAAAAACAAGCGCTACAGCCGCCGCAATATTATGATAATAAGTAAACCCACAATCCTCACACAAAAACCGACGATTATCAGGAAACGAAAAATGCGTTGAAGCACAACTAGGACAAAATTTGAAAAAACTCATTTTTTTAGTGATTAGTGATTAGTGATTAGTGATTAGTGATTAGTGCAAATTTACTTTTTACTTTTTACTTTTTACTTTTTACTTTTTACTTTTTACTTAATAACTATCTTTGTTCTATGAACCACTTAGTCATCATCGGAGCCGTATGGCCAGAACCCAATTCAACCGCAGCAGGAAACAGAATGTTGCAACTCATTGCCTTGTTTCAAAAGCAAGACTATGAAATCACGTTTTTGTGTTCGGCTATGCCATCGGACTTCTCATTTGATTTGAGCACAATTTCAGTTAATACGCAAACCATTCAATTAAATAATAGTTCGTTTGATATTATCATCAAAGAATTAAATCCCGATGTTGTACTTTTTGACCGTTTCATGATAGAAGAACAATACGGTTGGCGTGTCATAGAACAATGTCCGAATGCCTTACGAATTTTAGATACAGAAGATTTACATTTCTTAAGAAAAGCCCGAGAAGTAGCGTTCAAACAAAATCGCGAATTGGTCTTTGAAGATTATATTTCCGATGTTTTTAAACGCGAAATAGCTTCTATTTACAGATGTGATTTAACATTATTGATTTCCGAATACGAAATGCAATTGGCTGCTGAATCGTTTAAAATTGATGCTTCTATTTTGTACTATTTGCCTTTCCTATCGGAAGAAATAAATATAAATGTTCCAAAATTTGAAGAACGAAATCATTTTATAAGCATCGGCAACTTTTTGCACGAACCTAATTGGCAAACCGTTTTACAATTAAAAAAACAGTGGAAATCCATCAAAAAACAACTTCCTGAAGCTGAACTTCACGTTTATGGCGCTTATGTTTCCGAAAAAGCCAAACAATTGCATAATGAAAAAGAAGGTTTCTTAATCAAAGGAAGAGCCAAAAGCGTTGCAGACGTGTATGCAAAAGCAAAAGTGTTGTTAGCGCCAATTCCTTACGGAGCGGGTTTGAAAGGCAAATTATTTGAAGCTATGCAATTAGGATTACCTTCTGTTACAACAAAAATGGGCGCCGAAGGAATGAATGGAGTTTTAGATTGGAATGGATTCATCACTTCCGATGAGAATGAATTTGTAGAAAAAGCTGTTGAATTGTATACCAATAAATCAATTTGGAAAACCGTTCAAAAAAACGGTTATGAGATTATCGAAAAACGTTTCAAAAAAGAATTATTTGCAAGTGATTTCATAACTAAAGTAGCACATATTCAAGAACATTTGAAAACACATAGAAATCAAAACTTCTTGGGACAAATATTGCAACATCAAAACTTACAAAGCACCAAGTACATGAGTAAGTGGATCGAAGCAAAGAACAGTTGACAGTCACAGTTTTTAGTCGCAGTATATTCACTGAACACTGAGACTGAGACTACAAACTTTTACCCATGAATCGTCTCCGATTTCCCGTAACTCGCAATCACTTGGGCTTCAAATTCTAACCATTCTTCCCAACGCTTTTTAACGTCGTAGCCTTCTTCTGCTAATTCGTTTGCAAATTGCAAGAAAGAAGTGTAATGATTGGCTTCTGAAATCATTAATTCACGATAAAATTTTGCTAGTTCTTCGTCTTTTATATTATCGGAAAGCACTTTGAATCGTTCGCAGCTTCTGGCTTCTATCATAGCCGCAAATAACATGCGCTCTACAATTAAATGCTTGCGATTTCCAGGCTTCATAAACTTGAATAAATCATTTACATAACTGTCTTTTCGTTCGCGACCTAAGACCCAACCACGCGCTTTGATAATCTCATGTACTTGCTCAAAATGATCCATTTCTTCTTTCGCAATCTTCGTCAACTCGGTAGTAATTTCTGTGAACTCAGGCAACATATTGATTAACATAATGGCGTTAGAAGACGCTTTCAATTCGCACCAAGCATGATCGGTTAGAATTTCTTCTAAGTTTCCTTCGGCGATGTTAGCCCATCTTGGGTCGGTTGGTAATTTTAAACGAAACATTGGATAAATGATTTAGTTGTGCAAATTTAGGAAATAATACTTGTAAACGGAGAATAAGTTCAAGGGCAAGTTCAAATTCAAAATTCAAGTACAAACCCGCTACACCCCTAAAGTCCCCTCAAGGGGACAATTCTTTCTAAGAATATTTATTTTATTAGCATTTCATAAGAACTACTCTAACCGTTGCCTGAGGCTCTCGAAGGCAAAAGGTACCTAAAAAATCCGTCACCACCAGCGCTCCGCCTAGGCGGACCCGTTTTATCCGCGTGCCAACTCAAGGGCAAGTGCAAATTCAAATTCAAAAATTAATTACAAACTCGAAACACCCCTAATCCCGATAGCTATCGGGACCTCAAGGGGACAATCCTACTTTACACTATCAATGTAATACGTTTTCTCAGAAATTCAAGTTACTAATCTAGTAACTCCTTACCGACCTTTGCGAAAAAACTTAGCGTTCTTTGCGTTTAAATAAAATCATCCTTGTTCTAAACTGTAACCTAAATTCCTAAATTAGAAATATCCCATTGTTTATTAACATTATACTGAATATGTCCCTTCTCAATTTCCAACGGACAATCGAAATTATTCGTATACAAACCACCCGTTCCTAAACCTTGCGGCATGGGATTATTGAGTGTGAAAGTAAATTGCGTAATCGCATTTAATCCGATGTTGCTTTCTAATGCAGAAGTAATCCACCAACCAATATTTAAACTTTCAGCTATGGAAATCCATTCTAATGTTCCTTTGAAACCACCGACTAAACTTGGTTTTAAAATGATGTATTGCGGTTGAATTTCTTCTAGTAATTTTCGTTTTTTTTCAATTCCAAAAACACCTATTAGTTCTTCGTCTAAAGCGATTGGAAAAGGTGTTTGTTGACAAAGCATTTTCATTTCTTGAAGTTGACTGGCTTTAATTGGCTGCTCAATACTATGTAATTCAAATTCAGCTAATTGATTCAATTTACTTAAAGCCTCTTTTGAATCAAAAGCACCATTAGCATCCACCCGAATTTCAATGGTGTTAGCATCAAAATTTTGACGAATAAATCGCAATAATCCCAATTCTTTTTCGAAATCAATGGCACCAATTTTCAGCTTGATACACGAAAATCCTTGTGCTAATTTTTCTTCGATTTGGGTTTTCATGAAGTGCTCCTCGCCCATCCAAACCAAACCGTTGATTAACATATTCTTTTTACCAGTTGTAAAATCAGAAGGAAATAAATCGAAAGGAGTTTTCGATTGCAACGACAAAAACGCCATTTCCACTCCAAACTGAATCGAAGGAAACTCTAGTAATGCGTCCCACAATTGGTCTTTTCCCAAATGAATGTTCTGGCAAACCCATTGCAATTTTTCTTCATAATCGGGTCTATCATCAATAGAAAGGGTTCGTAAAATACCACACTCACCAATTCCAATTTTACCATTATCTTCCAAGATTAAAAACCAAGTTTCCTTCTCCGTCATTACCCCCCGAGAAGTGCCACTTGGACGTTTAAAATTTAGGATGTATTTTTTGTAGGTTGCTTTCATATCCAAGTACAAGTGCAAATTCAAGTACAAATTTCAAAGTTTTAAAGTTGATTTTTGTACTTGAACTTGTTATTGATATTTTATTCTAAAACTCTCAAGATTTTCTTGAAGTTGTCGATTGGTAATTTATGCTTTTCAAAAGCTGCGAAATCGACTTTCGTTTGTGCTATCCATGTTTTACCGTTGGATAAGCTTTCGTGAGCGTATTTTTTGTGAATACCTCTTGATTCAGAAATTCTATCGGTAAACAAATAAACGTGCGCCAAATTCAACTGAAAATGAATTTCGGATGGATTCAATTTTATTCCTTTATTGTATGTTTCTTCCGCTTTTGTAAATTGTTTAGAGAACAAATAATAATCGCCTAAAAGTCTATAATCTATATAAGTGGCTCTGTTTTTTGCAAACATTTCGGTTGAAATAATGGAAATCGCTTCTTCATAATTTCCTTTTTGAAAAGCCAAATTTGATTTCTCACGGATGATATCGTAATACGCTTTTACTTCACCCGTTTCTTTTAAACTTTCTTCTGTAAGTTTTTCAATAGCGCTGTTTTTCTCTACAGCTAAAAGTTGAGCATATTCTCTATACGTGTACTTTTTGCTACTATTTTCAATAAAAGCAGCATAAAAAGCCTCTTTTTTTGTAAGTTTTGAAACTACTGGAAGTTTTTTAGCAAGAGTTAAAATTTCATTTTTAGTAGTTTTATCCCAACCTCTGCTCGCTTTATAATCGACCCAAGGCACGACTTCTAAAACGATTTTTTGATTCATGACCCAGTTCTGACTTTCAAATCCGAACCACAAATTAGGTAAATTGGTCAAACATAACGAAGAAGACGAAATCAACTTGGCGTCTTTGTTTACCTTTTCTTTTTGTTCCCAGCACGCTCTATCAGTTTTACCCTCTTTTAGAAACAAATTTGCCGCATTCGCTTCTTGAAACAAAGCAAACGTACATTTATCATCACCTGAAATAGCCGATGTTAAATGAATCGCACCAGCTGTTCCCTGGCTAATTCCGGTAGGGTCAGGAATCGCTTTCAACACCGAAACCAAACTAGAAGTCAACTTCTGATTCTCGTCTAAAACCGTCACTCGGTATACAAATTCAGTGGTTCCGACGGGTAAATCTTCTGTTTTAATCAGAGCGCGTTTTCCTGCAGAAAGTGTTATTTCTTTTGTAGTGGCGCGTTCTTTATCCCAAAAACCATCTTTTTGAGCGTAAATTGAGCTAGAAAACAATACGGCGGATACGAAGTAAACTATTTTATTCATTATGATTTTTTAATTTAAACACGAATTACACAAATTTTCACCAATTAGAAAAGTAAAAAACTATGTATCTATGTGTTTAATACATTCAATTTTTATACCAAATTTACAATTCGATACTTGCTCCAATTTCTAATAGCATCAAATCTTTTCCTTTATCGAAAAATTTGCGTTTTGCTTCTTCGTGATTGATTTCAATGTAACCAAATGTATCGAAATGATATCCTAACACTTTATCGCATTGTACAAAATCAGAAGCAATAATAGCATCTTCAACGTCCATAGTGAAGTTATCGCCAATAGGTAAAATCGCTAAATCTAACTTGGTACGCATTGGAATTAGTTTCATATCCATAGTTAAAGCGGTATCGCCTGCGATGTAGATGTTTTTGTGTTCGCCCTCGATTACAAATCCACCAGGTTGTCCTCCGTAGCTTCCATCAGGGAATGAAGACGTATGAAGTGCAATTACATATTTCACGGTTCCGAATTCAAAATCCCAACTTCCACCGTGATTCATAGGATGGTAATTGAAACCTTTGTTTCCGTAATGTGAAGCAATTTCGTAGTTGGAAACAATAACGGCTTCGGTACGTTTAGCAATCGCTTCCACATCTAAAATATGGTCTTGATGTGCGTGAGTTAGCAATATATAATCCGCTTTCAACGTATTGATATCAATATGAGAAGCCTTTGGATTTCCTGAAATGAAGGGGTCAACTAAAATGTGAACCTCGTTAAGTTCAATTCCGATACAAGCGTGTCCGTAAAATGTGATTTTCATAGTTTTATAATTTTTATGATGCTAACATTATTAAATCTTTTAAAACAGAGCTTAAGTATAAAATTAACCAAAATAATAGACTTAATACAAATGTTCCCAATGCTACTTTTTTAAGTTCTGGGTCGAAGTCATCGTATTGTTTTGCTTTATAAACTGTTACTATGTGTTTTATAAAAAAAATATTAACCAAAAGAATTGGGAAGTAAGATGTATCTGTTAGTATAGCAAATACAAACATAACAATCATTTGAATAAAAAATAATAACGAATGATATTTCTTCGCATTCTCCAATCCCATCTTCACTACCAACGTATTCTTTCCTGCGATTTTATCGTTTTCAATATCGCGCATGTTATTTAAATTCAGCACCGCAACGCTTAATAATCCGATGGCGGTTGCGGGTAAGAATAATTTCCAATCGATAAAATGGGTAAACAAAAAGTTAGAACCAATTACCGAAACCAACCCGAAGAAAATAAACACAAATAAATCGCCAAAACCGCTATATCCATAAGCGCTTTTCCCAACCGTATATTTAATGGCTGCTCCGATGGAACCGATTCCTAATAAAATAAATATCAAACTCAAGGCGAAATTATCTTTTCCAAAAGCTATGTAAATCAATAACAGCGCAATAATGAACGTCAATACTGCAGTAATAATTACCGCTTTTTTCATTTGCTCGGCTGTGATAACTCCGGCTGCTACTAAACGTTTTTCGCCTATTCTATTTGCATCGGTTCCTTTTACGCCATCACCGTAATCGTTGGCGTAATTGGACAATACTTGTAATCCTAACGTAGTTAATAACGCCAAAACCACAATTCTCCAATCGGAATATCCTTGATAATAGGCATAAGCGCTTCCTACAATTATTCCAGAAACGGAAAGTGGTAAAGTTCGTAATCGTGCGGCTTGTATCCAGTGTTTCATTATTTAATTATTTAATTATTTTAATTAAAATCAAGTTCAAGGGCAAGTTCAAGTTCAAGAGCAATGGTTTTCGCTTCGCTCTAATGTGAGCCTACTTCGTAGGAGATTCCTACTTCGGCGGAATAACAAAACTAAGTCAATAATATCAAACTCCCAACTTCCTACTCCAATCTCCAATCTCCCATCTCCAAACTTCTAACTTCTAACTTCCTACTTCCAACTCCACTACATCCAATTCTTTTCCCAAGTTTCCACTTCGTATAACCAATAATTTACTAATTGCTTAATTTCGGTGTAATTTCCTGTGGTAAAACTTACGGTTCCTCCTGCAGTTGATAGCGTAACCGAACCGATATTCGTTGCTTTTTGCCAAAAAAATTGTTGGGTTTCGATAGCTTGAATTTTATAGGGTTCTATAATTGTTGTATCAATATCCCAAGCGCCATTTTGTTTGATGATGAAATCATGGGAAACAAAAAGTTTGTAATTTTTAAACGAAAACCAAAGCATCACTCCGGCGAAAACAGAAAAAATAGCTGTATACATGAACCAATCGTTCCAAGCTACAAAATCCGTTTTGTGATTTAGGAATAAGGTTACGACTATTGGAACTAATAAAAAGAAAAACGTATTCACCGCTAATTTTCTCCAATTCGGCAAATACATCGTTCCTTTTTGAGGTAATTGCCCTAATAACAATTTTAGAATAGCATCGCGTTCGTTTTCAGTACAACCTGGGACTTCAATTTGGTCTTTTTCTTTTACTTTCTCTGCATCACTTGAGGCTTGATGTATGCCAATCGTGGTTACATCCAATTTCTTTTGAAAGTAGTTTTGAGTAACTTTAATTTTTTGAACTTTATTTGGATTCAACAAGGTGTTTTTTGTCGAAAGTAATCCGTAAGACAAAATGATAGCTTGTTTGCTTTTCTGAATAGTGAAATCGAAATATTTGAGAATCGTTCGAACTAAATTCACCAGTAAAATCAAGGTAATAAAAAAACCAATGACAATAAAAACAGAAGTGTAAACAGGTAAAGTATCTAAATAATTAGTCACTTGATCTTCATCAATTACTTCCGCATTCAACTGTTGTAAATTTTCAACAATAGTGGTGAAAAACAGAAAAATCAGAGCAAAACTTTTGATATAATTCGAGGTAAATCCGATTTTTATTAAACTTGGTAATCCAATTTTTATAAAGGATGTTGGTGTTATCTCTTCAACATTTTTTTCAGCATTCTCAGTCAGTTCTGATTGCGAATGATTGATTAATCGTTCTTTCAGAATAGTTGCCAACTCATGAGAAATGGCACTAATAGAAGCTTCTTTTTTATCGCTTCCAGCAGTATCAATTTCCAATTTATGAACCCCAACCAAACGTTGAATTAAACTTTGATTGATATTGACTTGCTGAATTTTATGCAACTGAATGGTAATTCTGGTTTTATTCAAAACTCCTTTTTGAATGACAAATTCGTTGTTTTCTTCATCAATGTGAAAAGTAAAAAATAGATACTGCAAATACGAAATTACTCCAAGTAAAATTACAACTCCGGCAATACTTCCAAAGAAAACAAGTTTGTTTAAGGATTCAAATCTAACCAACCAAATCAACAACATGGGCCACAAAGCACGAACCGTCTTCTGCAGGGAATTGGCAAACATGACCAAAATTCCCGGAAGCGATTGTCGTTGCGGCTGTGAAAAATCAACTGATTTATTCATGTTCTTCAGATAACAGAGTTTCTGTTGGTACTACTTCAATTGGTTCGTCTTGCTTGGGCGGATTAATTTTTTGGGAAACCAAATTCTTAATGATTTGGGCATCAGCCAAAAGCAAACCAGGAATTTCTAAATCCGAACTACTACCACCTGCAGTAAATAATTCAATTGAAGCCAATCCTAATTTTCTTGATATAAATCCTTGATGCAAAGCCACATGTTGTACTCTATTGAAAGGAATAATTGTAGTAGTTTCCGAAATTAATCCCGATTTATAAATAGCATCGTGTTCTCTAAAAGCATACCCTTTTTTCTGAAAACTAAACTTAGTAAACACAACTAATCCTGTTAAAAATAAAACAATTCCAACTACAATCCCCATCCAAATTGTATTAGAAAAAGCTTCCTGCTTGAAATAAAACAAGGCTGAAAATCCTCCAATAACCAATAGTAAAAGCAATGAAAAATTAAAAAGTAAAACTGTAATATACTTGGGATTTAAACCTTTCAATTGCACTTCTTCGAATTTCGGAAGTTGGTTTAAGTCGATGGAATTATTGGTGAATTCGTTCATATTTAAAATTTAAAGCCAAGACCTAAATTGATAAAATGCGTATTAGCAGCTCCATCAAAATCATTAGAATTTATTGGAAAATATTTGTAACTACCTTCTATAAAAAACAAATCAGAAACATGATATTTTAAACCCGGATTAATTGTTAAACCATTGAAGTTAAGTTTTTTTTCTCGTGTTGTTATTGCTGGATCCATAGGCTCAAAAACACCTGTTTCAAATTTGAAATCATTTGAAAAAAAAGCATATCCTATACCAAAGAACGGTTTTAATTTACCTTTGAAAACGTCAACTTCAATACTAGCATTGGGATTCCAAATTAGGATATCATTTTGTAAAAATAAATCTCTCGATTGCAAATAGTCGATATTCAAACCTCCAAAAATCGAAATCATTTCATTTTGATAAATTGCGTAATTAGCGGAAATACCGACAATTCCATTAAAACCGTCACTAATAATGTTTTCATTACGAAGATTTCCAACGTAATGAACTCCTACTTGAAATTTTGTTTCTTTTTTAACGTCTGTATTTTCTTGAGCTAATGATACATTACCCAACAATACTAGTAACCCGAATGCGATTTTTTTCATGAATCTTTATTCTATTCTCTTAGTTATGGCAAATATTTCTTCTCAAAATTCGGTTTACGTTTTTCTAAAAACGCATCTCTTCCTTCTTTGGCTTCGTCTGTCATGTAAGCTAAACGAGTCGCTTCACCAGCAAAAACTTGTTGGCCAACCATTCCATCATCTGTTAAATTCATGGCAAATTTTAGCATTTTGATTGAGGTTGGTGATTTTGCTAGAATTTCTTGTGCCCATTCATAAGCTGTATCTTCTAACTCAGCATGAGGAATTACCGCATTTACCATTCCCATTTCAAAAGCTTCTTGAGCCGAATAATTTCTACCTAAGAAGAAAATTTCTCTCGCTTTCTTTTGTCCCACCATTTTTGCTAAATACGCCGAACCGTAGCCACCATCGAAACTTGTTACATCGGCATCGGTTTGTTTGAAAATAGCATGTTCTTTACTCGCTAACGTTAAATCACAAACAACGTGAAGCGAGTGTCCGCCACCTACAGCCCAACCGGGAACCACACAAATTACCGCTTTTGGCATGAAACGAATCATACGTTGTACTTCTAAAATATTTAATCTGTGGTAACCGTCTTCGCCTACGTAACCTTGATGTCCGCGTGCTTTTTGGTCGCCACCACTACAAAAACTCCAAATGCCATCTTTAGAACTTGGACCTTCTGCAGACAATAATACAACTCCAATTGAGGTATCTTCTTGTGCGTCATAAAATGCCTGAATTAATTCGGCAGTAGTTTTCGGACGAAAAGCATTTCTAACATCAGGACGATTGAAAGCGATTCGGGCAACACCATTGCATTTTTTATACGTAATATCTTCAAATTCTCTAACGGTTTTCCATTCTATTTTGCTCATTTTTTCAAATATTTAAGTCAATTTTATTAAATGTAATTTTCTGTAAAAATAATTCATTTTTTGCATTATATTGCAAGTCCAAAAGTAGATAATTAGAATATTTCATATCTAACATCTAAAGTAATTTTCAAGCATTTCATCATTTTCATTAATTTTATGATTTTCAAAATATTATCGTAATGATTTTCAAATCGGCAGTAAGTAAATTAAACAAATACATTTATGTTGGAGTAATCTTATTTTTATTACTCTTAACAATTCCTGCTCTTTTTGAAGACTCGTACGAGCCATTAGTTGTATTATTTACGATGCATTTCTTGATTATTTTATTTTTTTTATGGCTCTTTACAAGTACATACTATAGAATTGAAAACTCGGATTTACATTGGAAATCGGGTCCGTTTTATGGAAAAATTGATATTACTAAAATTTCTAAAATTGAATATCACAAAGGAATTTACGTACCAACTATTTGGAAACCAGCATTGAGTCATATTGGTTTAATTATTACCTATAATAAATATGATGATATTTACATTTCACCTGAAAAACAAGAAGAATTTATTGCTACATTGCAACGCCTAAATCCCAATATTACGTTTAAGAATACGCCTTATGTTGAATAAAATAGTACTTGTAGGTTTAAGCCTATTACTTTTTAATTGCCAAAATAAACCCGACGAAAACAAAGAATCTACCTTGAAAGATAAAGAAGGTAATGTTTCTGTATACGCTGTAAACTTTACTCCTCTAACCACCATCTATAAAAAACGAATGGGAAATGAAGTAGAAGCTTTCTATGATAAAAAATTTAATTCAAAAGATTTTAGCGGGTCGTTTTTAGTAGCTAAAAATGGAGAAATCCTATATGAAAATTATAGTGGCTATGCCTACAAAGAAAAAGGCGATTCGATTAAAGAAAACACTCCTTTACATATTGCATCGGTAAGTAAAATTATTACGGCTGTAACCGTTTTAAAATTGGTTGACCAAAAGAAACTAGAATTAGATGCTACAGTAAAATCGATTTTACCGGAATTTCCTCACGAAGAAACTACGGTAAGAATGTTATTAAGTCATCGAAGTGGTTTGAGAAATTATGCTTATTTTACAGATGATAAAGGTGTTTGGGATAAGAAGAAAACATTAACCAATCAAGATGTCTTAACGCTTTTAGCAACTAAAGACATTGGATTAGAATCTAAACCTGGAACGCGTTTTGGTTATTGCAATACGAATTATGCTTTATTAGCTTTAATCATCGAAAAAGTGACCAATAAAACGTATCCAAAAGTGCTTCAAGAAATGATTTTTGATCCTTTAGATATGAAAAACACTTTTGTTTTTGATGATTTAAATAAGAAAGACGAAGTGAGTCAATCTTACAAAAACAACTATTTGCGTTTGGCTTTTGAGTTTTTAGACCAAGTATATGGTGATAAAAATATCTATTCTACTCCACGCGATTTACTGAAATTTGATTTGGCCTTATATTCCGACAAATTCTTGAGCGCTAAAATGAAAGAGGAAATGTACAAAGGCTACAGCTACGAAAGAAAAGGCATCAAAAATTACGGATTAGGAATTCGAATGTTGGAATTTGAAACGGGACAGAAATACTTTTTTCATAACGGATGGTGGCATGGAAACACCTCCTCTATGGTTACACTTCATAAAGATTCAGTAACTATTATTGCCTTATCTAACAAGTTTACACGCAAAACGTATCAAACAAAACGTTTAGCACCAAGATTTGGCGATTATCCGTTTAAATTTAATGCAGAAGAAGGCGAATAATTAGCCTATTTTCACCGAAGTCATCGTTAACGAACCTCCAACCGCTTTATCATTAAAGAATTCTACTTTATCATTATCTGTTTGAAGTGCTAAAATGTACAACAAGGGATAATAATGATCGGGTGTTGGTATAGCTAACGTTGCAGCTTTATGTAATTTTTCATATTGAATTAATTCTTTATGAAAACCATTTGAAATTTTATTTTTAAAAACATCATTCATTTCTAATGCCCAATCAAATCCGTATTCTGGTTCGTTGAGTTTATCCCAAGCTACCATTCGTAAATTGTGCACCATATTACCACTTCCGATAATTAAAACACCTTTTTTACGAAGTGCTAATAATTGTTTTGCCAATTCATAATGATAAGCTGCTGGTTTATAATAATCGATACTCAATTGTAAAACGGGAATATCGGCATTAGGATACATGTGTTTTACAACGGACCAAGTTCCATGATCTAATCCCCAATCGTGGTCTAATTCCACCGCTGGATTGGTAATTAATTTTTGAATTTCAGTTGCCAATTCTGGACTTCCCGGAGCTGGATATTGTACCTCAAATAACGCTTGTGGAAAACCTCCAAAATCGTGAATCGTTTTTGGATTTGGCATTGCCGTTACCATTGTCCCCTTTGTTAACCAATGTGCCGAAACCACAACAACTGCTTTCGGAGTTGGAATTTCTTTCCCCATTTGTTGCCAACGTTTTGAAAATATATTATCTTCAATAGCATTCATTGGTGAACCGTGTCCGATGAATAAAACGGGCATCTTCTCCTCTTCTTCTCCTAATCCTTTTGTCCAATCATAGAACGGTTGTATACTTGCCATAGCGACTCCTCCTGAAAGTAAAGTTATGAAATTCTTGCGATTCATAAATTAATATTTGTACATACAAATGTAATAATAAAAAGAATACAAAATTCTAATTTAGGAAAAGTTTAGGGAAGTAAGTCGATTTTGAAATATCTCAAAATAAAAAAGATAGACATTACATTTAATAACAATGCTAACCAATAATATTTATTATAATCATCAGTATTTATAGCAATTTCATATAAATTTAAAAGAGGTAAAACCACAACGGCAATCCAAATCGGAATCCAAATGATTTCAGTCTCAAAACCAATAAAATGGATAGTTTCAAAATTTTGAAAAATAGCAACAAATGTCATTAATAAAACAACAACACTTAATACCAGATATATTTTGTTTTTTGTCGACATATTACACTAAGTAAATCCCGTCTTCTTTGATTTCGATAAGTTTTTGTTTGTATAAATTTCCAACGGCTTTTTTGAAATTCTTTTTACTCATTTTCAAAACCGTTTTAATGTCTTCTGGATGTGAATTATCCGTTAAACGTAAGAAACCGCGATTCGCTTTTAATTCGTCTAAAATTACTTGTGAAGAAGGTTCAATAGCCTCTACTCCTATTTTACGAAGTAAGACATCAATTTTACCATCAGGGCGAATGGTTTTGATGTACCCTTTTGTTTTCATTCCGGGTTTTACATCATCATATACTTCATTTTTATAGGCTAACCCTTTGTGTTTTTGATTGATGATACAATTGATTCCGCCTTCGGTAATATGAGAAATTAAAATATCCACCTCTTCGTTGCGTTGTAACTCTAAATTTTCGTTACTCAAAAACTGATTGGTTTTACTCGAAGCTACTAAACGATTTGTTTTTTCATCTAAAAACATATACACCAAATAACGTTTACCTTCTTCCATTGGACGCGCTTGTTCTTTAAACGGAACAAACAAATCTTTCTCTAATCCCCAATCTAAAAAAGCTCCGAATTTGTTGATGTAATTTACTTTTAAATGCGCAAATTCATTCAACTTGATATACGGTTTCAAAGTTGTTGCAACAGGGCGTTCTTCGTGATCTAAATACACAAAAACCGTTAAATTATCGCCAATAGTAAATTCTTTTGGCACATATTTATTTGGCAATAAAACATCATCTTCTTGTGTGTCTTCGCTTCCTAAAAACAAACCAACTTTAGTATCTCTAAGTATTTTTAACGTATTGAACTCTCCTATATGTAACATAAATGATTTAAATAAAGTGCAAAGGTAATCATTTTAAAAATTAGAATTTAGAAATTAGAATTCCGAAATAATGAAAACAAAAAAACCACAAATCAATCACTGACTTGTGGCTTTGTGCTATATGTCTAAAACTTAGATTCCGATTTCTAATTGAAAACGAACGTACCAATTTTGTTTATTACTTCCGTCTAAATAATTCAAATCGCTTAACGTAACTTCTCCTTGTAATTTGAAAGCATGTTCCCAAAGATACTTTGTAAGACCTAACGAGTATTGTTTGGAATCTGGTGTTAATGCTTTAATATCGTCATGCATATTTTGAGTTGAAAAACGACCAATAATTTCGTAATTCGTTGGGAAAACATAACTCAATTGATAGTCCATTCCATTTCCAACAGGAACATAATTGAATTCTGTTATATCTTCTGGATTAAAAGCAATTGGATCTTTAGCTGAACGCGACATATAACTCGACATAAAAGCCCATCCATTATATTTGAACATTGCATCTAATAATACCGATTTCATTGTTTTTTGTTCAAATAAATCGCCACCTAATTGTCCTTGAGTTCTTCTAGCTCTGTTATTTTGGTGAAATGCCCCTGACAATAATAATCTTGGTTTTTCCTCACGGGCAACATCTCCTTCAAAATTGGTACCATCTTTTTTAAACGATCCAAAAGGCATTAATTCTAATTTTCCCGTCAATGCCACTCCGTCATCAGCAGATTTTGTCCAGTTTCTTCCTTCTCCTGTTGAAACAGCCGTTTTTACATTGTATGAAAATTTATCTGTATTTTCATTCAAATAATAGGCTTGAAAACCAAAATCACGATCAATAGTAAAACGTGCATTATTGATACTTCTGTCGGTTAACTGTAAAGCTCCTGATGAATTGACACGTTGACGGTTTCCTGGTAATTTGGTTTGACCAAAAAGAAAACTCCAATGTTTATTTGGTCGATAAAAAATAGCAGCATCTCTAATGATATTAATATTTTCACCATCATGAACCTCCCCAACATCCCCAGGAGCAAAAGACAACTGGATTACATATAAAATGTGTGGGTTTCCAACATATCCATCAAATCTCAAACGTAAACGTCTAATTTCTCCAGAATAAGTAGGATCTTCTCCTTCATTTTCAAAATAAGTCACCCTATTTTGCATTCTAAAACGAATATTCAATTGAAATAAACTATCAGGTGATGTCATTCCTAATCCTTTTCCATAACTGTAATATGGCAAGGCAGCCAACTTTACATCGTTGTCTTTTGAGGGTTCTTTTACGTCCTGTGCAAAAGTAAAGGTGCTGATTACAAGTAATAAAAATGTAATTAATTTTTTCATTTGTTATGTTGTTGTTTATTTTATACAAAATTAATATTAAATATCAACTAAACACTACCTTTGCAAAAAATTAAAGAATTATGTCAAACATATACATAGGATATCATTTTACAGTTCATCCTTTAGAAATAGGAAGTGAAATTCTGATTGCGGAATTAGGTGAAAAAGCTTTTGAAAGTTTTATTGAAACTGAAACCGGAATCTCTGCTTTTGTACAAAAGGATTTATGGGATGAAACCATTTTAGATGACATTCAAATTTTGAGTAATCCAGAATTTAAAATCGAGTATACTTTCGAAGAAATTGAACAGGTTAATTGGAACGAAGAATGGGAGAAAAACTTCGAGCCTATTGATGTAGACGGAAAATGTCACGTACGAGCACCATTTCATGAAAAAACAAATGCTGAATACGACATCGTAATCGAACCTAAAATGAGTTTTGGAACAGGACATCATGAAACGACGCACATGATGATTCAACATTTATTAGAAACAGATTTAGTAGGCAAGAAAACTTTAGATATGGGATGTGGAACTGCCATTTTAGCTATTTTAGCCGAAATGAAAGGTGCACAACCTATCGATGCTATTGATATTGATAATTGGTGTTATTTAAACTCGATTGAAAATGCAGAACGCAATAATTGTAAACATATTTCGGTTTATGAAGGAGATGCTTCTTTATTAATAGGTAAAAAATATGATGTGATTATTGCAAACATCAACCGTAACATACTTTTAAATGATATGCAACAGTATGTAGCTTGTTTAAACGAAAACGGAATTTTATTTTTAAGTGGATTCTATACGGAAGATATTCCTGTAATTTCAGAAAGCTGTACTTCGAAAGGATTAACGTATGTAAAACAATTTGAAAGAAACAATTGGGTGGCATTGAAGTTTATAAAATAGTATTTTGAATTTTATAAATTAAATTCTAAATTTGTTATTCAACTGATAATAGATGATTATGAGTACAATAGAAAAAGTTAAAGAAGAAATTGTAGTTGAAGAAGCTATTGATTTAAATCATGAAATTGTATTACACAATGATGATGTTAATACTTTTGATCATGTAATTGATACTTTAATACGAGTATGCAATCATGATGATTTACAAGCAGAGCAATGTGCTATTCTAGTACATTATAAAGGAAAATGTACCGTTAAAACAGGTTCTCTAGAAGAGTTAAAACCTCAATGTTCTGCTTTATTAGATGCAGGCTTAAGTGCTGAAATTATATAAAAAAGTCCCGATTAAATCGGGACTTTTTATTTTATATGGTTTTGAGGATTACCCTAAAACTTCTTTTACTTTTTTACCAATTTCAGCTGGAGAATCTACCACGTGAATTCCGTTTTCTCTCATGATACGTTTTTTAGCTTCTGCTGTATCATCAGCACCACCAACGATTGCACCTGCGTGACCCATTGTTCTTCCTTTTGGAGCTGTTTCACCTGCGATGAATCCAACAACAGGTTTACGGTTTCCGTCAGCTTTAATCCAACGAGCAGCGTCAGCTTCTAATTGACCTCCGATTTCACCAATCATAATGATGATTTCAGTTTCTGGGTCATTCATTAATAATTCAACAGCTTCTTTAGTTGTAGTTCCAATAATTGGGTCACCACCAATTCCAATAGCTGTAGTAATTCCTAAACCTTGTTTTACTACTTGGTCAGCAGCTTCGTATGTTAAAGTACCTGATTTAGATACGATACCAACAGTTCCTTTTTTGAAAACGAAACCAGGCATAATACCAACTTTAGCTTCTTCTGGTGTAATAACACCAGGACAGTTAGGACCAACTAAACGGCAATCTTTTCCTTTGATGTAATCGTACGCTTTAATCATATCTGCTACCGGAATACCTTCAGTAATACAAATAATTACTTTAATTCCAGCTTCAGCAGCTTCCATAATTGCATCAGCAGCAAATGCTGGCGGAACGAAGATGATAGAAGTATCAGCACCCGCTTTCACAACTGCATCTTTAACAGTATTAAAAACAGGTCTATCTAAGTGCATAGTTCCTCCTTTTCCTGGAGTTACACCACCCACAACATTTGTTCCGTACTCGATCATTTGAGAAGCATGGAAAGTTCCTTCGCTACCTGTAAATCCTTGTACAATTATTTTTGAATTTTTATTTACTAAAACGCTCATGATATATGAATTAAATTGTGTTTAAAAATGTAATGCAAAAGTATGTTTTTTACCAAATAATTACCTCTTTTTTATGTTATTTTTTTAATTAGGTTTGCTAATTTGATATCCTTTTTTGATTTTATTATCTTCAAATTCCCAAATGGCCACTACTTTTGCAATTTGAACAAACTCTCTTGGATTTTCAATTGTGGTTACTTTATGATTGTATTTTACCACAATTTGATTATTTTCTTCAATAAAATGTGAGATTTCCATGAAAGAATCAACGTAATTTTGTTTTAATTCGTTTGCCAAATTAACGATATCTTCCTTAGTCATGGAGTCATTTCCATGGGAACTATCCCAAACCAATACAAAATCATCATGCAAAATTTCATTTAAAAAAGTGTCATTTCGCACACCATCTTCTTTATACAAAAATTCAATTATCTCTCTATTTGTCATTTTGCTTTAATTTTTCTATGATTTCTGGAATTCGTTTTACATTAGCTAATTGTTTTAATTTCTCACGAGATTCTTCAATAGGAGTACCAAAATAAGTTTTGCCGCCTTCGATGGATTTCGTCACACCAGTTTGTCCCAAAACAACAGCTTTTGAACCTATGATTATACCACTTGTAGTACCAACCTGCCCCCATAGCGTAACCTCATCTTCAATAACTACACAACCGGCGATTCCTGTTTGTGAGGCTATCAAACATTTTTTTCCAATCACTGTATCATGGCCTACATGCACTTGATTGTCAATTTTAGTTCCAGATCCGATAGTGGTATCACCAGTTACTCCTTTGTCAATAGTGCATAATGCTCCGATTCCTACATTATCTTCAATCACCACTCGCCCACCCGACAATAATTGATCAAAACCTTCTGGACGTTTTTTGTAATAAAAAGCATCTGCACCAAGTATAGTTCCGGCATGAATCATTACGTTATCACCAATAATGGTATTGTCATAAATTGTAACATTAGCGTGAATCAAGCAGTTTTTACCAATTTGCACATTATGTCCGATGAAGCAATTAGGTTGAATAATCGTTCCTTCTCCTATTGTGGCCGAATCAGATATGGTTATTTGCGAAGGATGAAAAGGTCTGAAATATTTTGTAAGTTTATTAAAATCTCTAAAAGGATCATCAGAAATCAATAACGCTTTTCCTTCTGGACATTCCACTTCTTTGTTAATTAAAACAATAGTAGCTGCCGATTGAAGTGCTTTATCGTAATATTTTGGATGATCAACAAATACAATATCTCCGGGTTCTACCACATGAATTTCATTCATACCGTGAACTGGAAAATCGGCATCACCCACAAAATTACAATTGATAATTTGGGCAATATCTTTTAGAGGATAAACTTTTGGAAATTTCATTAAAAAGTGATTAGTGAATAGTAATTAGTGATTAGCAAAATATAAAAGAGTAATTAGTTTTTGGTTATTTACTAATTACTCTTTACTTTTTACTATCAATTATTCTTTTACTCTTTCCATATAGTTTCCAGTTGCTGTATCAATTTTGATTTTATCTCCTTCATTGATAAACAACGGAACGTTTACAGTAGCTCCTGTTTCTACAGTTGCTGGTTTTGTAGCATTTGTAGCTGTATTTCCTTTAACTCCTGGCTCAGCATAAGTCACTTCTAAAATAATAGAAGCTGGCATATCAACTGATAAAGGCACTTCAGTTTCAGCATTGATTTGAATCATTACGTTTGTTCCTTCTTTTAATAAATCGGGAGCATCTAATACTTTTTTGTCTAACGTAATTTGTTCAAAAGATTCGTTGTTCATGAAGTGAAACTGATCTCCTTCAGCATATAAATATTGGAAAGTATGCGTTTCTACACGAACTTCTTCAATTTTATGCCCTGCTGAAAACGTATTATCTAAAACTTTACCATTTGTCAATGATTTTAATTTAGTTCTTACGAAAGCTGGACCTTTTCCAGGTTTAACATGTAAAAACTCAATGATTTTGTAAATATCATTGTTATACTTAATACATAATCCGTTTCTAATATCTGCAGTTGTTGCCATTGTAATTATTTATGTTTATTAACTATTTTTAAATTTTAAATTGAACTTGTATATCCCTTCATAATTCCTCGAGAAGAATTTCGTATGAAATCTAAAATCTCATCTCTTTCTGGTGTAGCTTCCATTTCAGCTTCAATGATACTAACCGCTTGAGAAGTATTGTAGTTTTTTTGATATAAAATTCGGTAAATATCCTGAATTTCTCTGATTTTTTCAGTTGAGAAACCTCTTCTTCTTAATCCTACTGAGTTGATTCCCACGTAAGAAAGTGGTTCTTTTGCTGCTTTGGTATAAGGAGGAACATCTTTACGTACTAATGAACCACCAGAAATCATAGCATGATCTCCAATAGAGATAAATTGATGAACTGCAGCTAAACCTCCAATGATGGCAAAATTTCCAACAGTAACATGTCCTGCTAAAGCCACACCATTAACAATAATAGCATTATCACCAATATGACAATCATGTGCTATGTGCGCAGTTGCCATAATCAAACAATTTTTACCAATTACAGTCTGACCTGAGGCTACAGTTCCTCTATTAATAGTTACACATTCTCTTATGGTAGTATTATCTCCAATGACTGCTAATGAATCTTCTCCACCAAATTTTAAATCTTGTGGTACTGCAGAAATTACGGCACCAGGGAATATATTACAATTTTTACCTATTCGAGCACCTTCCATAATGGTTACATTTGAACCAATCCAAGTTCCCTCACCTATTTCAACATTGTTATGAATAGTAGTAAATGGATCGATTACTACGTTTCTTGCTATTTTGGCACCGGGGTGCACATAAGCTAATGGTTGATTCATATATTTTATTTTACTTTAACTATTTGTGCCATTAATTCGGCTTCTGAAACTAATTTCCCATTTGCGTATGCATAAGCTTGCATATGACAAATTCCTCTTCTAATCGGTGATAACAAATCACATTTAAAGAATAAGGTATCCCCTGGTAAAACTTTATTTTTGAACTTAACGTTATCAATTTTCATAAAATAAGTCAAGTAATTTTCTGGATCAGGAACTGAACTTAAAATTAAAATTCCTCCTGTTTGTGCCATTGCTTCAATTTGTAAAACTCCGGGCATTACAGGTGCCCCAGGGAAATGCCCAACAAAGAAATCTTCATTCATTGTTACATTTTTCAAACCCACCACATGTGTATCGGTTAATTCTAAAATTTTATCAACTAATAAGAATGGTGGACGATGAGGTAACAAATTCATAATCCCATGAATATCTAAAACTGGCTCTTTATTTATATCATATTGAGGAACGTTATTTCGTTCTTCTGTTTTAATAATTTTTGCCATTTTTTTTGCAAACTGTGTGTTTACATAATGACCTGGTTTATTTGCGATAACCTTACCCTGAATTCGAGTTCCAATTAAGGATAAATCTCCTACTACATCTAATAACTTATGACGAGCCGCTTCATTAGGAAAGTGTAGGGTTAAGTTGTCAAGAATTCCGTTAGGTTTAACCGAAATTGAATCTTTATTAAAAGCTTTTTTTAAATTTTCCATTGTTTCAGAAGATATTTCTTTATCTACATAAACAATAGCATTATTCAAATCTCCTCCTTTGATCAAACCATTATTCAACAAAGCTTCTAACTCGTGTAAAAAACTAAATGTTCTACAATCAGCAACTTCCGATTTAAAATCTTTAATTCCTTTCATCGTTGCATTTTGAGTCCCTAAAACTTTGGTACCAAAATCTACCATTGCAGTTACACAATATTCTTCAGAGGGAATAACTGTAATTTCGCTTCCTGTAGCTTCATCTAAGTAAGAAATAACTTCTTTAACTACATAAATTTTTCGTTCAGCTTCTTGTTCAACTACGCCTGCTTTTTCAATAGCTTCTACAAAATATTTTGAAGAACCATCCATTATAGGAAGCTCAGAAGCATTTAATTCAATAATTATATTATCTAAATCACAACCTACAACAGCCGCCAAAACATGTTCGGGTGTTTGAATCATGACACCTCTCTTTTCCAAATTAGTGCCACGTTGTGTATTCACTACATAATTAGCATCAGCTTCAATAATGGGCTGTCCCTCTAAATCAACTCTAACAAATGTGTATCCATTATTAACAGGAGCTGGTTTAAAAGTCATTGTAACTTCTTGCCCTGTATGAAGGCCAACCCCTTGTAAAGAAATTTCGTTAGCGATGGTTTTTTGTTTAACCATGGTTATAAATTTATTTTTGAATTATTGTTTTTTTAAATTTTCGATATCCGCAACAATTTTAGGTAAGTTTTTGAAATGAACAAATGATTTCGCAAAATCACCATAGTTAAATGCTGGTGTACCTTGAACTACTTCTCCGTCAGCTAAACTTTTTCCTATTCCAGATTGTGCTTGTATTTTCACATTATTTCCAATGGTAATATGTCCTACAATTCCCACTTGACCACCAATCATACAATTTTTTCCAATTTTAGTAGAACCCGCTATTCCAGTTTGTGAAGCAATAACAGTGTTTTCTCCTATTTCAACGTTATGAGCAACCTGGATATGATTATCTAATTTTACTCCATTTCTAATGATTGTTGAACCAAGAGTTGCTCTGTCGATAGTAGAACAAGCACCAATTTCAACATTATCTTCAATGATTACATTGCCAATTTGAGGAACTTTTTTATAAGTACCATCTTCTTGAGGAGCAAATCCAAATCCGTCAGAACCAATTATAGTTCCAGAATGTATGGTACAATTGTTTCCTATTACTGTTTCAGAATATATTCTTACACCGGCAAAAAACACACAATTGTTACCTATAACAACGTTATCACCAATAAAACTGTTTGGATAAATTTTTACATTTTTACCAATTTTTACATTTTTACCAATGTAACAAAAACTGCCCAAATATAAATCAGATCCGTAAGTGACATCTTCCGAAATAACAGAAGGATGTTCAATTCCAGATTTCATCAATTTTACTTGGTTATAATATTCTAATAACTGAGAGAAAGCTTTATAAGCATCTTCAACTTTTATTAAAGTAGTTGATATTTCTTGTTCAGGCTCAAAAGTATTATTAACAATAGTAACCGATGCTTGAGTAGAATAAATATGATTGATATATTTAGGATTAGCAAGAAATGTTAAAGAACCTTCTGTACCTTCTTCGATTTTAGCTAATTTATAAACTTCCACTTCTGGATTGCCTACTACTTCGCCTTGTAAAATTCCTGCTATTTGAGCTGCTGTAAACTTCATTAAATTAATTTATAAGGTTTTAAAACCGCATGAAACCACTTCATCTTGGCAAAAATATAAAATTTAATTAAAATGTTAACGTTCTATCAAGACTTTTGGGAAACAAATAAAATATTTTGTCACAGGTTTCGATAACGCTTTCAAATGCAATTGATCAGAAGCTTCCACAACATCCTCTATGGATTTGTCCTTTTTTAAAATACGAATAGGCTCACTTGACTTACTGTAAGCCTCATTTTTTAATTTCCCTTTAAATACAAAATAATCTGCCTCTTTATCTGAAATTTTGGTTTGTGATATTAATTTTTCTTTTAAAGCTAACAAATTTTCTTTGTTTGGTTTATCATCTGTCATTTGAATCTTTAGTAAATCACGATTCAAAATCATTTTACATAGCGATTGTATCACAAAATCATCTTCAAATTGCCATGCTTTTATTGCCCCCATTACATCATAATCATCCAAATAAGAAAACTTATCTAACACACTTTTATCGAAATCTACTAATGAAATTTTATGCTGCAAAAAGAATTGCAACGGTTCGCTGCAAGGCAAAAGAATTCCTTTTTGGGTTAATTCTTTGGCACGCTTTAGAATTTTAGTTAAGATTAATTCCGCAACAACACTGGTTTTGTGCAAATAGGCTTGCCAATACATCAATCTTCGAGCTACTAAAAACTTTTCTACGGAATAAATTCCCTTTTCCTCAATTACCAAAAAATCATCTTGAACATTCATCATTTGAATCAAACGTTCGCTGTTGATATTTCCTTCAGCCACACCGCTGTAAAAACTATCACGTTTTAGATAATCCATTCGATCCATATCCAGCTGACTTGAAATCAATTGCAACATGAATTTTCTGTTATATTCACCTTTAAAAACTTGGATTGCTAAACTTAATTTTCCATCAAATTCTTTGTTCAACTGCTCCATAAATAATAACGATAATTCTTCATGATGCACTTCTTCCACAATACTATGTTCCATTGCGTGACTGTATGGACCATGACCAATATCGTGAAGCAAAATCGCAATGTACAAAGCATTTTCTTCTTCTTCCGAAATAGAAACACCTTTAAATTGCAAAGTTTGAACCGCTTTTTGCATAATATGCATACACCCCAAAGCATGATGAAAACGCGTATGATGCGCACCCGGATACACCAAATAGGACATTCCCATTTGGGAAATTCTTCGTAAACGCTGAAAATAAGGATGCTGAATTAAATCGTAAATTAAACTATTAGGAATGGTAATAAAACCATAAATAGGATCGTTAAATATTTTGAGTTTGTTAGTTTGGCTCACAATTTGATAATTTTAGTAACAAATGTAACGATTTTTTACTAATTGAAATCGTTGAAAAAGTATTGAACAATTTATACAATATTTAATACAAACCTCGTTTAATAAATAGTAACTTGCACACAAATTAAGAAATATGAGTCAGATAAAAATACTTTGGGTTGACGATGAAATTGATTTATTGAAGCCCCATATCTTGTTTTTAGAAAAGAAAAATTATCACGTAACTACTTGCAATAACGGACAAGATGCTATTGATTTGTTTGAAGAAAATAATTTTGATATTGTTTTCTTAGATGAAAATATGCCTGGTTTAAGTGGTTTAGAAACCTTATCTGAATTAAAAGAAAAGAAATCTTCAGTCCCAGTAATTATGATTACCAAAAGTGAAGAAGAATATATCATGGAAGAAGCAATCGGTTCTAAAATTGCCGATTATTTGATAAAACCAGTAAATCCAAATCAGATTTTATTGAGTTTGAAAAAGAATTTAGACCATTCACGATTAGTTTCAGAAAAGACAACTTTGGATTATCAGAAAGAATTCCGAAAAATTGCAATGGATATGGCAATAGTGAATTCTTATGAAGATTGGGTCGAATTGTACAAGAAACTATTGTTTTGGGAATTAGAGTTGGAAAACATCGAAGACCAAAGCATGGTAGAAATCTTAGAAAGTCAGAAAACCGAAGCGAATGTCCAATTTGGAAAATTTATAGAGCGTAATTATGAAGATTGGATTCAAGATCCTGATGATGCACCGGTTCTTTCACATAAAGTTTTTGGACAATTTGTTGCACCAGAAATTCGTAAAAAAGACAAACCCATTTTGTTTGTCGTTATAGATAATTTACGATATGACCAATGGAAAGCTTTTGAAAATATAATAAATAATTATTACAAATTAGAAAAAGAAGTAAGCTACTATTCTATTCTTCCTACGGCAACTCAATATGCTAGAAATGCTATTTTCTCAGGTTTGTTGCCATTAGAAATGGAGAAAAAATTTCCACAATATTGGAAAAATGATGTGGATGATGGTGGAAAAAACTTGTACGAGGGTGAATTTTTGACGGAACAACTAAAACGTTTAGGATTAACCATAAAACAAGAATATTATAAAATTACTAATTTCAAAGACGGAAAAAAACTGGCAGAAAACTTTAAAACATTAAAAAATAATGATTTAACAACGATTGTTTACAATTTTGTTGATATGCTTTCTCATGCTAAAACCGAAATGGAAGTAGTTAAAGAATTAGCATCTGATGATAAGGCCTATCGTTCTTTAACCGTGAGCTGGTTTAAAAACTCTCCTTTACTTGATATTATACAACAAGCACAAAAACAAGGATTTAGATTAATTTTAACTACCGATCACGGAACAATTAATTGCAAAAATCCATCAAAAGTGATTGGTGATAAAAACACGAGTTTAAACCTTCGCTACAAAACTGGAAGAAGCTTAACTTATGAAGACAAAGACGTTTATGCTGTGAAAGATCCAAAGAAAATTGGATTACCAGCACTAAACATGAGTAGCTCTTTCATTTTTGCAAAAAACGATTTATTTTTGGCTTATGTGAATAACTACAATCACTATGTAAGTTATTACCGAAATACCTATCAACATGGAGGAATTTCATTAGAGGAAATGATTATTCCGTTTTTAATTTTAGAACCAAGATAATTAAGTAATACTTGATTTTACATATGATCGTAATTTACAGTTTAGAAGAAATAAATGCCATTGCAAAACAAATTCTTGCTACACCTTCGTTAAAGAAAATCATCACGTTTCATGCACAAATGGGTGCTGGAAAAACGACTTTGATTAAAGAATTGGTAAAAGAATTAGGCGTGAAAGATAATTCAAGTAGTCCAACATTTTCTTTAGTAAACGAATACAGAACTTTTGAAGGTGAGACGGTATATCACTTCGATTTATATCGTTTAAATTCGGAAGAAGAAGGATATGATATGGGATTAGACGAATATTTCTATTCTGACAATTGGTGCTTTATAGAATGGCCTGAAAAAACCCCAAATTTAATTCCAATAGATCATGCAAGCATTTCCATAAAAATCTTACCAAATGGTAAACGTGAATTAACGTTAAAAAATTAAATCTTAAAGAGAATAGTGACCAACTTCTATTCTCTTTTTTTATGATTCCGTTTCCCAAGTCTAAAATTATTCCTAATTTAGAGCCTCAAAATCAAAAGTAATGTCGATATATACTCCTTTTTCTGCTTCACAATTGCTTCCACAAGAAGAAAAACTTGAAGTAGCGCGTCATAAAAGTGAATTATTTATAGGAATTCCAAAAGAAACATCCTATCAAGAAAGAAGAATTTGCCTAACACCCGATGCTGTTTCTTCATTAGTTTCACATGGTCATCGTGTTATGTTAGAATCAGGCGCTGGAGAAACTTCAAGTTATACCGACAAAGAATACAGCGATGCAGGTGCCGAAATTACTCAAGACACAAAAAAAGTATTGGGTTGCCCCATGATTTTAAAAGTAGAGCCACCTACTCTTACTGAAATTGAAATGATGAATCCGCAAACGATAGTTATTTCGGCTATTCAATTAAAAACACAAAAAAAAGAATATTTTGAAGCTCTTGCTAATAAGAAAATTACGGCTTTAGCCTTTGAATTTATTAAAGATGAAGATGGCTCTTATCCAGCGGTAAAATCCCTATCTGAAATAGCAGGTACGGCTTCCATATTAATTGCTTCTGAATTAATGATTGGCGAAAATATTGGCAAAGGGTTACTTTTCGGAAATATTACTGGTGTTCCTCCTACTAAAGTTGTTATTATTGGTGCCGGAACGGTTGCAGAGTACGCTGCAAGAACAGCATTAGGGTTAGGTGCACATGTAAAAGTATTTGACAATTCGATTACCAAATTACGTCGTTTACAAAATACCTTAAATCAAAGAATTTTCACTTCAACTATTCAAGAAAAATCACTTTTAAAGGCATTAAGACGTTGTGACGTTGCCATTGGTGCCATGAAAGGAAAAAACAGAGCTCCAGTTGTGGTTACAGAAACCATGGTAGAACACATGAAAAAAGGTGCCGTTATTGTGGATGTAAGTATCGATACCGGTGGTTGTTTTGAAACTTCCGAGGTAACTACGCATGAAAAACCAACTTTCATTAAAAACGGAGTAATTCACTATTGTGTTCCGAATATCCCTTCTCGTTATTCTAAAACGGCATCTATGTCGATCAGTAATATTATATCACCATTTTTATTGCAAATCGCTGAAGATGGCGGAATTGAGAGTGCCATACGTTGCAATCGAGGTTTAAAAAATGGAATTTATAGTTATCACGGATTACTTACCAACAAAGCAATAGCTGATTGGTTTACTTTAGAGTATCGCGATATTAACCTAATTGTTTTTTAAACCAAAAAATTCCTTTTGTTCTTTATTTAAACTAAATTTGCGAAAATTATTTTTTTATGAAATTTCAGTTTCGATTAGCTTATTATTTGTTTGGCTTATTATTGGGTGGTGTTTTTGTGATGTGGTTTTTAAAAGCCAAAGCCACTGACAAAGGTGTTGAATTTTGCTATTTTCCAAATTGCCGTGTTTTAAAAGATTTAAGAAGCAAATCATTAGAAATTGATTCACTTGCACAAAAATCATTAGATGCAAAATGGGTTACTTTAGAAGATATTCGTAACAGTTTACGCTATGGCGACGTCGATTTTTCAAAAAGTAATGAAGCCTATAGAAAAGGTAAGATTTACGTTATCGAAGGCAAAACTACTAATAATGAAGAAATTACAATAACTATGGTAAATTACACCAATAAAGTATTGTTAGAAAAGATAGAAAAAAAGTAATTTTTTTTACAGAAACACTTGCAGAAACAAATATTCCTTGTATATTTGCACTCGCAATACAGAAATAGTAAAGCACTTTATTGGGGCGATTAGCTCAGCTGGTTCAGAGCACCTCGTTTACACCGAGGGGGTCGGGGGTTCGAACCCCTCATCGCCCACACATTTAAAAACAAATGGTTTCAAAAGCCGATAAATCTTATGATTTATCGGCTTTTTGCTTTGGGACATATACCAAATTATTCATTCAATCTTAATGCTAAAGGGACAAAATCGAGACCCTAAAAATTTCTACAATTTTGGGTCTCGCTAAATTCTCTAAAGCACTGTAAACACCGTACTAACAACCAGTTTAATACTGGTTCAAAAAGTGTACATCTTGTTTGCTAAAAGTTTAAAAATTAAATTGAATACTAATTAAAAGGTCACCACCATGAAAGCAAAAATTACTGTGCATATTTATGCAAAAACTTCAAAAGCCAACAAAAATGGTCAATTGCCAATTTATTTCAGGTTAACTGTAAACGGAGAACGTTTTGAATTCAGTACTAAAAAATTCATTGAAAAATCAAAATGGTCCTCAGAACAATCAAAAATGAAAGGTAATTCAGAAGAAGCCAGGACAATAAATAACTATCTTGATTTAATGAAATCTAAAATTTTTGACATTCAGATGGAATTAATTCACAAAAATGAAGATTTGACAATTGAAAATTTTAAATCAAAACTAACTGGAGCACAAGAACGTGAGCGAATGATCATTCCAATTTATCAAAGCCATAATGATAAAATTAAAGATTTGATTGGAAATGGTTACGCTTATGGAACTTTAGAACGATTTAAAATTTCATTGAAACATCTACAGGAGTTTATCCTTTGGAAATACAATGTGAATGATATAAGCATCAATAAAATCGACTATGCATTTGTAACCGAGTTTGAATTTTATTTGAGAAGTGTAAAAAAATGCAACAACAATACAGCTGTTAAATATGTTAGAAATTTTAGAAAAATCATTAAGATTTGTTTAGATAATGATTGGTTAGATAAAGACCCTACTACTCGATATGAAGGTAAAATGAAAGAAGTTGAAAGAGACTTTTTGACTGAAGAGGAATTGTTGAAAATCTACAACAAGAAAATTTCATCAGAAAGACTACAACTAGTTAGAGATATTTTCATTTTTTCTTGCTACACTGGTTTAGCCTACATTGATGTAAAAGGATTGAAAAAGGATCATATTGGTATAGGCATTGATGGAGAGAAATGGATTTTCAAAAACCGTCAAAAAACAGATACAAAATCAAAAATACCAGTATTACCTATTGCCCAAGAAATAATTAATAAATACGAAAGTCATCCGAAATGTTTAAATGATGATAGTATTTTACCAATCTTAACAAATCAAAAAATGAATGCTTATTTAAAAGAAATTGGTGATTTATGTGACATCCCAAAAGAAATAACTTTCCACATGGCTAGACACACATTTGCAACATCAGTAACATTGACAAATGGAGTTCCAATTGAAACCGTTAGCAAAATGCTTGGCCATAAAAACCTCCACACAACTCAACATTACGCTAAAGTATTAGACAGAAAAGTTAGTGAAGATATGAAGATCTTAAAAGAGAAGTTTACTTTATCATCAATAGTAAAAAAACAAAATGTATCAATTTAGTTTATTTTATAGCTTTAAAAGTAAAGACTTTAAAAACAAAATAGCATAAAACTAAACAAATGCTTACATTTGCCAAATGAAAAAAATCATTTGGCTTTTATTTTTATTGATAACTTTTGGTTGTTCACAAAAACCAGATAGATTACCTTATTTGGGAAATCCTATCATAAAAGTTAATGATACTATCTATCCAACGATTATGGATTTTTCATTTATCAACCAAGATAGTGTGGTAATTACAAATAAGACTTTTGAAAGTAAAATTTATATAGCCGATTTTATTTTTCTTTCTTGCCCAACAATTTGTCCCAAAATGAATTTTGAGCTCAATAAAGTGTATGAAGTGTATAAAAACAACCCAAAAGTTAATTATTTATCTCATACAATTGATCCTGAAAGGGATAGTACATCAAGATTAAAAGACTTTAAGTCATCACTCTCTTTAAATGAAAATTGGCATTTTGTTACCGGAAACAAAGACAGTATTTTTAATATTGCCACAAAAAGCTATTTCACAACAGCTTATCCGGACGAAAATGAACCTGGAGGTTTAGTTCATGGTGGCGGTTTCTTACTAGTTGATAAGAATAAACACATCAGAGGAGTTTATGATGGCACCAACCCTGAAGAAACAAAACGCTTAATTAATGATATAAAAATATTATTAGACGAATAATTGAAATGAAAAAAGTAATTGTCATTTTTTTACTTTTTATTTTTACTATCCAAATAACAAAAAGTTTTTGGATAATATCTTCATTTCATATCAATAGGGATTATATTGCTAAAAATATATGTATTAATCGATTTGATAAAATCCCAACGTGTAAAGGTAAATGTTACTTAGATAGTGAACTAAGTAAAGAACAAAAAGAAAACCAAAAGAGTTTACTAAAAATCGAAAAAGAAAGCTTTTTTGTTTTGTCAGTTCTAAATGGCAAAGAAAGTAAACGATTGATTCCAACAAATTCCAAAAAAATAGTTGACTCACATAAAGACATTTACTATTCATCCTTCCTTTTTAAATTTGAAAATCCCCCAGAGTTAGCTTAATAATTACCTGTAATTATTAATTTAAAACTAACCATTATGCAGTCAAGTCATGTCTTGATATGTGATTTGGTGGATTTTAGCAAAAGTAATTGTGATATTTTTTATGATTCCTTAAAAGGATTTAATTCGAAATTTCCATTTGTAGAAGAATCACACAAGCAAAATTTTTATTCTATTTTGTTTGTAGATTCGTGCATGGGTGAAATTGAAATTGATAATCATAAAATTTATTTTAATTGCCCTAAAGTTGTTATTATTCAACCTAATTGCATTTCTAAAATAAATTTACAACCTGACACATCAGGTAAAATTATTTCTTTTACCGAAACATTTTTTTCGTTGCGTTATAATAATAATTCACTTAGCGATTTTTCATTTTTTGAGAAAGGTTGTAAACCTTACCTTTCTCTAAATTCTTTTCAAAAAGAACATTTACAAACCTTTTTTGAATTGTTTGATTATGAATATAATGCTGCTCTTAAAGAGAAAACAAAAGCACTTCGCTCATATTTGAATATTGTGTTAGTACAATTAGAACGTATTTATAACCCTCAGATAAGTGTAAAAACGCATACTAACAAAAACGAAAAGATTAAGGAATTTGAGAAATTAGTTGAACAACATTACAAAGAACATAAAATGCCATCATTCTACGCTGAGAAATTGCACATAACACCAAATTATCTCAACAAAATTTGCAAAAATGAAGTGAGCAAAACAGCTGGAGATATCATTAGAAAAAAAATAACTATTGAAGCTCAACGACTTCTTCATTACACGAATTTATCTGTAAATGAAATTGCTCACGATTTAGGGTTTGAAAATGTTTCTTATTTCATTACATTTTTTAAAAAGCAAACACAAACAACTCCTGAACAGTTTAGAAAGGCAGCAAATCAATAAAATAAATCTCATGAAATTCAGCAAATTAAACAGAAAAACTCATCGCTACCTTGGAGTAATCATTGGAATACAATTTTTATTTTGGACCATTAGCGGTCTATATTTTAGTTGGACCAATCTCGATGATATACATGGTGATACGTTTCGATTAGAGAATAAACCGGTTTATTTTGATAACCTTTTGCTTTCTTCACAAATTTTGTTACCTAAAATAAAATCATTGGAAATAAGAAACATTAATGATTCGCCTTTTTATTGGGTTAACGATTCTATTTTGGTCAATGCAAAAAACGGAAAATTTAAAAATGGAATTTCTAAAACCGAAGCTGTACAAATTGCCAAAAGGCACGTAATTCCTAGTTTAAAAATAGAAAAAGTTGAACTTTTAGAGGAAGTATCAAAAAAAGACGAGTACAGAAACAAAAAGACTCCAGTTTATAAAATCTCCTATCACGGTAAAGATAATGTTTGTGCCTATGTATCAAAAGAAGACGGAAAATTTCAATCGATTCGACATGATCGATGGAGAATTTTTGATTTTTTGTGGATGACTCACACCATGGATTATGAAGGAAAAGATAACATTAACAATGTAACACTTAGGATATTCTCCGTTTTTGGTCTATTGACTACCTTAAGTGGATTTTTACTCTTTTTTACTTCAAACAAAAAAATAATCCAATATTATAAAAACAAAAAAATAATTTCTAATAAATAATAAACAAATTAAAATTTTAAACAATGAGAAAATTAGCATTAATCGTAGGCTTATTGATTGTTACTACAACTATTTCAACTGCACAAAACAAATCAAAATTTGACTCATGGCCAGCCATAAAAGAGTTTCATAAAGTAATGTCGCAAACCTTTCACCCAAGTGAAGAAGGAAATTTAGAGCCAATCAAAAAACACTCCAGTGAAATGATGGAAAAAGCCAGTATATTATTAAAATCTGAAATTCCTAATGAATTTAGCTCTCCCAAAATCAAAGATGCAGTAGAACGATTGGCAAATGACAGTAAAAAACTCCATCAATTGGTAATAAACAATAAATCAGATAAAGAAATTACCGAAGCTTTGTCAAAATTACACGATATTTTTCATGAAATTGTTGGACTATGTACGAATGAAGAGCATCATTAAGTAATAATTTGAATTGAAAAACGAAATAGATGTCGCTTTTATGAAAACGAATCCAATTTATGTTGAAGTAAATTTGCAAATCATTAAACAACTTATAAAAATAATATGAAACTAAAAAATTTGGTTATCGTAATGTCTTTTTTCTTTACCTGTAATTTTGCAGTAGCCCAAGTAAAAGACACGTTAAAAGTTCAAACATTAGAGGAGGTAATTGTAACAGCAAACAAATCGGAACAAAGAAATATCGAAGTTCCGGTTGCTGTAACTTCCATTTCAGCAAAATCAGTTACTAATTCGCGGTTAGTTACTGTATCTGATTTGACCGGTCGTGTTCCTAATTACCTTTACCAAGAATTAGGTGTAGGATTTCAAGCCTTACAGTCTATTAGAGGTATTCAAGTATTCAGCGAAAACCCGGCTGTCTCTACTTATATCGATGATGTTAATTTATTAGATATTCTTGCTGGTGGTTTTGCCTTAACAGATGTAGAACGAATTGAAGTGCTGCGTGGTCCGCAAAGTACTCTATTTGGTAGAAATGCTATGGGTGGTGTTGTTAATATTTTTACTAAACAACCCACTAATAAAACTACAGGATTTGTTGAAATTGAAAGCGGCAATTTTGCTTTACAGCGTTATTCTGCTGGTTTCAAAACTCCTTTAATAAAGGACAAACTATTTTTCGGAATCAATGGCTTGTTTCAAGTAAGAGATGGATTTATGAAAAATGACATCACGGGTACTACTGCTACAGACGCAAGTTTGAATGGTAGAACCGTTGGAGGGGAAGAAAACACCTATGGTAATGCGTTTTTAAAATGGTTAGTGACCGATAAATTTAGTCTAACTGCCAACGTAAAAACACAAAGAGATTTCTCAAATGAATCTGGATTTTTTGTGTCTCAAGCGAATGAAACTATTGCTTTAGAAACCCCAACCGTAATTAATCTATCACGTATTGGAAGACACGAACGTAATATCACCAACTGTTCATTAACAGGTAAATACAAAGCTAAAAACTTCGATTTAACTTCAATCAGTTCTTTTCAACAAATAAGTTTATCGTTTCAGGATATTGATTTTCCTGGTATTTATCATTCTTTTTTCAACAGCGCAATTGGTGAAAAGCTTCCACCACAAGAAGTGTTGAGTCAAGAGTTTCGTATCAATTCTACCAATAAAGAAAATAAATTGCAATATGTTGCCGGTCTTTTTGGATTTAAACAAGTTGGATATGAACCTTCTACTAATTTAGCCTTTGAAAATGCTCCTAACAATTTTACTATTTTTAGAAATAGAAGTAATAACAGTGGTTATGCAGCTTTTGGTGAAGTGAGCTATAAAGTGTTAGAAAAATTAAAAATAACTGCGGGTGCTCGTTATGATATTGAAGAAAGGGAAGCTACTTTTAACGGTTTTGGTGATGCGGTTTTTGTTGACGGTGTGTTTACCCAAATTAATCCTGATCAAACAAAATCGGCCTCTTTTAATGCTTTTTCTCCAAAAGCAGCGGTGATGTATAGCTTTACCAAAAATGCGAATGCCTATGCTACTTATACTCGCGGTTTTAGAGCAGGTGGTGTAAATGCACAAGGAGGTTTGCCTGCGGGTGTTCACCAAGATTTTGATCCTGAATATTCCGATAATTTTGAAGTAGGTTTTAAAACTGCTTTTTGGAATAACCGCATTAATTTAATATAGCCGGTTATTTAATAAATTGGCAAGATTTACAATTTTTCAACAATGTGGCTCCTTTCACATTTGCTCGTGAAAATGTGGGTGATGCTTATTCAAAAGGTATCGAAGTTGAAGCCAATGTGATTCCATTAAAAGGGTTACAATTAGATTTTGCTTACTCTATTAATGATGCAGAATATGAAGATTTTTCATTATTACGATTTGGGGAAGCGGTTCCTATTGGAGGAAATAAATTAGCGAATGCACCTAAAACAACTTTTTTCACAGCAGCTGAATATTCTATTCAAACATCTGAAAATGTCAATTTATTGTTTCGTGCGGAGTACAGAAATATAGGTGGTTTCTACACAGACATTCAAAATTCATTATACCAACCAACGTATCATATAGTGAATACACGTTTTGGATTAACATATAGTAATTATGGATTGTTTTTATGGACTAGAAATTTAACTAATGAAAAGTTCTTAGCCTATGGAAGTGCCGACACCAGTTTCGGTAGAGCTTCAAGAGCCGCAATGCCTGCACAAATTGGAGTAACATTATCTGCAAGATTTTAATAATCAAAATGGGCGTTACTTAGTTTCGCCCATTTTTAATATTCAAACAAATGAGAAAAATAATCGTTTTACTATTTATTACATCACTTGTCATTTCATGTAAAGACGAGACCGTTGAAAAAACTCCCGAAAAAGTAACGATGACCAAAGTAGATTCCCTAAAAATTGCAAAGGAAATCGATAATTTTAGTCCGGAAAACCATGTCAATTCAATGGAGTTGATTTTTGGAAAACCAAAATTCGATATTAAAACCATTGGCATTTTAGTGTATGATGGTGTTTATGATTTAGATGTAATGGGTCCTCGATATGTTTTGGGTCAAGCTATGGGTGTAAAAACGCAATTAATCAGTATTAAAAAAGGAAATATAAAAACCGTAATGGGAGTTGAAATTGTGCCCAACACCACAATTGATTCCATTAGTCAATTAGATATTCTGATTATTCCAGGCGGGTTTACAGGGACAATCGAAGCAGCCTACGACGACAATTTACACCAATGGATTAGAAAAATTGACAAAACTACCAAATATACGGGTGCAGTTTGCACAGGGGTTTGGGTACTTGGTGCAACTGGTTTGCTAGAAAACAAAAAAGCTTCTACCAATTGGTACAGAGAAGAAGAATTTTTAAAGAAATACAAAGCCATTCCAGCCAATGAACGCTATACAAAAGATGGAAAATATTGGACAAGTGCCGGAGTTACAGCTGGTATGGATATGTCTTTGGCCATTATGAAAGATATTTATGGTGATAAATATGCACAAGCGATTATGCTCGATATGGAATATGACCCCAATCCACCCATCGAGGGAGGAACTCCAGAAAAAACCAATTGGGCAGTCAATTGGATGATGAAAGCCATGTATGACGGTGGTGTTAATCCATTAATTGATAGTTTAGAAAAGAAAAAAAAAGAGAATAAATAATCATTTCATTTTCATATTTGTTTAGTTAGGAACCTGATTGTTTTAAAACAATCAGTTTTTTTTATTTGTTTTAATCTAAAATTTTAATTTCTGATTGATTAAAAAAATAAAAATAAAGAAATTCTAATGATTAACTTAAAAAGTTGAAAAGCGAAATTAAAGTAACGAATATCAAAACAATAGCTTATTATTATAAATTAATTTTGCGAAAAATTAACTTATATACAAATGAAAAAACTTTATTTTCTTACACTCTTAATCTCCTCAATTAGTTTTGCTCAATATTCCGAATTTAATTGGGATACAAATGGAATAACAGTTGCTGGTGGAAATGGCGCAGGAAGCAATACAAATCAATTAAATTTTCCGTATTCAGTAATTGTTGATGCAAACAATAATTTATACATTACCGACACACAAAATCACCGAATTCAGAAATGGACAAGTGGAGAAACAGAGGGTGTTACAGTTGCTGGTGGTAATGGTGCTGGAGCAAATGCAAATCAACTAAATACACCAACTTGCGTTTGGGTTGACGAAAACCAAAACATTTATGTAATGGATTCATTCAATAATAGAATTCAAAAATGGGATGCTGGTGCAACTTCAGGAACAACGGTTGCTGGTGGAAATGGCGAAGGTGCTGCTCTAAACCAATTCAACAAACCAGGAGGATTTTATTTCAGAAACAATGCTTTTTATATTGTAGATGCAGGAAATAATCGAATTATAAAATGGATTTTAGGGGAAACATCTGGGACACAAGTTGCTGCTGGAACTTATGGAAGTGCTGCAGATCAATTAGCAAATCCAACAGTTAATGGAACTATTTATGTCGATGCAAATGAAAATCTATATGTAACTGATTACGTTAACAACAGAGTTCAAAAATTTGCACCTGGCAACATTAATGCAACAACAGTAGCTGGCGGAAATAGTTCAGGAACAAATCCAAATCAACTTAGAGCTCCTAATGGTATTTTTATGTTGCCTAATGGAAGAATGATGATTTCAGAATATACTGGAAGAAGAATAAACATGTGGGTTGAAGGAGAGTCAGAAGGAACAGTAGTAGCTGGTGGAAATGGTAACGGTAGTGCTTCAAATCAATTTAGAAGTCCAAGAGGAAACTTTATTTCTGCCAACGGAGATTTATATGTAACTGATATGGCAAATCATAGAATTCAAAAATTCACTAAAATTCCTTTTACACCTGTATGTAATAACAATCTTGGTGGTGGTTTAGAACCTTCCTTTGTAACGTTCAAAATCAACGGAACAACATTCGAACACAATACTTATACTGAACCAACAGAATATTATCATGCCTATCCACAAACAACAACACTAGAAGCTGGTCAAGCTTATGATATTTACACGTTCACCTCATCAGAAGCAGTTATAGGTTTATGGATGGATTACAACCAAAACAACATTTTTGAAGATACTGAATTTACACAACTAGTAAACAATATGAATTCTCAAAATACAACTAGTTTTACAGTTTCAAGTACTTCAAATTCGGGTTTGGTAAAAATGAGAATTCGCTCAAGAGCTTATGGAAGTGCTATTAATAGTTCAAACGCATGTACATCCTTTGGCTCTGGCGAAACAAGAGATTACATTTTTACAGTTAATAATAGTTTAGGTGTTAACGATAATTCTTTTGATACAAAAATAAAAGTGTATCCAAATCCAACCTCAGATTACATAAACATCGAATCTTTATCAGAAATTAAAAAAGTAACTGTTTACAATATGATGGGACAAATGGTTTTAAATACAATTTCCAATAAAGTGGATATTTCAAATTTATCAAGTGGTACTTTCATTCTTGAAGTTACTTCAATTGATGGTCAAAAAAGCAAAAGAAAAATAATCAAAAAATAAAAACTTTAGTGTTGAAAATCTAAATTAACAAGTGTAAATTTCAACAAACAAAGCACTTTTTTCAAACTAAGCAGGAACGTTTTTCTAAACATCCTGCTTTTTTGTTTTTAGTTTTTAAATTGTTACTGACGGAAATTTGTAAAAATAAAATTGATTAATTATGGATTTCCCAATGTTTCATTTAGACTGGCTTAACGACCGCTTTTTAATTGCAGTCATAGCGATTTTACATGTATTTATCAATCATGGATTGGCTGTTGGCTTTATACCTTACATAACTTGGCTTGAACAGAAAGGTGTTTCAATGGCATCTGCCAATCAAATTACAAATCTCGAATGGGATAATTTAGTGTATAAAAAAATGAAAGTAGCCTTTATCATCACCACTACTATAGGGGCGATGACTGGAGTTGGTATTTGGTTCTCTGTAGCTTTAGTGAGTCCTGCATCAATTGGTAGTTTGATTCGCGTGTTCTATTGGGCTTGGTTTATAGAATGGTTGGTTTTTGTTACAGAAGTTGTACTAATATTAATTTATTTTCTTACTTGGAAAAACTCTAATACATCATTAAAAGCAAAACTTCGTCATATTAATTTTGGTTGGTATTTGAGTATTTTCTCTTGGATAACCATGGCAATAATTGTTGCTATACTTGGTTTTATGATGGATCCAGGAAATTGGAATAATGAACAAACATTACTTAACGGTTTTACAAATCCTATTTATTTGCCTCAACTACTATTTAGAACGCCAACGGCTATGCTAGTAGCGGGAGTTTTTGGCATGTTACTTACAACAATTTTTGCAAAGCGAGGAACTGAAATGCGCGCAAAAGCAATCAAATTTGCTGGCCAATGGATTTTAGCTTGGATACCTTTAGTAATCATCGGAGCCATTTACTACTGGAATGTCATGCCATCAGCAATGAAAGAGAACATGGCTACCGCTATTGGTTCACAAGATTTTGCTGAATATTACAATTTACTAAAATATTTCATCATTGGTGCAGCTTCACTTTCAGTTGTTTTGGCTGGGTTTGCTTTATTAAAACCTAAAAAAATAAACTTCGCTTACGTGATTGTGCCTTGTTTATTTGTTTTCGGGTTTTTGGGGATTTTCGAGCGAGTTAGAGAATTTATTCGTAAACCTTATGTCATTGGAAATTATATGTATTCCAATTTATTGAGAGAAGAAGATTATCCACTATACAAAAGAGATGGAATTCTAAAATATGCAACGTACACCTCTGTAACCGAAATAACGGAAGAAAATAAAGTACAAGCTGGTAAAGATGTTTTTATGAATTTGTGCAGCCGTTGTCATACGGTAAATCCGCAAGGAGTAAATTCAATTGTATATGTTTTTGAGCGAATGTATGGTATTGGACAACCTTTAGACGAAGGTTCCATGAAGGCATACATACCAAACATGCATAATGGAAGAACATATATGCCACCTTATGCAGGAAACGAACAAGAACTTGATGCATTGGTTGCTTATATTAAACAAATACAACAAACAGGTGAAAGTTTAGAAGGAGTTCAAACAGCTGGTGTTGAAGTAAACCCGCTAAACAATGCAGTTGAAGTTTCCAAAAGAAATGAAGCGAAGAAAATAGAAAATGACACCAAGATAGCAAAAAACTAATACTCTATGTTATTACAAATTAATACCCCAGTTCCAAAAGATTTACCGTTAGATTTACCATTGCCAGAATGGCTTTTAGTAAGTCTGCTTGTTATTTCATTTTTATTACATATCATTTTTATCAACTTAATGGTTGGCGGAAGCATCATTACTCTTTGGGCTCAAATCAAAGGGTTAAAAAATAAAGAGTATGATGTTTTTGCTCATGAAATTGCCAAAACGATTACGGTAAATAAAAGTATTGCCGTTGTTATGGGCGTAGCACCCTTATTGAGTATCAATACACTTTACACTATTTACTTTTATTCGGCAAATGCACTAACAGGATTTGCTTGGATAATGATCATTCCTTTAGTCACTATTGCTTTTTTACTAACTTACTTACACAAATATACTTGGTCAACTTTTGAGCATAACAGAAAGTTGCATATTGGAATAATGGGGCTTGCTGTAGCAATATTTTTATTTATTCCACTTATTTTCTTAACAAATGTTAACTTAATGATGTTTCCCGAAAAATGGGGAACTGTGAAGGGATTTTTAAGTGCGCTGATGTTACCAAATGTTTTTCCTCGCTATTTTGAATTTTTAGGAGCTTGTCTAGCAATAACTGGAATTTTTATTGTGTGGTACAATGGAAGAAAATCATATCCAATTGAGGAAATTTATACCAATTTCACAAGAAATACAATCAAAAAAATAGGCTATTCCATAGCTACAGTTGGTTTAAGTTTACAAATTATTTTTGGAGTCATTGTATTATTTACATTACCTTCAAAAGGAATTAGTTATGCTGTTATTGCAGTCATGACTGGTGCTGGACTACTGTTAGCTTATGCATTGTGGTACAGTTACAAAACAGTTGTTAGTGAAGGAAAATTTATCGATTTACATTTTAAAAAGATAACCATTGCAGTTTTGTGTTTTTTGTTTTTTTATGGCGGAAGTCGTCAAATGTACAGACATAATTCGTTAGAAAAACATCAAGAATTAGTAGCAGCTCACACCGCAGAATTTCAAAAATTAAGTAAAGAAGCTCGCGAACAATCTTTGGTTTTGCAACAACAAGAAGCCGCAACTCCTAAGACGGATGCGGATTTAGGAAAAGGTGTTTTCAATCAATATTGTGCGGCTTGTCATAAAAAAGATGTAAAATTAGTGGGTCCTCCAGTTACAGAGATGGCATCCATTTACCAATCCAACAAAGCTGATTTACAAAAATGGATTAAAGCACCCGGTAAAAAACGAGCTGATGCTCCACAAATGCCTGGTTTTCCACAATTGTCTCAAACAGAATTAGAGCAACTTTCAGAATACATTTTAAATATAAATTAAAATGTCAAAAATATTTTACTTCATTCCAATAGCGATTTATTCAGTTTTTTTTAGCAGTTATTTATTTAAATATTAACAATTAAAAATTTCATTAAATGACACAAGTTTTAGTAATTATGATTTTAAGTTTTGTCTTTTTTTCAATTTATTTTCTAATCAAAATAAAAAATATGAGCGTGAAATTAACAAAAAGTAAAGAACTTAACAACATTGATAATTCGTTAGAAATAGATTATCAATTTATTAAAGGTTTATATTAAAATTTCATCTAATCCGAAACAACTCTTGTCGTAATGAGTAAGCACAACCATAAGTGCTCGGATTAGCTGTATGAAATAGTTTGATGCTGCTGACACTCTAAAACTATTTCATTTTAATATAAGACGCCAAATTTTCAAGTAATAATAGTTAAAAAGTACACACAAATTTATTTTCTTTTGAATTTGGTTAGTTTGAAAGCCCTAATGTTTATATGCATCAAGGGCTTTTTTATTAAATAGAATGTTTGAAAACATAAATCTAATCAAGAAAATATCAAATTTGAAAAATAAAATAAACGTACTTCTTTCAGACCTTAACGAACAATTAAATTTTACTGATTTAGAAATAGATGATCCAATACATAGAAGTGAAAGTGCTATCAACATAATTATAAATTCAATTGAAAAATTAAGAGCAATATTCGAAAAAGAGAAAAATGTATCACAAGAAATTGAAATTGATTTCTTCAAAAATGTGAAACCAAAATTTACATCAAAATTAATCTATTATAATGCTATTTATAAAATTGAGACCAAAAAACCCCATGGTGGTGACCGAATACTAAAAAAATATTTAAACCATGAATTAGAAAAATTAAAACGATATTTCGATAACAATTTAGAGTTTTACAAATATTACAGAACAGGTAGTAATTATTTGGATACTAAATATTTCACTAGAGGGAAGTTTGATATTAAATTAACGCTAGATAGTTTTTATTTTGAAGCAGATCATACATTTTCAACTTCACATGATTTTAAAGTGGCAAAGATAATGGCACACGATTTAATTCAAGTGTATTTAGAAGATAAGCTACTAATCATGGAAAACAGAGAACCTAAAGAAAAATCACAAGTTAATCCCAAGTTGAAGCAAAATTGGACTGGTTCTAAAGTTGCATTAATAGAGCTTTTATATGCTTTACATACAGAAGGTGTTTTTAATAATGGAACCTCTGATTTAAAAGATGTTGCAGAGTATTTCGAAAATATTTTTAATATTGATTTAGGTCAGTATCACAGGGCATTCCTTGAAATTAGAATGCGTAAATCCGACCAAACAAAATTCCTAAATGCTTTAAAAGAAAAGTTAGTGAAACGCATGGAAAATACAGATGAAATTTCATAACACTAATAAATACAATACTTTGAACAAAAATCATTCACAACTTGTGATTGACTTGTGATTTAAAACTATTCAAACATCTCAATTTTGTACCATAACAATCTAAAATACACGTTATGGCAATCGAAGTGATCACTCGCGAAGACTTAAATGAATTTAGAAGTCTTCTTTTGAACGATTTAATAGAAATCATTCAATCCAAACCGCAACAAACAAAACAATGGCTCAAATCCAATGAAGTCCGTAAACTGTTAAACATCTCTCCAGGGACTTTACAAAACCTCCGCATCAACGGCACACTCACCTACACCAAAGTTGGCGGTATCATGTATTATGACAATTCAGATATTGATAAATTATTAAATGGAAATAAGGTAAATGCTTTGCCTACCCTCTTTAAGTAATATGATTTTTTTGTCATACCGAGCGCAGTCGAGGTATCTCATAATCTTAGTAAAAGTCTTAATACTTAATACTCCAATCTTAATACTTCCAAATGAATTACATCAAACACTTAACCGGTTTCTTCGAAAAAGTAGCCATTGATAAAACATTAAATCCAACACATGTAAGCTTATACATTGCTTTGTTCCAATTTTGGAATTGCAATCGCTTTAAAAATCCAATAAGCATAAATCGAGATGAGGTAATGCGAATAAGCAAAATCAGTTCCAAAGCAACCTATCATAAATGTCTGAAGAACTTGCATAGTTTGGGTTACATCAATTACGAACCATCCTTCAATCCATTCAAAGGAAGCCATGTCATTTTATTCAACTTTTCAGAAGATTTAAAACCGCTGCCTAAATCCGAAAGAAAACCAAAAAATGAACCACTTAATGAACTTGTTTCTGAACAAGCTTTGAACAAGTCTTGTACTAGTAGTGAGACAGGTACTGAACAAGCATTAGTACCTTCTATAAACTATATAAACAATACAAACATTTTAAACGATAAAAACGTTTCAAACTTGGAAAAGCTCACAAAAAATTTTGAAGAAGTAAATAATTCAGTTTTAAAAAACGAAGATGAAGAAAAAGAAAAAAGTTCCGCGAAAAAAGAAAAAGAAGAAAAGTTACAGCCATCAATCGAAGAAGTTAAAACCTATTTCCAGGAAAATAACTTTCCAGAACAAGAAGCACAAAAATTCTTCAATTACTTCAAAAGTGTCGGTTGGTTAGTCGGTGGAAAAACACCAATGGTCGATTGGCAAGCGGCAGCACAAAATTGGATGATTAACGTACCAAAATTCATTTCAAATGCAGAACAACACAACAGAGCAAAACAACTCAACACAACAACTAACAAAGACTATTCAGAGCCTTTATAGTCTTTTTGTCATACTGATCTTGTTTCAGTATCTCATCCTTTGCGAACCTTGCGTAAATCTTTGCGAACCTTGCGGTTAAACCTATGCTAACCTATCCATAGCGAAGCGTCTTAATCCATCAAAAAAAACTATAAAATCTATGTTCCTATGTGGTTAAAATAAAAAAATGGAAAACGAAATAAAATCACATTACAGCTACACCGAAGTAATCAATTGGCTCGAACAAAAAGGCATCGAACTATACGGCAATCATTTCAAAATAATGGAAACTGATTACCCAATTGTTTACAAACTAATCGCGTATTTCTTAAAAGACGAACCAACTTGCTTTCAATACGGTATAAACCTCAACCAAGATTTGATATTAAGAGGAGGACTGCCAGTGGCAGTCAGGTATAAAAATTATAAGTTATGAATACAACATTAAGTTATTTAGAAATCATTTCTTGGTTAGAAAAAAAAGGAATTGAGTTATATGGCAAGAAGTTCAAAATCCTAGAAACAGACCATGAAATAATTTACAAATTGATAGCCTACTTTTTGAAGGATGAACAAGCTTGTTATCAATTCAATATCGATTTAGAAAAAGGCATCTTATTAACCGGACCAATTGGATGCGGTAAAACATCATTGATGAATTTAATGAAATACCTAACAGCAACAGAACATAAATTTTTCGTAAAACCCTGTAGAGATATAAGCTTCGAATTCATTCAGGACGGTTATCAAATCATTCATAAATATAGCAAAGGAAAACTTTATGAATCAGAACCAAAAACTATATGCTTCGACGATTTAGGCACAGAAAACAATCTGAAATACTTCGGTAACGAATGCAATGTAATGGCAGAAATTCTATTAAGCCGATATGATCTATTCATTTCAAAAAAACTCATAACCCACATAACCACAAATCTATCCGCCACAGAAATAGAAAAACACTACGGCAACCGAGTTCGCTCCAGATTACGAGAGATGGTAAATCTAATTGCCTATGATAAATCAACATTAGATAAACGCTAACGTCAGTTCGAGTGTTCTAATAAAATTGCGACTAGCTATTTTATTAGAATGTATCGAGAACCTTTCAAAGATATAAATCCGCATAAATCCGCGTTGCAAAGCATCCGTTTCATCCGCGTTCCAACAACAAAAAACAACATGAAAACAATAACCAACTTTTGGAACTACTTCCAACAAAACAACTTCGTTTTCCTACTCCTAAACGAAATCTCAAAAGACGAACTAAAACTCCATTTCGACAAACTAATCGAGATACTACATCAATACAACAAAGACCTAGACCTCATCATCAAAAACAAAAAAAACGGTGCAGAATTAATTATAACAGCAAATGGTAATCCCTATCTATTCAAAGAAGTAGAATTATTAGTCCATCATGCACTAGTTGTAGAACGTTGGAAAATAACCGCATTCCTCCAACCCGAAACCAACCTAACAAAATACGAAAAGAGCACCGACAAACCACTAGAGTATTACGGCATCACTTTACGAATAAGCGAAATGTATTTCATCCCATTAGAAAACCCAAACAAACCAACTGATTTAGGAATAAAAGTGTTACTCAAAAACTACATCGTCCACAAAGACAACCCAAGACTTCGAGAAGCAGTTTACATCCACATTGAACATTTAATCGGAGAAAAGTCATTTGCTAATGATATAGCTTTTATTGAAATTGGACAATGGGAAGGAGATAATGAAAACCAAATCGAATTGTATAATTTAAAATCCTATATCGATATTGAAAAGGAACAATTAAGTTTCGGTAACAAATACAATTTACTGCCAAAGCTTAACTAATATTCCGTTCGCAAAACATTACAAAATCTGTAGTAAATCGCAAATGAAATATAGCAATTTTTGCAAAAAATAAATTGATAACTCGGTTAATAAGTCAAATCGGATCGATTAAAATCATTCGAAATTATTTTATATTTTAGTAAATAAAATTTATTAAAAACAAATTGAAATATTGTGTGAAAATAATCTTCAATCCCAAAACAGATGACAGACAGAACAGCAACTGATACAATTAAAGGATATTTTTATCAATTTGACCTAGCAATACTCAAATTATTACAATTAGAGGATGATACGCACGAAATTATAGTTGAAGGTATTGAGGATGTTGATGTAAAAGATGCAACCGAAGAAACTGCTATACAATGCAAATACCATTCTAAAATTGAATATAATCATTCCGTCATTGCCAAACCAATACGTTTAATGCTAAATCATTTCAAAGAGGTTTTAAATGGTAAAGAGAAAAAAATAAAGTATTTATATTTTGGTCACTTTAAATCGGGGCACGAAAAATTTCCTTCTACAATTACGTTGGATTTCTTAAAGTCAAATTTGCTCACTTACAAAAAAGAAAAAGTTGAGTATAAACATTACGAAGAATTAAAATTAAGTGATGAAAACTTAATATTATTTTTAGAAACTTTGGAAATTGATATTAATGCAAAATCTTATGAGGATCAACTTAAAGAGATATTCACTTCTTTGAAAAATCAGAATAATTTTAATTGTGATGATTTTGAAGCTGAAAACTTCTACTATAACAACGCGTTGAAAATCATAAGCAATCTTGCTAAGGAGAATGATATAGCTAATCGAAAGATTTCTAAAAAAGATTTTTTAACTCAAATCAATTCTAAACAAGTACTTTTTCATAAATGGTTTGTTCAATATAAAGGCAAAAAGAAATTACTATCTGATATTAGGTCTAAATATTTTAGTGATTACAATAGTTCTCCATTTGAAAGATTTTTTCTAATAGAAGTGAATTCAAGTAATTATTTACGAAGTGATTTAAAATCTATAATTCATTTAATTAGTAAAAAATACTCTCAACTTTCAAGATTAAATCCAGATTCTTTTTGTCCATATATTCACATATCAGGATTATCAAATATAGAATTAATTGAGCTAAAAACAGAACTCATTAACGAAAACTTTAAATTTAAAGATGGCTTTGATTTCAATGGTTCAAGATTCAATCCAAAATCAATTACAGAAAAAGCTACTTACCATAATGGAATAAAAATTAAAATAGTTAATGATTTAAAAGATATTGAAACAATTTTTAATCAAATTTCAAAAGCTAAAGAAGTATATCATTTCTATTTCGAAACTCCATTTTTTTCAACATCAAATGAAAGTATTAAACATGTACAAATTCAAATACAAGAAATTAACGATATCAAAAATATAATCTAATGACAGAAGACAAATTAAATGCAGAAGTAATTGCAGTATTTCCCAATAAAGTTAAAATTAAAGTAGATAAACTTGAAGATTTCAGAATAGCAGACGAATCATTAAGAGTTGGTTCGTATCTCAAAATTTATGGAAATGATAATGCTATTTTAATGGCAATAATTGAAAATTTTTCAATTGATGTTTCAGAAAAAAATAATGAAGCTATTAGAACACATATCATCGAAGCTAGTCCATTGGGAATAATCAAAAATGGTAAATTTACAAGAGGTGGTGACGATTTAACAATTCCGCCAAAAAAAGTTGAACCAGCAACAGAAGAGGAAATCAAGAAAATTTATATCGAATCGGTAGAAGATAAAGAACAATTTACTTTTTGTTCATTATCTTCAAATGCAAACATTAGAATTCCAGTAAATGGCAATAAATTTTTCAATAAGCATATTGCAATAGTCGGTTCTACAGGTTCTGGTAAATCTCATACATTATCTACTATCATACAAACGGCTGTAAATTCTAAAAGCGGAGATTTTAGTTTAAATAATTCACACGTAATAATTTTTGATATCCATTCCGAATATAAATCAGCTTTTCCAGATGCTAATTTTATTGATATTGAGAATTTAAAATTGCCATATTGGTTACTAAATAGTGATGAACTAGAAGAAGTGCTTCTAGATACTGGAGAGAGAGATAATTATAATCAATCTTCAGTTTTTAGAAAATTGGTTACCGAAAACAAGAAAAAGCACAATCCTGATAAAACAAAGATATTTTACGATTCTCCTTTATTTTTTGACATAAATGAAGTTCAAAATGCTTTATATAACTTAAAGAATGAAACAAAAAATTCTAAAAGTTCAAATCGATATATGATAGTTGATGATTCTTATACTTGTAATGATAGTAGTACAACTGTTGATACTGGAATATTACTAAATGAAGAACAGAGAATAGATAAATATTTTAATGAAGAGTTTCAATTTCATCCAACTAAAAATCAGAATGTAACTAAAGGAGATTATGCGGAAGGTACTTTAGATAAGTTTTTTGTAAGATTTCAAGAAAAGATAAATCAAGACCGTTTAACTTTCTTATTTGGTGAAGAATCAAAAGAGATTTCTTTCGAAGATACATTGAAAAATATTTTAGGATATAATTCAAATTCCAATGTTACAGTAATTGATTTAAGCGGAGTTCCTTTTGAAGTATTAAGTATTACCGTTTCTTTAATTTCAAGAATTGTATTTGAATATGGTTATATATACAAAAGATTGAGAAACAACATTAATCCAAATGAAAAAATCAATAATGACATTCCAATACTTTTAGTTTATGAAGAAGCACACAAATATGTTCCAAATAGCGATTTAGTAAAATATAGATCTTCAAAAAAATCAATTGAAAGAATTGCGAAAGAGGGCAGAAAATATGGAGTTACTTTGTTATTAGCAAGTCAAAGACCATCTGAAATATCAGAAACTATATTTTCACAATGTAATAATTTCATTGCGATGAGATTAACTAATCCAGTTGACCAAGGTTATGTGAAAAAATTACTTCCAGATAGTTTAGGTTCATTAATTGAAAAAATGCCATCATTAAAACAAGGTGAAGCTTTGTTAATTGGTGAATCTGTAATTCTGCCTTCAATCGTTCAAATTGATAGATGTAAAAATGAGCCTTCTTCAAGTGATATTCCGTATTGGGAATTATGGAAAGAAGAATGGAAAGATATGGATATTGATAAAATTAAAGAGGAATGGTATAAATAAGTAAGTAAACTAAAATTCAAATTGACAGCATAAAAATTATGCTGAAGTATTCAAAATAGAAGACCTTTTAGAATTGAAGTTAGAAATGAAAAAAATAGTTTTTAAGTAACAAATAGTATTCTTACATTTGAAAAAATAAACTAAATAGTATATTAAATAATCATAAAATACACTTAAAAGTGTATTTTTGTTTGCAAACTAATAATAAAGTGAATATATTTGCTCTAGAAATATGGGATGATGAAGCTGCTAAATGCACTTTTTACACCGTAAAATATGATGATGCCGATACAAATGAAACTGATTTATTCTTTGAAAAATATGATGCAATAGCAGAATATAAAGAAGCAAATAAAGAATTGTTGTCTTTTGTATTGTTATCAATTGGTAATGATCACGGAGCAATAGATGAATTATTCAATAGAGATGAAAACGAAGTTAAGGGATTACCTGTACAAGGTAAAAGAACAATCGAAAATATTACTTACCACTTTCCGGAATTTCCATTAAGATTATACGCCTTAAAAATCACAAACAACATAGTTATACTTTTCAATGGAGGTATCAAAGATGGTCCAACAAATCAAGCAAGTTCATTACATTTAGAATGGAGAGCAGCATGTGAATTCGCAAAACGAATTAATGAAGCTTTACAAGATGGAACAATAATTGTAAATGAAAAACATAGAAAACTTACTAATTATGATGGTTCAGATGAAATCATCCTCTAAAAATCCAAAACAATGAGAAGCAAAGTAGCACAAAGAATTTTAGCAGAAACACCGGAAGAAACAAAAATCTTCGCGAGATTATATGCTGATATCGTGGTTCGAGTAAATCAGTTGTTAAAAGCAAAAGGATTTAGCCAAAAAGATTTAGCAGATAAGCTAGAAAAAAGACCTTCCGAAGTTAACAAATGGTTGGTAGGAGAACATAACTTTACGTTACGTTCTTTAGCCAAATTGGAAGCAGAACTTGGGGAACCAATTATTAATGTTCCACAAAGAAAGCCAATGGGAACAACTGGATATGTAACAGTATACAGAAACAATGCTATAAATACTGATGTAGCATATACAAGTGCATGGAAAAAATCAAAATCAAACAATAAAACAGCATTAGCCAATGTCAGCTAATTTATTACAACCTGAAAAAATTGAAATTGTTGATTTTAAGATCATAAAAGGACAAATTAATAGTCCATTCGATTTTGAGGAAGAAAAAGTACAAGGACACAATTTCAATGTGGACTTTGAATTAGGTTTTAATATTCCAGATAAATTAATTAAAGCCGATTTTTCAGTAAATGTTGAAACCAAAAGTGAAAAAGAAGATAGCGAAGAAGCAATCGGAGCGTTCAGTTTTGTCTTTGTTTTTCATGTGGATAACATTGAAGAATTAACCAAATTAGAAGAAGACAATACAGTTACTATAAGTCCTGCTTTAGGAAATGCTTTAGCTGCAATTACATATTCAACATCAAGAGGAATATTAATGACACGTTTTCAAGGTACTGCTTTAAGTAATTTTATATTGCCTGTTATCAATCCAAATAAGTTAATAGAATAATCTTTTATTCTTCAAAGAGTATATTTTGTCCCATTTATTGTCAATATTTGGGACATTTTTTTATCCAAATAATTCGAAAATAAAAAATATTGAAAAGTGGGTAGAAAAACTAACAGATAATAGAGTTAAAATTCTTAGAGAAACTCATAATAATCATAAAGTAACTAAAAAAGAATTAGAACAAGCTATAGGTATAAGTGCTTCTGCTATAGACAATAACATAGATATTCTTAAAGATTTAGGATTACTTAGTAGAGAAGGGAGTGATAAAGGAGGTTATTGGAAAATTAATCACATCTTGCCATAGGTGGGTAGAAAAGGTGGGTAGATAAATCATTTATAAAAACTCATTATCTCATTCAGCTGCACAAAAATCGCTTCTAGTCCAAGTTTCCTGGCATCAATTCTTTGTTTGCTCCATTTCGCTAATTTCAAATAAAAAGAAATCGGAACGCTTCGCTGAAGTAGTTTCACCCACCCAGTCCAACGCTCCCCACCGCACTAGTGGTATTTTGTGTGTTTTTAGCACTTGTTTTCCCAAAAGTAAGTCAATAAAAAAAGGCTCCCTGTTTTCCCAACCCCTCGCGCACAGTCCGCCATTTTTTATCCACTTACACCCAATTCAAAAAACAAACGCTAAAAGCACACAAAAACCACTCCCAAGCTATTATTACATAATAAACCTTATAATTCATTCCCAACACCCCACGCAGTCCCCCTGAAAGTTATAAGGGTTATTATGTAAAATATCCGCGCCCAGCCGCACCCACCCGACAGAAAATAGGAATGCTAACGCTGTCGTAATTTGCATTGTTTTTTGAAAATGCCTCCCATTTCCAGTTCACTAAACACTAAAAACCAACAACTGTAAACTATCATGGCATTATCAAAAATCAAATTTCCCCACAAGAGTATGTTTTTCTTTTTTTATATTTTCATAAACATATATTGTCAAACCGTGCTAAGTCAAAGTAGTCCAGCAAAAAAGAAAACCATACCCTTGTTCAGCTACTGCCCAATCACTAGGAAGTATCACATTGTTTTTTGAAGATGCTTTCCATTTCCAGTTCACGCTCTCCACTGAATACTAAAAACTGAACACTGAACACTTTCAAAGCATTCTCAAAAATCAAAATACTACAAGAGTGTGTTATTCTTTTTTCTCCTATTCACAAAGAAATATTGTCAAACCGAGCGTAGTCGAGGTCGTCTAGCAAAAAAAGAAAACCACACCCTTGTTTACCAGTCCCGATTGAACACCCCTAAAACCCCATTTCATAAGAACATTTGGGGTTAACATTTTTACAAAAAAAAAGGATAAAAAAGAAGCCAAAGGTTTGCTCCGGGTATTCAAAAAAGCAAGTTCAAGCCTTCGGTTACGGATAAAATCTCCACCCATACATTTTCAATACCACCACATCCACTTAGCGTTTCCACAGACGCATATGGGTAGTATTTTACCCGTAAAACTTGCTTTTTTGAAACCCTCCACAAGGCAAGAGGGCTTTCTTTTTTTTCCTTTTTTCTTTTGCAAAAATGTGTGTGGGGCATCTCGGTTTCCAATCACATTTCGGGCAATCACGAAGGAAAGACGAAGGAAGTTAACCTGTTAAATCCTTGTACTATGGACACAATTTTTATTAAAACCCACCAACCTGGGGCGCACTATGCCAAACCGTACTTTTTCGTATTATCAAAAGGACTGAATAGCGGAAAACCAAGCAATGAACCTTTTACAAACAGCTTTGTACTTGTATTTCAAACCGAAGCTCAAAAAGAGGACATTTTTTGGATAGCCATGAGCCTATGGAAATCCAAATTCTGGATGCCTTTTCTTCGAGGTTCTGTTATTCCGTTCTTATCGCTCTATGAATTCAAAAAAGAGTTCAATCCAAAAGCCACCCGATTGATGCGTGAACACGAGCTGCACCATAAAAACATCCAAGCACTCAAGCTGCTTCAAGAACAAGAAGCTCACCACGCAAAAAACATCCACTTAATCAACGAAATTAGAAATGCTATTTTAATGAGATACAGAAAAAATAACTAAAAACTCAGATCTAAAGGTCTGAGTTTTTAATTTTATAAAAGAAATTAAATTGAAAGAATTAATTTATATTTGGAAAAGCAAATTTGTTATGAAGTACCACAAATCTAACTAGTTTTTCTTTTAAGAACTTGACATTATAGCATTTTTAATTAGTATGTTAAAACTTAAAAAAACGAAAATGAAAGAAAATATTCAGGAAATATTAAATGAAATATTTGACCCTCTTATACTTGGAGATGAAAACAAAGTTCATAAATTAACTAAATCACCAACCTTTAAAGAAATAGAGGGTTTTGCCGAATTGATATTGAAAGATGAATCTGAAGAAAGCTTTCAATTTTTTTTATCTCAAAATTCTCATTTCCTATTTAGACTTGCTCCATCTTCTGATGAAACATACCTAGGGATTTTAATGAAGCCTCCAATTAGTAATTTTAATTTTGCAGATTACGCTATTTTTAGCGTTAGTCAAGGTGGTTGCAGAGTATTACTAATTGAAATTGAAAGACCTAACGATAAATTATTTACCAAAAAATTAACTCCAGCTAATAAATTGCAAATTGCTTTAGGGCAAATTAACGATTGGGATGAATGGATTCAATCAAATAAACAAACTTTCTTTAATACTTCATTCCGTTTATTGAAAGAATCTCCTAAATTTCCAAAAAAAGGTGAAAAAGGAAATTTTATTTATTGTTCGAAAAATCAATTAGAAGCTTTATGGAATGGATTTGGTGGAAATGAATATTGTACCTTTGAATATTTAATAGTTTTAGGAAGATGGAGCAAACTTAATGAAAGAGAAAAACAGAGGTTAATGTATTTAAATAATAGTTTTTCAAAACAAAACATTAAGATTAGAACTTATGATAATTTAATTCGAAAATCTATTGATGGACCAAAGCATTTGTGGTAAGAATAAAAATTTATTTCGTAAACTGCGTTTTAATTAAACATTGTTATTAATTCTCAAGGACAACATGGGACAAAGAACGAGAAATCATTTAATTGAAGATGAATCCAGACTATTTTTCAAGAAATCTTTACCTAAATTTTGGGTTTGTAGAGATAAAAATGACGACTATGGTATTGATTGTGAAGTTGAAATTTTTGATAATATAGGAAATTCAACTGGTCTAGTTTTTTGGGTTCAACTTAAAGGTACGGATTCCGATAAAAATAAAACAATTAAAAGTATATCTTTTAAAAATGAAAAAATCATACAATTTATTAATTATGACATACCTGTTTTAATTGTTCGTTATTCATCACATAAAAAGGCGTTTTATTGCAGATGGTCACAAAATATCACAAATTTTAAAACTGAAAATAAATATATAAATGTATTATTTTTTGAAAATAATTTATGGAATGAAACGAGTCATCAAGATATTATCGATTATTTACAACGACAATTATTTATTAAACAAGGTAAGATTAAGTTTCCAATAAAAACTTTTGTTGAAAGAGAAGATTATGATGAAAATAGAACAATAATACCTTTTTCAAACATTACAATAATAAAAAATTGTATTCAAACAAAGAATAACTACTTTAAGTTAACTAAAATTTCTAACGATTCCATTTTACAGATTAAAGTTGATAAAGATCAAATAGTTTTGAGTTTTACCGATTTTGTTTTTGCAAGAATGAAAATAAATTTTTCCAATCTGCAAGAACATCATTATGAAGAACTGACAAAATATATTTTAATAACTTTTGCTCAAGCACTATTTGATATTGGTAAGAATAATTTGGGTAATGATGTTATTTTTGAGAATGGTTTACTCGCAATAATAAAACAAAAAAAAGATTTTATAATAAATATTTTACATCATTTAATTGAAGGTAATTATTTTGAAGAAACATTAAAAGAACTTTCACAATTTTTTAAAGTTAGTGATGATGATAATTTAATTGAAATTATAATGAGTGTAATTTTAATTTCAATTAAAAAGGATTTTAATGAAGATAAGCTATTAATTTACGAAGATTTTTTAGTAGAACAACTAGAAACTGCAAAAATAAAAAAAGATAAGTTAAGTATATCTACTGCTCTTTATAACCTAGGAAATCATTTTAGGAGTTCAAAAAAATATGAAATATCTTTAAAATATTATTTAGAAGCAAGAAAATATAATCCAGAATATAAAAACCAAGCTTATTACTATTATGAAATGGCTGGTGTTTTATTTCTTTTAAAAAAATTTTATTTTGCTAGTAAATTCTATTCAAAATCTATTGAATTACAAACGGACTGTTTTTTGGCTAAAGCTTTATTAGCTGACTCTGTTATGTTTTTAGGAGATTATTCATCTGCGGTAAACATAATTGATGAATTCCTTACTGAGAACGTTAATAATATACATATTGATGAATGGGTATTAAAATATTCATGTTTAAAGTCTCTTTTAGACAGTGGTTACCCATCTTTACAAAAACGTGATGAAGAAAATGCAATTAAATTCACTAAAAAAGGTGAATTTGAAAAGGCTCTTGAATATGATTTTTTATATGATTTAGCTTGGTTCAATCTAGGTGTTCAAGAATCAAAAAAAGACAATGTCGAAAATGCATTTATTGCTTTTTCATTTTCGGCTTTACTTCGCAATGGTGATCTTGAAGCATGGAAAAATGCTACATTATGTGGTCTGAATGAGAAAATAGGTTTAAATCTTTTGGTTACGGTCATAAGAACCGCTTATTTTTATAACGGCCAAAATTATATTACCTCTGTATTTAATGATTTAAAAATATATTATCCTAATAGTTTGGATTTTATTATGGAGTTAATTGATAATACAATTGAAGATAATACAGAAGAAACAACTACTATTAGATATTTTGAGAATGAAAATAAGTACACAAAAATTGATTTAAAACCCAATTCTTAAAAATCTTGACCAATAAAAATATAAATCAAAAGCCTAGTCTACAACTAGGCTTTCATTTTGTTTAACCCAAAGGTCACCACAACTAGGGCTAAACTTATTTTTTGTGCTTCTTATTTAGGCTTTTAAGCAGTAACGAAATCGTAAAACTGACAACAGCTCCAACAGTTGCTAAGATAACCGTTTTGGCAATATCATCAGAAGAAAGATTAGGTACAATACTTAAAAATGTGCCTCCAGCAGTTCCCATCAAAGTGGGATTATTTGCTGTCATCAGTTGTAGTAAGCTGACTTGCAGCTGACAAAACTCCACCAGCTACTGCAACATAACCACCAATGGTAGTTACAATCGCGGGTAAAGCAATTGGAGCTGCTAAAATAGTTCCTCCAACGGCAGCTAATGCCAACCCAACAGTTCGAAGCACTTTGAAAAACTTTGGTGTGGGAGCTTTTGCTCTATTAATGATTTTTTTCATAATCTATTTTTAAGATTGGATAATTAATTCAACACTTTCTTTATTGTCCAAAGCTTTGTAAACAAAGTCTTTTAGCTTCGTAAAAGCTTTTCTCGATATTAAACCTAAACCAGGTCCAGAAAGTTTAGTAACAGGAGCAATACAACCTTGCAATTCTTTTTGAGCATTATTAGCAGGATGAAAAAGAATAAACTTTCTATTCGGCACATCCACTAATTCTAAATGCCATTTGTATTTTGCACTGTATCGCTTTCTAATAAAATATTTCCCTTCTGGAACACAGGAAACCTTCGTTTCGTTCATCTTCCACGGCAATTCGATTGTATTGCAAATCAATTTGCCTTCGCATTCGAGTTTACCATTCGTTCCTTCAGGGAAATAAGTTCTAGTTAACCAAATAACCATTACACACCACTATCAACTTTAGCAATCGATAATGGGTTAAAAGCACCATTTTTCAATGGATACATTTGCCCATTAATCTCTTGGTAGAACTCAACACCTAAAGCCAAAAACAATGGCTTAGTTGAGTTAGCTGTAACCGCATTCACTTGGTTAATTGGAGCAGTAGCAGTTCCATCCCAAGGCAAAATTGCCGTTTCAGAAGTAGCTACCACATACGTTTCAGCTTCAAAATCAATTTCAGCTCCACCAGAAATGATTTTGTAGTGAGTAGTTCCACTTGGAGCAGCAATCATATTCGCAGGAATAAATGATGCCAAATCCACAGTAATTTCACCAGCCACACGGTCAATAGTTGCCACAAACGGAGCAAACAAAGTGGTTCCTAGCTTACCACGAATATTAAATTCAAAACCAAATAACAATTCAGCTTCTCCATCAATAACGTTACGCAAACCTCTATCACTAGTTGTATCTGCTTGGATAACTTTAACCATTGCTTGTGTCAAACGACTAACCATTCTACCATCAGCAGAATTTAAAAGCAATGGTCTTAAAGCTGTTCTAAGCATTTTTCCTGCTTTTCCAGCTCTACCAAACTCGGAACCATTCTCACGAGTTCTTTGAAACGCAGGATCACTCGCAATTCTACTCGCGTCAATTCCACCTTTTTCTCTTGCTAAGTGTCCATCTTGCGTTTTGTAAAAAGTAATATCTCCGATAGTACCTTTCAATTTAATTATGCCTTTCTGTCTAGCCATAACTTCAAAATTTTGTTAAACATTCATCTAAAATCTCCTTCATTCTTTCAATCAGTTGCAACCACATTTTGAATGATTAAAGCAAAGTTTACAAAGCATTTCACTAAAGAAAAAGCAACATGTGTACCATATGTCCAAAATTGACATAAGTGTCTTAAATGAACAAAAAAAACGAATTAATTAGTATGAAAAATTATAATTAAATTGCAAAAGAATTTCTGCACGTCAGAAGTAAGTCAAAGCCTAATCAAAGGTATAGATAAAGTATGAAATTGAATAATCAGAGGGTATGCATCTATCCAAAGGACATACAACGAATAACAGGCAAGAGTTATCGTCAAAGTACTAGATTAATGCAAAAGATAAAAAAAGACCTCAACAAGCTCGAAAATGAGTTTCTAACGATTGAAGAGTTCTGTACATATAGTGGCATAAAATATGAACAAGTAACTCACTTGATTTTTGGTTAAAATAGAAGAAATGCTAAAACAAATTTTAATCAAGAAAAGCACCTATAAACACTTAAATAACCAGTTCATTTTTTAGTATCATTTAGTAATGAATTAATTTGCAGAAGATTATAAAAATTATTAAATTTACAGTATTAAGATTTAGTGATGTTTGTTTCTATATGAAGGAGCAAAATCGAGACCTTTGATTTTTAGACTTATATAATTTATTATATATGAGCGTATTATGAGGAAAGTTCGAACCCCTCATCGCCCACCAAATTTAAATCCTACTTTTAGTAGGATTTTTTATTTTATATAATTCCCAAAAGTTTTCAAACAAAGCACATCAATAGAACTTCTCCATTTCTTATATTTGTGTAAAATTTAAAAATCATGCAACACATTATAGACCGCTTCATTAGCTACGTTGTTATAGACACCGAATCTGATCCAAATTCAGATACTACTCCAAGCACAAAAAAACAATTCGATTTAGCTAATCTTCTTGTTGAAGAACTAAAAACGATGGGAATGACCGATGTAACTATCGATGAAAATGGTTACGTAATGGCTACTTTAGAAAGTAATATGGAACACGAAGTTCCAACTATTGGCTTTGTATCACATTATGATACTACTCCTGATTTCACAGGTGCTAATGTTAAACCTCAAATCATTGAAAATTATGATGGTAGTGATATTATTTTAAATAAAGAACAGAACATTGTACTGTCTCCTAGTTATTTTAAAGATTTACTTTTATATAAAGGTCAAACTTTAATTACTACAGATGGAACTACCTTACTTGGTGCTGATGACAAAGCTGGAATTACTGAAATCATGTCGGCAATGGAATACTTAATTCAACATCCTGAAATTAAGCATGGGAAAATTCGTGTAGGTTTTACGCCTGATGAAGAAATTGGTCGTGGCGCCCATAAGTTTGATGTAGAAAAATTCGGATGCGATTGGGCTTATACGATGGATGGAAGTCAAATTGGAGAATTAGAATACGAAAATTTCAATGCGGCTGGAGCTAAAATTACGTTCAAAGGAAAAAGTGTTCACCCAGGATATGCTAAAGGAAAAATGATCAACTCGATGCTTTTAGCTTCAAAATTCATTTCAAAATTACCTAAGAAAGAAATTCCAGAAAAAACAAAAGGGTACGAAGGCTTCTTTCACGTAGTGGGAATTAACGGAAGTATTGAAGAAACTGTGGTGGAATTAATCATCAGAGATCATTCCGCTAAAAAATTTATGAAAAGAAAAGAATTCATACACAAATTGGCGAATAAATTCAACAAAAAATGGAAAGACCAATTTGGTGATGAAATTGTAATTGCTGAGGTTAAAGACCAATACTATAACATGAAAGAAAAGGTAGAACCTGTTTTCCATATTGTGGAAATTGCCGAAAAAGCCATGAAAGAATTAGGTATAAAACCAATCATTAAACCCATACGTGGTGGAACGGATGGTTGTCAATTATCTTATAAAGGTCTACCTTGTCCAAATATATTCGCCGGCGGTCATAACTTCCATGGAAAATACGAATATGTTCCGGTTGAAAGTATGGTAAAAGCCACTGAAGTAATTGTAAAAATTGCTGAAATTACAGCTACAAGAAAAAATTAAATCTATTCCTACATAGAAAACTATTATAAAGACAAGCGTTTTTAAGCTTGTCTTTTTTTGTATATTCGTAATTGTTTTAACAAAATTTGATAAAAAACTATGATTCCAAAAATAAATCTTAAGAAAGGAATAGTTACTATAATTATTTCTTCATTTTCGTTATTTTCTTTAGCACAAGAGAAACATCTTAAAAATATCAAACAATTGACTTTCGGTGGTGACAATGCAGAGGCCTATTTTAGTCCGAAAGGCGATAAATTAACGCTTCAAGTTACCAATAAAGCCTTTGGTGTTTCTTGTGACCAAATCTTCATGTTAGATTTACAAGCAGAAGAATTCAATGAAAAAAGTTTACAATTAGTTTCAACCGGAAAAGGAAGAACCACTTGTTCGTTTTATATGCCTGATGGTAAACATATAATCTATGCTTCCACTCACGCTGCTGATCATGCTTGTCCAGCTCCACCAAAACCGATTGATGGAAAATATTTATGGGCCATTTATCCAGAATTTGACATTTACATTGCTGATTTAAACGGAAAAATTGTAAAACAAGTTACAGATACCCCGGGTTATGATGCCGAAGCAGTTGTTTCTCCTGACGGAATGAAAATTGCTTTTACGAGTATTAGAAGTGGTGATTTAGAAATCTATGTAATGGATATCGATGGAAGCAATTTAAAACAAATCACGTCCGGATTAGGATATGACGGTGGTTGTTTCTTTTCGCATGATAGTAAAAAAATCGTATTTCGTTCGTCTCGTCCAAAAACTCCTGAAGCTATAAAAGAATACAAAGATTTATTAGCGCAAAACTTGGTAGCTCCATCGGAAATGGAAATCTACACTTGCAACATCGATGGTTCTGATTTAAAACAAATTACAAATCTTGGAAAAGCCAATTGGGCACCTTACTTCCACCCTTCTGATAAAAAAATCATTTTCTCTTCGAATCATCATTCGACTCGAGGTTACGATTTCCAATTATACATGATTGATACCAATGGTGAGAACTTACAACAAATTACATGGGAAAGCGAATTTAATGCGTTTCCAATGTTTTCTCCAGATGGAAAAAAATTGGTTTTCTCAAGTAACAGAATGCAAAGCAAGCCAAGAGAAACCAATGTTTTCATCGCGGATTGGGTTGAAGGTGATGCTGCCGAAATTGCACAACCAAAATCACTAAAAAAACACATAACTTATTTAGCTTCAGACGAATTACAAGGACGTTTAACAGGTTCTGTAGGAGAGAAAAAAGCAGCAGACTACATTGCAAAAGAATTTAAAGCATTGGGATTAAAACCTTATGCTAATAATAGTTACTTTCAAAAATTCAATTACAAAGTAAAATTAAATCCACATGCTAAGGATGGTTCGGGTGATAAAACTAATCATGGCACTAATGTTATTGCCTTTTTAGACAACCAAGCTTCTAAAACTATTGTGATTGGTGCACATTATGATCATTTAGGTTTAAACGAACATAATCAATCTACAAAACCAAATTCTCATGGTGAAATTCATAACGGAGCAGATGATAATTCTTCAGGTGTAGCAGGAGTTTTAGAATTAGCTCATATGTTATCGAAAAATAAAACGAAAGAAAATGCGAATTATATTTTTGCCTTATTCTCAGGTGAAGAAGATGGATTAATTGGTTCTAAACACATGACGGAAACTCTTAAATCTTTGTATCCAAATGTAGTGACAATGATCAACATGGATATGATAGGTCGTTTAGATAAAGACAAAAGTTTAACAGTTGGAGGTGTAGGAACTTCTCCAGAATTTTCAAAAATTGTAACTAAAAATAAACCAGCAGGTTTCAACGTCACTTTAGATAATTCAGGACACGGTCCTTCTGATCATACTTCATTTTATTTGAAAGATATTCCAGTGTTGTTTTTCTTTACAGGAACTCATATGGATTATCACAAACCAAGTGATGACGAAGATAAAATCAATTATTACGGAGTAAGAAATATTACGGATTATGTATTCCGAGTATGCTCAGAAATTGAAAAATTAGACAAAATTGAGTTCACTAAAACAGCTATGAATTCAGAAAAAGTGGTTCCAAAATACAAAGTAACTTTAGGAATCATGCCAGATTATACAGACCATGGTGATGGTTTACATATTGATGGTGTTACTGATAATCGTCCAGCTCATGCAGCAGGAATTTTGGCAGGTGATATTTTGGTAAAAATTGGAGATTGCGAAATTAAAGAAGTATATACTTATATGGATTGTTTAGCCAAGTTAAATGTAGGCGATGAAAAAGATGTAACTGTAATGCGAAACGGTAAACCAATTACAGTAAAAGTAAAATTCTAAAATAAAATTAAAGAGGACATTGTTCCTCTTTTTTTATGAAGATTTTTTATATTTGATAAACACAAAAACCAATATTTTGGAAAAAGAAAACAAATGGAATAAAACCAATCAATGGGAATACGAAATAGAGCAATTACATGCTATCATTCGAAAAACACCTTTAATTGAAACTACTAAATGGGGCGGCCCTGTTTATACTTATAAAAACAAGAATGTATTGGGAATTGGTGGTTTTAAATCCTATTTTGGAATTTGGTTTTACAACGGTGTTTTTCTGAAAGATGAAAAGAAATTGCTCATAAATGCGAATGAAGAAAATACAAAATCATTACGTCAAATGCGATTTAATTCAGCAAATGAAATTGATGAAAAATTAATTTTAGCCTATATTAAAGAAGCTATTGAAATTGAAGAAAAAGGAGTGGCTATTCCAAAAGAAAAAAAGGAAACCATAATTCCAGAAATTTTACAAAACGAATTGGATAAAAATTCGGAACTTAAAAACAAATTCAATGCATTTTCTCCTTATAAACAAAGAGAATTTATTGAACACATAACTTCTGCAAAACAAGAAAAAACACAATTGGTTCGTTTAGAAAAAATTATTCTAATGATATTAGAAGAAAAAGGTTTAAACGATAAATACAGATAAAAAAAGCCGAATTTCTGAATTGAAATTCGGCTTTAATATTTATTGAAAAATCTATTTAGATGCTAATTTAGCACTTAATTCCATTGAAATAGCAGATTTTTCCATTTTAATTTTACCTGCCATAGTTTCAACTACGATAGTGTCATCATTCATTTCAGCAATTTTACCGTGAATACCTGCTTTAGTGATAATTCTATCTCCTACTTTTAATCCGCCTTCAAAGGCTTTTTCTTTTTTTACTCTTTGTTGTTGCGGTCTTATTAGTAAGAAATAAAAAACTGCAATCATTAATACTAGTTGAATTCCTAATTCTGGAGTCATAATTTATGTATTTAAATAATAATTTATTTTTTTGATGGGGTTACATTAGCTTTAATTTTGAACATTTCGTGTCCATTAGCTGTATTGGTTACAATAGTAACAGACTTTTCTTGAAGTCCTGGCTTGCCTTTTGAATCAAAGGAAACTTTAATAGGTGCTGAATCACCCGGCTTAATTGGTTCTTTAGGTGGAAGCGGAACAGTACATCCACAACTACCTTTTGCGTCATGAATTAATAAATCTGAATCTCCAACATTCTTAACAATAAATTCAGTTTCAACAATATCACCCTCATTAATAGTTCCAAAATCATGAACTTCTTTATCTAATTCAACCTTTGCTAATTTTCCGGCGATGGCATTTTGCTCTTGAAGAGCTTTCATATCCGAATCTGTAATCTTATCTGCTGCGCTCTCTTTTTTACAAGAAGCTACTACAAAAACAAATGAAATAGCTAATAAACTAAGTGATTTTCTTATCATAATATATAATTTTATAATAAACCTCTACCTGACTTTTTTAATTTTCCGTTTTGTGTAAATTCTTTAACTAAATTGTCTAGAATTCCGTTTATAAAAATACTACTTTTTGGTGTAGAATACTCTTTTGCAATCTCTAAATATTCGTTAATTGTTACTTTTGTTGGAATAGATGGAAATTTCAATAACTCACAAATCGCCATTTTTAGAATTATAGTATCAATTTCAGCTATTCGTTCTACATCCCAATTTGGGGTTTTATCGATATATTCTTTTGATAATTCCAATTCATTTAAAACGGTTTTTCTGAATAAATTTTTGACGAATTCTTTATCATCTTCGTCCTTATAAACTCTCGGAATTATCAATGTATCATTTGCATTTTTAAGTTGCTTGATTTGCTTCACAATTAAAGTATTTATTGAAGGTAAATCATCTAACCAGGTTAATTTATGATCTTCTAAATAATCATATAAACGTTCACTTGGAGCAATTACTTCTGTATATAAATCAACAATAAAGTTTTTATCTTCTTCAAAACTTGAACTTGATTTTTCCATGTATTGATGATACAATTTGCTTTCTTTAATAGTATCAATCAAAGACAAAATTATATCATCATTTAATTTCCAATTATTGATGTTGTTTTCATCTAAAGCTGTGTCTAACGCATCAGATTCTGCCAACAAGACCAATACTTTATTGTTAACAAATTTTAAGTTAGGATTGCGTTCTTCTTTAGTTGCTAAATATTTCTTTGAAGCTAATTCCAAATAATTTTCTTCTTTCTTTTTGATTTCTATGAGAGCTGAAAGCAATAAAAGATATAAGTTTTGGGTATTTTCTATACTTTGAAAAAGGAATTTTTCTTCTTTATCCAAATTATCAGATTGGTGTTGGTGCATCGCATAAATACTTTGCATTACTTTTACTCGGATATGTCTTCTGTTTAACATACTAATTAAGAACTTTATAAAATTAAGAGAGCGAAAAAGTTTCCTCTTTCGCTCTGCAAAAATACAATTTTATTTAAAACGAATTACTTGTTTTGTTCGTTTTTTGCATCATCAATTCGTTTTTGAGCCATAGAAAAGGCTGCTTGATGCGTTGTAATATTGTTATCGTCTGCATATTTGAATATTTCCAACGCAGTATTATAGATGTTTTCTGTTTTTTCCATCACCTGAGCATTCGTCCATTTTACTAATTCAGAATACACATTGATTACGCCACCTGCATTGATTAAAAAATCAGGAGCATATAAAACACCTTTATCTTTTAGGATTTTTCCATGAACCGCTTCGTTCGCTAATTGGTTATTAGCTGCACCTGCAATTACAGAAGCCTTAATTTTATTGATAGTTTCATCATTAATAGTAGCTCCTAATGCACATGGTGCGTAAATATCAACATCAGCGCTGTATAAATCAGCACCAGTGAAAATTTTAGCTCCATACTTCGCTCCTACCTGATTCACTCTTTCTTCATTAATATCTGTAATAGTTACTAATGCACCACTTTCTGTTAAGTGTTTCACTAGTGATTCTCCAACATGACCAATACCTTGAACTAAAACACTTTTTCCTTCTAAATTATCAGAACCAAATTTGTATTTAGCAGCCGCTTTCATTCCCATAAAAACTCCGTAAGCTGTAACAGGAGAAGGATTTCCAGAACCACCTCTTTCAACAGAAATACCAGCTACGTGTTTCGTAACTTCGTTTACTGTATCCATATCTTTAGTTTCCATTCCTACGTCTTCAGCCGTAATATATTTTCCTGATAATGAATCTACAAATTGTCCAAAACGACGCATTAATTCAGGAGTTTTCTGAGTTTTAGCATCGCCAATAATTACTGCTTTTCCTCCACCTAAATTTAATCCGGAAATTGAGTTTTTGAAAGTCATTCCACGAGATAAACGTAAAACGTCGTTCAACGCTTCCCATTCGTTTGTATAATTCCACATTCTAGTACCACCTAATGCAGGACCTAAAACTGTGTTATGAATTCCAATAATTGCTTTTAAACCTGTATCTTTGTCGTGACAAAATACAACTTGTTCATGACCATCAAAAGAAACCTGACCGAAAACTGGGTCTACTTTATGAAGCTCATTTGCTTTTAATAATTCTGCTGTCATGTAAATTGAGTTGATTTGAAAATTATTCAATATTTAATTACAATATTACGAATTATTTTAAATTGATTCAAAAAATTATATTTATTTTAATAATTTAGCAATGAAATGCTAAAAAAACAGATAATCATTAATTATCAATTCACTAACTTTTTAATGAAATTGATAAATTAATGGTGTCAAACTAAAAAGAATTATGAAAGAATTACAATATTTAAACAAATACTTTGTAAAATATAAATATCGATTCTTGCTTGGAATCGTCATAACAGTTGTAGCGCAAATCTTCTCTTTATTTACTCCTGAATTGATTGGAAACTCAATAAAGGTTATTGAAGATTACGTAAAAAACTCTAATGGAGATGTTTTGAGTTTTCAAAAGTCGTTATTTCACAATATTTTATTAATATTAGGTACAACCATAATAGCAGGTTTCTTTACTTTTTTGATGAGACAAACCTTAATTGTTATGTCTCGCCATGTAGAATTTGATTTGAAAAATGAAATTTTTAATCATTATCAAGCACTTAGTCAAAGTTTTTACAAACGAAATCGTACAGGTGATTTAATGAACCGAATTAGTGAAGATGTAGGTAAAGTAAGAATGTATGTTGGTCCAGCTGTTATGTACACGCTCAACACGATAATGCGATTCACAATTGTGGTAATTTACATGTACAATATTTCACCTAAACTTACTATTTACTCGTTACTTCCTCTACCACTTTTATCGTATAGCATATTCAAAATCAGTTCAATGATACATAAAAAAAGTGGTGATTTTCAACAAAATTTATCTACTCTTTCCTCATTTACACAAGAAATTTTTTCTGGAATTCGTGTCATAAAAGCATATGCCATTGAAGGTAAAAAACAAGAAGATTTTACAAAATTAAGTGATGAAAGTAAAACAAAAGCTTTGGATTTAGCACGAGTAAACTCGCTATTTGGTCCTTTAATGATTTTGCTTATTGGATTAAGTAACTTGGTTGTGGTTTATGTGGGTGGTTCAATGTACATTAATAATGATCCAGAGATTGAAAGTATTGGAGTTATTGCCCAATTCATTTTATATATCAACATGTTGACTTGGCCTGTTGCGTCTTTAGGTTGGGTTTCTTCATTGGTTCAAGAAGCAGAAGCTTCCCAAAAACGTATTAATGAATTTCTGAAAGAGGAACCTGAGATTAAAAATACAGTTAGTGGACCTACAAAAATTGAAGGTTCAATCAAATTTGACAATGTTTCGTTTGAGTACGAGGACACAAAAATTAAAGCTCTTAACCAAATTACATTTGAAGTTAAAAAAGGAAAAACTTTAGCCATTTTGGGGAAAACAGGTTCGGGAAAATCTACACTTTTAACTTTAATTAGTCGTTTGTACGATACTACTTCCGGAACTGTTTTCATAGACAATAAAAACATCAAAGACTTAAATTTGTTTGATTTACGTAATCAGATTAGTGTGGTACCGCAAGATGCTTTCTTATTTTCAGATAGTATTAAAAATAATATCAAATTTGGTAATGAAAATGCTACTGATGAAGAAGTTATGGAAGCTGCAAAAAAAGCAGTTGTTCATGATAATATCATGAATTTTAATCAACAATATGAAACCGTTTTAGGAGAACGAGGTATTACTTTATCTGGTGGACAAAAACAACGAGTTTCCATAGCACGCGCATTGATAAAAAATGCTCCAATACTTCTTTTAGACGATTGTTTAAGCGCTGTAGATACAGAAACCGAAGAAACTATTTTAAATAATTTACTAGAATATTGTAAAGATAAAACTACGATAATTGTAAGTCATCGTGTTTCTTCTGCTAAAAATGCAGATTGGATCATCATTTTAGACGAAGGTAAGATTTTAGAGCAAGGTACTCATTCTCAATTATTAGAACTTGATGGTTACTACAAAGAACTCTATTTAAAACAACTTTCAGAAAAAGAAATTCAATAAACTTTTGCTTAATCCATTTTTTTTTTAGATTTTTGAGACGCTATAACACTAATTAATTGAAAGTAGGATTATGAGAGAAAATGAAATGTTAGAAAAAGAAGATATTTTTTCTAAAGTATTGCGTGCAGGAAGAAGAACGTATTTCTTTGATGTAAGAGCAACAAAAGCAGACGATTACTACATTACTATTACAGAAAGTAAAAAATTTACAGAAGAAGATGGTTCTTTTCATTTTAAAAAACACAAAATTTACTTATACAAAGAAGACTTTGCTGCTTTTAAAGAAATTCTTGACGAAATGACGGATTTTGTATTGGATCAAAAAGGAGAAGAAGTAATTTCGGAAAGACACCAGAAAGATTTTAAAAGAGAAAGTTTTACTGAATCTTCTGATGAAGTAAAATCTGCAGAAAGTTTTACCAATATTGATTTTGACGATATTTAATCTTCCGATTTAAAATATTAATCCCAAACTCTTAATTGAATTTGGGATTTTTTTATCGCATTTGTGAATCGTTTTGAACTGATAAAATACAATTATTTAACAACTGGCTTATTTTCACTTTTCCAATTGGTAATTCCACCTTCTAAGTCGGAAATAGTTTTGAAACCTAATTCTTTTAATCTCGCAGAAGCTTTTGCACTTCTTCCACCCGATTTGCAATACACCATAACGGGTTTTTCTTTATCCAAACCAGCTACTTTAGCATCAAAATCTTCTGCCGTAACGTCAATGTTAATCGCATTTTCTAAATGACCTTCTGAAAATTCTTCAGGTGTACGAACATCTAACAATTGTACATTTGGTTGTTTCAATTTCGTTTCGTATTTGGAAACTTCTAAAACTTGAACTCCTTCAGTTTGTGTTTTCATACACGATGTCATTCCAAACATAAGTACGACTAAACTTAATACTTTTAATTTCATTATTTTTACTTTTTAGATTTATAAACTTACGAAAACTAATTCAAATGTTGGTTCACAATTGAGGTTAAATCTCTTGCACTTAAAACACCAGATTGTCTCCACAGCATCTTACCCGTTTTAAAAAGCATCAAAGTAGGAACACCACGAACCATAAAATGACTCGCTAAATCTTGATGCTGGTCTACATTTACTTTAATTATTTTAACAGAATCTTTCAAATCCGCTTTTACTTCTTGTAAAATTGGAGACATCATTTTACATGGTCCACACCAATCTGCATAAAAATCAACTAATACCAAAACATTTCCGTTGATAATATCATTAAATTTTGCATTCATAACATTTAATTTACTACGCAAAGATAAAATACAACTGTAACGTTTACTGTAATATTTGTTACATAATTCTGATATGATAATTATCATTTTTTATAATGGTGAAGCCTCTTAAGTTTGTAGAGTGCAAAAATTATATCATCATGTCGGTTTCTTTAGTTCAAAAGTATAACGTTCCAGGCCCAAGATACACTAGTTATCCCACTGTTCCTTATTGGGAAGAAGACAAATTCCACTTAGAAGATTGGAAACAAACCTTATTACAATCCTTCAAAGAATCGAATGCTAAAGAAGGAATTAGCTTGTATATTCACCTGCCATTTTGTGAGAGCTTGTGTACTTTTTGTGGTTGTAACAAAAGAATTACAAAACGACATGAAGTAGAAGACCCTTACATCACAGCCGTAATCAAAGAATGGAAATTATATTGCGATTTATTTCCAAGAAAACCTATAATTAAAGAAATTCACTTAGGTGGTGGAACTCCTACTTTTTTCTCTACGGAAAACTTGGAACGTTTGATCAATGGAATATTTCAATACGCAACGAAAGCTGAGGAACATGAATTCAGTTTTGAAGGACATCCAAACAATACTACAAAACACCATTTACAAAAATTATATGATTTGGGCTTTAGAAGAGTAAGTTTTGGGGTGCAAGATTATTCGCCTAAAGTTCAAGAAGCTATTCATAGAGTCCAACCTTTTCACAATGTTGCAAAAGTTACCTTTTGGGCAAAAGAAATTGGATATACTTCCATTGGTCACGATTTAATTTTTGGGCTTCCATTCCAAACTTTAGCAGACGTAAAAGACACGATTGATAAAACAAAATCATTACAACCAGACCGATTAGCCTTCTATAGCTATGCTCATGTGCCTTGGATTAAAGGAAATGGACAACGTGGTTTTAAAGATGAAGATTTACCTAAAGACGATGAAAAACGAATGCTATATGAAGAAGGTAAAAAACAATTAGCCCAAAATGGGTATCATGAAATCGGAATGGACCACTTTGCTTTAGAAAATGATAGCATGTACAATTCTTTTAAAAACGGAACTTTGCATCGCAATTTCATGGGTTACACGGCTTCAAAAACGAAATTGATGATAGGTTTAGGCGTTTCTTCAATTAGTGATAGTTGGTACAGTTTTGCTCAAAACGAAAAAACTATTGAAGATTACTACACCCATTTAGAAGAAGACCAATTGCCAATTTTCAGAGGTCATGTCTTAAATTCTGAAGACTTAATAATTAGAAAACACATCTTAAATTTGATGTGCCAATTCACTACTTCTTGGAAAGACGAAGCATTGGATTTTCCTGAATTACCTTCAGTATTAGCTAGTTTAGAAGAAATGCAAGACGATGGCTTATTGACTATTAAAGATAAAACGATTACCGTAACCGAAAAAGGAAAACCTTTCGTTAGAAATATTTGTATGGCATTCGATTTACGTTTAATCAGAAAAGCACCAGAGACAAAATTGTTTTCAATGACAATCTAAAATCGCTATTTTTTCTTGATTACTCATACTTTACATAAGCAGGTTTAGATAATTGGAAATCATAGAGTGTTAAACTGGTATTTTCAAAAGAATTAAATTTCATAATATTATCGCCTTCAAATGGAATTGTTGGATAATACGAAAATGAAATCTGAAAGCTGTTAAAAACCAAGAAGTCATTGTTAATTAAAGCTCCAATGCTAAATTTGGGATAAACCTTGCTTGAAAACAAAGCCTTTTCATCAGCTAAAGAACCTAAAGTAATATTGAAATACGGACTAAATCGAAATCCGTACCAATTTCCTGGAATGTAGGATTGTGTTTGAAAAGATAAGGTCCACTTTTGTGTACCATTCAATCGGTTATTAAAACCAGACAAACCTTCTTCTTCTAAAAGTGTTAATCTGTCTTTGAAAGAAACATCGCGATTGTTCCCCCAAACATAAGTAGGTTTAAAAAATTGTCTAAATCGCCAGGAACCTAAAGAAAATAAGGGACTGAAATAATTAAAGCCTAACTTAAAAGTTGTTTGCTCAGTAAATTTAGAATCATAAAAACTTCCCCACTCTGCAAAACCACTTGCATATCCAAAAGTGAATTTTTTCCCGTAAGAAAGGGTCAAACCAGTATACAGTCTAGAGTTATTATTTTTATCTTGATGTCCAATTATCAAAGCAATATTTTCTCCGTAAGGAATGTCTTCAACGATATCATAATTGAAAATAAATTTATCTTGATAGAATTTTTGTCTCGAAATACCTAACATTCCGATCCAATTCTTTTCGTTAGAAAAATAATTTGATGGATCTAAAATAACATCTGGTGATCGACCAAATCGCTTTTCATTATAAGTCAGAGCAACAATTAAATTCCTGTAATACCGCTCAGAATTAGATTTTGAATTAATTTTGATAGCTCTTCCATACCAATATTCTTGAAAATCAAAGGAAAAACTAGATGATTGAATTGTATCATTTACTGGAAAAATTTCTGTCAATAATTGATTTTCAAAATAAAATCCACCAGCATTTTGAGTAATAACAGAATAAAAAGGTCGATTAATATTGATACTTCTTCTGCTATCATTATCAAACTCTTTCGCATAATTCAAATCCAATCTCGTGAAAGTATTTTTTATATTATTTATTGTATACTGACCATAAACGGCTTTTTCCTTGGTGTCAAATCGTCTTTTAAAATTTCCACTTATCAAATGTCCGTATCCTAAGATATTTCGTTCCGTTAATTTTATACTTCCATCTGTAGATGACAGACTTCCAGTAGGAATTAAAGACCAAGAGTCTAAAACCCTTACTTTTAAATCTATAGAATCTTTATTATTAGATATTTCTACAGGAACAATTGCTACTTCTCTAATGTAGCGCTGACTTCTAATTAAACGTTCAGATTCATACAATAACTTTGCATCCAAACTATCATGTTTTTTCAATAGCATGATATTGCGAATCGTAATTTCTTTTGTTTTTATGTGTGCTGAATTTCCGATTTTCTCATATTTTTTCTTAGGAATCTTTTTCTCATCTGAAACCGAAAATCCAAAAGGATCAAGAGTTTCTATGGTTATATTCCGAATTATTTTTCCTTCCTGATGTTTTTTTACCACTTTAAGTTCTTTCTTAGGCTTAAAGGGTATTAATTCATCAACTTTAAGTGCAGATTCCCTGAAAATTAATTTGTAAACAAAACGAGAAAATTTATTTTTTTTTGAAAAATCATTAATTCCTTGATAAACCGATATACTATCGCCTTTTCTGTCGATAGTCTGTGCATTTCCTTTCGAGGAAATTACAAGTACCAGAAAAAGAAGTGCGTAATATTTAAACATTACAATGATAAACTAGTCTTTTACAAAAATATTGTACAAAAGTCTAAAGTACTAATAAATTAACCAAAAACTAGCAATTTGGTGTTAGATAAGGTAGCAAATACGATTCAAAAAACTTTCCTTACCTTTGCGAACAATTTTATTTACACATATGAAAACTTTCTTAGAATTCGATTTACCAAAATCATTACAAAAAGCATTAGACGAATTAGGTTTTGTGCACGCTACACCTATTCAAGAAAAATCGCATGCTGTAATTCTATCAGGAAGAGACGTAATGGGAATTGCACAAACGGGAACAGGCAAAACTTTCGCCTACTTATTACCTATTTTAAAACAATGGAAATTTCAAAATAATGAATCACCAAGAGTGGTTATCTTGGTTCCAACACGTGAATTAGTAGTGCAAGTTGCAGAAGAAGTGGAAAAACTAACCAAATACATGAGTGTGCGAACACTTGGAATTTATGGTGGTGTAAACATTAATACACAACGAAAAGCACTAGCTGAAGGAGTGGATATTTTAGTAGGAACGCCAGGTCGTGTAATGGATTTAGCGCTTGACGGTGTTTTACGTTTTGATGCCTTGCAAAAATTAGTCATTGACGAGTTTGACGAAATCTTAAACTTAGGGTTCCGTGCTCAATTAACGTCAATATTGACCATGATGCGTGGCAAAAAACAAAACATATTATTCTCGGCAACCATGACCGAAGAAGTAGATGAAATGTTAGACGAATATTTCGATTTTCCAGAAGAAGTTTCCTTAGCTCCAAGTGGAACTCCGTTAGAACAAATCGAACAAATTGTATACCAAGTTCCGAATTTCTTAACCAAATTAAATTTACTAAAACACCTAATTCGCGAAACTGAGGGAATGGACCGTGTGTTGATTTTCGTAAACAACAAACGTATTGTAGAATTGGTTTCCGAAACCTTAGAAAGCGAATTTCCAGAGCAATTTGGAGTTATTCACTCGAATAAATCACAAAACTATCGTTTGAATACGATGGCAGCTTTTCAAGCGGGCGAATTAAGAGGTTTAGTAACTACCGATATTATGGCGCGAGGTTTAGATATTTCCGATATCACCCATGTTATTAACTTACAATTTACCGAAGAACCTGAAAAATACATGCACCGTATCGGTAGAACAGGTCGAGCTGATAAAACCGGTGTTGCCATAAGTTTGATTTCGCCAAGTGAAGTAGAACCAAAAATTGAGGTAGAATTATTAATGAATACCGAAATCAAAGAACTTCCTATTCCAGAAGATTTAAAAATAGAAGAACGCTATTTAGACTTCGAAAAGGAAAAGAAAAAAATGAAGTTCTTACTAAAAACCCCTAAAAAAGAAGGTGGCGATGCTTTCCATCAAAAGAAAGACAAAAACAAAAAAGTCAACCTAGGCGGTCCAGGAAAACGTACTCCAAGAAAAACAGAATCCAGAAACCGAGCTGTGGAAAGAAAACGCGCGGAGAAGAAAAAGAAAAGGTAATATTTTAATGGTCAGTAGTCAGTTTTAGGTTGTCAGCAAAAATCCGCATAAATTTCACAAATCCTTGTCATCCGCGTTCCAAAAAACCACCACCCTACATTTTCTGAATTCTAAATTCTAAATTCTAAATTGAATTTCGTACTTTTGACAAATTCTAATTATAAATGCAGTTCAAACATCCAGAAATTCTCTATTTCCTTTTTCTGTTGGTTATACCAATTTTGGTGCATTTATTTCAATTACGACGTTTTAAGAAAGAATATTTTACCAACGTAAAGCTGCTTAAAGAACTTCAAATTCAAACTAGAAAAAGTTCTAAAATCAAGAAATGGTTGTTGTTAGCTACTCGCCTATTGTTGTTAACTTGTTTAATTTTAGCGTTTGCCCAACCTTTTTTTGACGCCAAAGACACTACAAACAAAGGAAATGAACTTATCATTTTATTAGACAACTCGTTTTCGATGCAAGCCAAAGGGGCTAAAGGCGAATTGCTAAAAAGAAGCATTCAAGATTTATTAGAAGAATTACCCGAAAACCAACAATTCTCATTACTTACGAATTCCGAAGTTTTTTGGGACATCGATATCAAATCGATTCAAAAAGAATTACAGAATTTAAAATATTCCGCAATGCCGTTTCAATTGGATTATTTGATTAATCAAGTCGAAACCAAAAAGAAAAATACCAAGAAAGACTACGTTATCATTACTGATGCCATTCAATCCGAAAGTAAAAAAGCATTGGATTTAGCAGAAAATAATGTAGTGTATTTCATCCAACCCGAAGCACAAAACAAAACCAACTTCAGTATTGATAAAGTTGCCATTTCACAAGTTTTGGATCAGTTTTACGAATTGAAAATCACGCTTCAAGCTTTTGGTAAAACCGAAAATGAAGTGCCTCTTTCTGTATTCAGCAATAACAAAGCGATTGCAAAAACCATTGCAAAATTTGAAAATCAAAAAACAGAAATTGCAATCACCATTCCAAAAAACGACTTCCACGGAAATATCAGTATCGAAGATAATAGCTTAAGCTACGACAACGATTACTATTTGAGCATTTCAAAACCAGAAAAAGCAAATGTAATTGCTATCGGAAATTCAGATAAAAACAATTTCTTAAGTCGCATTTTCACGGCTGACGAATTCAATTTCCAAAGCACGGAATTGACTACCTTAGATTATAATCAAATTGAAAATCAAGATGCGATTGTATTGAACGAATTAGAAGATTTGCCAGTGGCTTTAGTAACGACACTAAAATCCTTCTACGAAAAAGGCGGTAATATTGTTTTGATTCCGAATGCGAAAAACACGCCAAGTCTATTAAATGCTTTCGCAAAAAACTTTGGTGGATTGAGTTATTCCCAACTTTCTACTTCTAGAAAACAAATCACTAAAATCAACTTTAATCATCCGTTATATCAAACGGTTTTTGAGAAAAAAGTGAGTAATTTCCAATATCCAAATGTAAAAGAAAGTTTCACTTTATCAGGAATTACGAATATTTTACAATACGAAGACAACTCGGTTTTTGTAGGTTCAACTACCAATCGATTAGGATCATTTTACGCTTTTTCGGCTCCGATTAATAAACAGAATAGCAACTTCCAAAATGCGCCATTGATTGTTCCTACCTTTTACAACATGGGACAAAATCAAGGAAAAACGGGAATTAACGCTTATACTATTGGTGAAAACGAAAACCTAATTTTAGAAACAATTTTAGCAAAAGACGAAGTGGTTTCAATACAAAAAGATGGTTATAGTTTCATTCCAATGCAACAAATTTTAAATACCAAATGTAAATTATCGTTTGGTGACTATCCAGAAGAAGCAGGAAATTTTGATGTTATCAAAACCAACAATCCGTTAAAGAAAATCAGCTTTAACTATCCAAGAACTGAAAGCGATTTAACTCAAGTTTCGACTGCCAATTTTGAAAATTTCACCAAAGTTAACAACATAGCCACCGTTCTAAATGACATTGCTTCGGAACGCACAAGCAACGAAATTTGGAAATGGTTTATCATCGCAACACTACTATTTTTAATAACAGAACTACTAATCCAAAAATTTGTAAAATGACGCAAGTTATTCTAAAACAAGCTAAAATTATCGACGCTTCAAGTCCGTTTCACAACCAAGTAATGGACATTAAAATTGAAAACGGAACGATAACTCAAATAGAAAAAGAAATCACAACTACTTCAGGCTTTGAAGTAATAAATATTCCAAATTTACATGTTTCTAAAGGTTGGATGGACAGTTCGGTTTCTTTTGGAGAGCCAGGCTACGAAGACCGCGAAACTATTGAAAACGGATTAAAAGTCGCAGCCAAAAGCGGATTTACTGCTGTAGCGTTACAACCCAATTCTAATCCAACCATCGATAATCAAGCGCAAGTGCGATTTGTGTTAGACAGAGCTAAAAATCAAGCGACAACTTTATATCCCATCGGAGCCTTAACCAAAGGAAGCGAAGGAACGGATTTAGCGGAATTATTCGATATGAAAAACGCTGGCGCAATCGCTTTTGGCGATTATAATAAAGCGTTACAAAATGCTAACTTGCAAAAAATCGCTTTACAATATGTACAAGATTTCGATGGCATGCTGATTGCTTTTTGTCAAGATAGCACTTTAAAAGGAATTGGAATTGCAAATGAAGGAGTTATTAGTACGAAGCTAGGTATGAAAGGAATTCCCGCTTTAGCCGAAGAATTACAAGTCGCTCGTAACTTATTTTTACTAGAATACACAGGAGGAAAATTACACATCCCAACGATTTCTACTAAAGGAAGTATTAAATTAATTAAAGAAGCAAAAGCAAAAGGATTACAAGTAACTTGTAGCGTTGCCGTTCACAATTTAGTTTTAAATGACGAAGTGTTAATGGGATTTGATACCCGATACAAAGTATTACCTCCATTACGCGAAGAAGCAACCAGAAAAGCATTAGTTGAAGCGGTTTTAGATGGTACAATCGATTGCATCACTTCTGACCATAATCCGTTAGATATTGAACATAAGAAATTAGAATTCGATTTAGCTAAAGATGGAACCATTGGTTTAGAAAGTGCTTTTGGTGCTTTACTAACCATTTTACCACTTGAAGTTGTAGTTGAAAAATTAAATGCTAATAAACTGGTTTTCAATGTGGAAAATTCATCAATAATAAGTAACAACAAAGCCGATATTTCACTATTCACAACAGAAGAAAATTGGACATTTGGAAAAGAAAACATCTTATCAAAATCTAAAAATTCGGCTTTCTTAGGACAAAAAATGAAAGGAAAAGCTATTGGAATTTTTAATAATGGTCAACTTATTTTAAACTCATAATAATAAAAAATGAACGAAATTGAACAAGGAAAACAAACCGCTTGGATAAGCTACATAACTATTATTGGAACCATAATAGCTATTTTCATGAATAGCGAAAATAAAAATGTATTTGCTAGTTTTCATATTCGGCAAGCATTAGGAATTTTTCTAACTTTCTTTTTATTAGGTTATCCAGTAGGTTTTTTTGACAGTTGGATGATAACGGCTTCTTTTTGGACGTTTATTTTTATTTTATGGCTATTTGGTTTTATGAGTGCTTTAAATGGTGAACAAAAACCTGTACCTTTTTTAGGTGAATTCTATCAAAACATTTTCAAAAACTTTTAATAAAATAAATATGAACTTACATTATTTGATTCAAGAACCTAAAATTAAACACGATAAAAATCCACTAATACTATTACTACATGGTTATGGAAGTAATGAAGAAGATTTATTTTCTTTTGCTTCCGAATTATCGGATGATTGTTACATTATTTCAGTTAGAGCGCCTTATAATTTACAACCTTACGGATACGCTTGGTATGCGATTCATTTTGATGCAGATGAAAATAAGTTTTCGGATAATGTTCAAGCCAAACAATCGGTAGAACTAATTGCTGGTTTTATTGAGGAAGTAGTTAAACAATATCCAATTGATACTAAAAATGTAACTTTGATTGGTTTTAGTCAAGGTGCTATTTTAAGTTATGCTACTGCCCTAACCTATCCTGAAAAAGTGGCTAAAGTAGTCGCTTTGAGCGGTTATTTCAATCAAGAAATTATGCCAGAAGTTATCGATACAAAAGTAATTTCTCATTTAAAATTCTTCATTTCTCATGGTTCGGTTGACCAAGTTATCCCAGTAGAATGGGCTCGAAAAGCAAAACCAGCTTTAGAAAATTTAGGGTTAGAAGTGGAATATCAGGAATATCCTGTGGGACATGGTGTAGCGCCTCAGAATTTCTTTGATTTTAAGAATTGGCTGCAACGATAAAATAAAAAAGCTCTGAACTAAAATTCAGAGCTTTTCTTTTAACAAACTAAACTAAACATTTTAAGCATTATGATTTAGGTGTTACCACAGTATCCACTACATGAATTACACCATTTTTTTGGTTTACATCGGCAATAGTAACTTTCGCACTATTCCCGTTTTCATCGGTAATATATAAGTCTTTACCTTTCATCCAAGCTGTTAATGTACCACCGCTAACTGTTTTTAAAGTAGCTTTTCCATTTCCTTTTTTGATTGCTGCATCAATGTCTTTAGCATTCATTTTTCCAGCTACAACATGATACGTCAAAATCGTTTGTAACATTTTTAAATTTTCTGGTTTTAATAGTGTTTCAACTGTTTCAGCAGGTAATTTAGCAAACGCTGCATTTGTTGGGGCAAAAACAGTGAATGGTCCTTCTAACATTAAAACATCAACTAATCCAGCAGCTTTAACAGCAGCAACTAATGTAGTGTGATCTTTAGAATTAACCGCATTTTCTACAATATTTTTACTTGGATACATGGGTGCACCTCCTACTTCAACCGTTTTTTCTTTCATTTGAGCAAAAGAAGTTGTTCCAACTAAAAATCCGAAAGCTACAACTGCTGTAGCAAAAAATTTGTTCGTTTTCATATTTTATTTTTTAAAGTTTTATAATTGCATTTACGCTAAAAATAAAATCTTAGTTTTAAAAATAAAAAAAATAATCTTAAGTAAAGGATAAGTATAACTTTAACCAATTATTCTTTACTTTTGTTATTCAAAAAAAAAAAATAGGTATGGCATCAATTACATTAGGAGGAAATCCTGTACACACAAATGGCGATTTGCCAGCAGTAGGTTCTAAAGCTATTGATTTTAATTTAGTAAAAACCGATTTAGGAACAGCAACTTTATCTGATTTTGCTGGTTCTAAAGTAGTATTAAACATTTTTCCAAGTGTTGATACAGGAACTTGTGCAGCTTCGGTTAGAAAGTTTAATGAAAAAGCAAGTGCTTTAGCAAATACGAAAGTATTGTGTATTTCTAGAGATTTACCTTTTGCTCAAAAACGTTTTTGCGGCTCAGAGGGATTAGAAAACGTTATCAACCTATCTGATTTTAAAGACGGAAGTTTTGGAAAAAACTTCGGTTTAGAAATTACTGATGGTCCTTTAGCAGGGTTACATTCTCGTGTAGTAATAGTTTTAGATGAAAACGGAACAATTTTACACACAGAACAAGTACAAGAGATTGCTGACGAGCCAAATTATGATGCAGCTTTGGCTGTATTGTAAGATTTTAACAGTCTTAAATTGATTATTTTAGGACTGTTTTAAACATTTAAATAATAAAAATGAAATTCGAAAAAGACGAAACCCTTTTTACAGGAAGATTAAAAAGCATTGGATTTGCGTTTAAAGGCGCAATAAAATTGATAACAACAGAGCATAGTGTAATGGTGCAATCATCTTTGGCCGTCATAATGACATTTGCTGGGCTTTATTTTGGCATAAATCGCTTTGAATGGATGATGCAAATATTAGTTTTCGGATTAGTTCTTGGAATTGAAGGTTTAAACACAGCCGTAGAAAAAATAGCCGATTTCGTACATCCAGACTTTCATGAACGTATTGGTTTTATTAAAGATATTGCTGCTGGAGCTGTTTTTTTTGCTGCCTTGACTGCTATTGCTATCGGATGCATTATTTATTTTCCGTATTTGTTTTAATTTAGCTACTTTTGTAAAAATTGTTCCGTTTACATGGCCAAAAAAACAAGTAAAGATTCCGTAAATTCTCCCACTGAAACCAAAGAAAAATTCTCTTGGCGAATTAGTCGTAAGCAGAAATTTATTTTCGGTATTTTGTTGATTTTCTTTTCTATAGCTTTGTTGCTATCTTTTATTTCTTACTTCATAACAGGAAATAACGATCAAAACATCGTATCTGAATTAGCCAATAGAAGTGCTAAAGCTGAAAACTGGTTGGGTAAATTTGGAGCCTATTTAGCTGACTTCTTCCTTTATAAAGGTTTTGGAGTAGCGTCTTTCATTTTTGTGAGAATCCTTTTCTTAATGGGAGCTTACTTGGTATTAGATATGGCTTTATCAAAACTAAAAAGAAGTTTCTTTTGGGATTTTTATCTCATCATTTTCATTTCTATCATTCTAGGTTTTTTCTGGGAATATATACCACAATTAGGAGGAACTGTTGGATTCGAAATGAATTTATATATTCAAGATTATATTGGAAAAACAGGTGCCTTCTTAGTGCTTTTATTTGGAATTATTTTATTTTTAGTTTTCAAAATTAAATTATCACCAGACAATTTTACTAAAGTTTTTGAAAAACCACAAGCCGAATTAAATGATGATATTGCTGCTGCAAATACAATAGTTCCAGTAACAGAAGAAGCAAACGAGGAAATAGAAGATGAAATCAATACCGATCTACCTTTAACCTCTCCTTCTAATTCTAAAGACGATTTTATCTTAACAGAAGACGAAGAGGAAATGGGGAATTTCGAATTGAAAACCTATCCTTCGAATTTCGAAATCAACAAAGAGGCTTTAAAACCAACAATTGCTTCGGCATCGGAATTAACTTTAGATCCAAAACCAAAAGTTGAAACTCCAGAAGTAACTAATTTTTCAATCGAAGACAGAAGCATTCCGAAAGAAGATTTCGTAAACGAAGACGCTTTTGTAATTGAAAAAGTGGCGGAAGAGGAAGTGGTTGAAGAAAACTTAGCCGCTAAATTGGTTCAAGATTTTGGATTATTCGACCCAACATTAGAATTATCCAATTACCAATTCCCTCCTATTGATTTATTAAAAGAATATTCTTCTGGCGGAATTACCATTAACCAAGCCGAATTAGAAGAAAACAAAAATAAAATTGTTGATACGCTTAAAAATTACAGTATCGGAATTTCACAAATCAAAGCTACGGTTGGACCAACGGTAACCTTGTACGAAATTGTGCCTGATGCCGGTATTCGTATCTCTAAAATCAAAAACTTAGAGGACGATATTGCCTTGTCTTTGGCGGCATTAGGAATTCGTATTATTGCGCCAATTCCAGGTAAAGGAACTATTGGTATTGAAGTGCCTAACAACAATCCAACAATGGTTTCAATGAAGAGTGTTATTGCTTCACCGAAATTCCAAACTGCTGAAATGGAATTACCTATCGCTTTGGGAAAAACCATTTCTAATGAAACCTTTGTGGTGGATTTAGCCAAAATGCCACACTTATTGATGGCGGGTGCTACGGGTCAAGGAAAATCGGTAGGATTGAATGCTGTGTTGACTTCTCTACTTTACAAAAAGCATCCAGCGGAAGTAAAATTCGTATTGGTTGACCCGAAAAAGGTAGAATTAACATTATTCAATAAAATTGAACGTCATTATTTAGCTAAACTTCCAGATGGTGGTGATGCTATTATTACTGATAACACCAAAGTAATCAACACGTTGAACTCGTTGTGTATTGAAATGGACAATCGTTATTCTTTATTAAAAGATGCGATGGTTCGTAACATTAAAGAATATAATGAAAAATTCAGAAACCGCAAATTAAATCCAGAAAACGGACACCGTTTTTTACCTTATATTGTATTAGTAGTAGACGAGTTTGCTGATTTAATTATGACTGCTGGTAAAGAAGTTGAAACACCTATTGCTCGTTTAGCTCAATTAGCTCGTGCTATTGGAATCCACTTAATTATAGCTACGCAACGTCCTTCGGTAAACGTAATTACGGGTATTATTAAAGCCAATTTCCCTGCTAGAATTGCGTTTCGTGTAACTTCAAAAATTGACTCCAGAACTATATTAGACAGTCAAGGGGCAGATCAGTTGATTGGTCGAGGTGATTTACTATATACACAAGGAAATGATATTACTCGTGTTCAATGTGCCTTTGTAGACACACCAGAGGTTGATAAGATTTGTGATTTCATCGGTTCGCAAAAAGCATATCCAGAAGCTTATTTACTTCCAGAGTATGTGGGAGAAGAAAGTGGCATAAAACTTGATATAGATATTTCGGAAAGAGACTCTTTGTTTAGAGAAGCAGCAGAAGTTATTGTTACAGCTCAACAAGGAAGTGCTTCTTTAATCCAACGAAAATTAAAATTAGGTTACAATAGAGCGGGTCGTTTAATTGATCAATTAGAAGCCGCTGGTATTGTTGGACCTTTTGAAGGTAGTAAAGCCCGTTCCGTTTTAATACCTGATTTAATAGCTTTGGAACACTTTTTAAATAATGAACACAACAAATAATTTTAAAATGAGACGTTTTTTACAAGTTGCAATCACATTACTTATTGGTTTTTTTGTACAAGCTCAAGATGCTAAAAAGGCAAAAGAATTGTTAGATGAAGTTTCGGCTAAAGTAAAATCGTACAACAACATTGTGATTGACTTTAAATATACTTTAAATAATCCAAAAGAAAATATCAACCAAGAAAGTAAAGGAAATGTTGCTTTACAAGGCAATTTATACAACCTAAATTTTATGGGTGTAACCAAAATTTTCGATGGAAAAAAAGTCTACACAATTGTACCAGAAGATGAGGAAATTACCATCGCTGACTTTGATGCGAATGATGAAAATGCCATAACGCCTAATAAGATGTTGACTTTCTTTAATACAGGGTACAAATACAGTTGGGATATACCTCAAAATTTAAAAGGAAGAAAAATTCAGTACGTTAAATTAACTCCAAACAATAGTAAGGATCAAAGAAAAGAAATCTTAGTCGGTATTGATGTTCAAACTAAACACATCTACACTGTAATTGAAGTTGGAAAAAATGGAACAAAAACAACTTTGACTGTTAATTCTTTTAAAACAAATCAGCCATTATCGAAAAATCATTTTACCTTTACCAAATCAAAATATCCTAATTATTACATCAATAAATTAGACTAATTTCGTACGGGTGAAAATCTTAGATAAATACATTATTAAATCCTTCATGATTACATTTACTTCGGTATTTGTAATCTTGTTTTTTATATTCGTTTTACAAGGAATTTGGTTATTCATTGCTGAATTGGCGGGTAAAGATTTAGATTTCTTTACTATCATCAAATTCTTATCTTTTTATGCTCCTACGATTGTTCCGCTAGTGTTACCACTTTCAGTGCTATTAGCTTCTATCATGACCTTTGGAAGTTTTGCCGAAAATTATGAGTTTGCCGCAATGAAATCGTCAGGTATTTCATTACAACGCGCTATGAAAATGTTAACCATTACCATTGGGATTTTAGCTTTTGTATCGTTCTTTTTTGCCAATAATGTAATTCCAGATGCCCAATTTCGATTTATAAACCTTCGCAAAAATATTGTACAACAAAAACCCGCAATGGCTATTGCTGAGGGACAATTTAATACCATTGGTACATCAAATATTAAAGTAGATAAAAAATCAGGTGACAATGGTGAATTTTTGGAAGGTGTTACTATGCATATTAAAAATACCAATATGGGCTTAGGTGCCAACACCATAATTAAAGCAAAAAAGGGAGTACTTACTAGTGAAGATGATTCTAATTATTTACAATTAGAACTTTACGATGGTTACTATTACGAAGACATTCATCCTAAAAAGTTTGAAGAACGTAATCGTGTTCCTTTTGCCAAAAGTAGTTTTAAAAAATATACCATCAATATCGATTTAACAAAACTCAATCAAACTGAGATTGATGAAGGTGATATTACCTCTGAAAAAATGTTAACATCTTTAGAACTGAAATACACAATTGATTCTCTCGAAAGTAGTTATGTAAAAGATATTAAATCATATGCTAATAACATTGTATCTCGTAACGATAATATCTTCAACAATTCTAAAGTATCACCTAATTCTGTTAATAAAACATCTTCAGAAAAAGACAAAACGAGTCAAAATTTACTTTCAGTTCTAAAACCAAATGAAGTAAATATGATTTTAGAATTTGCAAAAAACAATGTAACAAGCACTGAGTTTTATATACAAAGCAATAAAACCGACTTAGAAAATAAATCCAAGAATATTAACAATCATTGGTTAGCTATTCACGAAAAATTTGTAATTGCCTATTCTTGTTTGCTTATGTTTTTCATAGGTGCACCTTTAGGAGCAATCATTCGTAAAGGTGGATTAGGATTACCTATTGTATTTGCTGTTTTAATTTTTATCACTTTTCATTTTATTAATACGTTTGGACGAAAAGTAGCACAACAAGATAGTATTCCTCCCTTTTTAGGAGCTTGGATGGCTTCGATACTCATGACTCCATTTGCTATAATTTTAACTTATCGAGCTACTAATGACATTGGTATCATGATCAATTTTGATTGGATAACTGATCCTTTCAAAAAACTTTTTAATAAAATAACCCAAAATAACGACAACAACAACTAACGAAATGTCAAATAACATACAACTTAACACAATTGAAGAAGCTATAGAAGACATCCGCCAAGGAAAAGTAATTATAGTAGTAGATGATGAAGATAGAGAAAATGAAGGTGATTTTCTTGCTGCCGCTGAAAAAGTAACACCTGAAATGATTAATTTCATGGCTACTCACGGAAGAGGTCTAATTTGTGCTCCACTAACAGAATCTAGATGCAAAGAATTAGAACTTCATGCTATGGTTAGAAATAATACCGATCATATGGAAACTGCTTTTACAGTTTCTGTTGATTTAAAGGGAAATGGTGTTACAACTGGTATTTCTGCTTCAGATAGAGCTAAAACAATACAAGCTTTAATAGACACTGAAACTAAACCTTTTGACTTAGCACGACCAGGACATATTTTTCCTTTAATAGCAAAACAAGGTGGAGTCTTAAGAAGAACTGGACATACTGAAGCAGCCATAGATTTTGCTAGACTAGCTGGTTTTAAACCTGCAGGAGTTATTGTAGAAATCATGAATGAAGATGGAACAATGGCACGCTTACCCGAACTAATAGAAGTAGCAAAGAAATTTAATCTGAAGTTAGTTTCTATTGAAGCTTTGGTAGCCTATCGAATGCAACATGATAGTTTAATTCAAAAGAAAGAAGACTTTGATGTTCAAACCCGCTTTGGAACCTTTAGAATGCGTGCTTATTTACAAACAACAAACAAACAAGTACATATAGCACTGACAAAAGGTACCTGGAATGCTGGCGATCCAGTATTAACTCGTATAAACACAACACAAGTCAACAATGACATATTAGGAACTCTAACCGATACTAATGATAAAAAACTAGACGATATTTTCCGTAAAATAAACGAAGTTGAAAAAGGAGCTATAGTTTTTATAAATCAAGAAGTAAAATCTTTAGAATTACTTGATCGTATTACAGAACTTAGAGTTTTACAAAGCCAAGGTGAATTAAAGGCTCCACAAATTAAAATGGATTCAAAAGACTTTGGAATTGGTGCACAAATTTTACACGATTTAGATATTACAAAAATTGATTTATTATCTAATAGTAATGCACCAACAAAAAGAGTGGGAATGATAGGTTATGGTTTAGAGATTAATAGCTATGTAAATTATTAATACTATTAAACAAAAAATGGCAAGCGACCTACATCGCACCGCTACAACCACATACCTTTGCTGTGTTCCCACCCTGGAGGAGTCTGCAGGAGCTGGTCGTGTAGGACTTGCCGGTGCAAATATACAACCTTTTTATATTTTTGCAAGTCTATTAGAGGTATAAAAATAACATACATTTGATTTATCTAAATATTTTAAACATGTTCAAAGTTAAACTACTTGCTTTCATCTCTTTAGGGATACTATCAACTTCATGTAAAGAAGACGAAAATGCATTAAAAAATTTATTTTCTCTAGAAAATTCTGGTATTAAACCTATTCTAAAATTAGAAAATAGTATTGATCTAATTGTACAGAACAAAGAAAACAAAGTAATAGATTCTGTAGTATATTATTTAAACGATACTAAAATTGGTTCTGTAAAAGGGAACGAAAAATTACCTTTTGCATTGAACAATCAAAAATTAGGTAATCAAATCATAAAAGCATTAGTCTATTTTGAAGGAAAAAATATCGATATAACTTCAGGTTTTTCAATTTATGCAAGTTCGGAAGCTAAGATTTTAAATTATAAAATCGTGAATACATATCCACATGATATCAATGCTTATACACAAGGTTTTGAATTTTACAATGGTGTTTTATTAGAAGGAACTGGACAATACAAAGAATCTACTTTACGAAAAACCGATTATAAAACTGGTAAAGTCACTGAACAAATTAAATTAGAAGACAAATATTTTGGTGAAGGAATAACAGTTTTAAAAGATAAAATCTACCAATTAACGTGGCAAGAAAAAACAGGTTTTGTGTACGATGCTAAATCACTTAAATTAGAAAAAACATTTTCATTTGAAACCGAAGGTTGGGGAATCACCAACGATGGTGAGAAATTATATATGAGTGATGGATCTGAAAAAATCTACATTTTAAATCCAGAAACTTTAAAAGTTGAAGATTATATAGGTGTTTATACCAATAGTTCTAAAATTGAACAAGTAAATGAATTAGAATGGGTTAATGGAAAAATTTGGGCAAACATTTATCAGAAAGATGCTATTGCTATTATTAATCCTAAAAATGGTTCCATAGAAGCAATTATCAATCTAAGCGAGTTAAAAACAAAAGTTACAAAACACGCCGAACTTGATGTATTAAATGGAATTGCATACAACCCAGCTACAAAAACATATTTTGTTACTGGTAAAAATTGGGATAAAACTTTTGAAATAGCAATCGAATAAACTAACTAAAAGGAAATTGGTTTCATAATTATGAAACCAATTTCTTTACTATATCCTTAACAGGTAAAATTGCTTTCGTATCTTCTATACTTGGTCCAGCTACCCAAACCGTTTTATATGTCACTTGTGTAGCCGCTTTTTCAGTAGCCTTCATTCCAATGTAAAAACGAATCATTTTGACCCATTTTTTCAGACTTTTGTTTTTATTTAATAAAGTTTCTAACCAAGTCTGTTTAGTTCCTACTTTTTGAACATAAGGTGTATTAATAACTGTACAAGGCGTTCCTGAAATTCGTTCTGTCATAACAATATCTTTTGCACCATAATCCACACAAGCTTGTTTATATTCTTCAGAAACGCCTGATTCATTTGATGCAATAAACGGACTACCTACTGAAACTCCAACCGCTCCATAACTCAACATTTTATCTAAATCAGCCTTACTTCCTACTCCACCAGCAGAAATAACTGGTAAAGAAGTATTTTCATTCAATAACTCAATCAAAGTTTTAGGATCAATATTTCCTCTGTGTCCACCCGCCTGATTGTTAACTGCAATTAAAGCATCTGCTCCTAAACTTTCAACCTTTTTTGCAAAAGCTAAATCGGTAACGTCACAAAACACTTTAATTCCAACTTTATGAGCCTCTCTAATGGTTTCCTCGGGAGATCCAAGAGAAGTCAAAATGAAGTCAACACCTTCCTCACATAAAACTCTTAATTGCTCCTTATATTTTACGTTTGACTTATTTACTATTAAATTAAAACCGAAACTACCTCCAGAAACTTTCGCAGCTTTCAATTCATGAATAGCCGCTTTTAATTCATCTAAAGTTCTGTAATTTAAAGCTGGAATACATCCTGCAACACCACTTTTCATTCCTTCAATAACCATTTTTGTATTGGAAACTAAAAACATAGGTGCCATAATAACAGGGTAAGTTATATTTAATAGCGAAGTCAAAGATTGTTTTCCCATAAAATAAAAATTTAAGTCAAATATAAGAAATTAAAATATTATGCACGCATATAAAAAACAATTCTTTACATACTATCAAAAAGAAAACAAATGTTAAAATTCTTAATAAAAACATAATATGAAAGGTAAAATATTAAGATTAGAATAAATTTGAAAACTAAAACTTATCAAAATGAATAAAAAACTAACACTTTTAGGTTGTCTTTTCATTTTCTTTCTATCGGCTGAAACTTTTGCCCAAAAGAAAAAAGACAAAAAAAAACCTACTACTGAAACGGTTGCACCCGATTTAAAAAAAACAGATGCAAAAAAAGAACCTAAACCTTACAAAAAAGTAATTGATTCTACTGCAGTTACTCAAAAAGGATTAATTGATGTCCATAAAGTTGGAGATAAATATCTTTTTGAAGTAGCTGATTCCTTAATAGGAAAAGAAATCATGACCATTACAAGATATTCAAAAACACCTGCTGGTGGTGGAATTTTTGGTGGTGAAGAAGTAAACAGACAAGTGATTAAGTTTGAAAAAGGACTGAGCCATAATATTTTGGTACGTTCTATAACTTATGTGATTTCAACACCAGATGAAGACAAACCAATAACAAAGGCAGTAAAAAATTCAAGTGCTGACCCAATTATTGGAAATTATGAAATATTAGCATACAAAAAAGATGCTAAAGGGAAAGAAAATATTGGTTATGTTATTGACATGACAGCTGCTTTTGATTCTGATTTACAGACTTTTTCTTTAAGTCCTATGAACAAACAAATGCTAAAAATTCAAGCTTTTCAAAAGGATCGCTCTTTCATTCAAAGCATTAAAAGTTTTCCCATTAACACTGAAATTAGAACTGTTAAAACCTTCACAACTGTTCCTAGACAAATTTCTATGACACCTGCTCCAAGAATTGGGACCGACTTACCAGCAGCATTAGACGCAGGAGTTTTAACGTTTGAGTTTAACACTTCTATGATTTTGTTACCGCAAAAGCCTATGCGCAAAAGAGCTTTTGATAAGCGTGTAGGATATTTCGCAAATGACTATGATGTATTTGAAGAAGATTCTCAAAAAGCGGATAAAGAAATTTTTGCGGTGAGATGGAGATTAGAACCTAAAAACGAAGAAGACGCAGAAAGACAAAAAAGAGGTGAATTAATTGAACCTAAAAAACCTATTGTTTATTACTTAGATCCTGCTACACCAGACAAATGGAAACCATATATCAAGCAAGGTATTGATGATTGGCAAGAAGCATTCGAATTTGCTGGTTGGAAAAACGCTATTCGTGGTGAATACTGGCCAGAAAACAATTCCGATATGAGTTTAGAGGATGCTCGTTTTTCTGTGTTACGTTATTTTGCTGCTGATATTCAAAATGCTTATGGCCCTAATGTACATGATCCTAGAACAGGAGAGATTTTGGAAAGTCACATTGGTTGGTATCATAACATTATGAGTTTATTACGTGATTGGTATTTAATCCAAACAGCCGCTGTTGATCCTGCTGCAAGAAACATTAAATATGATGATAAATTAATGGGGGAATTAATCCGTTTCGTTTCAGCTCATGAAGTGGGGCATACTTTAGGATTACGTCACAATATGGGAGCCAGTTTTGCTACTCCAGTAGAAATGTTAAGAGATCCTGAATTCCAAAAGAAAAATGGTCACACCTCCTCTATCATGGATTATGCTCGTTTCAACTACGTGGCACAACCAGAAGATGGTGTAAAAGATTTATTCCCAAGAATTGGTGACTACGACAAATGGGCAATTAAATGGGGTTATTCTTATTTCAAAGACGCTAAAGACGAAGATGCTGAAAAAGCACTATTAAATGAAATGACTAAAGATGCTTATAAAAATCGTCGTTTGTGGTTTGGTACTGAAACAAATCCTTATGACCCGCGTTATCAAACAGAAGATTTGGGTGATAATGCCATGAAAGCTTCTGAATATGGAATCAAAAACTTAAAAAGAATTTTACCAAATTTAATTGAGTGGAGTAAAGAAAATGGTGAAGATTATGATGAATTAAACGGATTGTACAACTCATTAACAGGCCAGTACAGACGTTATATGGGTCATGTTACTAAAAATGTTGGTGGTATTTATGAAACTCCAAAAACCTATGACATGGAAGGAAACAAATATGAAGTAGTTCCTTCATCAATTCAAAACGAAGCGGTTGCTTTCTTAAATGAGCAATTATTTAAAACTCCAAAATGGTTATTAGATCAAAATGTATTATCTAAAATTAAACCTGAAAACGGAGTTGAAGCGATTAAATCTATTCAAGATGGTACATTATCAAGTTTATTAGCTGGAGATCGATTAGTGCGCTTATTAGAAACATCTTCTCAAAGTAAGGCAAATTACTCTGTAGATGAATTAATGAGTGATTTAAGAAGAGGAATCTTCTCTGAATTAAGAACAAAGGCTCCAATTGATATCTACAGAAGAAATCTTCAAAAATTGTATGTTTCCAAATTAATTGAAACCATGTCTAGCGATAAAACTAATGTGGCTTTCTTCAACGGAAGAAGAATTGTTTTAGCAGATACTGATATTCCATCAATTGCTCGTGGTCAATTAAACGAATTGAAAAATCAATTAAAAGCAGCAGCAGCTGTTTCTACTGATCGATTAACTAAATTCCATTTGAATGATTTAGTAGCAAGAATTGAAAATGCAATGAAACCAAAATAAGAAATAATTGGTTTTCAAAATAAAGGGGAAAGTGAAACAACTCTCCCCTTTTTTTATTTCTACATGAATCAAAAAAAATTTAATTCTTGAATCACAAAGATGTGTAATTGATTGCCAATTCTTTTGAGCCAAATATTCTATCAAAAAAAAAAAGGATATTTTGTGATGTTTATTTTGGTTTTCCCAATATAAAAAAAATCAACTGCAACTTTAATAAAATAAAAAACCGAATCATTTCTGATTCGGTTTTATATCTATTTTCGATTAGAAAATTATTTTACTTCTTCAAAATCTACGTCTTGAGTTTGATCTCCAGAAGCATTTGCTTGAGGTTCTGCTTGTGCAGCACCACCTTCAGCTTGTGCTTTGTACATTTCTTCAGATGCATTTTTCCAAGCTTCATTGATTTTATCTAAAGCTGGAGTAATAGTAGCTACATCTTTAGTTTCGTAAGCTGCTTTTAATTCTGTTAATGCACTTTCGATAGCCGTTTTGTTAGCTTCTGATAATTTATCACCAAACTCACCTAATTGTTTTTCTGTTTGGAAAATCATTGAATCTGCCTCGTTTAATTTATCTGCTTTTTCTTTTGCTAAACGGTCAGCTTCTGCATTCATTTCAGCATCTTTTTTCATTCTTTCGATTTCTTCTGGAGTTAATCCTGAAGAAGCTTCGATACGAATATCATGCGATTTTCCTGTTCCTTTATCTGTAGCTGAAACTTTGATGATACCATTTGCATCGATGTCGAAAGTTACTTCAATTTGAGGAACTCCTCTTGGTGCTGGTGGAATACCATCCAAGTGGAAACGACCGATTGTTTTATTATCACTAGCCATTGGTCTTTCTCCCTGTAATACATGGATTTCTACCGATGGTTGATTATCTGCTGCTGTAGAGAAAACTTGAGATTTTCTTGTTGGGATAGTTGTATTTGCTTCAATTAATTTTGTCATTACACTTCCCATAGTTTCGATACCTAACGAAAGTGGTGTAACATCTAATAATAATACATCTTTAACATCTCCCGTTAAAACTCCACCTTGAATAGCAGCTCCAATAGCTACCACTTCATCAGGATTAACTCCTTTTGATGGTTTTTTACCAAAAAATTTCTCTACTTGCTCTTGAATAACTGGGATACGAGTAGAACCTCCTACTAAGATTACCTCATCAATATCAGAAACTGATAAACCAGCATCTTTTAAAGCTTTAGCAACTGGCTCCATAGAACGTTTTACTAAAGATTCTGCTAATTGCTCAAATTTAGCTCTTGTTAATGTTTGAACTAAGTGTTTTGGCCCTGTAGCTGTAGCTGTAACGTAAGGTAAGTTAATTTCAGTTTGAGTAGAGGCTGATAATTCAATTTTAGCTTTCTCAGCTGCTTCTTTTAAACGTTGTAATGCCATTGGATCTTTACGTAAATCAACACCTTCTGCAGTGTTAAAATCGTTAGCTAACCAATCGATAATTACTTGGTCGAAATCATCTCCACCCAAGTGTGTATCTCCGTTTGTAGATAATACCTCGAAAACTCCATCTCCTAATTCTAGGATCGAAATATCAAAAGTACCTCCACCTAAATCGTAAACTGCGATTTTTTGGTCTTTTCCTTGTTTGTCTAATCCATAAGCTAAAGCTGCTGCTGTAGGCTCATTGATGATACGCATTACTTTTAAACCTGCAATTTCACCCGCTTCTTTTGTAGCTTGACGTTGCGCATCGTTAAAGTAAGCTGGAACAGTAATAACTGCTTCAGAAACTGAATGACCTAAATAATCTTCAGCTGTTTTTTTCATTTTTTGAAGAGTCATTGCAGACAATTCTTGTGGTGTGTATAAACGACCATCGATATCAACACGTGGTGTATCGTTATCACCTTTAACCACTTTGTAAGCTACAGTAGAAGCTTCTTTTGTACTTTCAGAATACTTATTCCCCATGAAACGTTTTACAGATGCAATCGTTTTTGTAGGGTTAGTTACTGCTTGTCTTTTTGCCGGATCTCCAACTTTAATTTCGCCACCTTCTACAAAAGCAATTACAGATGGTGTTGTTCTTTTACCTTCAGCATTTGCAATTACAACAGGTTCTCCACCTTCCATAACAGCCACACATGAGTTGGTTGTTCCTAAGTCGATTCCAATAATTTTACTCATTTTTATAATTGTTAAATTTTAAATTCAATTTTAAACTCGATTTGGTTATTTCAATGATTGTGCCATTACAAAAAAATAGGAAAATTGACAGAAAACAGCTTTTGTCAGCCTAAATGAACTGACAAATTGTCGTTTATTGGTAATTATTTCACTCTATTCTGTTTTAGATTTTTAAAAGTCGTCAGGTTAAAAACTACAATCGAGATTACAATTAAAGCATATGAAATGATTTGGGCCACTGAAACTGTTTCATTAAAATAAAAAATCGCCAAAAAGAAATGAATTAGAGGATTGGTATACATCAAAATTCCAACAGTAGAGGAATTTAGGCCTTTTAAAGCAAATAAATTCAAAAACAATGGAAGAATCGTGAAAACTATTACAATGATTAAAAGTAGAAAATAAAACTGAAATTCAGTTGGCAAAACACCGCCATAGAGAGGATAAAATGGTAATAATATTAGCGAAGAAATAACCATTTGGATTGTTAAAATCAAGAATTTGTCAAAATAACTATTCTTTCTTTGAGAAACTAAATAAAAACCAAAACTCAATGCAATAATAACACTGTAAATTAAATCTTGTAAATTTCCATAAGATAAAATTCCACAACTTACAGCACATAATCCAACGGCTATCCATTGCCAAACATCAATTTTTTCTTTTAATAACACAAATCCTAAAACTGTTGTTAAAATAGGACAAATGATATAAGCAAAAGAAGCAGATTGTAAACTGACATGATTAACGGCATAAATAAATAAAAACCAATTTAATACCAGTAAAAGACCACCAACAACAGTCATTATAACAGCGGATTTTTGTTTTTTCTTTGAAAGTTGATTAAAGGTTTTCTGCGCATTCACAACAACTGATTTTCTGAAAAACAAATTGATGACTAATAAAAATGCAGTAGCAATGAAAACTCGGAAAAATAGAATATCTAGTGAAGGATAATCCACTAATGGCTTCAGAGCTAAACTAAAAAATCCCCAGATGATGAAGGCGCTTAAAGCAGCCAAAAAATATTTGTTTATTAGCATTTGTTTTTTGTGCAAAAGAACAAAAAAATGAAATATGAAAATCAAATTTTATGTCATCAATTTAAGTAAAATATAACAGTTGAACACGTTTATATATTGGATAATTCAAATTTTAAAAAGTATATTTGCCATAACAAACTAAAAAATTTATGGAGTGTATTTCTGTTTTTGATATGTTAAAAATTGGTGTAGGACCTTCAAGTTCTCACACTCTTGGACCATGGCGAGCTGCTGAACAATTTTTAAAAGAATTGCGTGAACGCAATCTAATTGACAATGTAATAAGCGTTAAAGTTGATTTATATGGTTCATTATCATTAACAGGAAAAGGTCATGCTACAGATTTAGCAGTTATGCTAGGATTAAGTGGTGCTGACCCAGAATATATTCCAGTAGAAAGTATTGATGTGATCATTTCTGCCATCAAAAACAAAAAGGAGATATTCTTAGGAAATGAAATTATTATACCATTTTGTTTTGAAACTGATATCATTTTTAATCGAAACTTTTTACCATTCCATGCCAATGGGCTAAGTTTCACTGCCAAAACAGATACCGAAACTTATTCGGAAACTTACTATTCCATTGGTGGTGGATTTGTAGTAAAAGAAAAAGAAGACAATCATAAAGACGAAATTTTACACACTTTCCCTTTTCCAATTGAAAAAGCAGATGAACTTTTGGCTTATTGTGAAAAGGAAAATAAAAAGATCTCAGAAATCGTTTACGAAAACGAAAAAACCATGAGAAGTGAAGAAGAAATTCACAACGAATTACTTCGAATTTGGGATACGATGTTGGAATGTATGTACATAGGCTGTCATTCCGAAGGGATTCTTCCCGGTGGTTTGAATGTAAAGAGAAGAGCTTATGATATGCACAAAAACTTAATAGGAGTTTTACCTTATGATAATCCGTATTCTTGGTTGCAAATCATTAGACAAACCGAAGTTAAATTCCGTCAGATTTTAAAATGGGTAAGTTGTTTTGCTTTAGCAGTAAATGAAGTTAATGCCTCATTAGGTCGTGTGGTAACTGCACCTACTAATGGAAGTGCTGGTGTTATTCCTGCAGTTTTAATGTATTATTTGGTAATAGAAAATCACAACGCTGGCGAAAAAGAAATAAAGCAATTTTTAATGGTCGCAGGTGAAATTGGTTCTATCTTCAAAAAAGGAGCAACGATTTCAGCCGCTATGGGTGGATGTCAGGCAGAAATTGGAGTATCTAGTGCTATGGCCGCAGCCGCCTTATGTGAATTAATGGGCGGTACTCCAGCTCAAGTTACAATGGCAGCCGAAATTGCAATGGAACATCACTTAGGTTTAACATGTGACCCGATTGGTGGTTTAGTTCAAATTCCTTGCATTGAAAGAAATACTATGGGAGCAATTAAAGCAATAAATGCAGCCGAATTAGCATTAGAGACAGATGCAAAAAATGCTAAAGTTCCATTAGACAAAGTAGTAAATACCATGTGGCAGACTGCTAAAGACATGAATTCTAAATACAAAGAAACTTCAGAAGGTGGCTTAGCAGTAGCCGTTAATATGGCAGATTGCTAAGATTTAGTGATTCTTGATATGTAATTTTCTTTTCAGAACTAAATCAGTAACTGGATTAAAAATTAGTGGAATTTCTTCTACAACAACATCACTTTTATCTAAACCAAAGGCTTTTTCATCAGAAACTCCTAATCCTTTTAAATTAAAGTAAGCGTTTAGTAAGAAACCTTCTTTAAAAGAAAACTCATTCTCAAAAGAAATAAATTTCTCTAAAACCACAAATTTGAAATCAGGTTCTGCATTGTACTTAGAAGATCCATCAGGTCTAATGTGTAAATCTAGCTCTTTATTATCAACCAATTCTTTGATAATATGTTTGAAATACAATTCCACCTTAGGTTGTATTCTGAAGCCTGCATTGATATTTACTTTGATTACTTTATCATTTATCAACTCAATCACTTCATAATCTAAAGTAAATGGTTCCTCAGTTCTATTAATGTGTAAAAACCAATATACATCCGCTCGTTTTGGTTTTTTTGCAAAAATAGACTTCATAATCTTTTCTTCAATTTCAGAAGTTTTATCCGCTTTTGTTAAATAAACTAAATGTGTTGCATATTTGGTGTAGGTATTATCAGATGATAATTCGACTAATAAATCTCTGTAATTACTTAAAGGAACATATTTAGTAAACTTATTATTTAATCGTCTACCAAAAAATATAATATACATTACAGCAAAAAAGATTCCAGATATAACGATTGTTACAAATCCTCCTTCAGGAAATTTCTTCATATTCGCTATGAAAAAGGAAACTTCGATAAATGAAAAAAGTAAAAAAATAATTAGGATTATATACTTTTTAAAACGCAAACGATAATGTAAGTAATACATCAATAACAAAGTAGTCATCATCATAGCCATCGTAATAGCTAATCCGTAAGCAGCCTCCATGTGTTCTGAACTTTTAAAGTATAAAATCATAGCCACACAACCTGCCCAAAGAATTAAATTGATCGATGGAATGTAAATTTGCCCTTTATTATTAGTTGGATTTTTTAAGGTAACTCTTGGCCAAAAGTTTAAGGAAATAGCCTCATTAATCAATGTAAATGATCCACTTATCAAGGCTTGTGACGCAATAATGGCTGCCATCGTAGCTATAGCAATACCAAAGAGTAAAAACCAATCGGGCATGATTTTAAAAAATGGATTTCTACCGCTTAAAAAATTATTCTGTTCAGACATCAACCAAGCCCCTTGTCCTAAGTAATTAGTTACCAAACATATTTTTACAAATGCCCAAGTAATTCGAATATTGTTTTTCCCACAATGTCCTAAATCTGAATACAATGCTTCTGCTCCAGTTGTACATAGGAAAACAGCCCCTAACAACCAAAATCCATGAGGATACTCAACTAACAAACGATAAGCATACATTGGATTTAAACATTTTAATATTTCAGGATGCTCAATTATTTGTGAAAACCCCAAAATAAACAACATAGAAAACCACACCACCATAGCAGGTCCAAAAAAGTAACCTACTTTTTGAGTACCAAATCGTTGAAATAAAAATATTCCAGATAGGATAGCAATGACAATTGGAATTGTTGGAATATCTGGAATTATAACTTGAAGTCCTTCAACGGCTGACGCAACAGAAATTGGTGGTGTAATAATACCATCTGCTAACAATGTTGCTGCACCTAAAATAGTAGGTATTACAAGTCGACCTTTTCCAAATCGTTTCACTAATGCATATAAAGAAAAAACGCCTCCTTCTCCATGATTGTCAGCGTTCAATGTTAATATAATATACTTAAAAGTAGTTTGAAAAGTTAAGGTCCAAAAAACACAAGAAATTCCACCATAAACTAATAATTCGGATATTGGTCTTTTATCTACAATGGCTTTCATTACGTACAATGGACTAGTACCTATGTCTCCATAAATAATACCGAAAGCAACTAGTAATGTAGCTGCTGTAACTTTTTGTTTAGTTGAATGTCCCATAAAATTGGAAAATAATTAGCTAACTTTTCTATCAAGAATAAAAATTGTAAAAGTTCATAAAATAAATTAGTAAGGAAACTGTTTTTTAATATTTTTATGGAACTAGCACTACTATTTATATTCATAATTAGATTGCAAATATACTCAGAGTTGGTTTATTAACACTTTTTTTTGATTATTTTTTTCTTCGAGTATCAATTAAATGAATTATGTACCACTGACCATTTTCATTGTATAAGGTAAAAGAATTTACTCCTATATGACTCAGATTATCATTTAGATAAAATTCATAAGGTGTCCATACATGGGCTAAATTTCCATCTATTTCGATTTTATAATCTAACAACTTTTCAAAAAAGTTCATGTCATTTGGTATAGTAGCAATAGATTTTAAAAAATCAGAAAATAATTCTGTTTTCAATATATTACCTTCTTTAGTGTTAGCAACAGTTTGCATAACAATTTCGGGATGACCTATTTTCTTTAACGTGGTCGTATCTTTTGAATGAAATGCTATAAAAAAATCATCAATTGTTTTTTTAGGCTGAAAATCTTGTGCATTCATAATCGAAAAAAATAAAAATGTCACTACAAATAGTAATTTATTCAAAATATAGTTTTATTATAAATTTATTAAAGTTAATTTTGTTTAATCAAATATAGCAGAAAAATGTCAGTAGCAAAAAAAGATTACAAGAGAATTACAACTAGAACTCTTATTGATATGAAAGAAAATGGAGAAAAAATCTCTATGTTGACAGCATATGATTTCACTATGGCTAAAATTGTAGATAGTGCTGGAGTTGACGTAATTTTAGTTGGTGATTCTGCTAGTAATGTTATGGCCGGACACGAAACTACACTACCTATAACACTTGACCAAATGATTTATCATGCATCAAGTGTGGTGAGAGCATGTGAAAGAGCTTTAGTTGTTGTTGATTTGCCTTTTGGAAGTTACCAATCTGACTCAAAAGAAGCCTTACGTTCTGCCATACGAATAATGAAAGAAAGTGGTGGTCATGCTGTGAAATTAGAAGGCGGAAGCGAAATAAAAGATTCGATCAAGAAAATTTTAAATGCAGGAATACCTGTCATGGGACATTTAGGATTAACTCCTCAGTCAATTTATAAATTTGGAACCTATACTGTTAGAGCAAAAGAAGATGCAGAAGCTGAAAAATTAATTGAAGATGCAAAAATGTTAGAAAGAATAGGATGTTTCGCATTAGTTTTAGAAAAAATCCCTGCAAAACTTGCTGAAAAAGTAGCAAAAAGTATTTCTATTCCTGTAATCGGAATAGGTGCTGGTGGTGGTGTTGATGGACAAGTTTTAGTCATTCATGATATGTTAGGAATGAACAATGAATTTAGCCCGAGATTTTTAAGACGCTATTTAAACTTATACGAACAAATGACACAAGCTATTGGACAATATGTGACCGATGTTAAATCCAAAGATTTTCCAAACTCAAGCGAGCAATATTAATTTTGAATTCATTATTCGATTTTAAGATACTCAAAAATATGGCTGAAAAAGTTATTTCTACCAAAGACAACTTGCAAATCCTCCATGAAGACAATCACATTATTGTAATCAATAAGCGTGTAGGAGATATAGTTCAAGGTGATAAAACAGGTGACAAAGCTTTATCGGAAGTCGTAAAAGAATACCTCAAAGAAAAATACAACAAACCTGGTGATGTTTTTCTAGGTGTAGTTCACCGTTTAGATAGACCAACATCGGGAATTATTGTTTTTGCTAAAACTTCAAAAGCACTATCACGATTGAACGAAACTTTCAAAAATAGAGAAACTCAAAAAACCTATTGGGCAGTAATTAAAAATTGTCCTCCAAAAGAAAAAGACACTTTAGTCCATTTTCTAAAACGAAATTCTAAAAATAATACCTCAAAAGCTTATCTGAAAGAAATTCCTGAAAGCAAAAAAGCTAGCTTAACATATCAAATAATAAAAAAATTAGATAATTATTTTGTTTTAGAAATAGATTTACACACCGGAAGACATCATCAAATTAGAGCACAACTACAAGCTATCGGTTGTCCAATAAAAGGAGATTTAAAATATGGTTTTGATAGAAGTAATTCAGATGGAGGTATTCATTTACATGCCCGAAAAATAATATTACTTCACCCTGTAACTAAAAAAGAACTTTCTTTTACTGCTAATCCTCCCAACGATGTTATTTGGAATTCATTAATTTAACATAATTTGTATAATAATTGAGATTTTTTATTAAATTTATTATATAAATCACTTTGTAATGAAAAAAATAAAAAAATCTTCTCTCAATTCTCAAAAAAAAATAGCACAATTAGAACAGGAATTAGAAAATTACAAAAGTAAGGTTGCTCTTTATGAAAATTTTGAATATTTTTTTAATGAAACCACTGATTTAATCTGTATTGCCAATTTAGAAGGTTTTTTTCTTAAAATTAATAAGGCATTCACAAATACATTAGGTTATTCTGAATCAGAATTACTATCAAAAAAATTCATCAATTATGTTTATCCGGATGACGTTGAAAAAACTCTCATTGAAATAAACAATCTGAAAGAAGGCAATAATTCAATTAATTTTAGTAATCGCTACATGCTAAAAAATGGTAGTTGTATTTGGTTACAATGGATTTCTACATTGAACCTTAAAACCAAAACAGTTTTTGCTATTGCCAGAGATATATCTGAAATAAAAAACACACAAGAAAAATTAATTATCAGTGAAAAATTACTGAATGAATCCCAAAAAATGGCAAAAATCGGAAGTTGGGAATTCAATTTACTTACCAATAAATTATATTGGTCTGATGAACTTTATAATATTTTTGAAATTAAAAAAAATGATAAAGACAATTTAATTGAAACATACAGAAGTAAAATTTCTCCAGATGTTAAAAATCTTTTAGATCAACTTGCAGATAGAGCAGTTAATGAAAAAAAATCATATGAAGTTGAACACCCCTTTTATGTTTCAGAAAATAGAACTAAATGGCTTTTAGGTTCAGGTGAACCTGTATTAAATGAAATTGGTGAAGTTGTAAAAATAAGAGGAATTGCTAGAGATATTACAGCTCAAAAAGAGCGAGATATTGCCGTAAAAGAAAAAGAGTTTGCAGAACTTGCAAATCGAGCTAAATCGGATTTTCTTGCTAATATGAGCCATGAAATAAGAACGCCATTAAATGGTGTTATTGGGTTTTCTGATTTACTTCTTAGGACAGATTTAGACGAAAATCAGAAAGTTTACATGAATAACATCAATAATTCAGCAAATTTACTTCTTGAAATTATAAACGATATTTTAGATTTCTCCAAAATTGAATCAGGCAAATTTGAATTGCATTATGAACCATTAAACATAAGAAAATTATCCCAGCAAGTAATTGATTTATTCAAAAGTCAAGCAATTAAAAAGAAAATTGCATTAAACCTCATAGTGGATTCAAAAATTCCAGAATATGTGTTAGCCGATATTGTAAGGTTAAAACAAGTATTGGTTAATTTGTTGGGAAATGCTATAAAGTTTACTGACTTTGGAGAAATAGTTTTACTAATAGAAGAAGTGAAAATTAAAAAAGAAGTAAAAAGTCAATTTTCTACAATTCGCTTTTCAGTGATTGATACAGGGATTGGAGTTAAAAAAGAAAACTTAGAGAAAATCTTCAAATCCTTCGTTCAAGAGGATGCATCAACAACAAAACGATATGGTGGTACTGGATTAGGATTATCCATTGCTAATAAAATATTAGAAAAATCAAAAAGTAAAATTAATGTAACTAGTGTACCCGGTGAAGGTAGTAACTTCAATTTTACAATTACTTTTAAAATTGGAGTTAATCCAAATCAAGACAAAAAACTAAAAGATACTCAAAACGAAAAAAAATTAAAAAATCTAAAAAAACTCAACAAAGAAATGAAAATTTTAATTGTTGAAGATAATAAAATAAATATGTTACTTTGCAAAAAAATGATTCATTCTATTATTCCTCAAGGAGTTATTCTTGAAGCTTACGATGGTCAAGCAGCTTTAGAAATTTTAGCAATAGAAGATGTAAATATAATTCTCATGGATATTCAAATGCCTGTTAAAAATGGCTACGAAACAACAGTTGAAATTAGGAAAAATACTAAAAACAAAAAAATTCCAATAATTGCACTAACCGCTGGAATAATGATTGGAGAAAAAGAAAAATGCTTTGAATGTGGAATGAATGATTTCATCTCAAAACCCTTCAAATTAAATGAATTACAAACTATTATTAACAATCATATCTAATTAAATGAAATTTTCAAACATTTTTGTTGCAGTTGGTCTAATAAGTACCTCAATGTTTTCACAAGAACATTTTAGTGGAATTTCCACATCAAAACGTGTAGGAGTACTGAATGCTACTAATAATCCTGCAGAATTAGCCAATCTTAGTTCAAAATTTGAAGCCAATTTATTTAACTTTTCAATGGGTATTGCTAACGATAAACTCACATTTAGCGATCTTGTAAAAGGAGATAATCTTGAAAATAAAATTTTTGAAGGCAACGATGCAGTAAATTTAAGAATAGACGCCCAAATATTTGGTCCTTCATTTGCATTTAAATACAACAAATGGGGATTTGGAATATTTTCGTTAGCAAACGTGAAAGCAAATGTGATGAATTTAAATTCAGAACTCGCAGATGCTTTTCAAAATGGAAGTTTGAGCAATTTAATTTCTCAAACTACGATAGCATCAAATGAAAATCAAAGATTAAATGCCACCACATGGGGAGAACTTGGTTTTACAATTGCCAGAAATATCATTGATCTACCAAAACATAAACTTAACGTGGGAACAAATCTAAGATTATTATTTCCTGGGGCTTATGCTAATTTTTCAGCAGATAAATTTAATGGTACAATTGTTAATAACATGGGAAATTTATCACTTGTTAACGCCTCTGCTAATATTAATATTGCTTATGCAGGCGTTCTAGCAAATGACTATAACGATCAAGGAAATTACAACGAATTTTTCTCTCAAGGAATAAATGGATTTGCAGCTGACATAGCAGTTAATTATCGTTTAAAAGATGAAAATGATGCTAGTAGTTACAAATTAAATACTGGATTATCATTAAAAAATATAGGTTCAATGACATTTAAATCAGACAACAATCTTAACAAAACCTATACGTTAAATGTTGAAAATTTTGAAAATTTAGATTTAAATCAATTTGAAAACGCTCAAAGTTTATCAGAGATTGAGGCTATTCTTAATGACCCTGCTAATGCAAATTATTTTCAATCAACATCAAGCACAGCAGACTATTCAGTAAAACTACCTACTGTTATTAATGCTTACGCTGATGTAAGATTAGCAAAAAAATGGTTTGTTACCGCAAGTATTAATCAAAAAATTAGTGATGATAACAAAAATGATTTTGTAACGACTCAAAATTCTTATACGCTTATTCCACGATTTACAACGAAATGGTTCGAAACTTTTGTTCCCTTAGCATCAAATGAAATTTCTGGATTTACAAGTGGAATCGGATTTAGAATAGGTGGATTTTTCTTAGGATCAAATAGTGTTTTTTCTGCGCTTGCTGATAACGGGAAACAAGCTGATTTGTATTTAGGTATCCGTTTTGGAATTAAATAAAAGTTTACTTTCATCTAGAGATAATTTATCAAATATTTTTTAAACATTTTATAAAATTATCGAAAGAATTGACGTTAATGTACAATTCCTATTTTATTTTTTGTAATTTTGTTTAATATTTTTAAACTTATGTTAAACATAATTTTTTTTAAATTTTAAAACAAAGACATAAAATCAATAAAAAATGAAAAATAAAATTCCAGATAATGTTGTTTTTAATGAAGAGGAAGGTTACAATGCTAGTATGCTTGCCTATCCCACAAATGTTGGAGCTCCCGTAATCAAAATAGATAATATTTTGGATTGGAAAAGTGTCGGAATTAGAAAAGTTAACAAAGAATTTGAAAGTAAATTTAATGAACTTAAAGCCGAATACGAAAAGTTAATGCAAGAATATGAATGGAACGAAATTATTTACAATTCCAAATACTCTTTTGAACCTATAATTGGTGAAACGTATCATTTATATCAATCTAATGATGGTACTCATTTCCTATCTTTGATTGATCCATCTCAATGGAATAAAGAGTATATCGGTTCTTTCAATTTGAATAGTGATAAAAAATGGATTCAAATTAATTCCAAAAAAGACAATTTTTAAAAAAAGAATTCTTCTTAAAATAAGAAGAATTCTTTTTTTTATCCTAACCAACCTTCCCTATCCAAACTTCTATATTGAATCGCTTCCGCAATATGATGCGATTGAATATTCTCAGAAGCATCTAAATCAGCAATTGTTCTCGAAACTTTTAAAATTCTATCGTAAGCTCTTGCAGATAAATTTAATCGTTCCATCGCTGTTTTTAGTAATTGTAACGAAACCTCATCTAAAACACAAAATTCACGAATTAATTTGCTACTCATTTGCGCATTATAATGAATGTGTTCAAAATTTTCAAAGCGTTGCGATTGAATCTGTCTGGCTTTTGTAACTCGCTCTCTAATTGCTACACTACTTTCTGCTTTTCGAGTTTCAGTTAGTTTTTCAAACGGGACAGGTGTTACTTCAATATGGATATCAATTCGATCTAATAATGGTCCTGAAATCTTGCTCAAATAGCGCTGCATTTCTTGAGGAGTAGAACTCACAGGTGCATTAGGGTCATTAAAATAACCTCCCGGGCTCGGATTCATACTAGCTACCAACATAAATGATGACGGATAGGTAATCGTAAATTTCGCCCTAGAAATAGTCACTTCCCTATCTTCCAAAGGTTGACGCATAACTTCTAAAACTTCTCTCTTGAATTCGGGTAATTCATCTAAAAATAAAACACCGTTGTGTGCCAATGAAATTTCGCCTGGTTGCGGATAACTTCCGCCACCAACTAGAGAAACTGAACTAGCTGTATGATGCGGACTTCTGAAAGGACGTTGTACCATCAAACCTACATCTTTTGTCTTTCCTGCAACAGAATGAATTTTCGTAGTTTCTAACGCTTCACGCATCGTCATTGGTGGTAAGATACTAGGTAATCGCTTGGCTAACATCGTTTTTCCTGAACCTGGCGGACCAATTAAAATAATATTATGTCCACCAGCTGCCGCAATTTCCATACAACGTTTAATTCCTTCTTGACCTTTGACATCAGCAAAATCGTGCTCTGGAAAATTTAAGGTTTTTGAAAATTCTTCGGTTGTGTCAATTTTTGTGGGTTCTAAATTTCCTTTTCCTTCAAAAAACTCAATTACCTCTGTTACATTAGAAATTCCATAAACATCAATATTTTCAACTATTGCCGCTTCTTTAACGTTTTGAATGGGAATCATTATCCCTTTAAAACCTTCTTCTTTGGCTTTAATTGCAATAGATAATGCTCCTTTAATGGGTTGCAAAGTTCCATCAAGCGATAATTCGCCCATAATGATGTAATTTTCGATTTCTTTAGAGGTAATTTGAGAGGAAGCAGCTAAAATTCCGACTGCAATCGTTAAATCGTAAGCAGAACCTTCTTTTCGTAAATCGGCAGGTGCCATATTTACAATGATTTTTTTGCCAGGAAATTGATAGGAATTGTTTTTAAGTGCTGCAGCAATACGAAAACTGCTTTCTTTTATGGCCGAATCGGGAAGACCTACTAAATGATAACCGATTCCTTTTTCTGTGTTTACTTCTACCGTAATGGTAGTTGCTTCTACGCCAAATACGGCGCTTCCGAATACTTTTACTAACATGGCTTATACTATTTTAATGGCTTATATAGATGCAAATATAGAAAAGTTTTTGAAATAAAAAATGTAAAACAAAATAATCTTTTTGTAAATTTTATTTGTCTATATGTAAAATATACTTTACATTTGAATTAAATTTTAAATCACAATTCATATGAAAACACATTTTCTTTTTCCTAATCAGTTTAAAATTATTGGATGGTTTTTATTTGTACCATCAGTAATTATTACAATTTTAATCTCCTCATTTGCAGTAAATATTGACGAATATCTAAATGTTACTGTTTTTGCAGTTTATGCAAATGAATTTATAAGTGATGGTGTATTTTTGAAATTTATAAAAAACGGCATTGTTGATGAATTACTTACACTAAGCATGATTATTGGTGGAATTCTAATAGGATTCTCAAAATTAAAAGTAGAAGATGAAATGATTTCTAAAATTAGATACGAAAGTTTGGTTTGGGCAACCTATTTAAACTATGGAATTATATTATTATTCACCATATTTATTTATGGAACTTCTTATTTAAATGTATTGTATCATAATATGTTTACATTACTTCTATTCTTTATTATCCGATTTCATTACATGATCTATAAACTTAATAAAACAAATCAAGATGACTAATAATTTGAAAGTTTTAAGAGCTATCAAAAATATTTCACAAGAAGAATTGGCAAAACACATAGAAGTTAGTAGACAGACTATTAATGCTATGGAAAAGGGAAAATATGTTCCATCTACTGTTCTTGCTCTGAAATTAGCTCGTTTTTTTGAAAAACCCGTTGAAGAAATATTTAGTTTAGAGGCTACAGATTAAAAAAAATCCCAATCGTTTGATTGGGATTTTTATTTCATAAACTATTTTTTAAAAGCGGCTACACCATCCTCTAACCATTTTTTATATTCTTCAACATCAGGTGTGTAGCCTACTGGTTGATTTAAGTTAGTTTCATCATGTGCCATTAATATATAATAAGGTTGAATGTTAGCTTTATATTTTGTTATAGCCAAATCGCTCCATTTTTTACCGTAAGTGGTTATTTCTTTCCCAGATTTTGTTGTGTAAACTTCTTCTTTAGGCAATTCTTTTCTATCATCAACATATAAAGAAACAAGCACAACATCATTTTTTAGAATATTTAAAATTTCAGGTTTTGCCCAAACTAATTCTTCCATACGTCTACAGTTTACACAAGTAACTCCTGTAAAATCAATTAAAACAGGTTTGTTAACTTTTTTTGCATATGCTAAACCTGCATCATAATCATGAAAAGCTATAATTTTATGAGGACCATAATAAGCATGTTCTGGTAATTTTTCACCTGAATTACTATTAGTTTCGATACTAATTTTTGCTCCAACTCCGTTTGGACTTTCACTATATGACATTGGTGGTGGAAAACCACTAATTACATTTAATGGAGCTCCCCATAAACCTGGGATTAAATAAACCGCAAAGGTTAAAGACAATAAGCCTAACAATAATCTTCCGACAGAAATATGTGAAAGTGGACTATCGTGAGGTAAAGTTATTTTTCCAAAAAGATACAAAGCTAAACCTATAAATAAGGCTACCCAGATGGCAATAAAAGTTTCTCTTTCTAAAATATGCCAATCCATTACTAAGTCAGCCATTGAGAAAAATTTAAAAGCTAAAGCCAATTCAATAAAACCAAATACAATTTTAACAGTATTAAGCCAACCACCCGATTTTGGTAAATTCCCCATCATACTTGGAAATAAAGCAAAAATCATAAATGGAAAAGCCAAACCTACACCAAATCCTAACATGGCAATGGTTAATAAAGTAGCGCCTCCATCAGTTGAAAGTGCACCACCAATAACTAGTCCAAGAGCTGGCCCAGTACATGAAAATGAAACAATGATTAAAGTTAATGCCATAAAGAAGATTCCTATCAAACCTCCTTTATTAGATGCATTATCAACTTTATTGGCTAAACTAGATGGGATTGTAATTTCAAAAGCACCTAAAAATGAAATCGCAAATATTGTAAATACAGCAAAAAAGAATAAATTCAAATATGGATTAGTTGATACTTCATAAAAAATATCCTCACTTATTCCCTCAAAAATATGAAACGGCAAAGAAATTAAAACATAAATTAAAACAATAAAAAATCCATACATTAATGCATTAAATCTTCCTTTCTTTTTATCACCATGAGCACTTTGTTTTAAGAAAAAACTTACCGTCATTGGAATCATTGGAAAAACACAAGGTGTAAATGTTACTAATATTCCGGCTAATAACGTTGCCAAAAATAACAACCAACCATTCTTTTTTTCTTCATTCGGGGCCGAAGTTGCTGTAACTTCCTTTGTTGGTTTTTCTGTAACTGATGTAGCAACTGCTGTGGTATCAGAATTGACGGTTGTTGTATCTGTTGTAATTACATTTGTTGACGCTACATCTTCTACCTTAATTTCAGGCAATTTAAACGTAAACGTTGCATCTTGCTGAATACATTGCTCTTTACAAACTTGGTATTCTACATATACTTTAACTTCTTTTACTTTTGGATTGGTAACTTTTATGATTTGCTTAAACTGAGCCGTTTTTGCAAAATAATATTCGTCTACTTCAAAAATATCATTATATACTTTTTTATATGGACTTTCTTTGGTTTTCCCAACTAAATCGAAATTTCCTTTTGCATTTTTATAATCAAAAACCGTTGGAAGTGGTCCGTTTTCTGGTGTAAATTGCGAATACATATGCCACTCTTTTTCGATAGTAGCATCCATAACCAATTCAAATTCGGTAGCTGATTTTTGAACTACTTTAGTTTTCCATTGTACCGGATTTAAAATTTGTGCATTTCCAAAAAATCCAAAAATTAAGGCGATTAAGACAAAATATTTTCTCATTCTTCTAATACGATTTTTATATTGTTTTGTGTTGTTTCTTTACTTGTAAATCGGTTATCTGCTCGTTTTCCAATTACCCAAACAATTTGGTCCTCCGAACATAATAACCATTGATTTTCTTTATCTAAAAGCGAGTATTTTTCATCTTTGAAATACTTACTCAATTTCTTTTTTCCATTCATTCCTGATGGATAAAAATAATCTCCTTCTTGCCATTTTCTGATGGTTAATGGAAATTTGAGTTTATTTTCATCTACAAATATACAATTCGAATGTGTTTCAAAAATGTTAACTCCTTTAGAAAACCTAAGTTTTAAGGGAATATTAACTTTACTATCTAAAGATTCGATAATATAAACTGCTGAATTATCTGATGCCTTTCTTTCGGAAAGGATTAATTTCTCTCGATCTTTCAATAAAACATGAGTTTCAGAAAAAACTTGTTTTCCTGATTGTGCTTCAACCAAATCATAAATGTCATTCCAAGCCGAAAATCCGTAATCTTTCAGCCATTGGTACAAATACGCTTTATAATTTTGGAATTCAAGCAACGGTTTTAGATGAATTTCTAATTGATTTTCTTTTACTTCAACTACTTTTTCATAAACCAATTTAGAAGCGTCATTGACCAAAGATTCCGCTTGTTGCAAATGATGTAAAGTATTTTGAAACGAATCTAAAAATCCTGTATTCAATTCTTTTAAAATGGGAACAATATTGTGACGTAATTTATTTCTAAAATACTTGTCTGAAGCATTACTCAAATCTTCTCGCCATTGAATTTTATTTTCATTGGCATAATTTTCAATTTCTTCTCTTGAAAACGGCAACAACGGACGAATAATGTTTCCATTTTGAGCTGGAATTCCGGTTAAACCTTCTAAACCCGTTCCTCTTGTAAAATTGATTAAAAACGTTTCTACATTGTCATCCAAATGATGCGCCGTTAAAACATAATCAAATCCAAGTGAAATAATTTCTTGAAACCAATCGTAACGCAACTTTCGAGCGGCTAATTGAATGGAAAGTTTGTTTTCTTTAGCAAATTCGAGCGTATCAAACTTCTCAATAAAATATGGAATATACCTATCTTGACAAATTTCCTTTACTAACATTTCATCTCCATCACTCTCTTTTCCACGCAGTTGAAAATTGCAATGTGCTACGCAAATATCAAACCTCAACTTATAAAACAAATCCAACAAAACCATACTATCAATGCCACCACTTACCGCTAAAAGTAATTTCTTGTCTTTTAGTTGAGGAAATTTTGTAGTAATATGGTTTTGAAATTTTATTAGCATGACCAAAAATAAGGAATTATTTGGATTGCAGCACTTCAAACATTGCTTTTGCCTTTAACAAACATTCTTCGTACTCATTTTCAGGAATAGCCTGAGAAGTTATAGCACTTCCGACAGAAAAAGATAAATATTGATTTTTTGAATTGTGCAAAATACTTCGAATGACCACATTAAAATCGAAATCGCCATTTGGAGTAAAATAACCCACTGCTCCACTATATAATCCGCGCTTGGTTTCTTCTAATTCTTCAATGATTTGCATGGCGGAAATCTTTGGTGCTCCCGTCATGCTTCCCATTGGAAAAGTGGTTCTAAGTATTTCAATTGGTGAAGTTGTATTTTCAACTTCCGAAACAATTGTTGAAATCATTTGGTGAACTTGCTTAAAAGTGTAAATCTGACACAATTCTTCCACTTGAACGCTTCCTTTTGTGGCGGTGTGCGATAAATCATTTCGAACTAAATCAACAATCATGATGTTTTCTGAACGCTCTTTTTCGTTTTGAGCTAAATCTGATTTTAATTGTTCGTCTTGTTTTACATCAAAACTTCTTCTTGCCGTGCCTTTTATGGGTTGGGAAATAACTTTTAAACCTTCTTTTCGCAAATATCGTTCTGGGGATGCAGAAAGCAAATACTGAAAATTATTCTTGAAATACACCGCAAATGGTGGTTCCGAAATAGCATTCAGTTTTTGATAGATTTCCAAAGGTTCAATTTGAGCATTTTCGGCATAAAATTCCATACAGAAATTGGCTTCGTAAATGTCGCCACGATGAATATGTTCAAGCATTTTGGAAACTTTGGAAAGATAATTTTCTTTTGAGATTCTTTGTTGAATATTGATGGATGATGGGTGATGGATGATGGATGCAATGGATTCGATTTCTTCGAAATCGGTTTCTATTTCGTCATCACACATTCGTAAATATTGAATTTCTACTTGATTTTCCTTGATTAAAAACAACTTTTTAGGTTGGAAGAAAAACAAATCTGGAAAATCTAAACCATCGAAATTGTTGGAATGTAAATCTTCGGTATCGTTTTTTAAATCGTAGGACAAATAACCAAACAACCAATCTTTCGTTTGGCTTTGGTACTGATACAAATCTTGAAACGCATTTTCGTAATCGGTTTTAATCGAAGTAAAAGCATCCACCGCCAAAACCGCATCGTAACTCGAATACTTTTGATGATATTGATTCGAATCTAAAAAAACAACTTCTCTATGTTGGTTGGCCCAATGCAAAAGTTGGTTTTTAAAGTCGGGAAACTGCGAAATATATTTTGTAATTACTGTTCTCAAATTGGAAAATTTACTTCGTAAAAGTACAACAAAAAAATAGTTGTTGGAAAATGGTTCAAATGTTAAAATTTGGCACGGTTTTTATTCTTGCCTTATTAACTAACCCATTAAAAATTCATTTGTATTGATTCTAAAACTACACGTATTAAAAACAATTAATCAATAACTTAAAAAATGAATTTTTATGAACAAAAACACCAAAATCGTACTGACTTTGCTTGCACTTGGCTTAGTCTTGTCTTGTAAAGAAAGAGTTGCAGAAGAATCAGCAGATTATTCAGAAAATGTTGCAACCGATAGCACAAGTGTTGTTTCTTCTTCCGCAGCCGTTGAAAACAAAAACAGCAATCGGAAATTTGTTCGAACGGCTGATGTAAAATTTAAAGTCAAGAATGTCGCCAAATCGACTTATGCTATTGAAGATGCAACTACGAAATTTGGTGGATTTGTAACCTATACCAATCTTCAAAGCAACATTCACAGCGAAGACCGAACCAAAGTGAGTCAGGATAGTACTTTAGTGACAACAAAATATAAAGTAGATAACAACATCACGATTCGCGTTCCGAATACGAAAATGGATACAGTGATTAAAACCATTGCAAAACAAATTCATTTTTTGGATTATCGAATCATTAAAGCAGATGATGTTACCTTACAAATGTTATCCAATGAATTAGCACAAAAAAGAAGTAATTCTTCTGAAAAACGATTGGAAAATGCAATTGATTCGAAAGGAAAGAAACTAAATCAAGTTGTTGATGCCGAATCAACCTTAGATGCAAAAAAAGAGCAAAATGACGCTTCAAAATTGCAGAATTTATCGTTACAAGACCAAGTGAACTTTAGTACTTTAACGCTAAACATTTACCAAGACGAAAGCATCAAACAAGAAATGGTGGCTAATGAAAAAAGCATCAACGCTTACCGCCCTAATATTGGCTTACAAATTTGGGATAGTGTAAAAACGGGTTGGTTTATGTTAGAGAATATTATTTCGTTTGTAGTGGTGCTCTGGCCTTTTGCCTTAGTTGGGTTTTTAGGATTTTTGGGATATAAAAAGTTTTTGAAAAAGTAAACAATAAGCCATCGGGAAACCGGTGGTTTTTTGTTTAAAAGATTGTATTAATACTAATATTGTGTTTGATTTTTTTATTATTTTTGAAAAAGACAAAATAGACATCTATCTGACATATACACCCAAAATTGGGTAGCTAAGTATGATTTTGTCAGACATATAAACAAGTTATAAGCAAGCCGTCGGCAATACGTTAAAATAGAACATATGAATACAATAGACTACAATTCTATATCTGAAGCCATAACCGAATTATCAAAGATTGGACAAAAAGAAATTGTTACCAAGCTTGAAAATATTTTGGAGAATAATGAACTTGAAAAGCCAGAGTTTCATAACAGAAAGGACGATAAAACAACAAGTTATTACAGATTAAATTTAACAGAAGAAGATTTGGAAGTGATTACAGATCTTTTTTTAGATTTAGAAGTTGGAAGCTTAACTGAAGACGGAGAAGCTGGACACTCAACAGAAAGATATGTAGCGCTATTAAATAATTGGTCAAATATTAGTGGAGAAACGGCCAGCTTATAACAGCGGTTTCGCGCAATTGTTGGTTTCTATTTTTACGTGTTCACGAAAAACGTTTATCTTTAACAGAAAATAATTCGTTCGCTGGCTTCACAACTGCCGCGAAGCCGCGGAACGTTATGTGTAACCGTAATCTGCTTTTCAATAGAACCATTAATGAATAAAACTTTATACATATTTATCATCGTCATTGCATTTTTGAGTTGTTCAAAGACAAACTCGATAGAAGATACATTTGTTACTGCCCAAAATGAGTATTGGACATATTACAGTCAAGGTCAATCTGGATATATGTATTTTAAGTTTCATAAAAATGGAACTTACGATAAATATGAAAGAGACTTGGGTTTATTTAATAATGATGGTGATTTGGTTAGTGGTAAACGCAATTGGTCAATTTCAAAAGATAGTATTTTTACTTGGGGAGCGCACAAATATGATTTAGTAAGTTGTAACGAAAAAGCGATTGTTATAATGTACTTTGAAAAAAATGGAATTCCAGGCTATATTTTCTTCATTAAAGAAAAAGTAGGTGAAAAAAGAAAAGGTGATTATTATTACGAACAGAAGCGGTTAAAGAATGTGGAAAAATATAAAAGTGCTTGGTAAAAGTGTCACGGCTACACATAACAGCCGTTTGGCAAGATTGGGGTTTTAGGCTTAATTTAAAGTTGGTCTTGTATTTGGAAATTTTGTGCTTAACCGAAAAATAAATCTTAATTTAGTCCCCAACCTCGCCAAGCGGCGGGACGTTAGCGATAATGTTAAAAACCGAAATTCATGAAAAATCTTTTAATAATAATTTTCACTTTGATTTCTTTTCTCTCATATGCGCAGGAAAGTTCGATACAAAATGATTCAATTTCATTAGGAACTTGTAGAGAAGGAATTGAAAACGCAGAGTCTGACTTCAAAAAAAATATTTACAATTTATATTCTTATGGATTGTCTGTCGAAATTATTAAAAAAGGCGAAGAAGATTTCAACGAATTTTACAGAGATTATATGTTTAAAAATTATTCGATTAATATTGAAAATAGAGGTTGTGTTATTTTACCAAAGTCTAAATGTTATGCTGAAACTGCAAAAAAATTAATTTTTCAAAAGTTTGGAGAGGACATATTTGAGCGAACTAGAAAAGAAGCAAAAAAAGCATTTTTAAAAAATAAACACTATCGCTAACAGCGGTTTACTTCAATGGCTACTTCCGTATTTTACTACAAAAAAACCGATAACGCGGATTTACAATCCGTGCTAACAAAAAAAATCCCAAACTCAATTGAATTTGGGATTTTTGATATAATGACTTTTCTATTTACACGTGTAATGCTCTGTTATCAGTTGCTGCTAATGCTGCTTCTTTGATAGCTTCTGCAAACGTTGGGTGTGCGTGTGACATTCTTGAAATATCTTCTGCACTTGCTCTAAATTCCATTGCTGTAACTGCTTCTGCAATTAAATCGGCACATCTTGCACCAATCATGTGAACGCCTAAAACTTCATCTGTTTTTGCGTCTGCTAAGATTTTTACAAATCCGTCAGTGTCTCCTCCTGCTCTAGCTCTACCTAATGCTTTGAATGGAAAACTTCCTGCTTTGTAAGCTACACCTTCAGCTTTTAATTGCTCTTCTGTTTTACCTACAGCTGCAACTTCTGGCCAAGTGTAAACTACACCCGGAATTAAGTTATAATCGATATGAGGTTTTTGACCTGCTAAAATTTCAGCAACTAAAACACCTTCTTCTTCTGCTTTGTGTGCTAACATCGCTCCACGAACCACATCACCAATTGCATAAATATTAGAAGCCGAAGTTTGTAAATGATCGTTTACTTCGATTTGACCTCTTTCTGTAACTTTTACTCCTGCTTTTTCAGCGTTTAATCCATCTGTATAAGGACGACGACCTACAGAAACTAATGAATAATCACCTTCTAATGTGATGATTTCTCCTTTAGCATTTTCTGCTTTTACCGTTACTACATCTCCTGCTCTTTCTACTGATTGAACTTTGTGAGACGTGTAGAATTTCATTCCTTGTTTTTTTAATACTTTAGTCAATTCTTTTGATAAAGCAGCGTCCATTCCTGGAATAATTCTGTCCATGAATTCTACTACAGAAACTTGTGCTCCTAAACGTAAATATACTTGACCTAATTCGATTCCGATTACACCACCACCAATAATTACTAAGTGTTTTGGAACTTCTTTCAGTTTCAAAGCTTCAGTAGAAGTGATGATTCTTTCTTTATCTAATTTGATAAATGGTAAGCTAGATGGTTTAGAACCTGTAGCAATGATAATATTTTTAGATTCGATGATTTCCGAAGAACCATCTTCTTTAGTCACTTTTACAGAAGTAGCGCTTTCAAACGAACCTACTCCATTGAAAACGGTAATGTTGTTTTTATCCATTAAGAATTTTACACCACCCGAAGTTTGATCCACAACTGCTTGTTTACGAGCAATCATTTTTTCAAGATTCACTTTTACATCTCCCGAAACTTCAATTCCGTGGTCAGCAAAGTGTTGTAACTCTTCGTAATGATGAGAAGATGCTAATAACGCTTTCGATGGAATACATCCCACGTTTAAACAAGTTCCTCCAAGAGTTGAATATTTTTCAATAATAGCTGTTTTAAAACCTAATTGGGCACAACGGATAGCTGAAACATATCCTCCAGGGCCAGAACCAATAATGGTTACATCAAATTGACTCATGATTGTATATAAAGTTTGTTGTTTGACTTAAATTCGGATACAAAAGTAACGCTTTTTGAATTAATTCTTTGTTACTTTTTTGGTAAATTATTATAGCTTAGTTTAAAGTAAAAGCTGTTGTATATTTTACTTCACCAATCATAAAAGAACTGTGCGTACTTCCGATATGTTGCAAACCAGTAAGTTTCGTTACCATGAACTCGCGGTATTCTTCCATATCTTTTACATTTACTTTTAAAATGTAGTCGTAATCCCCACTTACGTGATAACATTCTGAAACTTCGGTTAATTTTACTACTTCACTTTCAAAAGTAGTTATGAAATCTTTTGTATGCTGATTTAATTTGATGTGACAAAAAACTACAAATGATTTATTAAGTTTTGTTCGGTCTAAAAGCGCTACATATTTGGTAATAACTCCTTCTCGTTCTAGTTTTTTAATACGTTCGTAAACAGCCGTTACGGAAAGATTTAGTAATAAGGAAAGCTCCTTAGTCGTCCTTTTAGTGTCTTCTTGCAGAAAACCTAAAAGTTTTTTGTCGATTGCGTCCATTGGTTAGTTGTGTTGTTTGTTTTTTAGTTGTCAGCAAATGTAACTAAAACGAATAAATAACCGAAATAAAAACTACATCTTTAACTAAATTTAGAATAAAAATCTAATTTTAATTTCAAGTATTGAATAATAATTTGCCGAATCATATTTTTGATTTAAAATAAACAACTAAACTTTAAAATTATGGAAAAATTTAATCCGGCAGATCGTATTCAAGATTTACAATATTTCGGAGAATTTGGTGGTGTAAATCCATCGATTTCAGATAGTTCAACCTACACATTTCTTTCAGCAAAAACGATGTTTGATACCTTTGAAGGTAATGCTGAAGGTTGTTATTTATACTCGCGTCATTCATCGCCAAGTAATTTATATTTAGACAAAGCATTGGCAGCAATGGAAGGAACAGAATCGGCAAATGTAGCTGCTTCTGGAATGGGAGCTATCACTCCTACTCTTTTGCAATTGTGTGGAAATGGTGACCATATCGTTTCAAGTAGAACTATTTACGGTGGAACGTATGCTTTCTTGAAAAATTTCGTTCCTAGAATGGGCATCAAAACTACTTTTGTTGACATTACAAAATTAGACATAGTTGAAGCGGCTATCACTCCAAATACGAAAGTTTTATACTGCGAAACTGTAAGTAATCCTTTATTAGAGGTTGCGGATATTGCTTCATTGGCTAAAATTGCTAAAAAACACAATATCAAATTAGTAGTTGACAATACATTTTCTCCATTATCTGTAGCTCCTGCGAAATTAGGTGCTGATATTGTAATTCACTCGTTAACGAAATACATAAACGGAAGTAGTGATACTGTTGGAGGTGTGGTTTGTGCGTCTCAAGAATTCATCAACAGTTTAAAAAATGTAAACGACGGAGCAAGTATGCTTTTAGGTCCAACAATGGATAGTTTGCGTTCGGCTTCTGTGATGAAAAACTTAAGAACGCTACACATCAGAATGAAACAACACAGCCACAATGCAATGTATTTAGCTAACAAATTTGAAGCAGACGGAATTAAAACAGTTTACCCAGGTTTAGCAAGTCACCCAAGTCATGAAATTTACAAAACCATGATTAATCCAGAATATGGTTTTGGAGGAATGATGACGATTGACGTTGGAAGTTTAGATAAAGCAAACGCGTTGATGGAATTAATGCAAGAAAGAAATTTAGGTTATTTAGCGGTAAGTTTAGGATTCTACAAAACGTTATTCAGTGCTCCTGGAACTTCAACTTCATCCGAAATTCCATTAGACGAACAAGCTGAAATGGGCTTAACTGATGGTTTAATTCGTTTTTCAATTGGTTTAGACAATGATATCGAAAGAACCTATCAAATGATGAGACAATGTATGTTAGAATTAGGAGTTTTATAATTCCGTCTAAATAAATTTTCAAAAATCCGATTTAAAATTGAATCGGATTTTTTTTGTAACAAATATGTAACTTTGAACTCTAATTCAAAATCAATTTACCTATAATGAAAAACTATATTTTAAGTTTTCTATTGGTTGGAAGCTTTGCCGTTGCGCAAAATTTAACCATTGAAGAAACCGTTTTAGGACCAAGAAAATATGCTCCAACAACACAAAATGCGCAACAATGGCGTAAAGATTCAAAATCCATCACCTATTTAAGTACTGACTTTTCTTCTTTAATTGAAAAAAGCGCTGCTAACGGTTGGACAGCCTCTACTTTAGCTACAAAAGCTGAATTTGAAACCGCTTTGAAATCGAAAATCTCAAATGATGAATTTACAATAAGAACGTTTCCGTTTGCAATCAATTGGAAAACAGTAAATACATTTGAAACGGAAGTTGCAGGCAAGAAAAACAATTACAAAGTAACGTATGATGTAGTTTCAAAGCAAATTACTTCTGTGATTAGTTATGCCGTTGAAGGTACTCAGGCAAAATTCGCTTCTAATAACAATGTAGCTTGGTTACAAGAAAATAATATTCGAATTACGACTCCATCTGGGCAGGTAATTGAAGTTACTAACGACGAAAACAAAGCAATCGTAAACGGTTCTGATTATGTACACCGTCAAGAATTTGGCATTGATAGAGGTATGTGGTGGAATGAAAAAGGAACGCAATTAGCTTACTATCGCAAAGATGAAACTATGGTAGCCAATTATCCGCTTACCAATTGGAATGAACGCGAAGCAACGAACAAAGATATCAAATATCCAATGGCTGGAATGACTAGCGAGAATGTAACTTTGGTAATTTACGATGTTGCTTCAGGAAAAAAAGTAACAATTCAAACAGGCGAACCAAAAGACCAATATTTAACTATGGTGTCTTGGGAATCGACAGGAAAACATATTTTTATTGGGATATTAAATCGCGAACAAAATCATTTGAAATTCAATAAATATGATGTAGCTACAGGTGCTTTTGTAAAAACATTATTCGAAGAAAAAACAACAACTTGGGTAGAGCCACAACATCCTTTGACTTTTGTTCCAAATAACCCAACTCAATTTATTTACCAAACGGATTTCTTTGGTTTCAACCAAATGTATTTGTACAATACTGATGGGAAATTATTGAAAAACTTAGGGCATAAAGATGTGGTTGTTAAAGATATGCTTGGTTTTGATGCTACTAACACAAAAATAAACTATATTGGAACAACAAATAATGGATTAGACCGTCAACTGTTTCAAGTGGATTTAAAATCGGGAAAAACCATTCAGATAACAACTGTTCCTGGAACTCATACGGCTTCCGTTTCTTCAGATGGAACCATGATTTTAGACCAATACAGCAATTTAACCACTCCAAACGAAATTTCGATTTTAAACATCAAAAATAAAATGGCGAATACTACTTTAGTAAAAGCCGAAAATCCATTTACAGGAAAAATTGATTTACCTAAAATCGAATTCGTAACCTTAACTTCTCCTGATGGAAAAACACCATTAAACGGAAGATTAATTTACCCAAGCAACTTTGATGCTACTAAAAAATATCCAGTAATGGTTTATGTTTACGGAGGTTCTCATGCTCAATTAGTAAACAATCGTTGGTTAGGTGGTGCTGGATTCTTCGATATTTATATGGCTCAAAAAGGATACGTAGTATTTACGTTAGACAATAGAGGAAGTGATTCTCGTGGTAAAAAATTCTGTGAAGTTACTCATAGAAATTTGGGCGTAAACGAAATGGCAGATCAAATGAAAGGAATTGAATACTTAAAATCAAAATCTTTTGTTGATGCTGATAAAATTGGGGTTTTTGGATGGAGTTTTGGAGGATTTATGACGACTTCTTTAATGACTAATTATGCTGATACATTTAAGGTGGGTGTTGCTGGTGGACCAGTTATCGATTGGAAATACTACGAAATCATGTACGGGGAACGCTATATGGATACACCACAAGAAAATCCAGAAGGCTATGAAAAAACGTCTTTATTAAACAAAGCAAAAGATTTAAAAGGAAGATTGTTGATTATTCACGGAGCTCAAGACCCTGTAGTGGTGCAACAACACAGCATGAATTTTATTGAAGCTTGTATCAAAGCAGGAAAACAAGTAGATTATTTCTTATATCCAAATCATGAACATAACGTAGGTGGAAGAGATCGAATTCACATGTATGCAAAAATTGCAGATTACTTTGATTTACACTTAAAGAAATAAAAAAAGATCCCGATTAAATCGGGATCTTTTTTTAATTATAATTTTTAGTATTTAGTTTGCTGTTTTTTCTACTAAATCCAAAATAAATTAATAAACCTATTAAAAGCCATATTCCAAAATAAATCCAATTCCAAACACTTAATTCAGCCATCATATATAAACAACTAACCAATCCAAGCAATGGAATTAAAGAAAGATTTTGCTTCCAAGACCAAACTGCAAAAAACAATAAAGAAATCAAAAATATCCACATTGGGATTTTATGTTTAAAAAGATCTAGACCTGTTTCATATTTTAATTTTTGATCAATAGGCAAAGAGTCTACTATGTTTTTGTATGCCACTTCATCCTGTGAAATCTTACTAAAAACATCTTCCAAGTCTGTGCTATCATCTGTAACATAACCATTATTTTTCAAAAATAGGAATACTTCTTTTGTTTGATTTTCTTCTAGAGAAGTTACAATTGTAGCTGGATTATTAATTTGTTTTTCATTTGTTATAAAATCCATTGTAGCAGTTTTATTAACTGTAAAAGCAATTATAATCCCAGTTAAAATGATAAGTGGAAATACATATTTAGAATTAACATAAGGAGTTTTAAATTTTCCTCTTGGAATATCTTTTTTATTTTGAAGTACTAAAACTCCCGCACAAACTAATACAAAAGCAAATAATGTTCCAATGCTACATAGGTCAGTAACCATTGTTAAATTTAAAAATAAAGCAGGAACCGCTACTACAAAACCAGTAACCACTGTAGCAAAAGAAGGTGTTTTAAATTTAGGATGTACTCGAGAAAAACGTTCAGGTAATAAACCATCACGACTCATACTCATCCAAATTCGAGGTTGTCCCATTTGAAAAACTAATAATACCCCAGCCATTGCAACAACAGCACTAATAGCAATAATTCCCGACATCCATTTTAAGTCTAATTTATCAAAAACATATGCTAGCGGATCACCAACATTTAAATCAGAGTAATTAACCATTCCCGTCAAAACAAGAGCGATAATGATATATAAAAGCGTACAAATAATTATGGCCCACATCATTCCCCTTGGTAAATCACGTTGAGGATCTTTACATTCTTCTGCAGTGGTTGAAATAGCATCAAATCCAATGTAAGCAAAAAAGACAGCTGAAACTCCTTTCAAAACACCTCCAACACCATTTGGAGCAAATGGATCCCAATTAGCAGTATCTACATAAAAAATACCAACTGCTATAACTAGTAATATTACGCATAATTTTACAACCACCATTAAATTACTTGCATTACGAGATTCTTTCATTCCTCTGTAAACCAACCACGTTATAATGACAATTATCAATAATGCAGGTAAATCAGCCACTATATGAAAGTTTCCGATAGTTGGTGATGTAGTCCAAGCAGTATAAGATGCTTGTAAAGCTTCTGACAAATTTTCAAATGATTTTCCTCCATTCATTAATGCAGTAGCTTCTTCAAATCCTTTAGATGCTGTTAGATAATCCATTTGCATCCATTGTGGCAAATGCATACCACCACTTTCGAGTAATCCCGTAAAATAATCACTCCATGAAATAGCTACGGTTATATTACCAACAGCATATTCCATAATTAATGCCCAACCTATAATCCATGCTATGATTTCACCAAATGCAACGTAAGAATAGGTATAAGCGCTACCAGAAACTGGTACCATCGAAGCAAATTCTGCATAAGCAAAAGCAGCAAAACTACAAGCAATAGCTGTAAAAATAAATAAGAAAATTACTGCGGGACCTCCATCTGCACTAGCTTTTCCAATTGTACTAAAAATACCCGCTCCAATAATAGCTGCAATACCAAAAGCGGTTAAATCTCTAACTGTCAAATGTTTACCTAATGAATTATGGCCTTCAGCTTCATTTTTGGCTACCTGACTTAAAATATCTTCAACTTTTTTTCTTCTGAATAAACTGGAAAAATTCATATTTTTAAGGTTGTTTTTAATTTTTTTGAAAAACAAATATAGGATTTTATTGCTTAGTTCATACAAACAAAAACCAACCTTTATCAAATAAGTAAAAATTTTAATTTTAAAAATAATAATAAGTTTTATCTATTGTTTTATCTAAAAATATAATAAATATCATATTATATTCGGGTTGCAATTCGTAATTTAGCGGTGTGAAAATTATTAATAACTTTTAAATAAATAATCATGGCTTTAGTAGGAAAAAAATTCCCAAACATTACAGTTGACGCAATCTCTCATATGGGGGACAACTTAAGAATTAACGTTTTAGAAGAAGCGGTAAACAATAAGAAAAAAGTAGTTTTATTCTGGTATCCAAAAGATTTTACTTTTGTTTGTCCAACAGAATTACATGCTTTTCAAGCTGCTTTAGGTGAGTTCGAAAAAAGAAACACCATGGTAATTGGTGCTTCTTGTGACACAAATGAAGTTCACTTTGCTTGGTTAAATACACCAAAAAATAATGGAGGTATCGAAGGTGTTACTTACCCACTTTTAGCTGATACAACAAGAAACTTAGCAGCTGCTTTAGATATTTTAGATGCAGAATGGGTTTATAACGAAGATTTAAATGATGAAATCTTAGAAGGTTCTAACGTTACTTTCAGAGCTACGTACTTAATTGACGAAGATGGAAAAGTATTCCACGAAAGCGTAAACGATATGCCATTAGGAAGAAACGTAAATGAGTACATAAGATTAATTGATGCTTATACTCACGTTCAAACTAAAGGTGAAGTTTGTCCAGCTAACTGGGAAGAAGGAAAAGATGCTATGAGTGCTGATAGAAATTCTACTGCTGCTTATTTAGCTTCTCACTAAAATAATATGTCAATTATCAATGTGTCAATTAAATAAAAATTGGCACATTGACAAATTGTCTAACTAAAATCAAAGAAAATGTTTACAGAAATTGAACAAGATAATTTAGCCGAAATTATTGCCTCTAACGAAACAGTTGTGGTACAATATTCAGCTTCATGGTGTGGAAATTGTCGCATCATGAAACCAAAATTCAAAATGATGGCTTCTCAAAATGAATCAGTACCTTTTGTAGTTGTAGATGCTGAGAAATTTCCTGAATCTAGAAAGTTAGCTAAAGTGGATAATTTACCTACATTTGCTACTTTTAAAAATGGTATATTAGTGAATCAAACACAAACTAACAAAGCGGAAGTTTTAGCTGAATTAGTAAAAGAAGTAGTGTAATATTATAGTTTAAAAGTTTAAGAGTTTAAGTGGTTAAATAGTAATGTTAATAAAATACTTAATATTTTATTCATATTACCTTGAAAACTAAAAGCAAAATACTTTTAAACTTTTAACCTTATAAACTTTTAAACTCAAAAAAAATGAAATTACCAGTTATAAAACAATTAACTCAATTTATTGAAGATAACGATCAAGACTACATCGTTGAAACTATAGAAGTTTTAGAAAATCTTTGTGAAGTTTCATCTTTAAAAGATGAAGAATTGGACGTAATTGCCGAACTTATCTCTAATATGTACGGTGCACTTGAAGTGAATCAAGCTGTAAAAAATGGTGCAGATAAGAAAACCGCTTTAAATGATTTTATGAAACGAGTTCTAGGCTCAATTGACAAATAAAAAAAACTCTCAATTTCTTGAGAGTTTTTTTATTATTAAAACCATCTTCGTTTCAGCCAATAAGCCGCATTAACTAAAATTATCAAAGCGGGAACTTCAACTAAAGGTCCAATAACACCTGCAAATGCCTGTCCGCTGTGAATTCCAAATACACCTATTGCCACTGCTATAGCTAATTCAAAATTATTTCCTGTTGCAGTGAATGCTATTGAAGTCGTTTTGGAATAATCCGCACCAAAATATTTACCTGCGAAAAAACTCACTAAAAACATAACTCCAAAATAAATAAGTAAAGGAATTGCAATCCGAACCGCATCCATAGGAATTTGAATGATTAATTCTCCTTTTAAACTAAACATTAATACAATAGTAAAAAGTAATGCAATCAAAGTTATAGGAGAAATAAAAGGAATAAATCGATTTATAAACCAATCGTTACCTTTCCATTTTATTAAAAAAAAGCGACTTAAAAAACCTAAGACAAAAGGAATTCCCAAGTATATCCCAACAGTTTCCGCAATTTGACCAATGCTGATATTTACAATCGAACCTTCAAAACCAAAGTAAGGTGGTAAAATCGTAATAAAAATATAAGCATAAATACTATAAAGTAAAACTTGAAAGATACTATTTAAAGCTATTAAACCTGTTGCATATTCTCGATTTCCTTCTGCTAAATCATTCCAAACAACTACCATAGCAATACATCTGGCTAATCCAATTAAGATTACCCCAATCATATATTCTGGATAACCATTCAAAAACAACAAGGCTAAAGTAAACATCAAAATAGGTCCAATTACCCAATTCAATAATAAAGAAACACCTAAAACTTTTGTATTTAGAAATACTTCACCCATTTTACTATAGTCGACCTTGGTTAAAGGTGGATACATCATCAAAATCAATCCAATAGCTAACGGAATATTTGTTGTCCCTGATGAAAAGGTATTAATAAAATTGGCCGAATTAGGAATAAAATAACCAATTCCCACACCTATTAACATCGCTAAAAAAATCCAAAGCGTTAAAAATCTGTCTAAAAAACCTAATCGTTTTTTCATATTTTTATTTTATTTGAGAGAATACAAAATACATTTCGCTTGCAATTTGCAAACTACGTTCCGCATATTTTTCGTCCTCAATATCAGTCCCATCAAACATTTTTGGATCGTCGTACATAATTGGAAATCGTGCCTCAGCACCAAAAACCATAGGACATCCTTCATCTGCATTATTACATGTCATGATAGCTGCAAAATTGCTTTTCGGATTAAAATCATCAAAATACGTTTTTGAAAAACAAATGATAGGGTGTTGATTGTTATCAAACTTCACAGCATATACTGGATTTAGTCCTTCACTCAATTTCTGAAATTGAAATCCTTGATTTACTAACGTTTCACTCACTTTTGGAAACATCTCCGTTGCTTCTGTTCCACCAGAATAACAATAAATATTTTGAATTCCAAAATGAAAAGTCATGGTTTGTGCCCAAATTTGCGACAAATGACTTCTTCTAGAATTATGAGTACAAATAAAGTTCAATCGAATCTCTTCATCAACATTCAATTTCCTTTGGATATAATCCATTAACGGTTGTAAAACTACTTTACGTTCATCTGAAATTTCAATTTTAGCAATTGATTCGATAGTTTTTGATAAATTTTCTAACATACTATTTCTTTATGTAATGACAAAAAATAAAATTCTGAATAGTATCAAAAGGTGTTTGATGATCTTCGGTAAAGCAATTTTCTAATTCGAAATCTTCGCCAAAAACCGCTTCCATTTTTTCAACTGAATATTGTGTTATGAGTAAACCGCTACATTTTAACGGACCATCCTCTGAAAAAGTTCCAATGATTAAATGCGCATTTTGAGTGGTATTTACAATGACATTGTTTTTATATTGTTCGATTTCATTCACTTCCGTAAAAAAATGAAAAGATGCTCTATCGTGCCATACATCAAATTTTTCATCCGATTGAAAATGCAAACTGTCGGAGACTATAAAAGTCACATTCTGAGCTTTATCGCCTAATCGTTTTTTAGCACGTTCAATAGCAGCTTCTGAAATATCTAGCAAGAATAAATTTGTATAACCTAATTCCAATAAATTATCAATCAAATAGCTGTCCCCTCCACCAATATCAATAATTTTAGCATCTTTAGCCACTTTACAAGCTTGAACTAACTGAATAGATGTTTGAGGTTGTTTCTGATACCAACTTACCTCATTTTCCGCTTTTGTAGTAAAAACAGTTTCCCAATGTTGATTTTTAGTATTTTCCATATTAACAACAACCTGAATCTGGTGTGCAACAAGAAGTTTGTTTTGGCTTCCACTCGCCTATTTTAACTTTTGGTTTTTCAGTTGGAATGCCGCATTTGTCTTTTGCTAAACAATCCGTTAGTTTTGAAATTAACAAGAAATTTGTTCCATCAAAATCTAAGCTAAATTTACCGATGGTTTCCTTCATTTGATATTCGACTTCAATTTCTAAGTCGGGTAATACTAGCGTTTTTTCTGAAAGTTCGATGATGTGAATTAATTTTTCTGGATGCAATCTGTGATCATAATCATTAGCTTCCCAAAGTTGAAAATTCACCAGTTCCTCTGTTCTAACAATTCCTCCACAATCAATAAAATGTTTAGATACTTTTCCTACTTCTGTAACATGGAAATGGTTTGGGACTAATTCACCATTAGGTAATTGAAAAGCTATTGTGGTTAACTTTTTTAATTCAGATTTAATTTCAGATAATTTCATATTTAAGTTTTTTTTGTTTTGATATAATTTTTAACAACATTTATTTTTAAGCTGCTGATTAATGGAACCAAAATACTTTTCTATAATTTCTATAGTATCTGGATTAATACAATAACAAATTGCAGTTCCATCTATGCTTCCTTTGATAATATTTGCGTTTTTTAATTCTTTTAAATGTTGGGAAACCGTTGGTTGCGCTAACGGCAACACTTCTACAATATCACCACAAATACAAGTATCAACCGACAACAAATATTCTACAATTGCCACCCTAGCAGGATGAGATAAAGCTTTGAACAAATTTGCCATTTCATTATGTGCTACCGAAAAAGATTCAGATTTAGATACTCCCATTATTTTATAAATTATTATATTGCAATATTACGATAAATAAATATATTATCCAATAAAAAATCCCGAAATTACTTTCGGGATTTAAAATATAGAGAAAATTGAGATTAGTTACCTCCTTTTTCCATTTTAGCTTTTAATTCAGCAAGAATATCGTTATTATCACCTAAAGTAGATGTTTGTGCTGGAGCTGAAGTAGTTTCAGTTGCAGCTTTAACGTTTTTCTCCTCTTCTTCTCTGAAGATAGCTGTATGAGATGCTACTACTCTTTTGAATTCTTTGTTGAACTCAATTACTTTAAAGTCAGCAGTATCACCTTTTTTCAATTTTTTACCGTCTTCTTTTTCCAAGTGACGTGTAGGAATGAAAGCAACGATATCGTCACCAAATTCTACAGTAGCTCCTTTGTCAACAATTTCAGAAATTGTTCCGTTGTGGATAGTTCCAACAGCGAAAGCATCTTCGTATTTGTCCCAAGGATTAGCAGTAGTTTGTTTGTGACCTAAAGATAATTTACGACCTTCAACGTCTAACTCTAATACAACTACATCTAATTTATCACCTACGTTTACAAATTCAGATGGGTGTTTGATTTTCTTAGTCCAAGATAAATCAGAGATGTAAACTAAACCGTCGATACCTTCTTCTAACTCTACGAAAATTCCGAAGTTAGTAAAGTTTCTCACGATTCCAGTGTGTTTAGAACCTACTGGATATTTAGCTGTAATATCTGTCCATGGATCTTGAGTCATTTGTTTGATACCTAAAGACATTTTTCTTTCTTCTCTATCAAGAGTTAAGATAACTGCCTCTACCTCATCACCAATTTTCATAAAATCTTGAGCACTTCTTAAGTGAGTAGACCAAGACATTTCAGAAACGTGTATTAAACCTTCTACACCTTCAGCTACTTCGATGAAAGCGCCGTAATCAGCTAAAACAACTACTTTACCTTTTACTTTGTCACCTACTTTTAAGTCAGCGGCTAATGCATCCCATGGGTGAGGGTGTAATTGTTTTAAGCCTAATTGAATTCTTGTTTTCTCATCATCGAAATCAAGGATTACAACGTTTAATTTTTGATCTAATTCTAATACTTCAGATGGGTGGTTGATTCTTGACCAAGATAAGTCAGTGATGTGGATTAATCCGTCTACACCTCCTAAGTCGATGAATACCCCGTAAGAAGTAATGTTTTTAACAACACCTTCTAATACTTGACCTTTTTCTAACTGACCGATGATTTCTTTTTTCTGAACTTCGATATCAGCTTCGATAAGAGCTTTGTGAGATACAACTACGTTTTTGAATTCGTGGTTAATTTTAACTACTTTGAATTCCATAGTTTTATTCACATATTGATCGTAATCACGGATTGGTTTTACATCAATTTGAGAACCTGGTAAGAATGCTTCGATTCCGAATACGTCAACGATCATACCACCTTTAGTTCTACATTTTACGAAACCATTAACGATTTCTCCAGACTCATTAGCAGCGATAACTCTATCCCATGCTTTGATAGTTCTAGCTTTTCTGTGAGATAATACTAACTGACCTGTTTTGTCTTCACGAACGTCGATTAATACTTCAACTTTATCACCAACTTTTAAGTTAGGATTGTAACGGAATTCGTTTAATGAGATTACACCTTCAGATTTAGCGTTAATATCAACGATAGCATCTCTATCAGTAATTCTTACAACAACTCCTTCAACAACTTCTTCGTCTCCAGTTGATACGAAAGTTTTCTCTACTAAAGTTTCAAATTCTTGTAAGTTTTTCTCGTCAACTGCATCGATACCTTCTGCATAGTTGTGCCAGTTAAAATTCGCTAAAAACTCTTCTTGTGTTTTGTTAATTTCAGACATGCTGATTAAAAATTTGTATGTTGCGTTTCTTGCGTTTCTTTCTGCGAAGAGAAAACATCAACAGTGTTTTACATAAATAATTGATTACCTGATGGAAACGCTTTTTCGCCAAAAGGTGTGCAAAATTACGACTATATTTTTGATTAACAAAACTTTGCTTAATCAAATTTATATTTTTCTGACATATTTTTATGTTTCATTCCTGACTTATTTTAAATACATTTGCGAAAATTTAATTAATAGAAAATGAAAAAAGTCTTATTTATTTTTAGTGTTCTTATGTTCACTGTATCATGCAACAATCTTAAAGACAACGAATTTGTAATCGAAGGAACCATTTCTGGAATTGCTGACGGCAAGAAAGTTTTTATTGAAGTTCCAACAGAAACAGGCTCAACGGTTAAAGATACGGGGATAGTAAAGAAAGGTACTTTCGAACTTAAAGGCACCGTAGAAGATATCGAGTTAGGTTTTATTAGAGTTGAAGAACAAGAGTTTAACCTCCCTGTTATTTTGGAAAATGGCACAATAGTAACAGTAATCAACAAAGATTCTCTTCAAAATTCCTCTTTAAAGGGAACTAAAAACAATGATATTTTTCACAAATTCAATGAAGATTCTAAAGCTATTGCAAAAAAAGGGATGAAATTTCAAAAAGAAAATGGCCCTAAAATGCTCATGGCGCAACGTAATAAAGATACAGTAGCTATTAACGCATTGAGAAAAGAATTTCAAAAATTTCAAGAGGAAATGAATGGTTTTTCTAAGAAGTTTATTAAAAATAATCCTGATGCATTTTTATCTGTGTTATTATTAGAGAATTTTATGATGCGTAATTACTTAAGTACAGATGAAATTAATACTTTATTCAATGGATTATCTGATGAAGTAAAGGCTACTAAAAATGCGAAACGTCTTAAAGAAACAATTGCGGCAAAAACAGCAGTAGTAATAGGTAAAGCTGCGCCTAACTTCTCAGCTCCATCACCAGAAGGAAAAACAATCACTCTTAAAGAATCATTAGGAAAAGTTACCATTATTGACTTTTGGGCATCATGGTGTGGACCATGTAGAATGGAAAATCCAAATGTAGTCGCATTATATAAAGAATTTAACCCGCAAGGATTGAACATAATCGGAGTATCTTTAGATAAAGACGCTGCAAAATGGAAAGAAGCAATTGCAAAAGATGGTTTAACTTGGACTCAAGTTTCAAATCTTAAATTTTGGGAAGACCCTATTGCAAAACAATACAATGTACAATCAATTCCTGCAACATTCATACTTGATGCTAAAGGAAATATTGTAGCAAAAGACTTAAGAGGAGATGAATTACGAGCTAAAGTAAAAGAACTTATAGGCGTAAAATAATTCAATGTTCTAAATTATGTAAAAAATCTCCTTTAGGAGATTTTTTTATGTTTTTCATTTACAGAACATTATAAAATAGTCCATAAAATAGTAGCAAAATCCTTTGTAAGAATAAAAAACAATTCTATATTTGCAACCGCTTAGTCAAATAAGCACGTTGGTTTGGGGAGATACTCAAGCGGCCAACGAGGGCGGACTGTAAATCCGCTGGTTACACCTTCGCAGGTTCGAATCCTGCTCTCCCCACAAAAGCACTTCGGTTGAAGTGCTTTTTTTGTTTTTATTGTCGGCCTTATCTCAGGGGTACTACAACTATGGAGTATCTATGGAGTATCTATGAAGTATCTATGAAGCATCTACGGATTAGCTCTACGAAGACTTAGATAAAACAAACGAACAACTTCAACTTTAAAAGTATTAAATGTCAAATAATAGCAAACTTTTTTGTCTTGATGGTGTATCAGACAAAAACTCTGAAACTTTAAATGTAATGCTTCCATCATTGGAAAAATTGGCTTTAGAATATCACATTACAAATGTATACCAAACCTGCTATAGCATAGAAGGATTAGAAGAAAGCTTATCTACTTTACTTTACGAAGATCGAAACTTCCGTGATTATGAAATTATCTACTTCGTGTTTCAAGGAAGAGATAACAATATCATAATTGACAATTATTTGTATAGCTTTGAAGAAATAGCAGAATTCTTTGAGGGCAAACTAACTAACAAACGCATTCATTTTGCAAATACGCTACAATTAGATTTAGATTCCGAAACTGCTCAATATTTTTTGGATGTAACAGGAGCTATCTCGATTTCAGGATATCGCAATCCTGCTCCTATTCTGAGCACTATAATTGATAATCCGTTCTTCTCCTTATGTCAGGAATATGATGATGCAACCGATATTGTTGAAGAATTATTCGAAAAATACGGAGCTTTAGCTAAAGGAATGGGATTTGTTTTGTATTGTTAACTTCTTTACAAATACTTCGCAATTTCTTCCGCTTGAATGCTGTGATGTGAAACACGATATACTACTTCCCCATCCTTCAAAACTATAACTTGTGGAGATTGGTGTATCACATTTAATTCATCCGCTATAAAATTGGATACACTTCGATAGGAAAGTAAATCCAAATAGTTAAAATCCGCTTTCGCGGTTAATAAATCATTTCCATTAATTAAACGTTCTTTTGCATAAGCACTAATACCACAAGTTACACTATCTTTAAAAATAATTTGTGGTTTTTCATATGATTTTTGAACAATATCTTTTACTTGTTGGTCGGTTGTAATTGGATTCCAGTTTTTCATAGTTTTTTTGTTTCAGGTTTCAGGTTTCAAGTTTTTGGAACACAGATTATAAAAATTAGCGTAATCTTTAAAATCTTACATGAGCTTTATTCAACGTATTGCTTCACTTATTTTTTTCTTATATGACTTACATGTTAAATTAACCTTTTTGTTACTTTTGCTAATAAATCTAAGAACTACAAGACAACATCGAACACCCTACTTTATTTCGTGCCCAATCTGGTCGTTTAGCAAACCATTTCTCATTTTGTGGTTGCTCATCGTAAGGATGTTTTAGTAACTCATGAAATTCATTAATCAAAGTATAATCTTCCTTCTCAGCCGCATCGATAGCTAATTGTGCCATGTAATTTCGTAATACGTATTTTGGATTCACTTTATTCATCCTAACTTTTCTATCTGTATCAGAAATAGAATCTTCATTTAACTTTTTAAGATAAGCTTCCATCCAATTGAACCAACTAGTTTTTATTGTTGTCACTATAGCATCCGATTGATAAAAAGCATATTCTATTTTTGATAAGGCAATTTCGGGCGAATCTGATTTTAAAACATTAGCTAAATTGCGATAGAAAATTGTCATATCTGTTTCATAAGCCGTTAATAAGGTTGTCAATTCATCCTGAAAATCGGAATCATATACTGAAGTTAGTCCTAATTTTTCCTGCATCATCAATGGAAATTTCGCGTCAAAATGATGACTGTAACTATTCAAAATAGTTTCCATAGCTGGAATATCTTCAATCAAAGGATATAAAGCATTTCCTAATTGAATCAAATTCCACAACGCAATATCAGGTTGGTTTCTGAATCGGTAACGTTTTCCTTCAGCATCGGTTGTGTTAGGAGTCCAATCAGGATTATAATCTTCTAACCAACCATAAGGACCGTAATCAATTGTGAGTCCTAAAATCGACATATTATCCGTATTCATAACACCGTGAACAAAACCTACACGTTGCCATTCTACTATCATATCCACCGTTCGATTCACTACTTCTTGATAAAAAGCCAAATACTTTTCTTTTCCTGTCTCTTTAATTTGTGGATAGAAATGGTGAATCGTGTAATCTGCTAATGCCTTTAAATTTGGCAAATCTTTTCGAGCCGCTAACAATTCGAAATTTCCAAAACGAATAAACGAAGGTGCTACTCTACACACCACCGCTCCGTCTTCATATGCTGGATTACCATTATATAAAATATCACGTAGTACTTTATCACCAGTGGTTACTAGAGACAATGAACGCGTTGTGGGAACTCCCAAATGAAACATCGCTTCACTACACAAATGTTCCCGAATAGAAGAACGTAATACTGCTAAACCATCCGCATTTCGTGAATAAGGAGTTTCTCCTGCTCCTTTTAACTGTAGTGCCCAACGTTTCTTATTGTTTATAACTTCAAACAAATTAATGGCCCTACCATCACCTAATTGTCCCGCCCAATTCCCAAATTGATGTCCGGCATACGCCATTGCAAAAGGTTGGGTTTCTGGTAATATTTTACTACCTGAAACCACCTCTAAAAACTCTTTAGATGTAAGATCATCTTTAGATAAACCAATTAAATCAGCTACCTCAGTTGTAACATGAAGTAATTGAGGATTGCTGGGAACACGAGGCGTTACAAATGAATAACAAGCTCCAAAAACTTGTCTTCGAGTATTTGAAGTATCCGTATCAGCGGTTAACTCTTTGTTAAACGTATCGTTTAGGTGTAATTTCATGTTATCGGGTAAAAACTAAGGTGTTTCCTTTAGACAAATTAGCATCAAAGGCATACCCTTCGTAATTGAATTGTTTTAAATCGTCAATCGTTTCTGCATTGGTATCAATAATATATCGAACCATCAAACCTCTTGCCTTTTTCGCATAAAAACTGATCATCTTTAGTTTTCCGTCTTTGTAATCTTTAAATTCTGGAGTAATAACTGGAACTTTTAAAGCTTTTGCATCAACCGCAGAGAAATACTCATTGCTAGCTAAATTCAAAAATAGCTCATCGGTTTCTAACTCGTCGTTTAAAGCTTTTGTGAGTTTCTTTTTCCAAAATTCATATAAGTTTTTATTTGCACTGATAGGCAATGAAGTTCCCATTTCCAATCGATACGGCTGCATTAAATCGAGCGGTTTTAATATACCATACAAACCTGATAAAATTCTTAATTTTTCTTGTAAAACAGCTATTTTATCCGCTGGAATTGAATATGCATCCAATCCCGTATACACATCACCATCAAAAGCATAAACTGCTGGGCGCGCATTTTCTGAAGTAAAAGGCAAGGCCCAATTTTGATTGCGTTCCCAATTCAAATCGGCCAACTTTTCCGAAATGTCCATTAACTCCATCAAATCTTTTGGCTTTTTCTTTTTTAGCGTTTTTTGAATGGTTTCCGCTTCTTTTAAAAACAAACTTTCGGTGAAATCTTGTACAGGAAGTGGCGATTCAAAATTTAATGATTTAGCTGGTGATACTACAATTTTCATAACGTTTTTAGGATATTTTACTTATACTTTCAAAAGTACGAAAATTAGTGAATATGAGATTTAGTAAACCATAAATAATACTTATGATACCATTAGGAATAAAAAAATCCCGAATAAATCGGGATTTAGAATGTATGAAAAGTTTTTAATTACCTTCTTGTGAAAACTTGTATAAAAGTTTCTCCAGAAAAAACAATTTTCACTTTTAAAGTTGTAGCATTCAGTGTTACAATTTCTGCGGTTGCAATCTCGCCTCCAAAATTAACAGTTAACGAGTTTCCTGATTTAGTCCATGATCCTTGGCTCAAATCTTGAGTACAATTCGTATCAAAATAGTAATCTTTCATTACACCACCTGCTAGAAATTCTGTGTAGTCTTTTTGTGAACTGCATTCATGCTCGTAAGGAGCTAAAACCTCTTGTCCTCCAACAATTGCACCTTCTTGAGAGTATTCCCATCTACCTTCTAGTCCAGTTGAAGAAGATGAAGAATCATCATCTTTACTACAAGAAGTTAAACCTAACACCAATGTTGAAACGAAAAGAAATAAAATTTTTTTCATGAGTAAGTAATTTTTTATAGATTAATAATTATTTGTACAAATAAAAATAAAAAAATCTTACAAACAAAAAAAAATGTAAAAAAAATAGGATTTATTTAACTCATTTTTCCAATAGCACAACTTACATAGGATTTTGCTTTTGATCCAAGAGTGTTGGCTTCACCATCTTCAGGATACCCAAGTGATTTCAATTTATTTTTCACTTCGTTTAGTTGCTCTTCTGTTTCATAAGAGAATGTCACAATACTTTCCTCGACATTTACCGAAACATTTTGGATGTCATCAATGGCTGAAATACCTTTAGTTATAGTATTCGCGCAACCACCACATTTTAAATTTTGTATATGAATTGTTGTTTCCATTTATATTGATTTAATAAATAACAAATTTACAAAATTCTAACGGTAATGCATTGAAATAAAGACTACTTTAACTTAACTTTAATGAGGCAATTTGTCTTTTACTAAACCATAAATATAAGTTCCAAGTAACGCCCCAATCAGGACCAAAGCAATAGCATAAGTTCCAGTTCCTAAAAGTATGAAAATAGGTCCAGGACAGCTCCCAACTAACGCCCAACCTAAACCGAACAAACTTCCACCAATAATGTAACGCCAAAACCCACGTTCTTTTTCAATGATATTAATAGGGAGACCATTGTAATCTTTTACCTTATATTTTTTTATCAATTGAAGACCAACAAACCCAGTAAAAAAAGCCACTCCCATAATTCCATACATATGAAATGATTGAAAATGAAACATTTCATAAATACGGTACCAAGAAACAGCTTCACCTTTAGTTAATGCAATTCCAAAGAAAACTCCAACTAGAAAAAAACGTACTAATTTCATACTTATATAGTTTTAAAAATTAGAGGTAGAATAAAATGAGCCATTACCAATCCACCGATGAAGAAACCAATAACTGCAATTAAAGATGGTAACTGAAAATTGCTCAAACCCGAAATAGCATGCCCAGATGTACAACCACCGGCATATCGAGTTCCAAATCCAATTAACAATCCTCCTATCAATAAAATTGCGAATCCTTTGGGAGATTGTAGCGTTTCCACACTAAAAATAGCGTCTGGCATTAATTTTCCGTTTGGAGCATCAATTCCTAAAGTTTGTAATTGTGTAATTGTGTTAGGATTGATATTTACCCCACTCCCATTCGAAAGAAAATAAAAGGCAATAAATCCACCTACAAAAGCACCTAAAACAACCGCTAAGCTCCATTTTTGTTCGCGCCAATCCAACTTAAAGAAATCACTAAATTTTCCAGCACCTGCCATAGTACACATGGTACGAAGATTAGATGACATCCCAAATGATTTTCCGAAATAGGTTAAAATTAGCATGGTGATTCCGATGAAAAATCCCGAAATAGCCCAATGCCAAGTGCCATAAATTAGTTCCATAGTAATGCTATTTTTGGCAAAAATAGAAATTCAAATCGGGATTTGTAACTTTTGTTACATTTTATAGTAAATTTGGGCTATCAAACTAAACCTCACCATATGAAAAAATTTACTATCGAATTCAAATGGGCCATTATTTCTGTAATTATTTTTTTGGCTTGGATGACATTAGAAAAACAGTTGGGTTTTCACAATGAAAAAATCAAATGGCAAATGGTATTCACTTTGTTGTACATTTTTCCCTCTTTTCTATTGTATTACTTAGCCTTACGTGATAAAAAGAAAAATTACTATAAAAACAACATGAATTGGCGACAAGGATTTATTTCTTCAATCGTGATATCTTTTATCATTGCTGTTTTTTCTCCCATAACACAATTTATTACACACGAATTTATTTCACCTCAATATTTTGAAAGGTTAATATCTTTATCGGTTGAGAGCAAAAGAATGACTTTGGAACAAGCACAGAGCTATTTTAATCTTACTGCATACATTTGGCAAAATATATCAAGTGGAATTTCAATAGGCGTGGTTTTTGGTGCGATTGTTGCTTATATGATTAAAACCAAAACAGCATCATAATGAAATATTTTTTAACCTTACTGTCTGTATTTTTTATGACGAGTTGTGTTAGTACAAAGTCAACCTTAAAAAACGTGGACAACACAGCTAAACGACCACTTGTTAAAGATAAAGCATATGTTATTACTGAATATGCATCTGACAACAAATATGGTTACGACCCAGATTATCCAATTAATATTGGATTCATACATGAAAAACAAGAAGATATTAACGTAGCCTACTATTTCAATGGCTTAGAAGGTCTTAAGGGAGAAAAAATATCATATCAAAAAATTGATATGTGTTGTCCATTCCCTACTAAAAATAGTTTAATGGGTGCCGGGACTCTCAGTATTTACGAAGTTACTATAGATGATAATCCTGCGAAAATAACACTATACTTTAATATTTATGAAAAAGGAAAGATTCTTTGTCCAAAAGGATTTAAAATAAAAAAACACACCCTTGATTAATATTTAAAAACTTTTTATTTAAGTGTAACATTTGTAACCTTTAAAACTGCTGTATTAAAGGTTTTTATTTTTATCTTTGCATCATCAAATCAACACAAATGAATTTAAAAAATATCCCCCAAATAAAGCACACCGATAGTGGTAATTTTTTCTTATTATCTGGTCCTTGCGCTATTGAAGGAGAAGAAATGGCGATGCGAATTGCTGAAAAAATTGTTGCTATAACAGACAGGCTACAAATTCCCTACGTTTTTAAAGGTTCGTTCAAAAAAGCTAATCGTTCAAGAGTAGACAGTTTTACGGGAATCGGTGATGAGAAAGCCTTAAAAATTCTTCAGAAAGTATCCAGAGAGTTTGGTGTACCTACCGTTACTGATATCCATACCAACGAAGATGCCGCTATGGCAGCTGAATACGTTGATGTATTACAAATTCCAGCTTTTTTAGTTCGTCAAACAGACTTGGTAGTAGCTGCTGCTAATACTGGAAAAACGGTAAACTTGAAAAAAGGACAATTCATGAGTCCAGAAAGTATGAAACATGCCGTTCAAAAAGTTTTAGATAGTAATAACCAAAACGTTATGGTGACTGATAGAGGAACCATGTTTGGTTATCAAGATATGATTGTAGATTTCAGAGGAATTCCAACTATGCAACAATACGCTACAACGGTTTTAGATGTTACACACTCATTACAACAACCAAATCAAATGACAGGTGTAACAGGTGGTCGTCCAGACATGATTGAAACTATTGCAAAAGCAGGTATCGCTGTTGGGGTAGACGGAATTTTTATTGAAACACATTTTGATCCTGCAAATGCCAAAAGTGATGGCGCTAACATGTTACATTTAGATTATTTTGAAGGTTTAATGACAAAACTTGTGGCCATCCGTAAAACGATAAATCAATTTTAATTTTAATTATTTATTATCACTAACTTCAAATGAAACATCCATTTTTAATGGCTGTACTAACTTTTTGTGTTTTTTCACAGTACACCTTTTCGCAAGAAACAGTCGAAAATCCTGAAAAATACACAGCTCGAAACAAAGGAAAATTCTATATTTTTTGGGGTGGAAACCGCGAATCGTATTCTAAATCAGACATTCGATTTAAAGGAGCCGATTATGATTTTACGCTTCATAATGTATCCGCTCACGACAAACCAAAAGGATTTCATCTAGATTATTTTAACCCAGCCCGAATGACAATTCCACAAACAAACTTTCGAATTGGGTATTTTATTTCGGATCATTACAACATTTCTATCGGATTTGACCACATGAAATATGTAATGTATAATGACCGAAGAGTAAATTATTCAGGTTATTATCCAAATCCGGGTACTTACAATGAAAATCCAGCTGATGGCCAATTGACCTTAGATAAAGATTTCTTATTGTTTGAACACACTGACGGATTAAATTATGTAAACACTGAAATTTCTCGTGTAGATGATATTTCAAAACTTTTCAGAATTAACAATACGGATAAAATTCAAGTAAACATTACAGAAGGTGTAGGTGGTGGATTTTTATATCCAAGAACAAATACAACCCTTCTAGGTAAAGATCGTTATGACGAATTTAACATTGCAGGTTATGGTTTATCGGCAAAAGTAGGTCTAAACGTTACTTTCTTTAAACACTTCTTCATTCAAACCGAATTAAAAGGAGGTTACATAGAAATGAACAACATCAGAACCACACAAGATAAAGCAGATTCAGCCGAACAAAATTTTTGGTTCTTACAAAGAATCTTAACCGTTGGAGGAATTTTTAGAATATAAATTAAAAGCTCGAAGAAAATCTTCGAGCTTTTTTTTATTTTAAAATCTGAGCAGCGTGTGCTTTTGTTTTCACATCCGAAATTACTTCTTCGATAATTCCGTTTTCATCAATTACGAAAGTAGTTCGGTGAATACCATCATATTCTTTTCCCATAAATTTCTTAGGTCCCCAAACACCAAAAGCTTGAATTACAGATTTATCTTCATCAGCTAACAACGGAAAAGGTAACTCATATTTTTCAATAAACTTTGCTTGCGCTTTAGCACTATCGGCACTAACACCTAACAAAGCATAATTATTGGCTTTAAATCTTTCAAAATTATCTCTTAAATCACAAGCTTCTGCTGTACAGCCTGGTGTGCTTGCCTTAGGATAGAAGAAAACAACTAATTTCTTTCCTTTGTAGTCGGTTAATGTGTGAGTTGTGCCACTTTGGTCTAAACCTGAAAAATTTGGGGCTTTATCTCCAGCTTTTAATGTTGTCATTTGTTTTTGGTTTAAAAGGTTAAATGTTTAAAAGAATCGAAACACTTTGATGAAATTGAATTTTGATATTGCGCTTTAACTTTATAACTTTACGAATCAAATTTAGTTAAAAATGACCAAAAGTGAAAAGGTAACATTCGTTATAAATACGTTAAATGAATTATATCCTGAAATTCCAATTCCTCTAGACCACAAAGATCCTTATACCCTACTAATCGCTGTATTACTTTCAGCTCAATGTACCGATATTCGTGTGAATCAAATTACACCTCTTTTATTTGCGAAAGCTGATAATCCTTATGATATGGTAAAAATGAGTGTGGAAGAAATTAAAGAAATCATTCGTCCGTGTGGTTTATCACCTATGAAATCGAAAGGAATTCACGGTTTATCCGAAATCTTAATTGAAAAATACAATGGTGAAGTACCGCAAAGTTTTGAGGCTTTAGAAGCGTTACCTGCAGTGGGACACAAAACAGCGAGTGTGGTTATGAGTCAAGCTTTTGGAGTTCCTGCTTTTCCAGTTGATACGCATATTCATCGATTGATGTATCGTTGGGGCTTAACAAACGGAAAAAGCGTACAACAAACAGAAAAAGATGCCAAACGTATTTTTCCTGAGGAATGTTGGAACGATTTACACTTACAAATTATTTGGTACGGAAGAGAATATTCTCCTGCTCGTGGCTGGAATTTAGAGAAAGATATAATTACGAAGACGATTGGAAGAAAGAGTATATTAAACGAAATTACGAAATAAATGGCATCAAAAAGTGTAAATCATATGATCTTTGCGAGTGTTTATCCTCATTACATAAACAAAGCGGAGAAAAAAAATCGCACAAAAGTAGAAGTTGATGAAATTATTTGTTGGTTAACCGGTTACACACAAGAAAGCCTTCAAACCCAAATTGACACAAAAGTAGATTTCGAAACTTTTTTTGAACAAGCACCTCAATTGAACGAAAACGTTACTAAAATTACAGGTGTTATTTGCGGCTATCGCATTGAAGAAATTGAAGACCCATTAATGAAAAAAGTGCGTTATTTGGATAAGTTAATTGACGAATTAGCGAAAGGAAAAACAATGGAAAAAATCTTGAGAAAATAAAAAATGCCTCAAATCTCTTTGAGGCATTTTTCTTAATTAGCGATGATTTCAAAACTTGAATTTCCTACTTTATGTATACTCAATGCTTTTGAAAAATTGAGTAAAAACGCAATCGTTTCTTTTTTAGGTTTCATCTTTTGAGCTGCTAATTTTTTCTTAGAGTAAAGTTTTGCCATGTATAGATATTTGTTTGTTTAAATCTATAACGTCAAAAATTTACTTTTAGTATTAGTTGGTCAAAATAATTTGATTTTTTTCTATAATTTTTCTCAAATTTAATAAAGCATAACGCATTCTACCTAAGGCTGTATTAATACTAACACCTGTTAAATCAGCTATTTCTTTAAAACTTAAATCTTGATACATTCTCATCATTATAACTTCTCTTTGATCCAAAGGAAGTTGTTCTAACAATTTAGTCAAATCTAATTCAACTTGTTCCGATATCATTTGTCCTTCTACATTCAAACTATTATCAGTCATAAAACTAAAGATTGAAAATTCTTCAGAATCTCTTTGATAAGGCATTTTTTTAGCTTTTCTGTAATAATCGACAACCAAATTATGAGCAATTCGCATCACCCATGGTAAAAATTTTCCTTCTTCGTTATACGATTGTAATTTTAGGGTTTTAATTACCTTAATAAAGGTATCTTGAAAAATATCATCTGATAAATCTCTATCATTTATTTTAGAATAAATAAACCCATAGATTTTAGATTGATGTCTTTCTATCAACGTAGCCAAAGCAGATTCATCTCCGCTTATATAATTTTTTACCAAAACCGCATCAGGAAGTACAAGATTAGCCATAACAATACCTTTTAGTTAATTAAGATCGAGTTCTAAAAAGTATTTTTATTGTATAGGCATTGCTGTTTTTGAGATTAATTATTCAAATTTAACATAAAATTTAATTGAAATACAAATCCTCAATTGAAATTTAACATTTTAATTGAAAAAATTTAATAAAAAATGCGTTTAAGGATATCTAAACGCATATTTTTGAAATAAAAATCGAATTATTGATATACTTTAATGTAGTCAATTATAAATTCTTGTGGGAAAATAGCATCATTAACTTCAGGGCCTCCAAAATTTCCTCCTATTGCCATATTTAAAATAATAAAAAATTTTTGATCAAAAGGCCAAATGTTCTCATTATAAACTTGAGGTTGGAAAGTATATACTAATAAATCGTCTACATAAAACTCCATTTTTTGTTCGTTCCAATCTACCGCATATACATGAAATCCCTCTTCGATACTATCTATTTTAGTTTTTTTTGAATTTTTTGAATTTCCGTGACTATCATTGGTGTGCAAAGTTGTGTAGATAAAATTTGGCTCCTTACCAACATATTCAAGTATATCTATTTCGCCACATTTTGGCCAACCAACATCTGAAATATTGGCGCCTAACATCCAAAAAGCAGGCCAAATCCCTTTTCCTTGTGGTAACTTAGCTCTAGCTTCTACTCTACCATATTTAAACTCTTGCTTGTTTTTAGTAGTTATTCTTGTAGATGTATATTTATTTTGTTCCTTTTTAGCCGTAATGATTAAATTTCCATTTTCAATCCTATGATTTGAATTGGTATACAATTGCCTTTCATTATTTCCCCATCCACAATTAGGACAACCGTCGCCCATTTCAATATTCCATGCGGCATCATTTAATTTTGCTTCATTAAAATTTTCTTCCCAAACTAATTTTTTTGATTGCTGTTTCTGTCTGTTTTGTTCTAACATCCAATCGTAAATTTCATGATTATTGTAAACTCGCGACCAACTATCATGATTAGCATCTTCAAAAATTTCAAATTTTATATCGTTATGACAAGCTTTCAATTTATCATAAATTGCTATAGCATAATCAACACTCACCACATCATCCTGAAGACCATGAAAAATTCTAATGGGAATCTCTTTAATTTTACAGTTTTCAACCATTGGAACTCTATCTACAAATCCTGCAATAGGAACTAGTGCTGCAAACAATTCAGGATGTTCAAATGTTAAATTCCAAGCTCCCCAAGCCCCCATACTTAAACCTGTTAAATATATTCTAGAGCGGTCGATTTTATGTTCTTTGATTACTTTTTGAATTAATAAATATAATTCTTCTGAATTCCAATATTTGTCTTGTGGACATTGTGGTGCCAAAATGTAAGCATCAAGCTTGTTTGATTTTATATAATTTAGCGGACCATGTATTTTTAGTTTATCTAAATCTGTTCCCCTTTCACCAGAGCCATGCAAAAAAACTATTAATGGTTTGGATTCCTTTGTATTATCAGGTTTAGATAAAATATAATTCAAGGAAAATGAGTTAGAAATCTCAGATTTTATCAAACCTTTTGTTTCCGTTTGTCCAAAAATTGTAGTTACTGTAATTAAAAATAATAAAACGAGCTTATTCATTTATAAGTTAATTGATTTTATATTTCTCAGATTCTGTACTTAATTTCCAATCATCTGTTCTAAATGGAACAGCGGGAAAACCTTCATTGTTAAATAAATTGCATTCAGAAGCATCACCCATCCACCCAAAACGAACTGCAATAGGATTTGCTACTTTGTTAGATGTTATAACTACATTATCATATACTATCTCTGCTTTTGCATAATGAAACACTTTATCTTCTCCAGCCACTTCAAAACCTTTTATATACCCATATTTATCCTTAGTCATTAATCCAGAACCTAAATTTTCAAAAGTCAGAATGGTTTTTCCATCACTATTTCTGAATGATTTGAAAGTTGGCCCAGAAAAACAAACCGATTTTTGATTGTAAGTATTATGCAATGAGATAGCTGCTAAACGTTTTCCAACATCTTGTTTGTTGGTTGGGTGTATATCGAATGGATTAACCACTAAATCAGTTGATACAGCCATTCCAGTATTTTTAAGTTTTAAAGTTTGAGTTTGTGCTTCTCTAAGTTCAGCCCATGCACATCCTTCGTTACTGTTTCCTTTTGTTACAAAACTTGCTAACTGCACAAAATAAAATGGAAAATCTGACTTAAATTTAGAACGCCAATCCTCAATCAACAAAGGAAAAGCTTTTTTATATTGATAGGCTCTTTGCTCATTACTTTCACCTTGATACCATATAACTCCTTTAAATGCGAAAGGAATCAATGGATGAATCATGGCATTGTAACACAAGGATGGAAATTCGTTTTGGTTAACGTTATTTAAGATAGATTCTACTTGAAATTTCCATAATCCACTCAAAGGAATTTCTTCTTTATCTGTCACAATTTTTAGAGATTTACTCTGACCATGCATTCCTCCCCCGGCACCTGTATCTGTAACTCTGACAGCAATTACATTGTCGCCAATATTTAAGATTTCTGTTGGAATTAAATAACTTCTTTTTGCATCCCAACCATTGGTTTTGCCAACTCTTATTCCATTAACAAAAGTTTCGTCATTATCGTCGATTGCAGGAATTTCCAATGCAACAGATTTTGGTTTTTCATTTAATGTAAAGTGTTTTCGAAGCCAAACAACTCCATCAAAATTTCCTAGAATTTGCTCTTCCCATGGTTGTGGTTGGTTCAACGTTAACCATTGACTATCATCAAAATTTAAATCTTTGTAAAAAGGAACATTATCCGTTGTAAATTTTGATTTTTGTAATGTTTCAATATCTTTTTTAGCTACAATCATTTTGCTTTCTAACAAAGAATCGATATTGACTTTTGGCATTTGAGCAATCATTTCTTTAAATTCATTACTATTTTCAAAACCTTCTCTACTGATCCAAGTTTCAATATTCGTACCTCCCCAGGTAGCATTAATTAAACCTATTGGAATGTTTAATTTTTGTGTTAACTCTTTTGCAAAATAATAACCCACACCCGTAAAATCAGCTACAGTTTCAGGTGAGCAAATTTGCCAAAAAGCATCTTTAAAATCTGTATTGGGTACAGAATTTATTTGCTTAGGTATTTTTATATGTCTAATAGTTGGAAAATTTGCTTTTAAAATCTCCTCTTTTGAATTATCAGACTGACCTACAGACCATTCCATATTTGATTGTCCGGAACAAATCCAAACTTCACCAACTAAAACATTTTTAATTTCTATTGAATGACTTCCTTTAACACTCAAAGTGTAAGGTCCGCCAGCATTTTCATTATTTAGATAGATAGTCCATTTTCCGTCTTTACTAGCTTTTACTTTTTTAACTTGATGATGAAACTTAACGGTAACCGTTGTATTAGGTTTATCATATCCCCAAACTGGAATTTTTGTATTACGTTGTAATACCATGTTATCCGAAAAAATTGAAGCTAAAGAAGTTTGAGCATTTGTTATTACTGTTGAAAGTAATAAAACAATAAGGCTGTATTTTAATTTCATTATTCTACTAATTCAAAATTATCTTTTAATCGAATGTCTTCAGAAGAAGCTCCAATCATTAATTCAAATTCTCCAGGTTCTGTGATGTAGTCTAGGTTATCATTATAAAATGAAAGTTTACTTTTATCAATTGTAAATTTAATTATTTTCGTTTCACCTACATTTAAATGCACTTTGATAAAATCTTTCAATTCCTTAATTGGTCTTACTACTGAACCCACTTTATCACGAAGATATAACTGAACCACTTCTTCCCCAGCATATTTTCCTGAATTAGTAACATTTAAACTCACCTCAATTATTTCTAAACTATTGATTTTATGAGATGATAATTTTAAGTTTGAATACTGAAAAGTAGTATAACTTATTCCATAACCAAATGGAAATTTAGGTGAATTTGACAAATCAATATAAGCAGATTTATAATTTTTATCATCATTAATCGATGGTCTTCCTGTATTAAAATGGTTGTAATAAATAGGGATTTGTCCTTCATCTCTTGGAAAAGTCATAGGCAATTTTCCAGAAGGATTATAATCTCCAAAAAGTACATCTGCAATAGCATTTCCTGCCTCAGAACCTAACCACCAAGTATATACAATTGTTGGCATATTATCTGCTGTCCAATCAAAAATTAACGGACGACCTGCATTAATTAAAATGACAATTGGCTTACCTGTTTTTTGCAATTCTTTGATTAAGTCTTCTTGAACACCTGGCAGATGAATATTACTTTTACTTTTGGCTTCCCCGCTCATATTCCATGCTTCCCCAATACTCAAAATTACAATATCAGATTTATTTGCTACAGCAATTGCTTCTTGAAAACCCGACTTATCATCACCTTCAATATTGCATCCTTTAGCATATAACAATTTCGTGTTTTTACCAACTTTTCTCTCAAGACCTTCCCATTGAGAAACTATATAAGTAGAATCTACATCTTTCAAATCAACCGCCCAAAAACCATGATTTATTCGCTTTGGTTTCACCATAGGACCGATAAAAGCTATTGTTTTTAATTCTTTAGAAAGTGGCAAAACATTGTTCTCGTTTTTAAGTAAAACAATACTTTTCGACGCAACATCACGTGCTATTTTTGTGTGTTCTGGATTATTTAGAGCTGCTTTTTGTCTTTTTGGATTGGAGAATTTATAGGGATCATCAAACAGACCTAATTCAAATTTTTTATAAAGAATACGCCTAACAGCATCATCAATAAGTTCAATTGAGACTTTATTTTCCTTAACTAACTCCGCTAAATTATTACGATAAGCATTACTTTCCATATCCATATCAGATCCAGCTGTAATTGCCTGCAAAGCTGCTTCTTTACTATCTTTAGAATATCCGTGAGCGACCATCTCTCCTATTGAACCCCAATCAGAAACTACAAAACCTTTAAAGTTCCATTTTCCTTTCAAGATATCTCGTTGAAGATAGCTATTACCAGTGGCAGGAATTCCGTTTAAATCATTAAATGAATTCATAAAAGTTGCTGCACCAGCGTCTAAAGCTGACTTAAAAGGAGGTAAATAAGTTTCCCATAACATTCTGTAACTCATATCTACCGAATTATAATCTCTTCCTCCAACTGCAGCTCCATAAGCAACTAAATGTTTAGCGCAAGCCATTACTGCATCTACATCGCCTAATTTTTTACCTTGAAAACCTTTCACGCGGGCAAATGCGATTTTTGAACCTAAATAAGTATCTTCTCCAGCACCTTCCATAACTCTACCCCATCTAGGATCTCTGCTTATATCTACCATAGGAGCAAAAGTCCAATGAATACCCGAAGCTGATGCTTCAACTGCAGCAATTCTAGCACTTAATTCTATTGCATTTAAATCCCAACTAGCAGCTTCAGCTAAAGGAATTGGAAATGTAGTTTTATAACCATGAACAACATCTTGACCAAATAATAATGGAATTTTCAATCTAGATTGCATGGCTAATTCCTGATATTGTCGGGTATATTTTACTCCTAAAATATTAAGCATTGAGCCCAATTGCCCACTCTTAATTTCGTTTTGCTTATTTGGGTTTATCGTAATTGGTCCCGTTACTGTATTATCTCCTGAGTATTGATTTAATTGTCCTATTTTCTCATCAAGTGTCATCTTTTTGATTAACTCATCAACTTTTATATCAATGTCATTTTGCTGCGAAAACACAGGAAGAAAACAAAGAAACAGAATAAACTTTAGGATGTAATTTTTCATTATTAATGTATTATTGTTTGAATTGCTTTTGGTAAAATTATAATTTCTGTAGCATTAGTTCCAACACTTAAGAAATATTTAATCTCTTTATCCGTATGATTCATAACTACTGTTACAATTTCTCCATTTGGATTCATGAATGAAGTTGTTAACAAATTACTTCTACTAGCAGAACTAGCAATTCTTTTAGCTCCTTTGTCTATAAATTTAGAAAAATGTCCTATAAAATAATAAGAAGGTGTATAAATCAGTTCTCCAGTTTTCAAATCTGCATGAATTGGAGCGAAACAAAAGTTTTTAACATGATTTGGCCCACCATTTTCATCTAACAAGATATTCCAATCAGTCCATCCCACCGTTCCATTATTAAAGTCATTAATCATTGATTTGCCATAGCGCTCGCCATTAGCCCATAATTGGTAATTTTTAGCATCAAATTTTTCAACACAACCTTCTGTGAATAGTAAGTTTTTATCTGGATACATTTCATTTACTTTTCCAATGTTATCATACATTTGATCGCCTCCACTCCAATTTTCATACCAGTGAAATCCTATTCCCCAAACATATTTACTGGCTTCTTTATCATCTAAAACTGCACTAGCTCTTTGCGTAATTAAATCTCTGTTATGATCCCAAATAGTGATTTTTTTGTCTCCAAAACCTGCTTTTTTAAGGGTAGGTCCAAGAAAATTTTTCAAGAAATCTCTTTCTTCTTCAGCCGTATAAATACAAGATTCCCAAATTTGAGTGGCCATTGGCTCATTTTGAACAGTTAATCCCCATACTGGTAATCCTTCATTTTGAATTGCATCAATATATTTCACATAATAATTTGCCCATGATTGATAATACTGAGGTAACAATTTTCCACCTTTTAACATGTTATTATTGTCTTTCATGAAAGCTGGAGGCGACCAAGGACTAATGTAAAAAGTGGCTTTAGAACCTATCAAATTCATTGCTCTTTTTAGCATTGGTATTTTGAATTTTTTATCAACTGAAATATCAAAAGATTTCAAATCTATATCACCGTCTTGAATATAAGTATAGCTTGATGAACTAAAATCGCAGCTATTCATGTTTGTTCTAAGAATTGAATACCCAATACCTTCATTTTTACTAAAATAAGCATTTAAAAATTCTTGTTGCTTTTCTGATGACAGTTTGGAAAAGACTTCGGCAGAAGCATCTGTAATAGCACCACCAATTCCTAAAAAAGTTTGAAATTTTTTATTTGGATTCACAAAAACACAAACTTGTGTCTCCAAAGGCTGTTTCATTTCTTTAAAATAGTATGTTTGGTCAGATTTATCTAACCTAAGATTGGTTTCATTTGCGGATGTATATACTTGTATATTTTTTCTTGAAGTCGTCTCCTTTACAGAAGAACATCCTAAAATGACAAAATAGCTGAAAAGTAAAATTACTGATTTATTCATAATATTGTTTAATTTAAAATGTGTAAGCTACAAGTGATACACCATATCGTGAAATTGTAACCTATTTTGTGTTTGATTGTGGTAAAAAATGTTCTTTATTGTGAGCTATATTTTCATTGTTCAAATTTAATTTCTACCAAAATCGGAAAATGATCTGACGGATACTTTAAGTTTCGTGAATCAATCAAAATTCCATATTTTTTTACTCGTATATTACTAGATCTCGATATAAAAATATAATCGATTAATTCTGTAACAGGTTCGTTGTAATTAAAATTATTAAAAGTTCCAACTGGTCCAAATGCTACTTGCTCAGAAATATCTCTGGAATCATGCATAACCTTTTTAATGTCAATTATTCTTTTATCTGTAGGATTCAAATTAAAATCTCCCATAAAAATAACTGGATAATTTTTTGAGTTTAGTTCTTTTATTTTGCGAATGATTAATTGAATTCCATTCGTTCTTGCTTCTTCTCCAATATGATCTAAATGCGTATTAAAAACCCAAAAATTTGTTTTCCGTTTTTTATCTTTAAATAAAGCATAAGTACATATTCTATTGTATGCTGCATCCCAACCTTTTGAAATAGTATCGGGTGTGTTTGAAAGCCAAAATGTATTTGTTTCAAGTACGTCAAATTTTTCTTTTTTAAAAAAAATAGCGGAAGATTCTCCTTTGCCAATTCCTTCTCTAGCAATTCCTACCTTATCATATTGCTTAAGAGAATTTATTATATCAACTTCTTGATTAGGTCTAGCTTCTTGAATTCCCATAACATCAGGTTCATAAAACTGAATTTGAGAAATTAAAAATTCTTTTCTATTAGCCCAACTATTATCTCCATCGGAAGCAACATCTAATCGAATATTGTAAGTCATAAACTCATACGTTTGAGCCTTAACTTGAAAGCAAATAATAAATAAGAATGAAGCTAAAATTATTTTTGAACAATTTTTCATATTTCTTTTAAAATTAAATAGAGTTTCTATTGAACCAAAACAGAAACTCTATTTTGAATAAACTAACTAAAAAAATAAACTATAATCTTTTAATCTTAATACAATCGACTTCAAATGTTGCTGATGTTAAATTTAAATCTATAGTTTTTACAGAATTATTGCTAATTCAGCTAAATCTTAATAAAGATTAAACTTCAATTTTTGTAAATGTGTAAAAACAATAAATTGTCAACTTAAAAATTATAAAATACAATTCACAATCCCTTGAACAAATTACTACAGTTAAAACGCTAAAAAATAAATCCTTTATTCATTTGTGATTACATTAAAAGACATAGGTTGCAACGGTTCTTCCATCTAAAGAAGTTGAAACCGATTTATCATTTATTTTAATATTAAAATTTTCTGATGTAGAATTTTCATTTAAAACGATTACCACTGTTTTTCTATCAGGAGTTTTAAAAGCTACATTTGGTAAATTAGAAATTTGCTTAGAGGCTATTCTTACTGAATTCGCAGGAACAAATTTTGAAGCATGTGCTATAATATAATAACCTACATTTCTTTTAAAAGTCTGACTGTTTTCAATAGTAATGGCACCCTTACATTGTGTACATCCTCCCGGAGTGTGGGGTCCAAAATTAACATCATTTGCTAAGTTCCATTCTAAAGCAGTTTTACTCCAATTTAACATTGAACCAATAATAACGTTTTTCATGTGCCAAATTAAATCTCCTGAAAAAGTCCCATCAGAACCTGTCCATTGCTCCGTGAAATAAACATTTTTTGTTGGATGTGCATCATGTAAAACAGATAGTGCTGAAATATCACCTTCATATAAATGAAAAGCGGAACCATCAACAAAAGAATTTGCAATTGGATCATTTAAAACTTCCAAAGGATATTCTGGCTTATTACAATTATGATCGTAAGCTATAATTTTTGTTTTAATATTAGCATCACGAAATGCGGGACCTAAATGATTTTTAATAAAATCTGTTTGCTCCGTAGCCGACATGCTTAAACTTGGATTATTTCCAGCATGTAATGGCTCATTTTGTGGTGTAATAGCATCAATAGTAATTCCTAATGATTGCATTTTTTTGATATATTTTACAAAATATTGTGCATAAACATTGTAATATTTTGGTTGTAATTTACCACCAATACTGCTATTGTTGTCTTTCATCCATATAGGTGGTGACCATGGTGTTGCAATAATTTTAATGTTAGGATTTATCACTAAAATCTCTTGTACCATTTTAATCAACTCCTCGTCTGGTTTTAAGCTGAATTTTGATAACGTAACATCTGTCTCACCTTCAGGAATATCATTATAGGAAAAAACACGAGCATTTAAATCAGAAGCGCCAATACTTAATCTCAAATAATTAATTGCTATAGATTGAGTTGAATTTCCAAAAAGTTCTTGTAGTAACTGTTTTTTCTTTTCTGGGACCAATTGATTTATAACCTCAACACTTCCTCCTGTTAAAGTATATCCAAAACCATCTATACTTTGAAAGGTTTTAGAAGTATCAATCTCTATACTAGGATAAGAATTGTTGTTAATACCAAATTTTAGATTTAACGTTTGTTTATGTAGTTTTACTGACTCGTCTGCTTTAGTTATCCAAACATCAACATTTTTAGTTTTGCTAGAAATGTTTTGTGTTGAACAAGAAACAGATAGAGTTACAGGTAAAAATATATATATCAATATTTTTATAAGTTTAACCATTTTATTTAATTCAAAAAGAACATTGTAACTGCTTGAAATTTAAATTTATTAGATATTAAGTAGCTGAACTAACAATTGTAATATGTTAAGCTAGCTACTTTTCATTCTAATCTTTACATCAAAAAAATAAAATCCATTAATGAAAACTACAATTTAAATGAATTTTTCAAAAAGAGTTATCATTAATGGATTATGATTTTAAATATTAATATCCAGGATTTTGTGTTAATAATGGATTTGCATCTAATTTATCTTGTGGTATAGGCCACAAAAGTCTATTTTGATTGATATTTGAAGCTGTTGGTAAAACCACTCCGTTTCCGTCTCTTTGTTGAGATAATACTTCAACTGCTTTACCCATTCTTTTAAGATCAAACCAACGATCTCCTTCAAAAGCTAACTCCATGAATCTTTCTTTAAGGATTTTGTTAATTGCATCTGTTTGATTAGTAGCGGTAATTGTGCTAATTCCAGCTCTAGTTCTTACTTGATTAACTAAAGCCATTGCTCCTGATACATCTCCTAAAGTAGCTAAAGCTTCAGCTTTTAATAATAAAATATCAGCTAAACGAGCGATGTAAAAATTTTGATTTCCGTTAGTATCTCTCATTTTGTAAGCAAAAGGATAATTAGTTGAAGACCAATAATTATCAGCCCAACCAACATTTGCTACAGTTATTGTTGATGCTCTTCTTTGAGTATCACCATTTTCAATAAATGCTTGAACTAAATCGTGAGAAGGAGCATTAAATTTTTTCCAATCAGTACCTAAAAACATAAATGTATTCCATGCACCAATAGGGCTACCCCATCCGCCACCATTCACTTCCCAAATAGACTCATCATTACCTTCATGAGCACTATCAAAAAGATGATCAAAAGTAGTCATTAGAGAATAACCACCTGCAATAACTTCATTACAATATTGAACCGTTTTTGTCCAATCTGGATTTGGCATTGTAGCGTAAACTTTAGCTAAAAGTGCCTTTGCTCCCATTTTATTCGCTTTAAACTTATTAGATCCATCAGGAGCTTTATCTATTGCTACTAAACAGTCTAAGATAATTTGGTCATAAACTTCTGCAACAGGTTTTCTTACTGGAAATAATTCATTAAAAGCTTGCTCAAAGTTAGCACTTGAAATTGAAAAAACAGCTGTTGTTGCTATAGGACAATCTCCCCATAATTGAGCTGCTTGAAAATGATTTAAAGCTCTAATTAATGACGCTTCACCTATCATTTCATCTTTACGAGTTTGACTTAAATCAGAAGCTTGATTAACATAATTAATAACAATATTACATGTATTGATATTATTATAAATGTCATTCCAATCTCCTCTCATTTGAGAATTTGTAGATAACATTTGAAAAGCTTCATATTGAAAAATAGCAGGATTATCTGCTCCAATATAAGCATTATCAGACTGTCCATCACCCGCTAATAAAAAGTCTAATTGCCAATAGCCAGAACCAAAAGTCCCATAAACTGCATTCATTCTAGACTCAGCAGCAGCTGCATCTTCAATTACAATTCCATTATTTAAAGACGTTGCTTCTTCAGTTATTGGCTCTGTATCTAAATAATCTGAACATGATGATAAAAACAATACCATTAAAAGGGTTATTGCTTTTAAATAATTTTTAACTAATTTCATAATTATATAGTATTTTAATTTTAAAAGTTTGCTTTAAGTCCAAAAATGAATGTTTTAACTTGAGGATACGTTCCTAAATCAATTCCTTGTCCTATACCTGTAGCATTATTGAACGCTCCAACTTCTGGATCAAAACCTTTATAATTTGTGATGGTATATAAATTTTGTCCTGTAACATACAATTTCACAGAATTCAATTTCAAATTTTCTAATTTAAATTCATATCCTAAAGTAACCGCTTTCAATCTTACATAAGAACCATCTTCAACGTATCTATCAGAAACGTGTAATGCATTTGGATCATTAGCTCTTGGTACATCGGTAACTTGCCCTGGAGTAGTCCATCTATTTAAAACTTCAGTAGATTGATTGTTGTAATTACTCATTAATGTTAAATCCATTCTTGAAGCATTAAAGATATCACCACCTTGAGAACCCGTAATTAAAGCATCAAGTGTAAATCCTTTATAGCTAAAATTATTACTAAATCCGAATGTATAATCTGGATTAGGGTTTCCAATAATTGTTCTATCATCTGTAGTAATTTGTCCGTCTCCATCAATATCTTGATACATTAAAGAACCTGAAGCTGGATCAACTCCGTCTACTTTATAACCATAGAAACTTCCTAATGGAATTCCTTCAGCTAATAAAATTACACTTTCTCCTACTGATGTTAAATTTTGAAATTGTATTTTCTTAAGTAAACCTAGAGCTACAACTTCGTTTTTGTTGAAGGAAATATTAAAATTCGAATTCCACTTAAAGTCTCCAGTTAAATTTCTAGTATTTAAACTTAACTCTAAACCTTTATTTTCAATTTCTCCTGCATTATAATAATATGGTTTTGAAAAACCTGGGAAATAAATGATTTGTAAAAGATCTTTTGTATTCTTTTTATAGATATCTGCAGAAAATTTTACTCTATCTTCAAATAATCCTAAATCAAATCCAAGATTAAGATCTGTTGTAGTTTCCCATTTTAAATCTGGATTACCAATTTGATCTAATGTGGTAGAATTGGTTAAAGGATTTGTATAATTTAAATCGAAACTAGAATATGCTGGTAAGCCTGATAAATTACCCGTTTTACCCCATCCTGCTCTTAATTTTAATTCGCTAACAGACGTAAAACTTTCTAAGAAATCTTCGTTAGAGATAATCCATGCCGCTGAGACACCTGGGAAAAATCCCCATTTATTACCCGAAGCTAATTGTGAAGCTCCACTTTCTCTAAATACTCCATTAAAAATGTATTTATTATTCAAAGTGTACGTAACTCTACCAAAATAAGACAAGCTTCTTACTTTGTTTTCTCTTAATTCAAAAGACTTGTTAGTAGCAGCATCATAATCATAATGAGTTTGATTAACATTGAATCCAGTTCCTGAATTTGCATCTTTATAATAATTATTACTCTGCATCGACATACCTCCTAATAATTTTAAATCTGAGTTATCAAATTTTAAAGAATAATTAAGTGTATTTTCAAAATTTAAGTTCTCATATTTTTCAAGAGTGTTACTTCCTCTACCTTTTATTGTAGTAGGATCATTTTCGCCATTTCTACCCCATACATTGCTATATGGATCTACAAATTGAACATTTTCAGATCTTGTTATATCAGATGAAAACATAGGTTTCCAAATTAAACCCGGTAAAATATTAACATCAAAACTTACACTACTTAAATATCTATTAACAGCTGTTTCATTTTGTCTTGCTAATAAAGAAACTGGATTCTCCCACCCAGATTGATATGGGTTTACAGCATATTGTCCATCTTTAAATCCATCTCTAAACGATCCATCAGGATTAGTATCTCTTATCATCAATTCAGAACCCCAAACAGGTAAAAATGAAGGAGTAACCAAAGCACTCATAACAGCTCCACCTTGTCCAACACTGTTATTATCACTAATATACGATCCATCTGATTGAATTACGTTCATACTTACATCCGTTTTCAACCAAGATGTTAGATTTGCATTCAAATTAATTTTACCCGAAAATCTTTTGTAATTAGAGGGACTGATAATACCGTCCATAACTTGATAGCCTAGTGCACTATAAAATTTTAATTTTTCGGTACCGCCTGCATAAGAAAAATTATAATTTTGATCAACACCTGTTCTTAAAATTTTATCTTGCCAATCAGTATAAATTCCTGCATATCTAGGATCATTAGCTGTAGTTAAATAGCTCGGATTTATCTCTCCTAATAAAGTTTTATAATCTGATAAATTTAACACATCTACATTACTAACCGCTTTAGAAAAACCTAAATAAGAACTAAACTGATAGTCATTTTTATTAGCCTTTCCTTTTTTTGTTGTAATGATTACCACACCCGTAGAACCATTAACACCATAGATAGCTGTTGCAGTTGCATCTTTTAAGATTACCATATCAATGATGTCTTCTGTATTTAAACCCGTAATATCTTTGGTTTGAATTCCATCAACCACATATAATGGCGTGTTTCCAGAATTAATTGAGCTAAGACCTCTAATACGAACATCAAAACTAGCTCCTGGCTTCCCTGAAGTTTGTACAACATTAACACCTGTTGCATTTCCTTGTATTGCTTGAGCAACATTTAAGATAGGACGACTCTCAAAAGCATCAGATTTGATCGTTGAAATAGCATTTGATACATTTTTACTTTTTTGAGTGCCATAACCAACGTTTACAACTACCTCTTTTAGTTGATTAATATCCTCAACTAAATTAATAATCATTTCTCCATTAGTAATTTGCACTTCTTTTGTCGCATATCCTACATAAGAAACAACTAGTTTATCAGCATTATTAGAAACTGATAATTTAAATTTTCCATCAAAATCGGTAATTGTTAGTGTATTAGTACCTTTTACTAACACATTTGCACCAATTAATGGAATCCCATCTGACACCACTTTACCAGAAACTGATTTCTGAGCTTGTGCAGATGTAATAAAGACGAATAACATAGAAATAAGAAAAATATTTTCCCTAAATCTGTTTAATTGTGGCTTTAATTTCATAAGTGAATAAAATTTAGTTTGGTTAATTCTTACAAGACCTATTTATATCTTGTTAACAAGATGTTAAATTATTCAATAAACCCATAACTCCTAACCTATCAACCACAACAAAAAATATACAATGACATAATTTTTACAAACAAATAAAAGAATATCGCAAAAAATGTTTTGATTCTTGAGAAAATGAAAAAATAATTACTTGTTAAATCTTGAATATAAGCGATATAAAACCACGCCTTGTTGAGGTAATGTTGTAGTAAAAGTATACAAATTGTATAGTTACAATCCTAAAATATAATCTACAAGACCATTATCATGCATCAAATTAAGCTTTTTACGCAAACGATAGCGTTTTATTTCAACACTTCTAATCGAAATATTTAGCATAGGAGCAATCTCTTTTGAAGTAAGATTTAATCTCAAATAAGCACATAATTTTAAATCACTCGACGTTAAGTTTGGATGAAGTAATTTAATTCTCTTCAAAAAATCTTTATCAACATTATCAAAAGCTTCTTTGAATACATTCCAAGAATCATCTTCATTTATATTTCTGGAAATTGTAGTAATGACAGATTTTAGGTTTTTATTATCGCTTGTTTCAGCAGATTTTTTTAAATCCTCTTTTATAATAGCTAATAGTTCATCTTTTTTAATCAAACTCATGTTAGATACTGCTAATTCTTTATTTTTTGCATCTACATCTTGAGCGAGCTGTTCGTTCTTAAGTTTAATGATTTGCTTTTCGCTTTCTAATGCTGCTATTTCTAATAATAAATTATTCTCTTCAATTAATTTCTCTTCTTGCTTTCTAAAATAATTATGGTAAGATTTATTAATGTAAAAAACTGAAATAATAAAAATAACTATGTAAATAATCCATGCAAAACCTGATGCATACCATGGTTTATTGATTTCAAATTTATAAACGATACTATTAGATACTAATGTATTAGCAACTTTGGCTCTAACTTTTAATGTATAAACCCCGGGAGATAAATTTTTAAAATTAGCACTAGACTTTGTACTCCAACCACTCCATTGCTCCTGAAAGCCTTCTAATAAATATTGATATTCTACATCTATAAATTTATCGTATTGAGGTACCGAATAATTAAAAACAATATTATTCTCTGAATGATGCAACTCAATTTCTTTTGATAATGAAATATTCTTTGGTGAATTTTCTAATTTGTTGACAGAAACTGAATTTAATATTATACTATGCGTTTTAACTTTAAAATCAGATAAATTAATAATGAAATACCCATCTGTTTTTCCTATTAAATATTCATTGTCTCCTATTTGAGAAACATTTTCGTAACCTGTCATTGGATTAGTAATCGAAAATGGTATTGAAATTTTATGTGTTTTAAGTTGAGAATCAAAATTTCCAGAAGTAAAATAATAAATTGAATTTTTAGTAAAAAACCACATTTTGTTTGATTTATCTACATTTATTTTTCCAGAAATATATCCTCCTTTTGATAATATTTCACTCAAATGGTTATCCTTTTCAAACTTATTTGATTTTGAATTCAATTTATAAACTCCTTGTTTTCCGGCAAAGTAAATCGTGTTGTTATACTTTGCTAATCCAATGTTTTTACCTTTTCTAGGTGAGTTTAGTATCGTAAATCGATTTACTTTTGATAATTCTTTATTTAGTTCAACTTTTATAACCCCTTTATATTCATGACCAACATATAAAACATTATTATTCGCCATTTCAAAATATCGTGATGATATATCAAAACCTTTAATTTTGTTTTTAAAAACCCAACCATTGTTTGTTTTTTCTAAAATTGATAATCCATCATAATTTCCTTGAATTATGCAGTTTTTATTATTTGGATTAACGTTGAACTTCCAAGTTCCTGATTCTTTATAAATTAATTTGATTTTATCCTCTTTAACTATGAAAGTTCCTAAATCATGCCCACAAAATAATTGATTATCATATTCAAATAAAGCCCAAACCTGACCTTTTGTTCCGTTGATAAAACTAAATCTACTATTTTCGTCTGAATTTTTATAAAACAAGCCTTGATTCGTTCCTAAATAAATTTTGTTATCAAATTTGATTGATGTGTATACGGTCCCCAAGTAGCCATCATCATCTTTATAATTTTTAATAGGTGATTGTAAATTAACACAATCAATCCCATTATCTAGACCTAACCATAAATTATTATCGGAATCTTCTTTGATAGACAAAATTGTATTGTTACTTAAACCCGTATTTTGTGTGATATGATTTTTTATTTCCCCATTGGAATCTAAAATATAAATCCCGTTTGAAATCGTACCTAAAGCAAAACCTCCATTAGATAACTTTTGAGCACTAAAAATTGTATTCATTTCTATTTCTGCTTCAGACAAGAAATGAAATTTTGATAATTTTTTATCTTCTAATTTAAAAATCCCAGCTCTCTCTGTTTGAAGCAAAACACCCTCTTTATCTTTAAAAATTTCAACAATTCTGTTATTTTGAATTCTAGAATCATCTGATACCAATACAGATTTTCCGTTTATAATTTCATACAGACCCTCACCAATTGCTTGAAAATATATAGAATTTTCAACCTTATAACATTTAAAAATATACTGTTGTTTGTCAATAAAATTAAAACTACCATCTTTAGTATTATAAACATAAATTCTATCAAAAGATTGGAATAAAACCCAATAATCTACTGTGATTATATTCCAAAAATGTTCATCTTCTATTAATTTGTTTTTAATTTTATTACTAATTGAGGTATACTTCAACAACCCATTTACTTGTCTTTTCCAATACCCAAATTCCATATAACAACCTGTGTATATTTTATCACCAACTACTTTTACCGAACGAATAATAGTTTCATTTGGTGATGGATACAAACTCCAATTAGATCCATTAAATTCTAATAAGCCTTCATTATTAGCAAAATAAATAAAATGATTTTTATCTTGAGAAATCATCCAATTTTGATTACCCGCATGATATACACTTGATGGATATTTAACTATTGGAGGGAGTTCTTGTGCAACACTACATATACCTGTAAGAAGAAGTATTAAATATATATTATTTTTAATAAAAGAGACCATATGGCTATAGTAATTTATGGGTAAAAATATTGTATTATTACCAATAGTTCAAATTTAAATCCACTTTATATTTTGATGCTTGTCACATTATAAATTATTATCTTTGCAAATCTTTTAAAAACAACCATGAAACAACCCAATATTGCTACTTTAGATCCTAAAAAAAACATTATAATTAAGGGAGCTCAATTGCATAACCTTAAAAATTTAGATGTTGCAATTCCAAGAAATAAATTAGTCGTAGTTACAGGACTTTCCGGGTCTGGAAAGTCGAGTTTGGCATTTGATACTTTATATGCTGAAGGACAACGTAGATATGTTGAAAGTTTATCATCATACGCACGCCAGTTTTTAGGGAGATTAGACAAACCAAAAGTAGAATACATTAAAGGAATTGCACCCGCAATCGCAATTGAACAAAAAGTAAATACCAGTAATGCACGTTCCACCGTTGGAACTTCTACCGAAATCTATGATTATTTAAAACTTTTGTTTGCAAGAATAGGAAAAACATACTCGCCTATTTCGGGTAAAGAAGTCAAAAAAGATACAGTTTCCGATGTTATCAATGAAGTAAAAGACTTGCCGTTAGAAAGCCGTTGGTTATTGCTTGCCCCTATTCATTTAGAGGATGGAAGAGCTTTGGAAGACAAATTAAAAGTCTTATTACAACAAGGTTTTGCACGTATTTTAGTAGATAACGAAATGGTTCGTTTGGATACCATCGACCAACACCAATTAGACAATAAAGACATTCTACTTATCGTTGATCGAATTGTCGTTAAAGACGAAGAAGAATTCTATAACAGATTAGCCGATGCTGTTCAAACTGCTTTTTATGAAGGAAAAGGTATTTGTTATTTGCAAGAAGTTGATTCAAAAAAACGTCTAGAATTCAGTTCTAATTTTGAATTGGATGGCATTACGTTTTTAGAACCCAATATTCATTTGTTCAGTTTTAACAATCCTTACGGAGCTTGTCCAACCTGCGAAGGCTATGGAAGTGTTATCGGAATTGACGAAGATTTAGTGATTCCAAATACCGCTTTATCCGTTTATGAAAATGCTATATTTCCTTGGCGTGGTGAAAGTATGGGATGGTATCGCGATCAATTAGTAAACAACGCTTATAAATTTGATTTTCCAATTCACAAACCCTTTTTCGAACTTTCAGACGAACAAAAGCAATTAATTTGGGATGGAAATTCGTACTTCACTGGATTACATGATTTCTTTGCAGAATTAGAAGAGAAAAATTATAAAATTCAAAACCGTGTTTTACTTTCGAGATATCGTGGAAAAACAAAATGTACCACTTGTAAAGGCAAACGTTTACGTTACGAAGCTAATTTTATAAAAGTAGGCGGAAAAACGATTTCTGATTTGGTCGATTTACCAATAGTAAACTTAATTGATTTCTTTAAAAAATTAGAATTAAACGAATACGATGCTAAAGTGGCTAAGCGCTTATTAATCGAAATCAATAATCGTTTAGACTTTTTGTACAATGTGGGATTGAGTTATTTGACTTTAAACCGAAATTCTAACTCGCTTTCTGGAGGAGAATCGCAACGAATTAACTTAGCCACTTCGCTAGGAAGTAGTTTGGTAGGTTCGATGTACATTTTAGATGAGCCGAGCATCGGTTTGCATCCAAAAGACACCGAAAGATTAATTGATGTTTTAAAAAATCTTCGCGATTTAGGCAACACCGTAATTGTAGTAGAACACGACGAAGATATCATGAAAGCTGCCGATATGATTATCGATATTGGTCCAGAAGCCGGAACGCATGGCGGTGAATTAGTCGCACAAGGAACGTATGATGAAATTATAAAAGCCGATTCGCTTACTGCGAAATATCTAAACGGAAAAGAAGAGATTTCGGTACCTAAATCTAGAAGAAAATTCAAGAATCATATCGAAGTTATAGGCGCCAGAGAAAATAACTTAAAGAACGAAAACTTCACTTTCCCATTAGAATGTCTAACAGTGATTACAGGTGTTTCGGGAAGTGGAAAAAGTACCTTGGTTAAGAAAATTTTGTTCCCAGCGATTCAAAAGAAATTAGAAGGTGTTGGAGAAAAAGCAGGACAATTTACTGAATTAGCCGGAAGCTTTTCACACATCAAACATATCGAATACGTAGATCAAAATCCGATTGGAAGAAGTTCGCGTTCGAATCCGGTTACGTATATCAAAGCTTACGATGATATTCGTGATTTATTTGCGAAACAAAACGTTTCTAAACTACGAAATTATCAAGCCAAACATTTCTCTTTTAACGTGGATGGCGGAAGATGTGAAGTGTGTAAAGGCGATGGAGAAGTAACCATCGAAATGCAATTCATGGCGGATGTTCATTTAGAATGTGAAGCTTGTAACGGAAAACGTTTCAAAAAAGAAGTCTTAGAAGTTACTTTCGAAAACAAAAACATCGACGACATTTTAAAAATGACCATTGATGAAGCTTTATTATTCTTTACCGAACACAAACAAACCAAAATCACGCAAAAATTACAACCTTTGCAAGACGTTGGTTTGGGTTATGTACAATTAGGGCAATCCTCTTCTACCCTTTCTGGTGGCGAGGCGCAACGTATTAAATTGGCTTCATTTTTAGTAAAAGGAACCATTAAAGACCGAGCTCTATTTGTTTTTGACGAACCTACAACGGGATTGCATTTTCACGATATTAAAAAATTATTAGCTTCGTTTGATGCGTTATTGGAAAAAGGACATTCAATAATTGTAATTGAGCACAATTTGGATTTAATAAAATGTGCCGATTATATTCTTGATATTGGTCCTGAAGGTGGTGAAAATGGAGGAAAGTTAATTGCTTTTGGAACGCCAGAAGAAGTAGCAAAAAATAAAAATTCGGTTACAGGAAAATACCTAAAAGAGAAATTATAAAGATGATAAACCCATCTGCAAACGGTTGGATTGACAAATTTTTTGCTGAAAATAATGACAATTTCATTGATTTTCAAGGCAATACATTGTCTTTTTATGAAGATTGTAGAACCACAGGGTTTATTTATGGTTATGTAGTACGTTACCAACTTCAAAATCAAATCAATACTACAAAATGGTCGTATGATGAAGTAACGAAGGTGGGATTTTTAAATACGCTTTTTTCTTTATATCGCATTGAAAATTCAAACGGAACAAAAGAAAATTTTATTAATTCGGTTTACCAATTTTATAAAATCATTCAGCCAGAAAATCTGAACTTTATCAAAAAATTACTTCCCGAAGGAACATACAGTTCTCGCTTGGAAAAAATTATAGACGACCGAATTCAGACAAATAACAATACCATTAGCAAGAATTTCTCGCACATCATTACTAATGCCCTTTTGTTTATTGATGTTTTGGCGTTCGAGCATTTTTTAAAAAATGAAATATTACCATCAGATTACTTAAAAAATGTAGAATCGGATTGTATTAAAATTGTCTCATTAGCGTTAAAAATTAAAGAGCGAAAATCAAAATATGATGAATTATTGGTGAAATTGTTCGAAAATTCAATTCGTTATACCAAATTCAATACTATTGAAAATATCGAATTATCCGAGATCAAATTGATACGTCATACTTCGTTATTGGAAAAATTATATTTGTTAGATATTGCGCAAATGGCACTTTGGAGCGATGAAAAATTAGAAACTAACGAAGAAAATTTCTTGAAACAATTGTGTTTAGAATTGGATTTGGAACCTTCACTATTAAATAAAAGTTCCTTGGAAATCAATGAATTTATTGGTAAATACCATTCGGAAATTCCATTTTTCAACTATTCGAATCCAATTAAACATTTTTACGATCAAGCCAATAAAAATGTCACGAAACTAATCATTCGCAACAAAGACCGATTAACCAAAGAAATTAAAGAAAGTGGTGAATTGATGCAGCTTTTAGCCAAATCTACTACTAAAGATTTAAGTAAAGAGGAAAAAAAGAAAGTAAAAAAACAAATACTTGACATCTGTAAAACAGTTCCGTCGTTGACTATTTTTTTACTTCCTGGTGGCGGCTTATTATTGCCTATTTTGATAAAATTTATTCCTCAGTTGCTACCATCTGCTTTTAATGAAAATTTAGATGATTAAAGTTTCAACTGATATACATCATCAAGATCCTTATCACAACTAAAGTTAACATCTAAATCCGTTACATAACCATCGTTAAGACCATAAACCCATCCGTGTAAGGTTAATTCCTGACCATTTTTCCATGCATTTTGAACTATGGATGTTTTAGCCAAATCCATAACTTGTTCTCTCACATTGATTTCTACAAATTTATTAAATCGTTCGTTTTCATCTTCAATAGCATCTAATTCTTGTTGATGAAAACGATACGTGTCTTTTATATGACGTATCCAATTGTCTATAATTCCAACTGAGGTATTACCCATTGCAGCTTTAACTCCTCCACAACCATAATGTCCGCAAACAATGACATGCTTTACTTTTAACACATTAACTGCATAATCCAAAACGCTTAACATATTCATATCGGAGTGTACTACCATATTGGCGATATTTCGATGCACAAATACTTCACCCGGTTCCGCTCCAATTATTTCATTTGCAGGAACACGGCTATCGGAACAACCAATCCAGAGCAATGGTGGATTTTGTTTTTCAGCTAAACGTTTAAAAAAATTAGGATTCATAGCTAATTTGCTCTCAACCCACTTTTTGTTGTTGTCTAATATTTTTTTATAAAAATCGCTCATGATACAATTGTATAAATTCAAATATAAAAAAAAGCTTTCAATTCAAGTCTATTTTTTTATGAATTGAAAGCTTTTAAATTTTAATAAATTAAAAATTAATGTCGTAATTCTGCTACTGTAAATTCGGGATTAAGATCATCCTTAATGTACATCACCTCATCATAGAATGATACAACACCAGTTTCTATGTCGTGCATGGCTCCAACAATTCCAATTTGACCATTTTCTAACATTTGTTCTAAAACATAACTTCTTTCGATAATACTTTTAACGCTTCGCTTGACGTTAATTTCAGCAACATTTTCAACAAATTCACTATTTTTTGAACTTCTCTCAACAGTAGTTTGCTTTTCTTCGTAAACTGCAGGTTGAATTTTAGATAATAATTCGGTTAAATTACCCATTTCTACATGATCGCAAGCTCCTTTGACTGCTCCACATTTGGAATGACCTAAAACCACTATCAATTTAGAACCAGCAACTTTACAAGCAAATTCCATACTTCCTAAGATATCGGTATTAACAATATTTCCGGCAATTCGAACAGAAAAAATATCTCCTAATCCTTGATCAAAAATTAACTCAGCCGAAGTTCTACTATCAATACAGCTCAAAATCGTAGCAAAGGGCCACTGACCATCACGCGTTTCGTTAACTTGTTCTAATAAATTTCGATTAGCTTTGAGGTTATTTATAAACCTATTATTCCCTTGTTGTAAAAACTGTAATGCTTTACGAGGAGTCATTTGGGCTTGAGTTTCTTTATTATGTGCTTTCATGATTCTTGATTATATTGCTTCTTTTGCTTCTTTAATTTTAATATGTTTGAATTCAACTGTATCTAGATTGTATTGTTCTTTAAAACCTTTCAAAGTTAAATCTATTTCTTTGTCATCGGCCTTTATGTTTCTAAAATCTTTTATGAGTTCGACTACATCAAAATCGATATATTTTGTATTGGAAGCATCGATAATTAACTTTGAACCTCTAGGAATACTCGCCAAAGTATTTTTTATAGCTGCTTTGTTTAAAAAGGAAACTTCTTGAGCCAATTTCATGGTAATTATATCTCCATCTTTGAAAGACTCCTTTTTGAAAGAATAGGCAATTTTTAGATTTTGATATAATATAAAAATAATACTTATTCCTAATCCAATACCAACACCTTTTAACAAATCGATAAACACAACTGCTAAAACCGTGACTAAAAAGGGTATAAACTGGGAATATCCATTTTGCCATAAATGCACAAAAACACTTGGTTTTGCCAATTTATACCCAACCATTAATAAAACCGCTGCTAAAGCCGCTAAAGGGATTTTATTTAAAATAAACGGAATAGAAAGTGCAAAACTAATTAAAAGAAATCCATGAAAAATAGTGGATAATTTAGTTCTTCCACCCGAATTAATATTAGCAGACGAACGAACCACTACCGAAGTCATTGGTAATCCACCTAATAATCCACTCAATAAATTTCCAATTCCTTGTGCTTTTAATTCTCTATTAGTATCTGTGAATCTTTTATAAGGATCTAATTTATCGGTAGCCTCAACACATAATAAGGTTTCTATAGAGGCTACCACGGCTATCGTTAAAGCTACTATCCAAACTTTTTCGTTTGTTAATGCAGAAAAATTAGGTAAAGAAAATTCGTTTTGAATTTCCGCAAAAGTGGGAAGATTTACAAGATGATTTTGGGTAATAATCGCTAAACTTGAACCGGATTGAATGAAAAATTCGTTCAATAAAATACTAATAACAACGACCACTAAAGCTCCTGGAATTACTTTTAACTTTTTTAAAGCAGGAACTTTTTCCCATGTAATTAAAATGGCCAACGATAATAAAGTAATTATTAAAGCTCCATTATGAATGTAATTTACAGACTCAATTAAAGTGTCTAAAGTGGAATTTCCAGACTTCTCTATGTAAAAAAAGTCACCTTCATTATTAATATCGTAACCAAAAGCATGAGGAATTTGTTTTAGAATTATAATGATTCCAATCGCTGTCAGCATACCTTCAATTACACTTGTAGGAAAATAATTTGAAAAACTACCTGCTTTTAAAAATCCCAAAGCAATTTGAATTAAACCTGCCAAAATTACAGCAACTAAGAAAATATCGAAACTTCCCAAATCTGTAATCGCGGTTAAAACAATAGCAGTTAATCCAGCTGCTGGACCGGTAACACTTAAAGACGAATTACTTAAAAAGCCTACCACTACACCTCCAATTACTCCTGAAACTATACCTGAAAAAAGGGGCGCACCAGAAGCTAAAGCAATACCTAGACACAATGGTAATGCTACTAAAAAAACAACAAGACCCGCTGCAAGATCTCCTCTTACATTGGAAAAAATAGAATGATTATTCATGGATAATTTTATAATACGTTAATAGAAGAGCATCCCTCTTTATAAGAGTGATGAAAAAAAATTATTAGTATTATAAAATGTTTGGAGGCGGAGAAAAAATTTGATGTGCTAGATTATCAAAACTAATTATATGTTCCACTACAAAATCTAGTCTTTCAATATATGATGTTGAAAAAACTAAAAAAGAATAATTAGCAAAAGGTACAGTTTTTATTTCATTAAATGGAGCGTGATTTTCCTCTTCTTCACACATATTGTAGAAGTAAGAAATATTAACTTCTTTATTAACTATCCCTATAATTGTTGGGGTCGATAAAAAAGAAATAAATATAAATAGAAATAAATTCACAAATAATTTCATATCGCGAATTTAGTATTTCAAAAAAAACTTTTTCTTAATTTTTTTATAAAAAACCACGCTAAGGCGATAGTTTTTTTAAATATCTTCTTCCATCCAAGCTTTTAACATCCAATTGGTCTTTTCTTGCTCGCTGATAAAATCGCTCATCATAGAATTAGTTCCCTCATCATTAATTTCTGATGCTTTATTTAGAATGGATCGCTCTATTTGTAAAAGTATACTTAACGATTCTAATATCAACTCAATGGCCTCAACATCATTTGATATATCTTTACCTACTCGAAGTTTACTATTTGCAACATAATCTGAAAAAGTGTGTAATGGTGTTCCTCCTAAAGTTAAAACACGTTCGGCAATTAAATCAATCTTTAACTGACTATCATTATACAACTCCTCAAATTTTAGATGTAAATCGAAGAAACGTTTACCTCTTATATTCCAATGCAACCCTCTCAAATTTTGATAATAAACCTGAAAATTAGAAAGCAAACCATTTAATTCTTTTATCAATTCATTAGTTTGTTCAACTGGAAAACCTAGACTATTTAACTTCATAAATTTTAATTTTATATGTCAAATTTACAAATTTTAATACCTTTAAGCTATAAATTTAATTGATAGTTTTTATATTTGTATCAAATTATCTAATAATGACAATTACTCAACTTTATTACGTACTAGCAGTTGCCGAACACAAAAATTTTACTTTAGCAGCTGAAAAATGTTTTGTTACTCAACCCACTTTAAGTATGCAAATACAAAAATTAGAAGATGAACTTGACATCTTGATTTTTGATAGAAGCAAAAAACCGATATTACTAACTGAGGTTGGAGAAAAAATTGTAAATCAAGCAAAAAATATAGTAAATGAAGCTGGACGTATAAAAGATATTGTAGATCAACAGAAAGGCTACATTGGTGGAGAATTTAAAGTGGGTATCATACCGACAATAATGCCTACTTTATTGCCGATGTTTTTAAATAATTTTATCAAAAAATATCCTAAAGTTAATCTCATTATTGAAGAACAAACTACTGAAGAAATAATAAAGAAATTAAAGAATGGTCATTTGGATTGTGCGATTGCAGCAACCCCACTTGAAGAGGATAATTTAAAAGAAATTGTTCTTTACTACGAGCCTTTTGTAGCCTATGTTCCTTCCAATCATGCATCTATTGACAAAAAAGAAATCGAAATTTCAGATTTAGATTTAGACAAAATACTGCTACTTCAAGATGGTCATTGCTTCAGAAATGGAATATTAAATTTATGTAAAAACAATAAATTCATTGCAGATAGTCATTTTCAACTTGAAAGTGGAAGCTTTGAAACATTAATTAAATTGGCCGACGAAGGATTGGGTACTACATTACTTCCCTATTTACATACTTTAGACATGAACGATAAAAGTAAAACTAAATTAAAATCATTTAAAGATCCAAAGCCAGCTAGAGAAGTTAGTTTAATTTATCCAAAAAACGAATTAAAAATTCATATCATAAATGCGCTTCGTGATACCATATCTGGAGTTGTTCGAGGAGCTATAGCTTTCAGTGATGTAGAAATTATAAGTCCAAAATCTAAATAAAAAAAGTCCCGATAATAATATCGGGACTTGTATTTTAATTAATGTAGATTAAACATTGTCTTAATTCAGGCTTTTCTTTTGTAAACTGTAAAAGCCATTCTCTTAATTGATCTATTTCATAAGGCAATAAAGTTCTAACGGCTTTCTCTAATTCTTTACAAAATAATTTGGGGTCAAAACTAACACGTTCCAAAATTGACTTGGTGTAAGAAAACATTGGTCTGGGCATAACTCTTTTAGTTAAATGATTAGACTTGTGGGTAAGAACATATTGTAAAATTAATCAAAAATGGCATTAAAAAAAATTAATTGCATAAAAAAAATGCTAAAATTTTACTAAAATATTATTTTCCAGAAGGATTATATACTCTTTGTTCCTCGTAACATTTCTCTTTTACCTGGAGCTCCAGGTAATTTTTCAACTGAAAATCCGGCACTTAACATCGCTTTTTTAATAGGTGTACGACAAGCATAGGTAACCAATACACCATTAGGTAAAAGCGCTTTATACATTTTCTTAAATATAGTTTCACTCCATAATTCTGGCTGTAGTTGAAAACCAAATGCGTCAAAATAAATCAAATCAAATTTTTCTTTATCACCTATATCTTGAAAAAACTGTTTTCTCTTGGTAAGTGTAAAATCTTTAGCAATATTTTGTTCGATTTCCCATTCACTAGAATGCATAATTCCAAAAATGTTTTGATATTCAAAAACTCCTAATTCAGAAACATAATTTAATTGCTCTATCTCTTCAATAGATACCGGATACGCCTCTACTCCTACATAGTTTACTGTTTTTTTATTCCATGTTTCCAAAAAAGTTATAAAAGCATTCAATCCCGTTCCAAAACCTATTTCTAAAATCGAAATTGATTTGTGATTTTGAAATAAATCCAGTCCATTTTTAATGAAAACATGTTTTGCCTCTTGTATGGCTCCATGAGTAGAATGATAATTCTCATCCCAATCTGGAATTCGAATTGTGGTTGAACCATCATTAGTAACTATAATCTCTCTTTTCATATCATAAAAAAAAGGGTTTTAATAAACCCTTCCTATATTTATTTAATGTATAATTTTTTTATCCTAGGTATTGGTCCACTACATTTCACTTGATGACATTGTATACAGGCATCCACACCCTTATTAAAATGTTCCTTAACGTTTTTAGGATCTTTATAAATCATTTCCTGTGCTTGAATAAATTTTTGAGCTTGCTCATCAAAAAAAGCATCTTTATCATGCTCGTCTGTCATAACAGCTTTGTGAATCTTGACGAAATGCTGAGGGAACTTACCAACAGTATCACCATTTATAATTCTGTCTTTTAAACGTTGATTATCTACATACATTTGCTCCATTAAAGCTGCCATTTCTGACATTTCGTACATTTCAAATTCTTCATTTTCAGAAGAATCAACAGATTCCTCCACAAGATTTTCATTCGTGTTTTCTATTTGTTTATCTTTCTGACAAGATTGAAATCCAAGAATAACAAGTAAAAAAGCTACTTTAATTAATTTCATAAATTACTTTTTAATGTAAACACCAGTAGCTGTAAAAGAATAAGTTACTTCTGGTTTTTTAATTTTTGCAATTTCTTCTTTTGATTTTCCACCATCTTTAGCATAATGCTTTAATTCATCAACAGTTACGATATCAACAAAAGCATATCCGTTAACAATAACTTCATTACCGTCAGCATTTAAAGGAACGAAAAAACCGTAATCTTTAAATTTAACAAATGATGACTCACCTTTTCCTAAATCTAATTTCATCCAACATCCTTTTTTCTTGCAAACTGAATTAATAGTAGTCTTAAATTGAACCGGAATAGAATCTCCTTTTTTCAAATTTTTATATTTTTTCAACATAGCATCTTTTGAAAGAACTTTGTTAGGAGTAAATTTCTCTCCAAATGACGCATATCCAGGAAGATTATTAACCGTTGATTTATTAGGTTTTTGGGCTTCAACTTGAAAAGTTAATAAAATAGCTAAAATAGCTAAAATGAATTTAATTTTTTTCATGATTATAAAGATTACGCAACAAAAATAACCATTTTTTTAATTTTCTACCATAACTACATGTTTTTAAAATGATGTATTATCAAAATTAAATATAATTTCGAAGAAAAATATTCATCACAACTAATTGGTGACCTGATAATATTTTTTCTACTAACCCAAATAAAAACTTCTTTTTTTTAGTAAATTTGCAACCAAAATGTATGATTCATCTCTTTTTTTATAGAATATACAAAAATTAAACAACATAACTGTTTGAACCTAATGGAATTAAAAACTTTAAACGATATCGAAATTATTTCGGTTCCTGAATCAAAAATTAATCAAATCGATTTTGAAAACTTAACTTTTGGAAATGTATTTACTGACCACATGTTAGTTTGTGATTATACAGATGGAAAGTGGCAAAAGCCTGTTATTGAACCTTATGCGCCTTTTATGATTGATCCGTCTTCTAAAGTTTTTCATTACGGTCAAGCTATATTTGAAGGAATGAAAGCATATAAAGATCAAAACGATGATGTTTGGTTATTTAGACCTGATGAAAACTTTCATCGTTTCAATAAAAGTGCAACAAGAATGGCAATGCCGGAAGTTCCTGAAGATGTATTTTTAGGAGGCTTACACCGTTTATTAGAAATCGAAAAAGAATGGGTAAAAAAAGGAAAAGGGAATAGCTTATACATACGTCCTTTCATGATAGCTACTGGTCATGGGGTAATTGCCGCTCCTTCTCAAGAATATAGATTCATGATCATTTTGTCGCCTGCAAGAGCTTACTATTCAGGTGAAGTAAAAGTTATTATTGCAGATTATTACAGTAGAGCCGCAAACGGTGGAATTGGTGCTGCCAAAGCTGCTGGAAACTATTCTGCTCAGTTCTATCCAACAAAATTAGCTAACGATCAAGGTTTCCAACAAATTATTTGGACTGACGACGCTACACATACCAAGCTAGAGGAAGCTGGAACTATGAACGTTTTCTTCAGAATTGATGATACTTTATACACGGCTCCTACAAGTGAAAGAATTTTAGATGGTGTAACTCGTAAAAGTGTTATCGAATTAGCAAAAAGAGAAAATATTAGAGTTGAAGTTAGACCAATTTTAGTGGATGAAATTGTAGAAGCTGCTAAAAACGGCACTCTAAAAGAAATTTTTGGAGCAGGAACTGCTGCTGTAATTAATCCAATTGTCGGATTTTCATTCCAAGACCACTATTACGAATTACCTAAATTAGAAAATTCAATGGCGCTTGAAATCAAAGAAAAATTAACTAATATTCAATATAAATTAGCAGAAGACACTTTCGGGTGGACTGTTAAAATATAAGAAGTTAGAAATATTTAAAAAAGGCGATTTCAAAATTGAAATCGCCTTTTTTTTATTTTAAAATATCCAAAAAATTAGGCTTGAAGTAATTGGGACCTTTCATAACTTTTCCGTCTTCACGGTAAATAGGTTTACCATCTTCGCCCAATTTACTCATATTAGAACGTTGAATTTCATCAAAAACTTCTTCAATTTTATGTTGTAAGCCGTGTTCTAAAATTGTTCCACATAAAATATACAACATATCACCTAAAGCATCGGCTACTTCAACAATATCATTATTTTGAACTGCTTCTAAATATTCCTCATTTTCCTCTTTCATTAAATTGAAACGAAGTTCGTTTTTTAAAGCTCCTAAATCGGCTATTATTTCTTCACTCACCCCTAAACCATAGGTTTCGTGAAATAACTTTACTGCTTTTAATTGTTTTTGCATAATTAGATGTGTAATTTTCAATAAAAATAGAAAAAATGATATTATATAATTCTTACTTTTGTGAAAATTTTCAATATGTTTTCAACAGGCCAAATGTACTTTGCTATTTTCTTTGTTATAACATTTATAACAACAATGATAATTGTATATCGAAAAGATTTAAAACAAATGAAACCGTTCTATAAAGGAACATATTGGGTATTTTTAGGTTTTTTAGGCTTCATTGGCTTACTATTTTTGATAAAAGTTTTGATGAAAGATTAAATTACTTACTTTTGAAAAAACACAACGCCCTAAAATGAGAATTTTAAAATACATATTACTTCTTTTACTTCTTTTTAGTGTAGCCTTTATGGTCTTTGTTGCTACTCAAAAAGGAGATTATAAAATCACACGTTCAAAAGAAATTAAAGTTTCCAAGGATATTGTTTTTTCCTTTGTTTCAGATTCTACCTCGTTCCAAGATTGGTCGCCATGGAAATCTAACGCAACTCTGAAAAATTTAACATTAACCTCTAATGACAGTTTATCGCAACTTATAAATATTTCAGGGATTGCAAATAAATCTTCAATGCGTTTTCAAAAAACTAAAGATGGAGTCTTGGTTACTTGGGAAATAAAAGGGAGTTTAAATTTTAAACTTAAATTCTTAAGCGTAGTACAAGGAGGGGTTGGAAGCGTTTTAGGTAAAGAATTAAATAATGGCCTTCAAAATATTGATAACTACTTGATTAAAGAGCTTACATCATATGAAATAAAAGTAAATGGTGCTGTAACAAAACACATGACCAATTATATCCAGCAAATAGATACTTGTAACACGGAAGACTTTCATAAAGTTTCTAAAAAAATGTTGCAAAACATGATGCAATTTGTAAAAAAGAATGAAATTGTCATTTTAGGATTACCATTTATAACATACGAAAACATAAATCTTAATAAAAAAGAAATTGTTTTTGCTATGTGTGTTCCTGTAGAAGAGGAAATTTTAACCACTCCTGGAAGTGAGATTTCTGGTGGACATTTTGATGAATTCTTAGCCGTTAAAACAACTTTAGTAGGTGATTATTCACATCGTAAAGAGGCTTGGAGTAAAGCACGTGCATTTGCTAAAAAAAATAAACTAAAAGAAGAACCTTCATTAGGAAAATTCATCGAAATCTATAAAGTTAGCTTACCGAATGAGCGTAAACCATCTAAGTGGGTCACAGAACTTTATCTTCCTGTAAGGAGAATAGAATACGCTCCCAAATCAAAAACAGACACATCAAATGAAGTTACATCAACTTCTACTGAAGTAACTTCAAAACAATAAAACAAAAAAATCCCGATTTTCATCGGGATTCTTTTTTATTTATTTTTTCCTATTAAATGCTTAACAACTGTTTCTGCAGCATGCAAACCAAATAAAGCGGGCATCCAACTATTCGTTCCATAAAACGACTTTTTAAAATTAGAACCATCTGTCATTTTTACACTATCATAATCGGGTCTTTCAAAAGAATAAACCACTTTAACCCCGCTAGAAATTCCTTCCATCTTTAAGCGCTTTCTTACTTGCTTTGCCAACGGACAATAATCGGTTTTGCTGATGTCTTTTACACGCACTTTTTCGGCTTCAAACTTACCTCCTGCTCCCATATTACTTATTACTTTGACTTTTTTGCGTTTACAAGCCACAATCAAATTGATTTTTGGTGTTAAGCTATCGATACAATCTAAAACATAATCAAAATCTGGTGTTACCAATTCAAAAGCGCGTTCTGGTGATAAAAACTCTTCAATACGAGTTAATCTTAAATCGGGATTAATATCCATCAATCGATCCCCTACAATTTTTACTTTTGGTTGCCCAACTGTACTATGCAAAGCAGGCAATTGACGATTAATATTGGTAATATCCACAACATCTCCATCTACAATTGTCATTTTCCCTACACCAGCACGAGCTAAAAATTCAGCAGCAAAACTCCCTACTCCACCTAATCCAACTACCAAAACATTGGCGTTTTCTAATCGTTGAATACCTTCTTCTTTAAATAATAACACTGCTCTTTCTTTCCACTTAGCCATTTTTTTTATTTATTATTTGTAGTTAAAAATTGTTGAGAAATTATTAAAAACAATTGATTTCATTTCTTCTAAAGAAATTTCTTTTATTGAAGCCGCTTTGTCATACACTTGATAAATGGATTCTTCAATCGTATCCGTTTCTAATAAAATTTGATTTTTGGGTGCAAAAGTAAACACTTTTTCTAAATCTGGATTACGAAGTAAGTATTTTCCAAACGAAAGATAAAATCCATTTTTCAGTAGTGTTTGCGCAACTTGTTCATTTTTTGAAAATCCGTGAATAATCATCGGGTTCTCAATTTTCATTTCTTTCTTGATAGCAATCACCTCGTCATAAGCCGCAACACAATGTAAAATAATTGGTTTATTAGTCTGCTTTACGATTTCCAATTGTTTCTTAAAAACTGAAATTTGTAAGTCTAATGGAATTTCAATTCGTTTATCTAATCCGCATTCTCCTAATGCTAAACATTCATCTAATTGAAGTTTTTGTTTAATAATTTTCAAATCAGCTTCCAAACGATTTTTATCGATATACCAAGGATGAATCCCAATAGAATAGTTTGGAATTGAAGTATCAAATTCCCACGGATATTGATTAACGATTTCCATCACGTCTGGAAGATTTGAAAATTTGTGCGTGTGTAGGTTAATGAATTTAGTCATGAAATTTCTTTACTCCTGCTAATATTTCGACATCCAAATCATTTTCTAAAGGCACAATCGGACACGAATATTCATAATTATAGGCACAATACGGATTGTAAGCTTTGTTGAAGTCAATAGTCCAAGTTTTCCCCTTTTGTACTTTCATATCTACGTATCTCCCACCAATGTAGCTTTCTTTTCCGCAAGTTAAATCGGAAAAAGGTAGAAACAAATAGTCTTCATAACCCAATTTTTTTGATAAATCTAGGTTCTTGTAAACATTTAATTTTAAGTTTTTACCTTCGATAGTAAAATGAAGTTCACCATATTTCACATACAATGGCGTTCTAGAAGTTGTGGTTTTCATTCTAAAAGCTTTCTCCTTTTTAGTTCGGATAAAAGTAGCTTCTACAATATATTTTTCATTCAAAGGAAAGAAATCTAAACCTTTAAAAGATTTGAAATCTTCTTTCATTAAAGGACTTTTCAATGAATCCGCAAAACTTTGATTCAGTTCCGCTTGAAATTTTTCAGCATAAGTCAAGTCTTTTTGTGCAAACGCAAAAGCCGAACAGAATAGGAAAATCAAAAGTTTTTTCATAGAATTCATTTTTTACAAAAATATATAATTTCTATAACATTTTATTGCGTATCGCTTTCGTAATTTTGCAACAGAAACAAAGTCATGTTAAAACGCGCTTTCCATAAATATATCGATAATTTCAGAGGCTTTTCTCGCGAAATTTGGATTCTTACCTTAATAACTTTCATCAATCGTGCCGGAACTATGGTGCTTCCTTTCTTGTCAAAATACTTGAAAGAAGATTTACATTTTTCGTACAGCCAAGTCGGATGGATTATGGTGAGTTTTGGTTGTGGTTCCATTTTAGGATCTTGGTTAGGCGGAAAATTATCAGATAAAATCGGGTTTTACAAAATCATGATTTTCAGTTTATTAACTAGTGGATTTGCTTTTTTTGGTTTACAATTTATAACGAGCTTCGAAGGTTTAATAATCGCCATGTTTTTAATCATGACCGTTGCCGACATGTTTCGTCCCGCCATGTTTGTATCTTTAGGAGCTTACGCCAAACCCGAAAATAGAACGCGCGCTTTAACGTTAGTGCGATTAGCCATTAATTTAGGTTTTGCAGCAGGTCCAGCACTTGGAGGCTTGTTAATTATGAGTGTTGGCTATAAAGGATTGTTCTGGGTAGATGGTGCCAGTTGTATTTTGGCGATATTAATTTTTTGGATTAAAGTCAAAGAAAAGAAAAAATCAAAATACACAGATAAGGAACATCCTGGCGAAGTGTTAACCCATTCGGTTTTTAAAGACACCCCTTTTTGGATTTTCTTAACGGGAACTTTAATTACAGGAATTTTATTTTTCCAATTGTTTACAACTATTCCTTTATATCACAAAGAACAATTCAACTTAAGTGAATTTCAAACTGGATTGTTATTGACATTAAATGGTGTTTTGGTCTTCTTACTAGAAATGCCAATCGTGAGTTATATCGAAAAACATAAAATCAACAAACTAAAAGTCATTACGTATGGTTGTTTGGCAATGGCGATAAGTATTTATTTGCTATTAGTAAACAATTGGGCTGGCATTTTAATTATCATGATGATTTTCATGACATTTGCTGAAATGTTCGCTTTTCCATTTTCGAATTCTTTTGCCATGAGTCGCGCTCCTAAAGGTCACGAAGGTCGTTACATGGCCATTTTTACGATGAGTTATAGTTTGGCTCATATTTTAAGTGCCAAAACAGGAATGGAAATTATTTCTTTATTCAGTTATCAAACCAACTGGTTTTTTATGGGAACTCTTGGTGTTATTGGTGTTTTACTTTTCATTTGGACCAAAAAAATAGTAGCAAAAGAACCTCCAAGAAATCTTTAAAACTAAAAATTTAGTTAAATAACTATAAAAACAGTTGTGAAACTAAAAATATAGTTATAGATTTGATTTATCAAAACGATAAGTCATGCAAAAACTAACCAACAAAGAAGAAGAAATCATGCATATTTTATGGAAGCTTAAAAAAGCTTTTGTAAAAGATATCATGGAAGAAATCACTGATGATAAACCTCATTACAACACGCTTTCTACTATTGTTCGTAATTTAGAGGAAAAAGGATATGTAAGTCATAATGCTTACGGAAAAACGCATCAGTACTTTCCTATCGTTAAATTGGAAGATTACCGAAAAACCTTCATGAATACCGCTATTGAAAATTATTTCAATAGTTCGTACAAAAATTTAGTTTCCTTTTTTGCTGAAGAAGAAAAGATTTCGGCAGATGAACTTCGTGAAATTTTAGCATTAATCGAAAAAAAGAAATAGCATGGAAAATCTACTGCTCTATTTTGTAAAAGCAAACGGACTCATCATTCTGTTTTATTTGATGTACGTTTTATTTCTCCGAAAAGAAACCTTTTTTACCACCAATCGTTGGTATTTGATTAGCGGTTTGGTATTGTCTTTGATTTTACCTTTGATTACGTTTACAAAAACGATTTGGATGGAACCAACACCAATTCCAGTGGTATATGAAGAGGTATTTTATGCTAATAACAATGCGTTTGAATCTCCTATTCAGGAAACAACTTTAGATTGGACTTTAATTTTAACTACAGTTTATACAGTAATTTCAATCTTACTATTGATGAAAATTACTTTTGAATTGGCATCCTTTTTTAATAGAATCCGTAAAAATGAAAAGCAAAAAGAAACCAATTATATCTTAATTCATTCTGATACAACGGAAAATCCATTTTCGTTTTTTCATTACATTGTGATTAATCCGAATCGATTCTCTAAAGAAGAATTCCAACATATTTTAACGCACGAAAGCATTCATGTGAAGCAAAAACATTCCATTGATGTATTGCTTTCAAAACTGTTTTGTGCTTTCTTTTGGGCAAACCCAATCGTTTGGTTGTATCGAAAAGCGATGTTACAAAACTTAGAATTTATTGCCGATAACGAAACTTTTCAGCAAATCGAAAACAAATACAAATATCAAAGAACCTTATTAAAAGTAGTGACTCATCAACACGACTTAAGTATTACAAATCAATTTTATCAATCATTAATCAAAAAACGAATCGTTATGTTACACACAAATCAATCCCACAAAAGAAATGCTTGGAAGTACGGAATTATTCTTCCGCTATTAGTAGGTTTCATCTTATTATTCCAAATTGAAACAGTGGCGCAAGTAAAAGAAAATTCAAAAGTAACAGCTTATGCTGTTGAAGTGGATTATTCTCATATTGTTACCTCTAAAACTTCAGATACTGAAATTAAAGAAATTGAAAATGCATTTAAAGGTGATGAGTTCACTTTAAAAATCAGCAATTTAAAACGTAATAAAGAAGGAGAAATCATCGAAATTAAATTAGAATTTTCCTCTAAAAAGAATTCTAAATCTAAAAATATAAAAATTGTAAAAGGTGACAAACCAATTCAACCAATTAAAATTTTCATAAAAGAGGACAAGAATGAAGAAAAAAGTGTTGGATTTGAAGAAGTTTCAAATTTAGTTACTGGAAAATATATTTCTTTAGATGAATCAATTGAAGCCGATTCAAATTCCGAAGGCTATACAATTGATAATATGGTTAAAAATGGAAAAAAAGTAAAAATGATTATCAACGGAAAACTACAATCAGAAAATGACAAAATTAAAATTCCATTAGATCAAGAATTAGATGTTTTAAAAGAACTAGATGAAAAAGAATTAAAATCAAAATACAACATTGATAAAAAAGAAGGCGAAATTTATTATGAATTATTGACTAAAAAAGAAGAAGACAAAATCGCTAATACTAGTTGGGGAATAAGTTATCAAGCAGGTCCACCAAGTACTGAAAAATTTATTGAAGATTTAGCTAAAGACCAAAATATAGATCTTTCAAAATCAAAAATAATATTTAATGGGGTTGAATATAAACAATCAGAATTAAACAATATTGATTATAAAGATTTAAAAAAAATAAACATAACCATTAATAAAAGTCAGAATAAAACTGAAAATGATATCATTATTTTAGAAACTAAGAATGAAAATTTAAAACCATTTGAATTCAAAAAGATTAGTAGCGATAAACCAAAACCAAGAGTTATAACCATAAAAAATGGTGATGATGTTGTTGTTTTTGATGGTGACAAAATTAAGTTCCCAGGCTATCCTACGCACTATTTAAAACAACTGAAATTAGAATTAAAAGGTAAAATTCTGGAAGACAATATTGATTTCTTTAAAAATTATGAGTTTGAAAAAATTAAAGACCTAATCATTATTGAAGATGAAATGTCACCAAAAGAAAAGAAAAGAATAAAAAAAATAATTATTGAAACCAAATAACAAAAAAATCCCAAGTCAATCGGGATTTTTTATTTTTATATCTTTGTCAAAAATTTAAAAGATGTTCAAACTATTAGCCAAGCTAAACAAAGCGCTTTTACCGAGTTTCACTAAACAAGGATTAGATCCTATTAAAGCAAAAAAATGGCAAAAGGCAATTATTGCTTATCGCTACTGGGTTACGGTTAATTCTTTGAACTAAATAAATTCAAATTATATTTTCTTAATTCATAATTCAATCTTTGGTTTTGAAAATTTTTTTGAACACCATTAATTTCTAATCTTCTTTATCCTCGTTATAAGCTTTCTTAACTTTCTTTTCTGAAGTTTTCACTTTAGCTTCAGCTTTGTTGCTTTCAGATTTTGCTTTTCCTTCAGCAGATTTTACTTGTCCTCTTTCAGAAGCACTATTAGATTTCACTTCTTTTTTTGTTTTAGCTACTTTTTCGTCTGACTCTTTTTTTGCTTTTAAAACATCTTCTTTAGCTTCTTTATTTTTTTTCTTGTTTTCTTTTTTTTCAGATTCAGATTTTGCTTTTATCTCTTTTTTTCTATCTTCAAACTTTTTCTTGTTTTTTTCAAGTTGTTCTTCCTTAGCTTTTTTTGCTTCTTTAGTTTCCTTTGGTTCTTGAGCTAATGCTCCTAAACTTAACATTAACGATAATCCAAAAAGTGCGATTTTTTTCATTTTAATCTATATAAATTATTAAACAATTTTGTGAATTCTTTTAACTGGTATAACTACTCCTTGTTTTAAAATTACTCGTTCATCTGTTACGCCCCATATGGTTGTTTCTACCATCTTTTTTGAAGCATCATCTTCAAAATAAATTTTAATTTTAACGTGCTCTAAATTCCCCAATGAAAGAGCTCTATCTAAATCATTCTTACGACTCAAAATAGCATCTTTATCTTCTAGTACTTCAACTTTAGGAAAATTTAAATTGGGTATTAATTCTTTGTCTATTAATTCAAAATCCATATACATATTTCAATTAGTTAGGTTAATTCCATAAAATTATAAAAAAAACATCATAAAGTGTATTTTAGTAAGTTTATTTTAAGTTAAAATTCTTATAATTTTGAATCAAAATATATGCCAAAAAAAAGAGGCTTAATAGCCTCTTTTCTCTTAAAACCAACCAATAAACTGTTAAAACTTCATTCCAACACCTACTCCAAGTAACCAAGGATTGATATCTACATCAGCGGGAACAATTAAACCAGGCGCTAAATTAGAAGCATCAACTGTAACATCTGTATTTAAAAATAATCTTTTTGCATCTACGTTAATGAAAAATTTATCATCCAACATTAAGTCAAAACCTAATTGAGCAGCAAATCCGAAAGCATTATCATATTTAACATCTGCAACTGCACCTGATTTTACATTGTAGAAAAATGTATAATTTACACCAGCTCCTACATAAGGTTTAAAAACTTTACTATCTGATGTGTAAAAATGATACTGACCAGTTAATGTTGGAGGTAATAACCAAACACTTCCTAAGTCAACATTTCCAGCTACTGTATTAACAGCTTCTACATTATGTTTTGTAGTCCCAAGGATTAATTCAGCTGCAAAATTTTTGGTAAAGAAATAAGTGAAGTCTAACTCTGGAACAATGGTATTAGAAATATTAACATCACCTCCAATTACACCAATTGTAGCGCTTTCATCAGGAGCTACACCAAGTGCTCTAACACGAACTTGCCATTTTTTAAAATCATTTGATTTTTCTTCTTTATCTTGTGCATTTACAAAATTTACTGTCATCAAAGACATAGCCATTAAAGCAAAAACTATTTTTTTCATTTTGTTTAGTTTAAAATTATAAGTCAAAGATATAGGGAGTAAAAAACATAAAAACTGATATAAATCATTGTTTAAAAATTATTAATCGCTAATTATCATTTTAAAATGCTATAATTTTGATTTACATTTGTAGTCGCTATGCAAAAAACAGTTAACATACTTAACAAAAGAGCTAAATTCGATTACGAAATTTTAGACAGATATACCGCTGGAATCGTTTTAACCGGAACCGAAATCAAATCGATTCGTCTCGGAAAAGCTTCTATTGCTGAAAGTTTTTGCGAATTTCATGACGGTGAATTATTCGTAATTAACTCCCATATTGAAGAATATTTATATGGAACGCATTACAATCACAAAGCTAAAAGTGAACGTAAATTGCTATTGAACAAACGCGAACTTAAAAAGTTAAATAAAGATTCGGATAACAAAGGTTTGACGATTGTACCGCTTCGTTTGTTTACCAATGAAAAAGGATTGGCTAAATTAGACATTGCCTTATGCAGAGGTAAGAAAAACTATGACAAACGCGAATCATTAAAAGAACAAGATACTAAGCGCGATTTAGATCGAATTAAGAAAAGTTTCTAATCATTATTTCATGAAGGAAATTTTAAAGCAAGCCCGAATAGATAAAGAACTTTCAACTCGAAAATTAGCCGAAATCGCGAAAATCGATCAAGCCTTAATCAGTAAGTTTGAAAACGGATTTCGTATTCCAACCAAAAAACAAATTCAAGCCCTTGCCCAAATTTTAGAAATTGATTTGAAACCATTACTAGTCGCTTGGTATAAAGTAAAACTAGACCATAACTTCGATTTGAATCCTTTTGCCATTCAAGCTATTACCGAAATTCTTCAAGAAAAAGGCATTGAAGTCGGCAATTCCTCGAAAGAAAAAGAAATTACTTCCATTTTAGACGAATTGGAAATTTTAAAACAAAAATTAACGAATCTTCGCTAATTAGTTTTTATTTTCTAAAAGTGGTACAAAACGGAAATCTCCAAATTCATGTTTTTCAAATTGCGTTTCGTTTTTACGAATCAACAATGTCATGATTTGCTCTTTTTCGCCGACAGGAATCACTAACCTACCTCCTATTTTTAATTGCGCCATCAAAGGTTGTGGAATAAACGGAGCTCCGGCAGTCACAATAATTCCATCAAAAGGAGCAAAATTTGGAAGTCCTTTATACCCATCTCCAAAGGTTAAATGCTTGGGTCTAATATTTAGTTTTGGTAATAAAACAGTTGTAGATTTAAAGAGTTCATTCTGACGTTCTACCGAATACACTTTAGCACCCATAGCACACAAAACTGCAGTTTGATACCCACTTCCGGTACCAATTTCTAATATTTTATGATCTTTTTGTACTTCTAACAATTGTGATTGAAATGCAACTGTATAAGGTTGGGAAATGGTTTGCCCAGCTCCAATAGGAAATGCTTTGTCTTGATAAGCAAAATCTTCAAAACTAGAATTCAAAAAGAGATGACGCGGAACTTTACTAATAGCCGCCAACACATTTTTGTCGGTAATTCCTTTTTCTTCCAATTGCTTTACCAACTGATTTCGAAGTCCTTGATGTTTATTAGTATCTTTCAATTTGGGTACCATTTTAGTTGGGTAAAAATAGCTTTAAAATCTCAAAAAACAAATCGAAATACGAAGTAACTTTTTAATAAACTTTCGGAATTTAAACTTTTGCACTTTCAACTAAAATCGTACTTTTGATAAAATTATTTTTTATGCTAAAAGTTGGAGTTTTAGGTGCCGGTCACTTAGGAAAAATACATTTGCGATTATTAAATCAATCTGAAAAATACGAATTAGTAGGCTTTTATGACGCTTTTGAAGAAAACGCCAACAAAGTAGCAGCTGAATTTGGCTATAAAAAATTCGATTCTATTGCCGACTTAATCGCTGCAGTTGATGTAGTAGATATCGTAACACCTACGATGCAACATTTTGAATGTGCCAAACAAGTTATCGAAGCTGGAAAGCACATTTTCATCGAGAAACCAATTTCAAATACTGTTGCCGAAGCAGAAGAAATCATCACTTTAGCAAAAAAACACAACGTAAAAGGTCAAGTTGGACACGTGGAAAGATTCAATCCAGCATTTACTGCCGTGAAAGATAAAATCAACAATCCAATGTTTATTGAAACCCATCGTTTGGCGGAATTCAATCCTCGTGGAACTGATGTTCCAGTGGTTTTGGATTTGATGATTCACGATATTGATGCCATTTTGAGCGTTGTAAAATCGAAAGTAAAATCAGTTAATGCAAGTGGTGTTGCTGTAATTTCAGATTCACCGGATATTTCAAATGCACGAATTGAGTTCGAAAACGGTTGTGTAGCCAACATTACTTCGAGCAGAATTTCAATGAAAAACATGCGTAAATCGCGTTTCTTCCAAAAAGACGCTTACATTTCAGTAGATTATTTAGATAAAGTGTGCGAAGTGGTTCGCATGAAAGACGCACCCGAAGTTCCAGGTGATTTCGATATGATTTTACAAAATGCTGAAGGTGTTAAAAAACAAATCTATTTTGATAATCCGCAAGTGGATGCTAACAACGCGATTTTGGACGAATTAGAAACCTTCGCGGATGCTATCAACAATAATACCACTCCAATCGTAACTTTAGAAGATGGTACTGAGGCTTTAAGAGTAGCCCATATGATTATTCAATCAATGGAGAAATAAGCAACAAAAACTAACTTGAAACTTTAAACTTGAAACCAAAATAATATAATGAACACAATCGCAGTAATCGGAGCAGGAACTATGGGTAACGGAATTGCTCATACGTTCGCGCAAAGCGGATTCACCGTAAAATTAATCGATATTTCAGAAAAATCATTAGAAAAAGGAATGGCAACTATCGCTGCTAACCTTGACCGTATGGTAGCAAAAGGAAGTATCACCGAAGAAGACAAACACAAAACAATCGGAAATATTATCACGTATACTGACGTTAAAGACGGCGTTGTAGGTTGTGATTTAGTAGTGGAAGCCGCTACAGAAAACGTACAATTGAAATTCAATATTTTTAAACAATTAAGCGAAGTTTGTGATCATAACGTAATTTTAGCTACGAATACTTCTTCGATTTCAATTACACAAATCGCAGCTAACGTAGTGCATCCAGAACGTGTAATCGGAATGCACTTTATGAATCCGGTGCCGATTATGAAATTGGTTGAAATTATCCGTGGTTATAATACTTCAGATGAAGTAACTAAAATCATCATGGATTTATCAGTGAAATTAGGAAAAGTTCCAACAGAAGTTAACGATTATCCAGGTTTCGTAGCTAACCGAATTTTAATGCCTATGATTAACGAAGCTATCGAAACGTTATACAACGGTGTTGGTGGTGTTTACGAAATTGATACGGTAATGAAATTAGGAATGGCACACCCAATGGGACCATTACAATTAGCTGACTTCATCGGATTAGACGTTTGTTTATCTATCTTAAACGTAATGTACGACGGATTCAAAAATCCAAAATATGCTCCATGTCCTTTATTAGTAAACATGGTAATGGCAGGGAAATTAGGAGTAAAATCAGGAGAAGGTTTCTACGATTACTCAGAAAGCAAAAAAGCAGAGAAAGTTTCGAAACAATTTACAAAGTAATCAGTCGCAGTTTCCAGTCGCAGTTAATCTGAATACTGCGACTGAGACTGTAAACTAAACAAAATGGCCAAAATAAAACCTTTCAAAGCAGTACGACCAGCGCAAGATAAAGTGGCATTGGTAACCTGTAGAACGTATGACGATTATAGTTCGGCTGAGCTTGCTGCTTGGTTGGATTTCAATCCCTATTCGTTTTTGCATGTGATTCATCCTGCTTATGCTAATGCACAAAAAGTGTCATTAGAAAAGCGTTTTAAAGCCGTTGCCAATAAATATCAAGATTTTAAACACGACCAAATTCTGATTGAAGAAGAACATCCTGTTTTTTATTTGTACGAAATCCAGTCAAAAGGACAAACTTTTACGGGAATTATTGCGGGAACTTCGGTGAAAGATTACCAAAATAACGTTATCAAAAAGCACGAAGACACCTTGCAATACCGAGTGGAATTGTTCAAAGATTATTTGCATCAAACCAATTTTAATACGGAACCAGTTTTGATTACGTATCCCGATAGTGTGGAAATCAATACGTTTATTGCGTTAAGAAAAAAGAGTAAACCTGTTTACGAATATTCGACAACCAATAAAGAAAAACACACGCTTTGGAAAATTGATACGCAATCAGAAATCGATTGGTTGCAAGAACATTTCGAAAACATTCCAAATTTATACATAGCCGATGGACACCATCGTTCGGCTTCGGCGGAATTGTTGTTCAAGCAAGACAAACATTTGGGCAACGAAAATATAAATTATTTCATGAGTTTCTTAATTGCCGAAAGCAACGTAAAAATCTACGAATTCAACCGATTAATTCGCGATTTGAATGGATTATCGAAAGATACTTTCATTAAAAAATTATCAGAACATTTCGTTATCATAGCAAAAGACCAAGAAATTTGGAAACCTCAAAATAAGTTTGAATTTGGGATGTACTTAGACGGAAGTTTTTATGCGTTGTTCTACAAAAAAGAAAATCACCAACAAGCTTCTATTTTAGACAATTTAGACGCCCAAATTTTATACGACAAAGTCCTTTTCCCATTATTAGGAATCGAAGATTTAAGAAACGACGAACGTATCGATTACATTCCGGGAAAGCAATCGATATCCGTTATAAAAGATTTAATCGACGAAGGTGAATTTGAAGTGGGCTTCATGCTCTACCCTTCCGATATTAACGAAATCAAAGCATTAGCTGATAACAACTTAATCATGCCTCCTAAATCAACGTATATCGAACCGAAGTTTAGAAGTGGTTTGGTGGTGTATGAGTTGTAGGTTTTTTAGAAAAAAGAAGCAAGAGAAAAGAAAAAAGACACAACTTTGTCATTTCGACAGAGGAGAAATCACATAAAAATGAAAAAAATAATATTCTTTTTATTGTTTGTTAACTTTTGTTTTTCGCAAGAGAAAGAATTAACTATTCATAAAATTGACAGTATTGCTAAAACTTCAAAAAACAAAATTCAATCGAGTGGAGTTATAAAAAAAAACAAAAAAACAATTGGAGGTTTCAATAGTACAGAGATTTTTTCTAATGATAAATTAGTTTATTCAACATATGAAGAAAATTCTAGTGATAAAGAGACGAAATTAAATTATTTCTTCGAATTCTATTTTTCTAATGATAACCCAATCTTAATAAATATTTACATTGTAAAAACGGATATAAAAACTAAAATTGAAGAAAGATTTGAAACTAATTTGAATGAAAATAAAATTCATTCTTTCAAAGAAATTGAAAATCCATTTTCAATAAAACTTAGAAACAAACTAAATTCTTTATTAATTGATTATCTAAACAATAAAAAGACTGAATAATGTCAATCTCAAAAAACCTGAATAACATAAAATCGGAACTTCCCAAAAACGTTACCTTAGTTGCGGTTTCAAAAACCAAACCTGTAGCAGATTTAATGGAAGCGTATGATGCTGGCCAACGTATTTTTGGAGAAAACAAAATTCAAGAAATGACCGATAAATGGGAAGTCATGCCAAAAGACATCGAATGGCACATGATTGGTCACGTGCAAACCAATAAAGTCAAATACATGGCGCCTTATGTAAGTTTGATTCACGGTGTAGATAGTTTGAAATTATTGCAAGAAATCAACAAACAAGCTGCCAAGAACAATCGTGTGATTGATTGTTTGCTTCAGGTTTATATTGCGGAAGAAGAAAGTAAATTTGGTTTAGACGAACAAGAATTAGACGAGATGCTGAAACAAGTTCAGCATGACAAGGATAATTTTAAAAATATAAGAATCGTAGGTTTAATGGGAATGGCTACGTTTACCGAAAACCAAAACCAAATCGAAAAAGAATTCAAACATTTGAAGACGATTTTTGATAATCTTATTACACGTACAGACGCGATTAATCGCGTCTCTACAGAAAACATCGATATGAAAATATTATCCATGGGAATGTCGGGCGATTATCAACTTGCAATTTCATGCGGAAGTACGATGGTTCGAATTGGAAGTAGTATCTTTGGCAGCAGATAAGAGAAATTTGAATAAAAAAAACTAATCACTATTCACTAATTACTAATCACTTTTTTGTACGCAATCATCGACATAGAAACCACTGGAGGGCAATACAATGAAGAAGGTATTACCGAAATAGCCATTTATAAATTTGATGGCCACGAAGTAATCGATCAATTCATTAGCCTTGTAAATCCTGAAAAACCGATACAACCCTTTGTTGTTAAGTTAACTGGGATTAATAACGCTATGCTTAGAAGTGCTCCTAAATTCTATGAAGTAGCCAAAAGAATTATCGAAATTACAGAAGGTTGTGTTATTGTGGCTCACAATGCTTCTTTCGATTACCGTATTTTGAAAACCGAGTTTCGACGTTTAGGTTACGATTTCAAAAAACAAACCCTTTGTACGGTAGAATTGGCTAAAAAGTTAATTCCGGGACAAGAATCGTATAGTTTAGGGAAATTGGTGCGTTCGCTTGGAATTCCAATGGCAGATAGACATCGTGCAAGTGGTGATGCTTTGGCTACGGTAAAGTTATTCAAAATGTTATTGGTGAAAGACATTGAAAAAGAGATTGTAAAAAGTTTCATTAAAACCGAAATCAAATCGGGAATGTCGCCGAAATTGTTAGATATTGTGGAGAATTTACCTTCCAAAACAGGAATTTATTACATTCACAATGAAAAAGGCGATTTGATTTACATCGGAAAAAGTAAAAACATCAAAAAACGTGTCAACCAACATTTCACAGGTACTTCAAGCAAGAGTAAAAAAATACAACGCGATGTTTATACCGTAACTTTTGAAGAAACTGGAAGTGAATTAATTGCTCTTTTAAAAGAAAGCGAAGAAATAAAAATCAACAAACCGATTTATAACAGAGCCCAACGCAAAAGTATTTTCCAATATGCCTTATATCAACATAAAAACGAACAAGGTTACATTTCTTTAACCGTTGAAAAAGCTGATGGAAGAAAGAAAGAAATCACCTCTTTTACATCACTTCAGGAAGGAAAAAATGCGCTTTTCAAGATAACCGAGAAATACAATTTGTGTCAGAAAATCAATGGCTTGTATGATACTCAAAACGGATGTTTTCAATACAAAATCAAAGAATGTAATGGTGCTTGTGTGGGCGAAGAACTTCCAGAAAGTTACAACGAACGTGTGTTGGAATTCATAGAAGAAAATTCGTTTGAAAACAACAACATGGTAATTCTCGACCGAGGAAGAACTTATGACGAAAGAACCGCTGTGTTAATTGAAAATGGCATTTACAAAGGCTACTGTTTTTATGATTTGAATTACCAAGTGAATAACATTGAAATTTTGAAAAACATCATCATTCCGATGCAACACAATCGCGATACCAAAACAATTATTCAATCCTATTTGCGCAAACATAAGGTTCATAAAATAATTCAATTTTAATTGTTTAACTTTGTTTTATGAGTGAAGTAAAATCGAAATACGAGATTTTTAAACAAAAAGCACACATTGTCATCTACGGAACTAATACAGTTGCGGGAAGACTTTTCGACTTAATACTTCTGGGTTTGATTTTACTGAGTGTGGTTTTAGTGATGTTGGAAACCGTAAAAGAATTCGATGGAAAATACCATACCTTCATACTAATTTCGGAATGGGTTATAACCATTTTCTTTACTATCGAATATTTATTGCGAATAATAACGATTAAAAAACCCATCAATTACATTTTAAGTTTCTACGGAATTATTGATTTAGTAGCGATTTTACCTATGTATTTATCGTTTTTCTTTGTAGGAACAAGCGTATTCACTGTGATTAGAGCCTTACGATTATTGCGGTTATTCAAAATATTGAACCATCCGCAATTCTCTAGTCAATCGGTACATTTACGAGAATCAATTATTGCGAGTCGTGGTCGTATTTTAGTTTTTATGTACTTTATTTTAATCAGTTGTATTATTGTGGGTTCAGTTATGTATGTTGTAGAAGGTCCTGAAGCTGGCTTTACAAGTATTCCTGTTTCAATTTATTGGTGTATAGTAACTTTAACGACTGTTGGTTTTGGTGATATTACGCCCATAACGCCATTGGGTCAATTTATAGCTTCCTTTGTAATGATCATGGGTTACGGCATCATTGCAGTTCCCACTGGAATTATTACGGCTGAAATTGCGAAAAACATGCCAAAAACCAAAGAAAGCGACAAAAAAGTATGCCAAAACTGTGGTAATTCAGAACATTTACTACACGCAAAATATTGTCAAGACTGCGGAAGCGAATTATAAAATGAATTACTTAATTACGATTATTGGTCCAACAGCCATTGGAAAAACAGCATTAAGCATTTACTTAGCACAACACTTTGGTTGTGACATTATTTCCTGCGATAGTCGCCAGTTTTTCAGAGAAATGAAAATTGGAACCGCTGTTCCTAGTGATGAAGAATTAGCTGCAGCACCCCATCATTTTATCCAAAATAAATCTATTTTTGAAAGTTATTCTGTTGGTGATTTTGAACAAGAAGCTTTGGCTAAATTGGACGAATTATTTCAGAAAAACAACATTCAAATTATGGTAGGTGGTTCTGGATTATATGTCGATGCCGTTTTGAAAGGATTTGATGATTTTCCAGATATTGATGATTCGGTTCGAACTGAAATTAATGCTAAATATGATGATTTAGGAATCGAATTTTTGCAAGAGCAACTCCAAAATCTAGATTCGGAATATTACCAAAAATTACAAATTGAAAACCCACAAACCTTGCTAAATCCTCAACGTATGAAACGTTTTGTTGAAGTTTGCATCGGAAGTGGAAAACCGTATTCCAGTTTCATTGGAAAACGAAAAAATGAGAGAAACTTCACTCCTATCATCATTGGTTTAGAAGCGAATCGAGAAATCATTTACGACAGAATTAACCAACGTGTTGATATTATGCTAAAAGAAGGACTTTTAGAAGAGGCTCAATCTTTATATCCGAACAAACAGCTGAATGCTTTACAAACCGTTGGTTACAGAGAATTATTTGATTATTTTGATGGAAAAACTACATTAGATTTCGTCATCGAACAAATTAAAATGAATACCAGACGCTTTGCAAAACGCCAAATTACTTGGTTTAAACGAACAGAAAACGTGAGTTGGTTTGATTTTTTAGCAGATAGAAAAGAGATAATTCAAGTTATTGAAAAAATAATGAACCCTTAACGCAACCGTATAAGATTTTTCTCATCTTAGCTAAAAATAAACAAATGAAAAAAATAGTGTTATTTTTATTATTAACTTTTGTGTCATGTGAAATTCCATATGATGGAGAGACTATAATAAAACTAAAAATAAAAGTAGTTAATTCAAATAACGAACCACTTGCTAACGAAAAGGCTTACATTGAAACAAGCTATGCTGATGGTAGTTATGATTTTTCAACTTATAAAAAAACTTCTAACGCAGAAGGATTAATACAATTTAATATGTTTAAACCCACAAACTCTGCAACTCTTGTTTTAGATACATCTACAGAATATTTACCTGTTTCAATTCACGGTCTTGATGATAATAATTTTGAAGGAATAAATTGGAATTTAGAAACTTTAACGCTTTTCAAATTTGAAGAACTAGTTTCTTTTACTGTTAATATTAACCAAGTGTCAACTAATAAAGTTCTTAAATCAATTTCTATAAACGGAATTGAATACCGTGAACATATTTTTTTAAACAGTAACTACATTGATTTTTACTACGAATATCCAACAAATTTTATGTTAAAGAAAAATCAGAATTTTGAATTGCTATATAAAACTATAAATACAGACACTAATGAAATTGAAGAATTTGTAATTCCTTTACGAATTAATGAGACTGAAACAAATTATACAATCATCATTTAAAATGAAAAAACTTTTTTTTACTATATTTTTAGTTTATAATCTTTCGTTCGGCCAAAATAAAAAAGATACCAAAAATGTAGATTTAGAACCAAGTATGCGTATAGGTTTCTCAATGCCAATTCACTTTGGAAATAATTTACTATCAAAGGAGTTTGATAACAATTTTGGTTTAAGTAGTAATTTTAGTTTTATAAAAATTTATGATGTAAGATTATCAATTGGATTAGAATATCAAAGATATAATGGAAGTAATTCAAGTATTGGAAATATAAGTCACATAAATAAATTTAATTATTCTTTTCAGAGTGATTATACTATTAGCTTAAAAAATAAACTCGACTTGGTCCCATTTATAAATTATTCTTTTGCCAGATTAAACTATAAAAACTCATACAACACTGTTGCTAATCAGAGAGCCAATGAAATAAAAATAGGTACCCACATAGATTATCAACTTAATAAAACGTATTCGATTTATTATAGGCTTAGTTATAACAAATTGATTAACGATATGAAAGGAAGTCCTCAAGATAAAAAATACTACGGCAATACTAATGCAATACAATTAACACTAGGATTTGAATTTAATTAAATTTTATGCAAATTTCACCCAACTTTACCTCTATTTTAGAACAAGAACACGAAATCAATTTTCTGCAATGCTATCCAAATGGATTGTTGAAATATACTGAGTTATGTAATATTTTTCAAATCACAGCCGGAATTCATGCCGATTTAGGAGGAATTAGTTTTAGCGATATGCAAGAACATCATCAAGCTTGGGTAATGAGTAAAATGCACTTGGAAATCAAAAGCTTGCCGAAATGGAAAGATAAAGTTACCGTTAAAACTTGGATAAAATCGTTAGAAAATTCGCGTTCGACACGTTGTTTGGAATTGTATCGTGGTCATGAAAAATTAGCTGGGTGCGAAACGTATTGGGCCGTTTTAAATACGCAAATTAGAAGACCTGAAAATTTAACTTTGCCCCACGAACATTTTATAAAATATCCAGAACATAGTGCAACTGAAAAATCGGTTCAACGCATTAATTTAGATGTTCCGTTTGAGAAAGTGTTGGATTATAAAGTACAATTATCAGATTTGGATATTGTAAACCACGCTAATAACGTAAAATACTTGGAATGGTGTCTAGATACAATGGATAGAAAATTCGTTTTAAAACAACACATAAAAGGTTTTGAAATGAATTTTTTAAGAGAATTGAATTGGAAAGACGAAGTGGTGATATCAAAAAACGAAAACACGTATATTATAACCAAAGATGAAAAGATTTGTTATGCTTTGGAAATTATTGAATAAAAAAACTCTGTCTTCAATTTAGGACAGAGTTTTTTTGACAACATAATATTGAGATTCTGTAACAAGTTCAGAATGACAAAAATCTTCTTTATTTTTTGACTACTAATCTAAAACCTTCTCCATGAATGTTTAAGATTTCTACATTTTCATCTTGTTTTAAGAACTTTCTCAATTTAGCGATGTATACGTCCATACTTCTTGATGTGAAGTAGTTATCGTCTCTCCAAATTTTAGTTAAAGCTAATTCTCTTGGCATCAAATCATTTTCATGAAGTGCCAACATTTTTAATAATTCGCATTCTTTTGGCGATAACTTAATTGGCTCTTGACCTGGATAGGTTAAGAAACGTAATTTTGAATTTAAGTGGAATTTACCGATTTCAAACTCAAATTTAGTAGTATCTGGTTTTACTTCAGAAGCTTTTCTTTGAATAATCGCTTTGATTTTCATTAAAAGTACTTCAGAATCGAAAGGTTTATTTAAATAATCATCTGCTCCTACTTTATATCCTTTTAAAACATCTTCTTTCAATGTTTTAGCCGTTAAAAATATAATTGGCACTTCTTGATTTTTCTCGCGAATTTCTCTTGCTAAAGTATAACCATCTTTGTAAGGCATCATGACGTCTAAAATACACAAATCAAAGGTGTCTTTTTTGAACTTTTCAAAACCTTCCATTCCGTTTTTAGCTAAGGTAACCTCAAAATCATTTATCATTAAATAATCTTTCAAAACTGCCCCAAAATTTGGATCGTCTTCTACTAATAATATTTTCTTTGCTTCCATATTGATTGTGTGTCTATTTTTTTAATTAATTAATGGCATTTTTATAATAAAGGTACTTCCTTTACCTTTTTCACTTTCTACAAATATTTGACCATTGTGATCTTCTACTATTTGTTTAACATAGGCTAATCCTAATCCATGTCCTTTTACATTATGTAAATCTCCCGTGTGTTCTCGGTAGAATTTTTCAAAAACTCTTTTTTGTGCTACTTTACTCATTCCTGAACCTTGATCTTGAATTTTAATTAGAATAAAATCTTTTATATTCTCTGTAAAGACATCAATAATAGGTGCATTGGGTGAATACTTAATAGCGTTATCTAACATGTTAACTAATACATTCGTAAAATGTACTTCATTGAGTAAAATAGTACTTCGTTGCGCATTAAAATGCGAATGAATAACCCCTTCTCTATCTTCTACTATTAAACTTACGTGTTCAATGGCATCTTCAATAATTTCTGTAACATCTTTTGGCTCTTTTGAGATGTCGAGTTCATTTTTTTCTAATTTAGAAATACGTAGTACATTTTCCACTTGAGCATGCATTCGTTTATTTTCATCTTTAATCATTTGGAGATAACGCTGTACTTTTTCTTTGTCGTCAATGATTTTAGGGTTCTTAATAGCATCTAAAGCTAAGTTTATAGTAGCTATAGGTGTTTTGAACTCATGCGTCATATTATTAATGAAATCAGTTTTGATTTCAGAAATTTGTTTTTGCTTGATTAATTGGTTTAAAGCACTCGAATACGTTAAAACAATTACCAATGTAAATAATAATGATAAACTTGTAATTCCTATTAGCGATGAAAAAACGAACTTACTTTTTTGTGGAAAACTAACTAACAATTGATATTTAGTCATTCCTTCATTATCTTGAAAAATCGGAATACCATAAGTGTTTTTTTTGTCGTACTTAAAATCTTCAGAACGAACTTTTGTGGCAAGACCATTACTATATATTCCGAATTCAAAAGGAGTTTTAACTCCATATTTATGAAGTTCCTCTTTTAGATACTTACCAAGTTCTTCAGTAGAAACTCTTTGTTGAATGGGTTTTAAAGCTACCACATCTTTAAACGCAACCTCAAAATTAGCTTTGTCTAAACTTGAAACACTTCCTACTTTGTTAATTGAAATATCTGGAAACGATTTCATGTGTGGACTACCATCATTTATAGAGTTACCATTAAAAATTTCAGTTTTTCTTTTAGAAACTACATTACCAAAATTGATTGAATTTGCATTTTTATCAAAGAACGAACCGTTTATACCATAATTTTCCGCTACGAGTGTATTGGTGTAAATAATTGTCTCGTTTGTTTTTTTATCTCTTTCATAGAAATAGATTTCTTTCAATTCCTCTTCTTCAGGAATTTTACCAGTACTATCAATAATTTTATTGTAATGATTAAAGAAAGTTACTAACTCATTTTCTTTGATAGAGTTGGATACGTTTCCTAAAACTTGTTTAACATGGTATTTAAATTCTTCCTCATTTTTGTCCAAAGAAGTTGAGATCCAATACAATTGAACCAGAATTATACCAATTAATGATAAACTCATTAAGAAAACCAATAATCTAAATCTTGACTTATTCATCAAAACAAATTTAACATTTTAACACTTCTTGTTAAAATATATTAACCAAAGATTAACATAAAAACCTTTTTTTAAAGTTTTGCTAATTTTTTAAGAATTACATCAACTTCTTTAAATGTAGTTTGTAAGTCAATATTATGAACAACATAATCACTAAGGAATTCTTTTTCAGCCTCTGGAAGTTGATTTTTCATTCTACTTACAATAGTTGCTCTATCAACATTATCGCGCTTTGTTGCTCTTTGTATTCGAAGTTCTTCGGGTGCTGTAATCAAAATAATTTTATCACATTGTTTATTCCCACCGGTTTCAAAAAGGATAGCTACTTCTTTAATTATAAAGGGAAAATTTTTATGTTCTTTAATCCAATTTTGAAAATGAAGATGAACTTCAGGATGTACAATAGCGTTTAATTCTTTTAATTTTTGGGGGTTATTAAAAACCTGTTCAGCGATTCGCTTTCGATTAAGAGAATTATCGTCATTAAGAATTGACTCAGAGAATAGTTCTTGAATTTTTTGTTTAACATCGTCTCGTTCCATAATTTTTTTGGCTTCTTCATCGGCAATGTATACGGGAATTCCCTTTGAAGCAATATAATTTGCTACAGTAGATTTTCCACTTCCAATACCACCTGTTAAACCAACTATTTTTGTCATATTTATTTCTTAAAAAACAACTCAGGAAATGCTTCTTGAGGTTTTTGTTTCAAAATTGAGATTCTGTAATAAGAAAGTAAAAATCCTTTCCCATAACCATAAAACTGAATTACGGTTGCCCACAATGAAAATAACGCAATTTTTAAATTTTTATTGAATAATAGCGAACTTAAAAATAATAGAGAAAAATAAAATCCGTAAAAGGCAATAAAAATTGGAACTTTAAAAATTGCTAACAACACTGAAAACAAAAATCCAATTAAGAATAGACTTGGAAACCAAAAAGTAATTTTAGCATGTTCAGGATACCAAGAATTTAAAATGGGACGCGCTTTGCCAAATTTATTGACTTGAATTTGGAATTTTTCCCAACTGATCCTTCTTTTATGATATACAAAAGCATTCTTAATCAACTTAGTTTTAAAACCTAAATTCCACAATCGAATTGATAAATCGGGATCTTCTCCTGGATGAATATTTCCAAAACCATTGGATGCTTCAAAGGCTTTTTTGGATAATCCCATGTTAAAACTTCGAGGTTGAAATTTATCAACTTTTTCACTTCCTCCTCTAATTCCACCTGTAGTAAGGAATGAAGTCATAGCAAAATTGATTGCTTTTTGTATATCTGAAAAAGAGTCCAAAGCTGCATCGGGACCTCCAAAACAATCAACATATTCCTCTTCTAAACTCTTTTGAACTTGAGTCAAATAATCTTCGGGAATAATACAATCGGAATCTAAGATGATAAAATAATCACCTTTAGCCACTTTCATTCCATAATTACGTGAATCTCCAGGACCAGAATTGGATTTAAAATAATAAGCTATAGTTAATCTACTATTATATTTTTCAATAACATCTTCACATGGAATAGTTGAACCGTCTTCAACAACTACAACTTCAAAAGGAATTGAGGAAGAAAACTTAGTCATGCTTTCCAACAATTCATCAATTTCATCAGGACGATTGTAAACGGGAACAATAAAAGAAAAATACATCTTAATTTTTTTTACAAACCTACATAAATTTTAAAGATTTTAGAGAATTGTCCTCCTAATTTATGTAAGTTCTTTATTCTATTAACAAAATAAAATATAGAAAAAAGATTATAAAAAAAGTCCCGAATAAATCGGGACTTTAATCATTAACTAAATTTAATATTTATTGCTTAACAACTTTTAATGTTTTAACGTTGTCTCCAACTGTTACATTTACAATGTAAGTACCAGAACTTAATTGAGACATATCAACTTGCGTTGAAGTAGCATTAATATTTTTAGAAATTACTTCTTGACCAATCATATTGATTACTCTGATTGAAGAAATTTCAGTTGAATATGATACATTTAATACATCTTTAACTGGGTTAGGATAAGCTGAGAAATTAGCATTATCAAATGAACCAGATGATAAAGCCACGTCTACTAGAATGTTATCAACAATTAAATAAAATTGATCTGCATCAGAATAAGCATTAAATCCAAAATAATAAACTCCTGATGTTGATGGTGTAAAATCAACGAAAGTATTAATAGGAGTATCATTAACAACATTTGGATAATCTGCTAATAAATTTGTCATTGCTGCTGCATTTGCAGAACTACCATAAGAAACTTTTAATTTTTCAGGAAAAGTAGTACCTGTACCACCATAACTATAAGAAATTCTATAAGTAGTACCTGCTACTAAGTTTACACCATTTGTGTAGAACCAAACATTAGCATTATTAGAACTGTTCCATCTATAACGCAATGCTTTATTTGTGAAACCATAGCCTGGATTATTTTCAACTGTCCAAAGATTACCAGAACCAACATTTTGTTGACTTGTACAAGAAGGTAAATTTGGTACTGTTGCAGTCTCAAAGTCTTGAGAATAAGGTACATTTTCAGCTACACAAGCAGTAGTAAAACTAAATGGTCCAGACCATGTACTGAAGCCACCAGCACCACAATTAGCTCTTACATAAAAACTATAAGTTGTATTAGAGTTTAAGCCTGAAATAGACTGAGGATTTGTTGCTCCTGAAATAGTTGGAGTTCCTGTAGGGGTAAATCCTAAAGTTCCCCATTCAATATCCCATGAAGATGCAGTACCAGCTTCTGTCCATCCTAAACTAGCTGAAGAAGAAGTTACCGCAGTTGCATTTAAAGCTGTTGGAGGTAAACAAGATGGAGCTGGCAATATATTAACCAAGTAATCTTCTGTTTGACCAAAAGTACTTGAAGAAGCACCACATGCTTGTGTATTCAGAATCGCAGAATCATCACCACCTCTTATTCTCATTCTAGTAACTCCTAATGTTGCACCAGCTGGTACATTAACAATAATATTAGACGTACCTCCACCACCTACACTTGTTCCTAAGGAGAATGATTCTGAAGGTTCAAAAGTTAAGTTCTGATTAAAATCAATCCAAACTCTACTAAATTGAGTTCCATCTGTTCCCATGGTAACAGAAACTGTAGAATTTAATCCAGCAGTCATAGTTGGAATCGCGATCGGAGTAGGTTGTTGAGAAGTAAAATCTTCATAATAAGGTAAAACATTTCCAGTTGAAGCGTTTGACCAAGAACCTATTACTACATTAGTAATATTATCTCCACCACCACCATTTGAATAAGTTGGAACACAGTAACATCCGTTAGTATTTGTTGTAAAAGTTCGTTCTATACATCCAACAGCTGGCCCATTAGCATTATATGGTGTAACTGTATAATAGTATGTAGTATTTACTGTTCCAGCAAAAACATATGAAATTGAAGAACCTAAGTTTTGATTATTCAAAACATCATTCCCTCCTGAAGTCGTACCAATAGTCAAATTATAACCATCAGCTCCAGAAACAGCATCCCAAGAAATAGTATTATTGAAATTTCCACAAGTTGGATGGGGAGTTGCAACAACATTTGAAGCACATGCAGGTGGAGTCACTGGAGTTTCTTCAACAGTAACATCATCAATAAGAATATCATGATAAAAAGTTGAACCTCCATTAGCAACACCGGTAACTGTGAAACGAATTTGAATAGGACCTGTAATAGTTAAACTTGATAAATTAGTTGTAAATACAACCCAGTTTGGACCTAAATTATCAGAAACAGTATTAACTAAATTCCAAGCAGCTCCATCCCATACTTCAACTTGTAAAAGATTTCGTGCAGCATCATTTACGTTATTTCCAAAAACAGCATATTTTAATCTTGGTGTAGTTAATGGCGTAACATCAATAAAAGGAGTTAACAAACTACTAACTTCACCATCTGTATTGTCTGAACCATCCATTCCAATAAAAGTACCTCCAGCTGCATTGAAATCAGGTGCAAGATCCGCACCATAATCTGCAAAACCAGCAGGTGTAGAAACATTACTACCAAATTCCCAAGCTGTAGGACCTGTTTGAGACCAACAAGAAGGGAAAGTATTAGTCGCAAAAGGTTGGTTGAAAGGCGCAACAAACACTGCACATAATGTTCTAAAAGGAACAGGACCTACCCATGCACTATTACCATCAACTCCACAATTAGCTCTTACCCAAAATTCATAGTTAGTATTTGGGTTTAATGTATTAACTGTTAAAGGTAAAGTTGTAATATCAACAATATCTCCAGCAACTGTAGGAACACCACCTCCTGCTAATTGCACTACAAGTTCGTAGTCAAATTGAGTTCCTGTAGGATCTACCCATGATAAATCAGCACCATTAGAAGTAATATTCGTAGCAGTTAATGTAGTTGGCTCAACACATGGCGGAGTAAGTCTTACTTGAATATTATCAATTGAAAAATCAATTGCTGCAGCACCATTAGCCGCTCCTTCCACTGCTCTAAAAGCAAATCTAATATTTTGACCAGCATAAGCATCCAAATCAATAACATTTGGTGTACCCGTATTTAATGGAATATTTGCATTCGCTGCATTATATGTATATAAAACTGTCCAATTTGTCATTCCAGTTGAAACTAATACTTCCACGAAATCATCAGATTCCCATGGTGTAGTTGGAGCACCTGTTCCACCTGATTGAGTTGCAGCAGCATCAAATTTTAATTCATAACCTGTGGCAGGTATAGCATAAAGCGGAGAAATAATCCAATCATTATCAACAGCACCATCAATTAAAATTCTAGCGGCACCTGTAGTTCCTTGATTTCCAAAACCATCAACAACCCACGCACCAGACAAGAAAGTTGTAGGCCCTGCTGTTAAATCACCATTGTCAGCTTCTTGCCAACAAGTTGGTAAGAAAACATCTAATGTTTCTAGTGATGGTACAGTTAATGCACCACATGGATTAAGAGTCGCTGTTGTAGATACAGCGGTTTCTGCTGAAACTGTACAAGTAACTCTCAATCTGTACATAATCATAGAACCCCCAAAAACAGGTGGCGTATAAGATAATGTAGTTGCACCTGTACCACCAACGGCATTTACCCAGTTTGTTCCATCTGTGGATTGCTCCCATTGATAAGACAAACTAGAAACACCGGAAGTTTGACCCGTTACTGTTAAAACAGCTGACGCTTGACCTGATAACAAAGTTTGAGTTGCAGGAGCAACTGTACCTGCAACAGGTGTTCCTGAACAAGGTAGAGGAGGTGTAAATCTATAAAAAGTTCCAGATGGGATTGATGAAAGATTATCTGTAATAAATGTTGATGTATTATTTGTATTTGTTGTTACATTAACATTATTAAAGATTGCAGTGGCAGTTGCTAAACCTATGGAATATCCATTTGTAGCCGTTACTACACCAGTACCGTAATTAAAGGTGATAATGTTTGTTGTTTCTTCTAATACGCACTGAAATCTGCCATTTGCAGCTCCTGTGGTATTTCTTGGAATTGTTACAAACCATTCAATTACTAGTTTTCTGTTAGGAGCTGAACCAGTAACAACATAACTTACATTTCCACCACCTGCAGCAGAGCCTGTAGCTACATCATCCCAATATGGAAATATAGCAGGAGTGTTTGTATTTGCATTTGCTGCAGAGTTAGTAAAAGCAGTTGTTACAGCCGCAGCACCTAACCTAACCAACCCATTTGTATTGACTGAAAATTGGGTATAATCGGTTCCAGCATAGTTAAAAGTAAATCCTATACCTGTTACTGCTGAAGCAGTATCATCAGAGCCAGAGCCAATTAACTGAATCGAACCTGACATAGGTTCCATTGTACCAGTAGTCCCTGTTGAAAAGGAATAAGAATTTACTTGAGCATTTATTTGCCAGCACGTAAAGAGCGCAAATAAAAATAAAGTAATTTTTTTCATGAAATAATTAATTAATTGTTAAGCATTTGCTAAATTAAAAATAAAATTCAATGTGCCAAACAATTATTAGTAATTAAATAACAAAAAACAAGAAATCCTGAATAAATCAGGATTTCTTAACATATTTTATTAAAAATGTAATTATTTAATACTTGGTATCATAACCATTTCGTTTGTATCAGCTTGATAATCTACACCTGCAAATCCAAAACCGAATAAATTTAGAAAATCTTGTTTGTATCCGGCTAAATCACCTAATTCTACTAAAGTTTCAGTAGTAGATTCTCCCCATAATTTAGCAATTTTTTCTTGTACATCGGTTCTCATTTCCCAATCATCAATACGGATCCTTCCTTTATCATCTGTTGGGACAACATGACCAGCATACAATCTTTCTGAAAATAAACGTTGAATTTGCTCGATACAGCCTTCGTGAATACCTTCCGCTTTCATGATTTTATATAATAATGAAATATACAATGGAATTACCGGAATTGCCGAACTTGCTTGGGTTACTAAAGCTTTATTCACAGAAACATAGGCTTTACCTTTTATATCAGCTAATTTATCTGTAATTTCAAAAGCAGTAGCTTCTAAATGATCTTTCGCTCTACCAATGGTACCTTTTCTGTAAACTGCTTCTGTAACTTCTGGTCCAATGTAAGAATAGGCAACGGTTGTTGCTCCTTCTGCTAACACTCCTGCTCCTTTTAATGCATCCATCCACATAGACCAATCTTCTCCGCCCATTACCACAACTGTATTGGCAATATCTTCTTCGTTGGCTGGCTCTATCGAAACACTTGTTACGTTACCCGTGTGAAAATCAACTGTTTTATTAGTAAAAGTTGATCCAATAGGTTTTAAAGTAGAACGATGTAAAACTCCAGTTACAGGATGTTGACGTACTGGAGAAGCCAAACTGTAAACAACTAAATCTACCTGACCTAAATCTGCTTTAATCATGTCGATAGTTTGTTGTTTCACTTCATTTGAAAAGGCATCCCCGTTGATGCTTTTTGCATATAAACCTGCTTTATTAGCTTCTACTTCAAAAGCAGCTGAATTGTACCAACCAGGAGACGCTGTTTTTCCTTCTGCGGGTGCTTTTTCAAAAAACACACCAATAGTAGCTGCATCAGAACCAAAAGCACTTGTAATTCTTGAAGCCAAACCAAAACCTGTTGAAGCACCAATAACTAAAACGCGCTTAGGTCCATTGATTTTTCCTTTTGATTTTACGTATTCAATTTGATTTTTTACATTTTGCTCGCAACCTTTTGGATGAGCTGTCAAACAAATAAATCCTCGCATTCTTGGTTCAATAATCATCTTAATTTTATTTTAATTGGTTTGTTGTTTTTTTATCTAAAAAACAAATGTACTTTAAATTATTAATTCAACAAAGCTTTTGCATGTTGTAAAGCTGATTCCGTAATGTCTTTACCTGAAAGCATTTCAGCTATTTGTTGGATTCTTTCTTCTGTAGTTAAAAGATTTAATTCTGAAATTGTAGTTTCGCCCAGATTACGTTTCGAAACCTTGTAATGAGAATTTCCTTTGGCTGCAATTTGAGGTAAATGTGTAATGGCAAATACTTGCATAGTCTTACTCATTTCTTTCATGATCTCCCCCATTTTTATTGCAATTTCTCCTGAAACCCCAGTATCAATCTCATCAAAAATTATAGTAGGAAGTTTTGAATAATTTGCCAAAATTGCTTTTATAGCCAACATAATTCGAGACATTTCTCCACCCGATGCTACTTTCTTTAGCAAGCCAAAACTAGTTCCTTTATTAGCTGAGAATAATAATACTACTTCGTCTTTACCTTTAACACCATAAGAATCAGAGTGATTAATTTCAATTTGAAAATTAGCTTCTAGCATTCCCAGCTGAGCCAAAATTGTTCTGATTTTTTCTATCAGAATTGGAGCCGCTTTCTTTCTATTTTCAAAAATCGAATAGGCAATTTCATCAACCTTTTTTTGTTTCACCTTCAAGTCAGATGCTAATTTATTGATTGCTCCATCCAAGTCATCAACACGAATTACTTTAGCATCTAATTCATTTTGAATAACTAATAATTCAGCTATAGTTTGTACTTGGTGTTTCTTTTGTAGTGTGTAGATCGTCTGTAGTTTGGTGTTGACCAATTCTAAACGTTCTGGATCGGCTACAATTTTATCATTACTTTGCTCACATTCTGAAATTATATCTTCAATTTCGAGTAAACTGCTTGACATGCGCTCTAATAACTGTGCATTAGAAATCGAAAAATTAGCCACTTTTTGTAATGCTAATTTAATTTCTTTCAAGTTTACAATTGCTCCTACTTGTTCTTCATTGGCAATGGCTAAAACTCGTTCAAAATTTTCTTTTATGAATTCTACATTACTCAATTGTTCCAATTCTTGTTCTAAAGTTTCTTGCTCGCCTTCTACTAAATTAGCTGCTAAAAGTTCGTTCAATAAAAAAGAATTGTATTCATGCTCTTTAACCAAAGTCTCTTTTTCTTCAATTAATTGCTTCAATTCTTTTTGAATTGATTTGAAGTCAGATAGCGCAATTTTATAAGAAGTAAGGAGTTCAACATTATTAGCAACCGCATCTAAAATTTCAATTTGATAATTTTCTTCGGTAAGTTCTCTAGTTTGATGCTGGGAATGAATATCAAGTAACATTGCCCCTAATTCCTGTAATTCTTGAAGATTTACAGGACTATCATTTACAAAAGCGCGCGATTTCCCTGAAGGTAAAATTTCCCTCCTGATAATGGTTTTATCTTCATAATCCATATCGTTATCTTCAAAAAAAGATTGAAGATTGTAATTAGAAATCGCAAATTGTGCTTCAATAATGCATTTTTGTTCTTTGTCTTTTAAAGAAGTTAAATCAGCTCTATTACCTAAAACCAATCCCAAAGCACCTAGAAGAATCGATTTTCCGGCACCCGTTTCCCCTGTAATAACAGAAAACTGATTGGAAAAATCAGTTTCAAGCGATTCTATTAACGCATAATTTTTTATGGATAGTGAAAGTAACATCAATAATGGATTAAAATGTAATTATTTAATTCTACTCCACTTTTGAGAGTTTAATGGAGATATTCTATTTAATGTTTCTACTAATTCTACAGTTTCAACTCTTGGACCCCCACTAAAAATCGCTACAATTTCATCTGCTTTGGCATCAAAAAAAGTTCTAGTAAGCAATGCATTAGGTCGAGAACGTTGAATTTCTGAAAGTGTTTTTATCGCAGTAATAATTCCTTCTTTACCTTTTTTAACATCATCAGCCATCACATCTAAACCAAGTCGGTGGTACTGATAAAGAGCTTGTCTAAAAGGATTAAAAGTACTTGAAAGTAAATCGGAAATCAAAAAGTTACGATTATTATTATTCCCTTCCGATTGGCTCCATCCTTTATAACCACTTGTTTGAGCTACATTCACTATAGTTGAAGCAATTTGAAGATGTTCAGTTCCACCTAATTCTGAAAAAGAATCCTGATCTAAACCAATAATTAAGTTAGCATAAAAAGCCAAGACGGAAACTAAATTTGAATTAAACGTATTTTGATCATAAATTAAATTTTCAAATTCTATAAACCTAAAGGTAAAATTTTTATCATTTATGTTTACAATTGGACTCATTAAAGTTGAATTGAAAACAGGTCGCGATGATTGAATTTGTAAAGTTGCTTCAAAATTATTGGAAGCATAAGATGTAACATTAATAAAAAAATTACACTCTATTTTCTCTGTTGGTAAATACTCTTTAGTAGTCCATTTCGTTGCATTTAAAAATTCTTTAACTTGAGTTTCTAAATTTTTAAATAATTGCGGATTCCCGTTCGTAACTTGTTGAAAATTAACAGACACAGTAGCATTTAATTCTTGAGATATCAAATTTACTGTTGAAAAGAAGAAAACCACTAATAGAAATATTTTACGCATTATAAAATTGAATTATTTTATTAATAATATCTTGAGCTACCTCTTCCTTCGATTTTAACTCTTTAGGTTCAATTGTAAAATCCTTTGAAATGAAAGTTACTTTATTGGTAGGTTGTCCAAAACCAGCTCCTTTATCATTTAGCGAATTTAAAACAATCAAATCTAAGTTTTTTTTCTGAATTTTTTGCTTTGCATGTTCAATTTCGTTTTCTGTCTCTAATGCAAAACCTATCAAAAACTGTTTCTTTTTAATGGCTCCCAAAGAAGCTAAGATATCTTTTGTTTTCTCTAATTCAATTGTAAACGTAACTTCGTTCTTTTTTATTTTCTGATTAGCTACATTTTTAGGACGATAATCGGCTACTGCTGCTGCTGCAATCGCAACATCTACATTATCATAATATTTATGACAAGCATTATACATTTCTTCAGCCGAAGTTACACGAACCAATTGAATCGAACTATTTTTTACATTTAAATGTGTTGGACCAGAAACCAAAATAACTTCTGCTCCTTTATTTGCAGCTTCGTTAGCAATATCAAATCCCATTTTTCCGGAAGAATGATTTCCGATAAATCGAACAGGATCAATAGCTTCGTAAGTAGGACCTGCAGTAATTAAAACTTTTTTACCTCTTAATGGTAATTTAGAGGCCAAATCATCTTCTAAAAAAGCAACTATATTTTCAGGTTCTGCCATTCTCCCTTCTCCTACCAAACCACTTGCTAACTCACCGCTTTCAGCTGGAATCATTATGTTTCCAAACATTTTTAGCTTGTGAAAACTATCCAAAGTAGATTGGTGTTTATACATATCCAAATCCATTGCTGGAGCAAAGTATACGGGACATTTAGCAGAAAGATAAGTAGCTATTAATAAGTTATCACAGTTTCCGTTAGCCATTTTAGCAAGTGTATTGGCTGTAGCGGGAGCTATCAACATAAAATCAGCCCACAAACCTAACTCTACGTGATTGTTCCATTCTCCATTACCTTCTTCCTCGTCATAAAACGTGGAATAAACAGGATTTTTAGAAAGTGTGGCTAAAGTTAGTGGCGTAACAAAATGCAAAGAAGCAGGCGACATTACAACTTGTACTTGTGCACCTGCTTTTATAAGTAATCTAACCAAGTTGGCTGTTTTATAAGCAGCTATACCACCAGATATACCTAGCAAGATTTTTTTACCGCTTAAAACAGACATATTGATTATTTTGCGTCTCTGTAATAAATTTTACCTTCTTCCCACTCCTGAACTGCTAACGCATGTGGTTTTGGTAATTTTTCATAGAATTTTGAAACTTCTATTTGCTCTTTGTTTTCAAAAATTTCTTCTAAACTATCATTATAGGTAGCAAACTCTTCTAATTTTTCAATCAATTCTTTTTTAATCTCAGTATTGATTTGATTAGCGCGTTTTGCCATAATAGTAATCGCTTCATAAATGTTTCCGGTAGGCTCTTCTAATTTACTTTTGTTATAAGTAATAGTGTTTACAGGAGCATTTGTTTTCTTTAAATCCATGATTTACTTTTATTTAGTATATTTTTGTAATTCTAACTCTAATTCTGCTAACATGTCGTCAGCTTTCTCTTTAAACTCAGTTTGACTATTATGCTTAATCAAGTTTTGATAAGTTGACTTAGCATAAATTAAGCGTTCAAGCTTTTTAGATTCAACACTATTAACCGCCAATTTATAGGCTGAATCAAAACGATAATAGAGTGCTTGCTCTTTAAAAGGTGTACCAGGATAATCTGCTATAAAATTTTCAAGCGCTTTTAAGGCACCTTTGTAATCGGAAATTGTATTATATTGTTTCGCTATTTCAAATGCTTTTTTCTCTAATTTTTCCCTTAATTCTTTCACATAGGCATTAGCTTGTGGTAAAAATTGCGAATCAGGATACATATCAATAAAACGTTGCATTTTATCTAACGCTTTCTCAGTGTCGGTTTGATCTAAACTGTAAGAAGGAGATAGCTTATAAAAACTTTCAGCAGCATAAAAGGCAACTTCTTCTCTCTTCTCACTTTTTGGATATGTAGCCACAAAATTTTCTAACTGATAACCCGCCAAATAATATTGTTTAGTCTTGTACAAAGACATAGAATAAAAGTAAAACATACGTTCAGCACTAGGTTTTCCTTTATATGCCGGTACAATTTGCTCGTACAATCTTATTGCTTTCATGTACTTCCCAGCTTCATACATTTTATTTGCTGCCTCGTTTTTTACCGCAACATCCTCTGATTTTAATGCTTTTTGATATTCACTACAAGACATCAAAAAAAGGGCAATAAAAAGAAAACTAACTACTTTGTTCATTTATTTAAATTTATTCTTTTTTAAAACTCAATAAATTGTACTTCTAAAAAAGCAAATGCAAATTTAGACATAATTTATTTACTACAAAAATCTTTTTTAGCTCAGTTTTCTTGTGAAATTATGCAATCTACTTGCTAAATCTTCATTTACATTAACTAATGGTAGTCTTACCGTATTTTCTGATAAACCTAGCGCTTTAAAAACCTCCTTAATTCCGGCAGGATTTCCTTGCTCGAAAATCATATCAATACTATCTGCCAACAAATAATGCAATTTGTAAGCTTCGTCCACTTTTCTTTGCAAACCTAAACGTACCATTTGCGAGAATTCTTTTGGAAAACCTTCTCCAATTACAGAAATTACTCCTGCTCCACCTGCTAAAACCATAGGTAATGTAATCATATCATCACCAGAAATTACCAAAAATCCTTCAGGTTTGTTTTGAATTAACTTCATTGCTTGTACAATATCTCCTGCAGCTTCTTTAATTCCTATTACATTTTTAAAATCTTTTGCAATACGCATCACAGTTGACGGCAACATATTACTTGCAGTTCTTCCAGGAACATTGTAGAGAATAACCGGAATTGATGATGCTTCGGCTACCGCCTTAAAGTGCTGGTAAATCCCTTCTTGTGTAGGTTTGTTGTAATATGGCGACACCGATAAAATAGCTGAAAAATGTGAAAAATCTCTCGACTTCAACTCCTCAACTACTTCACTTGTATTATTTCCTCCTACCCCTAAAACCAATGGGAGTCTTCCTCCATTTGCCTTGATGATTGTACTGATTACTAATTCTTTTTCTGTTTTGTTTAGAGTTGCAGTTTCAGCTGTAGTTCCTAAAACTACTAAATACTCAACACCACCTTCAATTACATAATTAACAATTCGAGTTAAAGCTTCAACATCAACCGAAAAATCTTTTTTAAATGGAGTTACTAAAGCAACACCCGTACCAATAAATGATTGCATTTTTTATATTTTATTTAAAATTTTCAAATATTTAAACATCTCTAATACAAACTCATTGAAATTTTCAATTGTTGATTTTATAATTAGATGATTTAGTCTCTTATCTACTGTATCAAATCCTACTTTAAACTTTGCTTTAGAGACGGTCGTCAATAACATAGGACCACTTTTATTTACATCGTAATAATTAATCAATAAATCAAATGAAGTTGATAAAAAATTATTCACTTCTTTATTTTTTATTTCGCCTGAATAAGAAATGTCTTTTAAGGTTAAAAAAGGTTCTTGAACAACCTCTTTTTTACTAATTTTATCTTTGTAAACCAATACAAAAATATTATGATTATCAATACCTTGAGAAACAATTCGTTCAACTAATTGGCCAGTTTCAGAAAAATATGACTCGTCTACAATTATCCCAACTATAATAATTTGACCATTTGAACCATTAGAATCACAAAATGATAATCTTTTATTAACATTTTTTTTAAGAAAAAAATTCTTTAGGATATTATAAAACATAGTATTTTTACTTGCTAAACAAAATTAAAAAAATAAATTACTCTTGTGATGGTAAATTTAAAAAAGAAAATCTTATCATTTGGTTTTTTTGTTATATTATTAACATTAAACTTAACAATATCTTGCAAATCAAAACCTTACTATCAAACTATTAAAATAGAAGGTAAAAAAATTGCAATCACTAATGAAAAAGGAGAAAATGAGGCCGTTTCGAATTATGTTAAGCCTTATAACGAAAAAATCAATAACGATCTAAATAGCGTTTTAGCTTATTGTGAAGTTACTCAGGACAAAAGTAATGGAAAATGGCAAACTAACATTGGTAATTTATTAGCTCAAGTTACTTTCGAGATGGGAAATCCAATTTTTAATAAAAGGGAAAATAAAAATATAGATGTTTGCTTACTGAATCATGGAGGCATAAGAGCTATAATTCCTAAAGGAAACGTAACTACTAGAACAGCTTTTGAAGTGATGCCATTTGAAAATAGTTTAATTGTTGTAGGGTTAACTGGTAAAGAAATAAAAGATTTAGCAGAATTTGTTATCAAAGAAAAAAGACCTCATCCACTGTATGGCATTACAATTTTCATTAACAAAGAGAATAATGAAATTAAGAAAATAGCAATCAACAACTCACCTGTAGTTGAAGACAAAATTTATTATGTAGCAACTTCTGATTATCTGGCTAATGGCGGAGACAACATGTCTTTTTTCAAAGACAGTAAAATTAAATATGACTTAGACTATAAATTAAGAAATATCCTTATCGATTACTTTAAAAAAGTAGACACCATCCCTAATATCGAAACAGAAAGAATAATTCCTGAATAATACTTAAACTTATGAAAAGAAGAGATTTTATACAAAAAACAGCTGCAAGTTCGGCTTTATTAGGTTTAACAGGAGTAAGTCTAAGTAGTTTTTCAACCGTTACAACCAAAAAAATCACCATTTTACATACTAACGACGTTCATAGTCATATCGATCCATTTCCAGTAGATCATCCAAGAAATCCAAATATGGGTGGCGCTGCAAGAAGAGCTGCTATTATTGAAAATATTAGAAAAGAAGAAAAAAATGTGATTTTACTAGATGCAGGGGATATTTTTCAAGGCACTCCTTATTTTAATTATTATGGAGGTGAATTGGAGTTCAAATTAATGAGTATGATGCAATATGATGTTGCGACTATGGGAAATCATGACTTTGACAATGGAATTGATGGATTTTACGCCCAATTACCGCATGCAAAATTTGATTTCGTATCCGCTAATTATGACTTCAAGAATACAATCTTAAATGATATCGTGAAACCTTATAAAATCATTATTAAAGATGGAATAAAAATTGGGATATTTGGATTGGGAGTTGAACTTGAAGGATTAGTTGATAAAAGACTTTACAAAGAAACGGTATACAATAATCCTGTCGAAGTAGCGCAAGACATGTCTAGAATTTTGAAAGAAAACAAAAAATGTGATGTAGTTATTTGTTTGTCTCACTTGGGTTTTAAATATAAAAATGAACCAGACAAGCCAAGTGATATAGTAATAGCACAAAAAACTAAAAATATCGATTTAATCATTGGTGGTCACACTCATACTTTTTTAGATAAACCTGTCATTGAAAAAAACATCGAGGGAAAAGATGTTTTGATTAACCAAGTAGGTTGTTTTGGAATTAATTTAGGCCGAATCGACTTATATTTATCAGATGATAAAGTGTATCAGAATACCAGTCGAAATATAATTGTTTAAAACAGATATCATCTGTAGCTAATTCTAAATTTACTACAGATGACATATTTCTTTTATTCAGCAATCATTTCTTTAAAAATCAATTCTGTTAAAATAGGAATTTTTAATTGATTTGCTTTTTCTAGTTTTGATGGTCCCATATTATCACCAGCAATTACATAATCTGTTTTTGAAGAGATAGAACTTCCTACTTTTCCACCATTATCTTCAATAGCTTTTTTTAGTTCATCCCTCGAAAAAAGTTCAAAAACTCCTGATACTACAAAGGTTTTACCTTTTAACTTTTCAGAAACTAAAGCAGCTTCTTCTCCTGATTCTAATTGAACACCATATTGTTTAAGACGTTCGATAATTTTAATATTTTCTTGATTTTCAAAGAATTGAACGACGCTTTGTGCAATTTTATCTCCAATTTCATCTACCAAAATTAAATCCATGATACTTGCCTGAGCAATTGCATCTATTGATTTATAATGTTTGGCTAACTTCTTAGCGACAGTTTCCCCTACATATCGTATTCCTAAAGCATATAAAACTCGTTCAAAAGGGACAGATTTCGATTTTTCAATGCCTTTGATTAAATTCTCTGCTGATTTTTCCGCCATTCGCTCTAAAGGAATGATTTGTTCTTTTTTTAATTCATACAAATCCGCATAATTGGAAACTAAACCTGCATTGTACAATAATGTAACCGTTTCACCACCCAGACCATCAATATCCATAGCTTTTCTGGTAATAAAATGCTGAATTCTTCCAATAATCTGTGGTGGACAACCATAGAAGTTTGGACAAAAATGATTTGCTTCGCCTTCATTTCTTACTAATTCTGTTTCACATTCTGGACAATGCGTGATGTATTTTGTTGGTTCAGGTTGATTTCCTCTTTTAGCAACAGCAATAATCTTTGGAATAATTTCCCCTCCTTTTTCTACAAAAACTTCATCACCAATTCGGATATCTAATTTTTCAATTTGGTCAGCATTGTGTAACGAAGCTCGTTTTACTATCGTTCCAGCTAATTGAACCGGTTCTAAATTTGCAACAGGCGTAATCGCACCTGTTCGCCCTACTTGATACGAAATCGAATTTAATTTCGTAGTGACTTGTTCGGCTTTAAACTTATACGCCATTGCCCAACGTGGAGATTTTGCCGTAAACCCTAATTCCTCTTGATGTTGTAAATTATTGACTTTAATAACAACTCCATCGGTTTCATAAGGCAAATCGTGACGGTGTTTGTCCCAATAGTTAATGTACTCTAAAACTTCGTTTAGATTTTTTGCCAATTTAGATTGTGATGGCACTTTAAAACCCCAATCTCTTGCTTTTTGTAAGCCTTCAAATTGGGTTTTAAATGGTAAATTATTTCCAATTACAAAGTACAACAAACAATCTAAGGGACGTTTGGCAACTTCGGCACTGTCTTGTAATTTTAAACTTCCTGAGGCAGTATTTCTTGGATTAGAATAAGGCGTTTCACCAATTTCAATTAATTCTTGATTCATTTTTTCAAATCCAGCAAACGGTAGAATGATTTCTCCACGAATGTCAAATTTTTCAGGAAAATCGCCTTTTAAATGAATAGGAACTGCTTTAATCGTTTTGATATTATTGGTTACATCATCACCTTGAAATCCATCACCACGCGTTACTGCACGCACTAAACGACCCTTTTCATAGCTAATACTGATTGATGCACCATCGTATTTTAATTCACAAGTATATTCTAAAGAAACATCACCTAAAACCTTTTGAATTCGGGTTTCCCAATCTTGTAAATCTTCGGTAGAATAGGAATTATCCAGCGAATACATGCGATATTCGTGCTTCACCGTTTCAAAATTCTTTGTAATCATTCCACCTACTCTTTGAGTTGGCGAATTTTCATCGAAATATTCAGGATGTAGCGCTTCTAAATCTTGTAATTGTTTTAGCTTTTGATCAAATTCAAAATCAGAAATAGTAGGATTATCTAAAACATAATAGTTGTAATTATGTTGATTTAATTCTTCTCTTAAACTTTTAATAGTATCTAAAACGCTCATAAATTAAGGATTGATTAAGCTTTCTAATTTGGTAAATAATTCTCCTTTACTGATAATTCCGCCTTGTTTAATAATATCAAACAAAGATTCATTTCGATTGGATGAAATATCTTTTCTTCCGCGAGTAATTTCTACATCATCAGAAAACAAATTTTCAGACAACCAGTGAATTCCTTCAGCAGAAACGAAGTCAATTTCTGGATTATTAGTTTTAATCACAAATGAATACACAACATCATTTAAACATTTGAAAAGAAAAATATAGTTTTTTGAAAAATGATCTATATGAGTTACGTTTGTTAATGCTTTTTCCCAAATCAAATCTGAAAAAACATCAATTTCTTGCTCAGCCACATGAGGACGATTTTTTTTAATATCATCCCACTCGATTTTATCTATAGATTGTGTAGCTAAAAAATTTATAAATTCGGGATGTAATTCTTCTAATTGTTCTTTAGTTAATCTTGCGTATTTCATAAAGTAAAGATAAAAAAAAAGCTCCGAAATAATCGGAGCTAATTTGTATTTTTAGAAAAATTAAGCTTTCTCACCAACAATTTCGTATGGTAATTCTACAATAACTTCTCTGTGTAATCTTACAGTTGCAGTGTATTTTCCAACACGCTTAACCACACCACTAGTGATGAATTTTTTGTCAATTGAATGTCCATTAGCTTCTAAAGCTTCCACGATGTTAGCGCTAGTTACTGAACCAAACAATTTATCACCACCTGCTTTAGCAGTAATTTTAATATCTAAAGCTTTTAAAGCTTCAGCTAAAGCTTTTGCATCAGCTACAAGTTTAGCTTCTTTGTGTGCTTTTTGCTTTAAATTTTCAGCTAAAACTTTTTTAGCAGAAGGAGTAGCTAAAATCGCTAAACCTTGTGGGATTAAATAATTACGACCGTATCCGTTTTTCACAGTTACCACATCGTCTTTAAAACCTAAATTTTGAACGTCTTGTTTTAAGATAAGTTCCATGTTGTTGTCCTTTTTAGTAGAAGTTAGCCCGCTTGATGCGAGGCAACAACTATTGTGTTAATTATTATTTTAATAAATCGGCCACGTATGGCATTAAAGCTAAGTGACGAGCTCTTTTAACAGCTACAGAAACTTTTCTTTGGTATTTTAATGAAGTACCTGTTAAACGTCTTGGTAAAATTTTACCTTGCTCATTAACAAATTTCAATAAAAAATCTGCGTCTTTATAATCGATATATTTAATACCTGATTTTTTGAAACGACAATATTTTTTTGTTTTATTAGTATCAATATTTAAAGGAGTAAGATATCTGATATCTCCTTCTTTTTTACCTTTTGCAGATTGCTCTAAAGTAGACATAATTAGTTAGTTTTAGATTTTAATTTAGCTCTTCTTCTTTCAGCCCATGCCACAGCGTGTTTATCTAAAGACACAGTTAAGAAACGCATAACGCGCTCATCACGACGGAATTCAGTTTCAAACGCAATGATAATTTCAGCTGGTGCTTTGAACTCGAATAAATGGTAAAATCCACTTTTCTTGTGTTGAATTTCGTAAGCTAATTTTTTTAAGCCCCAATCTTCTTTCGATACCATCTCAGCCCCTTTAGAAGTAAGAAAATCTTCAAACTTGCTTACTGTTTCCTTTACCTGTTGTTCAGATAAAACGGGATTCAAGATGAAAACAGTTTCATAATGATTCATAATAAATGTATTTATTGTTATAAAATTGGGTGCAAAAATAATACTTTTATTTAATATAACAACTACAATACTATTTAATTTTTACTCAAAAAACTTGTATAGTTGTAATAATTGTACTATTTTTATGGTACTACAAAAAAATATAAGCCCATGAAATTGAATTGTATAGTTGTCGATGATAGTTCCATTCAAAGAATAACGATCACAAAATTAGTTAACGAATCAACTTTTTTAAATTTAGTAGGAGATTTTGCTAATGCTCTTGAAGCGAAGAATTTCATCAACAACAACACTATTAATCTTATCTTTCTTGATATCGAAATGCCATTAATTAATGGCTTTGACTTGCTTGATGGATTAAAAACTAAACCTCAAATAATTTTCATCACTTCAAAAGCTGACTATGCTGTTAAAGCTTTTGATTATGAAGCAACTGATTTTCTTCACAAACCTATCTCTAGAGAGCGATTTAACAAAGCGGTCAAAAAAGCGTGCGAACTTCATGCTTTACGTTATGAAAACATAGAAGATCAAGGGGAAAGCATAGTAATTAAAAGCAATTTAAAAAAACTTAAAATTTATATTTCTAAAATTAAATGGATAGAAGCTTTTGGAGATTACATTAAGGTTATAACTGATGATGATAGCCATCTAGTGCTCTCAACAATGAAAGCATTTCAAAACGAATTACCAGAGAAGAAATTCATTCGAGTTCATAAATCTTTCATTGTAAATCTGAATAGAATTGAAAAATTCAACAGTAAATTTGCTGAAATAGGAAATACTAAAATTCCATTAAGTAGAAATAAAAAAGACGAAATTGCTAAAGCTATTAAAGAAATTTAATACACATCAACATCTACTTTTACCTTAATAGAACGATATTGCGAAATAGCTTCAAAACTCATAAGCGCTCTCGCAATATTTTTTTTGGTATTTCCCAAATGCTTATTGATTGGAATTTTAACCATAATAGTTCGAATGTATTCATTTCGAATTCTATTAATTGCTGGCTCTTCTGGACCCAAAACAGGCATGTCTAAATTTTGAGATAACACATTATATAACCACATCGAACCTTCTTTCAATTTATCAAAATCGCGATGCTTCATTGTAAGTTTTATTAACCTAAAGAAAGGCGGATATTTAAAGTTCTGACGTTCATAAATTTGCTCTTTATACATTCCTGCATAATCATTTCCCAAAACTTGTTGGATAGTATTGTGATAGGGATTATATGTTTGAATAACTACCTTTCCTTTTTTCTCTGAACGTCCTGCCCTACCCGAAACTTGCATCATCATTTGATACGCTCTTTCATAAGCACGGAAATTTGGTTGATTCAATAAATTATCGGCATTTAAAATCCCAACTAAAGTTACATTATCAAAATCTAAACCTTTGGCTAACATTTGCGTTCCAACCAAAACATCAATTTCTCTATTTTTAAAAGAATCAATAATTTTCTCAAAACCAAATTTTCCTCGAGTCGTATCTTGATCCATTCTTCCGATATTTTTTTCTGGAAAAAGGGTTTTCAATTCCATTTCAATTTGTTCGGTTCCGAAACCTTTAGTAGTTAAATCGACCGATTGACAACTATGACAATGAGTAGGATTCGCAATCGAATGTCCACAATAATGACAACGCAATTGATTTTTGAATTTGTAATACGTCAAACTTACATCACAACTTGGGCAATGAGGCACATGACCACACGTCATACATTCCACATAAGGCGAAAATCCTCTACGGTTTTGAAATAAAATAACTTGTTCGCCTTTCGATAACGTTTCCGTAATTTCCTCCAATAATTCATCAGAAAAATGTCCCGACATTTTCTTTCTGAAATATTTGTCTTTTAAATCGACGAGCTGAATTTCGGGTAACACTACATTTCCGTAGCGCACTTTCAATTCTGTTAAACCGTACTTTTTTGACTGCACATTATAATACGTTTCCAAAGATGGAGTCGCACTTCCCAAAACTACTTTTGCTCCGTGTTGCTTTGCTAAAACGATTGCCGCGTCACGTGCATGGTATCTTGGCGCTGGATCGTGCTGTTTGAAAGTTTGTTCGTGTTCTTCATCTACAATAATACATCCTAAATTGGAAAACGGAAGAAACAAAGCACTTCGAACTCCAATAACTACTTTAGCTTTTGGCGAATTTTCTAAAACTTGATTCCAAACTTCTATTCGTTCGTTATTAGTATATTTTGAATGGAAAACAGCAACTTCATTTCCGAAATAAGCTGTTAATCGTTGTACTAATTGAGTGGTTAAAGCGATTTCTGGCAATAGAAACAAAACTTGCTTTCCTTCTTTAATATATTGTTCTAAAAGTTTGATGTAAATTTCGGTTTTACCAGAAGCGGTAACTCCGTGTAATAAATTTACATCAAACGATTTGAAATTTTCTTGAATGCTCTCAAAAGCTACTTGTTGGGCTTCACTTAATGTAAATTGACTATCATCTTCTTTGTCGAAAGCAACTCTATCTTGGACGATGTAATATTCTTCGAAAATTGTTTTATCAACTAAAGATTTTACAATTGCTGCAGAACTTCCCGAAGTTTCAATTAGTTTTTTTACTGAAATAGGTGCTTTTTCACGAGCTTGTAATTGGAAATAATGTAGAACCAATTCGCGTTGCTTTTTGGCTTTGGATAACATTTCTAATAATTCGGCTAATCTTTCTTGTTGTAGAAATTCTTCTTGCAATCTGATATAACGAACTAACTTCGGTTTGTATTGTTCCGAAATTTCTTCTTGCAAGACCAAAGCGCCTTTCGCCAATAATCGATTAATGATTGGGAAAACTGTTTTCTTTCCTAAAATCTTAATCACCTCTTGAACTGTAATCGAAGATTGACTTTTTAAAGCTTCTAAAATTAGATATTCATCATCTTTAAGTTCATCAGTATCGATTTCAGTATTTTCTTTAGCTGAAATAATGGTTTCACTTTCCAATATATAACCAGAAGGCAATGCACTTCGAAAAACCTCGCCTAACGAACACATATAATAAGACGCAATCCATTTCCAATGTTCGATTTGATGTAAATTTACCACTGGCTTTTCATCTAAAATTTGATGAATTTCTTTGGCTTCGTATAGTTGGGGTGGTGTATTAGTTTTACCGAGAACTAAAGCTGTATAAATCTTTGTTTTACCAAACGGTACCGCCACTCGCATTCCAATTTGAATGTAGTGATATTCTGCTTCTGAAACCTGATATGTAAAAGTTTTAGAAACCGCTAATGGTAAAACAACTTCGATAAAATACAGCATAGAACAAATATAGTTTTAAAAAAGAAAATAGAAAAAAGAGAATAGAAAAAAGATAAATTCTTCAACAAAAAAAAGCGTCCTCAATTGAGAACGCTTAATTTTTATATTTAATTGGAATTACTTTCCTAACATATCGTCTTTTAAACCTTTATCAGCTGGTTTGTCGCATAACCAAATACCGAACATCGCTTTTTTGAAATCATGCCCTTCAATGCTTCCTTTTTTAGTTCCGTTTTTGTAAACTACAACTCCTTCGTTTGGAACATTCATAATGATGAAAACATCGCCTTTTTTAATTTCCTCTTTGAAGAAACTTTTAAATTTATCAATTTTAGCTTTTAATGGAGCGGTTTTCTTTCCTGTAGAATTCTCAAAACCTTCGTTAATAGCTGAAATCATTTTATCAGAAGTAATCAAACCTGAAACGATATTCAATTTAATGGCAGCTCCTTCTTTGCTATTCATGATTTCGTTAGCATTAGCACTCTTTTTTTCCAAATACAAAGCACCAACATACATATCCATAAACATTTTAACACGAGTACCAGCTCCATTTAAAACTAAAGATTGACCTTCTAAATTTAACTTCGCATCAACTTTAACTCCCGAAACTGTTTTTTGTGCATTTACTGTAAACACAGTTGCAATCAACATTAAAAATGTAATCACTTGTTTTCTCATAATCTAATTTTTTAAGTTTGGTTAAATATATAAATTTTTTCTTTTCAATTTTGAAATTGTTGCATTTAATTCGAAACCTAGTAACAAAACCATGCAGTTTATCCAAATATAGAACATCAATACAAGAAGTGTACCAATTGATCCATAAAGTTCATTGTACTTTGCAAATTTAGTTACGTATATTCCGAAAACATACGATGACAGGATTATTAAAATGGTTGTAAAAACCGCTCCATAACTAATAAATGCCATACTTGACGTTTCTTTTGTAGCAAACTTATAAAGGATAGAAGTTGTAATTAGAATCATCAAAAGAATGAATCCGTATCGACTCCATTCAATTAATGCGATATCCGTTACTTCTCCAAAAAGATTAATTTTTTGAATCATTACTTCAGCAACTACAATCGCAGCAACTGTTATCAATAAAATCATCGACAACACTAAAGAAATAGCTAATGAAATAAAATATTGTCTAAAAAAACCTCTCGTTATTGTAATGTGTGCCGACATTTCAAATCCGCCTAAAATGGCATTAATTCCGTTCGCCATTAACAATATAGACAAAATAAAACCCGAGGAAAGTAACCCTTGATGACTGGTTTCCATAATATCGCGCAAGATAGCTTCAATTGCTTCGTAAGTATTAGGTGGAACTCCTTCTTCTACAAACTCTAAAAAATCAGCTTGAAAATTTTCTAATGGAATAAAAGGAATTAAATTTAGGATAAACAGCGCAAATGGGAACAAAGCCATAAAGAAACTAAACGCAATAGCACTCGCTCTATAAGAGAAAGCACCTTTGAAAATTCCTAAAACATAAAGTTCTAAAATATCATATAAGGATAATCCTTGCAATCTTTTTAGCTTTATTGCCTTGGTTATAGCAACTAATTGTTTTACAATCGGAATTTTATTGAGTTTATTTTCTATTTCTTCAGACATAAATTACATTGCTTTTAAACTTAGATCCATATTATAAACGGAATGTGTTAATGCTCCTGATGAGATATAATTCACGCCACATTCTGCATAATGACGAATGGTCGTTTCATTAATATTTCCAGATGATTCTGTTAAACTTTGGTTTCCAATCATAGCTACCGCTTTTTTCGTGGTTTCGTAATCAAAATTATCTAATAAAATTCGGTAAACACCTCCAGCATCTAATATCTGTTGCACTTCCACTAAATTTCTGGCTTCAACAATAATTTTTAAATCTTTATTGTTGTCAATTAAATATTGTTTTGTTTTAACAATCGCTTGTGGAATTCCTCCTGCAAAATCAATATGATTATCTTTCAACATAATCATATCATACAAAGCAAAACGGTGATTTTCACCTCCACCAATTTTTACAGCCCATTTTTCTATAGCACGAATTCCAGGAGTGGTTTTTCTGGTGTCTAAAATTTTAGTTTGTGTTCCTTCCAGTAAATCAACAAACATTTTGGTTTTTGTTGCGATGGCGCTCATGCGTTGCATTGAATTCAAAACCAAACGTTCCGCTTTCAAAATCGATTGCGAACTTCCCGAAACGTGAAAAACAACATCACCATGTTTCACTCTTTCACCATCATGGATAAAGGTTTCCACTTTCATGTTTTGATCTACATAATGAAAAATCATTTTGGCAAATTCAACACCCGCTATAATCCCTTCATCTTTAACTAACAACTTCGCTCTTCCTTGTGCAGAAGCTGGAATACAAGCTAACGAACTATGGTCGCCGTCTCCAACATCTTCACGGATAGCATTACTAATGATTAATTCTAATTCTTTTTGAAATTGCGCTTCTGAAATCATGATTTATTAATTGAATTGCTAATGTATGAAATGATTTGAAGTTTAAAAAATATTGAACCTGTAAAAAACAAAAAACTCCCAGATAAATCTGAGAGTTTCTTTATGATTGAATTTTGAATTCGATTAAGACAAAGCTGCTTTTACTTGGTCAGCTGCTTCCTGGAATTGTACTGCAGATAAAATTGGCATACCAGAATTATCGATCAATTCTTTAGCAATTTCTGCATTTGTTCCTTGTAAACGAACGATGATTGGCACTTTAATAGCGTCACCCATGTTTTTGTAAGCATCTACAACACCTTGAGCAACACGATCACAACGAACGATACCACCAAAAATGTTAATTAAAATAGCTTTTACGTTAGGATCTTTTAAGATAATACGGAAAGCTGTTTCAACACGTTTCGCATCAGCAGTTCCTCCTACGTCTAAGAAGTTTGCTGGTTCAAAACCTGCATATTTAATTAAGTCCATAGTAGCCATTGCTAAACCAGCTCCGTTTACCATACAACCTACAGTTCCATCTAAATCAACGTAGTTTAATCCTACTTCTTTAGCTTCTACTTCGATTGGATTTTCTTCTCTAACGTCTCTCATTTCAGCATATTTTGCTTGTCTGAATAAAGCGTTATCGTCGATATTTACTTTAGCATCAACTGCTAAGATTTTATTGTCAGATGTTTTTAATACTGGGTTGATTTCAAACATAGATGAATCAGAACCGATATAGGCTTTGTATAAAGCGTCGATAAATTTTACCATTTCTTTGAAAGCCTCACCCGATAAACCTAAATTGAAAGCAATTTTTCTAGCTTGAAAACCTTGTAAGCCGTAAGCAGGATCAATTTCTTCAGTAAAAATTAAGTGTGGTGTGTGCTCAGCAACCTCTTCGATATCCATTCCACCTTCAGTAGAATACATGATCATGTTGCGTCCTGTTGCTCTGTTTAATAAAACAGAAACATAGAATTCAGAAGTTTCGCTTTCACCAGGATAATAAACATCTTCAGCAATTAAAACTTTGTGAACTGTTTTTCCTTCTGGTGGAGTTTGTGGTGTAATTAACTGCATTCCGATGATTTGCTCAGAAATTTCAGTTACTTGATCTAAGTTTTTAGCTAACTTAACTCCTCCACCTTTTCCTCTACCTCCAGCATGGATTTGTGCTTTAACTACGTACCAACTTGTACCTGTTTCAGCAGTTAATTGTTTTGCTGCAGCTACCGCTTCAACTGGATTATTTGCTACAATTCCACGTTGAACGCGTACTCCATAACTAGCTAGGATTTCTTTACCCTGATATTCGTGTATGTTCATAATTGTTATGCGTTTATCTTATTTTAAAAAGTGATACAAAAATAGCAAAGTAATTTTTAATGGACTAACTTTTTTTCGTTTAATTTGGGAATTTGATATACATAATAGTTACTTATACTATTGCTAAAATTGCTTCAAATGTTATTTTTATAACATTTTGTTATTAATTGTTAATAATTGTTTGAAAATTATTTTTAATACGTAATTCCAATACATTTGCATAAAATATTTAAAATGAAACCTGAAGTTTTACATCAATTAGCTACAGAATTTGGAAGTCCGTTATATGTATATGATGCGGAAAAAATTGCCTTTCAATACAACCGATTACAAAATGCATTTAGCAAAGTAGAGCGTTTTAAGGTGCATTATGCTGTTAAAGCCTTGTCGAATGTTTCTATTTTGATATACTTAAAAAGTTTAGGTTCTGGCTTAGACACGGTTTCTTTACAAGAAGTACAATTGGGATTACATGCTGGTTTTGACCCAAAAGACATTATTTACACTCCAAATGGTGTTTCGATGGAAGAAATTGAAGAAGTGGCAGCTTTAGGTGTTCAAATCAATATTGATAATTTATCGATTTTGGAGCAATTTGGAACAAAACATCCGAATGTTCCGGTTTGTATTCGAATTAATCCACACGTAATGGCAGGAGGAAATGCGAACATTTCGGTGGGACATATTGATAGTAAATTTGGGATTTCAATTCATCAATTACCTCATATTTTGAGAATTATTGAAAACACTAAAATGCACATTAACGGAATTCATATGCATACAGGTTCGGATATTTTAGATGTGGAAGTATTTTTATATGCTGCCGAAATTTTATTCGAAACAGCTAAAAATTTCCCAGCATTAGATTTTATAGATTTTGGAAGCGGATTCAAAGTACCTTACAAAAAAGGCGATATCGAAACAAATGTAGAAGAATTTGGAAGAAAACTAACGAAACGCTTTTTAGCTTTCGAAAAAGAATACGGTCGTCCATTAACTTTAGCTTTTGAACCTGGAAAATTCTTGGTAAGTGAAGCTGGTTATTTCTTGGCAAAAGTAAACGTAGTAAAACAAACTACCTCAACTGTTTTTGCGGGAATTGATTCAGGATTCAATCATTTGATTCGTCCGATGCTATATGGAGCACAACATCATATTGAAAACATTTCCAATCCTAAAGGAAAAGAACGTTACTACTCGGTTGTAGGTTACATCTGTGAAACTGACACTTTTGCTAGCAACCGAAGAATTACTGAAATTCACGAAGGTGATATTTTATGCTTTAGAAACTCAGGTGCTTATTGCTTTTCAATGGCATCTAACTACAACTCACGACTAAAACCAGCCGAAGTGTTATGGAAAGACGGAAAAGGTCATTTAATTCGAGAGCGAGAAACGCTTGATGATATTTTGAGAAATCAAGTGATGATTGAAGTTTAGTTTTTAGTTAATAAGAAAATCCCGGATTAGTTTATTTAATTCGGGATTTTTGATTTATTTAATTTTTTAATACTTCTTGCAAAACTTCACCATTAGAACTATTAGGCATAGTTATTTTCAGCATTTGAGTAACTGTTGGTGCTATTTGTGTGATTTCTTTTCTATCGTGGGTTTGTCCTTTTTTAATATTCCAACCGAAGAAAATTAAGGGAACATGCGTATCATAAGAATAAGGCGAACCATGCGTTGTTCCGGTTGAAGAATATTCTACATAACCTGGTTTGAAAATCATAATGAGTTCTCCGTTTTGTATTGGGTCGTAGCCTTTTGTGATGAAATCTAAATAATAATCACTTGGATTTCCGTTGGTGATTTCTTCTTCGGTGTAAACACGCTTGATGTAATCTTGTTTTTGTAAATAATCTTTAAAGGTTTGTTTTACTTCTTGCAAGTTCAATCCTTTAGATTTTACTTTTGTTTTATCGAAGAACACATTGTAATTGGAATAATCTAATACTAGATTTTCACCATACGTAGCTTGAGAAAATTCCTTTAATTGATTTTCAATATTCTTGAAATTAATATTATCAACTTTGTATTTATTATCTTTCAAATAGGTAACATTTTCCGCTCCAGCGTGATCTGCCGTTAAGAAAACCAAATAATTTCCTTTTCCTACATTTTTATCCAAATAAGTCAAGAAATCGGCAATTGTTTCATCTAATCGCAAATAAGTGTCTTGTAATTCAATAGAGCGAGGACCTAAAACGTGCCCTATATAATCTGTTGAAGAAAAACTAACTGCTAAGAAATCAGTAATATTATCTTTTCCTAAGTTTTCACTTTCTATTGCTTTTTTAGCAAAGTCTACTAATAAATTATTTCCGAACGGAGTTGATCGAAGAATTCCGGCATCATTTGCATCATACATATCTTGTAAATTGTAAGGCATGAATGGAGCTTTTTTAAACAATTTCCCTTCGTATGGATTATTATCGGTTAAGCTTTCGTTGTAGATTTCTTTTGGTTTTAATAAATCCCAACCTTTGGTTACATATTTCAAATAATTTTTCTCAGCATTGAATTGCGTTGCCCAATCTGGAAGTTTTTCTCCGTAATAAGTACTCGAAATAAACGCACCTGTTTTACTATACCAAAAGGCCCAATCCGCAAAATGCCCTGCTGGAAGAATCGCGCCTCTATCTTTGATACTGATTCCGATAACTTTTCCTTTAAAATTGGTTGATAACTTCAATTCATCAGTAATTGTAGAACTCTGAAGATTTCTAGGCGACATTTTACCTTCTTTTTCTGAATCATCCCCCAAAGTTGATACGGTTGCATCATCAGTACAATACATCTCTTTACCTGCAGCTTTGTTGAACCATTCGTTTCCTACAATTCCGTGGACTGCAGGTGTAGTTCCTGTATAAATGGAAGCGTGTCCGGGAGCCGTATATGTTGGCATGTAATTGTAATGTGTATTATGAAAAGTATAACCTTCTTTCATTAATCGTTTAAAACCATTTTGCGAAAAATCATTTGAAAAACGGTATAAGTATTCCATTTTCATTTGGTCTACAACGATTCCTACTACTAATTTAGGTTTGTCTTGTGCCGTAAGTAACATGGAAACAAGAAACACCAATGAGAATAAAGCTTTTTTCATTTTTAATTATTTTATACAAAAATACATTTTAGATGTAAATTCAGTGTTAATAAATAAAAATGACTTTTCATTAAACTAATAAAAAGCCATTTTAAAAAAATTATTTTTTAGTTAATGGATCTTCTTCAAGAACCATATTATAAGCTATTATCATATCTTGATATGTAATGTATAGCTGATTCCTATTACCTTGTTTTTTTCGTGTATAAATAGACAAGACACACTCTAATCCGTTATTATCAACACAATTAAACGTTACCACATCGTCATCACCTTTTGTTTCTTGTTCTCCGTATTTCACAATTGAAAATAATTGAATTACTTCTGAATATACCACGATTCTATGATTTTCCATATCCAGAGTTACAATCATTTCGCTTTTCTGATCTTTAGACCAATCGCTCCAATTTCCTTTTTTATCTTTATTACTCACCATAAAACTCGATGTTTTAAAACGGTATTTTTGAGCATAACTGCTTGTAGAAGCAAAAAATAATAACAATAATAAATATTTAAAAATTTTCATCTTAGTAAAATTAAAATTCAAAGGTAGCTACCTCTTTTCTAGCAACGTTAAATTCGGTAATAATAGTTTCAATAATAGTTTGAACAGGTAATATATCGTGAATTAACCCGGCAATTTGACCAATCTCTAATTCACCTTCCACTAAATCGCCTTCAAACATACCGCGTTTTGCTCTACGTTTTCCTAACAAATTTTCTAAATCTTCTTTTGTCGGACATTTGGCATACAATTCCTGAAGATCGTGGTAGAACTTATTTTTTATCAAACGAACTGGGGCTAACTCTTTCAACGTTAATTGCGTATCGCCTTCGCCAGTTTCTACTATAGTTTTCTTGAATTCATCGTGAGCCGAACTTTCCGTTGAAGCAGCAAAACGGCTCCCCATTTGAACACCATCTGCACCTAATGCCATGGCGGCCAACATACCTCTTCCTGTTGCGATTCCTCCAGCAGCAATCAAAGGAATTGAAATTTTTTCACGCACCATTGGAATTAAAGTTAAAGTTGTGGTTTCTTCTCTACCATTGTGACCTCCTGCTTCAAAACCTTCTGCTACAATGGCATCAACACCTGCTTCTTGTGCTTTTAATGCAAATTTTGAACTGCTTACCACATGCACCACAGTTATACCATTTTCTTTGAGAAATGGAGTCCATGTTTTTGGATTTCCTGCCGATGTAAAAACGATTTTCACGCCTTCTTCTTTCAGAATTTGCATAATTTCTTCAATGTTAGGATACAACATTGGAACATTTACACCAAAAGGTTTATCCGTAGCTTTTTTACATTTTTGAATGTGTTCTCTTAAAACTTCAGGATACATGGAACCTGCACCAATTAATCCAAGACCACCAGCGTTACTCACGGCACTTGCCAATTTATAGCCGCTGTTCCAAATCATACCTCCTTGAATAATAGGATATTGTATATTGAAAAGTTGCGTTATTTTATTCATTTTAATAGTTTAGTGTTGTGTTAATTTTTTTTTTTTTGGGAATTTAAGCGATAACGCCACTTCCTAGGATTTCATCATTTAAATGCCAAGCAACAAATTGTCCTTCAGTAATGGCTGATTGTGGATTTTCAAAAACAACATACATTCCATCTTTAAATTGATGTAAAGTAGCTTTTTGTAAAGGTTGACGATAACGAATTCTCGCCATTACTTCCATTTTTTCTCCTTCTTTCAAGGCTAAATCTTCTCTTATCCAATGAATTTCATCGCTTGCAACAAACAATGCGCTTTTGAATAAACCAGGATGCTGGTTACCTTGACCCGTATAAACGATATTCTTTTCAACATCTGTTTCAATGATGAATAAAGGTTCTTTAGTTCCTCCAACGTTTAACCCTTTTCGTTGTCCTTTGGTAAAATAATGAGCTCCTTGATGCTTACCCACCACTTTTCCAGGTACTTTCAAATAATTAATTTTACGAGCTTCGTATGCAAACACTTCTTCTTCAGAATCAAATTGTGGTTGTTCTTGATTGTAAACTTCGGCATCCGCTGGAATTTCGACAATTATCCCTTCTTTGGGTTGCAATTTTTGCTGTAAAAATTCAGGTAAACGAACTTTACCGATAAAACAAAGCCCTTGTGAATCTTTCTTCTCAGCAGTAATTAAATCTAATTTTGCAGCAATTTCACGAACTTCAGGCTTAGTTAATTCCCCAATTGGAAACAACGCTTTAGAAAGTTGGTCTTGCGATAACTGACATAAAAAATAGGATTGGTCTTTATTTCCATCTTTACCCGCTAATAATTGATAAATTTCTTTACCGTCTTTTTCAATCGCTCCTTTTCTACAATAGTGTCCCGTTGCCACATAATCAGCTCCTAATGACATAGCGATTTTCATGAAAACATCAAATTTTATTTCTCTGTTACACAATACATCAGGATTAGGCGTTCTACCCTTTTCGTATTCGCTGAACATATAATCTACTATTTTCTCTTTATATTGCTCAGACAAATCAACTGTTTGAAAAGGAATACCTAATTTCTCAGCCACTAGTAAAGCATCATTACTATCTTCTAACCAAGGACATTCATTGGAAATAGTTACAGAATCATCATGCCAATTCTTCATGAATAAGCCGATGACTTCATAACCTTGTTCTTTTAATAAATAAGCGGCAACACTCGAATCAACTCCACCTGAAAGTCCTACTACTACTCTTTTCATTTATTCTTGATCTCCTTTTTCTTGTTTTAATTGTTCAAACGTTTTTGAAACTTCTTTAGTATTTCTTTGCTCATACTTAATCAATTCTTGACTAAATTTTTCAGCTTTAACCTGTTTAACGACTTTATTTTTTTCAAAAAATTTCCAAGTTCCAACACGTTTACCATTTGCATAATTCCCTTCGTACATTTTATTACCTAAACCATCATAGTAAGTTGCCACTCCATCAAACTGACCTTTTGTATAGATATGAGCATCTATTAATTCCCCTTTTTCAGAATAGGTTTTTGAAATTCCTTCTTTAACTCCCTGAATATAATTAGTTTCTTCTGCAAGTGTGCCGTCTTTATAAAACACCTTTCTTGCACCACTTAGTTTTCCGTTTTTATAAAACTCATGCGACATTAATTGTGGAGATTCATAATGATAATATTTCCATTCTCCTTCTGGAAGTTTACTTATCAGTTTACCTTCACTTACCTTATTCCCTTTTTGATCATAAAAAATCGCATAACAAGATCCATCTCCTTTTGAAAAATCTCTAGTTGCTATAACAGAAGCGGCTTTAGTATCATCAAAATACTTAAAAACACCTATTTCTTTTCCATGTTCAAATGTACCTTCATAACGAATTCTGTTGGATTCTTTATGGGTACCTCTCCATAAACCGTGACGATTTCCTTTATCATCAAACTGGTTAATTTTATCTTGGGCTTGAACAAAATATACACTTAAAAGTAAAACTACAAAAATTAGCTTTTTCATCATTTTTTTAAATATTGTTTATTTTTTTTAAATTATCAACACATAAAACTCCTTTAAAATCAACTATTATAATAAACAAACCATTGAACAAGAAATAAATATGAGTTAAATCTATAATATAACGTCTTAAATAACTTTTTTATTTGTTTAATCTTCCATAGTTTTGATTAAACAAAAATTAAACACTATGAAAAACTATGCAAAATTAATCAAATTAACATTATTAGTAGTTAGTTCTACGTTAATGTTTTCATGTTCGGATGATGATAGTTCATCAAACAACAATTCAATTACTGACATCGCGTCAGCAAATGCAAACTTTTCAATCTTAGTTGATGCTTTAGGCAGAGCTAATTTATCGTCAACCTTAGATGAAAGTGGATCGTACACCGTTTTTGCCCCAACAAACGATGCTTTTCAAAATTTCTTAAGAGACAAAGGATTTAGCTCTTTAAATGATGTACCGGTTGAAACATTAACGCAAATTCTTTTAAATCATGTAGTAGCAGGAACAAACTTATCTACTAGTCTTCAAACTGGTTACGTTAAAACTTTAGCAAAAGGAAGTGCTTCATCTACTAATACTTTAAGTATGTATATCAATACTGCTTCTGGTGTTCGTTTAAATGGTGTTGCTTCAGTAACAACTGCTGATATTACAGCTTCTAACGGAGTTATTCACGTGGTTGATGCGGTAATTGATTTACCTACAATAGTAACACACGCTACAGCAAACCCAAATTTCAGTACTTTAGTAGGAGCATTAACAAGTTCAGGACAACCAGATTTCGTTGGTATCCTTTCAGGAAATACCAATGCACCTTTTACTGTATTTGCGCCTTCAAACGATGCTTTTGTAAGATTTGAAACACAAAATCCAGGTACTTTAGCTAGCTTAACAGCTGGTCAATTAACCTCTGTTTTAACTTACCATGTTGTAGCTGGAGCTAATGTATTGTCTACAGGAATTCCATCAGGGCCAATTACAACATTTGAAACTGGTACTTTTACCGTAAATGGTACTACTATTACTGACGAAACAGGTAGACAAACAAATATTGTTGCGGTAGATGTACAAGCAGCAAATGGAGTAATACACGTTTTAGATAACGTAATCTTACCAAACTTAAATTAATTCGTTTCTTTAAATAAAATTGCTATGAATAAAACGCTTTCCAATGGAAGGCGTTTTTTTTGTCTATAATCATATTGATTTTATTATTTTAAATGCAAGTATTTTTATGTTTAACGAGCAAAACGAGTAATATACTATCGACTTAGCAATTAAAAACTAATATATAATGATTCAAAGTCAGATAAAAATTGCATAAGTTAAAATAATGAAATGGTTTACATATTCTTATATAACTGAGTTTAATTCCAATTAAAAAGAAACCCTGCCAATCAATGACAGGGTTTGTATTTGTATGAAAATAAAAATTATTTCTTCTTTTGTTGTGCCGCTTTTTGCGCTTCTGCTTGTTCCATCATTTCACGCATCTTTCTTTGAAATTTACTTTCTTTGCGCTCTTTTGTTTTATTTTCTTGAATTTGTGCATGAATTTTATTCTCATCTACAATGTAATTTTTAATTACCAACATAATTCCAATAGTAATTAAATTCGAAATAAAGTAATACAAACTCAATCCTGAAGCGTAATTATTAAAGAAAAACAACATCATTAAAGGTGAAATGTAAATCATAATTTTCATGATTTTACTCATATCTGGCATACCTTCTTGTGGTGGAGCACTCATTGCTTGGTCACCCGTTGTCATTTTCATGTAGAAGAAAATAGCAATCGAAGCTAGAATTGGGAATAAACTCACATGACTTCCGTAAAATGGAATATGGAAAGGCAATTGATAAATACTATCGTAAGATGATAAGTCATCTGCCCATAAGAACGATTTTTGTCTTAAATCGAACATCGATGGGAAAAATTGGAACAACGCATAGAAAACAGGTAATTGCATCAACGCTGGTAAACACCCTGCCATAGGGTTTACACCGGCTTTTGAATACAACTTCATCGTTTCTTGTTGTTTCTTCATCGGATTGTCTTTGAACTTCTCATTCAACTCGGTAATTTCAGGACGTAAAACCTTCATTTTAGCTTGAGATAAATAAGACTTATACGTCACAGGCGACATTACCAAACGAACTAAAATCGTAAACAAAATAATAGCTAAACCATATCCTATACCAATACTTGAAATTACACCAAAAACTGGAATAAAAATGTAACGGTTAATCCAGCCGAAAATTCCCCAACCTAATGGCATGATTTCGTCTAAATTTCTATCATAGTCATTTAAAATTTCATATTTCGCTGGACCATAATACCAATTCATGTTGTAATTTAAAGCACCATTTTTAAATTCCAAAGGAACTTGAGCCGTAAAATTTTTAGTAAATACTGTATCTACTTTTTCATCATCTACTAAATTATCCGACTTTAATTTAGCCGTTTTAAATTTAGTATCTGTTAATAAAATAGAAGTAAATAAATGTTGTTTAAAAGCAATGTATGAAACTTCATTTACCTCATCTTCAGAATCTTTCGCAGCGTTTAAATAATCGTCTTTTCCGTCTTCATATTCAAATACAACCTCGGTATAACGATTTTCATAAGAAACACTTTTCTCATTTCTGTATGATTTTAATTGCCATTCTAAATCTAATGGTTTAGCAGTATTAACTACTTTTTCCAATCCTTGAGAACGGATAGCAAAATCTAACATATATTCGTTAGGTTTTAAAACGTAACGATATTCTAAAAACTGATCTGGACCCGCTTTTAACTGCATCGTTAAAACTTGATTTTTACCTTCAGTAGTTAACTTAGGTTCAAAATACATGTCTTTTGTATGCAACGTTCTACTATCAGTTGTATTTAAAGCAATGTCTAAAGAAGCATTGTTGTCTTTAATAAGTTGAACTGCTTTTTTGGAATTTTTCTCAAATTGATCAAAACCTAAAACAGTAGCTTCAGTGATATAACCTCCTTTATTCGAAATTTTAAGCGATAAAACTTCGTTTTTAATTTCAGTTACAGCATCAGTTGCTGATGGAAGTGTTGCAGAATAGCCAAACGAACCTAATTTTGCTTGCGCCACTGCATTTTTTGTAGAATCTGCTACTGGAGTTGACGCAACTGTTGAAGTTACTGTTTTAACTTCTTTGGCCTGTTTTTCAACTTGCTCTTTTTTTGCTTTTTCCTTTTGTTCTTCTGGAGTTGGAGCGTTTGAGTATAACATCCAAATTAAAATTCCAGAAATCAATACAAATCCGATAATCGAATTAAGGTCTAATTTTTTTTCTTCCATCTAATATTAGTGTTCAGTGTTCAGTTTTAAGTATTCAGTACTTTGTGAACGGTTTATTTATTCTTGTGTTGCACAGCTGCCGCTACAAAACTCACAAAAAGTGGGTGTGGATTAGCGACTGTACTTTTATATTCAGGATGGTATTGAACGCCGATAAAGAAAGGATGTGTAGGAATTTCAACAATTTCTACCAACTTCGTATCTGGATTTACTCCTGAAGCTACTAATCCTGCTTTTTCTAATTCGTTTAAATACGCACCATTGAATTCGTAACGGTGACGGTGGCGCTCCATAATCTCGGTTTTACCATAGATTTTTTGTGCCAACGTATTTTCTTTGATACTACATTTCCATACGCCCAAACGCATAGTTCCTCCTTTGTTTTCAATATTTTTTTGCTCTTCCATTAAATTAATTACTGGATGAGCTGTACTTTCATTCATTTCGGTTGAATTGGCATCCGCATAACCTAAAATGTTACGTGAATATTCGATAACCGCCATTTGCATTCCTAAACAAATTCCGAAAAACGGAATGTTATTTTCTCTTGCATAACGAACCGTGTCAATTTTACCTTCAATTCCACGACCGCCAAAACCTGGTGCAACAAGTATACCATCTAAATCTTTCAACTGACTTTCTGCCGAATTGGCATCTAAATACTCCGAATGAATCGAAATGACATTTACTTTTGTCTCGTTTGCCGCTCCAGCATGAATAAACGCCTCTAAAATTGATTTGTAAGAATCTTGTAATTCTACATATTTTCCAACCAAACCGATGTTTACTTCGTGCTTTGGATTTTTCAATCTAAATAAGAACTCGTTCCAGTTGGTTAAATCTGGTGTATTTTTTTCTGGCAAATCTAATTTTTTCAATGCAACTCTATCCAATCCTTCTTCCAACATTAAATTTGGAACCTCATAAATAGTAGACGCATCAATCGATTGAATTACCGCTTCTTTTTTCACATTGCAGAACAACGCTAATTTCTGACGTAAATCTTGCGATAATTCGTGTTCTGTACGACACACTAAAATATCAGCTTTGATTCCGCTTTCCATTAAGGTTTTTACTGAATGTTGGGTTGGTTTCGTTTTTAATTCACCAGCAGCAGCCAAATAAGGCACTAACGTTAAATGAATTACGATTCCGTTATTTTCACCTAATTCCCAAATCAATTGTCTAACTGACTCGATGTACGGTAATGATTCAATATCTCCAACAGTTCCACCAATCTCCGTAATCACAATATCATAATCACCCGATTTTCCAAGCAGCTGCATGCGCTCCTTGATTTCGTTTGTGATATGAGGCACCACTTGAACCGTTTTTCCTAAAAATTCTCCTCTACGCTCTTTTTCAATAACCGAAAGATACACTCTTCCTGTAGTTACGTTGTTCGCTTGAGAGGTAGGAACGTTTAAAAAACGCTCGTAGTGACCTAAATCCAAATCCGTTTCGGCTCCATCGTCTGTTACATAACATTCTCCGTGTTCGTAAGGATTTAATGTTCCTGGGTCTACGTTGATGTATGGGTCAAACTTTTGAATGGTCGTTCGATATCCTCTGGCTTGCAATAATTTGGCTAACGAAGCTGCGATAATTCCTTTTCCTAATGAAGAAGTCACACCTCCGGTAACAAAAATGTACTTAGTTTGGTTCATTGTGTTGTTGTTGTGTTGTTGTTGCGATAAATATCTTTTATCTGTAATAAAATCGTGCAAAGATAGGTTATAAAATTAGAATTCAGAAATTAGAATTTAGAAATTTTATACCGATTTACACAAAGTTAATAAAGATCAATTTATGTCTTCAAAAATCACTTTTTTGGAAAGTTTCTGCGGATGTTTCGAACGAGTTCTTCTAAGCCGTTTAGCTTGAGTTCATGGACCAATTTTAATTGTTCGCCTAATTGCCCTTTTGGGAAACCTTTATTGGCATACCAAACAACATAATACTCCGGAAGGTCGATTAAGTAATAGCCTTCGTATTTACCAAAGGGCATTTTGGTATGTGCGAGTTTGATGAACTCAATCTTATCTTTTTCCAAGTTGATATTTTTGTTCAAAGTTGATGCAAAAGATCTATTAACTTTTTAGACTCTGGATTGTTAAAATATTTTTCAAAATCATAAACTAAAGAATCATCTTCTTCATAAGGAAATGATTTATTATATTGATAATACGTTTTAAATTCAGTATTTCTTTCATTTGCTAAATCAGAAACTTTTGAAATTGAAACATTTAAAGTTTCCCCAGGGTTAATATCAATAAAAATATTTCGCTTTTTATAAGTATTTACTTTGTATTCTTTAATTGAATCATCTAGTAAAAAAGCTTGAATTGATTGTTTAAGACTATCTAAATTAATTTTAATAATGTCCTTATTTTGATTATTTCTAACGTAACCCATTGAATCCACCAAAACTTCTTTAACAGGTAAATTAACCCCTTCAAGAGTTTTTGTAAATTTCATAATCGAAATTTGATACTTTTCAGTACTTTGAGCATTAACACAACTACTTAAAAATAACAAAATGAATATTGATATACAATAAAACTTATTCATTATATGAATTCCAATTAAAAGTTACTTCTTTAATTATATCTGGATGTAAACTATAAAAAACAGGACAAGTCATGGCTGTTCTTTCCAAAATAGTTTTTGTTTTTTCGTCGGGGTTGATGGAGAAATGGAAAGTTACGTGAATTTCTGTAATTCTTCTTGGTTCAGTTCCCATGATTTTGGTTACTTCTGCTGTTGAACCTGAGAAATCTACGTCTAAATCGCGAGCTTTGATTCCCATAACGGTGAACATGCAACTGGCTAATCCATTGGCAACAGTGTCGGTTGGAGAAAAAGCTTCTCCTTTTCCGTTGTTGTCTAGCGGTGCATCCGAAATAATTTCAGAACCCGATTGTAAATGTATCGAAGAGGTGCGTAAATCGCCTAAATAAGTTACTTTTGAAGTGGCCATTATTGAGCTTGTTTAATTGTTAAATCACTATCATAATACAACAAATACGTTGCGTTATTGGTAATCATACCATTGTTAGAATTGTAGTCAAATGCGTTTTCTACATATTCCGTTTTAGTTGTTGCAGCCGATTTTGCAAAACCTTCTGGCTGACAAATACGCAACATGGCATCAAAAGTAATATCAAAACCTTTTTTGGCTGCAGCATTTGGATAAATATTGTTTATTTTCTTGAATTGTAGCTCAAAAATCCTTTCTTCCGGAGTCTCTGCAACCTTGGTTGCGGAAGGAAATAACAATTTTAAATCGGTTAAATTTTTCATTGGAATTTCCTGAAAATTTAAGGCATCATACAATTCTAAAACCGCTAATTGAATATCGTATTCTTTTTGTAATCCTTTTAAGATTTTAGTAATGTTCAAAATAGTACTCGCCTTTTCTATTTCTAAAAGTACAAAATTTTTCTGACCTTTAACCAATTGAGATTTCAAAAGTGCCACATCTAACGCGCCTTTATCATTAAAAGCGGCATGTTTTACGGCAGGATAATTCTTGGTGATGAATTCCTTCGAAGTTGTTTTCTTAGCACTTATAATTGCCACTACATTTCCATTTTTTGCCTTAAAATAATTGAACATTGAAGCTTTTAATAAATCTTCCGACGGAACGGCATAATACAAGTTATTCATGGGCAATCCACGTTCTTTAGATAAGGGAGAAATTACGGGAACATTATATTTTGATAGCAATTGCGCCGTTGTTTCTACTGTTGAGTTCTGAAATGGTCCAATCACCACGTCTACCTCTTCAAAATTGTTTTTTGAAATAACAGAAGCTACATTCGAAGCATTTTTTGAACTTTCAACATCGTAAACCTTGACGTCTATTGGTAAACCTAACACCTTTGCCGAGTCTATCGCCATAAGTGCTCCAGCATAAAAATCTAAAGTTAGGTTTAAGAATTTATTCGTTTTTAAGTGTTCTGATCTTGTTTTTAAAGAATCCGTTTCCATTTTATTGATATTGAAAGGCAATAACAAAACCATACTTTTCTGTTCTGTAAAATCTACTGAAGCAAGTAAATTAGTTTTGTTTTTAGGCGCTAATACAGAATCTTTAACTTTAACATTAGCATTAGGGATAGAAGGCACTTTCAGAATCATTCCAATCTTTACTCCCTCTAGCAAATCTGGATTTAACTTGATTAGATCTTCTTGACTGATGTTAAATTTCTTAGTTAAACTGTATAATGTTTCTTTAGGTTGCACTTCATATTCAGACAGTGCTGTCTTAGTAGCAATCTTAGGCTTAGTATCAGACACAAAAGTAGATAAAGACTTTTCCTGAGTAGATGAAGGTTTGGAAACAAAAATCTGTTGTCCTTTTTTTAAACCTCCTTCTAAAGCAGATTTGTTCCATTGCTCTAAATCTGATACGGTTACGTTATATTTTTTGGCGATTCCGTAGAGCGTTTCTTTCTCTCCTACTTCATGAACTATCGCTTTCCCAGTTGATGGTTTTGGAATTAATAAAGTCGTATTTTCTTTCAGCGCTTCTTTTGCATCTGGATTCAAACGATAAATATCGTAAGGCGTTACTTCATATTTTTTTGCAATTTGAAAAACCGTTTCTCCTTTGGCTACAACATGTTGAATTTGTGCCTGAAGCTGAAACGTAATAACTTGAAAGAAAGAAATAAGAAATACAATTCTTCTCATCATAAACCTAAACATTTTAAAATAAAAAAATCAATAGCAATTGATATTGTAAAAATAGAACAAAAATAATTGCTATTGAAATTTATGTATTGAATTAAAATTAATTTATTCCCATTCAATCGTTGCAGGTGGTTTAGAGCTGATGTCATACACCACGCGGTTTACCCCTCTAACGTTGTTTATAATTTCATTAGAAATTTTCATTAAAAACTCATAGGGTAAATGTACCCAATCGGCCGTCATACCATCGGTAGATTCCACCGCACGTAAAGCCACTACTTTCTCATAAGTACGCTCATCTCCCATTACACCTACACTATTCACCGGTAGTAAAATGGCACCTGCTTGCCAAACTTTATCGTACAATCCGTGTTCTTTTAATCCGTTAATAAAAATAGCATCTACTTCTTGTAAAATAGCTACTTTTTCTGGTGTAATATCGCCTAAAATACGAATCGCTAATCCTGGTCCGGGGAACGGATGACGGCCTAATAATTCTTCGTCAATTCCTAAGCTTCTTCCTACTCTACGAACCTCATCTTTGAATAACATTCGTAAAGGTTCCACTACTTGCAATTTCATGAAATCTGGCAATCCACCTACATTATGATGCGATTTAATCGTTGCCGAAGGTCCGCCCGTTGCTGATACTGATTCAATTACATCAGGGTAAATGGTACCTTGACCTAACCATTTTACATCAGTTAATTGGTTGGCTTCATCATCAAAAACTTCAATAAAAACACGACCAATTGCCTTACGTTTTGCTTCTGGATCATCTAACCCTGCTAACGCATCCAAAAAGCGTGCCGAAGCATCTACTCCTTTTACATTTAAGCCCATTCCTTTGTACTGATTGAGTACATTTTGGAATTCGTTTTTACGTAATAATCCGTTGTTTACGAAAATACAATATAAGTTTTCACCGATAGCTTTATTCAACAAAACGGCTGCTACGGTTGAATCAACACCACCCGAAAGTCCTAAAACTACTTTATCAGTTCCAATCTTAGCTTTCATTTCGGCTACAATTTCTTCAACGAAAGCATTAGGTGTAAAAGTTTGTGGCACTTTGGCAATTTTTACTAAGAAGTTTTCCAACATTTGTTTTCCATCTGTAGAATGATAAACTTCTGGATGAAATTGGATGGCATAAGTGGTTTCGCCTTCAATTTTATAAGCTGCGTTTTCTACATCTTTTGTACTAGCAATCTTTACTCCATTTGTTGGTAATTTCTTGATAGAATCGGAATGCGACATCCAAACTTGACTGTTAGGACTTACACCTTCTAAAAACACTTCGTCTTCTTTAATGTAAGACAAATTTGCTCTTCCGTATTCTCTTGTGTTAGAAGCGGCTACTTCTCCACCTGAAAAATGCGCTAAATATTGTGCTCCGTAACAAACGGCTAACACAGGTAATTTCCCTCTTATTTGAGATAAATCAGGATGTAAAGCGTTTTCAGAACGAACCGAAAACGGACTCCCGCCTAAGATTACAGCTTTGTATGATGATAAATCTGCTGGGATTTTATCGAATGGAAAAATCTCACAGAAAATGTTTAATTCTCTTACTCTTCGGGCAATTAATTGGGTGTATTGCGAACCGAAATCTAAAATTAATACGTTGTGTTGCATTTTATTGTTGTTGTGTTGTAAATTTTAATTTCATTAAAAACAGAAAGACAAGTCATGACTTGTCTCTACAGATTAATATTCAAACGTTCCGTATTCGGATGTAATTGTTAATTTCTTACTATCTGATTTTTCCACTCTTCCTACGATTTGTGCTTCGATATGGAATGATTTTGAAATTTCGATAATGTCTTGTGCTACTTCTGCAGGAACATATAATTCCATGCGATGACCACAATTGAAAACTTGGTACATTTCTTTCCAATCGGTTTTGGATTGTTCACGAATTAATTGGAACAAGGGTGGTACTGGAAATAAATTATCTTTAATCACGTGTACGTTGTCTACGAAGTGAAGCACTTTTGTTTGTGCACCACCAGAACAGTGTACCATTCCGTGAATTTGATTGGAATTGTATTTTGATAAAATCTTTTTGATCACTGGAGCGTATGTTCTCGTTGGAGAAAGTACTAATTTTCCAGCGTCAATTGGACTATTTTCAACTTTATCTGTTAATTTGGTCTGACCTGAATACACCAATTCATTTGGAACTGAAGCATCAAAACTTTCTGGATATTTCTCTGCCAAATATTTCGCAAAAACATCATGACGAGCCGAAGTTAAGCCGTTGCTTCCCATTCCACCGTTATACTCTTTTTCGTAAGTAGCTTGACCGAATGAAGCAAAACCTACAATGACATCTCCTGCTTGAATGTTTGCATTGTCTATTACATCCGCACGTTTCATGCGAGCTGTAACAGTTGAATCTACAATAATAGTTCGCACTAAATCGCCCACATCTGCAGTTTCACCTCCAGTGGAATAAATGGTAACTCCGTGATTTTTTAACTCTGAAATCAATTCTTCTGTTCCGTTGATGATGGCCGAAATAACTTCGCCTGGAATTAAATTTTTATTCCTTCCAATAGTGGATGAAAGTAGAATATTATCAGTTGCTCCAACACATAATAAATCATCGATATTCATGATCAGGGCATCTTGAGCAATTCCTTTCCAAACCGAAATATCGCCTGTTTCTTTCCAATATAGGTAGGCTAAGGAAGATTTTGTTCCTGCGCCATCGGCATGCATAATGATGCAATATTGGTCGTCATTAGTTAAATAATCGGGAATGATTTTACAAAATGCTTGAGGAAATAAGCCTTTGTCGATATTTTTGATAGCTTGGTGCACATCTTCTTTAGAGGCCGAAACTCCTCTTAAATTGTAGCGTTTGCTCGTATCAGAACTCATGAATGTAGTGTGTTGTTGTTGTGGCGCAAAGATAGTTCTAAAATTTAGAATTTAGAAATATGAATTAGAATTTGTTACAATTTTACAACATGAATATTTTCAACCCACTCAGATAGATTGTTGGGAAACAAAATATTCTCAATATTATAAGTTGTGAAACATTCTCCAGCTAGTGCAGAAACATCATAAGTAACACTAATTTCATCCGTTTGAGAAGTGGTTGTATTATTTAATTTTACTAAAAGAGTGTTTCCAGAAAGATTAGAAACAGGAGGAAAAACTTGTATCACATTTAAATTCTCTATGAATCGAATTGAAATGGCAACCTCATTAGCATCTTCTACCACTACTTGTTGTGCCGTGTAAGTACCATTTTGAAACACATTTTCACCTGAAGTGGCATCGATAATTTCTATGAAAAAGGAAGCAGGCGTTGGTTGGTTACCTTCGTCGCAACCATCATTACAACTCGTTAAGGAAATTGATATCGCTAAACAAAATAAAATTAAAACGTTTTTCATTACTTCTTACTTAAAATTTCTATTTCTACTCTTCTGTTGGCTGCAGCTTTTTCAGGAGTTTCTTCGGGAATGGGATATATAGGTTGGGTAACACCAAATCCTTTTGTTTGAATGCGGTATTGTTGAATTCCGTTAAAAACTAAAAATCGTTTGATTTGCTTTGCTCTGTCTAAAGATAAATTTCTATAATCTTTATCGATACAACAAATATGGCCTTGAATTTCGATTTTTAAATTTGGATTGTTTTGCATAACAAACAACAAATCATAAAGTGCTCCTTGAGATTCGGGCACAGTAGCAAAAGTATTTTGATAAAAGTTGATGTTTTTCAATAGGATTTTTGTCCCTACTTTGGCTAATTTTACTTTTTCAGCTAGTGGCGCATCATCCGGAATTACCACTTCTGGTTCTTCATTTTTGATTCCTAGAACTTCGTTTTCTTTATCTAAATCTTTTTCTAAAAGGTAATGAATAATGGCTTTACGATTTTCTGCTTTGTTAGAAGAAGTGGCGCCTTTTTCACCCAAAGAAATACTTTTAAAATCGGGTCTGATGTTTACTTTTCCTTTGATTTGGTTGTAGATAAAACTTACTCTTTTTTGCGATAAGGTATCATTATAGCCCGAGCTTCCCACCTCATCTGTAGAACCTGTGATGGAAAGAATTTTTGAAGTGCTATTTTCAGCAATCCATTTTTGAAGTTTGGCTGCTTCAGTTTTATTCAATTCAAACTTGTTGTTATCAAAATAAAAAACGGCTTCTTCCTGCGAAAAAATAAAATGTACACAAAAAAATAGCAACAGAGTAATATATCGTTTCATCCTTTCTTTTTTACGAAGTAACAACAAATTTAGTACATATAAAAGTGTGCCAAAGTTATTTTCTATATTTTGAATTTTAACATCGTGCCTATAAGGTATTGTTATTTTAAGAAATGCTTTAGCATAGCGACTAAATATTTATTTACTAAGTGATAAAAAGTAGTTTATAAGCAATAATTTATTAATTTCTGTACAGAAATTAATAAATTTCCCTAGGGCAATAATACAATTGCCCTAGGGAAAATATATAAAAGCCCTAGGGCAATTTAAATTTTAATGGGCAAAAACTAAAATTAGTACGGTATTAAATTCCTAAAAAACTACTATTTAGTTTAATTCATTAACTAAAAAAAATAAACCACTCCTCTTTCGTATGAATTTTTTAATTATATTTGATTAACAAATAAAAAACTCTGCAACTTTCGCTAATCTTGCCATTAGGGTATGCAAGTAGTCTGAAAGCTTCGTATATAAACAAGTTGTAGCACATTTAAACAAAATGCAGAAATCCATAACAATCATATTTCTTCTTATTTTTAATCTGACCTTTGGACAAGATAAAGTTGACCCAACAGAATCGCTCATTTCAGAACTTAAAACGGAACTGAACAAAAAAAATATAACGAACTTTTTTGTTGTAAAACGGATTACATATGGAACTGCATATATTTTCGATTTAGACGACCCAAATTCATGCAATCCAAATGGAATTTACTTTACAATGTATGCGTTTTGGAAAGATGGAAAAGATGATTATGTGAAAAAATTTGATAATTGTGGAGGATTTAATACATTAAAATTATCCGATTCAAAAATTTCGGAATTCTATGTGAAAAATTCGGAAAGCTTAAAATCCGACGAAGTAAAATCGTATCAAATAAAACCCGACAGTATTGCAAATGGAAAAATATATAAAAGTACTTATTATCAGAATCATCAACCTCAAAGATTTTTTTGGTTTTATATAAATTCCGATGAATTTAAAAATCATTTTAACAAACATAATTTGACAACGGAAAAAGAAAAACCTAACTTAAACTATGAATCAAATAATGTACTTTCCATTGTGAAACTTAATGCTATTTGTGAAAAAATAATTGACGATTTGGATAGTAAAGCTATGTTTAATCGACTAAAATAAAAACGTGCTACAACAACGGTTTGCTTCAATGGCTACTTCCGGATTTTCCTACGGAAAATCCGCTGCTGAATGGAATGTTTTGTTATATTTGTAATGGCTTGGTGTTGGATTTACGCCACTGAGAGCAAGCCGCAGAACGTTAGCAGCCATTTACCAACAAAACGCAAAAAATGACTAAAAAAGATTGGATAGAATTAGAAATTGGAAGAATATACAATATCGAAAGAAGTATATTCGAAAAAGTGTTTAAGAAAAACAATCAAAAATATGTTTTAACATTATTCAATAAAAATGATAAAACACAGAAAATGCAAATTTTAACTGGTAAAACTGAAAGTCAAATATTAGCAATGGCAATTGAAAACATTGAACCTCCAGTCCAAACAATGGAAATTTTATTCAAAAATGTAATTCGAGAATTTGAACTTAAATTAGAATATGTTTTGATTAATGAGTTAAGTGAAGATGGCTATTATAAATCCATTGCTAAATATTGTGGAAAAGAGAAATGCAAAGAATTTCAAGCTAGAACAGTTGACTTAATTACTTTATGCTTAAGACATAGCAGTCCAATTTATATTGAAAAAGAGATATTTGAAAAAATCAGATATTAAATAACATAAAACGGCTGCTAACAGGCGTTTGGCAAGATTGCGAATTTTGTGGTAAATTCACGTTTACATTTCGCAAGAAATTTTATCTTTAACAGAAAATAATCGGTTCCGAAGTTCGCAACCTCGCCAAGCGCCTGAACGTTAGCAGCAAGCGTAAACGAAAAACATACAACATAATGTTATTAGAAAATTTTCAGAATTCATTTGAAAAACAAAAAAAATCAAAAAAACAATTTAACAAAATTCTTTGTTTAGCCGTAATCTGTGTTTCTTTTTTCTTAATATACTCGGTGTTTGTAAATAACAAATCTAAAGGTTTACTATTTCTAGCTTTCTGGCTAATGATTCTAGGAACTTACGGATTATTTGAATTGAGAAAACACTATAAATTAACTTACTTTGAAAATGATTTTTCAGAGAAAGAAAATATTGAAAATGTAATTTCTGTTATTAAAAATATAGCAAAAGATAGTTACATTCAGAATGAAAACACATTTAGCTTTATTTATCAAAAAAGTTGGTGGAGAATAGATTACAAAGTAACAATTTTTGCGAGTGAAAACTTAATTGCAATAAATGCGGAAGGTCGAGGTTCTTCTGATAGTGGCTTCATAGATTTTGGAGCCTCAAAAAAAACAGAACGAAGTATTATTGATTTACTAATTAAAAACGCCAGCTGCTAACAAGCGTTTGTCAAGATTGCGAATTTTGTTGTAAATACACGTTTATTTCTCGCAAGAAATTTTATCTTTAACAGAAAATAATCGGTTCCGAAGCTCGCAACCTCGCCAAGCGCCGGAACGTTAGGCGCAAGTAAACCCAAAAATGATGAAAAAAATCATTATAGCAATAATATGCTTTATCAATCTTAGTTTTATAAATATTGGAATGGACTATTCCATTGAAGCTAATGTTAAAACAAATTGCCAAGATAATTTTCCTTCAGGACTGTCATTTTTCTTTGAGCAAGTTGGAGGTTATGGAGATAAAAGTATGGTTTCCCAAGTGGAAAGAATTCTCAATATTGATTTATCAACATTTCAAGAATATGATTTTATTGATAACGAGGAATCTTCTGAAAAATATTGGAAAAACATTACGAAATTCGAATCCGTAATTGACAAATTCATTTCAAAAATTAAAGCTAATCCAAAGTACTATCAAAAAATAAAATACAATCCGATAAAACTTGGAGTCGATTTCTCATCTGATCTAAACGAGATGAAAAAAATCGAACAAAAGCAAAAAGAATATGAAAATCATCCGATGTATGGCTACCCAAATGACAATAAATATTTAAGTTCGAAAGCTATACTCAAAGATTTAGAAACTTTGAAAAATATACTGAAGTGTTATAAAAAAAGTGGTGCTACTAAAATAAAGCTGAATTACGATTAAAATTACCAGCGCCTAACAGCGGTTTTGTGAAATGGCGGGGCTTGGTGTGTAATTGGAGGAGCCAGTGCTTGCACTTCTCTCCAACTTTTGAGCTTTTTTCTTTCAAACTTTTCGGTATATTTGTAAACATCAGTGACAAAAATCCGCCACTTCACAAAGCCGGCGGGACGTTAGCAGTAATGCAACCGCAAGTCGGAGAATCTAATAAATTATTATGAACATACGATTGTTTTTTCTTTTAGTTATTATTGAATCGCTTTTTGTGGTTGTTGGATTTTTTGGACTTATTTTATTTTTCTTTCTTTATTTTGGTTCTGGCGCTGGAGCGACCTCTGATAAAGCTATGTTAACGGAAAATATTGCGTTTGGAATTCTATTTTCGACACCATTGCTTTTTGGAATTTTTAAATTCATAACTGTAACAGAAAAATTAAAAGCCAAAAGTTATTTATACTCAGGTTTGCTCGTGACAATAGTTAGCGGAATATATTTTGGACTGAATATTTAATAGCGCTTCTTCTAATAACTATAAGTGGACGGAATACATCAATAAAATTGAAACAAAACTGAAATGAAATTTAACTTTGTCAAACCTACTTTAATTTCTTGCGCCATTGGATTTTTTATTCCTGGTTTTACTGCAATTTTATTTTTTTTGTTTCAACTATTGACTGACAATATCGGCATTGATTGTAGCACTTCTTGGAAATCAATATGGCTCATAACAAGTCTTATTTCTGTCGCGTTGCCATATTTTTTCATAGAAAATATTAAGAAAACTAAAAATCCAACTTTGACAAAACTGACATTATTTAACTTTATCGAATATATTAGTCTACAAGCCTGTTTAGCTCAATTTTTTACTAACTCAAAAACAATATGTTATGGTTCTAGTGGACAAAATGGAATTGAACTCGTATTTACTGCTTGGATTGCTTTACCTATTTTGGTTTTTATAAGTTTTGTATTTAAATATAAATTGGAAAATTACACTGAATAAATGCACTACTGCTAACAGCCGCTAAGGCGGATTTGGGTTTGGTTGCTTATGGAAAGTTGGTTTTGTGTTTGGAATGTTGGTTTTTAACTCCGATATTTGGCGTATACTAATCCCAAACCGCGCCCTAGCGGCAAGACGTTAGCCGTCACTTTGGAAAAACGAAATCTTAAATGGAAATGAAATATATTAAGTTTAAACTTCCAGAAAATATCTCAGAACCTCCAAAAGATGGGATTCTAAAAAAATTGTTTTTTAATTTACTCGGAAATGTTTTATCTAAAATAATTCCAAAAGCAAATCCTGATTTTGAAAAATATATAGATGATGTTGAATATTGGATTCTGGAATGTGAAACTGAAAGTGGAATTCCAATAAGAGAAATAGGAATCGATAAAAATGAAAAGGTAATTCTAAAAATGCCTTTTAAAAATGATTACGGTTATTGGATAGACAACTATTTTCTATTGAATGATTTTGTAAATAAATTCAATGCTGTAGAAATTGAAAAAAAAGATTTTGAAGCAAACTGGGAAAAAATAAACTAAAAGAAGATAAAAGCGAACGGCTAATTGAGTAGACTGCCCTGCCAGAAACTGACAGGGAGAGCCTCTCACACCACCGTACGTACGGTTCTCGTATACGGCGGTTTCCCGAAAATACGGGACAGGCTCCAAGCGATGTGTTGAGAAGTTTAAAAGGACACTATCCTAAAAAGTGTGTAAGTTAAAAATAATGGGGTTTGACTTTTTACTTAAAGTTGAACCCTTTTTTCAAATATAGTTAAGAACTGATTGAGGATTAATCCCCAATTTTGGATTGGCATTGACCATTTTTTGGTTGCTTCTCTCAGAGCAAAATATACGGATTTTAAAACAGCATCATCCGTTGGGAACGATAATTTATTTTTGGTGTACTTTCTAATCTTACCGTTAAGATTCTCGATTAAATTAGTGGTATAAATTATTTTTCTAATTTCTATTGGGAATTCAAAAAACACGGTGAGTTCTTCCCAATTTTCTTCCCAAGATTTTACTGCATAAGGATATTTATGATTCCATTTATTGGCAAAATCTTCTAATGC
>NZ_JAMLJN010000005.1:0-239878 GCF_023634865.1 Flavobacterium fragile
AATTATATAAATGCCCTAGGGAAAATAATTAAATGCCCTAGGGGAATTGGTTTTATTCTAGTTTATATTGGATTTTGTTCATTTCATGTGTGTAGAAATAGTTCGATGAAAATTGTGATTTAAAAATATTTTCTATATTTGTATTATATAAGCCATTCATTATGAATTACAAAGCCAAAACAATACTACACAAAGGAACGCCAAGAATTGCCGTTTACTTTGAAAAAAATGCTGCTTTAATTGCACGTATTAAAACTTTTGAAGATGCGCGCTGGAGTGCTTCTAAACAATATTGGCACTTACCCGACACAGCAGCCAACCGCTTGCATTTTAAATTACCCTTAGCCCATACACTAGTGCCTAATGCCGAAGGAATAGCGAGTATTGAAACTTTCAAACGCTACCTTTTATCTAAAAGATACAGTCCCAATACAATAAATACCTATAGTGATGCTTTAAAATCGTTTTTAACGTTTTGTAATACCAAAGCTTTAAAAGACATTAACAATCAAGATGTAATTGCCTACAACAACGATTACATTTTGAAGAACAAATTTTCTTCTTCCTTTCAGAATCAGACAGTCAACGCCATCAAGTTGTTTTTTAAGATAGTAAAAGAGACCTCGATTGAAACAGACAAAATACATCGTCCTAAACGAGAAAAAGTGTTGCCGAATGTTTTGAGTAAAGAAGAAGTGTTTAGAATACTAGATGCTACCGAAAATTTAAAACATAGAACTTTACTAGCTTTAGTATATTCTGCTGGGCTTCGCATTAGTGAAGCATTAGAGATGAAGCCAAAAGATATCGATAGTATTCGCATGTTGATACATGTAAAAAATGCCAAAGGAAAAAAAGACAGGTATACACTTTTATCAGAAAAGGTGTTGTTGTTACTTCGTGAATATTATATGGTTTACAAACCTAAAGAATACTTATTTGAAGGGCAATTTGGAGGCATGTATAGCAGCAGAAGTGCTCAAATTGTATTAAAAAAAGCTGCAGAACGAGCAGGAATTAAAAAATCTATCACCCTACACACCTTACGACATAGTTTTGCTACCCATTTATTAGAAAGTGGTACAGATTTGCGCTACATTCAAGACTTATTAGGACATAGTAGTCCAAAAACAACTATGATTTATACACATGTTAGTAACGATAGTTTAAAAAAAATAAAAAATCCTTTTGATGTGTAAGTTTTTTAAGTTAGCTTTGAATTTATATAAAACGAAACAAAACATGAAAAACTTTCGCCAATCTTGCCAATAAGGTATAAAAGTGGTTTGAAAGTTTCGCATATAAACGAGTTATGCAACAGTTAGCTCACTTCCTGTTAAAGCGAAATGTAAATTTTGAAGTTGATGAACGTAATTAATACTGTTTAAAAATTCTAAATATTCGTCATCGTGAGAAACACCTAAATTAAAAACATCAACTTTATTATTAATAAATCTCAACACTATAAAAGTGTTAAAATAACGTTCGCGTTCTTTTTTAAAACCTAATTTTAATAACCATTCTTCTGTTAATGGTATTGCTCTGAAATATTCATCTTTTGTATCAACTTTTGATAACCAATGAATATCTTCTGCATCTATTTCAGAAACTTCCCACCATTCTTTTCTTTCATCTAATTTGTCGGTAATTCTATATTCTACTAAATTACCAATTCTTAATTCTTTTGCGTTTATCATATTTTTTAATTTAAAACCGTTGCATAACAAGTGTTTGTGTTAATAGCTACGGCAGTTATTTATTTGATGTTTTTTTGTGTCTATGAGTTATTTCCATTTCGGAAACAAGTCGCTTACTTGTACGCTACTGAACACAAGCACTCGACCGTTAGCAGTAATTTTCCATAAAACGAGAACCAATGGAAATCAAGAACTTTAGTTATATAATCTCATCCGACAATTTTGACATTATTCATAGAGAAAAAATATATCTTAATGAAGAAATAACACAATCTTCTGAAGTGATAATGGAAAATAATGGAATAAAAACTCGGATAAAATTTGAGCTTGCAACAGGGCATGAAATTGACAAAAGTGATTTTTTATTTATTCCAGAAACTAATTTTTTATTCTATCGTGGAAACATCGAATGGTGTGCCTTTGATTTAACAAATAAAAATATTTCGAGAAATGAAAGTGCAACTCAATTACCCTACATAGAAAAACGAAATAATATAATCTTGATATTCGACGATTTGTATGCAGAATGCACTGATTTAAAAGCAGAACGAATAGACAATGTTCCAATTGACCCGCCAACTGAATCAGTAGAATATGAAGATAGAATTGAATTTAACAGTCCAATTTTTGGGAAACAAACTTTGAAATTAAACAAATAAAAACTACTGCTAACAGCGGTTTACTTCAATGGCTACTTCCGGATTTTCCTACGGAAAATCCGCTGCTGAATGGAATGTTTTATTATATTTGTAATGGCTTGGTGTTGGTGCAACGCCACTGAGAGCAAGCCGCAGAACGTTAGGTGTAATTTAATGACAGACATTCAAACCATATTGACGAGCAAATTTCCGAAGACAGAAGAGCGGGTTGAAGGTCGACTTGTTTTTCTAGACCAACATGAAATTATTAGACTAGACAGTCCGAGACTTCAGGCAATTACAAAGCTCGCCTTTTATAAGACGAAATTTTTTACTGGTTATCGCAAATTTACAATAATTGACACTGTAGTTGGACTCTCAAATGATAACGAAGTGTTTTTATTGACCAACCCACTTTTCTCAGACAAATATTCAGACCTTATCAAAATATTTGAGAACGTAAAATCCGCACACGTTGACAAAGGCTTCGTTTCTGACTTAGTTGACTTGTATCGAGCGACCGGAGCAAAGATTACTGAGATTGGTGCTGACAAGTATCAAATTTGGTTTGGCGACAACAAGTGGAGAATACTAGATTTTGAAATAAACGGATCTTTGAAAATAAAAACTACACCTAACAGCACCTTGCCAAAAGCGGGGCGTTCGTGGTGGCAGAAACTTCTCGGCTCCGAATAAACTTTAATCGTAGCTTGACAGATGGTGCTCCGAAAGCCCCGCCTTCGGCAAGCTGCAAAACGTTATAAACAATTATTCAGAAACTTCACGCTTAAAAATACGATTTGCGTCTGAAATAATTTTAGCAGCATCTTTTAAGTCAAATTTGCCTTTTTTCTTTTTGAATAATTCTAATGCTTTATCAATTTTGTAGTAAACTTTTTTACTTGTAAACCCTACTTCTACCATTCTTAAAACAAGCTCTATTTCTTTATATCTTTCTTTTGCTTGTATTTCTTCGTCTGTTTCAGGATATAGTTCTTTTTCTAATCTTCTACACTCAGCTCCTAATTCGTATTGCCCTAACTTAACAGCAAGGTTTTTTAACTCGTTAAGTGTTTTCATATCTTTTGAAGCACTTTCTAATAAATTTTGTAATTCCATAAAATAACTGTTTATAACAATGGTTTGTAGCAAAACTACTTTAGGCTACTTTGCCATTGTTGGTTAATAATTCTTTTGTGTTTGTAATCTTTGTTTATAATTCTACGTTCTGCTACAAGCCACCAAACGTTATAAGAAATATCTACTATTTGTTTTTATAAGAATTTATAGCTTCCCTTACTTCAACCCAATATTCTTTATTAAATATTAAATTATTACTATCAAGAATTAAATCAACTGATATTAATGCACACTCTATCGCTTGTTCATAATCATCATCATAATCAAAACCAACTTGCCAAGTAAATGGATATAGTTTTTCAATTAATTCTTTAGCTTGTTCTTTTGGTGTATTTTTCATAATTACTTTTAGTGTTTATACCCGCTACTTCTTATAACAGCAATTTGTATAAATGGCTTGTTTAGTGTGTGTCGGATAGTTAGTTAATATTATTTTTTATTTGTTGTGTTTTCGCTTAATTTACGCCACTTATACAAGTTGCAAAACGTTAGTAGCTATGTTACTAAATAAGCTGTTCAAGTTCATTTTTCGGTAAATCAGTTATTCTTTTTGAATTATTTACGCTTAATATTTTAGCACGAAAATTATCTGAAGAAACATAACCATATTTTTTATATTTTGAAGCAAATAAAAATAAAGTATTGTAAGTTGATTTATCTTTTTGAGTTCCCATCCAAGTAGCTGTATCAAACATACTTCTAACTACTTCTAACTCTCCTTTTTTCACTCCTTTTTTATACGCATTATCTTTGATATACCAAATGATAATATAGTTTAAAAAAAGTAAACCTATAATAATAACTGATAATTTTTCTGAAATCATAATTGTTAATTTTAAAAACACAGCTACTAACAAGTGTTTTGTTCAATAGCGGTGTATGGTTAATATTTAATGTTAATTTTGTACTTGTAAGCGGTTTTGTTTAATTAAAAGGTAGTGAGTCTTTGACCGCTACTAAACAAAGCACTCGAACGTTGTATGTCATTATGAAAGAAGAAACGCAGAAAAACCCAAACGAAGTTGCAAACGAAATATTAACGCAACATCTCGAAGGAAAATCGTATGGGTTTATTAAGGCAACTTGTAAAAGTATATTATCAGTTTTTGACGAAAAAGAATTAACAAAAACTGAAATAGAAAATCACAAAACTACTTCAGAAAGTTTGTTAGCACTTCATCAACTTGTTCACGGGAAAGTTTTAACTCAAGTAAAATAGGTTTAAGTTTCTCTGCTTCATCTAATAAATGATTATGATAAACTTCTAATTGTTTATCTGTTAAAGTTAATTTTAAAGCGTTAAGTTTTGAACCTATTAAAATTTGATTGATTAATGTGTTTATTTCTTGTGTCATAGTAAATTAGTTCTTTGAAATTTTACGTTTGTTAAATTTGTTAATAAAATTTGGTAGATATAAAAATGTTTATATCTTTGCACCCTAGAGAAACAAGAAACCCAATACTAAGTGCTGAGTTTCAAGTTTTTAAGAGGTTCTTAAATTAGTGTTGTGAATATCCACTTTATCAATTCAGTTATAGCTTGCCCGCTTACTTTAATGAAAAGTTCAGAATCCCACCACTTTTTAGGTTTTGGTTTTTCTTCCATTTCTGATTAAATATTAGAAGGTTATAGAAAAGTTTACCGAAGCCACCTCGGTTGGTGTGTAATAAAACTACATTTTTCATAATTAATTAGTTTTAGTTATACATAATTTATCACTCAAAGTTTAGCCCTCTTCCGTTAGGAAAGTTTGGGCAATAATTTTTTCAAATGCAAAGAAACGAAAAAATACCGAGTCTACAAAGCAATTTAACAGTAAGTTATTAACAAACGTAAATTTCACCGAACTGAGCCGAAAAAACGAAGTGGATACAATAACGCCATACAACAATCGTTTGCTTCAATGGCTACGCTTGGGAATTGTAAAAAACAGTAGAGAAAAAACAAACAGAAGGAAAAAATTAAACATCAGTGCTGATTCAACGCCACTGAAAGCAAGCGATGGAACGTTAGCGGTAATTATAACGGACGACACTACAACACATAATTTGACAAATGACACTACCGAAAGACAGAGTAATAATTGCTAGTGATGTAAGCGACAGAGACGGAGTTGGCGTTGAAATTTACCGTGACGACAAATTAGTAATTGAAATATTCCGTGACGACACAAAACGCACAAGGACTGTTACGCTTTACCAACAAGACATTTCATTAGACTTGCTTGAAGAAAGTATTCAAACTTTTAAGAAAGAAATTCCTTGGGACTTTATTGATTATGACAACTTAAAATAACTCGACCAATGCCTTTTCCAGTAGACATAAAATATATTAATGAAACGGAGCAAGAACTCGGACTAATGTTTCCAGACAAATTCAAGTCGAAAATGACAAAAGAAAATGGTGGAGAATTAATGACAGAAGATGATGATTGGCAATTATTTCCGTTTTTTGATAAATCAGACAACAAAAGAATTAGTAGAACTTGTAACCATATTGGCTTAGAAACAAAACAAGCAAAAGAATGGGAGAACTTTCCGAATAATGGTGTTGCAATTGCCTCAAATGGTTGTGGTGACTTTTTAGTATTACTGCCGACAGAAGAAAATGGGAAAAAATTAAGTGACGAAATTTTTATGTGGTTTCACGAGACTGGACAAACAGAAAAAGTAGCAGACAATATTGACGAACTAAATGAAGACTGAAAGAATAACTACCGCTAACAGCACCTACACGCAAGTGGGGGTTCAGTACTTCTACGAAAGTGAAGTGCTAAATCCAAGTTCTGTACATTTAATGAAGTTCAGTGCTAAAAATCCCCACCTGCGTGTAGCTGCAAAACGTTGTATGTAATTTTAAAAAATCATCATGAAAAAAACACTTTTAATTTTATTTTTGAATCTTAATTTAGCTTTATTTTCTCAAGAATCGAAACTTAGCATTGAACTTAATTATCCAATTCCTGCAGACAATAATTTTATTGGAAAAAATTACACTGGAATAGTTGATATTGGGGGAAAATATAAAATTATTGACAAAGACGTTTTAGATTTTGGAATTGCTTTAAATGCTGGACTTTTGACATTTAATAATTCGCAAATTAATTCACCACAGAATTACAAAATTTATGCTTACCCAATACAACCAAAAATATTTTGTGAGTTTAACATCAAAAATATTAAAAAGCTTCATCCATACACTTCTCTTGGATATAGTTTCATAATATTTAAAGCAACTGGAACCAATAATGGATATGATATTTCAGACCTAAACGATACTCAAGCTGGGATTAACTTAAATTTCGGTTTATCTTATGATATTACAAGTAAATTTTTTGTTAATGGACAATTTGACTTTACAAAACTTCAAGAAGAAAATGGAATTCCAAATACTACATTTAATACAAATGTTAATTTAGTAAAACTTGGTGTTGGTTTAAGATTATAAAAAACTACATACAACAGCGGTTTGCTTCAATGGCTACTTCCGGATTTTCCTGCGGAAAATCCGCTGCTGAATGGAATGTTTTGTTATATTTGTAATGGCTTGGTGTTGGTACAACGCCACTGAGAGCAAGCCACAGAACGTTAGCTGCCATTAATAAAAACTAATCGCTTAAAAATGAAAAAGTTTATAATTATTAGTTTACTTTCAATTTTATTTTTTTCATTCTCAAAAGATTGTCAAAATTGCAATATAGGAACTTTTGAATGGAAAGATAAAAATACTATTTATACTATTATTAGAACCAAACACAAATTAATTTCAAAAAGTAAATACGGAATTGTAAAAAATAAATTAAAATGGACTTCAGATTCTACTTACATACTTTATGATATGAAAATTGTGAAGGGAAAAGTAGAAAAGAGTGACTTAAAAATTGGAAATGAAAAAGATATGGATACTCTTTACGTTCAAATTATTCAAATTGATAATGAAAAACATAAATTACTTTCAAAATTTAAAAATTCAGAATTTGTAACCGAATATATTCTGACAAAAGTAAATCCAAAAAATAAATTTTAACGTCAGCTAACAGGCGTTTGGCAAGATTGCGAATTTTGTAGTAAATTCACGTTTACTTTTCGCAAGAAATTTTATCTTTAACAGAAAATAATCGGTTCCGAAGTTCGCAACCTCGCCAAGCGCCGGAACGTTGTGTGTCATTTTAGCCGAACGAAAACAGAATTAAATGAGAAACATTCTCCTACTTTTTATACTTTTTTGTGGAAATTATATATTCTCACAAAACTTTGAAAATATAAGCAAAATTAAATTTTCATACATATACGGAGGTTCTTCTTGGGGGAAAAATGGTATTTACTCAAGAAGTGAAATATTTGAATTAACTAAAACTGAGAATGGAGATTTTAAAATTTCACAACATCTTAAAATAAACCAAAAAGTATACAATAAAGTCTTCTCAGAAGATTCAATAACAATAAATACATCAAATTATAAAACCATTCCAAAAAGTGATGTTGATTATCTTTTAACTTCACTAAACACAAACAAAGAAAACTTTACTGAAGAATTTTTAATACAAAATTTCACAAAACCAACTAAAAAAGAAATTTTAAAAATTGCAAAGCAAAATGGTGATAAAAACTATTTAAAAAATGATTACGACGAAAAAAATGATACTGAAAAAAAATATTCTGAAATTCAAAACTATAAATATTTTGATGAATATTTAAAACTTAACAAACCTATTTTAAATGTAATTACTTTAACATTGGATGCATGGAATAGTTTAGGAATTATTACTTTTTCAAAAGAAGAAACTAAATTATATGATTTAGATTTTCCTAAATATTGCGGACATCCGATTTCCGTAAATTATATCGAAATTAAAGAAAAGGATAAAAAAATAAATATCATAGAAAACAAAAGTTCTTCAATAATTAATTTAAATGTGAATTTAATTTTATTGAAAATATTACCAAAAAACACAAAATTAAGTGTCGAGTTAAATTTAAATAATATTCGAGATGAATATATAAATTGGTTTTTAGAAAATAAAAGAACCGAATTTGAATATTAAAAAACGAACACACAACAGGCGTTTGGCAAGATTGCGAATTTTGTAGTAAATACACGTTTACATTTCGCAAGAAATTTTATCTTTGATAGAAAATAATCAGTTCCGAAGTTCGCAACCTCGCCAAGCGCCGGAACGTTAGCAACAATTTTGTGATGAAAAGACTTCTTACAATATTATTATTTTTGAAAGTTACTTCAAATTTTTTAATTGCTCAAACAAATGAAATTTTTGAAGAAAAGAATGTTAAAGGTGTAATATTCTCTAAAGACTATATTAACAAAGCTCATAATTGGCTGGATAACAGCTACAGATTTACGCCAACTCGTGAAGAAATTAAAGCATTTGAAAAAAACTTAAAATTAGATTTAAAAAGAATAAACACTAATCGTTGGAACCAGAAAGGTTCTTGTCCTATAATCCACAAAAACTTAAAAAAATACGTCAGACAATATCTAGGTTTTATTGATGATTCTGGAAAAAAATATCTATTGATAAATTTCCTTTGGCAGGATAATGTCGAAGAAAATGAAAATGATGAATTTTATAACGAATTGGGAGATTGGAAAAAACATTGGCAAGTTTGGTTTGACGGTTGCAGTCATTTTTGGAATGTAAAATATTATATAGATTCGGAACTTTTATTTGATTTACAAATAAACGGATCGTCATAAAAACTGTTGCTAACAGCGGTTTGGCGCCATTGCGGGTTTTGCGAATATTTGGAAAGTTATTCGTTAAACCAAAATTTGTTTATATTTGTCATGTTCCGTGTACTAATGCCGCAACAGCAGGCCAAGCCGGCGGGACGTTAGCAACAATTTTGAAAAAAAATATGGTAAAATCAATTATAATAATGGTCAGTGTATTTTTTATACTGAATGGTTTCAAAGCATATAAGTTCATCCAAGAAAATGTAAAAAAAATACCAAAAGCAACATTTGAACAACAATTGGATTCTTTTCAAAAGTTAGGTTTTAAATTTAATAATGGTATTACCAAAGAAAGTCTATTGGAATCTTTTGATAAATCAGAATTTGAAAATGACCCGTGGAATTTGATGTATGTTTGTTTAGGTTCTACAATTGAAAAAGAACCTTACACTCCTATTACTGACGATTGTTGGCATTTTGATGCAGAATGTATTGAAGACCATGGTTCGTATGTAGATATTCTTGAAAACTTAAAAAGAATTTCAAAAGGACAATTAAACCTTGAAAATATAAAAGATTACGTTGATATAGAAAATGAACAAGCTTGGGTTTCTTTTGATTTTGAAGGTAAAAGTTATAAATGGAATTTGAGAATTGACAATGATTGGGTTGACGGAGAGTTATTTGACAAAATTCAAGAAGTAAATTCCGTAAATAAAAACACTAAAAAATTTACAGTTTATGTTCTCGGACAAGATGCAGTAATCGGATATATGAATGATAAAGAAATATCTGAATTCAAAAAGACAACTAAAATTGAATTAAAATATCTCGAAGGTATTAATGATATTGGACAATAAAAAACTGTTGCTAACAGCGGTTACAAGTAATGGCTAGTTCAGTACTATTCCGAAAATTCTCCGAATTTTCTAAAATAAGTTTATATTTGTTATGGCTTGGTTATGGTTTACGCCACTACTTGTAGCCGCAAAACGTTGTGTGCAATAATAACAAAATTCTAATCAAGAATATAAATAATTTAATCCAGATGCAAGAAGAAAATCAAGAATTAGAAAAATTAGAAGAAGAGTTATCTTATGAAGATAATTATAACGAATTACCTCCAAATGATATAGTTGCATTTAATGAATTACGTTCTTGTGCAGATTTATTGAGAATGTATGAAACCAACCAATTAGAAATCCAACCTGATTTTCAAAGAGATGTAGTATGGTCTAAACCAGACCAAACTAGATTTATAGATAGTTTAATTAAGCAACTTCCTATTCCAAGCATGTGTATTAGTTTAGACTATAAAACGGATAAACGTCAAATTATTGACGGTCTACAAAGGATGAGCAGTATTATTAATTTCCTATCAAATGATGAATGGAAATTATCACAACTAGAAGATATTGACGAAAATTTATCAGGTAAAACTGTACATACTATAAAAACAAAATTCAAAGATTTATATTCAAGAGTCCAAAATGTTGTAATTCCTATAACTGTAATTCGATGTGATTATTCTAAAAAATCGCATTCAGAATATTTATTTACAATATTTCATAGATTAAATTCCGGAGGAATAAAATTGAATAATCAAGAAATTAGAAATTGTATTTTCAATGGTAATCTCAACACTTTATTAAAAGAACTTTCAAAATCAAATATTATAGTTAATACTATTGGTGAAAAATCAAGATTTGCAAATGAAGAATTATTATTAAGGTTTTTTGCTTTCAATGATAATTTGAATTCTTATTCTGGAAAATTATCTACTTACTTAAATTCTTACATGCATACAAATCGCAATTTAACTGATGAAAATATAGAACAAAAAAGGAGTTTAGTAACTGAAACCTTTACCATAATTTATAATCAAATTTTTGATGAAAAATCAATTAAAGGAATTGGAAAAACAGTATTAGAAGGATTATTATTTGGGATTTCACAAAACATAGAAACTCTAAAAATTAAAGATAAAGAACACATTAAAAATTTATATGCTCAATTTCTACAATTGGAAGAATTTAGTTTAGTAAACTTAAAAGAAGGTTTAGCACAAAAAGAAAAACTAACTAATAGATTAATAGCCTCAAAAAATATATTTTCTAATTAATGTTGCCAAAACAGCCAATAAAAGATTTACTAGATGAATTAAAAACACTTTATGATTCAACAACCGACACTAATCATAAAGTATATTATTCAAAGTTAGCTCTAATGGAGCTTTGCGGATGGATTGAGCTATGTATTGATGAAATACTGGAAAACTATATTGATACAAAATTAAGTCTTGCAACTAATTTAAATCTTGCAAAAACAATTTATGTTAAACAAACTTATGGTTTTGAATATGATAAAAACCTTCGACCATTATTAATTAAGATAATTGGATTAATTAATGTTGAAAAAGTTGAAGATTTATTAGATTTTGACGGTGGAACTTTTACTTTATTAAAATCACAGTTAAACAATTTAGTTTCATTAAGAAATGCAGCAGCACATACTACAATTGTTGGTGTAACTCACACGTATCAAGCCCCACATTCAATGTTAACAAACTTAAATAATATTTACAATCATTTATCTAAACTTGAATTAACATTATCAATGATATAATTACTGCACACAACAGCGGTTTGGCACAATAGCTGTTTTTATCTTAAATAGAACTTTTGATTTTCCGCAGGAAAATCTTATCTTAGCAAGAAAATATACGTTCACGCAGCCGCTACTGCGCCAAGCCGCGGAACGTTACCAGCAAGTTTACCGCAGACTCAAGAATCTAGAATGATGTCAGAAATATGAAATACTTAATAAAATTAATAATATTCTTAATTTCATTAAATCTAAATGCCCAAATAGAAGGCAAATTCAAGCATAAAATATGTAAGCACGGACCCAATTGTTTTGTTTTTAAATTTGACAAAAACGGTACTTTTGAATTTATTTACAATCAAGATATTTTAGGTAGTGGATCTTTAACTGGCAAATATACAGTAGTAAAAGACACCATTAAATTGACAACTGACAAAGTTTTTTTTTCGCAGCCAACCAGAATAATAGAAACAGAAAATTCGGATTCAAAGACAACTAAAATAGCCGTAAAGATTCAAAGAGCATCAAAAAAAGGAGAAGAAGAAACTGAAAGTATGGAATGCTATATATCAATAAATGATGGAGATTTTTTTAAAACTGACCACAACGGGATGTTAATCATCCCTAAAATGAAAATCAACAAAATCCAAATAAAAGATATTTTCGAAATAGAATTAAAAAGTGAGCCTTTAATAAAATTAACTGAAACAATTTTTTATCCAAAATTCGATAAAAATAGTATTGAAATATTTACTTCTGAAAATGACGAAGGAATTGATTTAGCAATGTCAAGTTGGATGACAAAATTGCTATTAATCAAAGGGAAAAAATTATTTCCTTTAACTTTTGAACCTGAAGAAGTATATTTAGGTAAGGAAAAAACATACTATGAAAAATTTAATTAGTAATCTGTGAAAATAAAACCTGCTGGTAACAGCGGCTTGCTTCAATGGCTATTTCCGGATTTTCCTACGGAAAATCCGCTGTTGAATGGAATGTTTTGTTATATTTGTAATGGCTTGGTGTTGGTGCAACGCCACTGAGAGCAAGCCGCAGAACGTTGTAGGCAATGTTACTCCAAAAAACGAATTAGATGAAAAAGACATTAATTTTCTTATTTTTAGGTTTAATTAGTTGTAATTCAACCAAAGTAATTTCGAATTCAGAAAAAGAAAATATAATATCTGAATTGAATTATATATTTAATATTGACCAAAAATATGCAGGAGGTCCTTTTGATTACCTATTTAAAAAACATGAGAAAAAGGAAGCTTGGAAAATTTTTGAAATGATGAGAGATAGTGTTGGTCTTGAGAATCAAAAAAAAATAAAAAAGATATATTCAAAATATGGTTATTTGGGATATGATAAAATTGGTAAAGAATACTCTCGAAAATTTTGGATTACTATCCAACACGCAGACAATGATATTAAGTTCCAACAGAAAATGCTTAAAGAATTAGCAAAAGAAATCGATAAAAATAACGCAGAAAGATCTAATTATGCAATGCTCGAAGACAGAATTGCAATTAACCTAAACCAAAAGCAGAGATTTGGTTCGCAAATTACTTACAATAAATCAGGACAAGCAATTCCAAAAAACGGATTAATTGACTCATTAAATGTTGACAATTTGAGAATTAAATATAATTTACCTCCTTTTAAAGAATATTATAATTCGATGACAACTGATCATTTTGAAATGAACAAAGATTATTTTATCAAGCAAGGAATGAAAGAACCAAAACTCTATGAATAAAAACACTGCCTACAACACACGCTACAAGCAATTTGGGGATTTGGCTTTATGGAAAAATTGGTTTGTATTTGGAAGATTTGGCAAATCCGAATAATGGGCTTAATTTAACCCCAAACTGCTTGTAGCGCGAGAACGTTGTAGGTAATTTTATAAAAAATGTCAACAGACCTAATAAGTAGAATACATTTTAATGAATCTTTAGGAAATTCAGAACCTAAAGAAAGAGTTTATGAATGGTTAAAAGAATCTGAAAAAAAATTTACAACAGAATTTTATGTTAATGATGAAAATTTTCATTGGAGAATAATTTCGTCAAAAGATTTTGTGGATATAATCCATGAAGACGTAACAGATTGGTTATACATTAATTCAGAAAATAATGAATTTAAAGCAATAGGTAAAATTCAAAACGGATTTGAAAATCTAATCGGAGAAAAAAATCAACTTGGTGTTTTTACAATTTGGATATTGAAATCAGATATTGAAACTCTAAAAGTATCTGAAAAGCCAATTTTGATCTGGACACCTCATAATTTTGAATCTAAAATCGAAAATATTGAATATGATTTAAAAAAACTTATTATGAAACTTCAAAATCCTAAAATAAAGATTACCGAATTTGTTAGTTATAAAGAATCAAAAGAATTGAAAAAACGAATTAGATAAAAAAACTACCTACAACAGCGGTTTGCTTCAATGGCTACTTCCGGATTTTCCTACGGAAAATCCGCTGCTGAATGGAATGTTTTGTTATATTTGTAATGGCTTGGTGCTGGTTCAACGCCACTGAGAGCAAGCCGCAGAACGTTGTAAACAATTCTATGATCGACGAAAATAAATACAAATTTAATTGGGGTGACAATTTAGTCAACATAAATACTTTAAGCCCAAATAAAAAATATTTTTACCAAATTCAAAAACCATTTGACTTTTATTGGGGTTGGTTTGTAGCAAAAATTTCATTTCTAGATATTAAAAAAGAAATTATTTACTACAATAACCAATATTACGCATGTCCTATAAATTCTTCAGAGGAAAATGATTTTAAATATGTCTCTTATTCTGAATGTGGAAATTACGCATACTTTTGTGAATTTAAAGATTTTAAAAATGTTTATCATATTTTAATTAATTTCAAAGAAAGGAAGTTTAAACGTATAAAAAAGAAATCCGAAAAAGAAATAATTACGACAAACTTGACAAAAGACGGATTTAATACAGAAGACTTAAAAATATTCGAATACACGAAATGGGAATTAACTCAAATAAACAAAAGATTTGAAAGGAATATATTCTTTTGTAAAATATGGTTTCCGAAAATTTAAAAACTGTTTACAACAGCGGTTTAAAAATATGGCTGGTTTCGGGAAAATCCAAAATGAAGTAGTTGTTTAATTTAAAGTTTTGGTTATATTTGTGAAGGCTTGGTGTTGCGTTTTCGCCACATTTTTAAGCCGCGAAACGTTAGCCGTAATTTTAAAAAAAATAGTAATGAAATCAATTTCTCTCTTTTTAGTTTTCTTTGTACTTTTTGGATGTGATAAATCTCGAACTAATAATGGTCAAGATTTTATTGGAATTTGGGAAAGCAATGACGAACTTAAAATAAAATTAGAAATTAAAGAACAGTATAGAGGAGGAAAAAAAGTTGAAGATAGGTATGAATTGAAAATCATTAAAGGTAAATCAAAACTACCAAAATACTATATTCAAGAAGGGCAATACAATTACCAACTCGTTACAGCAGATCCGCAGTACAATTTCCATCCTTTTATGGAGTTCATTCATAAAAACTCTTTTGGCGATACCATTCCCTACTTAGGACTTGACAAGAAAAATAATGTCTTAAAAAGAAGATATCGCATAAAAGAGATTCCTGAAATTGAATTTAACAGAGTCGAGTAGTTTCATTTTGAAATTTATAAAATAATCAAATTAAAAAACTACGGCTAACAACGGTTTGCTTCAATGGCTACTTCCGGATTTTCCTACGGAAAATCCGCTGCTGAATGGAATGTTTTGTTATATTTGTAATGGCTTGGTGCTGGTTCAACGCCACTGAGAGCAAGCCGCAGAACGTTGGTGGTAATTTTGACCAACGAAACGAAAAAAAACTTAAAACAATTAAATAAATGAAAAAAATAATTCTTCTAATTACTATTCTATTTAATTATAACGTAATGGTATCGCAAACTTACACTTCGAATAGTGGTTTAATAAATTTAAATTTAGGCAACAAATATGAAGAAGCAGAAATTACATACTCTGACAATACAAAAGTCAAGGGTTATATTAATGGCTTTATCGAGAATAATTCAATAGAAGTTGGTTTGGGTTTAGATTATTTTGACAAGCTTGAAGACCAATTAAACCTTGATGACAAAAAATTTCATTTTAAAAAAGAAATTAATGACAAACCAATTATATTAACCCAAGATAAAATAAAAAGCATAAGTGTTGTTGTTAACAATGTTACCAAAACTTACTATTTACTTAAAATTAAGAGTGTAGATAAGAAAAAAAATATTGTTGATTTAGATAGAAAAGTTTGGTTGCCATTGTTAAAGGATAGTGAGAAAATTAAGATTTTTGGTTTTAATCTGTTTATAAATAATAGATATGTACATACTTATACGTATTTGAGTAATGATGATGAATACGCTTTAAAGCCAACAGACAAATCATTTATTAGTTCTGATGCAATAATTGAATCTTATCAAATTATGTTAAAATTTATTTTTAACGATTGTGACAAAATAAAACCCTTGATTGAAGAATTTACCAACAAAGAAAATGCAAAGAAAAAATATGCAGAATTGCAACTTCAAATTAAAGCAGTCAAAAAGGAAAAAGATTTAACAAAAGTTGAAGAGAAAAATAAAATATTAAAATTAAACGAAGATTATTTTACAGAACCATATGTAAAAATGATTGAAGAATATAAAAAATCTTGTAAATAAAAACTACCACCAACACAGGTTTTACGCTATTGCGGGTTTCGGGCTAAATTTAAAGTTAGTTTTGTATCTTTAAAGTCAGTGCAAAACCGAAAGTTTCGGCTTACTTAATCCGCAACAGACGTAAAGCCTGGGAACTTTGTGCGTAATTATAACAAACTAAATCAAATCAAAATGGGATTATTTGACAGAAAAAAAGAAGAAAAATTAACAGGTGAACCAGCATTATTTTTAATGGCTGCTTCTTTACTTCAAAATGGCGAACACCAAAAATCGCTTGAAGTTTTCAACAAGTTGATTTCGGAATATGTTTCAAATCGAGTAAATTTTAATGACGCTGAAATTGCAGAGCAAGATGCTATGATTTATTACAACAGGTCATTAGCAAAATATTATCTCAATGATATGCAAGGAGCAATTGATGATTTAAAAATTTCTGTAAGCATAAGCGAATTAAATCAAGCATATTACCAGTTATTTGTGATTTACCACAATCAAGATAAACCACAAGAAGGAATTGACTATTTGGTAAAATCATATAAGCTCGGGAATAAAGAAGCGGAGAACATTTTAAGGCAAAACACTAATTATTTCAATCAATAATGAGAATAGATTTAAGAAATCAGCTTGCAGAAGGAATGAACAACTTGCAAGCTTGGCGAAGTAGATATAGTAAAAGTGAATATGGAGAGAAGGTACTTCTAAATGTATTCTACAGAAAGTATTCAACTTTATTTATGTGGGACAAAATTCAAAATTCATTTCAAAAGAAAATGTTTGGTGGAAATAAAGTTTTGTGGAGTGACTTCAATGAGGGCTTTCGTGAAATGATGACTTTATACCAAAATCAATCAATGAAAACACAGCCAATATTGTTACAATTGCTATCTGAAAAAAGCAGCAATATGGTTGGTAGTGTTTCCTATGCTGGATTCGCTGATAAAATTAAAGGAGCAAGACAAGGTAACAATTCTGACATTGAAGAAATAGAATTTACATATTTACACTACCTATTGAATGACCAACTTATTTTGATGTGGAGTGCGTTTGGAGGAACAGGACTTTCTAAAATAGATGCTTTGGCTCAAATGTCAGGAGTTATAATTGCTGAAACCGATATGTCAGAATATGGAAAAGTTGAAAACATAATTGGTCAATTATGTACAGGTCCATATTTACACGAAAATTATAATCCATTACCACCATTATAATGGATGAAACAGTTGACAAAGGTCTAAAATTAAGTCTTGGACTACTCTTCTCGATTCCAGAATTTGAGGATTTCTACAAAAACTATTCTCAAGAAAAAAAGATTGAGGGTAAAAATGGTTTTTATTTGTTAATTGAATTTTTTAGAGAAAATCTATCCCAAAAGAGAGAGTTATCGCCAGAAGAAGATATACTGCTAAAACATATTTTTGAATGCACGGAAAATGAAATTTATGCGAATAGTGCTTTAAAAATTTCAATTGTAAATAAGTTGCAAATACCCAATGAAGATTTTCTAAAAGAATTTCAAACTGACTTTCAAGCAATAAAAACAGGCGACTTATCTTTTGAAGAAATAAATAAAGGGAAGTACAAAACAGTAAAAGAATATATTTCTTTACACGGTGTTGATGGAAAAGGATTGTCAGAATTATATGAAAAATATAAGGACTTTAATCACCCATATATTTATGATTTAATCTCAGAACCAATTATTCAAGCAAAAAACTACTCGAATGGAATAGCGGTTCTAAAAAAATCTCTTAAATACGCTTTACGTTATCCAAATTATTTTTGGCATAGTTTGCGAGGTGTAGATGCGTGTGCTACGTCTTTATATCGAATTCAGTTTTTATTGGGATATGACGGTTTTAGGGAAATTGAAAAGTCAATTGAAAACTTCGAAATCAAATTATTAAAATTAATCTTCCTATACCTTTCAAGAGTTATCTATATGAGTGAGGGCAATTTACTCTCTATTGATGCATATTCAAACAGGGCAAGAATTGTAAGGGATTATGGCTACCAATTTATGGTAATTTTTGGAATAGGTGTGATACCAGATATTCAATATATTTCTGATAAATATTTGGCTTACACAACAGCAACAAAAAATAATTTAGTCGGACAACCCTTTATTCAACTAATGTGGGACAGTATGAAAATGTATCGACACGGTTCACATATTCCAAATAATTCAGGAGGATATCAAGAAACTGAAGATGCAACGTGGATGCAGTTAGTACAAAGAGGACATTTGAGAAGTATAAATCTTTCCGAGAAAATTTTGAAAGAATTTGAAAATTTTGAACTGAATTTTACGAACTCAGAAATTGATTTAATCTGTGAAGTAGCACTAAAAAAGAATATAATAACTACGCACAACAGTGGTTTTGCGTAATGGCGGGTTTAGTGCGAAATTCAAGTTCAGTTTTTCAATTGAACTTTAGTGCGAAATCGAAAGTTTCGTCTTCGAAATCCGCCACTACGCAAAGCCACAAAACGTTATAGGGCATTATAAACCTACACACAGATAATGAGCTTGAAAGGACAAACGGTTAGAATAATAGTAAGTGAACCTTGGGATTGGGAAGAAAATCTTTTTGGGACTATCTTATCTGACCGTGGCGGTGATAAGTTATTGGTTAAGTTAACTAAACCTATAAAAGGCAACAAATTGACAAGCGACTTAATAGAACTTAAACCAAGATATGAAAAGGAAACATTTAAACCGCTTGGTCAATATTATTCGGTGACTGTCGGTGGTTCATTAGTAAGAGAAGAGAATGATGAATTTGACTACATAATTATTGGCAGTGTAACACTTGATTAAAATGACAATACTTGAACTACATACAAAATTGAAGAGCGTTGGAATTAATGATAACCAATACTTTCTTCACGGACTTTATGGTTCAGCGGACGACAATGAAAAATTATCCTTGACTATAAAGAAAGGAAAGTTTACACTTGAATATGAAACCTATTTCAAAGAGCGTGGCGAAAAGCATTCTGTAAGAACATTTTATTCAGAAGAAGAAGCTTGTGAGTACATTTATAAAAAGCTAACTAACGAGCAGACTTATACTCGCATTCAAAATATTGAAGGCCTTTCAGGAATGACAGTTAATGAAAGACTTTATGTAAGTGGTTTAATGGATGAATTTGACAAAGTAAAAACCACGAATAAAAGTAGGGCAAAAGAAATATTAAGATGGTTAAGAGTGGACGAACCTTCAATTGAAATGATTATAAAATGACCATTGAAGAAAGAAAAACGCCCTATAACAGCACCTACCCAAAAGTGGCGGATCAGTGGTTAAATCAAGCTTTGTACTTCTATGAAAGTTTGTGCTTAACAGAAAGTGAATCGCTTCAAAACCGCCACCTTCGGGTAGCTGCAAACCGTTATAGCCAATACTTCATCAGGACGAAACCATAAAATGAGCATTGAACAAAAAGATAAAATAGACTTCATTAGCACAACTCCAGAAAATAAAGTTGAGTTAACAATTTCAGATCATTTAGAATGGGATGTGGAAAATAAGCATTTGCTCTTTTTACAAGATAAATTGAACGCATATTTAGATTTTATTCAAAACGGTCAAATTTTAGAGCATTATCCGAATGTGGAAAATAATGGAATTATTATAAGTGTTGTTATGAAGTATCAGCCAAAAGAAGATTCACTTACTTTTCTATATCATTGTGAAAAGTTTATGGAAAAACAAGGTTTAGAATTTAAATGGAAAGTTATAGAAAAATAATAAAGAAACTCATTTGTTCAAGAACAGAAAAACATGACAAAACAGAAAGGAATAATTTTATCATTTTGCTCAATAATATTGGGATTTGTATTGAATGGTTTAGCATGGACAATATTACCTGGACCAACATTTAGTACAATGGGATTATTAATTGGATTAGGTTTATTCATTTTTGGTATTGTAATGTTTATTGCAAGTGTAAACAAAAATTAAAGCCGAAAATAACAGGAAAGTAGAAAAGGTAAATCGAAGTGGAAACAGAAAGTAAAAAAGTACTGGCTATAACAGCAGTTTGGCAAAATTGCTAGGCTTGGTTTTTATCTGTAAGCGTCAGTGCTTGCACTTCTTCTTCGAAGTAAGGTTTTTTCTTTCAAACTTTTCGGTATATTTGTGACCGTAACTAATTAATTGTCGCAACTTTGCCAAGCTGCAACACGTTGTGCGTCAGCTTATCCGAACTAAATGCGAAAAAATAATAATTAATAAATGGAAGTGCTAGGTCATTTTATATTTGAACTTTTAAAAATAACTTTTTTAGGATTTGTTTATTCAACAGTTTTATATTACATATTTAAAATAATTCCAGAAAATAAAAAACCTCAACCCCTAAAATCTAAAAAAATACTTTGGTTATTTATTTCATCATTTCTTTTGTTTTATATGTTTACACCATATGGTAATCATGGACTTGGAGATAGCGCAAGAATTCCTATAAGTTATACTAAAGAAATAAATAACATAAATTGGACGAAATATGGAATACTAAAAGGGATAAGAACAAACGATGGAAATGAAGTTGAATTGACTCATTTTAAAGTTAAAAACAATACTTTATGTGGTAATTTAAGTAGTGATTTTTATGATTTTGAAAATGATTATTTCGTTTATGAAATTGATTCAGAAAAAATAGTTGAATTTAAAAATGAGATTGATTATAATAGATACGCTCAAAAAAATAAATTACCAAAGTCAAACGAATTAAAAAGCTTTGAAGATAATTACAGAGATTATTGGAGTGGTTGGAGGTTTTTCCTTTTACCTTAATAATAAAGCCGCGCGCACAACAGCGGTTTGCTTCAATGGCTACTTCCGGATTTTCCTACGGAAAATCCGCTGCTGAATGGAATGTTTTGTTATATTTGTAATGGCTTGGTGCTGGTTCAACGCCACTGAGAGCAAGCCGCAGAACGTTATGCCTCACCCTATTAGACGACATTTGAACAAGATAAAATGACTGATATAAAAACAAAATATTTATTCTTTACTGGAAAAGGCGGAGTTGGAAAAACATCTCTTGCTTGTGCGACAGCAGTGGAAATGGCCGATGCAGGAAAAGTAGTTCTTCTCGTGAGCACCGACCCAGCCTCCAACTTAAAAGACGTATTAGAAAGCCAAGTTGACGAACATATAAAACAAGTAAATGGGACTGACCGACTTTTTGCTATCAATATCAACCCTGAAAATTCAGCTGAAGAGTATCGAAATAGAGTCACACAACCTTTAGAAGGAATTGCAACAAAACCTGAAATTAAAAAAATCAGGGAAGACCTTTCCGGAGCATGTACTACTGAAATTGCATCGTTTGATGAGTTTTCCCGTTTTGTATCAGGAGAAACTGAAGGGGAAAAATTTGATGTGATTATTTTCGATACGGCACCCACAGGTCACACCTTGCGACTACTTGAACTGCCTGCTGCCTGGTCGAGCTTTACTGAAGAAAATCCTGATGGAGCGTCTTGTTTGGGTCCAACTTCTGCATTGAAAAGCGGAAAAGAGAGATATCATACCGTAGTAAACAGACTAAGAGATGCATCTCTAACTAGTTTTTATATCGTTGCAAGGGCAGATAAAGCTTCATTAAAAGAAGCTTCGAGAACGAGCAATGAATTGAAAGAACTAGGGATGAGTAATCAACTCTTATACATTAACGGCGTTTTCAAAGCAATAGACAAAAATGACTTGCTTGCTCAAAAAATCGAAGCAATGGGCAATGGGCAACTCAATTCAATTCCTGACAATTTGAAGACTTTGCCATTAAAGACCTTTCCGCTTTTGCCCTACAATGTGTTGGGAATTGTAAAACTACGTTCACTATTTAACTCAGAACTACAAAAATACATTTCAGAAAATAATCTACTGAAATCAGAAACGTCCATTCAGGTATTAAAGGGAATAGACCAACTCGTGGATGAACTTTGCGCAAATCAACAATATGGCCTCATTATGACCATGGGCAAAGGTGGCGTGGGCAAAACAATTGCCGCTTCTGCAATTGCAGTTTTACTCGCAAAAAAAGGCTATGAAGTTCTATTAACAACTACTGACCCTGCAGCACATATTCAAGATTTTATTGAACAGTTGGGTGAACTGCCTTCAACATTAACCGTGGAACGCATTGACCCCAAAGCAGAAACACAACGGTACACAGAAAAAATATTAGAACATAAAGGGCAAGGACAATCCGATGAAGCTAAAAAGTTAATTCTCGAAGATTTAAAATCTCCCTGCACAGAAGAAGTTGCTGTTTTTCACGCATTCTCTAAAGCCATTTCTATGGCAAAAAGAAAATTTGTTATAATGGACACAGCCCCTACTGGTCATACTCTTTTGTTATTAGACACGGCTGGTAGCTATCACCGCGACATTATGAGAAACAATATTAATGCAGGTCGACTACGAACTCCGTATATGTTGTTGCAAGACCAGACATTATCAAAAATAATTCTAGTTTCCTTACCAGAAACAACGCCAATGCGTGAAGTAGGAGACTTACAAAACGATTTAAAAAGAGCGAATATTCGACCTTACGCTTGGTTAATAAACCAAAGTCTTTCTATGCTTTCAGGAATTAGTGACCCTTTACTTAAAAGTCGTGCAAATGCTGAAGTAGAAGTCATCAAAACAATAAAAACCGAATATGCTGACAGGACTTTTGGGATTCCATTTATTGCAGAAAAAAAATTACTTCCAGCGTTGTTAGACGAACATTTAAACATAGTAATAATTTGACATGCTGAAAGAAGGGCGAAGGCATAACACACGTTTGGCGTCATGCGGGGTGACGTGCTTACATTCAAGTTCAGTTTTTCAATTGGGCTTTAGTGCTGAGCTGACAGTTTTGTGCCCTGAAATCCCGCACGAAGCCAAGCGTGGGAACGTTAGCAGTAATTTTTGCGTGACGAAAAGGTAAGACATTCAGGGATATTTATTTAATTTGTAGAAAAAAAACATGATAAATATTTACTGTTCAACAAAACTTTCAAACATTATAAAACCTGAAAAATTTACATTGAGAAATTCTGATGCAGAAAATGATTGGAGTGCTCATTTATTTCCAGTTGCAGGAAGAAAATGTGTGATTTTTGTAAACAAAGAAACTTTATATAGTGTTGTATTAATTGATATCCTAAAAAAGGACTTACTAAATCTACAAGTTATTTTTACAGAATTTTTAATTAAACAACTTGAGATTAATAAAATGCTTACTCCGAAATATGAAAATTTCATCAGGGAAAACAATAAAATCATGAATATCTATACAACGGACAATGATAGAAAAACAATGGGATCTTTAAATGATTTCATTTCACATATTAAAGCTTCTTATGATTATTCTGGAGACTTAGATAAAGCAAAAAAATATGTTGTAAAATATTTAAACACAATGCCAAGCAAAGTTTTAAAGTTTCACACACCAAATGATATGATGATTCAAAAAATAAAAAACTACGGCTAACAGCGGTTTTATGCAATGGCGGGGCTTGGGATTTTTTGGGGAAGTTTTTGCTCGCACTTTTTGTATTAAAATTCACGTTTTTCTTTCACTCTTTTCGGTATATTTGTAAACGTCAGTAATAAAAAATCCGCCACTGACATAAAGCCGGCGGGACGTTGTGTGCTATTTTATGGCAAACCTCTTAAAATTTAACCTTTAGCAATGATTTTATGAAAAATATAATTTACTTATTTATGATTATTTTTTCTTCTAGTTATTCGCAACAGAATAACAGAAAGTATTGGATTGGAAAAGAAATAAAAAGTGAAAGTGGATTTTTATTACAAAAGGAAAATTTTGATACTGATTTTGGCATAGCTTTTTCTTATTCTGATACTAAAACTTTATTATTATTTTTCAAAATTGAAAACACAAAAAAAATCATAATTGATATTTTAGAAATTGATAAAAAAGAATTACAAGGAAACAAACTAACTGAATATTGCCATACAATTAAAGGTGCTGATGCAGAAATTATTGCTCTTGTAAAAGAAACAGATAACAATGCCGAATTTTACACTAAAATTAAAAAAGCTTGGCGTGCGAATAGGAAAATTGGTAAATTTGAGAAAATAGCCAAACGAAAAGTAAAAAAATGCAGTAACGAAAATTACGGAAACTAAACTTTGAAAAAACTCACTTACATATTTATTATTCTACTTGTAGCAAGTTGCAAAAATGCAATACAAAATAATTTGACTGTAGATAAAGTCGTTGTTGCTGATACTGTTGCTACCGAAGCTCTACCCGAACACAAAGCCGATACTCTTACTAAAAAAAGTAATCCATTTTTGTTAAACAAACTTTTGTGTTATTGGGAACATTTTTTTGTTGTTGACAATAATGATGGACTTGAAATTACAATGAAATTGTACGATTATAAAACAAAAAAACTACTTTTAGAATATGAGTATCAGCCAAAATATGAAGATAACTATGATTACAAATCTGCAACCTATTTTGATAGCATAAACAAACGTCATTTTGAAGATTATAATTTTGACGATTTTAAGGATTTTACTCTTTATGAATATGGCAGTATGCCAATGACAAGTGCAACTGTTATTATGCTTTTCAATAATGAAACCAAAACTTTTGAACATTCTGAATTATCTGCCGCATTTATTGACGAAATAGATAATGTAAATAGAATTTTGACAACACACGATTGGGATATGGATAACGTATATTATAAAAAATACCATTTCGACAAAAAAGGGAAAATAAAATTTAGAGAAGAAATAACAGAAAGGGATTATTACCCTAATGACACAACTGCGATGAAAATTAAAAATTATCAAAAAATAATAAATGAAAGAGTTGTAAAACAAAGAACTGACACACTAAAAGAATAAAAAAACAGCACACAACACACGTTTGGCGCAATTGCGAATTTTGTAGTAAGTTCACGTTTACGTTTCGCAAGAAATATTATCTTTAACAGAAAATCATCAGTTCCGAAGCTCGCAACCTCGCCAAGCGCCGGAACGTTGTGCAACATTTATAAAAGACAAAACTATGAATTCCCGATTTCTTTTTATTACCTTTTTATTTTTTGTAATGTTAAATGCATGTAAAAATTATTATAATGATACTATAGTTTGGGCGGAAAATATTAAAATTGGGACTGACTTAGAAACTGTAAAAAAAACTCAGCCTAGCTTTGTGGAAATTGCATGGGATAAGCCAATTGAAATTGAAAACCAAGCTGGACCAAATCAAAAACTCTATCAGATAACTGAAATAAGCGGAGATAATGACGTATTAAATATGTCAAAATTTTTAGTTTTTGTAAATGGTAAATATCAACATTTGGAACTCAAAAAGTAATGGATATTTAAACGTTGCACAACAGCGGTTTGCTTCAATGGCTACTTCCGGATTTTCCTACGGAAAATCCGCTGCTGAATGGAATGTTTTGTTATATTTGTAATGGCTTGGTGTTGGTTCAACGCCACTGAGAGCAAGCCGCAGAACGAACGTTAGCAGAAAATTTCGACAAACTAAAACTTAAATTTGACAAATCATTAACGGATACAATAGAATTCACGTTAAGAAATATGAATGATTATTTTTTTATTGCTATTTTTTCTGTGAAAAGTCGGAAATGCTGAAACAGCGACATTAAATTTCTGTAAGTAAGCTAATTTAATTATTTTTACAATGAAAAACTTTTTAAAACTATCTATTGTAACAGTAAGTCTATTATGTACTTTTTGCTCATGTGAGAATGACGAAAATAATTCAATTAAAGAAAATGTTGAATTTTCTAAAATTGACTTTTCAAATCTAAAATTAGAAATTGATTTCAATAAAATTGAGCCAATTAAGAAAAATTTTCCAGAGAACATTAAAAATAAAGAAATAGAATCGATATTAATATCGGATATTCAAAATTTGAATAGTGAGATTGAATTTAGAATAAATAATGATAAAGAGACTAGTTTTATAGAGTATTCGATTACCATAAACAAAGATTTCTATGTTATTAATAATTGGAATTTTATCCCTTCAAATTCTAATATTGCAGCAAAAGGAGGTCCTTATGAAGATATAGGTTGGAAATGTCCAAACGGTCAAACTTTAGTCAATGTTTGTTGGAGTGAAAGTTGTGTAAAAGAAGCTTTAGCTTCTGCTTTAAGTGACATAAGTAGTGGTGATACTGTTAATTTAAAGGTTCATCATGGTGGTGCGCTAGGAGGTGTTTCTATTTGTTCAAACTAATAATCTTCTGCTAACACTGTATATATTCAATAGCGGCTTTTGTGTAAAAATAAAAGCCGCTTTGTTTTTCTAAAAGCTTGTTATAAAGGGAAAGTTTAGTTACTTTTATTCCGCTACTGAAATATATACGAGAGCCGTTAGCGGTCAGGCTAAAAGACGACATCAAACAAAAATAAATGGACAAACTATTAGATAAACTAAGAGAATGGATTAAAGTAATACAAGCTGCATTACTTGGGACAATAATAATTGAAGCTATTCTTGTAATAGTAATTGGTATTGCTTCAAATAAAATTAATGACACGTTCGACCACTGGACTGGAATACTACTAGCTTGTAGTGTATTTTACATTTTTTTGATTGTTATCAAAGCCGCTTACCAGTTTAAATTCCCAAGTTCAATTGTTGATGAATTAATTTCAAAAAGACAATTGGAAGAAAAAAACAAGTTATTCGAGCGACAAAAGGCGATAAACGAGTATATCAATTCTGCAATACAAGGATTAAATAAGCAAACTTGCTCCATTGACACGGTAGCCGATAATGAGCATTTATGCGACAAAGAATTAGAAGTTAGACTTACAGAACTTTTGCAACCTATTGTATCATATACGGACGTAATTCTAGATACATCCACAGAGAAAAAATTTACAATAGGTATTCACTTAGATGCATACCAAAAGTTTCCGAGCAACTACGAAGAAGTAGAAATAAATGAAGTCGAATGGGGAGTTTACATTTCAGATTATGACCCAATTTCAGACAAAGGACTTTTAATCCTTAGAGACGAGTTGGAACTACTTGAAATATTGCCAAAGAACCTTGTTGATGAAGAACGAATCAGCGGAGCTGCTTATGAAATTCAGACAGCAATAAAAAGAACTCTCAATAATCTTACATTTAACACTCACGATTTTTCATATAATGACAAAAAATATTCAATCATTTGCTCTGAGATACTTGAAGTTTGCTCTGATGATTATGTCAATGGTGTTCTTTTTATTATTCACCATCAAGGGATAAGTTTCCCTACGGATGTTTCAGAAATATTAGGAATTTTTAATCGAATTACTGCTAACTACGTCTCGAAATACAACTCTTGCATAGTGGACGAGATAATATCAAAGAAGAAAAAAAATAATATCGCTTCTTGATAAGCAAATAAAAGAAAATAGAATGAGTAATACTTCGTCAAACAATTTTTTAGAAAGATTTCAGAAATATAAAAATGAATTAATTCGTGCTACAACAAATTCAATTTTGGATTCTACAATCCAATTTTTTTATGACAATGCTAAGGGCGAACCAGCTCCGACAGGTAGTGGACTCTTAATCTCAATTGCGGACAGATTTTTTATGCTTACTGCTGCTCACGTCATTGCAGAAGATTACAATAGCATTTTTATAATTCTACCAGATAAAGAATTAACACTTGGTGGCAAATTACATTTTACGCCATTACCTCTAAGTGGTAAAAGGGAAGACGACAAAATTGATATTGCAATAATGGAATTAGAAGATAGTGTTGTTTCTGACATTCTTTCATCTTTCAAATTTATTACACTTGATAATATTGAAATAGGGCATAAAGTAGATGAATTACCATATTATCTTTCCGTTGGTTATCCTGCTACAAAAACTAAAAAAGTTTGGAAACAAGATGAAATTTCTGCAATTCCATATCCCTACCAAACCGAACCTGAACCAAAGTTTGAATTTGAGAAATTTGGGTTTAATAAATTTTCACACATAGCTGTAAAGTTTGATGGCAAGGTAACTTCCGAGAGCAATAAAAGTGTGCATAGTGCCCCAAAAATGAACGGAATTAGCGGAAGTGGATTATGGTATTTAAAAGACTTTGCAACGCCAAATATGATAGATAACAAGCAACTTGTGGGGCTTGTAATTGAACGAGTTAACACATCAGGTAACCAAGCAATAATTGCAACACGAATTGATTTAGTGACAGAGTTTTTACGACAACATTTTAATTTAGATGTTCCTAAATCAACGACAGTAAAAGTAAATTTGAAATGATAGAGAACTTAAGTATAATGAACAAAAGCCCGAACCGCTAACAGCACCTTGCCAAAAGCGGGGCGGACGTGGTGGCAGAAACTTTTCGGCTCCGAATAAACATTAGTGGTAGCTTGACAGGTTGGTGCTCCGAAAGCCCCGCCTTCGGCAAGCTGCGAAACGTTATGCGGCATTTTAAAACAGACACCTTAAACGACATTATATGATTTTTCAAAGAGACGCCCTTGGTAATGTAATTTGTAACATTAGAATTCCTAATGCTCAAGGAGAAGAAGTTGGAACGGCTATTTTTATCGAGAAAAATAACGAACCATATTTACTAACGGCTGAACATGTCGTAAAAAATATCAATCCCCAGACCTACGCTGTACTTTCCGACCAAAATGGAGTACCGACAAAGGTTATGCTAAATGTACTTTTAGGTGGGGCGACATTTACTTATCATGGACAAGCAGATTTAGCAAAAGCAAAAATTGTTATTACGGCAGCTAACTCCTCCTTTCTTCAAGGACGTTGTTTTCCATACAATCAAATCGACACAAGTACAAACCCAGTTTCAAAAGACGTTGAACTAACAACTATTGGATTTCCCTTAGGACTTGGAGCAGTCGGTGCAAAATTTTCTCCTTTATCCTATAGGACTTATGCTGCAGCCCCATCAATAACGTTGCCTCGATTTGACAATCAAGTTCAATGCGATTTTATAATCTTAGAGTTACCTAGCATAGGTGGATATAGTGGTGGACCTATGTTTGACTTAGGATATATGATTTCTGGAATGATGACTCAGACTAAAGAAAAAACAATATTACATGGTTTAGTTCACGGAACAATTTCTGACCCGACAGGCGGAAAACTTGCTGCAATAACACCTTGTAAATATTTGAATGGTTGGTTATAAAAACAAAAAACGACCGCATAATCGAGTAGACGGCTCCGCCAGAAACTGACGGAGTGCGCCTCTCAAATGTTTACATTCACGAAATCCTATAAAAACAAACTAAACTTTGAGTACACCACCGAGTCCTTCGGCAAGGCTCAGGATAAACCAAGCGGGTCATCCCGAAAATACGGGACAGGCTTTACTCGGCGGTTTCCCGAAAATACGGGACAGGCTCCAAGAGATGGGTTAAGTTGTAAATGTAATTCGGTTAAGGAAACATATCCTCTTTTCTTCAAGCGTTGTAAAGTAATGGTAGTGCCTAAAATAGGTCTTTCATTTTCAATAAAACTCACAAACACCCCTATAAATCTAAAAAGATTACCCAAACTAATCTTATCTTCTAAACTACTCATTTGGAACTGATGAAAGAAAATTCCTTGGACATATTGCCTAATTCAAAATACAACTTATCTACTTTTCTTACAACTATTTAGCTATATTTGTTGTTAGGATTACTTCGTCAGTTCGCTGTCGCTCGGGTGTGCAGTTTTTTTACAATCTGATGTTAGCAGCCCTACTAACTCAACGCGACGAGAAAAAACACGAAATAATTTTCCCGTTTTGGGAACTTTTTTATCTTTGTCAAAAATTAAGACATTTGAGAGTAATAGCTAAAAAAATACTGAGGGATTTTTGGGAAATACATGCTGATTGTGAGCAACAATTAAAATCGTGGTTTCACGAAGCAAGTAAAGCGGAATGGAAAAATCCAAACGAAATAAAGCTAGATTACCCAAGTGCTAGTATTTTAAATAATAATAGAGTAGTTTTCAATATTAAAGAAAATAATTATAGATTAATTGTTAAGCTAAATTATGATTATCAAATGATTTGGATTCGATTTATTGGAACGCATGCAGAGTATGACAAAATTAACGCTAACGAAATTTAAAAGCTATGGAAATTAAACCTATAAAAAACGAGAAAGATTATAATCAAGCTTTGGAAAGATTAGAAACTATCTTTGACGCCAAGCCCGGAACACCAGAAAGTGATGAACTTGAAGTTCTTGGAATTCTTATTGACCAATATGAAAATGAGCATTTTCCAATTGGATTACCTGATCCAATCGAAGCGATAAAGTTTAGAATGGAGCAAATGGGTTATAACCAAAACGACTTGGCAAAAATTGTTGGCTTGAAAAGTAGAGCTAGTGAAATCTTGAATCGAAAAAGAAAACTTTCTTTGGAAATGATACGTCAACTTCATGAAAGGCTTCACATACCAACAGATGTTTTAATTCAAGCTTACTAATAAAGTACGGCAGCTAACAGCCGTAACTGTTGCACAACTCCCATTTTTTAAAAAGATCCCGAAGTTTCGGGACAAAAAACATAAAACTCAACCTCTTTTAAAGTAATTTAAGAGCGGTTTATTTTTTAGATGTAGTTCAAAATCATAAAATTTGAATAGCTTACATTGGAGTTTTTGAAGTCTGTAACCATTGATTTTACAAAAGCAAAGCATTTCCCTTGTTTTAGGGAAATTCATTTAATGTGTTGCATACATAAAATACAGCTATTCTATTTTTCTTACCACTATTTAGCTATATTTGTTGTTAGGATTACTTCGTCAGTTCGCTGTCGCTTGGGTGTGCAGTTTTTTTACAATCTGATGTTATTGGCAAGCAAAAAAAACAACACGTGCTTTAAAAACAAAAATTGCACGTATCGAGAAAACTTCTTAACTTTGCACGTATAAGTTTAACTTAAAAAGGTCGTGTATCATGAATACTAAGCTAACATTAACAATCGAACAATCTGTAATTGAAAGGGCTAAAAAATATGCTAAAGAAAAAGAAAGCAGTTTATCTGATTTAATTGAAAATTATTTGAAAGCATTAACAAAAGATAATGCTCAAGATGATATTGAATTAACTCCTATCGTAAAATCGTTAAAAGGTTCGTTCAATGCTCCAAAAAATATCGATTATAAGAAGGATTTAGTAAATAGATTAGCTGAAAAATATTTATAATCTATGGCGAAAATTCTAATCGATACTGATGTTATTCTTGATTTCTTTTTTGATCGAGAACCATTTTCGGAAAACGCAGCAAAAATTCTATCTCTTTGTGAATCAAAAGAAATTAAAGGATTTGTCACTCCTGTAATTATTAGCAATGTCTATTATTTACTAAGACAAACTGCGAAACACGAAAAAGTAATTGAAAAGTTAAAAATGTTAGTTTCAATTACAGATATTCTTGTAATTAATAAAGACTCAATATTGCAAGCATTAAATTCAGAGTTCAAAGATTTTGAAGATGCTTTACAAAACTACTCAGCGGAACTAAACAAAGAAATTGATATTATAATTACACGAAATACAAAAGATTATAAAAACAGTTCTTTAGGAGTTATGACACCGGACAATTATCTAAAAATGAGAATTGCCAGCCTATAATCGTGTAGACTGCCCTGCCAGAAACTAGCAGGGAGAGCCTCTCAAATGTTTACATTCACGAAGTCCTGTAAAAAAACAAAATAAACTTTGAGTACACCACCGAGTCCTTCGGCAAGGCTCAGGGAGTTATTCCGAAATATCATTACTTTTATTTATAATAATTGTATTAAAATCATACAAACTTATAACAATGAGTCATTTATTTTCAAATAAGTGTTTATACGTATTTGATTTGTAATTTTTTATGATACATTTGTTTCTTAACTTTTAAATTTAAAACATGAAAAAAATTACTACCTTTTGTTTGATTGCATTATTTGCTAGCAGTTTTGCAGTTGCTCAAAAGAAAAAAGTAGCGGTTGTTACTTTTTATGCCAACAAAATGGTTGAGTTTAATGAATTAGGTGCAGGATTTGATTTTTTATTACAAGATATTCTACAACTTCGTGATGACCCGAATTTTAATTTGACTCCGATTTTAAATACATATCATGACAATTTTTTTAATGATTACTCTAAAGAATTTCCTTTTGAATTACTACCTGAATCAGAGGTTTTAAACAATGCTGATTATCAAAATTTTACTCCTAAGTTTGATGTAAAAAATTATGATGCTGCCAATTATTTAATGCACGGAAATTATAAATATATTTATGAAGGTTTCATGGGACAAGCGAATGAAGTAGCTATGGCTAAAATGTTTGCTGATAAAGCAGATGGAGTGATGTTTGTATATGTTAATTTTGCTTTTGAAAAAGGATTTGGAATAGGGAGTACCATGACCATTAAAATGAGAGCTACAACTCGAGTGGCTTTATACAACAAAACAGGAGAGAAAGTTTTTGCTTTTTATGAAAACGAGCGTTCAAAGAAAACCGGTGTAATGGTAGGTGGAGTTCCTGTGGTAAAACCAGAGAAAATTCTTCCTATGTGTGAAAGTGCTTTACAAGAATTAATGGGCGATTTGAGAAAACGAATAGCTAAGATAGTAAAGAAATCTGATGTTAAATTATAAATATAAAGCCACTTCTTAGTGGCTTTTTTTATAGGAAGTTTGAACCAAGGGGATTATTTTTTTGAAAACTATAGTCATCAATATGTTGGTTGCTATGAATGATGAAAAAAAATCTCTTAATGATATATCATTAATCCTAATATAAAATGTAAGAAAGGTATATTTAAAAGGTGCGATTCATCAGATTTTAGGATGTTTTAACCCAAGTATGTTAAAAATAAACTACTCACAACTGCGGTACCTGTTGCACAACTAGTGTTTTTTAAAAAAACTTCTCTAGGTTTAGGGATAAAAAACTACTTTCATAGTAATTTAAGATATTATATGTTAATTTCTACAGTGGTGTAAAGACGAGAGATAAGAAGCAGGTTAGTGTTTTCATGTTTTTACTTTACAATTACAAAAAACAATTCGTAAAAACATAAATTTACTATTTATATTTGGGGTTTAGCAATAAAAGAATAAAGCAAACAAATTAACCTATTAGAAGCAGTAAAATGAAAACAAAACAAAATATCTTATCCCCAAAAATGATAGTTGAAGTTTGGAGTGATATCCTATGTCCTTTTTGTTATATAGGAAAACGCCAATATGAAACCGCGCTGGCCCAATTTGCAGATCGCAATCACGTTGAGCTTGTCTGGAAAAGTTATCAATTAGATCCTACGGCTAGTGAAGTAGCTTCAGAAAGTCAATTGGATTATCTAGTAAAACGAAAAGGGATGAGTGTAGAGCAAGTAAAAGGAATGTTGGATAATGTAATTGAATATGCAAAACAAGTTGGTTTAGAATATGATTTATATAATGCTGTAATTGTAAATTCATTTAAGGCTCATCGACTTATACAGTTTGCTAAAACAAAAGGTTTAGGTGATGCCATGGAGGAGCGATTATTCCGTGCCTTTTTTACAGAATGTAAAAACGTAGCCGATTTAGCTATATTGACACAATTAGGAACAGAAATAGGTTTAGATGAAACGGAATTACAAGCCGCCTTTACTGACGACTTGTATGCTTATATGGTAAATCAAGACATACAAGAAGCACGACAAATTGGGGTTACTGGTGTGCCTTTTTTTGTGTTTAATCGCAAGTATGGGGTATCGGGAGCCCAACCAGCAGAAGCCTTTTTACAAACACTGGAAACTTCTTTTGCTGAATGGCGTAAAGAACATTTAGTCACAAAATTAGAAATTATAGAAGGAAACGTTTGTAAACTAGACGGGGAGTGTGAATAAAAAGATGAGATGAAAAATATTTATCTTGATAGTAAATTTCTAGCTTATGAAAGCTTTCGCGTATTTAAGTTAGAGGTTAATTTAATTTATTTTAAAACAAAAGCCGTTACAAAATTTTGTAACGGCTTTTTAACTTAATCTAACTAAAACAATAAAATTTGAACAAATCCGCCTACATTATTTTCATTATGTTTTAGTGGACCGTAGTATTCTACATTAGAGCCAACACCAAAAGCAAATTCTTTATAACTTAATCCCAATCGGGCTCTGAAATAACTTCTAGCGTGTAAATCTAGTGACATTGTATGCGTATACACCCCTTGAAGACGGGTATATAAATTCCATTTATCATTAATTTTTGGTTTGTATTCGATTAGCGCTAAACCTTCTAAATTAGCATCTTTGGATAAATCTACTCTAGGCACTGCAATAATAAGCCAGTTGTTATTTTTAAATGTATAAATCAAACTAGCTGACGGACGTATTCCAGTTACAGGCGTATTGTGAAATCCTGCTGCCACTTTTAATCCATTAAAAACTTTATATGTTAGGCTGGCTTGCGTCATGTGATCTTGTAGGTTTTGTTCGCTCCAATCGGAATTGATATCGGTAACACTAAAAAATCCTAATTGCGGAATGCTTTTGATTTGTTTATCTATAATCATTTGGAACGAAACGCCTCTGTTTCCAACTAAGGTTTCAACATTGATAGGAGGATTTTGAAAAGTATTTGATTCTTGTGCTAGTAGAGCCGTTGAACAGAACATACTTAACAGTGTTGCTTTTAAAAGATTTTGCTTTAATTTTTTCATTTTAATTTTGATTAAATATTTTTTTTACTAATTTTTTTTGATATTAAATATTATTTGAGTGATATTTTGACAAAAATAGAATGCTTAAATATTTTACAATAGGATAAATGTTTATTAAATAGAATAAATATTGCAAGTTGTTCTTATAGCACTATAGGATAAGCTATTCTAATTAGTATAAAGGCGGGATATTTACATTGTTACTACTTACTTATAATTGTTGTATTTCATTTTCCATATTTTCTCGAGCTTTATCCTCGAAAAGCGATTGGAACTCTTGGGTTTGATAAATAGAAGGCTGGGTTAAGAAGTGATGCAAAGCCTTTTTTCGGGCAGGATTATACAGGATATCGGGATAGATTTTGTACTCGTCTCTAATTTCTTGGGTGTATCTTTTATATTGCTCCTCATTTTTAGATAAAACTTTTAAATCAAAATCGATAAGCCAATTGCAATCTTCTTCTATGTGGTGAAGATGGTTTTGGGTAGCCAAAATCATATCAAAAACCAATTCTTTATTGATTTTATAATCAGGTTTTAATAGTGAAATGGCATATTGAGCACTTTTTAATTCATTGTCGGTTTTCGTTACCTTATAAATGTAGTCGTGGTAAAAAATGCTATAGAGTACTTCGTTTGGATGCTCTAGCTCTTGCTTATACAAAGAAAAACTAAACACCATTTCTTCTAAGTGGGTAAGGTTATGATAGTATCTCGATTTTTGAGTATAGTTTTTTTCTAAAGCTAGCCACAGCGTAGGAATTTCTGTAGACGTAAAGCCGATTTCTAATAGTAATTGGGTATAGGTTTCTTGGAGATTCATGATTGGTATTTTCTCAAAAGTACGATAGTTTTTTGGGGGTAGCAAACAATCTAGAACAGCAACTTGTTTTATTTCGATTGATACTTTTCAAGTTTATATAAAAGATTTGAAGATGAATACATAAGAACCTGTGTTTAAAAAATCAAAATATATACTTTTTTCTCATAAAAAGGCAATTTTTACAAAATTATCAAAATTAAAAATGAAATAAATTCTACTAAAATTTACACTTTTCTTAATTTTAAAAGACAATAATTACATTAAATAAAAAAAATAATTAAAATTTTTATTATATTATTTTTTGTGATTTTTGCAAAATTAGTATATTTATGCAAAAATTATATATATGGAGATTTTCTCTTGTCCCAAATGCCAAAGCGATACTATTGTTAAAAGTGGAATTATTAAAGATAGACAGCGCTATTTGTGCAAATCATGTAATTATTACTTTACCGTAAACAAGCTGGGAAAAAAGATTGATGATTATTATGTAACTAAGGCGTTACAGTTGTATTTAGAGGGCTTAAGTTTCAGAGAAATTGAGCGTATTATAGGAGTTTCGCATGTTTCTATTAGCAATTGGGTAAAAGAGTTTAAAATAAAGAAACCACCACATCCAAATTACCATCCTACTTATAAGATTTTCAAACATAATGAGTTAGTAGATTACTTGCAAAACAAAGACCAATTATCGGGAGCTGGTATGATTATAACAGAGTTAGGAGATAAGTTTATGTTAATTAAGTGGGAACGCTTTAAAGACTAGCTATACATTTTTACAAAAATATAGATTGTAATTTTTTTCGTTAACATAATTTTAGAATTTGGTACTGCAAAAATGTACAACTAACCAATTTTAATTATGAAAAAATTACTAACTATTTCAGGATTGCTTTTATCGCTACTGGTATCCGCTCAGGGTTCTCCTGACTACGGAGGAGGGTTAAAGTTCAATCTCAATCCGGAAGGAAGCAAATACATGCGCTTCATTGCTTGGAATCAGGTTTGGCTTCGTTCTACGAGTTTAAATCCGGGTTCTATGATAGGAGATGAATCGGTTTCTAGCTATGAAGATGCTGGTTTGCGCAGGCTACGTTTATTGGCGTATGCTCAAATTACTCCACGCTATATGATTTTAACTCATATAGGAATTAACAATCAAACTTTTATTAATGGCGGTGCTGCTAGTTCGGCAGGTACAGGAGGTTACGGAGCTGGCAAAAAACCAGGTTTGTTCTTTCACGATGCTTGGAACGAGTATGCGGTGGTACTTCCTAAAGAATCGAAACCATTTAGTTTATCGGTAGGGGCGGGGCTGCACTATTATATGGGATTATCACGTATGACCATGTCGTCTACTTTAAACTATTTAACGGTTGATGCTCCTATTTTTAACTGGCCGTTGATCGAAAATTCGGATCAGTTTGCAAGACAAATTGGAGTTTTTGCTAAAGGAAAGTATAATAAATTTGAATATCGTTTTAGCATTAACAAACCTTTTGCTACGAGCCAAACTCCAACTAATGTTACCAACGCTAGCTTGGCTAAAGCAGTGGATAACAACAACAGCACCCAATGGTCTAAAGCAGGTTATGTGGAATATCAATTCTTTGATAAAGAAGCTAACTTGTTGCCTTACAAAGTGGGGACATACTTAGGGACTAAAAAAATGTTCAACATTGGAGCTGGTTTTTATAATGCTCCTAAAGGAACTCAAACTTTAGTAAATAACGTAACCAAATCGTATGATATTAATTTATTTGCTGGAGATGTTTTCTTGGATATGCCTATTGGTCCTAAAGAGAAAAAGATGGCTATCACGGCTTACAGTGTTTTCTATAATTATGATTTTGGTCCTAACTATCTAAGAAATTTAGGAATTATGAATGAAAGTGTTGCTGACCCTTCATTTACTGGTTCTAATGCTTTGGCTGGAGCTGGTAATATGCAACCGATGATAGGAACTGGAAATATTTGGTACACACAAGCTGGGGTTTTATTACCTACCAAGAGTGAAAAACCAAAAGTACGTATCCAACCTTTTGGGGCATACACTTACAAAAACTTTGAAGCCTTAGATAAGGCGAGTAGTCAATTTGATTTAGGGGCAAACTTTTTCTTAGATGGTCATCATGCTAAAATTACAACACAATATTCTACCCGTCCTGTATATACTGCTGTTGACAAAATTGACAAATACAAAGGTGAATTCATCGTACAATTACAAATCTATTTATAAACAAACTAATACAATTACATTATGAGTGATAAAAAATCATCAAAAGGAATCTGGAAGGTTATTTCGGCTTCTTCAATGGGAACAATGATTGAATGGTATGACTTCTACATTTTTGGAAGTTTAGCTGTAGTATTATCAACTAAATTTTTCCCTTCTGATAATCCAACCGCTGCGTTTTTATCTACGCTAGCTACTTTTGCTGCTGGTTTCGTAGTACGTCCGTTTGGAGCCCTTTTCTTTGGAAGACTGGGTGACATTATTGGTAGAAAATATACGTTTATGGCTACCTTAATGTTGATGGGAGGAGCTACTTTTATTATAGGTTGTATTCCGAGTTTTGAAACAATTGGTTACGCAGCACCTGTAATCGTATTGATTTTACGTTTGTTACAAGGTTTGGCTCTTGGAGGAGAATATGGTGGAGCTGCGACTTATGTTGCAGAACATGCTCCTAAAAACGAAAAAGGATATTGGACTTCTTGGATTCAAACTACCGCAACTGTAGGTTTGTTTATTTCCTTAATGGTTATCTTACTTACCAAAGGTTTAATGTCTGAAGAGGCATTTGATGAGTGGGGATGGAGAGTACCTTTCTGGGTTTCAATTGTAATGGTTTACGTTTCTTTCTTAATTCGTAAAAACATGCACGAATCACCAGCTTTCGCTAAGGCTAAATCAGAAGGTAAAACTTCTACTAATCCATTAAAAGAGAGTTTTGGTAATAAATTTAATTTGAAATTTGTTCTTTTAGCTTTGTTTGGAGCTACTATGGGACAAGGAGTGGTATGGTACACTGGACAATTTTATGCGATGAACTTCTTAAAAACAGTTCAGAATATTGATTCTTCTCAAGTTGATACGTTATTAGGAATTGCATTGTTATTAGGAACTCCTTTCTTTGTTGTATTTGGATGGTTGAGTGATAAAGTAGGTAGAAAAGTGATTATGATGAGTGGTATGTTAATTGCCATCTTAGCTTATCGTCCTATTTATAGAGCTATGTATGAATCAACCGATTTAAGCTTAAAAACTGAAATTGTAGCACAAACTAAAGTGGTTCCTACGGCTAAAGTAATTGACGAAACGAGAACAGATTCAATTTTTACTACTTCTAAAGTTTATACTGATGGGACTACTGCTCAAGAAACCAAAACTATTCATTTTGAGAATGGTAAAGTAATGGTTGATGATAAAGGAAAAGATAAAGTAGAGACTAAGATTTCTAAAATGATTAACAATAGCGACAAATGGTTTTTAGTGTTAATGGTTTTTATTCAGGTAATTTTTGTTACGATGGTTTATGGTCCAATTGCAGCCTTCCTTGTAGAAATGTTCCCAGTTAAGATTCGATATACATCAATGTCGTTACCTTATCACGTAGGAAATGGTATATTCGGAGGATTGCTTCCAGCCATTTCAACCTATTTCGTTACCACTTCAAAAGAAGCGGGAGATGTAGAGTTCTACTTAGAAGGACTTTGGTATCCAATTGGAATAGCTGCCGTTTGTTTTATCATCGGGATGATTTACATTGACAGAAAAATTAATACACTTCACGACTAATACTATATGCTATGAATACATTAAAAAAATATTTAGGAATCGTTTGGATTGCACTAGCCATTGCTATCGCTTATTTTTCAATTGGAATTTTTGGATCTAAGTTAACTTCAGGAAAGCAAGATGATTTGGTTTTTGGAATCATTATATTCTTCATACTTTTACCAATGATTGTTACCGGTTTAACTATCTTTGGATGGTATGCCTTAACGGATGAATATGAAGATTAATACTATATAATCTGAAAAAATCAGAAGCTCTTATGAATATAAGGGCTTTTGGTTTTTTACACCAAAAAATAATTGTAGATTAGTTGTCATGAAAAAACGACACCAACAAAAGCTTGTAGTACTATCGATGTTACTCTTATTGGTACTCAATTTACCGATTCTTCTCCTGTTTGACAGTGCTGATAATGTAATGGGGGTACCTGTTATTAATATTTATATCTTTTCTGTATGGTTATTTTCGATTTTAATGTCTTGGATTGTATTACAACGTTATTATGAATAGTATTGTTCTTTTACTAATTTTACTAGGTTATTTAGGTATTCTTTTTTTTATTGCATACTGGGCTGAAAAAAAAGAAAACATCAAATGGACCAACAATTCGTACATCTATTCTTTGTCGTTGGCAGTGTATTGTACGGCATGGACGTACTATGGAAGTATTGGGGTAGCCGCTAAATCTGGACTTGGTTATTTGCCAATTTATATAGGCCCAATCATTATTATACCGGCTTGGATTATTATTTTGAAAAAGATTATCCGCATTTCAAGAGTAAATAAAATTTCAAGTATTGCCGATTTTATATCGCTTCGTTATGGAAATAGCCGTTTTTTAGGAGCTATCGTAACTGTGGTGTGCGTAGCTGGAATTTTACCTTACATAGCGCTACAACTAAAAGCTATTTCAGAAACTTTTCATATTGTAACCCAAACCCAAACTAGCTCTTATGTGCTTGATGATACAACTACTTATGTTGCTATTGCACTAGCTCTTTTTGCGTCGTATTACGGAACACGTTATGTGGATGCTTCAGAAAAACGAAAAGGGGTAGTTACAGCTGTTGCTATTGAAAGTATTTTGAAATTGGTCTTTTTTATCATCATTGGAGTCTATGTTACTTTTTTTGTATTTGATGGGTATAACGATATTTATGAGAAGGCTTCGTTGTTAGAAAAGTTTAGAGAGAAAAATACTATTGGGGGATTAGAGCAAGGTATTAATTGGTTTTTCTTGAGTGTGGTTTCGCTTTTTGCTATTTTCTTATTGCCCCGACAATTTCAGATGGCGGTAGTAGAAAATAATAGAGAGCGTCATATTAAAAACGCCATTTGGTTGTTTCCACTTTATTTGTTGTTGTTCAATATTTTTGTATATCCAATAGCTTGGGGTGGAAATGTTTTATTTGAAGGTCAGAATGTAAATGCCGATACGTATTCGTTATTAATACCTCAGTTTTTCAATAATCAAACTTTAACAGTTTTGGTATTTCTAGGTGGATTTTCCGCTGCTATTTCTATGATTGTAGTATCTAGTATTAGTTTATCCACTATGCTGAGTAATAACTTGTTAATTCCGTATACTTTCCTCGGAAAATTAAAAACTGAAGATCAAATCATCAACAATAAAAAAATTGTCAACATTCGTAAAATCGGTATTTTTTCATTAATTATTTTAGCATACTTTATTTATCGATTCTTTGCTTTAAATTATAGTTTAGTTTCCATTGGATTGATTTCGTTTGTTGTGATAGCACAATTAGCACCCGCGTTTTTTGGAGCTATATTTTGGAGAAGAGGGTCTAGATTAGGAGCTATTTATGGTATTTTAATAGGATTTGTTATTTGTATTTACACTTTGTTGTTACCCTATGCTATAGGATTAAGAAATAATGAAAGTTCGTTTATTTCGGAGGGCTTTCTTCAAATGGATTTATTAAAACCTTTTGAACTTTTTGGATTGGATTATTTAGAGCCCGTTCCACATGCTTTCTTTTGGAGTTTATTATTCAATAGTTTAACTTATTTTGGAGTTTCTGTAAGCTTTAAGGGTAACTATCGCGAGCGCAATTATGCAGAAATGTATGTGGATATTGATAAATATAGTACCAATCACGAGAATGCTTTTGTATGGAAAGGAACCGCTTATACTCGTGATATTGAGAAAGTGTTGATTCGGTTTTTAGGAGAAGAACGAACCAAACGCGCCATGAATATCTTCAATGTAAAATACAACGTAGATAAAGATCAAGAATTAGCTGATGCGAGATTAGTCAAATTCGCCGAAAATTTATTAACAGGACATATTGGTACGGCTTCGGCACGAATTTTAATTTCGAGTGTAGTGAAGGAGGAAAAAGTTACACTGCCTGAAGTTCTCAAAATTTTGGAAGAATCCAAGGAAAATATCACCATCAATAAAAAATTAACGGAAACTTCGAACCAACTTCAAAAAATTACTTCCGAATTGCAAAAAGCCAATGAAACCTTGGTGCGAAAAGATATTCAAAAAGATGAATTTTTAGATACGGTAACGCACGAACTTCGAACACCAATTACCGCTATTCGAGCTGCGAGTGAGATTTTGCATGATGATGACGAAATTCCAGAAGAGTTAAGAAAACAGTTTTTACAAAATATCATTTCGGAATCCGATCGTTTGAATCGTTTGATAGATAAAATTTTGGATTTAGAGAAATTCGAAACAGGAAAACAAACCATTCATCCGAGTTACAACAATTTAATTAATACGATAGAAAATTCGATTGTTCCTTTGCGCCAATTGATAAAAAATAAAAATATCAGTGTTTATATCGAAAGTAAAGATGATATCATGGCTTATTACGATGAAGATCGAATCATACAAGTCATAACTAATTTGTTATCTAACGCTATTAAATTTTGTCCTGAAACGGATGGTTTAATCATTATTCAGGTGAAAAAGAAGGATGATTTTATTGTAACATCTGTTCAAGATAACGGTAAAGGAATTGATCCTAACGATTTTGAAGTTATATTTGACAAATTTTACCAGGCTTCGAATCAGAATTTCAAGAAACCTGTTGGTAGTGGATTAGGATTGGCCATTTGTAAACAAATTATTGAACATCATAAAGGTAAAATTTGGGTTGAACCTTGTGTAAAAGGAGCTTATTTTGTATTCACTTTACCCGCATATAATTTAGAAAATTAAAAACCATGAAAAAAATATTAATTGTAGACGACGAACCTAATATCGTAATGACACTTGAATATACCTTCAAGAAAAGCAATTACGAAGTTTTTATAGCACGCGACGGACAAGAAGCTTTAGATATTTTAAAAACCAATTACCCAGATATTATCATTTTAGATATCATGATGCCGATGGTTGATGGTTTTGCTACACTAGAACAAATTAGAAAAGACGACAATTTACAACATACCAAAGTCATGTTTTTATCCGCAAAAAACAAAGAAAGCGACATTGAAAAAGGATTAGCACTTGGAGCTGATGCTTACATGACGAAGCCGTTTTCGATTAAAAAAGTGGTGGAAAAAGTGGAGGAGTTGTTGGGATAAATTTCAACTTTAGTTTAGAAGCCAAAATACTTGTTTAAAATTCGTATAATTTAAAGACAATTTTATAAAGCTTCAATTGTTTTGAATACTCAATTTTATTTGTGCTCTATAGTAAGAAGTTGATTGAACATTAAACAACTATATTTATTTAGCAATATTAATTCATTTGGCATTATTTTATTTTCTACATTTACTAAACAAAATAAATAACACAAATTGAATAATACAAATGAATTATTGCGATATTTACAATAAAAGCATCAATTCTCCTGAAGATTTTTGGGCAGAACAAGCAAAAAAATTAGAATGGTATAATCAGCCTGCTACAATTTTATCTACCGATGAAAATGGGTATCCTTTATGGTTTGCAGATGGAAATTTAAACGCTTGTTATTTGGCGATTGATAAACACATTCAAGATGGCTATGGCGATCAAGTGGCTATCATTTACGATTCTCCAGTAACACAAACCGTAAAAAAATACACTTTCAATGATGTTAAAACCGAAGTGGCAAAATTAGCTGGAGGTTTGTTATCTTTAGGATTAGAAAAAGGCGATACGGCAGTTATTTATATGCCTATGATTCCACAGGCAGCATTTGCTATGTTAGCTTGCGCTCGAATTGGAGTATCACATTCGGTTGTTTTTGGTGGATTTGCACCTCATGAATTAGCTATCCGTATTGATGATTGCGAACCAAAAGCTATTATTACGGCTTCATCTGGTATTGAAATCGATAGATTAATTGCTTATAAACCTTTAGTAGATGAAGCTATCGAATTAGCCCATCACAAACCAGAAAAAGTAGTGGTTTTCAATAGAAAATTAGGCGCTAGAGTTCCCTTTAAAAAATATGATGTCGATTATGATGCTTTAGTTTATGGTTCGGAAGAAACACCTTGTGTTCCAGTGAATGCGACACATCCGTTATACATTTTATACACTTCGGGAACTACTGGAAAACCAAAAGGAATCGTAAGAGATACAGGAGGTTATGTCACTGCACTTAAATATTCAATGCAACACATTTATGATGCTAAAGAAGGAGAAGTTTTCTGGGCCGCTTCTGATGTGGGATGGGTTGTAGGACATAGTTATATCGTTTACGGACCATTAATTAATAGAAACACAACCGTTTTATTTGAAGGAAAACCAGTAAGAACTCCAGATGCCAGTACTTTCTGGAGGGTAATTGCAGAGCACAAAGTAAGTGTGATGTTTACGGCACCAACTGCCATTCGCGCAATTAAAAAAGAAGATCCAAACGGTGAGTTCATCAAACAATACGATTTAAGCAGTTTACGAATTCAATTCTTAGCGGGAGAACGCTGCGATGTAGCTACATTAGAATGGTATCGCGAACATATTCCAGTTCCAGCTATCGACCATTGGTGGCAAACAGAATCGGGTTGGCCAATGATTGCTAACATGATGGGAGTGGAGTATTTACCAATTAAACCTGGTTCAGCAGGAAAAGCAGTAACAGGTTATGACATACGAATCTTTGGTGAAAACGGGCAAGAGTTAGGCCCGAACGAAGAAGGTTACGTAGTAATTAAATTGCCATTGCCTCCGGGAACACTCATGGACTTGTGGAAAGACAACGATCGCTTTAAAGCGGGATATTTGAACAAATTCCCAGGGTACTATTTCTCAGGCGATGGTGGATTTAAAGACGAGGAAGATTACATTTATATAACAGGTAGAGTAGATGATGTAATTAACGTAGCTGGACATCGCCTTTCAACAGCAGAGATGGAAGAAATTGTATCTTCTCATCATTCTGTTGCTGAGTGTGCTGTTATTGGAATCAATGATGATTTAAAAGGACAAATTCCGTTAGCATTAGTAGTAGCAAAATCAGGAGAAGATATTGAGCATTTTCAATTGCAATATGAAGTGGTACAATTGGTTAGAGAGCAAATCGGAGCCGTAGCTTCATTGCGTGATGTTGTGGTAGTACAACGTTTGCCTAAAACACGCTCGGGTAAAATTCTTCGAAAAATGATGCGAAGTATTGCTGATGGAGAACAATTTCAAGTACCTTCAACGATAGATGATGAAGCTATTATTGATGAAATCAGAGAGGTTCTTGAGCATGGAAAAATTGGATGTTTTAAATAAACTATAAGTCAATGTTATTTTCTTTTTAATAACGAAATAACTATATCTATTTAGCAATAAAAAATCAGATTCTAAAAATAGATTCTTTATTTTTACAATATCAACCAAAAAAACTAAAAAAAATGAGTTATTATAAAATACATGATTTAGAAAACTATTTCAAGATGTATAAGAAATCGGTACGCGAGCCCAGAAAGTTTTGGGATCGTATAGCCGATGAAAATTTTACTTGGTATCAAAAATGGGACAAAGTATTTGAGTATGACATGCAAGAAGCAGAATTCAAATGGTTCTTAAATGCTAAAGTAAACATTACCAAAAATTGCATTGATAGACATTTAGCCAAACGTGGTGATAAAACGGCTATTATTTTTGAGCCTAATGATCCGAGTGAAGCTGCTCAACATATTTCGTACAATGAATTATATGTACGAGTATCAAAATTAGCCAACGTTTTGCGTGAGCAAGGAATCAAAAAAGGAGATCGAGTTTGTATTTATTTACCCATGATTCCAGAATTAGCTATAGCTGTTTTAGCTTGTGCACGAATAGGAGCAATACATTCTGTAGTTTTTGCAGGATTTTCATCTTCTGCTGTTTCAGCTCGTATTAATGATAGTGAATGTAAAATGGTAATTACATCAGATGGAAGTTATCGTGGAAATAAAGCTATTGATTTGAAAGGAATTGTGGACGAAGCCTTAGAAAAATGTCCATGTGTAGAAACGGTATTGGTAGTTAAAAGAACGAATACTGAAGTTAACATGAAAGAAGGCAGAGATTTGTGGTTACAACCCTTAATGGATGCTGCTATTGGTAACAATGTTGCCGAAATTATGGATGCAGAAGATCCTTTGTTTATATTGTATACATCAGGTTCTACAGGGAAACCAAAAGGAATGGTGCATACCACTGCAGGATACATGGTTTATACTGCATATACCTTTAAAAATGTCTTCAATTATGAAGAAAATGATGTGTATTGGTGTACTGCTGATATTGGTTGGATTACAGGACATTCCTATATTTTATATGGTCCGCTTTTAAATGGAGCCACCACCGTTATTTTTGAAGGAGTTCCTTCTTATCCTGATTTTAGCCGTTTTTGGGAAGTAATCCAGAAACACAACGTAAACCAATTCTACACGGCTCCAACTGCAATTCGCGCTTTAGCAAAAGAAAGTTTAGATTATGTTCAAAGATTCCAATTGGATTCTTTAAAAGTTATTGGTTCGGTTGGTGAACCAATCAACGAGGAAGCTTGGCACTGGTACAATGACCATGTAGGTGGAAAGCGTTGTCCGCTTGTTGATACCTGGTGGCAAACAGAAACGGGTGGTATTATGATTTCTCCAGTTCCTTTTGTAACTCCAACGAAACCGACTTATGCCTCGTTGCCACTGCCTGGAATTCAACCTGTTTTAATGGATGAATTGCGAAATGAGATTGAAGGAAATCAGGTTACAGGTGCGCTGTGTATCAAATTCCCTTGGCCATCGATGGCTCGAACTATTTGGGGCGATCACCAACGTTATAAAGAAACGTATTTCACTGCTTTCCCTGGAAAATATTTCACGGGTGATGGTGCTTTACGAGATGAAGTAGGATATTATAGAATTACGGGTAGAGTAGATGATGTTATTATTGTTTCTGGACATAATTTAGGAACAGCTCCTATTGAAGATGCTATCAACGAACACCCAGCAGTTGCAGAAAGTGCAATTGTAGGATTCCCTCATGATATAAAAGGGAATGCTCTTTACGGTTTCATTATTTTGAAAGAAACAGGAGAAGGTCGTGATAGAACCAACTTAGCAAAAGAGATTAATCAGTTAATTTCAGATCAAATTGGTCCAATTGCTAAGTTAGATAAAATACAATTTGTAAGTGGTTTACCTAAAACACGTTCAGGTAAAATCATGAGAAGAATATTAAGAAAGATTGCTGAAGGAGACTTCTCTAATTTTGGAGATATCTCTACTTTACTAAATCCTGAAATAGTGGATGAAATTAAAGAAGGTAAGCTCTAGTTTTTTAGTTTTATTGGTTATTAAAAACTGCTCAGTAATGGAGCAGTTTTTTTTACCCATTTTAAATTGCTAATTTCTTTTTTAATTTTAAAAAAACTAAAGCTGTAATAAAAGCATCGCCACTAGCGGTATGACGATCCGACTTTTTTATCTTATAGATTTCACACAGATCATCCAAAGAAGTTTTTTCTTCCTCTGATAGATTTTTTAATTTTTGATACATAACATCAGTATCCATGACTTGATTTTTAAGGGTACCTACATTTAAACGATCTAATGCTTGATTAATCATTTCAATATCAAAATCAACATGATGTCCAACAAGTGTTGCATCTTTAATGAAATCTAAGAAACGAATAACTGCTTCAGCCTCCACAATTTTTTCCTCTTTTCCTTCTTTTAAAATACCATGTAGCGTAACCGTTTCTGGATTAAAAATATCTTGTTGTAAAAATATTTCCATAAAATCACCAACGATAATTTGGTTGTTCTGAATGGCTACTGCTCCGATAGATAAAATTCGATCTTTTTTATAATCCAAACCTGTTGTTTCACAATCAAAAACTACAAAACGTTGCTCTTTACTTTGATTTTCATCGAAGTAACTCAGATAGGTTTCCCAAAATTTAGGATAATCTTTAACTATTTTTTTGAACCAATTTAAATCCATGTTTTAGGTGAAATAAGTTAATTGAAATTTATTCTTAATCACTTCTTGAATATCGTTAATAGGTTGAAAATCATTTTTAAGTTTTACTTTATCTAATTTAGATAACTCAGTTAAATTCAAATACCTACCGTCTGTTTCGTTTTTCAAACCTTCTTCAGTTCTGAACTTTAATAGTTCAGCAAAAGCATCAGCACAAGATTCATAAATAGTCGCATTTTGAGGCTCTAATTCAGCTAATTTTGAATATCTTGAAATCGTATTAGAGATATTCTTGATTCCTTTGCTCAAGGATAAAATTCGAGCTGCATCAATTAATGGCATTAAAGCTCTTCCTTTTAAATCGAAAGTATCTTTATGTTCGCCATCATTTTCTACTAAAAACTGTCTAAAAAAGCCAAGTGGAGGTGGATTTTTTAAAGCATCGGCTCCTAAATAAGCAAAAAATAATTCATTTTTATCTGTTTCTTCAACGATAGTAGTACTGATTGTATCAACTAAATCTTCATTTCCATAAACAAAATCATAATCGAAGAAAATAGTATTGTTAAGAACTCCTTTTTCTGCAGGAGCATTAATCCAACCTTTGAATTGATGTTGCCAATCTGAAACCGATTTACACCATAAAGGATTGCTCGCCATCATTTGATTCGGGCAATATTCGTAGCCAATTTTATTGAGTGTTCTCGTTACTTTTTCAGCAAGATCTATAAAATAATTCTTAACTGCATCATATTTTTCTTCTTCAACATCTTCAAAAACAATAGCATTATCTTGATCAGTAAGCAAAAGTTGTTCTTTTCTACCTTGGCTTCCGATATTTATCCAAGCAAACTGGGCAGGAGGAAGAGTGTCCATTTTTTTTATGGCCAATTCGATAGCGCGTTTTGTTATTGCCAGATTGATTTCGCCAACAATCGAAGTTATATGATTGATAGGTACATTTTTATCTAAAGAATGCTGTATTAAATCAACTAATTTTTCTCTAACTTCTTTCAAATCAGCTGATTTTTGAGCTCGTTTTGATTGCTTTAACAATACACCAGGGTTGTTTGCTTGAGCCACCACAATATCATGTTCTGTAATTATCCCTGTTATTTCAGAATCATTTGTACCGTCTTTAGTTACACATAAGTGAGAAACATTATGTTTTAGCATCATTATCTGAGCCTCTGCAATCGAAAGATTATCAGCCACGGTAATTACAGGTGATGACATAATTTTATCAATTGTAACATCAATAGAATAAAGTCCGGTTGCGATTTTAGAACGTAAATCTTTATCCGTTACAATCCCTATAGGTTTTCTATCTTCATGAATAATAATACTACCGATTTTACTGCTTGCCATTGTTTGAGCAACGAACTTTACGATATCGACCGGAGTAGCTGTTATAGGGTTTCGAGTATATTTTATAGGTTGATAATATTGAATTTCCGCATTTTGATCGTTATAAATCACATTTTCAGAAATTAATTTTCCTTTATTATTTTTATCGTAAGGATTTCTCGTATTAGATGCAAAACTTTCTAATAGAAAACTCAAAACAGCAGGATTTTCTGCTACATAAGGCTTAAACGTCTCAATTGGAATAGCATATACAATACTTTCTTCGCGAGCCTTGGCCGTCATGAGATAATTATTTTTTGCAAAAAAAGGTCGAAGACCTAAAATATCGCCTTCATCACATTTATCAATCAAAACATCATCAGTGTCAGAAGTAACAGACAAACCAATGGCACCAGAAGCTACAACATAAAAAAAGGCATGTGTGGGATCATTAATTTTAAATAAGGTTTGATTTTTTTCCAAATATAATACCCGGCAAGTTTTAGCAATTTCTAAAAGTTTACTGTATTCTAAACTTGAAAAAGGAGGATAATGTTTTAAAAAATCGGTGATACGTTCTGCAATAGGGTTTTTCATGACATACTAAAATTTCATAAACGAAGATACGAAGTTTGAGTGGATATTGAAACTATAATATAAAAATACTATTTTACATAATGTATATTATAAATTAAAAATATAGCGTTAAAATTACAAAATACTCCTTAAAACGTTTGTGTAAAATGCCAATAAAGATTAGTTTTGCAAACATTATAAAAGTATCATGGAAAACAGACAAGCCCTTAAACTAATAGAAAAAATTCAGAAAGAATTATTTAAAGAAAATTTTGAAGTAGCTGAAATTGTTGAAAATTTAAAAAAGCTAAGAGAAATTACATTAGAATTAAATAATCCGGTTGTTACTAAAGCGCTACGTTTAGCTTATGAACACATTGAAAATAACAATGGCTTTTTTATTGGTATCCCTGATGATGAGCCTGTAGATAGCAAAGATGCTTTTATTGAAGCAAATATTTCTGAAGAAAATAATGTGGATAGCTTTAATTACTTTTTATCGTTGCTAACCGATTTATCAAAAAAGAATAATTTACTAGATTTAAAAGAATACAACAAAGCTTTCTTAGCTTATTAATTCAAGAATCTATTTTACATAATATTTAAGGCTGCTTTTAGAAGCAGCTTTTTTTATATAAATATTAACTATTACTAATAATTTTACTATTAATTTTGTTTAAAATTTATTTCAATGTTACGTACGTTTAAAATTACAGCCATTTTAGAGGGAATTTCATATTTACTTTTATTTGCAAATATGCTTATTGTTAAGCCTACTAATTTAGAATTGTATAAACAATTTTTATTCCCAATTGGGATGGCTCATGGGGTTTTATTTATAGGATATGTTTTGTTAGCTTTTCTATTACAAGCCTCACAAAAATGGAATTTTAAAGTCTTTTTTTTGATTTTAATTGCTTCATTAATACCTTTTGGAACCTTTTATATTGAGAAAAAATATCTTCAAAACACATAATGAAAATCTTTAATTGGGCATACGATATCTTTAAAAGTCTTGACTTTAGCAATGATGTAGCTTCCTACTTAAATTTAGGAATAAACATTATTATTTTAATTGTTATTTCCTACTTATTAGATTATGTCTTTAAAAAAGCATTCATTATTGTTTTAGCGATTATAGCTACTAAAACCAAGTCTTCTTTTGATGACTTTTTAGTAGCCAATAAAACGGCTAAATACTTGGCTCATTTATTTCCTTTACTATTTATTTATAAGACAGTTCCTGTAATTCTTAGTAATTTCACATACTGGGAATACATTTTTGAAAAAGGAGTAAAAATTTATATCATAATCTTATCGCTTTTTATTACTCGAAGTATTTTTAATTCTCTTCGTGATTATTTAAAACAAAAACCAAGATTTAGTGACAAACCAATAGATAGTTATATTCAGGTTATTATGCTTTTTTTATGGCTATTTGGTATCGTTTCTTTTGTATTGATATTATTTGATGTAAGTAAAACTACATTACTAACAACTTTTGGTTCGATTTCAGCTATCATCATTTTAATTTTTAGAGATACTATTTTAGGTTTTGTCGCCAGTATATCCGTATCTGTGAATGATATGGTTCGTATTGGAGATTGGATTACAATGGAAAAATTTGGAGCAGATGGTAATATTATAGAAATCAATTTATCAACTGTAAAAGTTAGAAATTTTGATAATACTACTACAACAATTCCAACCTATAGCTTAATTTCTGATAGTTTTAAAAACTGGCGAGGAATGATTGATTCAGAAGGAAGACGCATCAAACGTTATATTTTGATTAAAGCGAATTCCGTAAAATTTGTTGAAAAGGATGAATTGGAAAAGTTTAAAAAAATTCACCATCTTACTTCTTATATAGAACATCGTCAATCTGATATTGATAAATACAATTTTAATAATGGAATCGATAAAAGTGTGATTGTAAATGGTCGAAATTTAACTAATTTGGGGTTGTTCCGAAAATACATAAATCAATACATTCTATCACATCCTGGAATCAACAAGGATATGCCTCTAATGGTGCGCCATTTACAACCAACTGAGAATGGTATTCCAATTGAAATTTACTGTTTTTCAAAAGACAAAACGTGGATAAATTATGAACATATAATGGCCGATGTTTTCGATCATATTATAGCTTCACTCCCCTACTTCGATTTGGAGGCTTTTGAAAATATGAGTACCACCAAATAATTAACAACTGATTATTAATAACTTATACTAACCTTCGGATATTTGGAGGTTATTTTTTTTAATTTTATACAACAAATTCATAAATAATGAAATCAAAAGAGGAATCACTTCTTGAAATTAGGGGTGCTAGCATTGGAACTATCACAGAACACTCAAGTTCAGAAGAAAAGTTTCAAAATCAGACACTCCGACCTATTTTAAAATTTCAAAACGAATTATTTATTGAGGTTTTTAGAAATTACGCTACTAAACAAAAAGGAGTATTTTTTACACTTTCTCCTGAAAAGAAAATCCAATATATCGATAATGCCATTCAACGCGATATGAAGCTTCGAAATCTATTGGAAGGGATGGTTATTGGAATGTTTACTGTAACTGAATTTAAAGATTACACTCAAAATTCCTCAAATTTGAATAAGCGAATGATGAATCTATTAATGGAACGATTAAAAAGTCAAATTCAAATAATTTAATGTGGCAATATTAGTATCATCACAAATCGCCACATTAAAATAAGTTATTCATAAAGAGATTCTCCATTTAAATCGGTACTTAAGACATCACTAATGTAGTCGAAAAACGGTCGCATGGATTGAAAGGTTGCTATCACTTCTTTCTGAAAATCAGGTGCTAACACTTCTTCATCTGAAAAGTTTCGTGTTAGTAAATATTGTTTTTTACGAATTAAATCAATAGCAGGATGCGTTTTATCGAAACCCTTTGGGGCTGTCTTTAACTCTTCGCCTTTTAATTCTCCAAAGTATTTTTGAAAATTATCTTCGGCAATAATTGCTCTTACTTCTTCATCATCCATTTCAAATTCCTTTCTAATACGATGTAAATCAGCCGCATTAGGTTCCCAAAATCCTCCGCCTACAAAACTTCCTCCCGGTTCTATATGCAAATAATAACCACCTCTAAATAAAGGTTTTGTTCTTGTGAATCCAACACTAAAATGATTTTTATAAGGAGATTTATCCTTTGAAAAACGGACATCGCGATAGATCCTAAAAATTTGAATACGTTCAATACTATCAACTTTTCCTAACTGTTCCCCTACTGAATTGAAAAAAGTTTTCATTGATTTTTGCTCAAGATCAAACTCCTTTTTATGTTCGGCAAACCATTCACGATTATTGTTTTCTTTTAGTTTGTTTAGAAATTCAATTGCAGATTTTGGTATCATAGTATTTTTTCAATTATTAATCTAAAATAAAAGTAACGTTTACATTCGATACAATTTCAATCTCTCCAATAGCTAAAGTTTCTTTCGGCAAAGATGTATCTGAAATAGCCATAGTTTTAAATTCAGCAAAAATTGGAGTAGGATAATTTGTATTGGAATTATCGGAAATTACTAGGGCCTTCCCAACTTTTTGTCCCTCTAAAACTGAAACATAATCGTCGGCTTTTTGCTTGGCATTCTGCATCGCTTTTTTACGAGCTTGAGTTTCTAACTCTTTAATTTTAGACGATTTAAATTCTACTCCTTGTATCGAATTAATACCACTTTCCACTAAATCCATCATTAATTTATCATATTTTGATAAATTTTTTAAGTGAATTGAAAGGGTTTGATTAGCTACATAATTGTACTTTTTCGTATCATAATCATAGTTTTTATATAAATTGATACGTTGGGTTTGAAAATCTGTTATAGCAATACCATTTTGCTTAATTAATTTTAAAACTTTATCTACTATTTCATCATTTTTCTTTTTTACTTCAGTTGCCTCTTTACCCGAGTTTTCCACTGCAACTGTAATTAAAGCTTCATCAGGAATTACTTTGATTTTTCCTTCACCTGAAACACTAATTTGTGAAACTGTTTTTACATCTTGTGCGTTCATTAAAGCTGTAGTGAATAACAACACCATTACAATTTTTTTCATGTCATTAAATTTAATAATTCACAGTATTCAAGATTTGTGCCAAATCACCTAGTACCTAAATTTTCTTCATTTTTGCCAAAATAAATAAAATCAAAATAGGAACCAATAGTGCTAAAACGATTTTTGGTTCTTCAGTTATAAGAGTAGGAAACTTTGCCAAAGTAATTCCAAAACCACCAATAGCGCCTCCAAAATGTGCCACGTGCCCAATATTATCATTTTTAGCTTTCATCCCGTAGATTGAAAATAACAAATACACAAATCCGAAGATATATCCTGGAATGAATCCGTACATGTATAAATTGGGTTCTAATAGAATAGCGCTATAAATGATCCCAGTTACAGCTCCCGAAGCTCCAACGGCTCTATAATAGTAATCCTCCTTATGAAAATATAATGTAAGTAGATTTCCAGCCACTAAACTTCCAAAATACAAATAAGCAAAATAAATAGGTCCTACAATATTAATAACAAATGGGGCAAACATATATAGGGTAAACATATTAAATGCCAAATGCATAAAATCGACATGTAAAAAACCAGACGAAAACATCCGAAATTGTTCACCTGAACGAATACTTCCTATATGAAATTCGTATTTTCTAAAGAAATAAGTATCATTAAAAGCTTTGTAACTTATCAAACCATTAGCTACTACTATTACTAGTAAAATAATATTCATTTGTTTTTTTTTGTAAATTTAGGAATACTTTGCCAAATTTACTTGGAACGAAAGAAGTATATTTGTAAAAATTTTAAGTAATGCAATTATTAATATATATCATTATTTATCCAATACTTTGGATAATTTCTATATTACCTTTTCCTTTATTTTATTTGTTTTCTGATATTGTTTGTTTTTTGGTCTACAACGTTATTGGATACAGAAAAAAAGTAGTTCGTTCTAATATTCAACTTGCACTTCCACAATTATCACAACAAGAGCAGTTGCAAATTGAAAAAAAATTCTACAGTCACATGTGTGATATGTTTTTAGAAATGATAAAAACAATGAGCATTTCGCAAAAAGAAATGGAAAAGCGCTTTTCATTCACTAACATGGATACATATTATGAACTAGAAAAAAAGAATAAAAGTATTGCCTTAATGTGTGCTCATTATGCAAGTTATGAATGGGTTATATCCATGAATTATTATACAAATTTTAAAGGAGTTGGTATTTATAAAAGGTTAGCTAATCCATATTTTGATAAATTGGTGAAACGCATACGATCTAAATTTAAAGCGCAATTGGTTACTACCAAAGAAACAATTCCTTACATTGAAAATAACTTTAGAAAAAACATTTTAAGTTTGTATGGATTTGCAAGTGATCAATCTCCAAGGGCAAATGCTGCTTATCATTGGACTTCTTTTATGGGACATGTAGTGCCTGTTCATACCGGTGCCGAAATGTTAGCTAAAAGATTTGATATGAATGTAATTTTCTTGAAAGTTAAAAAAGTAAAACGTGGTTACTATGAAGCTAGTTTTGAAATTTTATCAGAAGATGTCAAATCAGTACCTAATTACGAAATTACAGATACATTCATGAAATTAGTGGAAGAACAAATTTATGAAGCTCCAGAATTTTACTTATGGACACACAAGCGTTGGAAACACATTAAAGAAAAAGCTCAGTAGAAACTGAGCTTTATTTTTTTATAATTTAAACCAATTATGGACCATCTCTTTAATTTGATTGTTAGCTTCTTTATGAACAAATTCGTTTGTTTGAGGATTATACTCATAATCAACTGACCAATCTTTATGATGAACCGCTAAATCTTTAATTTTTTCGCAAACAAAAGCTATTTCTTCCGTTGTTGTGGTAGGATGAATCGACATACGTATCCAACCTGGTTTTTGAATCAAATCTCCCGAGCTAATTTTACAGACCAAATCATGCGACGTTTCTTGATCTACATGCAACAAATAATGTCCGTAAGTTCCTGCACAACTACATCCCCCACGGGTTTGAATTCCAAATTTATCATTCAAGAGTTTTACCCCCAAATTATAATGTAAGTCATCAATATAAAACGAAATAACACCCAGTCTATCTTGATGTTGATTAGCCAGAATATGAAGATTAGATACGTTTCCTAGAGCATTAAAGATATAATCTATCAGTTCGTGTTCACGGTCTAAAATGTTCTGAACACCCATTTTTTCTTTCAACTGAATGGCTAATGCAGTTTTCATCACTTGTAAGAAACCAGGAGTTCCACCATCTTCCCTATCTTCTATGTTGTCAATATATTTGTGTTCGCCCCAAGGATTAGTCCAACTCACCGTTCCTCCACCGGGACAATCAGGCACGTTGTTTTTGTATAAGTTTTGATTGAAAATTAAAACTCCCGAAGTTCCAGGACCACCTAAAAACTTATGTGGTGAAAAGAAAATCGCATCCAAATAACTTTCAGAATCTTCAGGATGCATGTTAATTTCTACATACGGTCCTGAACATGCAAAATCTGCAAAACAAACACCGTTATTTTGATGCATTAGTTTTGCCACTTCATGATAGGGAGTTTTAATTCCTGTTACATTAGAGCAAGAAGTAATTGAAGCAATTTTAAAACTTCTTTCTTTATATTTTTCTAATAAAATTTTTAGATTTTCGATACTAAACAAACCATTTTCATCGGCAGGGATGATGACAACATCCGCAATCGTTTCTAACCAAGAGGTTTGATTCGAATGGTGTTCCATGTGAGAGATAAAAACTACTGGTTTTATAGCATCAGGAATAGTAGTAAATTCTTTTAAATTTTCAGGAATACGAAGTCCTAAAATACGTTGAAATTTATTCACAACTCCAGTCATTCCCGTGCCATCAGTGATTAAGATATCATTATCATTTGCATTTACATGCTTTTTAATGATATGACGCGCTTCATGATAAGCCATAGTCATAGCAGTTCCCGTTACAGAAGTTTCGGTATGTGTATTGGCAACAAAAGGACCAAATTCATTCATCAACTTTTCTTCAATAGGACGATACAATCTACCACTAGCTGTCCAATCCGTGTAAATGATTTTCATTTCACCAAAAGGCGATTGAAATTTTTGGTCAATTCCAATTATGTCATTTCTGAACGTATCAAAGTAACATTCTAATTGGGTTTTCATAATAGTAGTTGACATTGTGATGTTATTTTTTAGTTATTCTTTTGTTGCTTTTCGTATAAAACGGTTTCAACTGTTTCAAAATCGGTTGGTTTCCCTTCGGTAACAAAGTATTTTATCAACACTTGTCCCCACAAATCTCCACAAGAAAATTCAGCAATAATCCATCTGTGATTCAATATTTTTGTGGTATTGATTAAAAATGGAATGCCATCAATGGGTTCATATGGAATTAGAGGGTTGCCATTTTTATTAGTGTTTAAAGATAATAAATCTTCTTTTACTTTAACAGCTACTTTTTGATAATCTAAATTATTAGAAAAGAAATATTCTTGTGCATCTTCATCCGTTTCTAAAGCAAAATAATTAGCATCTGTAAGTTGTGAAATAGAATCTCTTGAAGTTTTTAAATTTGCTTTTACTTTGTCTACTTCTTTTTGTTTTGCATCTAATATTTTAGTAGAATTCACGTATTGAAATACATTGAATAACAATGAGAAAATTAAAGCATACAAAATTACGTTCTTCATAGTTTTTAAATATTAATTTCTAAATTATCGTAAGCAACAAAAACGTTAACAGGTAATTTTTTTTGAATCTCTTCATGAAAACCAAATAAATGACTGATGTGAGTTAAGTATGTCGTTTTTGGACGCACCAAAGATATAAAATGTAATGCTTCTTCTAAATTAAAATGTGTAGCATGAGGCTCTTCTCGTAAACAATTAATTATCAAAACTTTACAATCTTTTATTTTTTCTATTTCAGAAGATTCGATTGTCTTTACATCAGTTAAATAGACTACATCTTGAATTTTGTAACCAAAGACTTGTAAAGATCCATGCAAAGCATCAATTGGAATAATTAATTCATCATTTACTAAAAAAGGTTGGTCTACCTTCACTTCATTTTCTATAATAGAGGGAGCGCCTGGATATTTATTTTCGGTTTCAAAAATATAATCAAAACGTTTTTCTAAATTTTTAAGTACCCTTTGATGTGCATAAACAGGAATTGGACCTTGCTTGAAATAAAAAGGACGAATATCATCTAATCCAGCTGTGTGATCTGCATGTTCGTGTGTAAACAACAAAGCATCAACTTTTTGACACATTGAGTTTAACATTTGCTGTCTGAAATCAGGCCCGCAGTCAATAATGATAGAAGCTTTTTCGGTTTCAATCCAAACCGAAACTCGCAACCGCTTGTCTTTTTCATCAGAACTTAAACAAACAGAATGATGGCTCCCTATAACAGGGATTCCTTGCGATGTACCAGTGCCTAAAAAATAAATTTTCACAGTTTTATCCTTTCGCACAAAAATAACAATAATTATGGTAGTTTTTATAAATTGATTAACTTTGCGAAAATGATTTTAGAATCCCAAACATCCTATTAAATATTTCATAAAAAAGCATGGTTACAAACATTAAAGTTCGAGGAGATAAACAAATTGAGCACGTTCCTTCAATTAAGGATAAAGCATTAAGAATTAATCTTAATGAAAACATATATGGTACCTTTGCTGAAATTGGAGCGGGACAAGAAACGGTTCGTAATTTCTTTAGAGCTGGTGCATCTTCTGGAACTATTGCTAAAGCCATGTCTGCCTACGATAAAGACTTTAGTGATGCTATTTATGGAATTGAAGAAGATGGTCGTTACGTTACAGAGAGTCGTTTACGAAAAATGTTAACGCACGAAATTAATTTAGTTGAACAGCGTTTAAGCAGAGATAAACATCCCAATAAGTTATTTTTTAGTTATGCGAATACCGTGGCAACTATCGACTTTGCAAAACAATACAAAGGTCATGGTTGGGTTGGAATAGTTTATCAAGTTGAGCCAGATGAAGCATACAACGAAATTATTCTTCATATTAGATTTAAAGAAAACGATGCTAAATTACAACAAGAAACTCTTGGAATTCTTGGTGTTAATTTGATTTATGGCGCGTTCTATAAATACAATGATCCCAAAAAACTATTACGTTATTTGTATGACCACTTAGACAAAGACCAAATTGAAATTGATACCATTAATTTTTCTGGTCCCCGTTTTGCTGAAGTTGACAATCGTTTGATGAGTTTGCAATTGGTAAAAAATGGGATGACGGATGCCGTAATGTTTGGTCCTGATGGAAAAAATATTTTACCTGCTGCTGTACTTTACAAGAAAAATATTTTAGCGTTAAGAGGAAGTTTTAGACCCGTTACTAAAGTAAATATGGACATGTATGAACGTTCCTACGAAATGTTCATTCAAGAAAATAAAGTAGATAAAGATAATACATTTGTTGTTTTTGAAATCACTCTTTCCAATTTAAAGGCAGAAGGTGAAATTGATGAACGTGATTTCTTAGATAGAGCTGAATTGCTCTGCAAACTTGGACAAACCGTTATGATTTCTAACTTCCAGGAATATTTTAAAGTAGTAGAATATTTTTCTAACTATTCTAAAGCTAGAATGGGATTAGCCATGGGTGTGAGTAACTTAATCGAAATTTTTGATGAAAAATATTATCGCCATTTATCCGGTGGAATATTAGAAGCTTTTGGAAAATTATTTTATCGTGATTTGAAAGTTTATCTTTATCCTATGAAAGATGAAAATGGAAACATCATCACATCCGAAAATCTAAAAGTGCATCCTAGAATGAAAGAACTTTATAAATTCTTTAAATTCAATGGAAAAGTAATCGATATTAAAGATTTCGACGAAAAGAATTTAGACATTTTCTCTAGAAAAGTACTAAAAATGATTTGTAATGGTGAGGCAGGATGGGAAAATATGTTACCGGAAGGAACTGCCGAAATCATCAAAAAAGAAAAACTATTCTCTTTTGCTTGTGAAGTAAACTTTAAACAACAACAAACAGAAGAAATCAATTAATATTAAATCACTCCTTTGCGAGTGATTTTTTCTTTTAACTTTTAATCTATGAATATTCGCCTTTTAGCCATAGGAAAAACTGATAATAAAGCGCTTCAAACTTTGATTGAAGATTATACTAAACGATTATCTTTTTATGTAAAATTTGATTTAGAAATTATTCCTGACATCAAAAATGTAAAAAACTTATCCGAAACCCAACAAAAAGAAAAAGAAGGAGACTTAATTCTATCAAAAATTGGCCCAACCGATCATCTAATTTTACTTGACGAAAACGGTAAAACATTTAGCAGTGAAGGGTTTTCAGATTTTTTACAAAAGAAAATGAATTCCGGTATAAAATCTTTGGTTTTTGTGATTGGTGGCCCTTACGGATTCAGTGAAACTGTTTATCAAAAAGCCCAAGGTAAAGTTTCTTTATCTGAAATGACATTTTCGCACCAAATGGTACGCCTATTTGTGATTGAGCAGATTTACAGAGGATTTACGATACTTAAAAACGAACCTTATCATCATCGATAAAATTACAATTTATAGTGCTTCATCAGCATTTTTTCGAACATCAAATCTGGTAAAATAAACTTCAGAAAAATGGAAAACTTTTGCATAAAAGCTCCTACTTTATAATGAATTTTAGGTTCTGATGTTTGCATAATCTTGTGAATAGCTTCCGCCATTTCAATAGGATTACTTCCAGAATCTACATGAGAATTTATTTCCTCTAAAGTTTTACCATAAGATTTTTCATAAGCTGAACCTTGAATTAAAGGAGCATGAAAACGCCGAGATGCTATATCAGTGGCAAAATCACCGGGCGCAACATTAGTAATTTGTATTCCAAATTGCTTAACTTCCATACGAAGTGACTCTGTTATCAACTCCAAAGCCCCTTTAGATGCAGAATAAACACCACGAAATGGTAATCCCATATAACCAGCAATCGAAGTAACATTAATAATTAATCCCGATTTTTGTTGGCGCATTTGAGGTAAAACAGCTTTCATAACTTCAATAGGTCCAAATAAATTCGTTTGGAAATTATTCATGATTTCTTCCGTAGGAATTTCTTCTAATGGTCCAGTAATACCAACGCCTGCATTGTTAATGAGAACATCAATTCTTCCTGATTTCTGTATAACTTGATTTACGCATTTTTTTATACTTTCAACATCACGAACATCAAGCTGTAATAGTTCAAAAACAGAATTTGAAATATTTTCGGGATTTCGACTCGTTCCATAAACAATATTGCCTTTTTCATGAAGAAAAGTACCAATTGATTTTCCTATTCCCGAAGAACCTCCCGTAATTAAAATAACTTTTTTCATATTCTGTATTTAATACAACAAAAATACTTTTTTTATTGATTTTAGAAAGATTAATCAGAAGTATAATTTAGAAACTTATTTCTCTCTTCTTTTCAAAACCTCTACTACATCTTGTAATTGAAAACCTTTCGCTTGCAATAAAATCAAATAGTGAAACAATAAATCGGCACTTTCAGATAAGAACAAATCGTCATTGTTGTCTTTAGCTTCAATGACTACTTCAACGGCTTCTTCTCCTACTTTCTGTGCTATTTTATTGATCCCTTTAGCGAATAATGAAGCTACATAACTCTTTTCCGCATCGGCATTTTCTTTGCGATTTGCAATGGTATTTTCTAATTTTGATAAAAACCCAAATTCTTGATTATTAGTTTCTTGCCAACACGTATCTAAACCTGTGTGGCAAGTTGGACCAACAGGTTTTACTTTCACTAAAAGCGTATCATTATCGCAATCTTCTTTAATAGAAATTAGTTCTAAAAAGTTGCCACTCTCCTCGCCTTTTGTCCATAATCGGTTTTTAGTACGACTGAAAAAAGTTACTTTTTTTGTTGCTATTGTTAGGTCTATAGCTTCTTGGTTCATGTAGCCCAACATTAAAACATTTTTCGTTTCGTTGTCTTGAATAATGGCTGGAATTAGGTTGTCTGGGTTTTTGTTGAAGTTTATTTTCATGATATTTTGTTACACAAAGTTCCACTAAGTTAAGCACGAAGTTTCACTAAGTTTTATTTTAAATTAATTCTTATTTCTATAATCTGATGTTAATTTCTTTTCCTTTTAAATATTTTTTTAATTTAGGAATTTCGATTTCTTGATAGTGAAAAACACTAGCGGCTAAAGCGGCATCAGCATTTCCATTGATAAAGGTTTCTGCAAAATGTTCCATAGTTCCCGCACCTCCAGAAGCGATGATAGGAATGTTTACGATTTCAGACAATTTGGCTAAGGCTTCATTGGCGAATCCGTTTTTGGTACCGTCATTGTTCATGGATGTGAATAGAATTTCTCCTGCACCACGTTGCTCGACTTCTTTTGCCCAATCGAATAAATTCAATTCAGTAGGCACTTTTCCTCCAACCAAATGAACTATCCATTCGCCATCAATTTGTTTCGCATCGATAGCTACAACAACACACTGACTTCCATATTTGGCTGCAATCTCGTTTATCAAATTTGGATTTTTAACGGCTGAAGAATTAATCGAAATTTTATCCGCTCCATTGCGAAGCAAAACATCCACATCAGCAAGGGAAGAAATGCCACCACCAACTGTGAATGGAATATTAATTGCAGCTGCAACTTTTCGAACTAAGTCGATTAAAGTAGCGCGACGTTCTTCTGTAGCGGAAATATCTAGGAACACAAGTTCGTCTGCACCAGTTTCAGTGTATTTCTTTGCTAATTCCACAGGATCACCAGCATCTTTTAAATCCACAAAGTTGACCCCTTTTACGGTTCGTCCGTTTTTGATGTCTAAGCAGGGAATGATTCTTTTTGTGAGCATATAGTATTAAGATTTGAGTATTAAAAATTAAGACAAAATGTACTTTTCTAATTGCTTTAAACTGATTCTGCCTTCGTAGATGGCTTTTCCTATAATGGTTCCTTCGCAACCTAGTTCGGCTAACTTTGGTAATTCATCGAAAGTGGAAATTCCTCCTGAAGCGATGAGTTTTAAACTCGCTTCTCGAATTCGCTCGAAATGACAAACTTGATTTGACAAATCGGAATCTAAAATTCTTTTGTATAATCCAAAACTTGGTCCTTCTAACATGCCGTCTTTTGAAATATCGGTACAAATCACATATTGAATGCCTTCTTTCTGATAATTTTGAATAAACGGAATTACTTCTTCTTTTGATTCTTCCAACCAACCTGAAATCACTACTTTTTCATTCATAGCATCCGCTCCTAAAATAATTTTATCAGCTCCATATTGTTTGATCCAATTTTTGAAAACTTCTGGTTGTTTGATGGCAATACTTCCGCCTGTGATTTGATTAGCACCACTTTCAAAAGCATTTTTTAAATCGGCATCGGATTTTAATCCTCCACCAAAATCGATTTTTAAACTCGTTTTTGAAGCAATTTGTTCCAATACTTTGTAATTCACAATTCGACTGGATTTTGCACCATCTAAATCGACTAAATGCAAATACTGAATTCCATGTGCTTCAAACGATTTGGCTACTTCAAGCGGATTTTCGTTGTATATTTTCTTCGTGTCGTAGTCGCCTTTGGAAAGTCGGACGCATTTTCCTTCGATGATATCTATAGCTGGGATTATTCTCATATCAAGTTCAATTTCAAGAGCAATTTCAAGCTCAAATTATAAGTTTAAAAAGTTTTTCAAAATTTGTTCTCCGAGGATGCCACTTTTCTCAGGATGAAATTGTACTCCGAAAAAGTTATCGCGTTTCAATGCTGTGCTGTATTCGTGTTCATAATTCGTGGTAGCAATTGTATTTTCAGACAAAGACGCATAAAAACTGTGTACCAAATACATGAATTCGTTTTCTTTAATTCCTTCAAATAATGGCGTTTTCAGATTATAAATCGTATTCCAACCCATTTGAGGAACTTTTACTTCTTGAGAAAATTTCACAACATTGACATCAAAAATTCCTAATCCGTTGGTATTTCCTTCTTCTGAATGTTTACACATCAATTGCATACCCAAACAAATTCCTAAAACCGGTTGTTTCAGGGTTGGAATCAATACATCTAATCCACTATTAACCAACATTTTCATAGCACTACTAGCCTCTCCTACACCAGGAAAAATTACTTTATCAGCTTTCTTTATCGTTTTCCAATCATTTGTGACAATTCCTTCAAAACCCAATCGTTCCAAAGCGAATAAAACACTTTGAACATTTCCAGCTCCGTAATCTATTATTGCTATTTTCATATTTATATAGTCGCAGTTTTCAGTCGCAGTCGCAGTTCAAATCGAGTTATTTCTGCCAACTGAGACTGTGACTGATTACTTTTTTTTATAACATTCCTTTTGTACTTGGTAAAATCATTTTTTCTGTATCTCTTTTTACCGCTACTTTAATTGCTTTTGCGAAAGCTTTGAAAATCGCTTCAATTTTGTGGTGTTCGTTTGTGCCTTCTGCTTTGATGTTCAAATTTGCTTTTGCTCCATCAGTAAACGATTTGAAGAAGTGAAAAAACATTTCGGTTGGCATTTGGCCAATCATTTCACGTTTGAATTCTGCTTCCCAAACCAACCAATTTCTTCCTCCAAAATCAATCGCTACTTGTGCTAAACAATCGTCCATTGGTAAACAAAATCCGTAGCGTTCGATGCCTAATTTGTTGCCTAAAGCTTTTGCGAAAACTTCGCCTAATGCAATTGCTGTATCCTCAATTGTGTGGTGTTCGTCAACTTCTAAATCGCCTTTCACTTGAATATCTAAGTCCATTTGTCCGTGACGCGTAATTTGGTCCAACATGTGATCGAAAAAGGAAATTCCTGTGTTAATGTTGCTTTTTCCTGTTCCGTCTAAGTTTAAAGTGATAGCGATATCCGTTTCATTAGTAGTTCTTTTGATAAAAGCTGTTCTTTCCTCCAATTTCAAAAACTCATAGATCTTTTGCCAATCTGTTGTTTGTAAAGCGATTACATTTTGGAGTTCTTCCAATGAAGTTGCAATTTCATTTCCGCCCAAATTTTCTTCATTTTTGATGAAAATCGCTTTCGAGCCTAAGTTTTTAGCCAATTCCACATCGGTAATTCTATCGCCAATTACGAATGAGTTTTCTAAATCGTATTCCGAATTGTTCAAATACTTCGTTAACATTCCCGCTCTAGGTTTTCTAGTAGGCGCATTGTCTTCTGGAAAACTTTTGTCAATAAATATTTCATTGAATGTTACACCTTCATTTTCAAATGCTTTCAGAATAAAATTTTGGGTTGGCCAAAACGTTTCTTCCGGAAAACTATCTGTTCCTAAACCATCTTGATTGGTGACCATTGCCAATTCAAAATCCAATTCTTTTGCTATTTTACTCAAGAATTGAAACACTTTTGGATAGAATTCTAATTTAGTTAGACTATCTAATTGGTAATTTTCTGGTTCTAAAACCAAAGTTCCATCTCTATCGATAAATAATACTCTTTTCGGCATTGTTGATGGTTTTTAATAATTCAATAATTTGTTCGGTTTCTTCTTTAGTTCCAACACTAATTCGCAAGCAATTTTCGCATAAAGGTTGATTACTTCTGTTACGAACCACTACTCCATTATCGATAAATTGTTGGTATCTAAAATTCGCATCATCTACTTTAATTAAAATAAAATTCGCATTCGAAGGATATATTTTCTCAACAAATTCGTATTTTGACAATGCCTCTATTAGTTTGTTTTTCTCTACCAATATTTTTTTAACTTGAGCAGGCATAGTACTTTGCAGCAATTTTTTGATTGCGGTTTCTTGGGAAACTCCATTAATATTATATGGCGGTTTAATTTTGTTTAAAACTGAAATAATTTCCTTAGAAGCAAATAAAATTCCAATTCGTAAACCCGCCATGGCATAGGCTTTTGACAACGTTTGTGTGATAATCAGATTGGGGAAATCTTTTAATACGGTTAACCAACTCACTTCATTTGAAAAATCGATATAAGCTTCATCAATTACGACCAAACCTTTAAATTGATTCAAAATCTTTATGATAGCCGCATCATCAAAAGAATTTCCTGTTGGATTGTTTGGCGAACATAAAAAGATAATCTTGGTATTGTTATCCACAGCATTTAGAATCGCTTCCACATTCGGTTGAAATTCCTCATTTAGCAATACTTCACGATTTTCGATGGCATTAATATTTGCCAAAACTCCATACATTCCATACGTTGGTGGCAATGTTATGATATTATCTCGATTGGGTTCACAAAACGCTCTAAAAATCAAATCTAATACTTCATCACTTCCGTTTCCTAAAAGAATATTTTCTTTTTGAACGTTATTTTTGTCAGCAATAATGGCTTTGAGTTCCTTTTGTTGCGGATCTGGATAACGATTTATACCATTAGAAAACGGATTTTCATTGGCATCCAAATAGATCATAGGCTTTGTAAATTGTTCAAATTCATCGCGTGCTGAAGAATAAGGACTCAGTTTTTTGACGTTTTCTCGGATTAAGTTTTCTAAATTCATAGTTTTTTATTTTAATCTTAAAGTAACAGCGTTTTTGTGTGCTTGTAAACCTTCGGCTTCTGCCATAATTTCTATTGCTTTTCCAATGTTTTGAATTCCGATTTCTGATATTTTTTGAAAGGTCATCGCCTTCATGAAACTATCTAAATTTACACCACTGTAGCTTTTAGAATAACCATTTGTTGGTAGCGTGTGATTGGTTCCAGAAGCATAATCGCCAGCACTTTCTGGTGTATAATTTCCAATGAAAATCGAACCTGCATTTTGAATTCCATCAACAAAATAGTCTTCATTTTTAGAACATACAATGAAATGTTCTGGACTGTATTCATTAATTAATGATAATGCTGTTTTTTCAGTTTCAACAAAGATTAATTTAGAATTATTAATAGCCACTTGTGCAATTTCTTGTCTTGGAAGTTCTTTTAATTGTTTGTAGATTTCTTCTTCTACATCATTTAGTATGTTTTTATTGGTAGTAACCAAAATCACCTGGCTGTCTTTTCCGTGTTCGGCTTGACTTAACAAATCAGAAGCCACGAAACTAGGGATAGCCGTTTCATCTGCGTAAACCAATAACTCACTTGGACCTGCAGGCATATCGATAGCTACATCATTTTGAGAAGCAAATTGTTTTGCAATCGTTACAAATTGGTTGCCAGGTCCGAAGATTTTATACACTCGCGGAATGGTTTCCGTTCCGAATGTCATTCCAGCAATGGCTTGAATTCCACCTACTTTGTAGATTTTAGTTACACCACACAAATCGGCTGCGTATAGAATTGCGGCATTAATTTTTCCATTTTTATCCGATGGCGAACACAAAACAATTTCTTTACAACCTGCTAATTTAGCCGGTACCGCCAACATTAAAACCGTTGAAAACAAAGGAGCAGTTCCGCCTGGAATATACAAACCGACTTTTTGAATCGGACGTTTTTCTTGCCAACACGTAACTCCGATAGTTGTTTCTACCACAATTTTATCTGTTTTTTGACCGGCGTGAAATTGTTCAATGTTCGACTTTGCCAATTGAATAGCTTCTTTTAGTTCCGTTGAAACTTCATTTTTAGCAATTTCAATTTCTTCTTGTGTAACTTGAATATTTTCTAAAGTAACGCCATCAAAGAAAGAAGCATACTTTGCAATGGCCTTGTCTCCTTTTTGTTGTATTTCTTTGAAAATTTGTTTTACCGTTTCTTCTACATGAGAGAACGTTTGCGTTGGTCTCTTGCAAATTTCTGACCAAATTTCGGGTTGTGGATTGTATATTTTTTTCATGATTCTTTTCTCTTTTTTCTATTCTCTATTCGCTATTTTCTTTTAAAGGACCATTTTTTCTATTGGGCAAACCAAAATACCTTCAGCTCCCGCTGCTTTTAATTGGTCAATAACTTCCCAAAATTGATCTTCATCAATTACAGAATGTACGCTACTCCAACCTTCTTCGGCTAATGGCATCACTGTTGGACTTTTTAAAACAGGAAGAATTTTACTGATTTTTGCAATTTTATCATTCGGAACATTCATCAAAATATATTTCGATTTTCTTGAACGTAAAACGGCTTGAATTCGGAATTGAAGTTTTTGCAATAATTTTTCTACATCTTCCGAAATCTGAGGTGAAACTGCTAAAACAGCTTCACTTTTTAGAATCACTTCGACTTCTTTTAAACCGTTTTTAAATAAGGTACTTCCGCTTGAAACAATGTCTACAATGGCATCTGAAAGACCAATGTTTGGTGCAATTTCAACCGAACCTGAAATTTGGTGAATGTCCACTGAAATTCCTTTTGAAGAAAAATAATCTACAACAGTTTTGGGATAGGAAGTAGCCACTCGTAATCCGTTTAAATCTTGGATTGAATTGTAGTTGAAATTCTTTGGAACCGCTACTGAAACTTTGCATTTGGAGAAACCTAATTTTTCCGCAATTTGAATGTTTTGCCCTTTTTCAACTAGAAGATTATCTCCAACAATCGCAATATCAACCACGCCATCAATCAAATATTGTGGGATATCCGAATTGCGTAAATAATAAACTTCTAATGGAAAATTGGAAGCAGTAACTTTGAGTTGGTCGTTACCATTATAAATTGAAATGCCACAATCTTTTAAGATTTGGATACTTTCATCGTGTAATCTACCTGATTTTTGAATAGCAATTTTTAATGTGTTCATTTTTAAATTTTGTTTTAAAAAAGCACACCAAGGGATTTTAAAAATGCTTAACAATAAAAAACCCGCTTGATGTACTCAAACGGGTTTTTAGTTTATATGATTTTATTACATATCATCACTACCTCGCTTGAGCGTGGAAAAAATGATGATGATGATGTAATTGATTTAAAAACATAATTTCTGTTATTATTTAACTGTGCAAAGTTAACAACTAAAATTTCGAATAAACAAAATGTTTTTAAAATTTTATGTTTTGTTTAATGATCGTCTCCTTCTGTTTCATTTCCATTGTTTTCAGCAGGAACAGCAACACTAGCAGCATTTGCTCTAATTTCGGTGTGACGAATTTCACCTCCAGTAGTTCCTGTTTGTTTTCCTATAAAAACTCCAGCAATAGCAATTACGGCAGCTAAATAAGAAACTAAATTTGCTTTTGCGTGATTTTTTATATTCAAATACAATCCAATTAATGAAACTAATCCAAGAGCATATAAAACAATAGCTAACTTCTCAGCCATTTCTTCATGTTCGTGAATAAACTGTTCTGTTACAGAAGGTAAATTTTCTGCGATTTCTTCAGCTCCCTCTCCAGTAGCCATACTTACAGCACCAAAAATAGCTGCAACGATAAAAAGTACATAAGCTACATTTTTAACAACATTGTTTTTTAAAAAAATTCCTGTTACTAAAACTCCTAATCCAAAAATGGTCCCAATTATCGGAAAATGGTTAACGACCATATGTAAATGCGCTTCATTCATAATATTTTGATTTTAAAATTAAACACTAACTCCAAATAGATAGCCTACTGCTGCAGAAATTACCATAGCAATTGTTCCCCAAATAGTAATTCGTAAAATTGCCTTTATGATGTTCGATCCTCCAGCTTTTGCAGCTGTTGTACCCAGAATTACCAAGAAAAAAATAGTGAAGCCGTAAAGCCAATATTCCATTCCTTTAACGGGTGAAAAAAGGACTACTAAAAGAGGTAAAACGCCTCCAACAGTAAAAGCGGCACCAGAGGCCAAAGCTGCTTGAATGGGTTTAGCTTGGCTTATTTCGTTGATTCCTAATTCGTCTCTAACGTGTGCACCAAGAGCATCAAATTCTGTTAATTCTTTCGCTACCAATTCAGCTGTTTCCTTTTTTAAACCTCTTTTTTCATAAATCTGAGACAAAATCTTCAATTCTTCATCTGGTGATTCTAGCAATTCTCTTTTTTCTCTCTCAATATCCGCTTTTTCTGTATCCGTTTGAGAACTTACAGAAACATATTCACCGGCTGACATAGATAATGCACCAGCTACTAAACCAGCAATTGTTGCTAGTAAAATAGGTTCTTTATCAGAACTAGCAGTTGCAACACCAACAGCCAAACTTGAAATAGAAATTATACCATCGTTTGCACCTAAAACAGCTGCTCTAAGCCAATTACTTCTGTTGATGTAATGACTATCTAAATAGTTGTCAATTGTTACCATATATATTCAATTGTATTTTAAAGATAGTTATTTTTTTATTTAGTTCAAGTCGAAAACACCTTTTACTAAAATTCTGGATTCTTGATGTACATTTTCATCAGATTTAATTTCAGTAAAATTTTCAGAAACTTCACCTAATTGTACTAAAGTTTTCTTGAAACTGTATGTATTATTGGCTTCTTCAACTAATAATAACACAAAATTTTTGTCACCACTTTTAAGTACTGCATCATTAGGAACACTTAAACCTCTTTTTGTTGTCAGAATTATTTTAGCTTCTACAAACATACCTGATAAGAGTTTTTCTTTTAATTCAGGTTGTAACAAACCTAATACCGAAATACTTCTGTCTTTATTCTCGATAGATTTACCTACTACTTTTACTTTTGATTTATAAACTTCTTTTGAAGCCTGGGGAATCGTAAATTCGATATTTTGTCCTTCTTTAATTTTTAAAATATCACTTTCAAAAACGTTTAGGTTTAATAATAAATGTTGGGTATCCACTACTTCCATAATCACATCTGAAGGCGACATAAACATTCCTACATTGGCATTCATAACTGTAATATCTCCAGAAATTGGTGCAGTTAAAGTAATTACCGAAGTAAATTTACCTTTCTCAACATTTGATGGATTGATATTTAATAGCAATAATTTTTCACGCAAACCTTGATACATTCCTTTTGCCTGACGATAATCACTTTCTGCTTTTAAATAGTTTTTTTGCGAAGTAATTTTCTCATTGTACAACGTTTTTTGACGCTCAAATTCAGATTTTAAGTAATTGATTTGTTCGGCTACTTCTACATAATCTTTCTGAATGTCTAAGTATTCTGTATTCTCTAATGTTACTAAAACTTGTCCTTTTGAAACTTTATCTCCCACTAAGAACTGAGATGATTTTACATATCCACCAATGAAAGGTGTAATTTTTGCGCGGTATTGTGGGGGTACATCTATCTTACCTGCAGCAGAAACGGTAACATTAAATTCATTTTCGGTTAATGTCGCAATTTCCATTTTGGAAGATTGAAATTGTTCTTTGGTAACTGTTATCAATCCGTTGGTTGGAGTTACAACTTCGGCTTTTTCTTCTTTACAAGAAATGAATAATCCGATTAAAGCTATTAAAATACTATTTTTTATCATTAGTTCTCGATGTTAAGGTAATATAAATCTAATATGGTTTTGTTGTGTTGCATAACAGCATCTAAATAATCAACTTGAATAGTTGAGGCATTTTCCAAACTTAAAATAAATTGAAAAAAGTCGATTTCTCCTTGCTTGTAACTATTATTCGCTACTTTGATGATTTCTTCAGACACTTTTTTGCCGTACTCTGTATAATACAAAATGGCCTGCTGTTGTTGCTCTAATTCTTGTTGCTTTTGTTTAATATAAGCTTCTATTTTTGTCTCCTCTTGTTTCTTTTGAGATTCCCAAGCTTGTGATTCTAATTTAGCAACTTTAGATTTTGCAAGATTGCCGTTAAATAAAATAGGAACGGCTAAACCTATTTGAAATCCATACAATGATTGTGATAACCCACTATTTTTTCCTTGAAAGTATTGCAAACTTAAATCGGGTAACCAATTTTGATTTTGCAATTTTTTATTAGAGCTATAAATTTTTGTAAAAGATTCTAAATGTGAAAAATATAACTCTTTACTTGAATTTAAACTTACAGCAGAAATTGGGGTTGCATTTGAATTTAAAATTTCAATTTTATCATCACTTTGCACTAAAGATTGTAGCAATTCTAATTGTGCTTTCTTTTCTTTTTCTAGTTGCGACAATTTAGTTTTAATTTGACGGAATTTAGCTTCTGCAGTAATTTTTTCTAGATAATTGGTTTCACCTAATTCAAACTTTCGATTGCTAGCTTTTGAAAAATTTTGGTACAAACTATCTAAATAACGATACAATTTTTCTTGATGTTGTACATTTACAATTTGATAGTAAACTTGAGAAATTTGCAATTTGAGCTTATTTTGCTGGATATCAAATCCCGTTTTCTCTTTTTCATATTCTGCATTGTATAATTTCTTTTTAGCACCATAAACAGTGGGAAAAGCAAATGTTTGTTGGGCTCCAAAAACCTTCAAGGGTAATTCATTTAAGGCTAAATTATTTTGGTCATAGCTATAATAAATAACGGTTTTATCAAAGTCGTAAGCCAATTTTGTTGCTTGTTTCGCTTTTTCAATTTTTAATTGACCTGCTTTAATTCCTGCATTATTAGAAAATGCTTTTTGAATTAGGTTATCTAATTCTGGATTATTTTGTTGTGAAAAACCAATTATTGGTAATATCAGCAATAAAATCATCATAAAATCTGATTCTTTCACTTTTTTAAATTTAGGACGTTTGAATTCTTTTTCATCTAAAATTTTAAATAAAATAGGAAGCACTATCATGGTTAAAAGTGTTGCAGTGAATAACCCTCCAATAACTACCGTTGCTAAAGGACGTTGTACCTCCGCGCCCGCAGAAGAAGAAATTGCCATTGGTAAAAAACCAAGAGCTGCTGCCGAAGCCGTTAATAAAACCGGACGTAAACGATCTGTTGTTCCTTTTAAAATAAGTTCATTCATATTCGTCATTCCATGATGTTTTAATTCTTTGAAATGTTCAATTAATACGATTCCATTTAATACGGCGATTCCGAAAAGCGCAATAAATCCGACTCCTGCAGAAATACTAAACGGTAAATCGCGTATCCATAAAAATAAAATTCCTCCTACTGCTGATAATGGAATAGCTGAATATACCATCAAGGCTTCTTTTATAGAACCAAAAGCAAAATGTAATAATACAAATATTAAGAATAGTGCAATAGGAACTGCAATCATCAAACGCGCTTTGGCACTTTGTAAATTTTCAAACTGACCACCATACGAAATACGATAACCATCTGGTAAATCAACTTTAGCTTCAATAATTCGTTTGGCATCATCTACAACACTTTGCAAATCGCGGTTACGAACGTTGATTCCTACCACAATTCTTCGATTGGTATTGTCTCTAGAAATTTTAGCGGGTCCGTAAGTGTATTCGATTTTAGCAAGTTCACGTAAAGGAATTTGTTCGCCACTTGGAGTGGTAACATATAAATTTTGTAAGTCTTCTAAATTTTTTCTGTTAGTTTCATCTAAACGAACAACCAAGTCAAAACGTTTCTCACCTTCGAATACATTTCCAGCTGTTTTTCCTGCAAATCCTAAAGCGATCATGTCATTCAAATCGGCAATATTTAGTCCAAATTGTGCTATTTTACTTCTGTCGTATTGTACATACATTTGAGGTAAACCTTCTGTTTTTTCTATAATTATGTCGGAAGCCCCTTCTACATTTTTAATTGCTTTTTCAATCTCATGAGCTTTTTGAGCCAAAATATCTAAGTCTTCACCAAAAATTTTAATGGCTACGTCTGAACGAGAACCTGAGATTAACTCATTGAATCGCATTTCGATAGGTTGAGTAAATTCCACTTCCATATTTGGAATTTTTTTCTCAATAGCTGCTTTTATTTTATCGGCTAATTCATCTTTTGTTTCTGCTGAAACCCATTCCGATTTTGGTTTTAATTTTACAATTACATCACTTTCTTCCATACTCATTGGATCTGTCGGAACTTCTGCAGCTCCAATTCTTGATACCACTTGGTCTACTTCAGGAAAGTTTTTTAAGATAATAGATTCAATTTTAGTTGTAGTTTCAATGGTTTTTGATAATGATGTTCCCGTTTTCAAAACAGGTTGAATTACGAAATCTCCTTCATCTAATGTTGGGATAAATTCTCCTCCCATGGTACTAAAAACTCCTACTGCAGTTAGTAATAAAATAACGGCACCATAAATTACTTTTTTGGTATTATGCAAAGCCCAAGTAATTACGGGTAAGTAATACGAATTCAATTTATTTATTAAACGATGAGAGAATGAATTCGGATTTTCTTCTTTTGGTTTTAAGAAAATTGAAGAAATAACGGGAACATAAGTAAAACAAAATATCATAGCACCAACCAAAGCAAAACTAAAGGTCATCGCCATTGGTTTGAACATCTTACCTTCTACTCCAGAAAGAGATAAAATAGGAATAAAAACAATTAAAATAATCAACTGTCCGAAGATAGCCGAATTCATCATTTTTGAAGCACTTTTGTAAGTGATTTGGTCAATTTCATCCTGTTGCTCTTTTTTACTCATACCAACTAATGTGCTCGATTTTGCAGCAATTTGAAAGGCTATAAATTCGACAATAATTACGGCTCCGTCGATTATAATTCCAAAGTCGATAGCACCTAAACTCATTAAGTTCGCATCGATTTTAAAAATATTCATGAAAGAAATAGCAAACAACAAACACAATGGAATTACAGAAGCTACGACTAATCCAGAACGCCAATTTCCTAATAAAAGAACCACTACAAAAATTACAATCAAACAGCCTAAAATTAAGTTTTCGGCTACTGTGAATGTGGTTTTGCCTACTAATTCGCTTCGCTCTAAAAAGCCGTTGATATGAACACCTTCGGGTAAGGTTTTTTCAATTTCTGCCACTCTATGTTTTACGTCATCAATCACTTGTTTAGAATTGGCACCTTTAAGCATCATTACTTGACCCAACACTTTTTCGCCTTCTCCATTTCCTGTAATAGCACCAAATCTGTTAGCGTGACCAAATTTTACTTCGGCAATATTTTTAACGTAAACAGGAATACCATTTACATTTTTAACAACTATGTTTTCTATATCTTCTAGTTTCGCAACTCTACCTTCACCACGAATGAAATAACTTTGATTGGTTTTTTCTATGTAAGAACCACCTGCAATACTGTTGTTTTTCTCAATGGCATTAAACAATTCAGTTACAGTAATATTCATAGCTTTCAAACTAGAAGAATGAATGGCGATTTCGTATTGTTTTAAATAACCACCCCATGTATTTATTTCTACAACACCTTTAACTCCAGATAATTGTCGCTTTACAACCCAATCTTGAATGGTTCTTAAATCAGTAGTCGAATAACGATCTTTGTATCCAGGTTTTACTTCTAAAGTATATTGATACACTTCTCCTAAACCCGTTGTAATCGGACCCATTTCAGGAGTTCCAAAACCTTGAGGAATTTTTTCTGTAGCCGTTTTAATTTTTTCAGCAATTAACTGTCTTGGTAAATAAGTTCCCATATCTTCTTCAAAAACAATGGTTACAACAGATAAACCAAATTTTGAAATAGAACGAATTTCTTTAACTCCTGGTAAATTTGCCATTTCTAACTCTACAGGATACGTAATGTATTGTTCAATATCTTGAGTTGAAAGATTTCGAGAAGTAGTGATAACTTGAACTTGATTATTCGTAATATCAGGTACTGCACCGATTGAAATTTGGAAAACAGAGAAAATTCCGTACCCAAAAACTCCCAAAGTAAAAAGGAGAATAATTAGTTTATTACGTAAACTAAAAGCAATTATTTTTTCTAACATTTTATAAATTTTAAAGTAAACAAAATATATTTATCTCATTTGTAGATAAATACAAGTAGATCATTAAAAATGATACTTTACAAAAAACGTTAGGTTAATTTGGGTGGTAACCAAATGGTTGAAATCAAATGGGATTTGAGAGAGATGTTATAAAAAAATTTATTTTTATTAGAATTAATAGATTTTAATAATTCTAATTGAAAAATAGTAGAATGAACTAACAAAAAAACATGAGAAGATATTTCAAATGTTTTAAATGGTAAATGATGGTGTTCGTTCGTATTATCATCTCCATTTTTTGAATAATGTAATGAAATGAAATCAATAAAAGATATAGGATCTGATTTTACTTCATCTTGATGCTCTATGTAATGCTGAATTAAATTAGGTATCTTTAACAATTGCCCTACAGATGTGTTTGCACACAAAAAAATAGTAACTAAAAATATGGCAATTGTTTTATTCATTTTATAGTTGAATTTTAAAACTACAGTACAAATATATAGAATAAAAATAATAAATAACTTAAGAACTACTTAAGTTTATTGACTGCAAAGTACAAACTAAATTGTGTTTCTTCATTTAACTTACTTTGTACTTCTACTCTAATATTTAATAAATCACAAAGTCTTTTAACTATAGACAAACCAAGTCCAATACCTTTAATTTCAGGATGTTTAGAGGCATCTGATCGATAAAAAGAATTGAAAATTTTATTTAAATCTTGTTCTGAAATTCCTACCCCATTGTCTTGAACAGTAAAATTTATTCCAGATTCATTTTTTGTCAAAATCAAATTAATTTCGCCTTCTTCATAAGAATACTTTATTGCATTAGAAATTAAATTGCTAACAATTATCGACAACAAATAATTATCTGAGGAAATAGAACAATCCTCCACAAAATCAGTATTTATTTTTAATTTCTTTTTTTCAATCTTTACAGAAAAACGCGATAACGTATCTAAAACTAAAGCATTCAAATAAATAGACTCTTGCTTTATGTTTTGCTTTTGATTTTCAAATCGGGCTAATAAAAGTAATTGATCAACAATATGATTTAGTCTATCTACTTCAGAAATACAGAATAAAATCTTTTCTTCATACTCTTGTTGAGTTCGAGGCTTTCTAATTAATACCTCCATGGTTCCTTTCATAATGGCTAGAGGAGTTCGTAATTCATGTGAAGCATCAGAAGTAAATTGTTTTTCTCTAGCTACAGCATTCTCAATACGATTTAGAAGATTATTTATGTTTTTAGAAAGCTTATATAATTCATCTTTATTTTTAGGTAAAGGTATTCTTGTTCTTAAATTATCTTTAGTAATTTGAGTTGAAGTTTCTATTATAGTTTTAACTGGCTTAATACTTCTACCTGCAAAAAATCTAGCTACTAAAAACAATAAAATTAACGTAATTGGAAATGAAATAAGTAGTACTTTTTTAAGTATATAAACAATTTTAAAATCTTCTACAGACATGGCTACTAAAAGGTAACCCACTATTTTATTTTTGTTATAAATAGGAGTCTGAATTTGTCGAATAGGAATAGTATCTATTTTAGAATCAACAAATTCATTATTTTTTGAAGTATCAAATAACTTTAAATCGATGTTATTTAAATTAGGTGATTTATCAACGAATTTTTTTTCACTATCATAAAACTCAACAAATACGGGATTAACATTTACAGTATTGTGTTCGCGAGCTCTCCATTGATCTACTTGTATAAAAAAGGTATCTTTTTCATCAGTAGTAATGTCTTGCAAATGTTTTTCTAATTCCTCACTGATTTCATCGTTAATATGTTTGTTCACGCTATATTTAACAATTTGAAAAATAAGCATAAAAACAATAGTAATAAATATAGAGCTACTAATTAAATAGTAAAAAGCAATTCTATTTTTAAATGAAAATGAGAACATAATTAACGTGTTATTGATTCAAAATCGGGTTCAATGTGAATTAAAACATGACCCAATTCTATAAGTTCGGTACGTAAAGTATCTTTTAAATGATGTGCAATGTCGTGACCTTCTTTTACTGATTTATTTCCATCTACCATGGCATGCAAATCAACATGATATTTCATTCCTGCTTTTCTAATAAAACATTTTTCTATGCAAATTACACCAGGTACAGTTAATGAAATTTTTTTTATCTTATCTTCTAATTCATGATATAAATGTTCATCCATAATTTCCCCTAAAGCCGGGCGAAAAATTTTGTAACAATTAAATAGAATAAATCCTGAAGCTAACAAAGCGGCCCAGTCATCAGCAGCTTCATAACCTTCCCCAAAATATAATGCAATCGAAATTCCTATAAAAGCAGCAACCGAAGTTATGGCATCACTTCTGTGGTGCCATGCGTCTGCCTTTAAAGAGCTGCTATTAGTTTCTATACTTTTTTTCATTACAATTTGAAAAGAAATTTCTTTCCAAAGAATAATAGCACCTAAAACAAAAAGTGTAAAAGGTTTTGGTAAAGCATGGGGTGTTTTGATATTTTGTATGCTCTCGTGAGCGATTATAGTGGCAGAAATAATTAAAAATCCTACCACTAAAAATGTTACTAAAGGTTCTGCTCTACCATGTCCGTATGGGTGATTTTCGTCTGCGGGTTTATTAGAGTATTTAATTCCAAATAATACTAAAAAAGAAGCAAAAATGTCAGCTGTAGATTCAATGGCGTCGGCTATCATAGCATACGAATTTCCAAAATATCCTGTTGCACCTTTAATTAAAGCTAATAAAGTATTTCCTACGATACTAAAATAAGTTGCCTTGATGGCTTTTTCTGTGCTTGACATGTTAAATTTCGTTAGCGATATATCCTACACCTCTGATAGTTTTAATCAACTCACGTTCTTTAGTAAGGTTTAATTTCTTTCTAATTGAATTCATGAAAACATCAATAACTCCCGTATCATAATCAAAATGAATGTCCCAAACATCCTCGATTATGTGGGTTCGAGTACAAACTTTACCTTTATTTTTAATTAAATATTCAAGTAATTCAAATTCTCTTTGAGTTAAAATCACTTCTTTCTGATCCACAAAAGTTTTATACTGAGATTTATCAATAGTAATATTTCCCAGAGTTAAAGTTGTGATTTCATCCTTTGAGCGAAAATGAATTTTAATACGTTCTAACAATTCTTCAAAAGAAAATGGCTTTTTTATATAATCATTTGCACCTGCTTTTAAACCTTCAATAGTTTCTTGAACAGTATCTTTAGCTGTTAAAAAAATAATAGGCAGGTTTTGCTTTTCCAAACGGATATTTCTACACACGTCAATACCTTGCATTTTTGGTAACATCCAATCTAACAGAACCAAATCTACTGATAATTCTAAAGCCTTTTTTAAACCTTCTGCTCCATCTGTTGCAGTAGAAATGGTAAAATTTTCTTCTTCTAGACCTTGTTTTAGAAAGTCCATTATTCCTTTTTCGTCTTCAACTATTAAAATATGCATACTCCTGATTATTGAACAAATTTCACTCCGAAGGTAAAAATATTTGCTGACAATCCATCATTTCTATCGTAATGATTGTATCTAAAATCGATATTTTTTAAACCAAATTTCCAAATTTTCGTATTAGTGAAAATATCAGTATAACTAACTCCAAATCCATATTGATTCGCTTTGAATGTAGATAAATCATAATCAGAAGTATAGTATTTTTCTGTTGACACATGTTCTTCATAAGGCGCAAAATACTTAGACTGTTGCTGTGTATAATAACGATACATCGGATAAACTGTAAACTTATCAGTCAATTTATATGGAATTTCAACATTAAAAGTATGAGATGAAATATCCCAATCATCAAAGTAATAACGATAATATGTTCTTAGAGTAAATTTTTCGTTCAGATAGAAATTCCATCGTGTACCAATTGGCAACTTAAATCGGTTGTCTGGAAGACGCTCAATATCATCTGCAAGTTTAAATTCATTGATAAAGAAATCTCCTTTGTCGGCAAAATAAACTCTTTGGTAAGGTGTTGAAAGTAATCCATTTTGATACAAAACATCCATAAAAATAGAACCTTGAATCTTCTTAGTCATTACTTGCGAAAAAGCAAAACTTAAAGCAAAAGAATTTCTATTTTTCTTATCGTGCGCTTTGTAATTAACAGGGTTATAGACTTCTGATGAAATTTGTCCAGGTGTAATTACAAATTCATCATAAATACCCCCATTCGTGCCGTTATAATCTACAAAATCTTGTAATTCTTTAGGATAAATTGGTCTCCAAGTATCCAAATAAACATTGGCGTTAACTGAAACTTCAGAATTTTTACCATTGAATAGTCTTGAAACTCCTCCACCAAAACCGATAGAAGAATAATCATATTCAGCAGAACCCGAAATATGTCCGTTCCAAATCGTATTTCTATCATCAGAACTATGGCTGTAGTTTACTACTAATGAAGTTAAAACATCTTGAGCTGATGCCCCTGAACTGGCCTGCCACGGACTAGGGGTATTACTATCAAACGGATTGATATTTCCTGAAGAAGCAGATGAATACGCCGAGATTCCAGCATCAACCGTTAAAACATCGTCATCATTCAATGGAATAGCCACAATAAAAGTTGGAGTGATGTTGGTAAGTTTTTCCATACCACTTCCTCCTGAAACTGCTGAGTGAATTCCATCTTGTTTATAGTAGCTCATTAAAAAATCTACTTCAATCGATTCTAAAACTCGTTTTTTGTAGGTAACTTGAGTAGAATCTTTCTCTTGAGAAAACCCCATCACAGTTACAAAAAATAAAACTAATGCACTTATTTTTTTCATAAATCTTTTACCATTTACCCTTAAAATTTTAACTAATTACATCCACAACCACCACCGGTTTTTCCTCCATTTGCTCCTGAAGCAGCCTCACGATAAACCTGAAATGTAGTTTCAAAACGCTCTGAAGTTCTAGCAGATAACTTCATATCGGGATCATTAATATACTGTTTATCGTACTCTTTTACCGTATTACAAGAGGTGAATCCCGTTGCTATTACGATTAGTAAAACTATTTTTTTCATTATTGATATTTTTTAATGTCTATATTTTTAGAAGTGTGAATCACTCCTTTTTCATCTACTATAATACATCCAATTCCTTTTAACTGGTTTACTAAATCTAAACCAACTTCTACTCCAAGTACAAAAATACCTGTAGCTAAAGCGTCTGCGATTTCAGTTTGTTTTGCAAAAACAGAAACACTCACAATTCCACTAGCAGGGTATCCCGTTCTTGGATCTATTATGTGTGAATATCGCTTGCCATTAAAGGTAACATATTTTTCATAACTTCCCGAAGTTTCCACTGCAGAATCATCTAAAGGAAAAGTAGCAAAAACTTTGTTTTTATTTATAGGGTTAACAATTCCTACTGTCCAACTTTTACCATCGGGCTGTTTTCCCCAAGTATTAATATCACCTGATACGTTCACTAAACCCGATTTACACCCTTTTTCTTGAAGTAAAATTTTAATCTTATCTGCGATATAGCCTTGTCCAATACCGCCAAGACCTAGCTTCATTCCTTTATCTTTAAGAAAAATGGTAGTATCTTGAGGATTAAGAACAATTTTTTGAAAACCTACTTTTTCAACTGATTTTTTTATAGCTTCCTCAGTCGGCATAGCTTTCATACTTCCATCAAATTTCCAAATTTTGTCCATAGAAGCGTAGCTAATATCAAATGCTCCAGAAGTTAACTTGGAAATCTTAATAGCTCTTTCAACTAAATCAAAAACTTCCTGATCTACTTTTACGGGCTGAATTCCTGCATTCTGGTTCACTTTAGAAATTTGAGTGGTAGGAATCCAATCTGAAATTAAGTGTTCTACTCGTTTTACTTCGTCAATTGCTAAAGATGTAAAATAATCACCCTCTACAGAATCTTTTGCTACAACGGTAATCTCGAACGGACTTCCCAAAAGACTTTGTTTCTTTTTGAAAATCTGTTGGGAATATCCCAATTGACAGGCGAATAAAACAATTAATAATTTTCTCATTTTTTATCAAAAGTATGAATCATTTGGATGTATTCTTCTGGAGAAACGTTTTTGAATCCCATTTTTCCTTTAACTTTCCCATCTTTATCCAAAATAACAACTAAAGGAAAACTCCCCTCAACATTATATTTTTCTGCTAATTTTCTGTTGTGTTCTGTTTGTTCTTTAGATAAAGTGTTGGCTTTTTTTCTTGGAAAATCAGCTCGAACTACTATCCATGACTTTTTAGCTTCTTCTTTAAAAGCCTCTGATTGCCAAATATTCTTGTCTAATTTAATACATGGAGCACACCAATCCGATCCTGAAAAAACAACTATGATGTTTTTATCTTGTGCTGCTGCTAGTTTTTTGGCATCATCAAAATTATACTTCCAATCTTGAGAAAAGCTAAGAGAACTAAGCATAAGTGCAAATATTACGATTATCTTTTTCATATCTTTTATTTTAAATTATAATACAAAAATAACTACTTTATTACATGAATATTGTTAACCCTTTTGCAGATTAAGCAAAAATTAAGTTAGACTAGTTATTTTAGTTTATTATTTACATACAAATAATCAGCAACTTGATACCATGAAATTGCTTCTTTTTGTTCCTTTTGATTCATGGGTAAAATATTCAAAATATTTGACGTAGGTTCCCAAGAATAATAATGTGCTGTTTTTTTATTAGTTAAAATCATAACCTTGTCTTGTTTTTTGTAACCCAATTTTAAGTAGGTACCCACAAGAGCTCGTTCTTTATACTCTTGATTTAAAACATTTGTTCCAAAAAAATTAGAGGTATAATTCCAATGAAGTAATCCAAACAACGTTGGAAAAACATCAATTTGACTACATAATTTATTTATTTCTTGTTTTTGGATCAAATTTTTACCATAAATTATAGCAGGAATATGATAGTTAGCAACATCAATCTCGTCTTTACCTGCACTGCTTGCACAATGGTCAGCTACAAAAATGAAAATGGTATTGTTAAACCAAGGTTTATTTTTAGATTTTTGAATTAATTGTTGTAATGCGTAATCAGCGTATTTTACAGCTCCTTCTCTTCCTGTACCTGATGGAATATCAATTTTATTTGCGGGATACGTGTAAGGTCTGTGATTTGAAGTTGTCATTACAAAATTGAAAAAAGGCTTCTTTTTGTTGTGATATTCATCCGCTACTTGAATCATTTTATTGTAAATATCTTCATCGCAAATACCCCATGCATTCTCAAAGGTTACTTCATTATCATCAATATTATGACGTTTTGTTTTAATAGCATCATCTAAAATACTTCCTCTACCTCTGTCATAAATATCAAAACCATTACCTCCATAAAAGGCATTCATATTATCAAAATAACCATCGCCACCATAAAAGAAGTTGCATTTATAATTTTTACTTTTAAACACATTAGAAATAGTGTATAAATTAGAATTATTTGGTCTTTTTACTATACTTTGACCTGGAGTTGGAGGAATTGAAAGGGTAATAGCTTCCATACCTCTAACAGTTCTATTTCCAGTGGCATACAAATTTTTAAAGGTAAAAGCTTCCTTAGAGATGCTATCCAAAAATGGGGTAATATTTTCAGTTGATCCATAAGTTTTCATAAAACTAGCACTCATACTTTCCATTAATACAAAAACCACATTAGGCTTGACTTGGGTTTCTTGAGAATCCACTACTTTTCTTTTAATAGTAAAATCATTCGATAAAAAGGATTCATTTTTAGCTTTTAAATCATTACGTAAAATGGTAAACGCTTCCTGATCAGATATGGAAGCATAAAAAGTTTTAAAATCTAATTTGTTATTTCGGAACTCAGCGAAAAAGGAATAAATCCCTGATTTAGAAATTTCATTGTTATACCTGTTTTTTGACCACTCAGCATCGGAATTTTTAACAAAAGAAATGTAGAACAAAGCAAAAAAGCTAGCCACTACAAACATTAATAATCGATATCTAAATGAAGGTTTTGACTCCAAGGTGTTTTTAAGAAAATCTAGCTTTAGCATTACATAATAAATAATACTAGTTAGCAACAATATTCCAGGTATTAACAAGTACAACGGATAAGATTCGTGAATATTTTTTACAACCTCAAAAGTGTAAATTAAATAGTCTACAGCAACAAAGTTAAATCTACATCTAAATTCTTCCCAAAAAGTGATCTCAGCAAAAAAGGTAAAAACAAAGATAAAAAGTGTTACTACCGAACCAAAAATTAAGAAAAACTTATCTAACTTACTTCCAATTAATTTTGTAGGTATAATTAACAAATAAAAACTACTGATCAAAAATAAAAAAGAAAGCACTCCTAAATCAAAGATAAATCCCGTAAAAAGAATTTTAAAAAGAATTAAAATTGACAAATCCACATCATCAATTTGCCAAAATAAAAAAAATACTCTTAGTAATAATGAGAATAGTAAATACCAAGCAGAAAATCCAAAAAGCAAAGAATATCTCTTAAAGATCAAGTTTGCAACTTTCATAAAATTAAATATTAAAAAACAAATATGATAAAAATTAACAATTTGTAGTTATAAATTAACTTAAATCTTAATTAAGATTAGTTTAAATTTATAAAATATTCAAAATCTTTATATAAAACCAATTAAAGAGGTTGAATAATAGTTCTAAAAAAAAATTAATTTGTTTACTTTTTTTCTTACTAACCTCCAAGAATTTAATCAATCCAATTTCTTAAAAAAACTAAAAAAGTTTGGTAATAAAATAAATTCTATTTTACTTTGTATTTCAAAGTACTTTAAAATGAAAAACGAAAAATATCTAAATGACATTAGCGAAATCAAAAATTTGATGAACAAATCATCACGTTTTATTTCCTTAAGTGGTTTGTCGGGAATTTTGGCTGGCGTTTATGCATTAATTGGGGCATGGATGGCTTACAAAACGATTTACTTTGATACTTCCACAATGGGAACCTATCGCGATTTAGTAATTTCGGAAGAAGCAGTGATTCGTTTGTTAGTAATTGCAACAGCTGTTTTAGTATTATCCATAGTAACAGGAATCGGATTAAGCATTCGCAAAGCTAGAAAAAGCAATGAAAATGTTTGGAACACTGCTTCCAAAAGATTAGTTATTAATTTCATGATTCCATTAGCAACCGGAGGATTTTTCATAATCTTTTTGATCGAAAAAAACATGTTTGGACTCATCGCTCCCCTAACCTTAATATTTTACGGATTAGCTTGCGTAAATGCTAGTAAGTATACCATTGGCGATGTTCGTTATTTAGGAGTTACTATGATTGCTTTAGGTTTATTATCTACTTGGTTTTTAGGTTATGGTTTATTATTCTGGGCATTAGGTTTTGGCGGTTGTCATATTTTATACGGAAGTTTAATGTATTTCAAATACGAGAGAAAGTAAGCAACTTTTAACCTTTAAACCTTAAACCTTTAAACCAAATCATGCTAAATATCATCCAAAATATCAACAAAGCCTTTGATCACCGAATTCGTTTGGGGATTATGTCGATATTGATGGTCAATGAAAGTGCCGATTTTAATATGTTGAAAGAACTTTTGGGTGTAACCGATGGTAATTTAGCTTCACATACCAAAGCTTTAGAAGCTGAAAATTATATTCAAATTGAAAAACAATTTATTGGTAAAAAACCTAATACAAAATACAGTGCAACAAAAGAAGGTCGCGATGCGTTCACGGCTCATATTGAAGCCCTTGAAAAATTAATCAAGAAAAGCTAAACCTATTTTTTTATTCATTTACTTTGAAATTCAAAGTACTTTTAATTACTACTTATGAGAGATTTATTCATCGAAAAAATGTACGAAATCAGTAAGAAACCCTATCAAAGATTCTTTAAAAAAGGGAACGCTTGGGATATCAATGTTAATCAGTTGATACAACTTCCTAGTGATAGTTTGGGATTTCATTTGGGTTGCTTTTTATTGAAATACAACTTTGAAATCCAACCCAAATTAGAAGACCATGATATTATTCACGTATTAACGAATACTGGAATTTCAGTTTTAGAAGAAATTGGAATGCAATATTATTTACTTGGAAACGGAAAACGAAGCTTATACTTATGGATGGTAATTATAACAGGAACACTCTTCTATCCTACTCGATTTCCCTATTTCAAACAACAATATCTAAGAGGAAAAGGAGCACATGAATTCTATGGATTGGATTTTTTAAACATGCTTTCGATTCCTATCATAAACATTCAACAAACTTTTAATATCAAATAACTAAACAAATTAAATTCATCATGGAAACACAATTTCAACAAGAACCAAAAGTGCCGTTCTTTCAAACCACAACCGCAAAAATGATCATGGTTGGGATTCTAACTTTAGTATTAATTATTCCATTGGCTTTAGTGCAAGAATTAATTGTAGAACGAAGCCAACGCCAAAAAGAAGTCATTACCGAAACTACTGCCAAATGGGGAAATTCGGTTTATTTTTATGGTCCGATTTTAAAAGTGCCTTACAAAGATCCAATTTCTGGAGCGATTAATAATGCGTATTTCTTTCCAGAAACTTTGAATAACAAAACCGAAGTTACGATGGTAAAACCATTGGAAAGAAGCATTTACAAATCAAATGTGTTTACTACCAAAATGCAATTTGATGGAAATTATACCAATCCAAATTTTGCTTCAAAAGGAATTCCTGCCGAAAACATTTACTGGAATCGCGCCAAAATTTTAATTCGTACTACCAATTTGAAAAGTCTGAAAGACGAAGTAAAAATGAAAATTGACAATCAAAATTTGGCTTTTGAATCGGTAGCTAGCATTACAAATGACAGTATTGAAAGTCTGGAAACTAATTATTTTGATTACCAAAGTCTTCAAAACGAAGCGAAATTCAACCTCACGATTTCCTTTAACGGAAGCAAACAAGTAAAAATGGTTCCGATTGGAAAAACTACGGATGCTAAAATGACTTCAAATTGGAATTCTCCGAACTTTAACGGAAACTTCTCACCTATTTCAAGAGAAATTACCGAAAAAGGTTTTGAAGCGAATTGGAAAATATTACATTTCAATCGTCCGTTTGCCCAAAACTATTTTGAAATTTTACCCGAATTAGGTAAATATGCTTTTGCGGTTGATTTCATTACTCCAGTTGACGAATACCAACAAAGTGAACGCGCTTCTAAATATGGCTTTTTGGTTATTGGATTAACTTTTTTGATTTTCTTTTTGATTCAATCAATTAGTAAAATCAACATTCATATTTTTCAATATTCGATGATTGGAATTGCGTTAATCATGTTTTACACTTTACTGATTTCGATTACAGAACACAGTTCGTTTTCTTTTGCCTATTTGATAGCTGGAGCTTCCGTTATCGTTATGATTTCGTTGTATTCAATTTCGATTTTAAAAGATAAAAAGTTCCCAATGTTTATTGGAGCTTCGTTGAGTGTTTTATATACTTTTATTTATGTAATTATTCAACTAGAAGATTATGCGTTATTGGTAGGAAGTATTGGCTTATTCTTCATCCTAGCAGCCGTGATGTATTTCTCGAGAAAGATTGAGTGGAATAAATAACTATAAAAAAACCTCCGACTGATACTATTCAATCGGAGGTTTTGTTTTAGCATTTAAATATTAATGCCCACCTGAAATTTTACTTTCAAAACTAATACCTTGATCTTTTAATATTCCTTTTACTTTCCAAGCATAGAAAGCTAAATAAGCAAAACAAAGAACTCCAATGATATAACTCGCATGAATGGTAGTTTCATCTGCTACAACTCCTTGTAACCAACTCACTATTCCTCCTCCCATAATCATCATAATTAAAAAACTACTACCTTGACTCGTGTTTTTCCCTAAACCGCTAACGGCTAGAGTAAAAATACATGGCCATAAAGTACTACAGAACAAACCTACTGAAGTAAAAGCATAAACACTTGTCATTCCCGATGTAAACATTCCGATTAATAAGGCTAAAATTCCCAAACCTGAGAAAATGAACAACATGCGCGCTGGATTTCCTTTACTTGCAATATCAGCACCAATAAGTACTAAAATGATGAAAGCATATACATAAAAAGGAGTTAAATCATGTTTTGCAATGGCATTTACAAATAAAAACACTCCGAAAGCTAAATAAGGTGCAATAAAACGTAATATTTTCTGTAAATCCATTTTATCGGTGAAAGCTTCAACAGCTCCTGTCCATCGACCAATCATCAAACTCGCCCAATACAACGAAATATAAGGCGCAATATCTTTGGTTAAAAACCCTAAATCTTTTTCCATATACGCAGGTAAATTACTAGCTGTAGAAACTTCTACTCCCACATAAACAAATATGGCAATCATCCCTAAAATCAATTGCGGATATTTTAAAGCGTGGCCTCTATCATTAGAAATAGAATCATCAGATTCAACAACAGCTTCTGGTTTATCGGGTAATGATGAAAATTTTAGAAAAACAGCTACTAGTAAAAAAGCAGCACCTAAAATTAAATATGGAATTTTTACACTTTCAATATCTAATGTTGTATTACTAGAAGTAGCCGAACCAAAAATTGCAAAACTTACAATTAACGGACCAATAGTAGTTCCTAAATTATTAACTCCACCTGCCAATGTTAATCGCTGAGAACCAGTCGTAATTGGCCCCAATGCAATAGCTAGTGGGTTTGCAACTGTTTGTTGAAGTGAAAAACCTAAACCAACTATAAATAAACCAGATAGCATTAATTCAAAAGAACCTGAATTGGCTGCTGGATAAAACAATAAAGTTCCCAAAGCAGAAATTATTAAACCCAAAGCTAAAGAATTTTTATAGCCAATTCTATTGATTAAATCGCCTTTAGTTACATAGGAAACAATCATGTAAATAATTGAACCTACAGTATAAGCTACATAAAAGGCAACCGAAACTAATTGACTTTGACCTTGTGTTAAATCAAAAGCTTCTTTGAAAACAGGAATTAAAATATCGTTACTAGCAGCTACAAATCCCCAAAAAAAGAAGACCGTAACTAATGGAATAAATTGTGCCCAATTCGTTTTAACTTGATTTGTTTGCATATTTTAGTTGGTTTTTGTTACTTTTAAATCAATTAATAAAAGTTAAATATACAATTATTAAAATCTAAATTAAAAGTATATAGGCATATTTTTTAACGAAAACGTTTTCGTAAAAGATAATAAAAAAATCCCGATTTTAATCGGGGTTCTTGTTATTTAGTGACTAGAGCTTCTTGCTTTTCGTCGACGTAATCTTGTAAATATTTGAAACGTTGAGTGAGTTGACCATTTTCAGTAATTTTAGCTCTATGTAAAATTCCGTCTTTATCCCTATTGAAAAAAGCTGGAATTACATGTTGCATAAACATTTCACCAAAACCTTCGCTAGCATCTTTAGGTAATTCGCATGGTAAATTATCTACCGACATTACCATTATAGAAGCTGGATGTGTGTAAGGTACCTCTTTGTGTTCACTAGGTAAATATCCAAAAAACGGTTCTGCAATTGTAGATGCTTTGATGGTACAGGCAATTGGTCCATTTACATCGCATGAAATATCAGCAACTAATTGAATTTTATTATCCGCAGCACGAAGCATATCTCGAGTTAAAATATCTGGCGAACCATTGCCATGAAAATGTCCGGCAATATACATATCAGCTACTTTAGTAAAACGCTCAAAGTCGGAAACGTAATCTTGAGGATTTTTATAAAAATCATTATTATCTAAAACTTGTCCATCTTTGCGTTTATTGTAATCCAAGACATCTATTTGGGTATAAACAGGTTCTGTATATTTCTTATTTAAAAAATCCTCAACACTAACTTGCTTAATTTTAATTCCGTCTAGAATTTCTTTAGCCCCCATACCCACTTTTCCATGACCTGTAAGCACAATTTTTATGTTTGGAAGGGTTTGACGCTTTAAACGTGCAATTAAGTCATCCTTTCCATTTAATGTTTCAGCTTTAGGCACATTAAACAATTCATATTTGATTCCAAAACCTCTAAATCCATTATAAGCACCTACTAATCCAGCATAGCGACCAAATCCTATCAACCGTTGATTAGTAGCGTTAACAATAGTTTCATGATCATATAATTCAATATTTTTTGCCAAAATAGCTTGTAATAATTTTCTATTGTAAGGTTGTTTCTTTATCGTGTGAGAAAAGAAAAAATATTTTTTATTTGGAATTAAAGCCTCAATAGGCACTTCTTTAACTCCAAAGAGAACATCGCAATCTGACATGTCTGTTGTGACATTTAGACCAGCTGCATGATATTGATCATCCGAAAAAATTCTGATATCAGAACTTTCCACTTTAATTTCTGCTTCTGGATGTGCTGACTGCAGACGTACCAACTCTTCAGGAGTAAAGACCACTCTTCTATCAGGCGGATTTTTTCTTTCTTTGATAATACCAAACTTCATAAAAAATAAATTATATAACTGAAACTTTATTTAATGTTACAAATATAACTTTTATGAGATAACTTTTCAAAGTTTTTTTAATTGAAAAAAAGAATGTAATTTTGTATTACTTTTTGATTTTGTAGAAATGTCAGCACAGTAATTACTGCGGCGAAACATTCAAAAATTGGGGTCGACTGGTTTTGACAGCGAGTGGAATTGATTAGTAAGCACGTCGAGCATTGTATGTTTAGCTCGTAAATCCAAATGTACGAACTTATAAACGGCGAAAATAATTACGCTTTAGCTGCTTAATCTGAATTACAGTAAGATTTGCCTAGTTCCGACAAGGTCGGAAAGCTAGATTCTCCTCAAAAGCCTTGGTTTATGGCGGTTGGTTTAGGGGAACCGTAAAAGTAAACCTAGGAACGGTAATGCTTTAAATCCGTTCTGACACTGACAGAGCTAAGCAAAGAGTGGCAGTTTCTAGCCTTGCTCTTTGTCGAAAACCCAAGATGAAACTAAGCGTGTAGAAAGCTATTTGATTGCTTGTTTGGACGAGAGTTCGATTCTCTCCGACTCCACTAAAACAAATTCAAAACAGACTAAAAGCCCGTAAACCGTTTGATTTACAGGCTTTTTTTGTAAAATCTATATTCGTTAAAAATGCTGTACAATGTAAAAGTATATCGGCATTCCAATAGTAATATTTACAGGAAAAGTTATCGCTAATGCCATTGGTAAAAATAATCCCGGATTAGCTTTTGGAACCGTTATTTTCATAGCAGCCGGAACAGCGATATAGGATGCACTAGCAGCAAGTATAGAAAAGATAAATCGATTTGAAATATCCTCTGTAACAAAACCACTCAACCAAGCAAAAATACTACCGTTTACTAATGGAATCAGTAAAGCAAAAGCAAATGGAAACCAACCATGAGCAAAGAAGGATTTCAATTTTTTACCGCTAGTAATTCCCATATCTAACAAAAAAATGGCTAAAAAACCTTTGAATAAATCATTTGTAAAAGGTTGAATTCCTTGGGCATCTTTGGCATTAGTTAAGAAACCGATTACCAAACTACCTAAAATTAACAATACACTTCCATTGGTGAAAGAATGGCGTAAAATTTCGGTTTTATTAATTTTTTGAGTTTGCTCTTTGTTAAAAATGGAAATCAATACCAAACCCACTATAATAGCTGGCGATTCCATAAGCGCCATAATGGCCACCATATAGCCATGAAGTGACAATTGATGTGATTCTAGATATGAAACAGCTGTTACAAAAGTTACAGCACTAATCGAACCATAAGCTGCTGCAATGGCTCCCGCATCATATACATTTAATTTACGTTTCAAAATGAAAAAAGTGTATAACGGAATCACAATTGCAATTGATATTCCGAATAACATCGACCATATAATTTCACTATTTATGGTTTCATGCGATAATTCTTGACCTCCTTTGAAACCGATTGCAAATAATAAATAAAGAGAAATAAATTTAGAAGAATTATTAGGAATCTCTAAATCGCTTTTCAAATACACTGCGATAATTCCTAAAATAAAATAAAGTAGAGCCGGATTGGTTAAATTCTCAAATAGTAAACTAAAATCCATTTTTTAATTTTTAATTGTTGTGTTATTTTTTTGAAGCACGTTCTAATCTATCGTTGATAGAAACTCCTAAACCATATTCAGGCAAACGTTCTGCAAGTATTACATCCAAATTCATTTTATCCAATTGATGCATCGCATTATATAACCTGGATGCGGCAAGTTGTAAATCGCTTTCCTCCGATAGAACGATTTGATTGTTGCTATCACATTCTGGTAAAAAAGAATTAAAAAGTAATAATCCTACTTTCTTGTCTGAATACCATTCTAGCTCTTGATGAACATTTCTTGTAAGTATAAAATCTGTTTTGGGCGAATAGTGCTTAAGTAACATTCCGGGTGCCACCGGGTGCTTTTTTTTCTTGTTCAACAAGGCTACTTTTCCTGAAACTTTTTCAATTTCTTCCAAAGCTAATGCGCCCAAACGATATACCACCACGCTATTATCGTCAAATCCAACAATCGTTGATTCGATTCCAGCCAAACATTCGCCTCCATCCAAAACCATATTGATTTGATTTCCAAAGTAATTTTCAACATGTTCAGCGCTTGTTGGACTTATACTAGTAAAAGGATTCGCACTCGGAGCCACTAAAGGAAAATCTAAATGTTTTAAAAGCTCCAAAGCCACCGGATGATTCGGAACACGAATTGCCACTGTATCTTGATTAGCAGTTACCAAATCTGGAATGTGAGGTTGCTTTTTTAAAATCATAGTCAAGGGTCCAGGCCAAAAAGCAGTTGCTAATTCATAGGCTATGGGCGGAATTTCTTGCGCAACTTGTTCTAAATCTTCAATTCCTTTAATGTGAACGATTAAGGGATTAAAAGTAGGACGCTTTTTTACGTCAAATATTTTATGAATGGCTTCGGTTTCAAAAGCATTTCCTGCCAATCCGTAAACGGTTTCGGTTGGAAAACCTATGATACCATTTTCATTAAGATGCTGAACAGCTAAATTAATATCTGTACTTATCATTTCTTTTTAAGGATTACAAAAATCGCAATACATTGGGTCTTCCGTTTTCTTACCATTCGGATACAAAACTTCAGATTCATAATTGCAATGTTGGCATTTGTATATATATGCCAAAGTGGAGCGTGTTGGCATTGAACAACTGCTACATAATAAACCGGTTTCGGCTCCAACCACACCAAAACCGGGAAAGAAGCATTCGGAACATGTCGACTGTAACTTATCAATTAATTTTAAACCAACTTCTTTTATTACTTTCAAACGGGTTGGATTGAACAGTGCTCGCATGTCCGTTTCGATGAAACATTTCTTATGAGTAGCAACTATTTTATTGTACATGTTTTCTAACAAATCATAATCGGTAATACCTTTATAAATTTCAGTCCAATTTTCGGTAGCATCCTTTAAAATAACACCATGCGAAGGAAATTGTACTTTGTCTAAAAAAGCTTTTAATTCGTCTCGAGTTTGAAGTTCTGAACTATAAAAATTGGTTTCCATGCTTAGGACGCGTTCCACAATTTCGAGATTGTTTTTCTGATCTACTAACATAATTAACTCATCATTGGCCGGAGAAAAAAATACGGTAGGATGATTTCCAAACGAACCTTCAGTTGCTACCGCTAAATCAAATCCCTCAGCTTGCATTCCTTCCCAACATTTTTTTCTAAGCGTTGTTAAAGCATCATCTTTTCGAGCGATTTCACCCGAAAACGTTCCTAAACGATCCGTATCAAAATTTCTGGCAACAAAACAAGTTACGCCAAGGGCTTCCTCAAATAATGGAGCTAAAACTTCTTCCTTTTGATGTTTCGTTACGATAAGTAAACGTCGACCCGAAAAAAAATCAGGTTTAGTCTTCATACTCAATTTCAATGAATGATTTGATTTTCAATTTTTTATTTTGTGCTTTTGCTTCTTCTAAAATTTCAGCAATACTACTCACACTCTCTTTTAGTTGCGCAATTCTATTTAAAGCTTTTTCATCATCTTCTCCAAAGCGAATTTGAGAACTAAAATTTTGTATTTTATTAAAATTGATATTTTTATTGTATAAATCCATCAAAATTTCATTCGCTTCTGCCGAACTAAACTCATCATCAATCAAATTAATTTTCTTCACGATTTCCATATGTAATATCAGTTAAATTGTTTATCAATCGAATCATAGTAAGTAAAACCAAAATCAACAATCCTACACAAAGTTCTTGATATATAATTTCAAGATTTGTCATCAATTTAAAAATCAAAAAAGATGCTATCATGACACATGTAATCAGTAGGATTTGAATAAATATTTTTTTCATAACACTATTATTTACTGACCTTGTCCCATGGAATATGCTTTCACACCATTGAATTGATATAGATTTTCAGTTTTAATAACATCGATTCCTAAATCAATTGCCTTACCCAAAAGCGTTACAATTACAATTTTTTCTAGCGGTTGGTTCGACTGAAAACGGCATCTCCAATGATCGGTACAAAAGGTTTCCGAAAACCCATTAGGCCAAACTTTCACACCTCGGTTAGAAATCATAACCAAATCCATGCTTTCAGTTGTCAAAGCTTTTAGTTTTTCAGCTAAAACATTGGCATCTACTCCACTCCAGTGTACAAACAAATCTACCCCTAACAACTCTTTTGGAGAAGCTTCTTTTCTTTTGTATTCGGGCAACTGAATGACAGAATTTTTAGGAGGTGTTACCGCTTTTAAAATACTTGGTACTTTTTCGAAATTGGCAATTACAGCATCAGCGAATTCTGATGTTCCAACCAATTGTTTGCTCAATTTATCATTGTAAATATCTGCTGTGTGGATTCCTTCCTCTAACGTTTTCAACCAAGCATTTTGGATTTTAGTAGCTTCTGCTGCATAACCTAAGTGATATAACATTGCAATTGCAGCCTGTAATAATCCTGATGGATTGGCAATGTTTTGTCCCGCAATATCAGGAGCCGAACCATGAATCGCTTCAAACATTGAACATTCGTTTCCAATGTTTACCGAACCTGCTAATCCTACCGAACCTGCAATTTGTGCTGCTACATCCGAAATGATATCTCCGTATAAGTTCGAAGTCACAATGACATCAAATTTCTCGGGATGATCTGCTAAATAAGCTGTACCGATATCGATAATCATATGATTCGCTTCGATGTTTGGATATTCCATGGCAATTTCCTTGAAAACTTGGTGGAATAAACCATCGGTTTGCTTCATAATATTGTCTTTACTGAAGCAAGTTACTTTTTTGCGACCATAATTTTGAGCGTATTCAAAGGCATAACGAATAATTTTTTCGCAACCTGGACGACTGATTAATTTTAAGCATTGCACTACTTCATCCGTTTGCTGGTGTTCAATTCCGGCATATAAATCTTCTTCATTTTCACGAACAATTACAACATCTAAATTTGGAAAATTCGTAGCTACAAAAGGATGTAACGACACACAAGGACGAATGTTAGCAAACAATCCTAATGCTTTTCGCATCGTAACATTTAAACTCTTGTAACCACCCCCTTGAGGCGTGGTAATAGGTGCTTTTAATAGTACTTTGTTTTTTCGGATCACTTCCCATGAAGCCTCTGAAATACCCGAAGTATTCCCTCCTAAATACACTTTTTCTCCAATTTCAATTTCTTCAAAATCAATGGGAGCATTTGATTTTTTAATAATCTTTAGAACCGCTTCCATGATTTCTGGACCAATTCCGTCTCCTTTAGCAATCGTAACTTTTCTCATGTTTTGATTATTTTTATGCAAATCTCTATACTTTATTTCATATATTTTTATTTATATTTGCTATACATTATATAAAGTATTTTTATGAATTACACATTGAATCAGTTGCGAATATTTCTTAAAGTAGTGCAAAATCAGAGTGTTACTAAGGCTTCCGAAGAGTTGCATTTAACCCAACCTGCGGTGTCTATTCAATTAAAAAACTTTCAAGACCAATTTGAAATTCCACTTACAGAAGTAGTAGGAAGAAAAATATATGTAACTGATTTTGGTAAAGAAATTGCCGAAGCGGCCGAACAAATTTTACAACAAGTTAGTACCATTGATTATAAAACACTAGCGTATAAAGGGCAACTTTTTGGCAAAATAAAGATTTCTGTCGTTTCTACTGGTAAATATGTAATGCCTTATTTTTTAGCCGATTTTCTAAAAATGCATCCTGGAGTAGAATTAGAAATGGATGTAACCAATAAAAATAAAGTGGTGAAAAGTTTGCAAAACAATGAAGTAGATTTTGCTTTGGTTTCTATTCTACCTGAAAAAATGAAAGTAGAAAAAATTGATTTAATGCAAAACAAATTATTCTTAGTAGGCAATACAGAAGAAGATTTCACCAAGAAAAAGAAAATCGAAGCTATTTTAGAAAACCGTCCCCTATTGTTTAGAGAAAATGGTTCTGGAACACGTCAAATAATGGAGCGTTTCATTGTGCAACAAGATGTAAAGATTAGCAAGCGAATGGAATTAACCTCAAACGAAGCCATAAAACAAGCCATTTTAGCAGGATTAGGATGTTCAATTATGCCTTTAATTGGTATTCGTAAAGAAATACAAAACAACGACTTACAAATTATTCCATTAAAAGGATTGCCTATAAAAACCAATTGGAGCTTAATCTGGGTAAAAGGCAAAAACCACAACCCTGCCGCCCTTGCCTATTTGGATTACTTAAAAAAGGAAAAAGAAGCAATTATTCAATCCAAGTTTAGTTGGTATGAGACAATGTAACTAAAGTTTTAGAGCATCTGTTTTGCCATAACTAAAGATTGTTTCTCTTGTCATTCCTAGCCTGCTAGGAATCTCCTAACCTTAGGCAAACGACTAAACACAGTTTAGTCCACAACTTGAAACCTGAAACCATCTACTCCACCACCAACTTACTACTAGAAACCACCACAGCAACTTGCTTAACCAAAACCAGATACACCCCAGCAGGATAAGCACTAACATTCGCTCACTACTTCCTGAAACAGAATTTAAAGCCACATTTTGAATCAACCTAGCCGTTGCATCAAAAACTTCAACAGTTGCATTAGTATTAGTTAAATTATAATTTAAATTTACCACATACTTAACCGAATTACATTTACAACTTAACCCATCTCTTGGAGCCTGTCCCGTATTTTCGGGATGACCCGCTTGGTTTATCCTGAGCCTTGTCGAAGGACTCGGTGGTGTACTCAAAGTTGGGTTTGTTTTTTTATAGGATTTCGTGAATGTAAACATTTGAGAGGCGCACTCTGTCAGTTTATGACGGATCCGTCTAATCGATTTTAAGAACTGCTAATCTGGCAATAGATTTTCCACTTCACTTTTTAGGATTGGAAGATTGTTGACTATAATTCCCCAAATAACATCATCTGAAATTTCATCATATCCATGAATTATTTTGTTTCGTGCATCAACTATCTTTCTTGAGTTTGAAATTTCGATTTGTGGTTCAACTTTTAAAATTCTACTCATTGCTTCTCCAATAATTTCAATATTTCTTTCAACTGCACGTTTAGTTTTTAAATCTTCGTGATAATGTTGAAAAACTTTACCTGCTGGAAAATAACTTTCAATTTCTTCAATTGAAGTTTTTATATCATAAAGCCATGCATAAATGTAATCATCCATAAATCAATTGCTTATTTTTCTCGATAGCCTTTTTGAAGTAAGGATTTTTTATTGCTTTTTCTTCTAACAAATCCACAGGTCTTTTTAAAGTGTCTTCTAGAGAAAATTTCAGGTCAAAATAATTGTCGGCGTAATCAAGCAATTGAATATCATTAAAATCGACGATTAAATCCACATCACTTTGCTCATTAAATTTGTCAGTTAACACAGAACCAAACGCATATAAACGCTTTACTTTGTGTGATTTACAAAGCGCATTAATGAGTTCAATATTTTCTCTAATAAAATTCATAGGTTCAAATATACAAAATCGTTTTGTTCTTTCAATGCGTAGTCCAAGCATTTCTCAAAACATCAGATTGTAAAAAAACTGCACACCCGAGCGACAGCGAACTGACGAAGTAATCCTATCATTAAATATAGCTAAATAGCGGTAAGAAAAATAGAATAGTTGTATTATTATGTATGCAACACATCCAAGGAATTTCCCTAAAACAAGGAAAGTGTTTTGCTTTTATAAAATCAATGATTACAGACTACAAAACCTTGATTATAAGCTAACTAAATTTTATGATTTTGAACTACAACTAAAAAATAAATCGCTCTTAAATTGCTTTAAAAGAGGTTGAATTTTATGTTTTTTGTCCCGAAACTTCGGGATATTTTAAAAAAAGGGAGTTGTGCAACAGTTACCGTTGTTAGCAACTGGCGGTTTTTTGTATATAATTTTGTCGTCTTTTTTAGATTTTTTTCACAAAGTTTATAAAGTCATTTAATAAATTACTTTTTGTGTCATTTAAACTTTTTTCGTTTTCTATAATTTCCAATTCTCTTTTTGGCATTAAGAAATCACCATTATCTATTGTTATTAAAGAAATAAAGAAGTAGTTTATAAAAAATATTTTTAAAATTATGAATAGTTTCGAGACAAAATTCAAGTTCTTTTTTGATCTTTTTTCAAGAAAACATTTCCTAGAGAGAAAAAGCAAAAGAATTAAATTAAAAAATAGTATAATGTATACATTATCACGGCTTTGTTTTAGAAAAAAGAGTTGAAATAAAGTGAATACAAATGATAAAATGAAAGAATATAAAAAATAATAACTACCCCATTTTAATTCTGCTTCAAATTTTTCTTCTATTTCTTCTGTTTCCATATATAAACATTATTTTTAAATTTTAATTTTTAAGATATTTTTGTAACACGCTTGTTGCTAACTTGTTTATATACAAAACTTTAAAACCCCTTTTATCCCAAATTGGCAAGATTGTCGAAAGTTGCTGAGTTTTTTTTTGTTTACTCAAATATAATTATAAATTGGTACATATCAAATATGGTTCACTTTTTTTAGTTAGTAAATTAAAATAAATAGTAGTTTTTAGAAATTTTACATTACACTATTTTTTGTTTTTAGGTAGTATAATTTTATTTACCCTAGGGCATTTAATTATTTACCCTAGGGCATTTGTACAATTCCCCTAGGGAAATTTACCAATTACTGTACAGCAAATGAAAATATACTACTTACAAAACAAATTATTCTTCCTTATCTTTTTACTATTAAAATAGCACGAATTTCTTCCCATTGGTTGTATTTCTTTTTGCCTTTCTTCCTACGTTGTTCGAAGAACCATCCCATTTTACGAAGCGCATACGAACAACGTTCGAACAAACTACGAACAAAACCCCTATAAAATTAGAACAAACCTATCATAAGCTATCAAAAGAGGTCAAAACCTATCAAAACCTGTCATATTAAGTCATTTTACACAAATATTGGCCATTTGCTAAATAGCTGCTACTCCATACATATCCCATACATATCCCATACAATCCCAATAGATGTGGTAGGCTAAATTTAAATATTGGATATTGCTTTTTTTGCATTGGTAAAAATTTATGCCATAAAAAACGTTACTATCAATAACGTTCTTAGAATGGACTTATACTATTTATAAAAAAAGCCTGTAAACACAAGATTTACAGGCTTAAGTATTTGGAAAAAAAGGGTTTATTTTTTTACATCAAAGCGGTCTAAGTTCATCACTTTTGTCCAAGCAGCCACGAAGTCATTTACAAATTTTTGTTTGTTGTCTTCTTGCGCATATACTTCAGCAATAGCTCTTAATTCTGAATTAGAACCAAAGATTAAATCGGCACGAGTAGCTGTCCATTTTACAGCATTCGTTTTCATATCATGACCTTCAAAAAGTTCTTGGTCATTTGAAGTAGCTTTCCAAGTAGTTCCCATAGCTAATAAATTTACAAAGAAATCGTTGTTTAATTTGTTTTTATCAGCTGAGAAGATTCCGTGTTTAGAACCATCATAATTTGCATTTAAAGCTCTCATACCACCTACTAAAACTGTCATTTCAGGAGCAGTTAAAGTTAATAATTGTGCTTTATCTACTAATAATTCTTCTGTAGAAACAGTATATTTTGTTTTTAAGTAATTACGGAAACCATCTGCTTGTGGTTCTAATACTGCGAATGATTTTACATCAGTTTGATCTTGAGAAGCATCCATTCTACCAGGAGTAAATGGAACTTGAACATTGTAACCCGCATTCTTAGCAGCTTGCTCTACTCCTACATTTCCAGCTAAAACAATTAAGTCGGCAATTGAAACTTTTTTGTCTTTAGATTTCGCGTTAAAATCAGCCTGAATTTTCTCTAAAGCCGATAATACACGGTTTAGTTGTGCTGGATTGTTTACTTCCCAACTTCTTTGTGGCTCTAAACGAATGCGTGCACCATTAGCTCCACCTCTTCTGTCTGAACCTCTATAAGTAGAAGCAGAAGCCCAAGCAACCGTTACCATATCTTGAATCGTTAATCCTGAAGCAACAATTTGAGCTTTTAAAGATTTGATATCTTTATCATTCACTAATTTGTGATTTACAGCCGGAATTGGATCTTGCCAAATTAAATCTTCTTTTGGGGCTTCTGGGCCTAAATAAGTAGTTTTCGGTCCCATGTCACGGTGAGTTAATTTAAACCAAGCACGAGCAAAAGCTTCATTAAATGCTTCTGGATTATCTAAGAATCGTCTTGATATTTTTTCGTAAATAGGATCGTAACGTAACGATAAATCGGTAGTTAACATGTAAGGCTTGTGCATTTTATTTTTATCAAATGCATCTGGGATAATCTTATCGTCTGTTTTAGCAACCCATTGTTTTGCTCCAGCAGGACTTGTAGTTAATTCCCAATCGTATTTAAATAAGAAGGTTAAGTAATCGTGGCCCCATTTTGCTGGTGTTGATGTCCAAGTTACTTCTAATCCTGATGTAATTGCATCTGTACCTTTACCTGATTTGTAAGTACTTTTCCATCCTAGACCTTGCTCTTCAATAGGAGCTGCTTCTGGTTCTGGACCTACATTTTTAGCATCACCTGCACCATGTGTTTTTCCTAAAGTATGACCTCCAGCAATTAAAGCAACAGTTTCTTCATCATTCATTCCCATTCTTCCGAAAGTTTCACGAATGTCTTTTGCTGCTAGTACTGGGTCTGGATTTCCATTAGGACCTTCAGGGTTAACATAAATTAATCCCATTTGAACCGCTGCTAATGGATTCTCTAATTTTCTACCTTCAGAGTAACGTTTATCATCTAACCATTTAGATTCTGGTCCCCAATATACATGAGATTCTGGTTCCCAAACATCTTCTCTACCTCCTGCAAAACCAAAGGTTTTAAATCCAGTAGATTCTAAAGCAACGTTTCCTGTTAAAATCATTAAATCGGCCCAAGAAATCTTGTTACCATATTTTTGTTTGATAGGCCATAGTAAACGACGTGCTTTGTCTAAGTTACCATTGTCTGGCCAACTGTTTTGTGGTGCAAAACGTTGTTGCCCTGCGCGAGTTCCTCCTCTACCATCACCTGTTCTGTAAGTTCCTGCACTGTGCCAAGCCATACGAATAAATAAACCACCATAGTGTCCAAAATCTGCAGGCCACCAATCTTGTGATTGTGTCATTAATTCACGTAAATCCTTCTTAAGCGCCTCATAATCTAGCGATTGAAATTCTTTCGCATAATCAAATTTAGGCCCCATAGGATCAGACTTTTCTGAATTCTGACGCAATACGTTTAAATTCAATTGATTTGGCCACCATTGTTTGTTTTTGTCAACATTGGTACTTCCTGATGACGCTGGGGCAGTAACTGACTTGTTATTGCCACTCATGTTGTGATAATCACCACCATGAGGTCCACCTTGAGCATTTTCTTTAGAAATGGTCATTGTTCTTCCTGTTACAGGACAAGTAGCCGTCTCTTGTGCCATAGCAACTAGGCCAAGAAATAAACTGGTTGTTAATAAAACTTTTTTCATATTTAACGATTATTTATTTTATGTTTTATGATTTCAAATTTCGAATTAAAATCATTAGTATTTTATGGAGACAGAATGTTATTTCTTATCCAATCATAAGTATTTTCTATTCTTAATACCTTATAAAGATAAGAAATAACTATTGAAAATCATACCTAAAGTCCAATTATTGTTATTTATCAGCAAATTGAATAACGTTTTTTTAAAAAAAAGAGTACCCGAAATAATAAATATTTTCGAGTACTCTTTGTAATATTAAAACTATTAGATAGTGTCTACTAAATCTATTTGCGATGTTTAAGTATCAATTCCGTTGACGACAATTGCACTTTATCGCTATTGATTCTCCAAACTAAAATTTTATTATGAAGGTATTGTTTGTAAGTTAAACGATCATCAAAATGTAAACATACTACAATTGCTTTTCCAGGACCTACTGTAGTTGTCGTTTGCTTCTTGACAAAATCGATGAATTCGTTACGAGAAACCTCATTTCCATCCACAACAATTGAATTATCTTTCTTAAAATAAATGTTTAACTTTTGTGAATGATTCGTTTTTTCAACAATTTCTGAGGATAAAGTATCTTGTAATTGATTTCTGTATTCGAATTTTACATCTGTAAAAGGTAAAAAAGCCAAGTTCTTAGAAACACTATCAGAATACGTAAAAACATTCATCGTTCCTTCTTTAGCATGAGAACTTTTCTTCTTTTTATTTTGTAATACTATAAGTTCCGGAATCACTAACTTTAAGGGCAAGCGTTTATCAATATTAAACACCCAATTAGTTGAAGAAATGGAATTTTTTCGATTTACTTCAATAATAGTATCTGTTTTTTTCTTGTTATACTGATTCGATTCTGTTTTAAAAAACATATAAATAGGAGAATGATCCACTATCTCTCTCATAACCGAAACCTCTTCTTGAGGTAACAATACTTCTTTATCGCTACAAGAAAACAAAGACAATAAAGTAATTACTACTACAATTCTTTTCATTCTTAACTTAATTTATTGACTAGTTTAACACATTCCACTGCTTCTTTTACATCATGCACTCGGAGAATTTTTGCTCCTTTTTGCAACGCAATCGTATTCAAAACCGAAGTTCCATTTAAAGCTTCTTGTGGCGAACTTTCCAATACTTTATAAATCATTGATTTTCGCGAAACTCCGACTAATATTGGTAATTCTAATATTGAAAACAACTCCATTTTATGCAACACTTCATAATTCTGCTCTAATGTTTTGGCAAAACCAAATCCAGGATCAATTACAATATCCGAAATTCCAAAGCTTCTCGCCTTCTGAATGCGCTCCGAAAAATAGAAAATCATTTCTTTTACAATGTCGTTATAATCTGTCAAACTTTGCATCGTTTGTGGATTGCCACGCATGTGCATCATAATGTACGGCACTTTCAATTGAGCAACGGTTTCCAACATTTTATCATCTAACAAACCTGCGGCAATGTCATTTACCATCGCAACTCCATTTTCCACTGAAGCTTTCGCAACATTAGCTCGAAATGTATCTACTGATAAAATAATATTGGGAAACGTTTCAACTAATGATTTTACAATCGGCACCAGACGTTTGATTTCTTCTTCTTCCGAGACAAATTCGGCACTTGGCTTACTCGAATACGCTCCAATATCAACAAAATCAGCTCCTTCGGACAACATTTTATCTACCTGATGAATAATCGAATTGATTTCTTTGTGCTTGCCGCCATCGTAAAACGAATTGGGCGTCACATTCAAAATCCCCATAACTTTTGGAGTTGATAAATCGATTAAATTTCCGTTGCAATTGATATTCATCTTAATTTTGATTTCTTTTCACTTTTGACTTTTCCTTTTTGACTTAATTCATTACTTTTGAAAATTCTCACACAAATATACAGCAAATAATGTCGAATACTTCTCAACAATATGATAAAGTTATAGCGGTTTGTCGCGATTTATTTTCAAAAAAAGCACATGATTACGGAACCGCATGGCGTGTTTTACGTTTGCCTTCTTTAACTGACCAAATTTTCATTAAAGCCCAAAGAATTCGCAGTTTACAAGAAAACGAAGTGCGAAAAGTGGACGAAGGTGAAACTTCAGAATTCATCGGAATTATCAATTATTGTGCGATGGCTTTGATTCAAATGGAAAAAGGAGTTGCGAGTCAACCTGACATGTCAGCTAATGAAGCAATTAGACTATATGATGAGAAAATTGCAGAAACGAAAGCCTTGATGGAAAACAAAAACCATGATTATGGCGAAGCTTGGCGTGATATGCGAATCAGTTCGTTAACCGATTTAATCATTCAAAAGTTATTGCGCGTGAAGCAAATTGAAGACAACAAAGGAAAAACTTTAGTTTCGGAAGGAATTGATGCTAACTATCAAGATATGATTAACTATTCGGTTTTCGCCTTGATTTTAATGGAAAATAAATAACAAGTCGTTAACACATTACCTTTTTTGTAAATTGTATTTTTATCAAAAATCAAAAAAAGCATGAAAAAAGAAAACTTAAGTTGGATTTTACGCCTAATTATTTCTGCCTTATTTATTGTTTCGGCTGTAGCCAAATTATATCCATCGCCTTATTTTGCAATTTCCACTTTTGAAGTAAAACAATTGTATCCATTAGGATTTTCAGAGGGTTTTGCTCCTTATTTCTCTCGAATTTTAATCGGAATTGAATTCGCACTTGGAATTGCAATTTTATTAAAAGATTACTTAAAAAAAATCACGATTCCAGCTACGATTTTATTGTTAGCGGTTTTTGTAATTCACTTAAGTTACACCTCTTTTGTAAGTGGAAATGCAGGAAATTGTGGTTGTTTTGGAGAATTAATTCCAATGACACCAGTAGAAGCCATTATCAAAAATATCATTGCTATTGGATTGCTAATTTGGTTATTCAAAATACTACCTGCTGATGGAAAATCGAATTTTTGGTTATTGAAATCGGTTGCTTTAGGTTGTATTTTAGGCCTTTTTATGGTGGCTCCTATTCGACCAGTTGCAGAAGTTATGGAAGAACCAACTTCTGAAATTCTAGAAAATTTAGGAGTTATTGCAGATTCTAGTGCTTTATTAAATGTTGAAGAGCCAAAAGGTGAAATCATTAAAGATACTATTAAAAAAGCCGAAGAAAAGAAAGCCGAAGATGCTCCTAAAAAAGTAAAATCGGGTTACGAGAAATATTTTCCAGGTATTGATACCGATAAAAAGATTCTGTGCTATTTTGTTCCGGGTTGCGACCATTGTATGGATACGGCAAAAGAATTGAACGAAATGCGCAAAAAAGACAAAAACTTTCCTCCTGTTTACGTGATTTTCATGAATGAAGAACCAGAGAAAATTCCAACTTTCTTTGAATTCGCAGGAACGAAATTCCCATACAAAATGATTGATGTGATTCCGTTTTGGACTGAATTAGGTTCAGGAAGAGATACACCTGGAGTAAAATATTTATGGAATGGAAACGAATTCAAATACTACGACGGCATCAATGAAAATAAATTCAACGGAGCTGAATTCAAAAAATTAATTAAAAAACCGTATTCGGAATTAAAAAAATAAGCTATGAAAAAAATATTCGTTTTAGCTACTATGCTAATCAGCACTTTAGGATGTGCTCAAAAAGAAGAAACTGCATTTAAAAATGAAAGTCTTAATTATACTTTAAAAACAACAAATGATCAGCCAATTACTTTCCAAGAAGTAGTAAAAAAACATGAAGGAAAGACGATATTTATAGAACTTTGGGCTTCATGGTGTTCCGATTGTATTAAAGCAATGCCAGAAGTTAAAAAATTAAACCAAATTTATGGTAAAGACGTTGTTTTTGTAAACTTATCCTTTGACAAAACATTTGAAAAATGGATTCAAGGAATCGAAAAACATGAAGTAGAAGGTGAGAATTATTTCATTGGTGATAACATGAAAGGTCCATTTGGAAAATCATTAGATGTAGATTGGATTCCAAGATATTTAATTGTAGATAAAACCGGTAAAATTGTTTTATACAGAGCCATAGAAAAAGACTTTGACAAAATAAAAGAGGTATTAAACAAGGTTAAATAAAAGTCGAATCTTCGCAAACCTTTGCGTAAGTTTATTGAAATGAGGTGATCAAAAAGTACTAATTAAACAAACAAATTAGTACTTTTGGAATTAATAAAAATGAAAATTAAATGAGAAAAAATATCGTTGCCGGAAACTGGAAAATGCACAAAACGCAAAAAGAAACGGTTGCATTATTAGAAGAAATTATAGCGAAAAAACCAAATACTTCTACTGAAATTATTGTAGCACCCACATTTGTGAACCTATCAAAAGCTGTTGAGATTACAAATGGAAATGGAATTACAGTAGCCGCTCAAAACATGCACCAAGCAGAAGGTGGCGCTTTTACAGGAGAAATTGCAGCTTCTATGTTAACTGATATTGGAGTAAACACTGTCATCTTAGGTCATAGCGAAAGACGTGCGTATTTTCATGAAACGGATGCTTTATTAGCGAGTAAAGTAAACACTGCACTAAAACATGAAATGCGCGTGATTTTCTGCTTTGGGGAAGAATTGAAAGACCGTCAACAAAACAATCATTTCAATATTGTGGAATACCAACTTCGCGATGGATTGTTTCATTTAGAAAAGAAAGATTGGGCGAATATTGTTTTGGCTTACGAACCGGTATGGGCAATTGGAACTGGCGAAACCGCATCTCCAGAACAAGCACAAGAAATGCATAAATTCATTAGAAGGTTGGTAGAAAAAGTTTATGGCTTTGATATCGCGGACAATTTAACCATTTTATACGGAGGAAGTGTAAAACCAGATAACGCCAAAGAAATCTTTTCAAAACCTGATGTTGATGGTGGATTAATTGGTGGTGCTGCGTTAAAAGCAAATGACTTTTTAGCTATTGTTAATGGTTTTTAACTTTTAGGAACACAGATTTTAGAAAAATATAAAAACTCCGATTTTCATCGGAGTTTTTTATTACATTTGATTGAAACAAAATTCTTATGAATTTAGATGTACAAGCTTACAACAACTCTCAATCAACAGAAGACCAATTGATTTGCAATGCATTAGCAGAACAAATCAACTTCTATCTACCTGAAGCTGAAAATAAAATTTGGCATGCACATCCCGTTTGGTTTTTAGACGGCAATCCGATTGTGGGATATAGTAAACAAAAGAAAGGCATCCGATTACTATTTTGGAGCGGAAAATCGTTTGAGGAAGACAAACTGAATGTTTTAGGTGGCAAGTTTCAAGATGCTTCTATTTTTTATAATTCCGTTAATGAAATTAATATTCCTGATTTAGAAATTTGGGTTCAAAAAGCAAAAGAAATTCAGTGGGATTACAAGAATATTGTAAAACGAAAAGGCGTTTTGGAAAGGTTGAAGTAAATTATATTTAAAGGTTAAAAAAAATGAAAATAATATTGATAACTTTTTTATCAGTTTTACTAATTTGTTGTAATAAATCAAATGAAGAAAACAACTTTAAAAAACATTCAAATGAAGTTGAAAATATCGCAATTTGTGATACTATTGAATTTTATTCTGATTCTACCAACTTTGGAGCCAAAACAAAAAATAAAATAGACATCTATAAAATTGTTACAAATCAAAACACATTTATTAAATTGTTCTTATATAAAAAAGACAACAGTCTTTGGGTTCTAAATGATAGCCTTAAAGTAGATGGTGATTTTATAAACAAATTAAACTGCGAAATAAGTGATTTTAATAATGATAATTTAAAAGATTTACTCTTCGTATCAGGAACTGCTGCTCGTGGAGGAAATGTTGTTCAAACTTTAGTGTTATATTCAAATGAAAAACTAAAATGGATAAAAAATTCAGAAAATTATCCAAACTTAATGTACAATAAAAACCTTGATTGTCTAGATTCATTTATTTTAACTGGAGGAAACACAACTTGCTTTTTAAAAATAGAAAACGATAGTTTAAAAGAATTTGCAAGAGTAGAACAAAGAGATAGATTAATAACTTCTGAAGTATTAGAAAAAAATGGAAAATGGAAAGAATTATATAAAGTAAAAGACTATTCCGAAGATATGAAAAGATTTATTAATTATAATCCTTTACAAGAAAGAGAATAATTTACTTAACCTTATTTTCAAGTTTGTAAAGCTTTCAATAGCAAAAAATATTATCAAAATTAACCCATAAAAAAAACTCCGATTTTCATCGGAGTTTCTAATTTTATTCATTCATTGAAATTAAGAATTCTTCGTTGTTTCTGGTTTTCTTGAAACGGTCGTGGATGAAATCCATTGCTTCTACTGGGTTCATATCGGCTAAATATTTGCGCATAATCCACATTCTTTGAATGGTGTTTTCGTCTAATAACAAATCATCACGACGGGTACTTGAAGAAACCAAGTCGATTGCAGGGAAAATACGTTTGTTGGCAATTCTTCTGTCCAACTGTAATTCCATGTTTCCAGTTCCTTTGAATTCTTCGAAGATTACTTCGTCCATTTTAGAACCGGTTTCTGTTAATGCCGTTGCGATGATACTTAACGAACCACCGTTTTCTACATTACGAGCCGCTCCAAAGAAACGTTTTGGTTTTTGTAACGCATTCGCATCCACACCACCACTCAATACTTTTCCTGATGCAGGTTGCACCGTATTATAAGCTCTTGCTAAACGAGTAATCGAGTCCAATAAAATCACTACATCGTGACCACATTCTACTAAACGCTTTGCTTTTTCTAAAACAATGTTAGCAATCTTAACGTGTTCTTGTGGCTCTCTGTCGAAAGTAGAAGCAATAACTTCTCCGCGAACGCTACGTTGCATATCGGTCACCTCTTCTGGACGTTCATCAATCAATAAAACAATCAAATAAACTTCGGGATGATTGGCCGCAATAGCATTCGCAACATCTTTTAACAACATGGTTTTACCCGTTTTTGGTTGGGCTACAATCATTCCACGTTGTCCTTTTCCAATTGGCGAAAACAAATCGATAATACGCGTTGAAACTGTACTATTACGTTCTGCTAAATTGAATTTTTCTGTTGGGAAAACGGGAGTTAAATGTTCGAATGAGATTCTATCACGCACGACTTGTGGATCGTGACCGTTAATTTTTAATACCTTTACTAATGGAAAATACTTTTCTCCCTCTTTAGGAGGACGCACTACCCCTTTAACCGTATCTCCTGTTTTTAATCCGAACAAACGAATTTGGGACGTTGACAAATAAATATCATCTGGAGAAGCTAAATAGTTATAATCTGACGAACGTAAAAAACCATAACCATCAGGCATCATTTCTAAAACGCCTTCACTTTCGATTATACCATCGAACTCATAATCAGGTTCTCTGAAATTTGGCTTTTTATTTTGATGTGGATTTTTGTTGGTAGTTGGTGTGTTCCCAGTGTTTCCTTCAGAAGGATTACTTTTTTTGTAATCAGGATGGTTGGGGTTATTTTGATTAGCCTTATGATTAGGATTTTTAGGCTGCGTTTTTTCATTTGGAGAAGTTTCGGTAACAACTTTTTCTGTAGTTGCTATCTCTGGTGAAGGTTTAACTTCTTTTGTTGATTCTGTTGACGTTTTTTTTGTCTTGAAATCTTTTTTGGGTTGTTTCGGTGTTGGCTTTTGCACTAATTCAGAAACCGCTTCTGCAATTTTTTCTTCAGATTGTTTAACTACTTCTTTTTCAAGAGATTTTGCAGCCACCTCTTTTTTGAGTATTGGTGCTTTAGTAGTTTCTTTAGAAGCAATTCTTGCTCTTTTTTCTTTAGGTTTTTCTGTAGGTTGTTCAGGAGTCAAATCTGATTTAATAACCTCGGGCTGTGCTGCTTGCAAATCGAGTATCATATATACCAAATCATCTTTTTTGAGCGAACGGTATTTATTGATTTTTGCAACTTTAGCAATTTCTTGTAAATCAGAGAGTTTCATCTCCTTTAATACTTCAATATCAAACATGGATATAAGTTGAATAAATTGTTGATAGAATAAAAATAAAAAAATGATAGATTTATTTGAGACGTAAGGTGTCGAAGAATGAAGTACTTACGACTTATACATTGCAATATTACGAATAAATTTGAATATGACAATAGTTTTAATTAAAAAGAAATACTATTTTTGCTGAACAAATTACACTAAATAATGATACAAAGAATTCAAACGGTTTATATGGCAATCAGCGCAATTGTGATGGGAGCTTTGCCTTTTGCCTTTTCATTATGGACTACTTTTGACAAAAAGGAAGTGTTTTTTACCTCTTCTTTGTTGTACATTGTTTTATTTGTAGTTTCTGCTTTATTAGCAGTTTATAGTATTTTAAATTTTAAAAAGAGACAAAATCAATTTGTTTTAAACAGATTGAACATGATATTTAACTTTATTTTACTAGGATTTTTTGTGTATCGTTCACTAAACTTATCCGGAGAAACTATGGTTTCTGAGAAGGGTATTGGGATGTTTCTTCCTGCAATTTCTATCGTTTTATTAGTCTTGGCAAACAAGGCAATAAAAAAGGATGAAGATCTCGTAAAATCTGTCGATCGATTACGATAAACCTATCATCTTAGTTTATTAGTGCGAGAAAAATCCGATTCGAAAGTTTCGGATTTTTTTATTCCTTTCATTTAAATCCTTAAATTTACTATTCTATTTCACTACTAACTAATTACCTGCATTGCATGTCAAACATTCAACTCATCATAGAAGAAAGAGCAGCCGATATTGGAAACTTTTTAGTCGGACGCTTACTCCCTTTTAAAGAAAAAAGAGCGGTAGGTCCTTTTGTATTTATCGATCATATGGGGCCAGCAAAACTAAAAGAATACCAAAATTTAGATGTTGCTCCCCATCCTCACATTGGTCTTTCTACCCTAACGTATTTATTTGAGGGTGCAATTATGCATCGCGATAGTTTAGGAACTGAAGTAGAAATTCAACCTGGAGCCGTGAATTGGATGACAGCTGGAAAAGGAGTCGTACATTCAGAACGTACCCCTGAATATTTAAGAACCACGGATAAAATTTTGCATGGATTACAAATTTGGGTTGCTTTACCTAAACATTTAGAAAACTGTGAACCCTCTTTTACTCATATTGAGGCAAAAGAAATTCCTCAATGGGTACAAAACGAAGTTAATTTCAAATTAATTGCAGGAAAAGCTTTTGGAAAAAAATCTCCTGTACCCGTTCACAGTCCGTTATACTTGATAGAAATTAAAAATTCTAAATCAACTACGATAAATATTGGTTCAGCACTTTATGGCGAAGTAGCCTTGTATATTTTGGAGGGAAGCATCATTGACGATGGTAATAGATACGATGCTAAACAAATATTAATAGCAAAGGAAAGTTCGTTGTGTGCTTTTGAAATGACAGAGAACACTACAGTTTATCTTTTTGGAGGTGAAGCATTCCCAGAAGAACATTTCATTTTTTGGAATTTTGTTCACACAGATAAAAATGTAATTGAACAAGCCAAAGAAGATTGGAAAGCCCAACGGTTTCCAAAAGTACCCAATGAAACCGAATGGGTCCCATTACCAGAAATAAAAGGCTTTAAGTAGATTACAAATATAATTTATCAAGTAGGAAATAATCTGCCATTACAAGTGCTGTCATTGCCTCCACTATAGGCACCGCTCTAGGGACCACACATGGATCATGACGCCCTTTTCCTTGTTGCGCTATGATATCTCCTTGATTGGTTAAAACTTCTTGTTTTTGAAGTAAGGTAGCTACGGGTTTGAATGCGACTCTAAAATAAATATCCATTCCGTTAGAAATACCGCCTTGAATTCCACCTGACAGATTGCTCTTAGTGGTTCCATCCGAATTAAAAGAATCGTTATGTTCACTACCTTTCATCTTAGCACCACAAAAACCACTTCCAAATTCAAAACCTTTAACAGCATTAATCGATAACATGGCTTTACCAAGTTCAGCATGCAATTTATCAAATACAGGTTCACCCAATCCAATAGGAACGTTTTGTATGACACAAGTAATGGTTCCGCCTACGGTATCCCCTTGCTTTTTAATTTCTTTGATGTGTTGTTCCATTTTTTTAGCTGTTGCAGTATCAGGACAACGAACAGCATTACTTTCAATTTTAGAAAAATCCAAATCTTGATACGGTTTATCTATGAAAATATCACCTACAGATGAAACAAAAGCATTGATTTTGATGTTTGGAATAATTTGCTTGGCAATAGCGCCACCAACTACTCTAGTTGCGGTTTCTCTTGCCGAACTTCTGCCTCCACCACGATAATCTCGAATACCATATTTTTGTTCGTAAACATAATCGGCGTGACTTGGGCGGTAAGTATCTTTTATGTGGGAATAATCGTCTGACTTTTGATTGGTATTTGGAATTATGAAACCTATAGGTGTTCCTGTTGTTTTACCTTCGAAAATTCCCGATAAAAATTGCACTTCATCTTCTTCTTTTCTTTGAGTAACTATAGAAGACTGCCCTGGTTTTCTTCTTTGCATTTCTGATCGAATAAAGTCAAAATCTAAAGTAATTCCAGCAGGACATCCATCTAATATCCCGCCTAAAGCTTCACCGTGTGATTCTCCAAAAGTGGTTAACTTTAATAATTTTCCAAAAGTATTTCCCGACATATTATGATTTCTGAGAGATTATAAGAGTAACAAATATAAGTAATATATTGGTATTTCACTTTTGAAATCAGGTATGGTAATAGAAATAATTTCTTTTTGTGTTCAAAAAAAATGTACTTTAGCCATCATCAAATTAAATTTATGAAAAAATTTATCATTCCTTTATTCCTAAGCATTGCATTTTTGAGTGTTTCTTGCTCCTCTGACAGTGAAAATACAGAAGAAAGTAATTTTTCTATTCCAATTAATATAGGGGATTATTGGACCTATGATGTGGATACTGAAGGAACTATTTCAAGAGACTCTTTGTTTATTCAGAGCGAAGTACAAGTAAACAATTTTACTTATAAAAAGTTTGAAACAAGGAATAATACTGCAACAGGTTTCTATTCTTCTGTATTGCGTAATAACAAAGTTAGAAAAAATGGATCTAAATTATTACTTTCTGGTGATGTAGCGCTTTCGGCTCAACAAAATTTACCTGTAAACATTAATTTATCACTTACTGATTTTGTAGTTTTTAATAGCAATGCGCAAAATAATCAAGCATTGAATAGTTCAGCAGTTACAGGAACAATTAACCAAACATACAATAATTATCCGTTAACTATAACGTATTCCTTACAAAGTTATGGAGGAGAAACATTTACTAGCTATACAAGTCCAGATGGATCCAATTATAGCAATGTGAAATCTACAAAAATTAAATTAAATGTTGGAGTAACTACAGTTCAAAACGCGGGTGTTATTTCTATTCCTATTACTGTTTTGGCTCCACAAGATTTTATTATTTCCACTTTGTATCTTGCTGATGGAATTGGAGTTGTACATGTAAATACAGATACGTCATATACTATAAATCCTTTATTACCTATTAATCTTGGAATTCCATCATCTGCAACTCAAAATCAAAAAGAGTACTTAGATACTTACGTGATCAATTAATATTGGCATATAATTTGAAGAAAATTACCTAAATTTGCAAAAACTTATTAAAATGAAAAAATTAATTTTATCTGCTTTTATGCTACTAGGATTAGCATTCAGCACACAGGCACAAGACATTTCTAAAAACGCTTTAGGTTTACGTTTAGGAGATAACGATGGATTTGGTGGTGAAATTTCTTATCAAAGAGGATTAGGCAAAGAAAATCGATTAGAGGTTGATTTGGGATGGAGAAATAGTAATCATGTTGATGCATTTAAGCTAACAGGTCTTTACCAATGGGTATGGAACATAGAAGGTGGATTTAACTGGTATGCCGGTATTGGTGGAGGTTTAGGATCTTGGAGTGTTGATAAAGATTATGGCGATAACAGTGGTTCATTTTTATTTGCTGCTGGTGACATAGGAATTGAATATAATTTTCAAGAAGCTCCAATTCAATTGTCTTTAGATTTTAGACCTGAAATTTATTTTGGAGGTGATTATGCAGACTACAACGATTCATTTGGTCCAGATATTGCTTTAGGTATTCGTTATAGATTTAACTAAAAAATAAAAAAAATGCCTCAATTGAGGCATTTTTTATTCAATAATCGTCTTATTACCTTTCGGAATTAAAGCAATACAATAGGGAGTGGTAATGGCTGTAGTAGCTAATTCTCCTTTTTGAGGTCCAGTCTCTTTCTTTTTAACAATGATGGTTTTGTTATCATTTTGAACCGATTCTATGTTAATGGCATATCCTCCAGACATTTTTTGTCCTTGAAACAAAACTATTACATTATTTTTCTTAAAATCAACTTTAAGAAAATTTGCATATTCAGACTCGTCTAATTTTAATGATTCAATAAATTTTATATACGATTCATTATTTTCTATCAATAGAAAACCAGATTTTTCAGATCCTCCAAATTCCTTTGCATACAAAATTGAAAAATCGGTATCAGGAGTATTTTTCAAACTACTACATGACAGTATTAAGAACAATAAAGGAATAACTTTAATCATGTTTAAAATTTAACGCTTTATAATATATGTTTTCGTACATCGGTACAATGTTGTGTATGTCGAATAATTTAGCAGTTGCTAAAGCATTTACTTTAAACTGAGCTAACTTATCTTCATCTTTTAATAGTAAAATTGCATCTTTACTCATTTTTGTAATATCACCTACATCACTTAAATATCCTGAATATCCATCTTTATTTACTTCCGGTAAGCCTCCTGAATTACTTGAAATAACAGGAACTCCACAAGACATTGCCTCTAAAGCCGCTAATCCAAAACTTTCAGTTTCAGAGGGCAATAAGAATAAATCTGAAAAACATAAAATTTTATCAATTTCATTACTATTTCCGAAGAAAATCACCTTATTTTGAATACCTAATTGTTCGCACAATTGCTCTGCTCCTTCTTTTTCAGGACCTTCTCCTACCATCATTAATTTGGAAGGCACTTCTTTCTGAATTTCATAAAAAATACGAACAATATCTTCGATTCGTTTAACTTTTCTGAAATTGGAAATATGAGTTATGATTTTTTCATATTCATTTGCCATTAACGAACGATGACAAGGAATATTTTCTTTTAATTTATCTTTGTTTAACTCGATGAAATTTGGGATAACGTCAATATCTTTTTTAATATCAAACAATCGATACGTATCATCTTTTAAACTTTGAGAAACACTCGTTACTACATCTGATTTGTTAATACTAAAACTCACTGCAGGCTTATAAAAAGGATGATTTCCTACTAAGGTAATATCGGTTCCGTGAAGTGTGGTTACCATAGGAATATGAATACCTTCATCGGCTAACATTTGTTTAGCCATATAACCTGCATAGGCATGAGGAATCGCGTAGTGAACGTGTAGAACATCAATTTGATGCAATTTCACCATGTCTACCAATTTACTCGAAAGTGCTAATTCATAAGGTTGGTAATGAAATAAAGGATATTCTGGAACGTGAACTTCATGATAATGCACATTTTGATTCAATAATGCTAAACGAACAGGCTGACTGTAGGTGATAAAATGAATTTCATGACCTCTTTTAGCCAATTCCAAACCAAGTTCGGTTGCTACAACACCACTTCCTCCAAATGTAGGATAACAAACTATCGCAATTTTCATCTATTTAAATTTTGAAATAAAATTACCACTTCTAACGTTGGCAATTATAAAACATTTGTTAAAAATTATTTTTTTAAAGACGCTTCGTAGGTAGCTATCCAATCTTGCACTGTGATTTTTTTTACTAATTCACCAATCAATTCAAATGGTATATTTTCTGGTTTTTTGATGCGCAAACAGCTTTTGCCAATATCTAATTTTTGCTTTGAATGTTTTGGATATTCGGTTACAAACCAATCGTATAATTCTGGCTTAGCATAAATTCCCATGTGATAAAAATTGATGCTATTTTTCTGGCTTGCAAATCCCATAAAAGGCAATGCTTGTTTCGGATTACAATGGTAGCCTTGCGGATAAATTGAATGTGGAACTACATAGCCTGCCATACCATAGCCCATACCTTCTTGAAAACCTTCTGGAAGATTCTCTAAAATTATATTTCTTAATTTATGTAACGCTTCTCTTCTATCTTCTGGAGCTTCGTTGATGTATTGATCTACTGTTGTTGCTTCTGACGTCATGGTTAGAAATAGTTTTCGATTAAATTAAATTACTCAACAATTGCTTCATAAATTACTTTCTGAATATTTTCTCTGATATTCTCTTTTGATAATTTGTTGGTTGCATTTGAATCAGGATACGTTCTATTGGACAGAAAAACATAAACAATTTCTTTTTCTGGATCGGCCCAAGTCATGGTTCCAGTAAAACCGGTATGTCCAAAACTCGTCATAGAAACACAACCACAGGTAGGACCTTCATTTCCTAATTGCGGCTTATCGAAACCAACACCTCTTCTATTACCATCCTTACAGAAATAACACGTATTGAAAATATTAAATGTATTTTCAGAAATGTATGTTCTTCCACCATAAGTTCCTTTTTGAAGATACATTTGCATCACTTTAGCTACATCCAAAGCATTAGCAAATAGACCAGCATGACCCGATATTCCGCCTTGCATAGCCGCCGCCATATCATGAACATAACCTTGCACCAATTGATGTCTAAAATAGGTGTCATTTTCCGTTGGAATTACTCTATTTGAATTTACTTTTCGTAACGGATTATACATGATAGAATTCGCTCCAAGTGGATTGTAAAAATTATCCTGAGCCAATACTTCGAGCGATTTTTTATTGTGATATTCTAAATATTCTTTGAAAAGAATGAAAGAAAAATCACTGTATTTGTATTGTTTTTTTGGTAATAATTCACTTTCTAAAATAGTGTTTATAATAGTGTCTTTATAATCTTTTCTTAAATACAATTTATCCGCTACATGAATTGGAAAATCCTCTGAAAATTCACTTCTATAATAATGAGTGCTAGGTCTTTTTAAGCTATCAAGAGTAGCCTTGTAAAATGGAATCCATGGTTGAAAACGCGCCTGATGTGTTAACATATCCAAAACTGTTGCATTTGCTTTGTTAGAACTTTTTGCTATTGGCAACATGGTTTTCAACTTGGTTTCTAATGACAAATGGCCTTGATCAAACTCTCTCATTACACTGGGTAAAGTAGCTATAATTTTGGTTAATGAGGCAATATCATACAAATCCGTGTTACTCACTTTTTGAGTGGATTCATATGTGTGATTCCCAAAGGATTTTTGATAAATTACTTTTCCTTTCCTAGCGACTACCACCTGAAGTCCTGGTGTCATTTTTTTTGAAATTGCGTAATTGGCAATAGAATCAATTTTGGTCAAAACTTTAGAATTCATACCAACATTTTCTGGTATAGAAAAACCTAATCTTTTGATGTCTAATGTTTCAATCCCTTCATTAACTTTGAATTCGTCATCAATAGTAACAGGTAATTTTCCTTTTGCTCCCATAGCGCCAAAAATGATTTGAGGAGCAATAGTTTGAGCAATATCGTTATTTTGGTAGGCCAAAACTATGGTTTCAATATCCTCAAAATTTTTCAAATTTGTCAGAGAATAAGGTTTTGTAAAACAAGTTAAAATCACATCATTTTGTTTAGCAATTTGATTAATCCAAAGCATTTCTTTGAAATTCAAATTGTGATTTCTCCAAGCTCCATCTTGCTTGTGATATCCAATAATGACTTTTGTATAATCTTGTAATTGTACTAAAACAGAATCTAAATTTTGATTGGTAATTTCACTAATTGAAGCAAAGTTTCTCAGATTAGCTAAAAAAGTATCCGATTTATCATTTCCTAACTTAATGTAAGCTATTCTCTCTTTCTCGATATCTCGAATAGGCACTATATTTTCATGATTTTTAACAACCGTTACTGCATTTTCATACAATTTGTAATTCAAAGCATCAAATTCTATTGAATTTAAATCTTTATAAAGATTATCTAAAACTATTGGTTGGTAATTGTTTAAATTCGATTTGTATTTGAAATTTAAAATCTTTTTAACCGAATACATCAATCGTTCTTCGGTAATAATTCCAGCATCATAAGCTTCTTTGAATTTCTGTATCGCAACAGGAACATTTTCGGCAAATAACAATATGTCATTTCCAGCTAAAAAAGCTTCTAAATCAATATCTCCTGGCTTTTTAAAATTACTTGCTCCTTTCATATTTAAGGCATCGGTAAAAATTAAACCTTCAAATTGCAATTCTTTTTTTAAGATATCAGTAACTACAGGATAAGAAATGGAAGTTGGATAATTATCTCTAGGTTCAATGCTAGGTACATTTAAATGCGCCACCATTATACTCGCCAATCCATTTTTAATCAATTCTCTATATGGAAAAAGTTCTATGTCATTTAATCTGTTTTTGTCAAAATTCACAACGGGTAACGTATGATGTGAATCGGTTGAAGTATCGCCATGACCTGGGAAATGTTTAGCAGTTGCATAGACGCCTTCATCTTGCAAACCTTTCATTAAAGCAATCGCTCTCGCAGTAACATTTTCTTTAGTTTCTCCAAACGAACGATTGCCAATAATTGGATTTTTTGGATTGGTATTGATATCGACTACTGGCGCAAAATTGAAGTGAATTCCCATTCGTTTTGATTGCTTTGCCATTTGATTTCCGGCTTTTTCAATCAATTTCATATCTTGAACTGCACCTAATGTCATGTTCCAAGGATAACGATAGGTAGAATCCAATCGCATGCTTAATCCCCACTCAGCATCAATTCCAATGAACAATGGCACTTTAGCTTTTGCTTGATATCGATTGGTTAATTTAGCCTGACGAACAGGTCCGCCTTGAAAGAAAATCAAACCTCCAATTTTATATTCTTCCACTAATTTATCGATGGATTTATTGTGTGCTTCATCTTTATTAGAATACGCTGCTACCATGAATAATTGTCCCACTTTTTCTTCGAACGAAAATTGGTTGTAAATACTGTCGACCCAAACTTGTTGCGAAACGACTTTTTTTGCAGTTAAAACAGGTTTAGATTTATTTTGGGAAAATGATATATGTATGAAAACTACCGAAAACAGTAGGGTAAGCACTCTTTGCATAAATTATTGTTTGATTTTTTAACTTAGAACTAAATCCATGCCAAAATACTACATCTTTACTTTAAAATAAAGTGTTTTAGATTTATTTTATGAAGAAAGTTGTTAACGAAAGATTCAGTTCCTTTTCTGAAAGATTTGAAAGATTAATCCATCAAATCGATATGGCGGTCATGATAGCCTAATAAATAAAGAATTCCATCTAATCCTATACTTGAAATGGAGCTTTGAGCGTTGTCTTTTACTTTTGGTTTTGCATGAAAAGCAATTCCTAAACCAGCCAGATTCAACATGGGTAAATCATTAGCGCCATCACCAACAGCAATGGTTTGGTTAATGTGAATTCCTTCTTTAAGTGCGATTTCTTTTAAATAATCTGCTTTTTTATTTCCGTCGACGATTTCACCGATATATCCACCAGTCAAAACTCCATCTTTGATTTCAAATTCATTGGCATAAACGTAGTCAATTCCGAGTTCTTTTTGCAAGTATTTTCCAAAATAAGTAAATCCACCAGAAAGAATGGCGGTTTTAAATCCGTATGATTTCAAAGTATCAATTAATCGTCTTGCTCCTTTTGTGATGGGTAAATTTAGGGCAACTTCTTCCAGAACATCTTCACTTAAACCTTTTAAAAGTAACATTCTTTGCTTAAAACTTTCTTGAAAATCAATTTCACCTTGCATTGCAGATTCTGTAATGGCTTTTACTTGTTCGCCAACGCCTGCCAGTTCTGCTAATTCGTCAATAACCTCGGTTTGGATTAAAGTGGAATCCATATCAAAGCAAACTAATCGCCGGTTTCTTCTAAAAATATTGTCTTCCTGAAAGGCGATATCTAGATTTAATTCAGATGCAATTGCCATGAATTTTTCGGTAAATTCAGACTTATTTTTTATTTCACCACGAATGGATAACTGAATAGAAGACCTTGGATAATCATCTTTCTTTGTTAAGGAAATTCTACCAGTTAATCTTTTGATAGCATCGATATTTAAGTTCTTTTCAGAAATAACTTGCGTTACACGAGAAATTTGTTCGGCAGTTAATTTATCCCCTAAAAGGGTTACGATATAACGATCTTTTCCTTGAAGACTGACCCATTTTTCATACTCCTCAAGAGTAATGGGTTTAAATTTTGCTTTTATTCCTAATTCATAGGATTTAAATAAAATATCTTTTAAAACGGCAGCCGATTTTTTGCCCGATTTAATTTGAAATAAAATACCTAATGAAAGTGTATCGTGAATATTAGCCTGACCAATATCAAGTACATTGGCATCATATGCTGCCAAAACAGCTGTTAATGCAGAAGTCAGACCTGGTTTATCTTGTCCTGAAATGCTTAATAAAAATATATCGCTATCCATGATAGAGTCAGAAAATGAATCTAAAAAAATCGATTGTGCCAACTTTCACTAGCAGGAACTTCCCAGAAATCTTGCCACTCTCCTAAAGTATTTAAAAGATTGTTGAAGACAATTGTGTTTTCTGAAACAGCCTTTTCTTTAGCCATTTTTTTAAATTCGATAAGCGGTTTAAAAGCAACGTGATCACCAACTTTAAAAGTAACGTTCATTTTGTCTAGCAAATCCACCTTATATTTTTGTTCTAAATTTTGGATAAATTGTACCGAAGCATCAATCGAACAACCTGTAGCTGCTTGTACTTCCTGATTTACAGCAATAATAATAAAACGATTATAGCGAGTTACAAAAGAAGCTTCAAGATGCTGCCCATGGGCAGTCCAATTCTCTAAAAAAGAAGTCAAATCTTTCTCAATTTCTTGAATTTCTTCATCAGAAAATTTTCTATTGGACTGATAAATCCAAATCTTAGATTCTTCTGGTAAGGTATCAAATGGTACAAACATGTTTTATTATAAATTTTGTGCGTTTGCTATTATTTCTGCAATATCTAATACTTTAACTTCGTTTTCTTTGTGTGCAAATTTTACCCCATCCGTCATCATTGTATTGCAATACGGACAACCCGTAGCAATGATATTTGGAGTAGTTTCAAGTGCATCTTGTGTTCTTAAAACATTTATTTCCATGTTTCCTTTTTCAGGCTCTTTAAACATTTGGGCTCCACCCGCTCCACAACATAATGCAGAACTTTTACTTCTTTTCATCTCAACAATTTCGGCATTGATTTGAGATAATATTTCTCTTGGAGCTTGGTATTCATTATTCGCTCTTCCTAAATAGCAAGGATCATGAAATGTAATACGACTACCTTTGTAGGTATCCTTATTAAAATTAATACGCCCTTCTTTTAAGAGTTGCTGAATAAATTGAGTATGATGTAAAACCTCGTAATTTCCACCCAAACCAGGGTATTCATTTTTTAAACAATTAAAAGAATGAGGATCACAGGTAACTATTTTCTCTACTCCATAAGCATTAAGTAACTCAATATTCATTAATGCTTGCATTTGAAAAAGAAATTCATTACCCGCTCTTTTTGCTACGTCTCCCGTACAACTTTCTTCCGTTCCTAAAACTGCGAAATTTACATTTGCTTTATTTAAAATTTTAACGAAAGCTCTTGTAATTTTTTTTGCTCTGTCATCGAAACTACCAGCAGAACCTACCCAAAATAAAATTTCAGGTTGTTTTCCTTCGGCCATCATTTGGGCCATTGTTGGTACAATTAAATTATCTGACATATTATATACTATTTATGATAGTTAATGTAAAATTATTCGTTTATCCAATTTAAACGATCCATTTGATTGTATTGCCATGGAGCGCCATTGTTTTCAATATTACTCATCATATTATTTAATTCCATTGGAGCTGCACTTTGCTCCATCACTAAATAACGACGCATTTCAATGATAATTGATAATGGACTAATATTTATAGGACATTCTTCTACACAAGCATTACAAGTGGTACAAGCCCATAATTCTTCTGGTGTGATATAATCGTTTAACAATGATTTTCCATCATCAACAAAAACGCCTTTATTCAAATCGATGTTTCTTCCTACTTCTTCTAAACGATCACGAGTGTCCATCATAATCTTACGAGGAGATAATTTTTTGCCTGTTAAATTAGCCGGACAAGATGAAGTACAACGACCACATTCTGTGCAGCTGTATGCATTTAACAATTGAACCCAATTTAAATCTTGAACATCTGAAGCTCCAAATTTAGCTGGAACTGCATCAGGATTTGCTGGTGCTGCAAATGGATCAGCATTTGGATCCATCATTAATTTCACTTCATTTGTTACACTTTCTAGATTATTAAATTTTCCTTTTGCGTTTAAATCTGCATAAAAAGTATTTGGAAACGCTAATAAAATGTGTAAGTGTTTAGAGAAATATAAATAGTTTAAGAAAACTAAAATTCCGGCAATGTGTAACCACCAAGCTGCTCTTTCAATTAGTACTACAGTTCCTTCACTTATACCATTGTAAATAGGAGCTATAAATTGTGAGATTGGAAAACTTCCCGCTTGACTATAATGTCCAATACCTAGAGTTTGTAAATGCAAATCAGCCGAATTCATAGTGAAGAATAAAGACATGATAACAATTTCAAAATATAGAATATAATTAGCGTCATTTCTAGGTTTACCATTTAAATCTGTGCTAGTAAAACGTCCAATTTTAACAACATTTCTTCTGATCCAAAAAATACTTACTGTTACTAAAACTAAGAAAGCTAAAATTTCAAACGAACCAATTAACACGTCATATAATCCTCCCATGAAAGATAAAACTCGATGTGTTCCAAAAAGTCCGTCAATAATAATTTCAATAATCTCGATATTGATGATTACGAAACCAACATAAACCACAATGTGAAGAAATCCTGCAATAGGACGTTTTACCATTTTAGATTGCCCTAAAGCAACCATCATCATGTTCTTCCAACGTTCTGAAGAATTGTCTGATCTGTCAACATCTTGACCTAACTTTATGTTACGAATCAGTTTTTTTACGTTCATTGTAAAATAACCAATACCTGCTCCTAAAAGCAATGCGAATAAAATGTTATCTAAAAAATTCATCGTGTAAAATTTACTTTTTAATAGTATCGTTAACTGGTGCTACGTAAGGCTTATTTTTTTTACCAAAAAGAGAAACGTTTACATATCTCGTAGGATTTAACCTCAAATCTTGTAATAATAATTCTAACTCTTTAGATGTTTTAGAAAAATTAGTATACATCGCATCATCCTTCATTAATTTACCAACAGTTCCATTTCCTCTCTCGATATCTGACATAATTTTGTCTACACTAGCCAATGTCTTTTCAAGATTTTTTACGGTTTGCCCTAAATTAGCTCTCGACAAAGAATCTGAAATTTTTGAAAAATTAGCAGAAGTTTTGTCAATATTAGCCATAGTAGAATTAATTTTCGATTTGTTATTGGCAATCATCTCATTAATATTTTTAGATGCCACACTAAATTCAGTTAATGTTTTATTAAGCTCCGCAATACTACTTTTTAAGTTTTGTTTTGTTGAAGCATCTAAAATATCATTAATATTAGAAACCATAGCATCTGCATTGTCTAGTAGTTTCTGAACTTTATATTGAAGCGGTTCTAATTGTTGGGCTAAAGCATCTGTTATCCCTAATTTGCTACTAGCTTTTAGATAGTCGCCTGATTTGATGTAATTTTTATCTTGAAAATTAGGTTTAATTGCAATTTGTCTTCCTCCCACTAATCCAGAATCATATATTTCTGCAATACTGGATTTTGAAATTGGAAAATCAGTAGTGATTTGGATTTCAACCAATAATTTACCATCCGGTTGAATATTAATTGAATTCACTTTTCCAATTGCTAATCCATTTAAAGTAACTGGCGCTGAATCTACAAGGCCTGCAACGTTGTCATACACTACATAAACTCTTGTACTGCTATCTAAAATGTCTCTTCCTTTTAAAAAATTGAATCCCCAAATAAATAATAAAATCGATACAATTACAAGGACAGCGGTTTTGATTTCTCTTGTTAGTTTCAAAGCGTTATATTTTTACAACAAAATTAAACTTTTATTTTATTTTATGGCATCGGTAATGCTTATTTTTATTCCGTCTTTATAAGCAACTATGAAAGCTGAAGAATAGCCTTTTTGCTTGGCTATTGTTAATTTTTGTTTGGCCAAGTCAAAGCTTTTTTCAGAAGCATAATAATACTTATATAAATTTCCGGATTTTTCAAAAGAAATTGGTTCTAATCCTTTAAAATTTGATGGTATTACCTCAATTTCTTTTGTACTAGCAGAAATTTGAACTTTAAACACTATTCCTTTTTCCGTTTTATCTGTTTCAGTTTTAGTGATAATTTCTTTTTTAGGATTTTCTTTCACTACAATTTCCTCTCTTACCACAACTCTTTGTTCTTCTTTTTCGTCATTATCAGAAGGATTGTGAAATTCATTTTTGTAATCAATTATAGCTCCTGCAATTGATGCTGCTAGCTTATCTTGACCTTCCTCTGAATTTAAAAACTCACCTTCTTCTCTGTTCGAAATAAATCCCATTTCCACTAAAACCCTTGGCATAGTAATTTGACGAAGTACTAAAAACCCTGCTTGTTTAACTCCTCTATTTTTAAAATCAGTAGTTTTCGAGAAAAAGTCCTGTACTCTTCCTGCCAACTCAATGCTTTGGTCCAAATGCTCTTCTTGAAGAATTGAAATTCCGATTACCGATTCAGGAGATTTTGGATCATAACCATCATATTTTACTTTATAGTCGGTTTCTAACGTTACTACTTCGTTTTCCGTTTTAGCCACTTCTAAATTGGAAGCATTTCGAGTGATCCCCATTACAAATGTTTCACTACCAGAAGCTTCTAAATTCTTATTAGCATTGCAATGCACAGAGACAAAAATATCAGCTTTTGATTTATTAGCAATTTTAGCTCTTTGTTGTAATTCTACAAAAACATCGGTTTTACGAGTGTAAATAACCTCAATTTGTGGATCTTTTTCTAAAATTGCTCCCACTTTTAAAACCGCTTTAAGCGCTATATTTTTTTCGATATTTCCATGATAAACAGCACCATAGTCTTTACCACCATGTCCCGCGTCCAAAACTACTTTGAATTTGTGATTTTGACTGTAGCCAAAAAATACACTTAAAAAAAATATTGGAAAAATGATTTTCTTAAACATGATTCTAACTCTTAATTAGTAAATGTAACAATATAAGCTGATTTATACCCTTTTTTCTTTGCTTCTTCTAATTTTTTCTTACACTCATTGTAATCAGTTTCTTCACCATAATAATATTTGTACAACTTCTTATCTTGTTCGAAAGTAATGCCTCTTAAACCTTTGAAATTTGAAGGTTTTATTTCCAACTTTTTAGTACCTGCTGAAATTTGTACCTTATAATATGTTTGAGCCGATTTTGAAATTTCTTTTGGTACGTTTAGGGTTGTCGTAACTTCTGGAATTGAATTGTCTGATTGCGTTATATCCTTACCATCAAAAACATCATTTTTGTAAGCTAAAATTGCCTTAGAAATAGAAACTGACATTTCATCTTTTCCCTTTTCTGAATCTAAATATTTTGCTTCTTCTGGGTGCGACACAAAACCTAATTCAATAAGAACCCCGGGCATTACAGTGGCATCCAACACCCACAAAGGTTGTTGATGTACTCCTTTATCTTTTCTTTTTAATTCATTTTTAAATTGATTTTGAATCATAGTAGCAAATTCAATACTTTGAAGTAAAGATTCTTCTTGAACAATTTTTAAACCTATTAAAGTTTCGGGATTGTTTGGATCGAAACCTTTATACTTGTTCTTGTAATCTTTCTCCTGAAAAATTACGGCATTTTCAGTTTTAGCGATTTCTAAATTAGTTCCAGTTCTAGACATTCCCATTACCAAAGTCATAGCACCTATAGGATTTCCAGCCTTAACCGAATTACAATGAACAGAAACAAATAAATTAGCTTTAGCCTTGTTAGCGATTTGAGCACGCTCTCTTAGCTCTACAAAAACATCTGTTTTTCGAGTATATACAACCTCAATTTCCTTATGACGTTCGAGAATTTTTCCTAATTTTAAAACTACATCTAACACTACATCTTTCTCTTGCACTCCATTTTTAACAGCTCCTGGATCTTTACCTCCATGACCAGCATCCAAAACTACTTTAAATTTAGAGTTATTCTGACTAAAACCTGTTGTTACACAAAAAATAAAGATAAATATGAACAAATAATTAGCATTTTTTTTAAATGGCATAAAACAATTGATGGTATTATGAGTTATAATTTTATTAAAAGATTATTTTTGCAAAAAAATATATGTAAGTTTGACACTCCAAAAAGTGAGCCAAATTTTTACAAAAATACTATTAAAAGCATTGCATAACAAGATAATTCATATCGTTTTTTCAGTAATTTTTCTAACATTGGGATCGCATTTGGCTTTTTCACAAGAAAATCCAGCATTAAATACAATCAATTTATCTAAAACCGACTTAGAAAAAGTTAGAGATACTTCAAAAACAAATACTTCAAAAACAAATACTTCAAAAGCTGATACTCTAAAGAAGAAAAAACCTTTTCTTGACGGAGTTGTCAATATGAAAGCTAAAGAATATGAAAAGCTTGACCAAAAGAAAAAAACGGTAACTCTTCATGATGAAGCAGAAATTTACTATACCGATTTTGAGTTAAAAGCAGGGCGTATAGTTTTGGATTATGATAAAGACTTAGTATATGCTGGTCGTTTAAAAGATTCTTCAGGAAAATACATTCAAAGGCCTGTTTTTAAACAAGGAAGTAATGTTGTCGAACCTGATTCCATAATCTTTCATACGAAATCCAAAAGAGCTAAAGTTTGGAATTCAAGAACACAACAAAGTGATTTGTTTATTAAAGCCGAGATTTCCAAAAAAGAAAATGATTCGGTTTATTTTATGAGAAATGCCCGCATGACCACTTCAAAAAATGAAGAGGATCCTGAATATTATTTTTTAGTCAAAAAAGTAAAGTTTGTTCCGAAGAAGAAGGTTATCATCAACTCAACTCAAATGTATATTGCTGATGTGCCTACTCCTATTTGGTTACCTTATGGTTATTTTCCTATAACAGAAAATAGCGCATCTGGATTTATCATGCCAACACCCGGACAAAACAATCAGAAAGGATATTTTCTTCAAAACGGTGGATATTATTTTGCGTTAAGCGAAAATTATGATTTAGCAGTTTTAGGAGATTACTTTACCAATGGAAGTTACGGATTACGAGCCGAGAGTAGCTATGCCAAACGCTATAAGTTTAACGGAAGATTCAATTTAAGATTTGAAAACAATATTCAAAGTGAAAAAGGGTTCCCTGATTACACAAAATCAAGACAATACAATATCCAATGGTCTCATAGCCAAGATGCAAAAGCTGCAGCAAATTCAAGGTTTTCTGCTTCGGTAAATCTTGGTAGTAGTCAATATTACAGACAATCTGTGAATTTAAATAACATTGGATCAAGTATTAATAATAATTTAAGTTCTTCTGTTTCATTCTCAAAAACGTTTCAAACAGTTCCTCAAGTAAACATGTCGCTATCTGCCACACATTCTCAAAATACCAATACCCAGCAGATAGATATGACACTTCCTACTTTTCAAGCAAGTGTTGATCGAATATTCCCTTTCGCTTCCAAAGATGGGGTAAAAAAAGGATTGATTAAAAATATTAATTTTCAATATAACATAAGAGGTGAAAACAGAATCAGAACTACCGATTCGTTATTCTTTAAACCTCAAATGTTTAGAGATGCTCGTTCTGGATTTCAACACTCTATTCCTATAAGCACCAACTTTAAAATTTTTAAGCATTTCAGCATTAGTGCTAATGCTAGTTATAATGAAGTTTGGACAATGAATACGATAAGAAAGTTTTTCAGTCCAACAGCTAACAAAGTATTGACTGTTGAAGAAAAAGGTTTTGAATCATTTAGAACTTACAATTTTAACGTAGGAATTGGTACAACAATTTACGGGACATTCAATTTTGGTGAAGACAAGAAAATTCAAGCTATTCGACACGTAATTCGTCCAAATATATCTTATGGCTACACCCCAAGTTTTGACCAATACTTTGAAAGATATGCATTGGATGCTTCTGGAATTAACTTTTCTGAGTATACTAAGTTTGATAATGGTTTGTTTGGTGCTCCATCAAATAGTATTTCAAATGCAATGAATATTTCGATGAGTAATACTTTTGAAGCAAAAGTAAAAGACAAAGAAAGTAAAAAGGGGGAGTCTAAAAAAGTAATGTTGTTGAATAATTTAAACTTTGCAACACGTTACGATTTTACCGCTGATTCTTTAAAACTTAAGGAAATTACTATGAGCGGTGGAACTCAATTATTCAAACAAAAAATGAATATCAACTTTGCAGCTGTATTTGACCCTTATGCTATTGATAATGCTGGAAGAAGAATTGAGAAATTTAACATCGACAATGGTGGAAGTTTATTGCGAATGCCAAGAGCTAACGTTACGGTTAATTACAGTTTTTCAAACACAGGTTCTGATAAAGGTAAAACCTCTGAACAAAATGTTCAAAATGGAGGTCGTGAAGATGATTTATTTGGAGTAGGTACTGATTTAAGTAACAATAGAAATAGTCTTTTTGATAAAGATAAAAAGAAAAAAGAAGGTGAAGAAAATACGAATTCACAATGGTACAACACAAAATTACCTTGGGATTTAAGAATTGCATACTCCATGAATTATAACAACTCTAACAGACAGAATGAAATTGCCTCACATTCCTTAATGGCATCGGGAAATATTGAAATGGCACCAAGATGGAAATTAGGTTTCTCTTCTGGATATGATTTTGTTCAAAAAGGAGTTACTTTTACTCAGTTACGTTTTGAACGCGATTTAGAAAGTTGGAGAATGAGTTTTAACTGGGTTCCTTTTGGAACCAATACGTATTGGGGCTTTTTCGTAGGAATTACTTCTTCTATTTTGAGTGATATTAAATACGATAAACGTCAACTACCAGATCGTACTTTCAGACAATAATAGTAACCGTTACATTATGAAAAAAATAATTCACACCAAAAATGCACCTGCTCCTATAGGGCCTTACAATCAAGCAATTTTAGTTGGTAATACTTTATACACATCCGGACAAATTGCTTTAAACCCAGAAACTATGGAATTAGTTTTAGATGATATTGAAACTGAAACCAAACAAGTAATGGAAAATCTAAAAGCACTTTTGGCTGAAGCAGATATGACATTTGAAAATGTGATAAAAACAACCATTTTTATCATGAACATGGCAGATTTTTCTCGTATTAATGCGGTTTATGGAAGTTACTTTCACGAGGCAACAGCACCTGCTAGAGAAACGGTACAAGTTGCTTGCTTACCAAAAAATGTAAATATTGAAATTTCTATAATTGCTGTTAAATAACTTTTAATTCAATGTAACACAAAAAAAGAGTGATAAAGTACGACTTCATTACTCTTTTTGTATTATTATGAATTAGTGACAATCTGCCTCAGGCTGCACAAATAAACTCATATTACTTGGTGAAACGTAAGGAATATCTAAACCTAATCCTCTAATTATAAACAACATCCCAATAATAACAGCTACAAAAGGAATCGCTTTTTGAATAGTTCCTCTAAAAGAAAAGGAGATCAGATTAGAAATATAAACAACTGCAGCAAGCATCGGAATGGTACCAATTCCAAACAATATCATATAGAAAACACTCAAGGATAAACTTTGCATCGCTATGGCTCCAAAAAGTGCTACATAGACCATTCCGCAAGGTAAAAAACCATTCAATAATCCAATTGTAAATAATGATTTGTAGCTTTTATTTTTAAATTGTTGCCCTAAACTAGATTTTACTTTTGTAATGATTCGATAAATTGGTTTTGAAAAATTATATTTTGCAAATACCTTTTCAGGAACTAAAGCTACCATAATCATTAAAATTCCAACAATTATAGATAGTTGTTGTTGCATTCCTGCTAAATAAAAACTTCTTCCTAAAAGTCCGAAAATTAAACCTAAGATTGCATAGGATGTTAACTTACCGATGTGATAAGTTATTATTTGCGTTACTTTTTTAGCTTCATTAGTTCTATCCACCGGTAACATGATAGCAATCGGACCGCACATTCCTATACAGTGAAAACTACTTATTAAACCAAATATGAAAGCGGAATACAACATGAGAGCAATTTATTCGATTTTGAATGAATCTTTATTTAAGAATTTCACACCATCGTACTCCCAATCGATAGAAATGTCCCAAAGACCGCTAGCCAAATTACTTTTAGGTATGAGCAAATGTGGACTAGATAATGAAAGCGGAATTTCAAAATCTAATTTTTGGCTAGACGGTCTATATAGGGACACTTTTCCATTTATTTTTGAATAATCGAAATCTGATGGAAATTCAATTCTAACTCCTTCAGAAGTTTTTTCGATTTTTACTTTATTTAGTAAAGCATTTGCATTTTCTTGTCTTTCTATTTCACTCTGAACCGTAGATTCTTTTTTATAATAATCCTCTACAACCAATTCATGATCATATTTATCATTTGATTGTACCTTAAATACATAAGATAAAATAAAAGTCATAAATAGTGCAAAAGCAATTACAATTCCGGTTCCCCAATTAAATTTCATAGTAGCAATTTTTTTTTTAATTAAAGTTTCTTGGACCTTGGAAATTAGTTGATGTTTCTTCAATTAATTTATCACCATTATACAATTCCAATTCTAAGTGAACTTTTTCGTCTTTTAAATCACGTTCCAAAATGTCGATGTATAATGTACCGCTAGTTAAACCTTGTTTTGGAACTTTTATAACAGGATTTCCAACCAATTTAATTTCACCTTTATAATTTACCAGTTTAACTGTTACATTATCAAACTCTTGGTCAGTTTTATTGACAATCTTAAAGGTATAAAAATTTCTGATTTTTTCACCGTTATGTTGGAATAACTGTCCAGACATTGGTAAGAAATTAGCCTCAACATCATTACGTAAAAACAACATTCCGACTAAGACCCCAATTAATAAGGTTAAAACTGTAATATACCCTTTCATTCGAAGTGTTAGCTTGAATTTTTCTTTGTTTACAATTTCATCCTCGCTTGCATAACGAATTAAACCTTTAGGCAACCCAACTTTTTCCATAATGGTATCACACTCGTCAATACAAGCGGTACAATTAATACATTCTAATTGAGTTCCATTACGGATGTCTATACCCGTAGGACAAACTACTACACATTGATTACAATCGATACAATCTCCGTGACCTAATGCAGCTCTGTCCTCTCCATTTCTCCATTTCTTTCTTCCGTTTGCGCCCTCACCTCTTACATGATCATAAGCAACATTAATAGATTTATTATCTAAAAGTACCCCCTGCATTCTTCCATAAGGACAAGCGATGATACATACCTGTTCTCTAAACCAAGCGAATACAAAGTAAAAAACACCAGTAAAAATTAATAAAGCAATAAGTGTACTTAAATTGTTTTTTGGACCTTCGGTTACCATTTTGATAAGTTCATCACTGCTAATCAAATACGCTAAAAAAACATTCGCAATGAAAAATGAAAAAATAAAAAAGATAGTCCATTTAGAAACTCTTTTTCTTATTTTTTCAGCATTCCACTCTTGTTTTGCTAAACGAATTTGAGCTCCTCTGTCTCCATCAATCCAATATTCGATTCGTCTGAAAACCATTTCCATAAAAATAGTTTGTGGACAAAACCAACCACAAAAAATACGTCCAAAGGCAACAGTAAATAGTGTTAAACCTACTACTCCTACAATCATTGAAATTACAAACAAATGAAAATCTTGTGGCCAAAATGCAAATCCGAAAATACTAAAACGGCGTTCCAATACATTAAACATCAGAAATTGATTTCCATGTATTTTAATAAAAGGAGAAGCTATTAAAAAAAGTAATAGAAAATAACTTAATAATTTTCTTTTGTCATAAAAGAGTCCAGAAGGTTTCTTAGGATAAATAAAATTTCTCTTCCCTTCTGCATTGATGGTAGAAATGGTATCTCTAAAACTTTCGTCTGGTAAATTTGACATGATCTAATTTATTTAAAGTTTAAAAAAGGTTTTGAGATGAACTCAAAACCTTTTTTATTAATTATTTTTTAGGAGCTTCAACTTTTGAAGAATCAACTACAGCTGCAGTAGCTGGAACTGCCTCTGCAGTTTCAACCCAAATTTCACCTTCAGCCGCTTTAGCATCTGGTGGATTTGAGCCTTCTAAAGTTAAAATATAACTTGCAACACTTTGAATATCTTTTGAAGATAAGTTAGATTTCCAAGCTACCATCGAAGGGTTGTTTTTACTACCTTCAGATATAATTTTGAAAATATTTTTTATACCTCCACCATTAATCCAATGTTTATCAGTTAAGTTAGGTCCAACTAAACCTCCACCATCTACTTTATGACATGCAGCACAAGCATTTGTGAAAATTTCTTTTCCTTTTGCTAAACTTGCATCATCTGTTACAGCAACAACAGTTTCGTAACTCACTTCATCAGCTGGATCTTTTGGTAATTTAGATTTCTCTAATTCAGCTAAAGCTACTTCTTTGTTAAATTCTTCTGTTTGAGTATAATCACCCACAATATGGAATCTTACCAAATATACAGCAGCAAAAATAATGGTACCATAGAACAAATACACCCACCAAGGTGGCAAAACGTTATCTAATTCTTTAATACCGTCATAATCATGATCTAACATGATGTCTTGCTCACTTTCTATTTCTTTAGAACGAGTTAATTTACTCACTAAATTTTGATACCATTCGCTTTCTGTAAAAGAAACAGATTGCGCCTCTGCCAATTGTTTCTTTTGTTCGTCTGTTAATAAATGATAGGTAACTTTATCTACCGCATCTACTACAATTTCTATTGCAATTAAAAGGAACAAAAACACTCCTAAAAATAAAGCAACCATTGGAAACTTAATAAAGGCTGGCTTGTCTCCTGAATCAATAAAGTATTCCAAAGCTGCAAACACTATCGCAAACAGTAGTGGAACTCTTACGTATGATGGAATTAATTTTTTCATATATCGAAAATTTTGATTTTACGAGAACCTTAACAACCATGAAACTACCCCAAAAAATCATGGTTGTCTTAGTATCTCTTAATTTATTAATTTTAATTAATCGTCATTTAAAGGTATTTCGCTAATTTCTTTAATCTTTTCTTTACTGTAAGTAAAAGCCCAAACAGTGAACAATACAAAAGCTGTAAAGAAAATAGTTAAAGAAACAATTGGATAAATATCTACTCCAGCAATAGTTTCTAAATTATGTTTTATAAACTTTAGCATAATATTTATTTTTTAACTTGAGTATCAGTACCTAATCGTTGTAAATATGAAATAAGCGCTACAATCTCTCTATCTTTCAAAGGAGAAGCTGTTTCATTTCCAAATGACTTCTTAATTTCAGGATTTGCTAACAAATTAGTTTCAATTTTAGTAGCTTGCTCCTCCATATTTTTAAGAGCATTATTAATTTCTGCATCAGTATAAGGTACTCCTAATGTTACCATTACTCGCATTTTGTCTTGAATAGATGACTTGTCTAATTCATTTTTAATTAACCATTGATATCTTGGCATAATCGATTTTTCATTTAATCCTTGAGGATCATACATGTGATTAAAATGCCACACATCATCTCTACCTCCATTAAATGGTTTTCCTTTTACACCTTCACGAGCTAAATCAGGACCAGTACGTTTAGAACCCCATAAGAAAGGATGATCGTAAACAAATTCTCCAGCTTTAGAATAGTCTCCATAACGCTCTACTTCTGAACGGAACGGACGAACCATTTGTGAGTGACATCCCACACAACCTTCACGAATATAAATATCTCTTCCTTCTAACTCAAGCGGTGTATAAGGTTTTACGGAAGAAATTACAGGAATATTAGATTTTACTAAAATCGTTGGTAAAATTTGAATTAAACCTCCAATTAAAATTGCAATTGTAGTCAAAATCATAAATTGAACTGGTTTTCTTTCTAACCAAGTGTGTAATTTTTCACCTTTTAATCGGTTTGGAGAAATAGCTGCTAAAGCTGGTGCTTCTGCTAATTCATTTTCAACAGGCGAACCTTGTTTTACAGTTTTAATTACGTTGTAGACTAACACAATTACACCCACTAAATATAACGTTCCACCTACTGCACGCATCCAATACATTGGCATTAACTCAGTCACAGTTTCTAAGAAATTACCATATTGTAAAGAACCTCCGTCTGGTTTAAATTGTTTCCACATAGAGGCTTGCGTAAATCCAGCAACATACATTGGAAGTGCATATAAAATAATACCTAAAGTACCTATCCAAAAATGGAAATTAGCCAACTTTTCAGAGTATAATTTTGTTTTCGTCATTCTAGGAATTAACCAATAAATCATACCGAATGATAAGAAACCATTCCAAGCTAAAGCCCCAACGTGTACGTGAGCAATAATCCAGTCTGTAAAGTGCGCGATAGCGTTAACGTTTTTCAATGATAACATTGGACCCTCAAAAGTAGCCATACCATAACCCGTAATTGCTACCACAAAGAATTTCAATACTGCATCGGTACGAACTTTATCCCAAACACCTCTTAAGGTTAACAATCCATTAATCATACCTCCCCAAGATGGAGCAATCAACATTACAGAGAATACAACTCCTAAGTTTTGTGCCCAATCTGGTAAAGCAGTGTATAATAAGTGATGTGGTCCTGCCCAAATGTATATAAAGATTAACGACCAAAAGTGAATAATAGACAATCTGTAAGAATATACAGGACGATTTGCCACTTTAGGAACAAAATAGTACATCATACCTAAGAAAGGTGTTGTTAAGAAGAATGCTACTGCATTGTGTCCGTACCACCATTGTACTAAAGCATCTTGAACACCAGCATAAACCGAATACGATTTCATTGCAGAAACTGGTAATTCTAAACTGTTAAAGATGTGAAGTACTGCAACAGTTACAAAGGTTGCAATATAGAACCAAATAGCTACATAAATATGTCGCTCTCTTCTTTTGATTATGGTTCCAATCATATTGATACCAAATACTACCCAAATAAGAGCAATAGCAATATCAATAGGCCACTCTAATTCTGCATACTCTTTAGAAGTTGAATACCCTAATGGTAAAGAAATTGCTGCGGCAACAATAATTAATTGCCAACCCCAAAAGTGAACTTTACTCAAAAGATCACTCATCATTCTAGTCTTTAATAAACGTTGCATAGAATAATAAACTCCTGCAAACATTGCATTACCAACGAAGGCAAAAATTACCGCATTGGTGTGTAAAGGTCTTAAGCGTCCAAAACTTAAAAACGAAATACCGCTGGTTAAGTTTGGAAACAAAAATAGGAAAGCTAATATAAGCCCTACTAACATTCCTACTACACCAAAGACTATACTGGCATAGAGGAAATTCCTTACAATTTTGTTGTCGTAATAAAATTGTTGCTTCTCCATAATTAGATTGATTTTTGTTTTTCTGTTTGTATTAATTTGTTAGGTTTTTCTTTTTTTACCACTTCATCATCAAATAACATTCGGACTGATGGAGTATAATCATCATCATATTGACCACTCTTAACAGCTCTTATAAAAGCTATTAAAAAGGCAACGGCAACAACTATGCTTATTGAGATTAATAAATAAATGACACTCATACCTTAAATTGTGTTAACAAAGTTAATTCCACTTGTTTTTATAAAACATGACTTTTATCATGTATTAAAATTTTCTTAAAATTAATAAAATTATTTTTCTTTTGCATATAAATTTGTAAGAATTGTTACAAAACTTACAATAGTAATGGTACTAAGTGGCATTATAATAGCCGCCACAATAGGATCTAGATTTCCTGTTACCGCATAACTTAACCCTACTACATTATACAATAATGAAAGTCCAAAACTCATATAAATGGTTTTCATAGCATTTTTAGAGTAACGCATAAAAAAAGCAATTTTATCAAACTGGGATGCATCTAAAATCCCATCACACGCGGGGGAAAATACATTTACATTTTCAGAAATAGATAATCCTAAATTACTTTGCGCTAATGCTCCCGCATCATTTAAACCATCCCCTACCATCATTACATTTTTGCCTTCTTTTTGTAATTGAGCAATGTATTGTAATTTTTGTTCTGGTTTTTGGTTAAAAACCAAAGTAATTTTAGAAGGTAACATTTTTTCTAAAATCTTACGTTCTCCATCATTATCACCCGACAAGACTACTAAATTGTAATGTTTTGCTAAGGCATCAAACAATTGCTCTAACCCTTTTCTGTATTGATTATTGAAAACGTAACTTCCTTTATAAATACCATTAATTTCGACATGCACTTTGGTTTTCTTATGCGTGTTTTCGGTCATGGTTTTTAGGAATTGTGAAGAACCAAGTTTTATTGTATTTCCTTCAATTTCTGCAAAAATCCCTTTTCCAATGACTTCTTCAAAACGGGTAGTTTCTAACTTTTCTTGATTCGGAATGAAATCATATAATCTTCTACTTAACGGATGATTCGAACCACGTAAAACGTTTTTCAATAATATTAGTTCGGATGCATTTAATTCCGTTCCTTCGTAAGTAATAGCCGTTTTTTTATTGGTTGTAATTGTTCCTGTTTTATCGAAAACAATGGTATCTACTTTAGCCATTTGTTCCACTACTAAAGCATTTTTTAAGTATAATTTTCGATTACCTAAAATTCTTAAAACATTTCCCAAAGTAAAAGGAGCTGTTAAGGCTAAAGCACACGGACAGGCCACAATTAAAATAGCTGTAAATACATTAAAAGCCGTTTGAATGTCAATAAAAAGCCAGTAGATAAAGCAAACTACAGCTAATATCAGCAAAGCTGGCGTAAAATAACGACTGATTCTATCGGTAATATTTTTATGTTGTTGTTCTACTCTTTTTTGAAACACATCGTTACTCCATAATTGGGTTAAATAACTTTGAGAAACCGAAAATAAAACTTCCATTTCAATAACTTTCCCCATTTGTTTTCCACCTGCAAATATTTTATCACCTGATTTTTTTTCAATAGGAACCGCTTCTCCTGTTACGAAACTGTAATCGATTGACGCTTTTTCGGAAATCAAAATCCCATCTACTGGAATTAACTCTTGATTACGAATTAAAAGTCGATCTCCTTTTTGAATATCATATACTTGAACCGATTCTTCATCTCCATTTGGTAAAACCTTCGTAATAGCAATTGGAAAATAGGATTTATAATCGCGTTCAAACGAAAGGAAATCGTATGTTTTTTGTTGAAACAGTTTTCCTAACAACATGAAGAAAATCAATCCTGCCATACTATCGAAGAAACCTTGTCCGTAATCGAAAACGATATCCACAGTACTTCGTACAAACATCACCACAATTCCTAAAGCAATCGGAATATCAATATTCAACAAACCTGATTTTATGCTTTTCCAAGCGGAAACGTAATATCCAGAAGCCGAATAGATAAACGTAGGAAGCGATAATCCGAAAATCAACCAACGGAAAAATCCACGGTATTGATCAATCCAATATTCTTCCACTTCAAAATATTCGGGAAACGAAAGCAGCATGATATTCCCAAAACAGAAAAACGCTACTCCTATTTTATAAATTAGGGTGCGATCGACTTTTTTCTTTCCCTCATCAAAATTTTCTAAAGAAATATAAGGTTCGTAACCAATCGAACTTAATAAATAAACAATCTCTTTTAAAGAAGTTTGTTCGGGATTAAAAGTAATTCGGACTTTCTTTTCGCCAAAATTAACTTGTGAAGCGTTTATTCCTGGTTGAAGTCTTTGTAAATTTTCCAAAATCCAAATACACGAACTACAGTGTATATGAGGAATGTAGAGTGAAACAATGTGTGTTGTACGCTCTTGGAATTCCAATAATTTAGTAACAATTTCTTCATTGTCTAAAAAGTCATATTTGCCCTGAATGTCTTGTGGAGTGGCGCCGGGTGCTGCCTGAAAATCATAATAGCACGTTAAATCGTTTTGACTAAAAATTTCGTAAACGGTTTTACAACCATTACAACAGAACTTCTTTTCATCAAATACAATTTCGTCTTTTTTAATAATTTCATTACCACAATGGAAACAATTTTCTGCGTCCATAAATTTGCTCATTTTACCTACGACAAATGTCTTATATAAAAGTAACTCAAAATATGATAATTGTCATACATTTTTGTAAATTTGTTGACACAATAAAAATTTTTCATACTCTATGAGTAAATGTGAACAATGTATCGTGAGGCAGTTTAGTTCGTTAAAAGCTTTAGGAAAAGATGAACTTTTAAGAATGGCGGAATGCAAAACTTCCTACACTATAAAAAAAGGAGAACCTATTTTTGAAGAAGGCGAGGTAACTAATGGGATTTATTGTATTAAAGACGGTGTTTGTAAGCTATCGAAATTAAGTGATAATGGTAAAGACCAAATTGTAAAATTGGTAAAACCAGGAGAATTATTAGGCCAACGTTCTATGATTAGTGACGAACCCGCTAACTTGAGTGCAGTCGCTCTAGAAGATATGGAAGTTTGTTTTATTCCTCGTACTGAAGTAATGCAATTTTTTACTCAAAACAATCAATTTTCAATGAATGTAATGAGAACCATATGTGATGATTTAAAAGGTGCCGATGATCATATGGTAAATATGGCTCAGAAAAACGTTCGCCAACGATTAGCAGAAACTTTAATTTATTTAGAAGAAACTTTTGGTAAAAATGAAGACGATACCTTACGAATTCAATTATCAAGAGAGGAATTAGCAGGAATGATTGGAACTGCTACTGAAAGTTGTATTCGATTACTATCTGAATTAAACAAATCTGGCTACATTGAGTTGATTGGAAAGAAAATCAAACTTTTAGACAAGAATAAATTAAAACGATTATCATAAAATCCGCTCTTTAGCGGATTTTTAATAACACCTAAATTTTAAAAAAGTAAAATTGATTAATGTTTAGACACAAGGGCAAAACAAGAACTTTGAAGCATAATTTAAGAATTGCTACGTTATTGTCATTTGTGGCTGGAATTGTTAATGTTGGCGGTTTTTTGGCAGTTCAACGCTTAACAACTAATGTAACGGGACATTTTGCATTTTTTGTAGACGAAATGCTTAAACTCAACTTCTGGATGGGTTTTATCTATTTCTTATATATTTTCTTCTTTTTCTTAGGTTCGTTTACATCCAATCTTATTGTTGAAATAATAACAAAAAAAAACGATCGGTTAATTTACATCATTCCCACCATTATAGAAACGGTGATATTACTTCTTTTAGCAGTATTTGGACAATTTCTTGTTGAAAAAAATCCCAATTTATTAGCATGTACGTTACTTTTTTCGATGGGTTTGCAAAATTCGTTGGTAACCAAAATTTCGAATTCAACTGTTAGAACAACTCACTTAACAGGTTTATTTACAGACTTAGGAATTGAGCTGTCACAATTGCTCTTCTACAAAGAAAAAGAACAGAGAAAGAAACTTTTTGCTTCTATAAAATTAAGATTTACTATCATCACTTTTTTCTTCTGGGGAGGAATTTTAAGTGGTGTACTTTACTCGTCTTTGCAACTTTATGTGTTAGCTATTGCTGCTGCAATTTTGCTATTGGGAATCTTTTACGACGATTTAAAGTTTAAAATAATAATGAAAAACAGAGGACAAATCGATGAAGTGAAAACAGACGAGGAATAATTAATTCTTGAGAATAAATAGTTACATCAAAAAAAAAATTAAATAAAAACATCGTTACCTTTTTACTTTTATCTAATCCTATTATTTCTTTCTCATTTTAACCGAAGTCTTTCTCAACTGCTGCGTAGCTTTATGCTTAAATTGTTGGTGAAACATAAACCACCCTCCTATAGCTCCTAAAATACTTCCAATTATAATATCTAGAAAACGGGTTGAAACAATAATTTCAGTATTTGTTGTAAAAGAACTTCCTATTTCTGCAAGTAGAATGGTCATCGGTGTAATAAAAATCATAGCCAAAGCATAATTTCTAGTAATTAAAAACTCTACCAAAAACTGAAGAATAAAAATACTAATACAAATAGTCAAGGGTGTTTTAAAAAAAGCTAATATGAGCCAACATAATCCAATACCTATAAAGGTACCCATAATACGATGTACCATTCGTTCCCAAACATGTTGCTTTGATATTCCCTGCATAATTGCCAAACAAGAAATAGGAATCCAATACGGGTTTTGTATTTTAAATAAATACCCGATAACAAAAGAAATAAAAATAAAGAAACCAACAATTACAGAATCTATCAAAGAAACAAATTTTCCTTTCTTGATTTGAATTACAAAAGCTAAAGAAGGGATTTCATTCTGAATTAAAAGTAAACTATGCAATAATGCAAAAAAACAAGCTAACATGGTACCTAAAAACAAAAAACCAATCTTTTCAGGAATCACGTCTACATGAAATTCCTGACAACTAGCCACTGAAGCAATCATGATGAAGAAAAAATTACCAGGCGGCTTTATTTTGAAATAAGTGGTTAACCAATGAATGAGCATCGCAAATAAACCAAGAGAAATAGAGGATGCAAATGGATTAAAACTAAAACTTAATCCAATACCCAGAGAAAAGACAAATCCTAAAGAACAAAACAATAACGTTATCATTCTACTAGCAAATGACAAATTAGGCTGATAATATAAAATGACTAATCCTCCTAAACTCGCTAAAAGCCCCATAGGTATAGCATTGAATATATAACCTAAAAACAAAGGAAATCCCACACAAATAGCAGCCAAGTATGGAATATGATGGGAGCGTTTATTAGGTTTTAGCTCGAAAAAAAGTTGTATTTTTTTTCTAATTGTATTCAAAAGTGATAAAATAAGAGGTAAAGGTACTACATTTAAAAGGTATTCATTTTACAATAAACTAGTTTAACAAAAAAATCCCAATCTTACGATTGGGATTTTTACAACTAAAATCTATTTACTTGATAATTTCAATTTTCAAAGCTTCTTCTTGATTTACCGAATCAAAGAAACCTTGTTCACTCATCCATTCGTCGCTAAAAACTTTACTCATATATCTTGAGCCATGGTCTGGGAAAATGATAACTACATTACTATCAGCATCAAATTCACCATCTTCAGCATATTGCTTAACTGCTTGAAATGCTGCTCCAGAAGTGTAACCTACAAAAAGTCCTTCCTTTTTTACTATTTCTCTAGCTGTATGAGCACTGTCTTCATCCGATACTTTAATAAACTTATCAATAATATCAAAGTCAGTAGCGGTAGGTATTAAGTTTTTACCTATACCTTCTATACGATAAGGATAAATTTCGTCATTATCAAATTCTCTAGTTTCGTGATACTTTTTCAAAACCGAACCAAAAGCATCAACACCTAAAATTTTAATATTAGGATTCATTTCTTTTAAAAATCGAGCTGTTCCTGAAATAGTTCCTCCAGTACCACTACAAGCCACAAGGTGCGTAATTTTACCTTTTGTTTGTTCCCAAATTTCAGGACCTGTACTTCTGTAGTGAGCATCTACATTTAAATCGTTAAAATATTGATTGATGTAAACCGAACCTTTTGTTTCTTCATGCAAACGTTTTGCTACATTGTAATAAGAACGCTCATCATCAGCAGAAACGTGTGCTGGACAAACATAAACCTTAGCTCCCATGGAACGCAACATATCGATTTTATCTTTTGATGATTTAGAACTCACCGCTAAAATACAATCGTAACCTTTAATGATGCTTACCATTGCTAAACTAAAACCTGTATTACCTGAAGTTGTTTCGATAATCGTGTCACCTGGTTTTAGAATACCACGCTTTTCAGCCTCTTCAATGATATATAGTGCAATTCGATCTTTGGTAGAATGTCCTGGGTTAAAGGCTTCAACTTTTGCATAGAAATTACCTTTTAAATCAGCTGATACCTTGTTCAATTTAATTAATGGAGTATTTCCAATTAATTCCAAAACACTATTATAGGCTTTTATTTCTTCTTTCATATGAAGATATAGTTTGTTTTTATGTTTCAAAAATACTATGCATTACTAGCATTTGTTGTATTTTATACTTATTTAATGTCTTTAAATTGCCAAATTTGACACTTCTAAAACCTTGCAAATTTAACAAAAAAAGTTTAACTACTTAGTAATTTTTTCCAAATCTAATAAAAAAGCAAATTCTTTTGCCAATTCTTTTAATGCTTCAAATCGGCCCGAAGCACCACCATGTCCGGCATCCATGTTGGTATCCAAAAACAATTGCTTGTCATTTGTTTTCATTACACGCAATTTAGCAACCCATTTTGCTGGCTCCCAATATTGTACTTGAGAATCGTGTAAACCTGTAGAAACATACATATTTGGATAAGCTTGCGCTTTTACCTGATCATAAGGTGAATAGGACAACATATAATCATAGTATACTTTCTCATTTGGATTTCCCCATTCATCATACTCCCCTGTTGTTAATGGAATTGTATCATCTAACATAGTTGTAACTACATCCACAAACGGAACTTGAGCTATAACCCCATTGTACAATTCTGGATTCATATTCACAACAGCTCCCATTAACAAACCACCAGCCGAACCTCCTTCTGCATATAAATGTTCTGGCGATGTATATTTTTCAGCAATTACAAATTTAGAACAATCAATAAAATCGGCAAACGTGTTCATTTTCTTCAAAAGCTTTCCGTTTTCATACCATTCTCTACCTAAGTCCTCTCCTCCTCTAATATGAGCAATGGCATAGATAAAACCTCTATCCAACAAACTCAAACGAGTAGATGAAAAATAAGGATCCATTGTAGCACCGTAAGAACCATAAGCATATAATAACAATGGATTTTTACCATCTTTTTGAATTCCTTTTCTATATACCATAGAGATTGGCACTTTAGTTCCGTCAGTAGCCGTAGCCCAAATACGTTCTTCAACATAATTGTTCTTATCAAATTTGCCACCTAAAATCTCTTGTTCTTTCAATACTTTCTTCTCCTGAGTCCTCATATTAAAATCAATCACAGAAGATGGTGTTGCCATTGATTGGTAACCATAACGAAGAATTTCAGTGTCGAAATCAACGTTTGTAGTTGTGTAAGCTGTATAAGTTTCACTTTCAAAAGGTAAGTAGTACTCCCCTTTTCCATTCCAAGGACGAATTTGAATTTTATTTAATCCGTTTGAACGCTCTTCTACTACCAAATAATCTTTAAAAATTTCGATTCCTTCTAATAAAACATCTTTTCTATGTCCAATTAAATCTTTCCAGTTTTCAGCTGATGTAGCTGTTTCTGGTGTTTTCATTAATTTGAAATTCGTTGCTTTGTCTTTATTTGTAACAATGTAAAAACTGTCACCATAATGCGAAATTGTATATTCTAATCCTCGTGTTCTCTTTTGGAAAACTTTAAATTGACCGTTCGGATTTTTTGCATCTAAAATTTGATATTCCGATGTCAACGTACTTGATGAACCTATAACTAAGTATTTCTTAGATTTTTCTTTGTAAACAAATGTATTGAATGTATCATCTTTTTCATGAAAAACCATGGTGTCTGTCGAAGCATCTGTTCCTAAAGTATGCTTATAAATCTTATCAGAACGTAAGGTTTGAGCATCTTTGCGCGTATAAAACAAGGTTTTGTTATCACCAGCCCAAATAGAACCTCCAGTTGTGTTTTCTAATTTTACCGGAAGAATTTCACCTGTTTCCAAGTTTTTAATTTGAATTGTGTATTGTCTTCTTGAAACTAAATCCACTCCAAACGCCACCCATTTGTTATCTTCACTAACGCTAATACCAGACAAGTTAAAATAAGCGTGTCCTTTGGCCATTTCGTTACAATCAAACATGATTTCTTCTTTGGCATCTAAACTTCCTTTCTTGCGTGAATAAATTGGATAATCTTTTCCTTTTTCAAAACGAGTAATGTAGTAATATCCATTGTACAAATAAGGAACCGAACTATCGTCTTCTTTTATTCTTGACTTCATTTCTAAGAACAATTCGTCTTGAAATTGTTTGGTATGAGCAGTAGCCTTTTGGTAATATTCGTTTTCTTTATTTAAGTAATCGATAACTTCTGGATTTTCTCTTTCATTTAACCAATAATAGTTATCAATTCTTTTATCACCATGCTTTTCTAAAACTTTAGGAACTATTTTAGCTACAGGAGGAACTATTTTATCTGACATTTTTTTTGTTTTAATTTGACTGTAAACAGGAACAAAAATAATACAACTAAGAAGTAAATAAGTGATTTTTTTCATGAAGTTTTAAACTAATTATTAACCGCTAATTTACTATTTTTGCTCAAATAAAAAAACTAAAATTATGTTTGGAGATATTATGGGTATGATGGGTAAACTTAAGGAAACCCAACAAAAAGTAGAAGAAACCAAGAAGCGTTTAGACTTTGTTTTAATCGATGAAAAAAGCAGTGATGGCTTACTTGAAGTTACTTTAACGGCAAACCGAAAAATTAAAAACATTTCCGTAAGTGATGATTTACTTAACGACAAGGAAATGCTTGAAGATTATTTAGTTAACGTTTTAAACAAAGCCATAGAAAAAGCAACAAACGTTCATGAAACGGAGTTGGCGGCTGTTGCTAAAGAAGGCATGCCAAATATCCCAGGAATGGATATGTTTAAATAATTCCCATTCCTAAAGCTATAGCCACCAAAAGCAATAAAACAGCCACGAAAACTTGGAGAAATTTCAGGGTAACTTTCTTTAATAGTTGGTTACCCAAATACGCTCCAGCAATGGCACACAGCGTTGCCGAAATCAACAAGACTTTATTTTCATACAAGGTATAAGTGGTTATTTTTGAAGCGTAAACACTCAAGCGCGTAAAATCGATAAACATAGAAACTACGATTCCTGAAGCAATAAAACTTTCTTTGGACAAACCAGCTTTAATTAAAAACGCACTTCGCAAAGCCCCTTGATGTCCGGAAAGTCCGCCAAAAAATCCGCTTAAAATTCCACCTAAAGGCAATTTATCTTTTCCAAATTCCATTTTACTTAAATACGGAATCAAATCTAAAAGCGCAAATATTACTAATAAAACAGCTATGATGAATTTTATTGGTAAAACTTCCCATTCTTTTCCAAAAAGCGAATAACGAAACAAAGGTTGCAAATCTGAAATTTGTAATAACAACCACGAACCTATCATAGCCGCAAAAATCGCTGGGATTCCAAATTTTAGTAAAACTTCTTTGTTGGCGTGTTTTCCAACCAAAAAAAACTTGAATAAATTGTTAGCAAAATGTACTAATCCGCACAAACCTATCGCAATATCCACTGGAAAAAACAACATGAAAACTGGAGTTAGTAAAGTTCCCAATCCAAAACCTGAGAAAAAGGTTAGAATGGCAGTTAAAAAAGCTACAATTGAAATGATTACGATTTCCATAAAATTATTCTTTCAAGTTACAAGTTTCAGGTTTGATTTTCTAAATTTTAATAACTTTTATAAATCTGTGTCCAAAACATTAAAAAGTTAATTTCGAAAACACTTCCATTACATACTCATGCATCACTTCTTTGTAATCTAAATGGGTTACAATACGAAGTTTTCCATGCCCCATGGAACTAATCGAAATTCCTTTTTGTTTTAATTTTTCCATGAAAAGTTTCTCATCTACAAAGGGTTGCAAGCCAAAAATCAAAATATTAGTTTCTACAGGTTCCACATTAGCAACCCACGGCATTTTTTCCAACAAATTGCCTAATTCTTTTGCTCTTCTATGATCAATTTCTAAACGACTGATGTTATTCTGCAAAGCAAATAATCCAGCAGCAGCCAAATATCCCGATTGACGCATATTGCCTCCAAAAATTTTACGAATTCTCAACGCACGATGCATGTCTGCTTTACTTCCCAACAAAACCGAACCTATAGGAGCTCCTAATCCTTTCGATAAACAAACTGAAATTGTATCGAACAATTCCCCAAAATGTTTGGGATGTTGTTTTTTTGCTACTAACGCATTCCACAAACGTGCACCATCTAAATGATATTTTAAATTATTTTCGATGCAAACTTGTTTAATTTCTCGCAAAGGTTGTAAATCATAACAAGCACCTCCACCTTTATTCGTAGTGTTTTCAATACTTACTAGCGAAGTTAAAGGGGCATGATAAAATTCGGGATCATTAATTCCGTTTTTAACCAAGTCCGCTGTAATCATACCACGATTTCCATCAACCAAACAACATGAAACACCACTATTAAATGATGCTCCTCCCCCTTCATAATGATAAATATGTGAGTATTTATCGCAAATTACTTGCTCGCCAGGCTGCGTATGCAACTTAATCGCGGTTTGATTTGCCATTGTTCCGGAAGGAAAAAACAAGGCGGCTTCCATCCCAAATAAATCCGCCAAGGTTTCCTCTAACTCATTGACAGTTGGGTCTTGTTTGTATACATCATCACCTACTTTAGCATTAAACATAGCGTTTAACATTTCAACAGAAGGCTTCGTTACGGTATCACTTACTAAATTTATTTCCATAGAATAAAAAAGAATAGCTATTTTTGTTCTGTAAAACTACAATATTTATGATAAATACAGAACAAGTCAGAGATATTATTGATCGCCTTGGTGCGTTAAGGAGGTATCTTTGACATCGATGCCAAAACGATTGAAATAACTAACGAAGAAGAAAAAACATTCGCTCCCGACTTTTGGAACAACGCCAAAGAAGCCGAAATTATTATCCGAAACCTACGTTCGAAAAAGAAATGGGTACAAGATTATAATAAAGGTTTAGAACTTTCTGAAGAACTTCAAATAATGATGGATTTCTTTAGAGAAGGCGATGTTACAGAGGAGGAAGTTGAAGAGCAATATCAAAAAACCTTTCATCACATTGAAGATTTAGAATTCCGAAACATGCTTTCCGATGAAGGAGACAGCATGAGTGCGGTTTTACAAATTACAGCAGGTGCTGGTGGAACCGAAAGTTGTGATTGGGCATCCATGTTGATGCGTATGTATTTAATGTGGGGAGAAAAACAAGGCTACAAAATTAAAGAGCTGAACTTTCAAGAAGGTGATGTAGCAGGAATTAAAACGGTAACCTTAGAATTTGAAGGCGACTTTGCTTTTGGTTATTTAAAAGGTGAAAACGGTGTACATCGATTAGTGCGAATTTCTCCTTTTGATAGTAATGCAAAACGTCATACGTCTTTTGCTTCGGTATATGTGTATCCTTTGGTGGATGATTCTATTGAAGTAGAAATCAATCCTGCTGATATTGAAATTATCACTTCTCGTTCGAGTGGTGCCGGTGGTCAAAACGTGAACAAAGTGGAAACTAAGGTACAGTTGTTTCACAAACCAACAGGAATTCAAATTCAGTGTTCAGAAACGCGCTCACAACAAGACAACCGCCAACGTGCAATGCAAATGTTGAAATCGCAGTTATACGAAATCGAATTAAACAAACGTCTAGCACAAAGAGCCGATATCGAAGCAGGAAAAATGAAAATCGAATGGGGTTCACAAATTCGAAATTATGTTATGCATCCTTATAAATTAGTCAAAGACGTTCGAACAAGTTATGAAACAAGTGATGTTGACGCCGTAATGAATGGAGAAATAGATAATTTCTTGAAAGCCTATTTAATGATGATGGGGCAAAAAGAAGAATAAAAAAAGAGGATATATATCCTCTTTTTTTATAACTATAAATATGTATTAAAAAAATAATTTAAGGAGAAAATATATTAAAGCTGCCAAAACAGCCGAAACTGGAATTGTTAATATCCAAGCCCATAGTAATTTAACTGTTACTCCCCAACGAACAGCAGAAATCCTCTTTGTTACACCAACTCCAATAATAGAACCTGTGATAGTATGTGTCGTTGAAACTGGAATTTTAAAATGCTCTGTAGTAAATAAAGTAATGGCACCTGCAGATTCAGCTACTACACCTTCAAAAGCACTAACTTTAGTAATTTTAGAACCCATTGTTTTTACGATTTTCCAACCTCCACTCAAAGTTCCTAATGCAATTACGGTATAACATGTTAACGGAATCCATCCTGGCATAGCACCTGAATCAATATCGATATGCAAATCTAAAAGACCTCCAATAGACAATTCTGCATCAGGATTAGATTTTACATAGACCATTACAGCTGCTGCAATAATACCCATTACCTTTTGAGAATCGTTACCACCGTGTCCTAAACTGAATGCTGCAGATGATAATAATTGCATTCTCTTCAAAACTAGTTCGGCTTTAGCTGTAGACAAACTACTGAAAAGTAAATTAAAAATGGCTAAACCATAAAAGATAAAGGCAACTAAAAACCATTTGATATTGTGCGGTTCTGTAATGACACTCCAAAATTCACTTTCAAATCTTGGCTTTTTGATTTCCTCAAATGGAACCATCACACTGTACAAAAACCAAGCTACTAGTAACATCAAAAGTATAGTAAACAACTTAGGATAAATATTCTTTTTCGACGAATACATAAGCCACAAGGAGATAAAGTAAGAAATGATCATTCCAAGTAAAGGAGCAAAAACAATAAACAAAATTACAATTACTACCCCTGAAGGTAATAACTCTCCTTCTTTAGCAGCTTTGAACCAGTTTACAATTTTAAATCCTGCATGCTCAGGATCCGTAACACTTGATAAACCATGAGCAATAGCAGCCCCTGCAAATCCTCCAATAAGCGTATGAGAAGATGACGATGGTATCCCTTTTAACCAAGTGATAATATTCCAAATAATAGCGGCAATAACACCAGCTAAAATTGTAATTAAATCAATACTATTAGTATGAGCTGTTTTAGCAACTGTATCCGCTACACCAAAACCAAAAACCCAGTAGGCTAGGAAGTTAAAAAAAGCAGCCCATAGTACAGCCTGAAAAGGAGTTAATACTTTTGTAGCTACAACAGTTGCAATTGAATTTGCCGCATCATGGAAACCGTTGATGTAGTCAAAAACTAATGCCAAAAAAATGATGACAAGTAATAATGTAAAATCCATAATTGGTTTTATTTAAATTAAACAATTATGAATGTTTCACTGAAATTTGTTCCATTACGTTAGAAACACGCTTACACTTATCTGAAGCAGATTCTAAAGCAGATAATACTTCTTTATATTTGATGATGTTTTTTGCATCACTTTCACTTTCAAAAATATCAGCTACAGCTTTGTCAAAAACTAAATCTGCTTTACTTTCTAACTTATTAATTCGTTTACAAGATTCTTTAATAGCTTTATGATTCATATCTTTAAGCTCTTTGATTCCTTTTCCAATAAGTTGACAGGCCTCTAAGTTAATTTCAGTTAATTTTCTGATTGACTTAGTAATTTTCTCCACTTGGTACAAACGCATTCTACTAGCGGCACCTTGCATAAAATCAGCTACATCATCCATAGCTTTAATTAAATCATGTATGTCCTCTCTATCAAATGGTGTGATAAAGTTTTTACTTAATTCAATATTTGTATTGTGAGTGATTTCCTCAATAATAGATTCTAATTCATCTACTTTTTTGAAATATTCTTCTCTTTCTCCCTTAGGAGCGTTAACTGCTTCATGAAGAGTTTCAGCTAATAAAACTAAATTTGCTGATGCTTGCTCAAAAAGAGGGAAGAATTTTTTATCTTTCGGAACAAAAAACTGAAAAAAATTGTTTAATGACATGTTCTACATATTTAAATTCTGAGCAAAAGTAATTCATTAATGTTAAGTTACTGTTAAGTTAATAATAGCAAGAAGTTATGAATTTAATGAATTAAAAATTTTTCATAAATTAAATAACGTTTTCTTATTTTTACCAAAAAAATTGAAATGGATATTAATTTTAATAAAAACGAAGATCACAACAAACTTTTACTTTCAGATTTAAAATCTCGCTTTGCTAAAGTTAAATTAGGTGGCGGACAAAAACGTATTGATAAATTGCATGCCGAAGGCAAAATGACCGCTCGTGAACGCATTGATTATCTTTTAGATGATAAAGCAAAAAGTATCGAAATTGGTGCTTTTGTAGGAGACGAAATGTATGAAGAACACGGAGGATGTCCTTCTGGAGGTGTTGTAGTTAAAATGGGATATGTTTCTGGAAAACAATGTATTGTGGTAGCCAATGATGCTACTGTAAAAGCAGGCGCTTGGTTTCCAATTACCGGAAAAAAGAATTTAAGAGCGCAAGAAATTGCAATCGAAAATAGATTACCTATCATTTACTTAGTAGACTCTGCTGGGGTTTATTTACCATTGCAAGATGAAATTTTCCCAGATAAAGAAAATTTCGGAAGAATTTTTAGAAATAATGCCATTATGAGCAGCATGGGAATTACCCAAATTGCCGCTGTAATGGGAAGTTGTGTTGCTGGTGGTGCTTACTTGCCTATCATGAGTGATGAAGCTTTAATTGTGGATAAAACTGGAAGTATTTTCTTAGCAGGAAGTTATTTAGTAAAAGCCGCTATTGGAGAAAGTATTGATAACGAAACACTGGGTGGTGCTACAACACATTGCGAAATTTCAGGTGTAACGGATTATAAAGCTAAAGATGATAAAGATGCTTTAGACCGAATTAAATCGGTAGTTGGTAAAATTGGTGACTATGAAAAAGCAGGTTTCAACCGAGTAAAAGCAGAAAAACCAGCATTAGATCCAAAAGACATTTACGGTATTTTACCAAAATCGCGTGCAGATCAGTATGATATGATGGAAATCATTAAGCGTTTGGTAGATAATTCTGAGTTTGACGAATACAAAGCAGGTTACGGTCAAACCATAATCACTGGTTACGCACGTATTGAGGGTTGGGCAGTAGGAATTGTAGCCAATCAAAGAAAAATTGTAAAAACAGCCGGAGCCAAAACAAAACCAAGCGAAATGCAATTCGGAGGTGTAATTTATTCGGATTCAGCAGATAAAGCAACCCGTTTTATTGCTAATTGTAATCAAAAGAAAATACCATTGGTGTTTTTACAAGACGTTACGGGATTCATGGTAGGTTCAAAATCAGAACATGGTGGCATTATTAAAGATGGTGCTAAAATGGTAAATGCGGTTTCTAACTCAGTTGTTCCCAAATTTACTGTAGTTATAGGAAATTCATACGGAGCAGGAAATTATGCGATGTGTGGAAAAGCCTATGATCCAAGATTAATCTTTGCTTGGCCAAGTGCTGAATTAGCCGTAATGGGTGGTGCTCAAGCAGCAAAAGTATTGTTACAAATTGAAGCAGCTTCCTTGAAAGCAAAAGGCGAAGAAATCACACCCGAAAAAGAAGCAGAATTATTCGATAAAATTAAAGCGCGTTACGACAAGCAAGTATCTCCTTATTACGCAGCCGCTCGTTTATGGACAGATGCAATCATTGACCCATTAGACACCAGAACTTGGATTTCTATGGGAATTGAAGCAGCCAACCACGCTCCTATTGAGAAACCATTTAATTTAGGAGTGATTCAGGTATAATAAATAAAATTTTAAAAACTTAATAACCACGAATTCACGAATGTTTATATTTGTGAATTCGTGGATTTTTTTATGAAAAAAGTAATCTTCCAACCTTTCAAAACCAATATTTCAGGTATTGCTTTACCAGAAAAATTTACCTTTCCTTTTTATTACGAACCGCATGAATTGAGCATAATTGCAGCTAATGAATTGCAATCGTATTTGGAATCACAAACTGATTTTGAACATAATTTTGGATTACAAGAAAATCAAGAAGGTTTAGTAATTGGAAAAATGTTTGGCGTTTTGGTTTGTCAAAATCAAGAAGGTGAACTTGGCTATTTATGGGCTTTTTCTGGAAAATTGGCGGGTGTAAATCATCATCCCTATTTTGTACCTACTATTTTTGATATGTTGCACGAAGATGGATTTTTTAGAAAAGAAGAAGAAGTTTTGAATGCCATCAATCGTAAAATTGAAATTTTAGAAAATTCAGACGAACTTCATACAAAGAAAAATCAATTAGACATTATCAAAATTGAAGCTTTAACCGACGTTCAAAATCAGAAAGATAAAATCAAAAGATTGAAGTTGGAACGCGATGAAAAACGAAATTCCTTCGTCAATTTATCGTCATTTGAAATTGAACAATTAGAAGTGGAACTTTCGGAAGAAAGCAAAAAAGAAAGTATTTTGCTCAAAAAAATGACCAAATACTGGAATTTTCAAATCGAAAATGCTCAGAAAGAAGTCAATTTACTTTTGGATGAAATTAATAAATTGAGAGAAGAACGCCGAGTAAAATCGGGAGCATTACAACAGAAACTTTTTGCTGAATATTCTTTTCTAAATCAATTTGGTGAACGCAAAAGTATTGGCGAAATTTTCAATAATAATCCACCTGCGGGTGCTGGAGAATGTGCGGCTCCTAAGTTATTACATTTCGCTTTCGAACATCATTTAAAACCTATTGCCATGGCGGAATTTTGGTGGGGACAATCGCCAAAATCTGAAATTAGAAAGCACAAACAATTTTATCCAGCTTGCAAAAGTAAATGCGAACCTATTTTGTTATCGCACATGCTAAAAGGTTTGGATATGGATACCAATCCGTTTCAAGAAAATCCAGCGGAAGGTAAAAATATCGAGATTATTTATGAAGATGACGTTTTAGCAGTAATAAATAAACCTGCAGAATTTCTATCGGTTCCTGGAAAAATTATTTCCGATTCAGTATATCAAAGAGTCAAAGAATTATATCCAAACGCCACTGGACCATTAATTGTGCATCGTTTAGACATGTCGACCTCTGGTTTAATGTTGATTGCTAAAGAGGAAGAAACGTATGTAAAATTACAAAGTCAATTCATAAAGCGAACGATTAAAAAGCGATATGTTGCTTTACTAGATGGAATTTTAGAAGCAAATGAAGGTTTTATCGATTTACCTCTACGAGTAGATTTAGACGATCGTCCACGCCAATTGGTTTGCTATGACCATGGAAAAACAGCGCAGACCAAATGGGAAAAGATAGAAGTTAGAGACAATCAAACTTTAGTTTACTTCTACCCTATAACCGGAAGAACGCATCAATTACGAGTTCACGCTTCTCACGAATTGGGCTTAAAAACACCTATTATAGGCGATGATTTATATGGCACAAAAGCCAATCGTTTACATTTACATGCCGAAAGTCTGACTTTTGAACATCCAATAACAAAGGAAACAATCACAATTAAGAAACAAGCTGAGTTTTGAAACTAACTGTAAAATTCTATTTTTTCTACTAGGTCTTTAAAAGTAAAGGGTTTTCGAATGTAAGACTTAACGCCTAAATTTAGGCCATATAGTTCATCTTTCTTTTCCACCTTTGCAGATAAAAGTAGTACAGGAATATGAGCATTTTCAGAATTCATATGTTGATTAACAAAACCATAGCCATCTAAAATTGGCATCATTACATCACAAATAATAATTTCGGGTTGCACTTCATTTACTTTTTGTAAACCATCTTTCCCATTAAATGCCAAGAACACTTCATATCCAAAATGTTGCAACATTTCGGCTATAGTTTCTCTTAAATTAACTTCATCATCAATAATTAAAACTCGTTTCATATTCAATTGTTTTTTTTATAAAGTGGAAATTTTAAAGTGACTTTTGTTCCTTTACCTAATTGACTTTCTAACTGAACTTTACCTGAATTTTTTTTGGTAAACATTTTAACTATATACAAACCAAGCCCAGTACCTTGAATGCCATTAGAGTTACTAGCTCTGTAAAATGTGTTAAACAATTTAGGCTGATCTTCCTCTGGAATTCCAATCCCGTTGTCTATGACTTCAACAAAAATAAATTGGTCTTTAGAAAATAAATTAAGTCTAATATTTTCGCCACCATCAGAATATTTAAAGGCGTTATTTATGATATTAAATAGTGTATATTTTATTAGATTAACATCTGCAAAAATGAATGCTTCTGCATTATTATCAAAATGACTATCCACTACTCTAGCATCTTTTTGATGAGAGAAACTAGTTTCTATTACCTCTAAACAAATTTCTTTTAAATTACAAGGTGTTGGATTAAAATTGGTCTTATTGGCATCATCTTTGGAAATAATTAAAACAGCATCCATTAACTCTACAATTCGATCAATTTCTTTAGTAATAATATCAATTCTCTTTTCAACTTGAGTGGCATTTAAGAAATCGCTATTTTGCAAATACATAGAAATTAGCTCAGCACTGGTTCGTATGGTTGTCATAGGCGTTCTGAACTCATGTGAAATGGTAGACACTAGGTTAGTTCGCAATTCATTTAAGTGTCGTTCTTGAAGTAAGGTATCTTCGATAATTTTTTCCGCTTTTTTTCGTTGTGTTATATCGCGGGTGCTCGATTGAAAACTAACAGGTTCGTTTTCATCTTGAACTAAAGTTGCATTAGTTTCGAACCAAATGTATTCGCCAACAGAATTTTTTAATCGTACTTGTTCCGAAATTCGCTGTTTATTTTTTATGATATCTCCTATCCTATTTTTGAATTTCTCTAAATCATCAGGATGAATTATTTCTTGTGGATGTTTTCCAATAAGGTCTTCGGGTGAATATCCTAATAAATTTTTTATGGATGGTGAAACATATTTGAAACTTGCATCTAAATTATGTAAGCAGACTAAATCGACTGTATTATCAGCTAATAATCGGTACCAGTTCTTAGCCTCTATTAATTGTTGGGCTTTATTTCTATTGTTTTCTTCTATTAGAATTCGATTCTCTTCCTCCATTCTTTTTCGCTCCGAAATATCCACAACTTGTGCTACATAATGTTGTATTTTACCTTCGCTATCTTTAACAGTAGAAACCGATAAATGAACCCACACTAAAGATTGATTTTTATGAATAAATCTTTTTTCGAGCTGGAATCCAGGTATTAAACCATCATCTATTTTTTGTTTCAAAGCCAAATCTATTTCCAAATCCTCTTTAAAGGTAAACTCTTCAAAAGTGAGATTTTTAAATTCCTCTTTGGTATAACCGAGAATTTCACACATTCTGGTATTTACTTCAATCCAATTTCCATTTAAATTTACTAATGCGGAACCAAAAGATGAGTTGTTGAAAGCTCCTTTAAAACGTTCTTCGCTTTGCTGTAATTCATTTTTCAGGAATTTTTCTTGAGTTACATCTTGCATAGCACCAATCATTCTTATCGGTGTACCCAGACCATCATAAATAATTATAGCTTTATCACAAACATAAGCATAACTTCCGTCTGCTTTCAAATAACGATATTCGTGCCTCCACTTGATTTGTTTTTTTTTTGTTGCTAATGCTATAGAATTTTCATACTCCAATCTATCATCAGGATGGACTAAATTTTCACAAAATTCACCAGTTATTTTATTGTTTTCAAAATGATAGCCAAAAAGTTGAGAATACGTTTCTCCTACAAAAATTTCATCGGTAGTCATATTCCAATCCCACAAAGCATCGGAAGTGGCTTCACTGGCAAACTTGAAACGTTCGTTACTTTCTCTTAAGGCATCTTCAGCTTTTTTTCGTGCCGTAATATCGTTAAAAGTACATACCACATAAACCAATTCTCCTTTATCTCCAAAAACAGGAATTGCATCTACTAATAACCATGCGATGTCATTTTTTACAGGACGATGAACACCCATAACTACATTTTTAATGGGAACTAATTTGCTTATTGCTTGTGGTACAGGATGATCTTCTGACTTGAATTCCGTTCCATCTAAATGAACCACTTTCCAATGAGAATCAAAAGAAGACTTTCCTAACATTTGGTCTTCTGTTAAGCCTAACATATCACAAGCTGATTTGTTATATTCTAAAAATTCAGATTGTGGTCCTTGAACAATAATTCCAACAGCCGCATTTTGAATGACATTAGTTATTAACTGTCTACTTTTAAGAATTTCTTCGTTAATCTTCTTGCTTTCAGTAATATCTATACCATAACCTGTCATCATATCGAAATGCCCATTTTCATCAAAGATGGGAACAAACTTTCGAGAGTGATAAATTTTATCACCATTTGAACCTTCAAAAGAATCTTCCCATTCTACAATTTCACCCGAATTTAATGCACGTAAAAATTTTTCTCTTCTACTAATAGCAAAACTATCATTTCGATTCGTATGTTTTGCATATTCAAAATCATCTTTTCCTATGATAAATTTACGCAACTCATCATTTTTTATGGCTTCACGATTTAAATACATGTATTTATGATCTCGATCCCAAACTCCTAAATCTAATGGTAAACGATCTAATATTTTTTCATAAAATTCTTTTTGATTTGATATTACTTCTTGAGCTTTAATAAAATCAGTAACTTCCCTACAATTTCCAATATATAGTAATTGTCCTTCTCGTTCAACCAATATTACATTTGAAGAATGCCATACATAATGTCCTTTTTTATGTTGAACTCGATAAACAATTGTTTCATCAGATTTTTGATTAGGAATTAATTTACTTAAATAATCTTTAATATGGTCAATATCATCGGTATGAATATAAGTTGATGTACTTTTTCCTAATACATCTTCTATAGTGTAACCAGTTGTTGTTTCCCAACTATCAGAAATAAATAAAATTTCACCAGAGCTATTGAGTTCATAAAAGATTTCTTTTGAATTGTCTGAGAATAATTCAAATTTTTTATTTTGAAACCTTAAATCTCGGCTTAATCTTAAATTATCTAAAATTAAATTAAGCCCTAATTTTATTTGTTTAATGGTTAGTTCAAGTAAATTTAATTCTTTGGTTGAAAAAACTTTTTTTTCATTGTGAAATAAGGTCAAAAAAACAGAAGATTTGTTATCATCTAGAATAATAGGATAGGAAATAAAAAAAACATTTTCTAATGATTCATCTTTATGAAAACTATTGGTAAAAATATTAGAATTATGTTTTGAATCATTTGCTAAATACTTGTCGTAATCTATATTAAAATCACCTACTTTTACAGGGTAAGTATTATGATCGAACTGAACACATAACAAACAACTTGAAATATTACATTCTTCTATTAAAAAGGAAAGAATACTTTTTAACAAATCATTAGAAACCAATGTATTATGTAGATTAAAAATTGATTCTTTTTTGGTATTATGAGTAGTTTCTATCATTAAAATATCTATTTTGTGAAGAAATGCAAAGGATAAAATTTAAACATTGCAAGATAAGGCATATGTTCATAAATTTGACACAATAACTTTCAAATCAATAACATATAAATTTAATTTATAAGTATATTATACTGTAATTTTAAAAAAATAAGATTCAATATAGAAAATTAATTGAAGTTTAGTATGTTCGTGTCTAATGAATAATCGAAATAAAACATTAAAATTAAGACTAATGAAAAAAATTTTAATAATAACTATAACCTTACTGTTTGTTGATTTTATTCAAGCACAATTTACACGTAAAGATTCGCTTCAAGGGGGTTTTCATTTTGAGCGTACTTGCTTTGATGTTTTACGTTATGATTTAGATATTTGGATTGATCCAGAAAAAAAATGGATTTATGGATATAACGACATCACATTTAAAGTCGTAAAACCTACAAAAAAAATTCAAATTGACTTATTTGATAACATGAAAATTGGTGGAATTACAGAATCAAATTTTGGTAAACTTGAATATACTCGAGAAGAAAACGCAGTCTTTGTTAATTTTTCATCACAATTGGTACCCGATTCTATATACACCATTCGTTTTATGTATAGTGGAAATCCTAAAATAGCTAAAAATGCACCTTGGGATGGAGGTTTTGTTTTTACTAAAGACAATAATGGAAAAGATTTTATTGGTGTTGCCGTTCAAGGAAAGGGAGCGAGTTTATGGTATCCGGTTAAAGATTCACAATCAGACGAACCTGATTTTGGGGCTTCCATAAAAGTTGCTGTTCCAAACGGTTTGATGAATGTTTCGAATGGTCGATTTTTAGGTTCTAAAGATTTGAATAATGGCTACACACGTTGGGATTGGGAAGTAAAAAATCCGATAAACAATTACAATATTACGGTCAATGTAGCAGATTATGTTCACATTCAGGACAAAATGCAAGATTTAGATTTAGACTATTATGTTTTAAGAGAAAACGAAAACAAAGCTCGAGAACATTTTTCCGAAGTAAAACCTATGATGGAATGTTTTCAATTGAAGTTTGGGCGCTATCCTTTTTGGGAAGATGGATATAAATTAGTAGAAACTCCCTACTTGGGAATGGAGCATCAAAGTGCTGTTGCTTATGGAAATAAATATAAAAAAGGATACATGGGATTGGACTTATCAGGGACAGGTGTTGGATTGTTTTTCGATTTCATAACCATACATGAAACAGGTCATGAATGGTTTGGAAATAGTATCACTAGTAAAGATATAGCCGATATGTGGATTCATGAAGCCTTTACTACTTACTCTGAATCTGTATTTATAGAATGTATGAAAGGCTATGACGAGGCTATGAAATATATTAATGGTCAGGCAAAAAACATAAAAAATGACCGACCTATTATTGGGCAATACGCTGTAAATAATGAAGGTTCGGGTGATATGTACTACAAAGGCGCCCTTTTGTTAAACACACTACGTCACATAATTTCTGACGATCAAAAATGGTGGAAAATTCTTTTTGATTATTCCCAAACTTTTAAAAATAAAATCATCACCACAGAAATTGTTATTGAGTATTTTAATAAAGCTTCTGAAATGAACCTAACACCAGTTTTTAAACAATATTTAAACACTAATAAAATTCCAATTTTCAATTACTACTTTAGAGGGGATACCCTATTTTACTCTTGGCAAAATACTATTGAAAATTTCAAAATGCCTTTAGATGTTGAAATTGAAGGTGAGAAAATACGATTATTTCCTAAATCAACAGAACAAGAAATGAAATTGAAAAAGAAACAAAAACAAACTTTCAAAATTTATGACAAACAGTTTTTTGTAAAAATTAAAGAAGGTAAATGACCTTCTTTAAACTGTTTTTTCTAAATGCTTTTTCAGCGTTTGAATTCGATTAATTTTATTAGTTCCAGTTTCAGTAAATTTAGCAATAAAAATTACTTCTTTAGGTTTTTCAAACTTATCTAAAACCTTAAAGATTGATTTTTCAATTAGTTGTTCTTCACCTTCAATAACCAAAACAACCTTGGTTCCTAAGACTTCGTCGGGTAGACCTGTGATAAAAAACCTATTAGAAATTTTAGAAGCTAATTTTGTTTCAATTTGTTCTGGAAATAATTTTATTCCTCCACTATTAATTACATTATCATAACGCCCTAACCATTTGAATTTTTTGTCATTTTGGAGCGCTACAATGTCATTGGTAATTACTTTTTCATCAGTAATACCTGGTGCTTCTATTACCAAACAATTTCTATCATCTACGCTTATTGAAACATGTTCTAAAACATTAAAAAACTCCTCACCTATTTTTTTTGCTGCTATATGAGTAATGGTCTCTGTCATTCCGTAAGTTTCATAGATCTCAGATTTAATTTCCTTCAATCGCAAGGCTAGGTCATCTGATACTTTTGCACCTCCAATAATTATTTTTTTAAATTGGTGTAACTTATTCATGCTATTTTCGGCTTGAAGTGGCACAATAGCAACAAAATCGTATTGCTTATTGGGCAGCAAATCATCTAAATGTGATGATGGAACCATGATATCTAAATCTAACCCTAGAATCATAGCCCTAACAATCATCATTTTACCAGCAATATATCGAGCCGGTAAACACAGTAAAGCTTTGTCTTTTGGACGTAAATCAAAAAAGTTTCCAGTAGCAATAGCAGATTGTACCATGGATTGTTTTTTAATTGTAATAAGCTTCGCTGGTCCAGTAGTTCCTGAAGTAGTTAAGTTTATTGTTTCTTTTTCGTCCAACCAATCCAATAAAAAGACCCCTAAATCATTTTCATGTTCTTTTCCTTCCTTTATCAGACTGTATGCCAATTGGAATAATGCTTCTTTATCGAAATGAAAACCATTAATTTTAAACTGATTGTGTATATTTTGATAATGTGGTATCATCTAATGAATTTAATTAATTGTGGATAATTTACCTGTAAGTTTTTCTTTCCAATTCTTCCATCCGTAAACCTTGGAAAAAATGAACAATAAAATAGGAAAAAGAATAAAAACAGGTGTTAAAACATCAAATCCTGCTGATGGTTCTGAAATATCTTTAAAAACGGAATGGGTTTGAAAAGCAGTCCAATCCGAAGTCAACAAAAGAGCTCCAACCAAATTATTTGCAGCATGAAATCCTAATGCCAATTCCAAACCTTCATCCATTAAAGTAATGATACCCAAAAAGAATCCTGTCCCAATATAATAAATCATGATAACGTACCCTACTTTATCAACTTCAGGATTAGAAATATGCATTAATCCAAATAAAACAGAAGTTACAACTAATGGAATTAATCTGCTGTTGAAGGCCAAACCTAATCCCTGCATCATATGACCACGAAACAAATATTCTTCAAAACTAGTTTGCATTGGAATTAATACGAGGGCTAAAAACAAAAAAACAAAAAACTTTTCAGGCTTAAAATTCCAAACAAAATTTTCTGGATGCATCGAATACATCGCCAAAATCATCAAAACTGTAATTGTTCCCCATAAAAAAAAAGAGAAAAAAAAGCGTTTCCAATCAATTTTAACTCTAGATGTAGTTAAACTTCTAATAGATAAACCTTGAATAAATTTTACCCAAAACAAAACCAACAGCAAACCAAAAGCCAATGGGGCAATTAAAAGTATGAATGTTAAATTAACCCCTATTGAATTAATTGTTTGCTGAATAACTTGATTAGTATCTACTCCATCAGACACAAAAAAATTGAAAAATATCAATAAAATAAAACCTAATGGAATAGGAATGTAAGACGCTAAATTTATCTTTTTTGACTTTAATTGCTCTATATACATAATGAATTTTGATACTTTAAATTTGCTACTAAAGTACTATTTTTCTTCCTTTGCGAAAAACAAATTATGATAACAATTTACCATAACCCTAGATGTACTAAATCGAGAGAAGGTTTGTGCGAAATAGAAAATCTAAACCAATCTTTTAAAATTAGAAAATATCTAGACGAACCTTTTAGTGAAGAAGAACTTAAAGAAGTAATTAAAAAACTAAACATCAAACCGATTGAATTAGTTAGAACCAAAGAAGCTATTTGGATTGAAAATTTCAAAGGAAAAAACCTAAGTGATATTGAAATTATTAAAGCTATGCTTCATTATCCTAAACTAATTGAACGTCCAATAGTTATTAATGGTGACAAAGCTGTAATTGCCAGACCAAAAGATAAGATTAACGAAGTGCTTTAGCATTTTAACAAAGATTTAGCAATTAGCGTCTAAACCAAAAGCTACTTTTGCAGTCTTACTCACAAAAAAATATTTATGAACAAGAAAATTCTTATTACTACTTTAACGTTATTATTGAGTTTTGCAACTTTTGCTCAACGCCCAGATGCTAAAACGATTACTGTTTCTGGAAAAGTAATCGAAAAAGGTTCTAATTTACCATTAGAATATACTACTATAGTTTTTGAAAACGCCAGAAATAAACAACTTTCTGGTGGTATTACTGATGAAAAAGGGAATTTTAAATTTGATGTTCCGGCAGGAAGATACAATGTTCGTGTGGAATTCATTTCTTACAAAACTTTTTCTTTTCCACAAAAGGATTACTTAGAAAGCACAAACTTAGGAACTATTCAAATGGAATCTGATGTTGCCCAATTAAAAGAAGTTGAGGTAATTGCAGAAAAATCATCAGTGGAAATGAAACTTGATAAAAGAGTTTACAATGTAGGTAAGGATATGATTGTCAAAGGTGGAACAGTTAGTGATGTACTAGACAACGTTCCTTCTGTAACTGTTGATGCTGAAGGTAATGTAGCGTTAAGAGGAAATGAAAGTGTAAAAATTTTAATTGATGGTAGACCTTCAGGACTAGCTGGAATTAATATTGCTGATGCTTTAAAATTGTTACCTGCTGATGCTGTTGAAAAAATTGAAGTTGTTACTAATCCATCAGCTCGATTTGATGCTGAAGGTGGTGGCGGTATTATCAATATAATCCTTAGAAAAGGAAAAGCTAATGGAATAAATGGTTCGGTTATGGTTAATGCAGGGGATCCTGAAACATACGGAACAAGTATGAATTTAAATAAAAAAGGTGACGGCTTTAACTTGTTTTCAAACTTTGGTTACAACTACAGAAACAATCCAGGAAACTCTCTAGTTGATGCTGAATATTTCAACCCAAATGGTACAACAAGTCGTTTCATAAACGAAAGAAGAACTAATGATAGATTGAGCGAAGGATATAATGCGAATTTTGGTATTGACTTAAATTTATCAAAATCTTTAGTATGGACAAACGGATTAACTTTTAGAGAAAATAGAGGTAAAAATCCTGATAACGTATTTTTCTACAATTTCGATTCAGCATTCAACCCCACTTTCATCAGAAATCGTTTAAACGATCAAAATAGCAATGAATTTAGTATCGAATATGCTTCAAACTTTGTGAAAAAATTCAAAAAAGATGGTCATCAATTAACGGCTGATTTATCATTTTCTCAAAATAGAGAGAACGAATTTGCTACTATCACAGATCAAATTTTAGGCGATCCAAGTTCTTTAGATATTGAGCAAACTTCTAATATCCAAAAACAACAGAGAAACTTATTTCAAACTGATTACGTTTTACCTATTGGTAAAAACGGACGATTTGAAGCAGGTTATCGCGGTAACTTCCTTAAAAACCTAACGGATTTTGCAGTAACTCCTGATTTAACAAACTTTTCAAACACATTAGAATATATTGAGAAGGTAAATGCTTTTTACTCGCAATATGGTTCAAAAATTAATAAATTCTCTTATTTCTTTGGTTTGCGTTTTGAAGATAGTAATATTGAAGTTAACTCATTATCGGCAAATAATTTTAATACCAAAAAATACAACAATTTGTTTCCTTCTGCTACATTCAATTATGAATTTTCAGAATCAAGTTCGGTATCTTTGAGTTACAGTAAAAGAATCAACCGCCCAAGAGGTCGTTTCTTAAATCCAATTTCATCATTATCAAGTAACATTAATATTTTCCAAGGAAATCCAGACTTAGATCCATCATTAACCGATGCTATCGATTTAGGATACTTGAAAAGATGGAGTAAATTAACATTCAATACTTCTGCATACATTAATATAACAAATGATTCCTTCCAATTCATTAGAAAAGAATCTGGTTTATTTGTAGAAGGAGTTCCTGTTATTTTAAGTACGCCTATCAACTTAGCAAAAGAATACAGAGCAGGATTTGAATTTAACTTAAACTACACGCCTTACAAGTGGTGGAGATTAAATGGAAACTTCAATGCGTTTAGAAATGAAACTCAAGGTGATTATTCTTATGTAGATTATGTTGGAAACACAGTAAATCAAAATTTTGATAATGTTGCTTTCACTTGGTTTGCAAGAATTAATTCAAAAATTACGTTACCTTATAAAATCGATTGGCAAACTAACGGTACTTATAATGCACCTCAAAGCAATGCACAAGGTCGTTCGCTTGGTGTAGCTTCAATGAACTTAGCTTTCAGTAAAGATGTGTTAAAGGATAAAGGTACTATTGCATTAAACGTAAGTGATGTATTCAATTCTAGAAAAAGAATTATGGAAACCAATATTCCTAATGTAGTAAGTTCATATAGCGAAATGCAATGGAGAGAAAGACAAATTATGCTAACATTCACTTACCGTTTCAACAAACAGAAAAACGAAAGAGAAAGACAACCTCGTAGAGAGGATACTGGCGGTGAAGAATATATGGGAAGACCATAAAAAACAATTAGATTGAAATAAAAAAGTCCCGATTAAATCGGGACTTTTTATTTTAAGGCAAAATTTTAAAAATCTTACTCTTCTTTGTTTTTGTTTCTTTTCTCTTTAATCAATTCCATAATAGCACCGCCCAACCAATAGTGAACAAATCCTACTAAGAAAATCATCAACCAAAAACCGATAGTTAATATGGTTAAGAAAAGTAAAAAACCTAGGTACTGTTGAAATTCAAACATGTTTTCCGGAATTTTATGAATTCACGTCAAAGATAAGGTGAATATTTATTTTTGACAATAGAATTCAAAATTATTTTATGAATACTAAAACCACTTTTTTAATTTAAAATATACAAACATAAACACCACCATTACTAACATTACTCCCCAAATAATAAAGTAACCATTCTCCCACTCCAGTTCAGGAAAATGTTTAAAATTCATTCCGTAAACTCCCACAATAAACGTTAACGGTAAAAAGAACATTGAAACTACAGTTAAAGTTTTCATTACTTCATTCATTTTGTGATTTTGTGACGAAAAAAAATAACTCGACGCACTTTCTAAAGTTATCAAATCCGATTCAATCTGTTCTAATAATTCCAAACACTTTTGGTGCAATCGTGAAAAAAAGGAATAATTCTCATGCTGAATATCATTAAAAACATCGTCATCTTTCATACTTTTAATCGAATACAAAGAATCTCGTAATGGAATAATAGAACGTTTTAGGAAGTTAAAATTATCACGATGTTTTTCAATTAATTCTAAAACTTCTGGCTTCGTACTCGTTTTGGACAAATCGATTATTGCATCTACTCGATCTTCTTCGCTTTCAATAGAAATATAAAAGTTTTCTATAATGGCATCTAAAAGCAAATACAACAAATAGTCCGCTTTCTTAGTTCTTACTATACCTGAATTGGTTCGTAAACGCTCTCTGATATGAGTAAAGAAATCACTTCTTTTTTCTTGAAAGGATAACAAAACATTGTCCTTCAACATAAAACTGATTTGCTCATAACCCAATGCATCAGTATCCTTAATAGGTAAAAGCGATTTCACATTGAAAAACAAAATATCATGGTACTCCTCTAACTTTGTTCTTTTTGTTGTATTTAAGATGTCACCAATAATAAAATTATCTGCTCCAAAAATTTCTCCAATAGCAGCTATCTTTTCAGGCTCGTTTAAACCGTGAATGTTCAACCAATTCACTTTTTTTATATCTATGACATTTTTCACATCCGAAACTTCTAGTTGTTGCATTTCGGTTACATCTTCAGCATTATAAACAAATAATTGAATTTCAGTTGGGGTAGTTTTATGAGATCCCGTATATTCTAAAACACTTGGCTGAACTTTTCTTCCTTTCTTATATCTAATTTTTCTCAAAACAAACAAATTTTATATAAAGATAGGAGTTTTTAAAAATGAGAAGTATTTTTACTAAAAATTTTAGTTCAAATGCAAACCTTATTCATCAATATAAAAGAACTTTTACAAATTAGAGAAGCGGGAATTGATATGATTTCAGGTTCCGAAATGGCAATATTACCTAAAATTAATGATGCTTTTCTTTTAATAGAAAACAACATTATTACCGATTTTGGTCCAATGAAAAATTGCCCAAAAGTTTCCAATACTGAAATCATTGATGTTTCAGGACAAGTAATTTTACCCACTTGGGTGGACAGTCACACCCATATTGTGTATGCAGGAAATAGAATTCAGGAATTTGTAGATAGAATTAACGGTTTATCTTACGAGGAAATTGCGAATCGTGGCGGTGGCATTTTAAATTCAGCAAAAAAATTGAACGAAACTTCTGAAGACGAAATTTACGAGCAATCCAAATTGCGTTTAGAAGAAATCATGCAACAAGGAACAGGTGCAGTCGAAATAAAATCAGGTTACGGATTAACAGTGGAAGGCGAATTGAAAATGTTGCGCGTCATCAAAAGATTAAAAGAAAATTATCCGATTGCGATTAAAGCTACTTTTTTGGGAGCTCATGCTTTTCCTATGGAATTCAAAGAAAATCATTCGGCTTACATCGATTTAATAATCAATGAAATGTTACCGAAAATTGCTGCTGAAAATTTAGCTGATTATATTGATGCTTTCCTTGAAACTGGTTATTTTTCAGTTGAAGAAACCATTAAAATTATGAAAGCGGGTATACAATATGGTTTAGAACCAAAAATTCACGTCAACCAATTCACCGCTATTGACGGAATCAAAGCATGCGTTGAAAATGGGGCATTATCTGTTGACCATTTGGAAATCGTAACCGATGAAGATCTTGAAGTGTTGAAAAATAGTAAAACTATTCCCGTAGCTTTACCAAGTTGTTCGTATTTTATCAGTATTCCATATACTCCTGCAAGAAAGATAATAAATACAGGTTTACCATTAGCCTTAGCAACTGATTATAATCCAGGCACTACTCCTTCTGGAAATATGAATTTTGTGGTGGCAACGGCTTGCATCAAAATGAAAATGACTCCAGAGGAAGCTATCAATGCAGCAACCATCAACGGAGCTTACGCTATGGGAATTTCAGAAACCCACGGAAGTATCACAAAAGGAAAAAAAGCAAATATTATCATTACTAAACCCATAACTAGTTTTTATCAATTGCCATATGCTTTTGGGACGAACTTAATTGACAAAGTAATGATAGAAGGTAAATTCATTTAAAAAAACATCATGATAAAAACACTTTTGCTTGTTGGGTTTGGAGGTGCCATCGGAAGTATTTTCCGATACCTAACAAATTGGTTCGTTTCTAAATATTTTCAGAGTTCGTTTCCAATAAGTACTCTCTTAGTTAACGTTTTAGGAAGTTTATTAATTGGAGTATTGATAGGGTATTTTGGAAAATATTTCCCTGAAAATCATCCGTTAAAATTGCTATTGATTGTTGGCTTTTGTGGAGGTTTTACTACTTTCTCAAGTTTTGCATTAGAAAACTACAATTTACTTCAAAATAACCAACAAATTACGGCTTATCTTTATATGGCAACTACTATAATTTTAACCCTTTCAGCGGTTGGATTAGGTAGTTATTTATCAAAATATTTACAATAAAAAAAGTCCAATGAGAACCATTGGACTTTTAAATTTTACAGGATATGATTATTTCAATTCAAAACTTGTTTTAGAAACTAATTCTGCATTTTTATCAAATACATTTACAAAGTAAGTTCCTTTTGCAAAATCTTTACCTGGGACATCTTCGTTTACTTGAACTGTTTTATTTTCATATTTCACAGTTGAAATAAAGCTATAAGTTAAAGTTTTATCTCCAGTAGGGATCGTTTTCTTTTCTCCTAAAATATTATTTTTACTATCTATAATTTGAACATAATATTCTCTAGCTCCGGTTTTAGCAATTTGGTTCTCAGCAATTAAAAAACTTACTTTTAAAACATCAGCTCTGCTAGCTTTATCAGTTTCAATTTGTTTACCTGAACTTCTTTGTTTTACTGCTAAAACTTTAAGGTTTAATACTGCTAATCTTGACCCTTTTTCAACTGTTTTTGTTAAACTTTCGTTTTGAGTTAATAAAGTATCATTGAATTTTTTTGCATCTGACAAAACAACTTTTGTACTGTCTAAACTAGAGGTCAAAGCAACATTTTGCTCTTTTAAAATTTTATTTTCAGCAACTAAATTGTCCATTTCTCGTTTTAATCGGAAATATTCATTTTTATATCTCGCCATAGCAGTTGCATCCCCTTTAGATTTTTCTACTTGTTCAAGTAAAGCTACCATTTTTGCTTGTTCTGCTTGCAATTCTTCTTTTAAAGCGGTATTGTCAGCGATCATTGTGTCATACTCCGCAATTTTAGCTTTTAATTCTTCTGCTAAGGTGTTTTTTTCAGTGGTTAATGTAGTTACAGTATCTTTATTATCTGAAGTTAATTTTACGATGTAGCCAATACTACCTAATAAAAGTAGTGCTAAAACCACTATTGCTGCTTTTAATCCAGAATTGTTTGATGTGTTTTCCATTGTTACGATTAAGTTGATTTGTTCATTAATTTCATCAAAAATACAATTTTTAAAGTATTTTTTAAATTCTAAACGATTTTTATTTTAAAATAGTATTTTTGATTTACATTTTAACAAATTATATGGATAACATTACTTTATTGAGTCAAAACGAACTTGCTAAAATAACCCATCACAGAAGTGGCGAAATTAAGTTTGGTGAAAAAATAATTACTATTCCAAAAGACACTGATATAAAGCAATTTATCTCAAATAGTGATGCAAAATTTGTTTTGCTAGGAATTCCTGAAGATATTGGAGTAAAAGCTAATTTAGGAAGAATTGGTGCCGCTTCGGCTTACGATAGTGCTTTACAAAGTTTGGCTAATATTCAACATAACAAGTTTTGTAAAGGAAGTAATTTGCTGGTTTTAGGTAAATTAAATGTAGACGAACTTCTAGAAAAAGCCGAAAATTTAAATGCAAACAATAAAGAACATAGAAAAGAACTCTTCAAAATAGTAGAACAATTAGATGTAGAAGTTTCACATATTATTCACCAAATTTGTAGTGCTGGAAAAATTCCTATTATCGTAGGAGGCGGACATAACAATGCTTATGGAAACATTAAAGGTTTAGCTTTAGCAAAAGGAAAACCAGTGAATGCAGTAAATTTTGATGCCCATACCGATTTTAGAATTTTAGAAGGAAGACATTCAGGAAACGGATTTAGTTACGCTTTTGAAGATGGCTTTTTAAAGAAATATTTCGTTTTTGGCTTGCATGAAAACTTCGTTTCAAAAAGTGTTTTCAATACATTGAAAGAATTAACTTCAAGAGTTAAATATGTTACGTATGAAGAAGTAGAAGTTAAACGTGAGAAAAACTTCGAAACCGAATTAGAAAATGCACTCAACTTTATAAAAAACGAACCTTTTGGTGTGGAATTAGATTTAGATGCTATTCCAAATATTCCCTCAAGTGCTATGACTTTAAGTGGTTTTAGTGTGGATAAAGCGCGCCATTTTACTTACTTTTTTGGAAAACATCAAAACGCGTCTTATTTTCATATTTGTGAAGGCGCTCCAACTCTTGATGATTCCAAAAACAATCACTTAACAGGTAAATTAATTGCTTCGTTAATTACTGATTTCATGAAAGCCAAAATGGGATAAAACCTTTTTCCTCAAAATAACACTATCTTTGTACTCTTATCAAACTTATTTGATAGGAAAAATTACGATTTATGACATTTAACGAATTAAAATTATTTAACAATATACAACAAGCCTTAGAAGAAGAAGGCTATACAAACCCTACTCCTATTCAAGAGCAAGCCATTCCTGAAATATTAGCAGGACAAGATTTAGTTGCCTGTTCTCAAACAGGAACTGGAAAAACCGGTGCTTTTGCTATTCCAATTTTAAACTTGATTCACCGCATTGTAGGTTCGGCAAAAAAAACAAAACATATTAGAACTTTAGTAGTTACGCCAACTAGAGAGTTAGCCATACAAATTGACGAAAGTTTTAAAACGTATGGAAAATATACCAATGTAAAATCGTTAGTGATTTTTGGTGGTGTAAATCAGGTTCCACAAGTAAATGAATTAAAAATGGGTGTTGATGTACTAATCGCAACTCCTGGACGTTTTTTAGATTTACACAAACAAGGCTTTATCGATTTGAATCACATGCATCATTTGGTTTTAGATGAAGCGGATCAAATGTTAGACATGGGATTTATTAATGATGTAAAGAAAATCATCAAATTAACTCCTGAAAACCGACAAACATTATTATTTTCTGCAACGATGCCTTTAGCGATTAGGGAATTAGCGGATACTTTCTTAACGAGACCAAAATACATTTCGGTAACCCCAATTTCGAGTACGGCAGAAAATGTAACGCAAAAAGTATATTTCGTAAACAAAGACGAAAAACGTTTGCTTTTAAAACAATTAATTATTCAAGAAAGTTTGAGTAATGCTTTAGTGTTTACCCGAACCAAACACGGCGCTGATAACATTGTAAAAGTATTGAAAAAAGCAAGTATAAAAGCTGAAGCTATTCACGGAGACAAATCGCAAAATGCACGTCAGCGTGTTTTAGAGCAATTCAAAAATAAAGAAATTGATATTTTGGTGGCAACCGATATTGCAGCTAGAGGAATTGATATTGAACAACTTCCGTTTGTAATAAACTTTGATATTCCAAATATTTCAGAAACCTATGTACACCGAATTGGTCGAACAGGTCGTGCTGGAAATTCAGGATTAGCGATTTCTTTTTGTGGAAAAGATGAAAAAACCTATTGGCAGGATATTGAAAAATTAATCCGAATGAAAGTCAAAGTAATTACGGATCATCCATATGGATGGAAAGACGAGGTTAAAAATCCAGATGCAAAACCAGATTTAAGAAATAAAAATAAGATGAATCCAGATTCAAAGTCAAGAAAGTCGGAAGCATCTAAGAAAAACAAAAAACGTTGGTACTAAACCAACGCTTTTTGTTGGTCAACTAAGCGAATAATGGTTTCAAATAACTTACTACTATCAAAAGGTTTGACAATTACATCATCAATATTTGCATCTATAATTTGTTCTTCAATATCTTGTCTATCAAAAGCCGTAACGGCAATAATTGGTATTTTAATTCCTTTTTTTCTAATTAATTTAGAGGTTTCAAAACCATTTATCAAAGGCATGTTAATATCCATTAAGATTGCATCAAATTCTTTTTGTTCAATTAATTCTAGAGCCGCATAACCATCATCTACGATTTCACAAATAATATTATGATTTTCAAGCAAGCGTTTAGTTACTACTTGGTTGATTTTATTGTCTTCGACCACTAAAATTTTATAGAATCTCTTCACAGCTAAATCAACTTTTATTTCGTTTATGATTGATTTAGCTTTTTCCATATCAGCATTTACATGAATAACAAATGTAACCATTGTTCCTTTTCCTTCTTCACTTTTTAATTCTATTGTTCCGTTAAATAAATCTACTAATTTTTTTACGATTGTTAGTCCAAGACCAGTACCTTGATAATCACTTTCTTTTCTGTAAACTTGCACAAATTTATCAAAGACTCTATTTTGATATTCTTTTGGGATACCTATACCATTATCTATAACTTGAAACTGGATTTCACAATTTTGTTCGTGTTTAGCAAGTAAATCTACTTTAATTTCAACCTTACCATTTTCGGTAAATTTTAATGAATTCGTAATAAGATTTATGAGGATTTGAGATAATCGAATTTTATCTCCAATTAATGTATTTGGAATTTCGTTACTAACTTGAATTACAATTTGGTTGTTATTTCGTAATGCTAAGAATTGCATCGAATCCTTTATGATGGTCAATTCGTCTTGAATATTAAAAACCATTTCTTTCAAAACTACCTGATTTTCTTCCATTTTGTATACTTTCAAAACATCATTAACTAATGCTAAAAGATATTTTGCAGAAAATTGTAATGACTTTAAATGAGGACTGTTTTTTAATTCTTTGTGTTCGTCTAAAATAATTTCTGTAATACCTACTACTCCATATAAAGGAGTTCGTAATTCATGACTAATAGTAGAAATAAATTGAGTTTTCAATTGAGACGCTTCTTCCGCTTTTTCTTTAGCTTCAAGCAATTCATAATTAGCACTTTTTAGTTCATTATTTAACTTAGCTTTAAGTCTATTATTTCGTACCAAAGAGAGTAAATACAATAATAAAATAATAAAAATAACACCAAGTAAGATTACAAAAATTCTATTAGCTTGAAGTTTTTCTTCCTGAATTTGACGCTCTTTTTGAATTTGATCAATCTTTCTATTAATTTCATCATGTTCTATTTGAAGTCCTAAACTTTTTACTTCATCAGCTCTAGCTTCATTATAAATTTCATCTTGAAGTTGATCATGCTTTAACAAAAAATGATGGGCTTTTTCAAAATTCTTTATTTTAAAATAAAAATTAGAAATGTCATGATAAACATCGGCTACATTCGATTTGATTAATTCTTTATCATTTTTTTCTGAATACGCAACAGCTTTCAAATAATTTTCTTCAGCTTTTTTATCTTGATTGATATGATTATAATACAAACCAAAGTTAGAATATAAAGAAATCTTAGCCTCTATATTATCTCCTTCGTCAATGCTTTTTTTGATGTCTTTGAAGTATTTGATTCCGTTTTCAAAATCCTGAATTGCAAAATAAGCACTACCTATATTTAACTTTGAAAACATAATTTCATATTCATCATTATGTTTTATCGAATATTTTAATCCCTCTAGATAATGCTTAATTCCTTTTTTAAAGTTAATTTTTCGATAACAGTAAATATTTCCAAGGTTGTTATTTAACCATCCTTTTACAGTATCATTATTTACTTTATTAGCTAAAACTAAGCCTTTGTTGTAATACTCTATTGCCTTTTTATAATCTGAAAATTCTTCAAAATTTAACCCAATTAAATTATAAGCTTTAGATGCTGTCAAATCATCATTGTTTTTGGTGGCTACTATTAAAGCTTTTTGAGCAAAGTCTAAAGAGGCTTTAGTCTCTAATTTCATAAAACTTTGTCCAGACTTTTTCAAAAGCGCTTTTGCCTCTTTACTTGTAATACTGGTGTTTTGTGCCAATCCAACTACTGTACAGATAATAAATAACGAGATAGAAAAAAAATACTTTTGAATAGTCATTTGATTATTTTGATAATAATAAACTAAAATAAAAAAAAATCCTGACTAAATCAGGATTTTATAACAAATGTTTATCGTGTTAATTTTTTGTATTTGATTCGAGTTGGTACTACATCTTTTCCTAAGCGTTTCTTTTTATTCTCTTCATATTCAGAGAAACTTCCTTCAAAGAAATACACTTGTGAGTCTCCTTCAAAAGCTAAAATATGCGTACAAACACGATCTAAAAACCATCTGTCGTGCGAAATAATAACTGCACAACCTGCAAAGTTTTCTAAACCTTCTTCTAAAGCTCGTAAAGTATTTACATCTAAGTCATTGGTTGGCTCATCCAGTAATAACACGTTTCCTTCTTCTTTCAATGTCATAGCTAAGTGAAGACGATTTCGTTCTCCACCCGATAAAGTAGCTACTTTTTTGTTTTGATCACTTCCACCAAAATTAAAACGAGATAAATACGCTCTCGAATTTACTTGTCTTCCGCCCATCATAATCAATTCTTGACCATCGCAGAAGTTTTCCCAAATGGATTTATTCACATCAATATTGGAATGCGATTGATCTACATAAGCGATTTTAACAGTATCTCCAATTGTAAATGAACCTGAATCTGGTTTTTCTTCTCCCATAATCATTCGGAAAATAGTAGATTTACCAGCACCATTTGGACCGATAATTCCAACAATTCCCGCTTGTGGCAATACAAAATTTAAATCATCGTATAACAATTTATCTCCAAATGCTTTTGCTACATTTTTAGCTTCAATAACATTTGTTCCTAAACGAGGTCCGTTTGGAATGTAGATTTCTAATTTTTCGTCTAATTCTTTTTGGTCTTCGTTCAACAATTTATCGTAATTCTGTAAACGAGCTTTTTGTTTGGTTTGACGTCCTTTTGCTCCTTGACGCACCCAATCCAACTCGCGTTCTAATGTTTTTCTGCGTTTTGAAGCTACTTTTTCTTCTTGTTCTAAACGTTTTGATTTTTGGTCTAACCAAGAAGAATAATTCCCTTTCCATGGAATACCTTCTCCTCTATCCAATTCCAAAATCCAACCCGCGACGTTATCTAAGAAATAACGGTCGTGCGTAACTGCAATAACGGTTCCAGCATATTGTTGCAAATGCTGCTCTAACCAAAGTACGGATTCCGCATCCAAGTGGTTGGTTGGCTCATCTAATAACAATACATCAGGTTGTTGTAATAATAAACGACATAAAGCCACACGGCGTTTTTCTCCACCTGATAATACTGCAATAGGTGTATCCGCTTCTGGTGTGCGGAGTGCATCCATTGCAATTTCTAATTTATTATCAATTTCCCAAGCTCCACAAGCATCAATTCTGTCTTGTAATTCTGCTTGACGATCCATTAGTTTTTGCATTTTATCTGCATCTTCATAAACTTCTGGCAAACCAAAATCGTCATTTATTTTATTAAATTCTTCCAATAAAGCGAAGATTTCAGCAGCTCCTTCACGAACTACTTCAATTACCGTTTTAGTTTCGTCTAATTTTGGTTCTTGCTCTAAATAACCCACAGTATATCCTGGCGCAAAAACAACATCACCTTGGTAGTTTTTATCAACGCCAGCAATAATCTTTAATAAAGAAGATTTTCCTGAACCATTTAAACCTAAAATACCAATTTTAGCTCCGTAAAAGAAACTCAAATAGATGTTTTTTAATACTTGTTTGTCACTTCCTTGGTAAGCTTTGCTTACTTTTTGCATGGAGAAAATGACTTTTTTATCGTCTGACATATTAAAATTATGAATTTAGAATTTAGAAAAACTGAACACTGATTACTGAGGCTGCGCACTAACTTACACTCTCCCCTTTAAAGCATTAAAAACCCAAGCAATAGCAAAAAAACCAACGCCTACAGCAGAGAAGCCCCAACCTGCTACATCGGCATATCTGTAAATACCTAAGCCTATTAACAATAATCCCATTAGAATCATAATAAAAGTGGCCCAAGCCAAAATTGTATTTTTATTCATTCCCATAATTCAGTATTTTTAACAAAAGTTTTGTAAAATTTAGGACTGCGAAGGTACAAATTTTAAAACTTTTTATGCTTTGTATTAATTGAAAATTTTAATCAACATTTCCTTTAATAAATCGTGTTGCGACATTGAGGAAGCGCCTACACCCTTACTTTTAACATCAATATCGCGTAAAGCCGCTACAATAGCACTTACTTTTTTCATGGGATAATTTCGGAATGCTACTTCGTAATCTTTAACAAAATAAGGACTCACTTTTAAAACTTTAGCGGCATTAAACTGCGATTTATCTTTTAATCCGTGATATTGCAATAATTGTGAGAAGAAACCAAATACTAATCCTGTTGTAACTACAATTGGATTGTCTTTTGGGTTTTGAGAAAAATGATCAATAATTTTATACGCTTTTACTTGGTCTTTTTCACCCAAAGCTTTTCGTAACTCAAAGTTGTTGTAATCTTTACTAAAACCAATATTTTCCTCGATATCTTTTGGTGTAAACGTGTGTCCTTTTGGAAGAATAATTTTTAGTTTTTCTAATTCATTATTGATTTTTGATAAATCCGTTCCTAAAAATTCGACTAAAATAGCGGCTGCTTTAGGTTCAATACTATATCCTTGACCTGATAAAACGCGTTTAATCCAATCACCAACCTGATTTTCGTACATTTTTTTACTTTCGTAAACTACTCCGACTTTGTCTAAAAGTTTAGTGATTTTTTTTCGTTTATCTAAAGTCTTGTACTTGTAAGCAAAAACCAAAACGGTTGTGGGTTGTGGGTTTTCGGCATAAGCTTCTAATTTATCAATAGTTCTCGACAGTTCTTGGGCTTCTCTAACCACCACCACTTGACGGTCGGCCATCATTGGATAACGTTTCGCATTTCCTACCACATCTTCCATGGTAACATCGCGACCATACAAAATCGTTTGATTGAAATCGCGTTCGTGCTCTTGCAAGATATTTTGCTCAATAAACTCGGTTAATTTATCAATATAATAGGGCTCATCGCCCATAAAAAAATAAATGGGTTTAATGTTTCCTGCTTTTATATCTTTTGTAATTTGAATTACTTCATCCATTGCTTTAAGTATTCAGTGTTCAGAGCAGTTGGCAGTTTGTTTAAAATAACTATTTTTGCTTTATGCAAAAGTTGAACTTTCCAACGTATTCCTTTCGGTTCAAAAATAGTGAAAATAAAGTGTCTATTTTTGATGAAATCAGAAAAAAATTTATTCTTCTTACTCCCGAAGAATGGGTGCGTCAACACGTAGTTCAGTTTTTGTTACAAGATAAAAAGTATCCAAAATCATATATAAATGTTGAAAAATTAATCAAAATTAACGATTTAAGTAAACGATATGATAGTGTTGTTTTTCAACCTAATGGGGAAATATTTTTATTAATTGAATGCAAAGCGCCCGAAGTTTCTATTTCCCAACAAACATTTGATCAAATTGCGCGTTATAACTTAGTTTTGAAAGCGAAATATTTAATGGTTACCAATGGACTAAATCATTACTTTTGCCAAATGGATTTTGAGAATGAGAAATATGTTTTCTTAAGAGAACTCCCTGAATATTCAAATCAATGAAAAAAATAGCAGTAGTTATATTAAACTGGAACGGATCCAATTTGTTAGAACAATTTTTACCTTCGGTAATTGCATTTTCTGATGAAGCTACGATTTATGTCGCTGATAATGCTTCGACTGATACTTCTATTGAAGTGATTCAAAACCAATTTCCAACTGTAAAAATTATTCAAAATACAGGAAACTTTGGATTTGCAAAAGGATATAATGAAGCGTTGAAATTTGTAGAAGAAGAATATTATGCTTTAGTAAATTCAGATATTGAAGTTACTGAAAATTGGTTGGTTCCTATTTTACAAATTTTTGAAAATCAACCTGCAACAGCAATTATCCAACCTAAGTTATTAGATTTCAAAAAGAAAACCCATTTTGAATATGCTGGTGGTGCTGGTGGTTTCATAGATAAATTTGGTTATCCTTTTTGCCGTGGACGAATCTTTGATACTATAGAAGAAGACCTACATCAATATGATGATGAGATTGAAATCTTTTGGGCAACGGGTGCTTGTTTCTTCATTCGTAAAGACGTGTATCGCAAATTAAATGGTTTTGATGATGATTTCTTTGCCCATCAAGAAGAAATAGATTTATGTTGGAGAGCTTTTAATTTGGGCTACACAATAAAATATACACCAAAATCAATAGTGTATCATGTAGGGGGCGCAACATTAAACGATGGAAATCCAAGAAAAACCTTTTTAAATTTTAGAAATTCATTATTAATGTTAACTAAAAATTTACCGAAAAATCAACTATTTCCTGTCATTTTTATGCGTTTATGCTTAGATGGATTAGCTGGTATTCAATTTATTTTAAAAGGAAAATTCAAACATTGTTGGGCAATTATAAAATCCCATTTTGCATTTTATACTCTTGTAAATCAAATTTATAAAAAGCGTAACGCTAAACAAAATCCAAATTATTATAAAATAAATAGTATTGTTTTTCGTTACTTTATCAAAAATGGCAAGGTATTTGCGAAAATTTTTAACAACAGTTTAGTTTAAAAAAAGTTCTTTATTAACAATTTCAACCTAATTTTGTAAAAAAATATGTATCGTATGAGAAAAGTAATGTTATTTGCCGCAGTGGCTGCTATTTCGCTTAGTTCTTGTGTTTCAAAGAAAAAATACAGCGAATTAGAAGCTAAGAACAAAGAAATTCAGGATTTATTAAACACAGCAACAATTAAGTTAAATACATGTTTAACTGAAAGAGAAGCTTTAGCCCAACAAGTCGATTTCTTAAAGAGAAATAATTCGGACTTAATAAATAATGTGGGTAATTTAACAACATTAACAACTAAAGGTGCTGAAAATCTTGAGAAATCTTTAGAAAGTTTAAAAGAAAAAGATCTAAAAATTTCACGTTTACAAGATGCATTAACTAAGAAAGATAGTGTTACATTAGCTTTAGTTACAAGTTTAAAACGTGAGGTTGGTATTGACGATCCAGATATCAATATCAATGTTGAGAAAGGTGTCGTTATGATTTCGATAGCTGACAATTTACTTTTCAAATCGGGAAGTTATGAAGTTAGCGACAGAGCTAAAGGTGTTCTTTCTAAAGTAGCAAAAGTAATTAACAGTAAGCCCGACTTTGAATGTATGGTAGAAGGTCACACGGATAATGTTCCAATCAAAAATGCAGTTTTACTAGACAACTGGGATTTATCGGTTAAAAGAGCTACTTCTATCGTTAGAGTTTTACACAATGATTTAGGTGTGAGTCCTAAACAATTGATTCCAGCTGGAAGAAGTTCTTATATTCCACTTGTAGATAACAACTCCCCTGCTAACAGAGCAAAAAACAGAAGAACAAGAATTATTATTATGCCTAAAATTGATCAATTCTATGATATGATAGAAAAGGAAATGAAGAATTTAAGTGATGGTAAATAATAGTAAAAAAAAACGCTTTCAAAATTGAAAGCGTTTTTTTTTTATAAAACATCCAAACTTCCTTTTCCTTCACGAATAACTTCCGGTTCATAGCCTGTTAAATCAATAATAGTTGAAGCTACATTATCTCCATAACCACCATCGATAACCAAATCTACCTTGTTATTCCATTTTTCGTAGATTAATTCAGGATCTGTAGAATATTCTATAACATCATCTTCATCGTGAATGGAGGTAGAAACAATTGGATTTCCTAATAGTTTTACAATTTCTCTCGCGATATTATTATCAGGAACACGAATACCTACTGTTTTTTTCTTTCTGAATTCTTTAGGTAAATCATTATTTCCCGGCAAAATAAAGGTATAAGGACCAGGTAAAGCACGTTTTAAAATTTTAAAAGTCGATGTATCAATTTGTTTCACATAATCTGAAAGATTACTCAAATCAGAACAAACGAATGAAAAATTGGCTTTTTCTAACTTAATTCCTTTGATTTTAGCAATTTTTTCTAAAGCTCGAGAATTGGTAATATCACAACCTAATCCATACACGGTATCGGTTGGATAAATAATTAAACCTCCATCCTTTAGAACATCTACTACTTTTTTTATAGCAGCTTCGCTAGGCTTATCTTCGTATATTTTGATGAATTCAGACATATAGAACCGATTGATTAAAAAAAAGTGAAAAACATTATAAAAATAACATTTTCACTTTAAAATCTAAAACTAAAAAAAATGATTTTTACCTAAACAAAGGTATAAAATTATTGTTTAATAAGTTGGATTTCGGCAACTAACTTAATCTCCTCACCTACTAAAACGCCACCTGTTTCAAGAGCTGCGTTCCAAGTTAAACCAAATTCTTTTCTGTTTATTTTACCATTAACAGATAGTCCTGCCTTTGTATTTCCCCATGGATCTTTCATTAATCCACTATATTCTGTTTCTAAAGAAATACTCTTTGTAACATCTTTAATGGTTAAATCACCGTTGATAATGTAGTTTCCTTCATTTACTTTAGAAATTGAAGTACTAACAAAAGTTAGTTTTGCAAAATTGTCCGTATCAAAGAAATCTGCACTTCTTAAGTGATTATCTCTATCAGAGTTATTTGTATCGATAGAATTAACTTCTGCTGAAAAATTGATTTTTGAAGTTTCAAAATGATCGTCTTCATTTTCAATTGTTGCGTCAAATAAATTAAATTTACCTGAAACATTAGTAAACATCATGTGTTTTACTTTAAAACCTATTTCTGAATGTGTTGGGTCTATTGCCCATGCTGATTTTGCCATACTTTTAAAATTTATTGTGTTATTATTTTTAAATTATTTAATTTTTATAAGGTTAAAGGTACTTCCATTACTAAAAGCTCTGTATCTGAAGCCGTTGATTTGATATCAAATTGATCGACATTCCAAATTCCAAATCCATCTTTGGCTTCAAGTTGCTGTGTATATATGATAACTCCTCCTTTAATTACAAATACATAAACCCCATTTCCTTTTTTCTTTAATGTGTAAGAACTAGAAATTCCTTGATCAAAATTCCCCATGTGAAACCAAGCATCTTGATGAATCCATACGCCTTCATCATTGGGATCAGGAGATAGTATTTGCTGAAATTTATTTTTTCTAGCAGCAATATCTAGTGAAATTTGATCGTATCTTGGCGTTACATTTCGTTTATTTGGATAAACCCAAATTTGAAGAAACTTTACCAATTTGTCTTGATTTTTATTAAACTCACTATGAAAAACACCGGTTCCAGCACTCATAACTTGGACATCACCATTTTTAATCACAGTGGTATTTCCCATACTGTCTTTGTGTTCTAAATCACCTTCTAAAGGAATACTGATGATTTCCATATTGTCATGAGGGTGTGTTCCAAAACCTCTACCTGCATCTACAATATCATCATTCAAAACACGTAATACACCAAAATGCATACGTTCTGGATTATGATAATTAGCAAAGCTAAAAGTATGTCTGCTTTTTAACCAACCATGATCTGCATAACCACGAGTATTGGCTTTATGAAGAATCGAATTTTCTAAAAATTTAGAATCGGTATTGGGAATATGATTAAAACCTAATACTTCTGGTTTCTCAATTTCATCATTTTGATTTACCAAAACATTCCCTAAAACTGCTGAAGCAGCAAACATTCCAGTACCAAACAATCCTTTCTTTAAAAAACTTTTTCTATCCATTTTTATTCCAATTTGATAGTACAAAATTAAGACGGTAAAAAACAAAAAACATTGAACTAGATTAAGAAATGAATTTTAAGAATTCTTTGCTAATCTATTTCTAATCTTACTTAAAAATTCAGGTGATATTCCAAGGTAAGAAGCAATGTAATGTTGGGCTACTCTTTGAGGCAACGTAGGATATTTTTTTAAAAATTCTAAATATTTATCTTGGGCCGGTTTTGAAATAGTTTGTATTAATCTATTTTGAGTCGCTGATAAGTTTCGTTGTAAGAGCAACCGAAAAACACGCTCAAATTTAGGAACTTGAGCCAAAAGTTGTTCTTTAGTTTCAGGAGTTAAAATAAATAACTCAGAATTTTCAAGTGTTTCAATATACAATTGAGACGGTTGTTGCATGCTGAAAGAAGCTATATCACTCACCCACCAATCTTCAATTGAAAATTGGAGAATAACCTCAAATCCATTCTCGTCTATGTAATAAGTGCGAAGACAACCTTTATTTACAAAAGCTTCAAAATCACAAACAGACCCTTCTTGTAATAAAAGTGTTTTTTTAGGAACCGATTGTATTACCAGTAAATTTGTAAAAATATTTACTTCTTCATCGGTCAGAGTTACATACTTTTTTACATTATTTAAAATAGACTCTAAACCCATACTGAATTATTTAATTTCTTGATTAAAGGCATAAAATACCTCATTTTTTAACAAACCGCTTCCTCCTCCAAAATGCATTATTGTTTTCGTATTAGGAAAATGAACAGCTGTATATTCTTGAATGGCTTGCTCTTCTAAATTAGGTATACCGCAACTTAATAAAACTACATCGAAGGTTTGCTGATGAATTACATCATAAAAATCATTTATTTTATTACAAATAGAAGCTTTCCAGGAATAATTTTGTTGAATTACTCGATGTAATGTGTTTAAAATCTCAGTATTAGTGCCTACAACTAAAAAATTCAAATCTTGCATAATGATTCATTTTACGCAACAAAATTACATTAAGTTGGATTTGCAAAACCTTAACCTAAATTAAGAAATTAATTTTTTATTAGTTAGTTAAAAGATGATATTTTTCTTTAATGCGTAATATTAATTCTTCAATATAATCAGATTCTAAATCATTTGAAGCAATGTGTTTCCACAATGCATCAATCATCATTAATACAATTTCAGCCTCTAATTCTGGTTTAGAATATCCTAACTCTGAAAATGCTTTTGTTAACATCTCATGACTTGAAGTCATAAAATGCCGATGGTGCATCATGGCTAGTGAATTAAGTGGGGTTATTTTATATTGCATTTGCCAAAAATCCTTATTGTTGAGCACAAGAATTTTTGGCAAATCCAGCAAATTAGAGATATATTCTTTAGGAAATTTATAGGAAACATGTTGGGCCACTAATTTGGTAGCTTGTCGATAACCACATTTCAAAATTTCTTCTATCAGATTATCTTTACTTTTAAAATGTTTAAAAATCAATGCTTCAGACACATTTGCTTCTAATGCTATAGTTCTTGTAGAAGCAGCCTTAGTACCTAATTCTGTAAATACTTTTAAAGCGGCATTTAATATGTCCTGCTTTTTACTCATTTATATTAAAAATTACATTAAACTCGTTCTAAAATAACTGCATAGCCTTGCCCTACCCCTACACACATGGTAGCTAATGCATATTTACCATTCTTTTTGTGTAATTCTAAAGCTGCCGTGTAAGTAATCCTAGCACCCGACATTCCTAGTGGATGCCCTAGAGCAATAGCACCTCCATTTGGATTAATTCTTGGATCATCATCTTGCAAACCTAATGCCCTAGTACACGCCAAAGCTTGAGCTGCAAAAGCTTCATTAAATTCCATTACATCAATGTCATCCAAAGTTAATCCCGCTTTTTTAAGCGCTTTTTGAGTAGCTGTAACAGGTCCTATTCCCATGATTCTTGGTTCTACTCCTGTTACTGCCGAAGCTACGATTCTAGCCAAAGGTTTTAAGGTATATTGTGCAACAGCTTCACCTGAGGCTACAAAAATTGCAGCGGCTCCATCGTTTAATCCAGAAGCGTTTCCAGCTGTTACGGTACCATCTTTTTTAAAAGCTGGTTTTAAATTTCCCAACGATTCTAAAGTTGAATTTCCTCTAATAAATTCATCTTTTGAAAAAACTAATGGTTTGCCCTTTCTTTGAGGAATAGCAACTGGAACGATTTCTTCGCCCAATCTTCCATTTTCCGTGGCAGCGGCAGCTTTTAATTGAGATGCCAAGGCAAATTTATCTTGGTCCTCTCTAGAAATACCATACATTTCTACTAAATTTTCAGCCGTAATTCCCATGGGATCAGTTCCGTAAGTGGCCTGCATTTTAGGATTTACAAAACGCCAACCAAAAGAAGAATCCTCCATTTTAGAATCGGTTCCAAAAGCCTTTGATGATTTAGAAATTACCAAAGGACCTCTCGTCATGTGTTCGATTCCTCCTGCAATAAAAATTTCACCATCTCCTGCTTTGATTGCGCGGTTGGCATGAATAATAGCTGACATACCTGAAGAACACAATCGATTGATAGTTTCTCCTGGTACAGTTACCGGCAATCCTGCCAATAAAGCGGCCATTCTGGCAACGTTTCTGTTATCTTCTCCTGCCTGATTGTGACATCCTAATATAACATCATCTATAGCCTCTGCAGGTATATTTGGATTTCTCTTTACTAATTCTTCAATTACTAATGCCGCTAAATCATCGGCTCTAACAGCACTTAAAGTTCCGCCAAAATTTCCAATAGGGGTTCGTATTCCATCTATTATGTAAGCTTCTGTTTTCATGATTTTATAATTTTTCATAAGGAAGATTAACTTTTCCTCTTAAATGGTTAATTAAAATAGATGTTGATAAAGTAACTGATAATCCAATAAAACAGCCTACAGTAACAGAAGTAAAACGATAAACTGCAGCTAACCAAGTCAGTTGAGTTTGTTCACTTATAGTAACAATAATAAAAGCTACCATAGCTGTTCGGGCAACATTCATAAGATTAAAACCATAACAAATAATAACTGTTATTATAATTCCAATCAACATCAAATAAAGATTTGGTTCATGGATGATAAAACAAACCAAACCTAGTATAGATCCAATTAAATTAGATTTAAACCTTTCTATTGATAAGCGTTTTGCATCTTTTGCTTCGGGTGAAATAACTAAAATAATGGAAAGTAAAGTCCAATACATTTCATATTCGCTGAAATTTAAATACAGATGATATCCAATAAAAAAACCTATTAGACATCTAAACACATAGATAACTAAATCAGAACCTATACTATATCGTATTATTTTTTGCAGCATTTAGAAATTAATTAAGCTAATCGTTCTATAAAATTGGCTGTAGTGGTTGCTCTAACATCTTCTAACGTAGCACCCGGCATTAATTCGGTTAGCGTTAGTTTTCCATCGATAAACTCAAATACCGCTTTATCAGTTATTACCATGTCTACCGCTTTTAAGGCGGTTAATGGTAAATCACAAACGGGAACCACTTTTGCGTCACCATTCTTCTCATTGTGCGTCATAGTGATGATTAATTTTTTAGCTCCAGAAGCTAAATCCATCGCGCCACCCACTCCTAATAAAGGTTGACCCGGTACCGCCCAATTGGCTAAATTTGCCGCTTCATCAACCTGCAAACCTCCCATAATAGCCACATCAATGTGTTTTCCTCTGATCATAGCAAATGAATCGGCAGAATCAAAATACGAAGATCCTTTTAAAGCCGTTACGGGAACTTTTCCAGCATTTACGGGATAATCCATCGCACCTCCACCATCGGTTGGCGCTGGCCCCACGCCTAACATTCCATTTTCTGTATGCAGAATAATTTCATCTTCTTCAGAAATTAAATCGGCTACTAATGTTGGGATACCGATTCCTAAATTCACTACATGCCCTCTTTTAAGTTCTTGTAAAGCTCTTTTAGCCATATTCATTCGAGATTCTGACACTTTTTTACTAGAGGAAACGGTTGCAGAACTACCTAAATCTTCTAAAGTTAAAGTTGCTTGAACCAAAAAGTCTACATAAGAACCCGGTGTATGAATGCATTCCGGTGCAATTTCTCCAACAGGTACAATTTCTTCCACTTCTGCGATTACTAAATCTGCAGCCGTTGCCATAGCACGATTGAAATTTTGTTCCGTCATACGGTACTGAAGATTTCCAGCTGTATCTGCTTTCCAAGCACGAACAAAAGCAACATTTCCTCTAATCGCCGGAATAAAAACTTGTTCTACTCCATTTAATATTTTCACTTCTCTATCTTTAGCCAATTCCGTTCCGGCAGAAGTTGGCGTAAAAAAGCCACCAATACCAGCTCCACCCGCTCTGATAGCTTCGGCTAATGTGCCTTGTGGTAACAATTCGTATGCTACTACTCCGTCTTGGGCTGCCTTTACAGCCTCAGGATTTGACGTAAAGAATGAACCAATCATTTTTTTTATTTGACCATTTCTTAATAGTCTTCCTCCACCAATACCAACTTCTCCCACATTGTTTCCAATGAAAGTTAGATTTTTGGTTTGTGTTTCTGCCAAAGCGTGCATCAGATGAACAGGATTCCCTGTCATTCCAAAACCACCTTGTAGCAATATATCTCCGTCCTTTACCATAGCTGCAGCTTCCTGTAGTGTTATTTGAGGTATCGTCTTCATGTTTTTATTGTGTTAAATGTTGTGCGAAATGAATAATATGTTTCGAAAATTCTTCGGGATTAGCAAGATTAGAAAGGTGAGCCGCTTCCATTACTACCAATTGTGCATTGGGAATTTGTTCTTGTAAAAAAGTACCGTCTGTAACGGTAGTTACTTCGTCTTGTGCTCCGCATACAATCAAAGAAGGTACTTTTAAATGGTTTAATTCCGTTCTAAAATCGGCGTCTCTCACCATGGCGCAACAGGCAACATAACCTTGTACGCTATTATTTTCGAAATTCTGAAGAATTTGCGTTACTTTTTCAGGATATTTTTCTCGGTATTCTTCAATAAACCAACGTTGAGCCGTGCCTTCCAAAATACTGGATAATCCGTGGTTAGTTACTTGAGTAATACGAATATTCCAACCTTCTTCTGTGCCAATTTTTGCCGCTGTATTGCACAAAACAATACCACTACATCTTTCCGGATAGTGAATTCCTAACCATTGCCCTATTAATCCTCCCATGGATAAACCACAAAAAATTACTTTGTCTAGTTTTAGGTAATTTAATAACTCTATGACGTCATTTCCTAATTTTTCCACTGCAACTATTTCTTGATCAATGGTACTTTTTCCATGTCCACGAGTATCGCTACGCAGGATATTGAAATGTTCTTTCAAATACGGAATATTTTCGTCCCACATTGAAAAATTAGTTCCCAATGAATTAGAAAAAACTAAAGTAATTTCCTTTCCATAGTCTTCAAAAAGATAATGGCATTCAAAATGACTTAATTTAATTTTAGGCATTTTATCTTTTTAATATTTGAATATTTTTTGTCCGTTTCATTTTTGTAAAAACATTTTCTAGGAGGCAACTAAAGCTGACTTACATCAGCTTTAGTCGTAATTAATATTATTTAAAATACGGCTTAAGCCCCAACAGAAGCTCTAGATCTGTTGTTTTCACCAGCAGCAATATTTTCTCTATCAACTACCATGTTAAAATCGAATTCAATTTTAGCGAAAGCTTCCTCTTTACCATATTCCGCAGCTTTTTCAGCGGGGATTCTCACTACTGGTGGTACTAAATCTTCACGAGTTGCAAAAGCAAAATCGTCGAATGTTAAGGGATCACCTTCAATATTAATTTGGGTAGTTAATTTTCTAAATCCAGGCGCTGTTACGAAGAAGTGAATGTGAGCTGGTCTTGAACCATGACGCCCTAAAAGCGACATTAAAGTATCAGTTGAACCTCCCGGAGGACAAGAATATCCTACAGGCAAGAACGATTTGAATTCATATTTACCATCTTTATCAGTAACAATTGCTCTTCTTAAATTAAACTCCGGCTGTGTGGAATCGAAATGAGAATACATACCTTTTAAGTTACAATGCCAAACTTCAACTTTAGCTCCCTCAACCGGATTTCCGTTTTCATCTTTTACAAATCCACTCATGTATAAACGCTCTGCTCCTTCTTCTGAAACTGTTTCTAATTCTGCATACGATTTAGATTCCGGCGAACCTGCCACATATAAAGGACCTTCGATAGTACGAGGTGTTTTAGCATTAATTCCGGCTTGCTCATCTTCCCAATCCATCATTACATCGATGAAGTGTTCAATTCCTGTTCCAGCGAAAACTAGTCCCCATTCTCCATTTCTACCAATTTCACCTAAGAAATCGCAAGCATGCCACATTTCTTCAGAAGTAATATTTAAATCGGCCATAGCATTAAACAAATCTTTTAATAATCTGTTTACTACTTCTTTTACTCTTTCATTTCCTTGACCTGGAGTTTCTTTAGATTTAATGTAATCTAACACAGCATCGATACGAGCTTGTTCTATTCTTTTCATAATATTGGATGTTTTTTGTGGTTATTGTTTGTATAAAAAATTAAATAATTGTTTCTCTGATTGCATTTAGGTGTTTACATACACTAGTTACTTTGATATTCATGTATGGAAACAATGGCAATGAACTGATAATCTGATGCAATTCGTCTGGACCATCAACTTCCAAAACGGAAATATTAGCATACTTACCCGCCACGCGCCATAAGTATTTCCATTTTCCTGAAGATTGCCATTTCTGAGAGCATTCTTTTTCTCTGGCCAAATAATCCGCTAATTTTTCTTGACTCCAAGATTCGGGGATATTTACCTCCATTTCTACTACGTATACCATTTGATTTTTTTTATTTTCGTTTGTATTTTTCTACTTGATTCATATCCAACTCCACTCCTAATCCTGAACCTTTTGGAAGTTCTAGGCTAAAGTTTTCAAATTTGATTGGCTTTTTAACAATGTCGTCGGTTAATAACAACGGGCCGAAAAGTTCCGTACCCCAATCTAAATTGGGTAGTGTTGCAAAGAGATGTGCCGAAGCAGCGGTACCAATAGTACCTTCTAACATGGTACCACCATACAAAGAAATACCTGCTCCTTGAGCAATAGCCGCTTGTTTGGCAATATTGGTTAAACCTCCCGATTTTGAAATTTTTAAAGCAAAAACGCTAGCCGCATGAAGTTTTGCTAATTTAAAAGCATCTTGAACCGTGGCTGCCGATTCATCTGCCATGATAGGTACTTCAAAATAAGAAGTTAAACGAGCTAAACCTTCAAAATTATATTTTGCTAAGGGTTGTTCAATTAGATCAATACCAGCTTCTTGTAATTTCTTAATGGCTTGTTTGGCCACTTGCTCACTCCACGCTTGATTGACATCGACCGTAACTTTACTATCTTGTCCTAATGCTTTTTTAATAGCTGCAACGTGTTGTACATCTTCGTTAGGACTTTTTCTACCGATTTTAAGTTTAAAAACATTGTGTCTTTTTTCGGCAATTAGCTTTTTAGCTTCTTCAATGTCTTTTTCTGTATCACCACTAGCTAAGGTCCATAAAACTGGTAAAGTTTCTGTAATAGCACCACCAAATAAATTGTGTAGTGGCACTCCTAATCTTTTGGCGTGACCATCTAACAAGGCGGTTTCAATACCTGATTTGGCGAAATTATTTCCCGAAACATTTTTATCGAGTAGCTTCATCAGAAAATTAATCTGTGTGGGATCTTGTCCTATTAACAAAGGAGTAAAATAGGTATCGATAGCGAGTTTTATTCCTTCCGGAAATTCATCGGAATAGGAAATACCCCCTATGGTAGTAGCTTCGCCAATGCCTTCAATACCGTCAGATGAAAAAAGTCTGATAACCACAATGGATTGGTTTCGCATTACCGTCATCGATAAATGATGAGGTCTGATTGTTGGTAAATCAACAATAAAAGTCTCAATATGAGTGATTTTTAGTTGTGACATATGTTTGTTTACTTAGTAAGTGTTTTTTTGTGATTAGTAAGCACTTACTTACTTGATTAGCAAAATTATCAAGAAAACATATGTCGGTTATAGGACTTTTATTTTATTACTGCGACAAATATTACTTTATGAAGATTTTGGCTTTACCCCAATGCTTTTTCGAAATTCATTTGGGGTTACCCCTGTTTTCTTTTTAAAAATTCTTGCAAAATAGCTTGGATCTTCAAAACCGATACTGTAACAAATTTCATTAATACTTTTTTCGATGTCGGATAATAAAACTTTTGATTCGTTAATGAAATAATCCATAATGACTTCTTTAGGATGCTGTTGCGCAATGATATTACAAATTCGGTTTAAATGTCCCGTAGTAATATGGAGTTCCGAAGCATACTGTTCGATGGTTTTTTTATAGGTATGACTTTCACGAATGAGCTGTGAGAACCTTCTGAAATGAATGATTGAAGAATTGTCTTTATTGAATATCCTTAGGGGTGTACTTTTGGGAAGACGACTTAATTGTACAATAATTTTACCTATCATACTTTCCAGCATCAATAATTTACCTATATTTTCCTGATGATATTCCTCTATACATTCGAGCATATTTTGAAAAATAACTTCTGAATACGTATCTTTTTTTACTTCCGTTAATTGAAATGTTTCTAGCGCTATAACAGCCTCAGTTTCTCTTTTTATCATGTGTTCTAAAACGACATCGGAGAGACTAATAATCCAGCCTTTCATTTCTGTTTGGTGTTCAAAGCCGTGTTCAGTATTTTTAGGAATTGTTATAAAGGAAGGAGCCGTGACAGGAATTTTTTCACCATTATGAATTAACACTGTACTCCCCTTTATTATTAAAAAAATTTGAAACTGATTATTATGAATATGAGGTTTAATATTGTTATTGAATTCTTTTCCAATAACGCCAAAAGGGTAAATATACACCAAACCTTTCACAAATTCGATAGAACTTTTACCATATAATCCTTCAAAAAAAGTGCGACTAGTACTTTTCATATCCAATTCTTAATCCTTCCAAAAATAAGAAATAAACTCATTAAAAACCAATCTAGTAAGTCTATAATTTTAATTAAAAAAGATATATATCATTTTATATCACTTCAAAAATTCATATAAGTTCAAAAAACACAATCAACAAATTTACATATACTCAATAATTTATAAAAATATTTATAAAATTTTTAATTTTTTATATTTCTTTTTGTATATTTAATCGTAATTAATTTAAAATTAAACAATAGAACTAAATCAAAAAAAATATCAAATTTTAATTTTAATTTAACAATAAGTTAACCTATGTTATTGGTATATTTGCGCCCGCTTCTTAACTACCCCCTTTTAGGAGTCAATATTATTGATTTTTTGCCCGAAAATCTATAAAGTGAATATACCTACACTAATACAAATCATGAAAACTGATGTGAAATTTATATTTACACATTAAAACTAATGCCATGAAAATACTTGTCATTGAAAAAAATGAAATAATAAAGAATTTAATTTTTCATATCCTACAAAAGGAAGGTTATGAAATTAAATTAGCATCTAACGGAAAAGAAGCTTTTGATTACTTATCTGAGGAGGTTTTCAATATTGTTATCACTAACATTCACTTGCAATACTATTCTGGCTTTGAACTTATTGCTCTGATTAAATCTAAAGAAGATCACAAAAAAACAAAAATTGTCGTATTATCAGATAATTTTACTCCTGATAATATGTTGAGATTATATCAAATGGGAATAGATGATATGATTGAAAAACCATTTACACCAGTTGAAATGATTTGTAGAATTGGAAAATTATCAGAATTAATTAATAATAAATAAATGTCTTGATAGAGCTAATAAATAATATACCAGATACTTTGATAGGTATCTTTATTTTCAATATAGTAGTAGTTAATATTGGAATGTTATTGATTTTTATTTATAATAATCCAATTGCTTTTGATGACAAAAAAAATAAGAAAATCAAAAATATCTTCAATGAACTGCTAAGCGAACTCATTTTAAACGAGAACAAAATTGAATTAAAACAAAATCATGTTATAAAACAATTAAAAGTTCTAGAAAAAAAAAGAATGAAAACTATTTTCATTAAAACCTTAAAAGAATATGCAATATTCTTAAAAGGAAAAGAATTTGAAGCTCTAACAGAAATATATAAATCTATTAATCTTCATATCAATGATATTAAAGATTTAGATAGCAATAGAGTAAATTCAATTTTAAACGCATTGGAGAGGCTCAATCGATTTAAAATAAAAGTTGACAGAGAAAAAATTAAGGCGCTTCAAAAACATAAAAGTCCAGAAGTAAGAGAATTAGCAAATTCATACACCCTAAATATATACAACGACTTAGACATATATGAATTTCTTGATTTTACAAACGAACCTTTAACACCTTGGCAACAATTAGAATATTTTCAGTTAATTACTAATAATATTGAAGCACCTGTAATCAACTTTAGTAAATGGATTGATCCAAAATATGATAACTCATTAATACTTTTAGCTCTTGATTTATGTGGACATTATAAACAAAAAAATGCATCTACAGCAATTCAAATTATGCTCAATATTTCCACCGATTCTAGAGTTAGAATTAAATTAATTAAAACTCTTGGAATCATAAACGATACAGATGCTATCGAATTTCTGATACAAATTTTTAAAATAGAAAGTGAAAAAAAATGTAAAATAGAAATCATCAGAAGTTTAGGATATTTAGGATACAAAAATAAAAATGTGATTATATTCCTAGAGAATTTAATCGAAAACGAAACTAATATCTCAATCAAAAAAGCAGCTATAATTGGACTAAATCGAGTAAGTTATTCCTTTACAGCATTAGAAAAAAGAATTTACAATTTCGATATTGAAAAATCAACCAAAGAAGAATTAAAAGTAATATGACCGATATTCTTACACTTTTACAACATTATTTTGAGACTTTTTATCCTTCAAATACTTACAATAACACAACTAGAATTTTAACTATTGGACTGTTTGGTAGTTTAATATTAACAAACGTATTTTCCTTTATTGCAATTAAACGTTATTTATTCAAAAAGAACTTTTCCCAGAGTAAAAAATTAGCTTTAATGAATCATGCTCCAGGAATTAGTATTATCACAGGAGCACATAATGAGTCTTTAACTATTATTGACAATGTACATTCTCTATTATCATTAAACTACCACAAATTTGAACTAATAGTAGTTAACGATGGTAGTAAAGACGATACTCTAGAAAAACTAATTAAAGAATTCGATTTAGAAGAAACAAAATATTTTTTCGAGACTATAATTCTTACAGCACCCATAAAAAAAGTATATAAGTCTAAGAATTTAGCTTATAAAAGTTTGGTAGTAATTGATAAAGTTAATGGTGGCGGAAAAGCCGATGCTATTAATGCCGGACTTAATTTAGCGAAATATGATTATTTTTTAAATATTGATGTTGATTGCATCTTAGATTTTGACACATTACTAATTATGATGGATGTGGTATTGAATGAAAAGAAAAGATGTATTGGTGTGGGAGCAACACTTAGAATGTCAAACTCAAGTTTTGTAAAGAGAGGGACAATTGAAAAAGTCGGAGTGCCAAAAAAATTATTAGTTCGATTTCAAGAATTAGAATATGTACGTTCGTTTGTTTTGGGTAAAATGGCATGGTCTTTTTTAAATGCGGTTCCAAATATTTCTGGTGGATTGGGGTTATTTGATAAAGAGATTGTGCTTAAAATTGGGGGATATGATAATAATTCGTTAGGAGAAGACATGGATTTGGTTTTTAGAATGATTATTTACATGCAAGAAAACAACGAACCTTACTGTGTTAGAAGTGTTCCCCGAACTTTATGTTGGACAGAAGGTCCAGAGTCATTAAAAATTCTTGTAAGACAACGTATTAGATGGTCTAGAGGGCTTGTTCAAATATTAAAAAAAAATAAACGAGTTCTATTCAATCCAAAGTATGGAATCATGGGAATGGTAATTTATCCTTATAACTTTTTTGTAGAATTTTTGTCACCATTCATCGAATTTACTGGTTTTTTGATAATGATTTATTGCTTTTTTTACGATCCGATTATGTTCTTGAATATGCTATACTTAGTTGTTGTTATAATAAGTTTTTATGTAGGTTTAAGTTTTACAGCCGTTTTTTTAGATAGAAAAGTTTTTAAATATTATCAAAATAGCTTTGTAACATTAGGTATTGCAACAATGGCAATTTTAGAACCCATAATGTATCACCCTATTATTTTATATTGTAGCATAAAAGGTTTTTTTGACGAAGTAACTGGAAAGAAAAAAAAATGGGGAGTAATGACTAGAAAAGGATTTAATAATATTTAAGATATGTTACATTTTGCATTTAAAATAAAGATTGGTATCATCCTAATACTAATGAGTTGCTCAATCTTTTCACAAGAAATACTAACAGAAAAGAAGCGAAAGGAAGAAAATCTTCAATTTACTGAAACGGACTCATTAATGAAAATGAGTTCATTAAATCAAATAGGCCTTTCTGAAGTACAGAGTTTCTACAGTGGAAATATAGAAAAAATGAGCACTACTTCACTATTTTATCTAAAAAAATCTAAAAATCTGAAGTTCACTTTTGTAGTGAGAGTTAATATGAAATTAAGAGCTTCCATAAATAGTTTTAAATACGATGCCGAGATGTATGTTAAACATGGTAAAAATTACTATTCTTTTGCTGGGGCAAGTATATCCGATAAGGAATTGTTTCCTAATTACGAATTGTTTTATCAATTTTACAGCAATTTAGGCCGTAGTTGGGAATTAGAAACAGGAAGTAAATTTTTAGCGGCTCAAAATTTCAATCTTGTTACGCCCATCATTGGATTTACTAAAGATTTTGAAAAAAATAGAATTTCTTTCAGAAACTTTCTGACTTTTACTAGCGATAAAATGTATTATTCTAACATAATGCAATGGCGCCATTTTCTCAATGAAAAGCGGGATAACTTATTACTTGTAACTGGCTTTGGCAATGCTCCTGATAGCAGAAATATTGATTTAGCAGACGATTTCATTATAAATAAAACTATTTTTTCAGGATTAGCTTATGAAAAAAACTTTGAAAAATTTAAGTTAACAGTAACCTCTGTTTACAATAGAAATAATTTTAATACGGGTGCCAAATTCAATCAATTCGATATTTACTTTAATTTAATACATAGCTTTTAATAGTATTTGTATTTTGAAAATTCTTCTAATTTTTTTTAAAACTAAACAAAATTTCATGCTTATCACTCAGCTTTTTTTTAAGTCGCTGTTTAGCTTTTTTTACAGCGTCTAATGTAATTCCAAGGATTTCTGAAATTTCTAAATTACTAAATCCTAGTTTTTGTAAATAGATTATTCTTAAGTTAGAATTAGTTAAGGAAGGAAAATTGGTTTTCAAGTAACTACTAAACTCGGGATATTCATTTTCAAACTGACGTTTAAAACTCATCCAATTTTCTTCCGTCATCAGATGTGACTCTAGTAAAGCGTTCAGTTTTCCTCTCTTTGCTTCTAAGTAAAATGAGGAAGAATACTTAATCTTCTCAATTTCATTTTTAAGCTTATTGATTTGAATATTTTTATCCTTCAAATACTCTACCTGATTTTTAAAACTTTCACTAGAAGCCTTTAGCTTGTTTTCTATCTGTGTTTTTTGCTCTTCTAATTCTAAAACTCTATTTTCGTATGCCTCGTTAAGCTTGAAATGCTTCTTTCTTTGAAGATAATAGATATACAATAGCATTATACTGGAGAATACTATAATGATTCCTAATACTCGTTTTCTGGTTTTTAGCTTGTTATATTCTATTTCTGCATCGCTCAACTTCTTTTGGAACTTTGCCTTTTGAATTTGCCACTTCAAAAATTGTATTTGCTCATCGCCATCTGTACTTTTTAAGGAATCTTCTATAACCGCTATACGTCTTCTTAAATTTAATTCATTAACATCATTAGGTTGTAATTTCAGCAACTCTAACTTAAGCAGAATTATTTCTAATTCAGATCTTTTAAAATATGGTTTTAAAATAGCTATATCATAAGCTTGTTTGAGAACTAAAGTTGCCGCATCAAACTTTTTTAATTGCAAATAAATTCTACCCAAAGCAGTCAAGGCAAACATTGTATTTTTATCTTCTTTAAGTATTTTTGAAATTCTAATATCTTCATTTAGAAGTTGAATAGCTAGTTCATATTTTTTTTGTTTCTCAAAAACTAAAGCCTTGTTACCAAGTGTTTTAGCCAATCGAAGACTATCATTAATTTTAATAGCAATATCTTTCGCTCGATCAAAATATTGTAAAGCCTTTGTGAAATTTTCTTTCTTGTAATAATTTATTCCCAAATTATCTAACAAAGATGCCTGATTTGACGAGTTGGACTCACAATATTTTAATGCTAAATTTAAATAATAATCTGATTCATCATAATCTAAAAATGTTTGCATTATCCATCCGATAGTTTTAAATGTTTCCTCAGGTAAAATAATCTGCTTTTTATCAATATTTTTTAAATCCTCTAATAGATCTAACAAAATAGGCTGCATTATTTGGTACTTTCGGTATTTGTAAAGATGGGTTATATAATTATATTTAGTCCAAACAATTAACGAATTATCATTTAATTGAGACGCTAACTTTATAGATTTCTCATACAAAACCTTATCTTTTGACTTTACATTATCTTGAAAAGCAACATAACCATTTGCTAAAAAAGCATAATAAAGGGGAATAAAATTCCTGTTTTTAGAAAGTGGTGTTATAAATTTTTTTAAAGAAGCCGTATCGGATGGGAAAAATTTTTCTTGCTTAATTAAGGCTTTGCAATGGTCATTTAGCCTACCATTTTTTGGGACAATAATTTGAGCATTTACCAAAAAAAAAGAAAAATAGCAAAAAACAAGATAATAAGATAGTTTCATATAATGGCTACTTTGAAGAGCGAAAGTATGAAATATACTTTACTTAATCTAAACTTTTTTAAATTTGAGCCGCTAAATTACAACTGGAGCAAAAAAAATACAGATTGTAAAAGGAGACATTTAGGGGACAATTTTAGAAAATAATTAATTTTACTAAAACAATAATTAAAGTTGATTTTCTGACCACTCCTTGCTTAATCAAAACAAAATTACAACAAAAACTTACTGATAAAATTATAACCAAAATCCTTATTTGATGAAGAAATTTACCATAAAAATGATATTCCATATGGGTTTTAGTCTATCACAGACCTAAAGAAGGTTTTTAACATTAAAAACATGAGCACAAATAGCAAAGCTAATTTAGAAAAGATTTATAAACAAAAAGCCGTTCATACTTTTACGCCTTTTGCATCAATAGATTATTGAGATTAATGACTTGAATCTTATGGTTTACATAATGAAATATGATTATTGACTGAATCCTGAAATTTTGAGAAAAAGCATGTTTAAATTTTAAAAATTATTTTTTTTTAAAATCGATAAGAAATTTATGGAATATCATAGTTTTTGCGTAGGTAAATTTTATAAAAATGAAAGAAATTAATGTAATATATTTATACAAAAAATTTAAAATTATTTGAAATAAATAGTGTTAATTTTATCAATATAAACTAATTCTTTAAAATTTAATAAAACGATGAAACAAACCTCACTTTTGAATTTAATTAATGAATTCAACACCAGAGAGACTTCCCTAAAGCTTTAAAAAATTTAATTACATAATATTTCTACGTATATAAAATATCAGATGATAAAAATCATACAAATAACTGTAATTAGATTATAAATTTGCTCTCTTAAATAGTTTAAAATGTTTTCCAAATCTTGTAATTACGCCATCAAAGCCACCATTTTTATAGCCCAACAATCCTTACAGGAAAATAAAGTAAGTTTTGTTGATATTGCAAAAGAAATTGATTCTCCTACAGCATTTACAGCAAAAATTCTACAGATTTTAGTAAAAGCAGGGATAATAGAATCGGTTAAAGGCGTAAACGGGGGATTTTATATTCCCAAAAGAAAAATTAAAAAAACTTTTTTAGTTCAAATCGTTGATGCTATAGATGGTGATTCGGTGTTTCAGGGTTGTGGTTTGGGATTATCTCATTGTTCAGAAAAACATCCTTGTCCTGTGCATGATAAATTCAAAAGTATACGAAATCAATTAGCATACATGCTAAAAACAACGAATCTAGAAGAATTAGCTTTGGGAATTAAATCAGGAGAAACTTTCTTGAAAACGCTATAAAACTAATTCTTCTAATTTGTAGTATTTTTAAAACTGAAACATCAAATTTACAAAGACATTTCGTCCCATTCTTGGAAGATTTTTCCAATCGGTGTAAGTAGTATAATTGGCATCGAATATGTTTTCAACACCTGTATTTAGGATCATTTTTGATTTTTCAAAAGTGAATTTATAACCCAAATTGGCATTTACAATTGCATAATCAGGCGTTTTGTCTTCTCCATAAAAAGTATTGTATTCAGTTTGTTTGGCATTTCCTCTTAGTTGTAATTCCGAACTAAATTTTCCAAGTCTAAAACCTAAAGAAGTCATGTAATTAAACGGACTCATAAAAGGCAATCCGTTATTCTTATTGTCTTTTCCTAAGTTATAAACGAATTGTCCTTTCCAAATCCAGAAATCAGATAATTGATAACTTACCGTAAAATCGGAAGATAAAATAGTAGCGTAATCTAAAGCGGTATAAACTTTAATTCCATTAGCACCAATGGTCATAGGCGCTACCGAAGCATCAGGAATTCCGATGATATAATCGTAAATATGAAAGTACGATGCTGATAATTTCGTTTGCCATTTCGCATTTTTGAATCCAATATTAGCATTTCCTTCTAATGATTTCTCGTTTTTTAAATTGGGGTTTCCAATGTAATCAAATCCATCAAAACTGTTGTACAAATAAAAGCCATACCCTTCAGAAACTGATGGAGCGCGTTCGCCATAACCCATTCCGAATCCATACGAAATTCCATTCTTGTTGTAGAAATAATTAGTGGAAAAACTTTTCAAGAATCGAGATTTTGAGGCTTGCATTTCTGGATAGAAAATCTGTAAACTTTGTAAGCCGAAATCACTCGCAACATTGTTATTATGAAATCCTAAATTCGTATTGAATTTCAGATTAGAATGGCAATTGATTTCGTAATTATCTTCCAAATAAATTCCAGTGTACAAGGTACGAACATCAGGCCAAGTGTACATAAACATTAAATTTTCGTTTGGATCAGATGGATACATCGTCATTTCGGCAACGGAACGATTGTAAAACGAATTCAAATTGGCTAAAAATTGATGTTTTTTGTATTTTGCATTTACTTTGGAATAAAAACCATAGGTATCACTCCAACCTGGCATGTCCATATGAATAGGAACTTCAGGGCGTTTGGTATCATCCATAGTGTGCGTAATCGTATTGAAATAGAGTTTGGTTTCCCAATTATCGATTGGCTCCAAATTAGGTTTGTAATTGAATTTTACCGAAGTAATCAAAGCTTCCGCTAGAGAAACATCCATTGGTAACGCAGGATAACCGACATCGGTTGCTTTATCAAAAATTACTGAAGCTTCAATGTTTTTATTAGGTGCCAATCGGTAACCCGAAGTTGCAGATAAATTCAATTTTCTGAACTGTGAAAACTGAATTTCTTTATTATTTCCTGCTTTGTAATTTTCGGCATCGCGAAACATTACATCGGTATCTACATAAAATAAACTATCCGCATAATTGATGGCAGAACCTATGATTTTCTGACGATTATTCGTTTCATAACCTGAGTTGACAAAGAATTCCCAACCCGCATTGGTAAATTGACGTTGGCTTCTTTTTAAATCAATCGAACCACCAATTGTATTTCCGTGACAACTGCCTTGTTGGCCTGAAGAAATGGTAGCTTCTGATAAATTCGATACTTCAACATAGGATGTTACTGGGTCCATTTTATCGGTACAAGCGCCAAAGATTCGCATTCCGTCGATGGTAACTACAGTTCGCTCGGTTGCCATTCCGTTGATAATGGGTTCCCAAGCATAAGCACCTCTTTTGATTAAATCTACTTTGGTTGATTTTTGTAAAAATTCATCTAAAGTAGCGAGTGTTTTGGTTTGTTTTTCGTGCAAGGCTGCTTTTGTTCCTACTACCAAAACTTCTTTAAGTTCTTTGGTTTTAAGAGAATCCGCTTCTTGACTAAAAGTAAAACAAAACGAAAGTGACAGAAAAAATACTATTAATTTTTTCATGATATAAAGATTTTAAAAAAGGTCATTATAGTGTCATAACGACCTTTTTTATAAGTAAAAATTAAAATTCGATTTCGAAGAAAATACTACTAGAAGTAACGGTTTCAGAAATTTCTTCTCCTTTTAACACAGTTCCTTCAGCGTTGGCTAGTTGTAGGTTGATTTTCCAATAACCTGTCATGGTTAACGATAATTTCCCATTGTATAATCCGTTAGCAACAGCTTGAGTAGCATGTACGTTGTTTGGAGATGAATGATTTCCCATACTTGGCATTCTTGGGTCAATTTTTACGGTGTAACCATCAACAACTGGGAACGTCATCATGTTTTGCATTTTCCAAACACCAACTTTCATATCGTTAATGGCTACTTTTGGAGTAGTAGGTTCTATTAAAGCTACCAAGTATTTTGTACCATCCGAACCCATAAAGGTGTTTACTTTACGTTTAGTAGAAGCGGGCACATCGATTACATCTGTTGCTGTGTAATCCACACCATTAATAGTATAATCGATTTTTAAATCCCAATATTCTGTAGTATTCTGCGCCATTTGGAACATAATATATCCTTTATACAAAGTTCCATTTTCAGTTACTTTTTCTACTGCTGAATATGGGCACGCATGTGTCATTGAAGTCATGTGCATAAGTGGAGACCAACTCACTTCTGCATTTTTAATATAATTGTTGGTTCCGTTTTCTTTGATTCGTAGGCTAATTTCATTGTATCCTTGTTCTAAACTTCCCATTTTAGAATACAATTCAATAGTATGTGTGTCATTAGTGATTTCTTTAAATTTAGTAATTCCGTCTAATTCATTTACAGCAGTTTCATCATCGTTTGAACAAGACACGAAAGTTAAGGCCATAGCAAAAATGGCTACAATATATTTTATTGAAGTTTTCATTATATTTTTTAATTAAAGTGATTGTAATTAAATCTGAAATACTTGATTTCAGACAAATTTGGATATAAGTTGAGTGGGTTAATTCAGAAAATGAACTAACAAAAACCAATATTTAATTAAGAAATAAATGTGGGTGGATGAAAGAAGGCACAATCATTCAAGTGAAAGTAAAGATTAGAATAATTGTTACCAATAGAAGTTTTATTTAAAAAATAAATTTGTCTAATTTCTATCGGTTGAATTTCCTGAAAAAATACTATTTCAGTTTGTTCGAAAGATATTTTCTTATCAGAAGAATTTTCAGAATTACTTTCGGAAGCTTTTGCCAATTGTTTTGCCAAGTGACACTTTCCGTTACATTTTAATTCCGGTTTGGATTTATTCTCACAAAGGTTAGTTACAATATACTCATAATTCACGGCATACTCTAAAACCGGAAGTATTGGCTTTAGAAACATCAATGCAGTTAATATGACTAGTAATTGTTTCATGGGACAAATTTACAAGAAATAAATTAAGGTCTAGTATGATTTCAGTCATATTTTTTTTACTTTTATTGAAATTAATTTGTGCTTTATCTAAAAGAATTAAAGCCTTCAACACAACTACTTTATGCAGATAGATTTAGATTTATTATTTACTTGGGGTGCTATTGCCAAAGAGTACAAGAAAAATGAAATTATTTTCCATGAAGAGGAATCGGCAAATTTTTATTATCAAATCATCGATGGTTGCGTAAGAATGTACAATTCCAATGACGAAGGAAAAGAGTTTACTCAAGGCTATTTTAAAAATGGTCAGAGTTTTGGTGAACCACCTTTGTTTATTGATGAAGTGTATCCTTCCACTGCAGTAGCCTTTAAAGATTCCAAAATAATAAAAATTTCGAAGGAGAAGTTTTTAAAGATTTTAGAGGAATATCCTTTTATTCAGAAGCAATTCTTGAATTTAATGGCAACTCGAATTCACACCAAAGCCAAAACTACAAAAGACATTGTAAATCAAAAACCAGAGTTTCGAATTTTAGCCTTTTTAAATGCCCACAAAAACCCCGATTGTCCTAAAAAAGAATTGGTAGCATTTACAAGACAAGAAATTGCCAACTTTACAGGTTTACGTGTAGAAACTGTGATTCGAGAGCTTTCAAAAATGAGCAAGACGAATAAAGTGGAAATAATCAACCACAAATTATATTACTGATGTCGTTTAAAACAATTTTTTGGATTCGATTTTCAATTTTTAATCTGATGCTTGTTGCATTATTAGGACTTTTAATGCGTTATAAAATTCTGTTTGAATTTCCGCTTCTCGATCAAAAAAGTGTACAACACTCGCACTCTCATTTTGCTTTTGCGGGTTGGGTTACACACACTTTAATGACGTTAATAATTGCCTTTTTACAAAAACACGACACGCTTCACAAAATAACATTTAAAAAATATAATATTATTTTAATTGGGAATTTAATTTGCTCTTATGTAATGCTGATTTCCTTTATTTTGCAAGGCTATGGCGCAATTTCAATTACTTTTTCAACTCTTTCTATTTTTGTTTCTTATTGGTTTGCTTATGTATTCTTTAAAGATTGCAAACAACTTGAAACAAATCCTGTTGCGATAAAATGGTTCAAAGCGGCTTTGTTTTTTAATGTAATTTCGTCTTTAGGAACTTTTGCTTTGGCTTACATGATGGCCACTAAAAACATTCACCAGAATGAATATTTGGCTTCCATTTATTACTATTTGCATTTTCAATATAATGGTTGGTTTTTCTTTGCATGTATGGGATTACTATTAGATTATTTAAAAGTAACTTCAAACGATAATCGCATTTATTCACAATCGTTTATTTGGTTATTTTGGTCCTGTATTGTAGGTTATTTTTTATCTACGCTTTGGTTAGATTTGCCTCTTATAATTTATATTTTAACAGTTATTTCGGCGATTGTTCAAGTTGTAATTTGGTATTTATTGTTTAAAACTATTTTTAAAGAAAACAAATCCATCTTTTTAGCTCTTCCAAATTATTTGAAATATATAATTATATTTATAAGTTTTGCTTTGAGTGTGAAGTTTCTGTTGCAATTGGGCTCAACGGTTCCTGCAATTAGTAAATTAGCTTTTGGTTTTAGACCAATTATCATAGCATATTTACACTTGATTTTATTGGCGATTATTTCGCTTTTTCTACTGTTTTACATTTATGTAAATGATTTCATTGTGGTGAATAAGAAAACCATTTTAGGACTAGTCTTATTTAGCATTGGTGTTGTATTGAATGAAATTGTTTTAGGACTTCAAGGTATTGCATCTTTTAGTTATACTTTAATTCCTAACATTAATGAGGCTTTATTCGGAGTTGCAATATTACTCTTTGCGAGTATTTTATGGGTCACTTTTTTTGCAAAAAAAGGATAAAAAAGTATTTTTTATGATTCTACGCATAAAATAATCATCAGATTATCAGGTACTTTGTATTATTAACTTATACAAATTGTACTATTATGAAAAATTATTTTAAGACGTTACTTATCGCTAGTTTATTAATAACGGTGGGATGTAAGCAAGGCGAAGAAACAGCTTCAGAACCAACATCAGAATCTACGGAAGTGCCTGCTGGAGGACAAGAGAATGTAATAGATGAAAATTCTGCTCCTAACATTGTACAAACCGCTGCTGGAAGTAAAGATCACACGACTCTGGTTACGGCTGTAAAAGCTGCAGGATTAGTAACTTCATTGAGTAATGCTGGACCATTTACTGTATTTGCACCAACCAATGCTGCTTTTGATAAATTACCTGCAGGAACCGTAGAAGGGTTATTAAAACCTGAGAAAAAAGGCGATTTAGAAAACATTTTAGGCTATCATACGTATGTAGGTTCGTTGAAAGCAGAATACATGCAAGATGGACAAGAGTTTGATATGGTATTTGGTGGAAAAGTGAAAATCACTAAAAAAGACGGAAAAACATTCGTAAACGGTTCTGAAATTGTGGCTTCCATTGAAACATCAAACGGAATTATCCATGTAATTGGCGATGTTTTACTTCCAAAATAAGAAACAATTATTAATTCATCTTTTATAAAGGTAAAAAGCGTAGACTTCAACAGTTTACGCTTTTTATTTTAAATACCTCCTAATCGAATTAAGGAACCTAAAACCAGCATTGAAATAGCAATCAAAGTTACAACTATGATAAGAATCGAAACGTAATGATATCGTTTAGGTGTAAGTTTTGGAAAAATAAAAAGTTGGGCTGAAATGGCTAATGTTAAAGAAGTAATAAACAAAATAAGTTTGATAGAAATTACTTTTTCGATTCCATTTGAGAAGGAAAACCATTTGGTAAAAGTAACATCATAATCATACGCCATTAAAATTCCTGTAATCACAAGCGTAATTAAAGAAGGCATTCCGATAGGTTCAAACTTATCTTTAAATGTTTTAAGTTTCTCTAAATCTTTAGTTTTGATGGCTTCAGGTAAATAGCGAGTCGCTAAAATAAGATGTCCTCCTATCCAAACGGTTGCCGCCAATAAATGAATGATTAATAAAAAATGATGATACATTACGCTAACGTTTTATACATAATAACATTGGCAATATTGAGAGCTCTTTCTTTGATTTCGGTAGCTTTTTCGCCTTCGAATAATTCATCAACTGTTGTAGTGAATACGATTACCCAATGTTGAAAATGTTCAGGATTCATAGGACATTTACTATGTAAATCTTTGTGTACTTGCATCGGACTTCCGTTGTAATTTCCGGTATAGAACAAGATGTTTTCCCAAAAATCGTACATTCTAGGCAAATGAGTTTCCCAATTTACCTTGGCAATTTCGGTAAACAGAAAACCGATAACTGCATCAGTTTTGATTTTATCATAAAAGGTATCGACTAAAAGTTCAATATCCTTTCTATTTCTAATATCTGTTTTCATTTTGTAATTTGATTAAATAACAATTACAAGTCTTTTTTATTGAATTTTCGCATAGAAATGAAAAACGGAATAATTGCCCACAAACTCAATAGCACAAATGAAACTATTAATCCAACCGAAGTCCCAAAGAAATCTTTAAAAATTGCTCCTGTATATCCCATCATGGCAGAAACATCTAAATGCAAAAGAATTTGAATTCGAGCTAAGTCTATTGGACTAAAAGCGGTGATGCCAACCATCATATTTTCGATTGGATATTCAGCTAATTGGAACAGTAAAAACAAAACCATTCCGTCGAATAATAGTGCGAAATACAACCAAATCATTATCGCTAAACCAATTCCTTTTGCTTTATCTCGGGTTAAAATCGAACTCAAAAAAGCCAAAGCGACAAAGATGACTGAAATCAAACAACCATTGAGCAACATCATAAAACCAATACTATCAGGAGAATTGACTAACAACGGAATTCCAGCACCTATAAAAAACGCAAAAACCATTGCCGTTGATAATCCGAAAAACAAACTCAACCAAATCTTTCTTCTTTTGATGGGTTGACTTAGTAAAAGTTCAATAAATTCGGCGCTGTTGTACAAATAAATTGTAGCGAATAAAATGGAAACCAACGGAACTGTGAATAAAATCACATTCAAAATGGTTAGCAATCCTTTTGACGAATTGTCTTCTAATGCAAAAGAACTCCATGATAAAATAGACAAAATCAGCGTGTAAGCCAAAACGATTTTGTTTCGGATAATGTCAGATAATATGATTTTAATGATTCGGTTCATTTTGTTTGTTCTTTAAAATTTTGGCAATCGCTTTTGAGATTTTCTCTTCGCCAGTAGTCGTTTTTAATTCTTCTACTTTTTGATGAAAATGTACTTTTCCTTCTTGCATAAAAATGATTTCGGTAATTAAATCGTCCAATTCACTTAGTAAATGCGACGTAATCAAAATCAATTTTCCTTTTTCTTTCTCTTTGATGATTTTTTCTTTTAAAACCTCAGCCGCTAACGGATCTAAACCAGCGGTGGGTTCGTCTAAAATCAGCACATCTGGATTAAAAAGAAAGGCTAAAACAGCACTTACTTTTTGAGTTGTTCCACCAGATAAAGTGCGCATTTGCTTATCGAACATTTTTTCTAATTCGAAAGCGTGTAGCAAATCTTCATCCAAATCATCTGATGAATTTCGAATCTTTTTTATCATTTCGATAATTTGACCAATTGTCATATTATCGGGATAGCGTCCAATTTGTGGCATATAGCCAATTTTTTCACGATACAAATATTCACCTAAAACAGAATTTCCGTTAAAATGAATCGTACCCGAATCGGGTAAAACCATTCCCAAAACCGATTTTATCAAAGTGGTTTTTCCACAACCATTCGGACCAATTAAAGCGATACATTCTCCTTTTTTACAAGAAAGATTGATGTTCTTTAAAACTTCAAATTTTCCAAACTTTTTCTGCAATTCTTTTATCTCAATCATAGTGGCAGTGACTTCATTAAAGGCTTATTATCTACAAAATTATCAGGTGTTATACTGGGTAATACTTTTTCAGATTTATCTAACAGTGTTATCATGAAGCTCCGATACAGCAACATGGCAGAAGGCGTATTTTCGGTAAGTACGGCAAACAAACTCAGTGGATGATACGGAACATCTCCCATTCCATCTTTGTCTAAATCGTAGCCTTCATATTTGTCCCAATAATTGGCATTGAACGTGTTTAAAACCAAACTTCCATTGGTACTGATATCGAATGTGTTTTTCAAGAAATTATTATTTACGATTTCGTTTTCCATACAACTCGCTTGGATTTTCATGCCCCAACCGTTCGATTCGAAACTATTTTTTTCAACTTTGATTCGAGACGTTCCTTCCATGTAAATTCCCGAGGTATTTCGAGCAAAACGATTATTAAAAATGTAACTATCGGAGATTTCTTTTAGTAACAATCCGTAAGCCGAATCGCCCCAATTTTCCTCAAAATAATTATTAAACATTTTCACGTTTTTAGTAAACATAACGGCTACTCCAGCACCATTATTTTTAAAAACATTGGTTATGTAAGCATCATCATTAGAAAACATAAAATGCAATCCGTAACGTATGTTGTTATTAGCAATATTTCTCCAAATTACGGAATTGGTTACAAATTCGAAATAAATACCGTCTCGATGACCGTCAATTCGATTAGCAATAATTAAAATATCTTTTGATTTCCAACAATGAATTCCGTTACCTAATTTTTGCTCTTCTTTTCCGTATGCCTTTAGCGTATTATTTTTAATAATACAGTTTTGAGAATTTTGTAGATATATTCCAAAAAAATTATCGTCTAAAACATTATTTTGAATTAAAACATGACTTTTATTGTAAACTTTGATACCGCATGGATCTGTAATAGTTGCATAAGCGCTTCTAATTACTTTAAAGCCATCAACTACAACACTATCAGCATGTATTGATAAAACTTCATGCTTTTTTTCACCATCTAAAACTGGCAAATCTTTACCTAAAAAAACAATTTTTTTATCAATTATTATATTTCCTTCTTTGTACCATCCGCCGTGTACAATAAGTGTATCACCCGCTTTAGCTAAAGTAATTCCTCTTTTAACAGACTTAATCGCATGTTTTTTACCTACGTGAATAGTGGTAGCTTTTAGAGAAAGTGAAAATAAAAGGAAAATAATTAAGAAATATTTCATTTGATTTTATTTAATTATTTCACTCCAAGATGTTGGATTTGCTTTATATTTTGAAGCTATTTTTTTTACCTCTTCCTCAGTTTTTACAGCAATTATATTGCCGCGCATTGGGCTATTAATCTCCCCACCTTTCACATAGAAAGCAGTTTCAGCAGGAATCAAAATATTATTTTGGCTAAAATCATGGATATAAAAAGATTGAATATTTGTTGTTAGATTTTCTTTGTGGTAACTAATCATACAATGCATATCATCAAACTTATAAATTCTTCCTTTGTTAGTAATTAATTCAGCACCAAATTTTCCATCTGAAATTTTCATTTTACAAAACTCACATGCGTCTGAATTTAACTTAATTGGTTCTGCTTCTTTTGTTACACAAGAAACCGATACTAATAAAATTAAAAAATAAGATAACCATTTCATTATGTTAATTTTTTAAATTTGAATTCTTTTAAAACTATTGCAAATAATATTCCCCCAGCAACTACAAGCATCCAACCACCAATATCTGGTATTGAATAAGCACCAAAATTTAACAATTGCTTATACCCAATTAATGGAGGTTGATATGCCATGCCTGGCACTTTTATAGCGGCATTTGGATCAAGATTATGTCCATATTCGTAATTCCATCTGTAAAAATCAACTCCTGCAAGAATTACAAAAAGAACAAAAGTTATAAGAAAGCCAAAAACAGCTTTTCTATTGTTAATGAATACTAAAATTAGTGAAATAAATGCAAAAATTCCAAAAACATAAGGAAGAACCGTAAATTCAAAAAAATTCTCCGTATGCAAAGTTGCCATACCGATGTAGTGGTTTAATCCATTTATAATATCAACATCACCCCCTATTTTATTTGCATGAAGTTGTAACATTAATCCCTCCGGATATTGAGGAGCATCTAGTTCAATTCTCCACATGGGTACAAATAAAGAGCCAATAAATAATAATCCTACTAGTACTAACAAAACTTTAGAAAGTATTGTTAAATTATTTTCTTTCATGATTTCTGTTTTCATGTTAAAATTATATATTGTTTAAAATAAATTATCGTAAGTTTTTCTTACAAAAAGAAAAACAATAATGATTTTTAATTATAGTTTTTAAGTGAAGATTTTTGTTTTATTGGAAGAAAAATTAGGGAGCATTACTGCTCCCTAAAAAATTTATTTTGTTGAAGAAGCTGGTAAATTTGTACCTAAGCTATAACTAATTGGCACATTACTTCCAGCAGGAGAAACTCTAATGTATCCTGACATTTCTTGGTGTAATGCACTACAGAAATCTGTACAGTAAAATGGAACAATACCAACTTTTGATGGTTTCCAATTTAAAGTTGCTGTTTCACCTGGCATAATTAGTAATTCAGCGGTTTGTGCTCTTCTAATTGAGAATCCATGAGGAACATCCCAATCTTGTTCAAGGTTTGTAATGTGGAAATAAACATCATCTCCGACTTTGATTCCTTCAATATTATCTGGTGAAAAATGTGAACGTACCATAGTCATGTAAACATGTACTTTGTTCCCTTCTCTTACCACTTTTGTTTCTTTTTCACCTTTAGCTACTCTTGGGTGATTATTTTTCTTAATATCGTAAATTTTTAATTGTCCGTTATTTCGAATCAAATCAGCAGGAGCCGCTTGTGCATAGTGTGGTTCTCCAATAGTTGGGAAATCTAATAATAGCTTCATTTTATCTCCGCTAATATCATACAATTGAGCCGATTGTGTTAACTCAGGACCTGTAGGCAAATAACGGTCTTTAGTAATTTTGTTATACGCCACCAAGTATTTACCAAATGGTTTTTTACTATCTCCACCTGGAATCATTAAGTGACCAACAGAATAATAAGTAGGAACTCTATCTAAAACTTTTAATGTTTTGATATCCCATTTCACTACTTCAGAAGATACGAAGAATGTGGTATAGGCATTTCCTTTTCCATCAAACTCAGTATGTAAAGGTCCTAATCCTGGTTTTTGAACTTCTCCATGAAGAACAGAGTTGTATTTTAAAACTGGAATTCCCTCATAATCACCTTCATAATCTTTTTTACCAATAGCTTTTACCATTTTATCAAAGCTAAATACTGGAATTAATGCTGCTAATTTACCAGAACCCACTATGTATTCACCTGTTGGGTCAACATCACACCCATGAGGTGATTTTGGACATGGCATTAAATAACAAATATCTTTCATTGCCATAGCGTCTAAAACTAAAACTTCATCTTTAATTACTGAAGTTCCTGTATGCGTTTCGTCATTCCATGTGTTATGTGCATATTTTGTTTTTTCAATTTTACCTTTACCAGCTTTGATATATTCTTCAGCTTTTTTCCAATTGACAGCCATGATAAAATCTTTATCATTTTGAGAAGCATTTACTTCTAAAAGGGTATTTGCTTGTTCAGAATTGTAACAAGTGAAGAAAAACCATCCATGAGATTTTCCTTTACCAGCATGGGAAAGGTCAAAATTCACACCTGGTAAACGTAATTGGAAAGATAAATCCATTTTACCAGATTCTTTATCTACTTTAATAAAACTGATGTGAGCTTTAAAATTTTCTTTATACGTATTAATTGGCACATCTCCTTTATCGTAATCCCCAGGTACACCAAAACGAGTTCCAGCAACTACATATTCTGTATTTTCAGTAATAAAAGGTGAAGAGTGGTTACCAGCAGAGTTTGGTAACTCAATAATTTCTGAAGTTTTAAAACGTTTTAAATCAACTCTTGCGATACGTGGTGTGTTGTTTGCATTAGCAAATATCCATCTACCATCAACTTCACCGTTAGTTTGAGATAACTCTAAGTGATGTTGATCATCCCAAGGAATAAAACCTTCTGATGTGTTTAACATTGGTTTTGTTTCTTCACTAAAACCCCATCCACTTTCAGGATCTACCGAGAAGATAGGAACAACTTTCATCATTCTACCGCTTGGAAGTCCATAAACACTCATTTGACCACTAAAACCACCAGATACGAAATTATAAAATTCATCGTATTTACCAGGAGCTACATAAACACGTTGAGCAGCATCACCACTCACGGCATCCCCTGAATTTTTTGGTTTACAAGAAGAAACCAAGGCACTTCCTAATGCAATTACTAAAATTGCTTGTACAAATTTATTTTTCATGATATATGTAGTTAAATTAAGGTATCGTATTACTTTCACTTAACACAATACCCTTTTATGTTTATTTCACACCGTCATTTTTACGCATATACTCAAGAATTCCTCTAGCTTCGTCATCAGAAACACCTTGATTAGGCATACGAACCAAACAAATTTCCAATTGCGCTTGTACTTCAGGATCTTTGTCAATCATTGGATCAGGATTAGTAATGAAGTTCATAATCCATTGTGGTGTTCTTCTTTCAGTTACACCTTTCCATCCTGGCCCTACTAATTTTTCATCTGTTGTTTTGTGACATGATGCACATTTTACACCTGCTACTTCTTCCCCTTTTGTAGCCATAGCTTGATCTAATGTTGCACCTAATTCAACTGTGTCGTATTTTCCTTCACCACGTTTTGGATCATACGAAGCCGGATCAGCGGCAGCTTCTGTTGTTGCTTCACCTCCACCAGGCTGATAATTATCTTCAGCAGATGCTTCTTTTTTACCACATGCTACAGCTAAAGCAAGAGATAAAACAAGTAAAATTGATTTGTTCATGATATTTAATTATTAAAATTATTAGGACAAATTTCTGAAATTGAATTAGTTAAAAGTATGATTACAATCATAAAAAAGATATTTTTATCCATAATATTAACTTTTTTTTATAAAACGTTTGAAAGCTTTTATGTTAAAAAATCAAGCTATGATTTCAATCATAATAAAATCTTTATTTAAAGGATAAATTTGTCCTTCATTAAACAATATTAGTTATGGTCTTAGAAACAAATAAAACAATTGGAGAAATCGTTGCAGATGATTTTAGAACAGCAGGTGTATTTAGTCAATTAGGAATCGACTTCTGTTGTAAAGGGAATCGAACCATAGATGAAGTATGCAATAGAAAAGGAATTGATAAATATGTACTTTTAGAAGAATTAGATCGTGCGACTGCTAACAACAGCAATCAAAATATCGATTTTAAATCATGGGGAATGGATTTACTTATCGATTATATCGAAAAAAAACATCATAGATATGTAGAAGAAAAAATTCCGCAATTATTGATGTTCTTAACAAAATTAGAACAAGTTCACGGCAAAAATCATCCTGAACTTTTTGAAATTAAAAATTTATTTCATCAAAGTGCAAACGATTTAACCCAACACATGAAGAAGGAAGAGTTGATATTATTCCCTTTTATTAAAAAAATGGTTGAAGCCAATCGCAATCATACAGCCGCTGGTAATCCTGGATTTGGTTCTGTTGCAAACCCTATCGAAATGATGAAAGAAGAACACGAAAACGAAGGTGAACGTTTTGAAAAAATCAAAGCTTTAACTCAAAATTATACACCTCCAGCAGATTCTTGTAATACTTACAAAGTAACCTTCAAAATGTTGGAAGAATTTGAAACGGATTTACACGCACATATTCATTTAGAAAACAACATATTATTTCCGAGAGCCATCGTTTTTCAAGAAAGGTTTTATTAATTAATTTGTTTTTAAGATAGAATTTTGGCTCCTTTACATTCTATCTTGAAAAGGAAAGGACAGCTAGATACGGGCTGTCCTTTCTATTTAAGGTTTGGTCACAATTAAAGCAAATTGTTCATCCAAGTTATCCCATTCGGGCAATTGGATTTTAAAAACATGGATTAGTATATTTTTTAATTCTGCTACCGAAGTTACTTGTTCAGAAACTACTTTACCATCTAAAAAATAAGTCGAAAACTTATTGTCTACTAGAGAGTACCTACAATTTTGATCTGCACGAGCTACCGTTAAAATGTTAGTAAAAATATGATTAGGATGGGTAGAGGTATACCAATTGGCTACTTCAAAATCAACAAAATATTGTTTTTCAATAGTAAACTTGTACATGGATTTCCACTCATTTTGCAATAATGTTTGCATGACAAAATGTAAATCCTTTTTTATAATTCGAATAGTTTCATGGGAAGTTTGATGCACCTCATGTAACACAAAAGGAATGGGGTGGGTTAACGATTGTGCCCCAAAACCTACATCTATCAAATAAACTTCGTTGTTAAGCACCACTTTTAAAAACAAATGTGTTTTTGCAGGAAAAGCATCATCTGACTTGTTCCACACAACTCTAGCTGATAAAGGAATTACTTCAAAACCAATTTGTTTTAACACTTTGTAAAATAATGTGTTTTGTTCAAAACAATAACCGCCTCTGCCCGAAGCTATTATTTTATCTGAAACTGAGGTAATATCAATAGGTACCGACTTTTTAAAAATAGGATTAAGATTCTCAAACGGAATAGTAGTAACATGAAGAAAAGTAAGTTGTTGTAAAGTCTCTAAATTTACTTGCGGAACATCACAAAAACCTATTCTCTCAAAATAACTTTTTAATGAAACAAGAGTCGACATAACATTCTGAATTAGACTTGTAAAATTATGTAAAAACAAGAGATAGTATCAATCTTAATAAGATGAAACAATTAGTTTAAACTAAATTCAAAAACAATAGGAATATGATCTGAAATTGCTCTAGCTGCTTTTAAAGAAGTAAATGAGCGATAAAAATGAATGACATGAGAACGAATGAGGCGTATTTTAGATGTATCGTACCAAATGTTATCATACTCATTAGCCAAACAAATTCCTTTTTTACATTCGCGTTTTAAAGACGTTTTTTGTTTGGTAAAAGCAGGTAAATATCCCATTTTACGCAAAGGAGCAAATACAGTATGTGATTGAGGACAATTAAAATCGCCAACAAAAACCAAATTCAAATCGGAATATTGTTGTGGTAATAATTTAAAATATTTGATTTCAGTTTCAGGTTGTTTGCTTTTAGGAATGGCATGAAAATTTACAACAGTAAAAGGTTTTCCTTCATAATCAAAAGTGCAATAGTAAGGCTCTCGATCTATTTCTACATGATATTTTTGTTCTAACCAAGCCTCACCTACTTTTGTAACTTGAGCCGTTTTCCACAAAAAAGCATAACGTTCTCTGCTCGATTTCGTTCCACTGGTAGGATCACTAATTACATAATCCCATTTTGAACCTGTTCTATTCAAAGCATCGGCTAATTTGGCAACAGCTTGTGCCCCTTTATCTCCCGCTACTACTTCTTGAATAGCCAACACATCGTAATCTTGTAAAGTAGTTACCATAAAATTGATTTCAGATTCAGATTTAGAACTTCCTAAATTTTCGATATTCCAAGAAAGTAACTTTACTTGCGCTTGCAATCCTATACAAAGGAGTAAGAATACTACAACTAACTTTTTCATGTAAAACGTATAAACTTAGATTAACTAATTTCTAATTAAAAAATTCACTTCATTGACCTCTATACTAAAAAAGCGACTTTCCATAAATTTCTATTTTTCTTTGTAATACAAAATTCCTTCTCCATTAGCATAACAGAAAAATGTCCCATTTTCATCATAAACTTTAATCAAAGGATCTTTTGATTTAAAATAGTCATAGTCCACTAATATGGGGATTTTATCAAAAATGGGTGCTATAATTTTATTTTCAGGATGGTCATAAATGTACAAACCATATTTTGAACCATTTCTCAAGACATAACCTCCATTACTTCCTGAAAAAGAAGCTTTGTAAATTTCATCATACTGAATAGGAACCATGAGTTTCTTATACCCCGTATTATAATACCCCATCTTTCCATTTTCTTCAACAAGGTAGCCATTCTCAGGACGGATAGATTCTCTTCTAAATACAATTTGTTCAGGTTTTGATAATTCCCAATAAAATTTATGCTTTGTAGTAATCGATTGCCATTGATCAATTCGCTTTTGTGAAGTTTTAGGCTGCTCTACTATTCTAAAATCACTATCAATAACTTCCACGGCAGTATCATAATCTGCATACTCGTTTTTAGTTTTTATGGCAAAGGGTTTGGTTTCAATTGCTTTAATCTGATTGTTTACTAGGTCAATAACAGCTTGCATTCCTTGGTTATTGATATCTTTATAAGTAACCAAAATGGAATTATCATTGGTTCTGTATTCGCCATTATAACGCAATTCCAGATAAGAAGATTTATCGAAAAAAATTCGGGTTACTTTTTTTTGCTTCAAATTGTACACAAACATACTGTAAAGATTATCCATATCGGTTGTAACCATTAATACCTCATTCAACTCGTTTTTTTCATCTAAAGCATCTAAAATACTAATACTTTTATAATCGGTTGTAAAGACACGATTTCCTTTTGCATCATACAAAGTTTGAAACTCATCGATTTCATCTTGTAATACTCTGTTGTATTTTCTTTTCGGACGGTAATCACATCCTAAGAAAAAACGGCCTTCTCTATAAAAAAAGTGATGCTTTTTGTCTTTTATAATGATTTTGTTTTGATAGACTAAACTAGTTAAAACCTCATTTCCAACAAATTTATGGCAATTGAAATACGTTACTTTATCTTCTTGTCTTGGAACAACTAGGTCAAATTCAGGGGCAATAAAAATTTGTCCTGCTCTATTGGAAATACCAAACTTATCTCCCACCCTATATGGCACTCCCACTTCTTGAGCATGAGAAGTAACAAACAAAATAACAAACAAAAAAAACGAAAAAAATCTTTTCATATTACATTGTATTAAAATCTCCTTTCATCGTTTTTTTTTATACGCTGAAATAGTAGAATTGATGAAATTAATTTACTCCTGCAAGATATCAATTTATTTTACAGCTGGATTACGATTTGAAATAATTGTGAATACAAAAGAGTAGATTTTGAATAGTAATTTCTGTAATCTAGCAGTCTATCAAATTATTGGAAAATTGAACTACATTAAGACTAAAATTCATCTGTTAAAATTTTCTAAGTATTGTTGCGAAACATAATCCTTCGAGGTAGCTTTGCCATAAAATTGCTAACCCCTGATGAGAACGATAAGGTCAAAATTTGTTCACCTATTTGTTTTTTTAATTGCTACTTCGATTCTCCTGGATTGGTCTGATCATTGTCATAAAAATGTATTAGACAAATTTGAGGAAGTATCGTTGGTGGGTCGTGGTGAAACCAAAGAATTTTCTCTTTTCAAAGGTATCGTTAAAAATAAAGATACAGAACTTTCGATTCCTTCACCTGCAATACGTATTGCCAATGAGCAATCACTTCAATATTTTATTACATTTACTTGTAAAATCAAATCTTACCTGCATTTGCTGCAATTATTTTAAAAAATTACTTTTCTCAAACGTATATTTTTTTAAAAACTTACTAACTTTTATCACATGAAAAAGAATTACCTAGTTGTAGCACTTATGGTGCTAGGACTTACTGTGTCTTGTAACGACAACTCTAACAAAAAAAGCAACCAAGGAAAAAGCGTACCTGTAATTACCATAAACTATAAAGATACATTAATTCAAAATAGCTTTGTAGCGGATATTCAAGCGAAAAAAAATATTGAAATCCGTTCAAGAGCCGCCGGAATTATCGAACAAATCTTCGTAAACGAAGGTCAATTCGTAAAAAAAGGACAACGTTTGTTCAAAACCAACGATGCCGAATTACGTATGGAACTTAACAAAGTGACTGCGAGTTTAAGACAAGCAGATGCCGATATTAGAATTGCCGAAATCGAAGTAAATCAATTACAAGCCTTATATGCTAAAGACTTCGTAGCGAGTAACGAACTTGATATGGCTAAAGCAAAACTAGCCTCTGCCAAAGCAAAACGCGCGTATGTAGATGCCGAATTAAGAGCTGTTGAACAAAGAATATCTTTCACAAATATTGTAGCCCCATTTGATGGAGTAATTGATGTTATTCCTTTTAAAGAAGGTAGTTTAGTCGAAAATGGAGCCTTATTAACCACTTTATCACAATTAAATGAAGTATATGCATATTTCTCCATTCCAGAAAATTTATATTTTGAATTAATTGCGCACAATAAAATGGGCAAACATCAAAAAATTGAATTGATATTGCCAAATCGTGAGCATTATGATTATAGTGGAACTTTAAAAACAGCGGAGGGAGAAATCGATCCGGCAACCGGTTCTATCCGTTACAAAGTAATGTTTCCAAACCCAGAACGCCTTATCAAGCACGGAACATCTGGTAAATTAGTCATTTCAGAAAGAGAGGAAAACGCAATCATTGTGCCTCAAAAAGCGACTTTCTCTATTCAAGATAAAACCTATGTCTTTGTGGTTGGAAAAGACCAAAAAGTAAAAATGCAAAACATTCAAATTGGCTCTACTCTACGCGAATCCTACATCGTTACTTCAGGTTTGAAAAAAGACGACGTAATTGTTTTAGAAGGAACGCAATCGTTACGAGATGGTGATGTTGTTAAAATTAAAGAAAACGCAACCTCTAAAACACGCAAATAATCATGGTAGAAATGTTTATAAAACGAAAGGTACTTTCGTTGGTAATCTCTATATTTTTTGTATTATTAGGATTAATGGCAGTATTCCAAATGCCAATTACACAATTCCCTGATATTGTACCACCATCTGTAACGGTAACTGCAAAATATACTGGAGCTAATGCCGAAGTATCTGCTAACGCTGTGGCGTTACCTTTAGAACGTGCCATCAACGGAGTTCCAGGGATGACTTACATGTCTACTGTAACTTCTAACGACGGATTAACGTTAATTCAAGTTTTTTTTGAAGTAGGAACCGACCCTGATTTAGCAGCCGTTAACGTTCAAAATAGGGTAACTACTATATTAGACGAACTTCCCGAAGAGGTAATTCGTGCTGGAGTTACCACTGAAAAAGAGGTAAACAGTATGTTAATGTACTTGAACATAACAAGTACCGAAGAAAGTCAGGACGAACAATTCATCTATAACTTTACAGACATTAACATTCTGCAAGAATTAAAACGTATTGATGGTGTGGGTCGTGCCGAAATCATGGGGCAAAAAGAATACTCCATGCGTGTTTGGTTAGATCCTCAAAGAATGCAATCGTACAATGTTTCAGCAGACGAAGTCATCCAAGCCTTACAAAAACAGAATATATCGGCAGCTCCAGGTAAAGTGGGAGAAACTTCTGGAAAAACAACGAGTCAGTTGCAATATGTAATCAAATACACGGGTAAATTTTTCGACCCAAAACAATACGAAGATATAGCCATTAAATCCGATGCTAAAGGAACTATTTTACGCTTAAAAGACATCGCAAAAGTTGAATTTGGTGCCATGAACTACGGAATGGTTTCTAAAACCAATGGAAAGCCATCGGCATCCATCATGATGAAACAGCGCCCAGGATCCAATGCTTCGGAAGTAATTGAAAAAGTAAAAGCCAAAATGGCCGAACTAAAAGGTACTTCATTCCCTCCAGGTATGGATTATAGCTTAGCGTATGATGTTTCACGTTTCTTAGATGCCTCAATTAGTGCGGTATTAACAACATTAATTGAAGCGTTTTTTTTAGTAGGATTTGTGGTATTCTTATTCCTACAAGATTGGCGTTCTACCATTATTCCGGTACTAGCGGTTCCTGTTGCTCTAGTGGGTACGTTTGCCTTTATGCAAATGATGGACTTCTCGATTAACTTACTAACCTTATTCGCTTTAGTTTTAGCGATTGGTATTGTGGTAGACAATGCTATTGTAGTGGTAGAAGCCGTTCACGTAAAAATGGAAGAAGGCACCCCACCCTTACAAGCTACGATTGAAGCTACAAAAGAAATTGCTGGAGCCGTTGTCGCTATTACCATTGTAATGTCGGCCGTGTTCATTCCAGTGGCATTCCTGAGCGGACCTGTTGGAGTATTCTACCGCCAGTTCTCTCTAACCTTAGCAATTAGTATTGTGATTTCGGGGATTAACGCATTAACTTTAACACCTGCTTTATGTGCGATAATCTTAAAGCCTCACAATCATAACAAAAAGAAAAGTGCCTTGGACAATTTCTTCCATAAATTCAATAACGGATTTGAAAAACTAACCAACGGATATACCAATATTCTATCCAAGTTTGCAACCAAAACTACGGTAACGTTTGGAATTTTATTCGCCTTCATAGTGTTAACATTCTTAACCACAAGAATACTTCCAACAGGATTCATCCCAATGGAAGACCAAGGAATGGTATATGTGAGTGTTACTACGCCGCAAGGAGCAACCGTAGAACGTACCGAAAAAGTTTTGGATGAAATCACCGCTATGGCACAAAAAATTGAAGGCGTTGAAAACGTTACTACCTTAGCGGGATACAGCATCGTGACTGAAATTGCGGGTTCGTCTTATGGTATGGCTATGATTAACATGAGTGATTGGTCGGAACGAACCAAATCTGTGGATGATTTGATTGTCGAACTAACCGAAAAAACGAAAGAAATTGCCGATGCTCAAATCGAAGTGTTTGCCCCACCTACAGTTCCAGGATTTGGTAATACAAGTGGATATGAATTGCGTTTGTTAGATCGTTCAGGAGGTAAAATCGAAAATACGGATAAAATTACTAAAGAGTTCATCGCGAAATTGAATAAAGCTCCCGAACTTCAAAACAACTTTACAAGTTTTGATGCTACGTTTCCTCAATATTTAATTCATGTTGATTATGATTTAGCAGCTAAAAAAGGAATCTCAGTAGACAATGCGATGTCAACGCTTCAAACTATGTTAGGTTCTTACTATGCAACCAACTTCATACGATTCAGTCAAATGTATAAAGTTATGGTACAAGCAAGTCCGGAACACCGCGACACACCTGAAAGCATCTTAAACTTATATGCCAAAAGTGATAACGGTGAAATGGTGCCTTTCTCAACATTCATTAGAATTGAACGTGTATATGGACCAGAAGTACTTACTCGTTACAACATGTATATGTCAGCCATGATTAACGGGGAACCTGCAGAAGGATACAGCTCCGGTGATGCCATTGCAGCAGTAGAACGAGTAGCACAAGAAACACTGCCACGTGGATTCGATATCGAATGGTCGGGAATGACGCGTGAAGAAATACTTTCAGGAAATCAAACGACCATTATTTTCTTGGTATGTTTATTATTCGTTTACTTATTATTAGCGGCTCAATACGAGAGCTTCTTATTACCTATGCCGGTATTATTGAGTTTACCAACGGGGATTTTCGGTTCTTACATAACGCTGGTGTTGGTTGGATTAGCAAATAACATTTACGCCCAAGTAGCCTTAGTCATGTTGATTGGATTGCTTGCCAAAAATGCCATTCTGATTGTAGAATTTGCAATAGCCCGAAACAAAGAAGGTTTAGATATTGTATCTGCTGCTATTGAAGGTGCTAAACAACGATTACGTCCTATTTTAATGACATCCTTTGCCTTTATTGCCGGACTGATTCCGTTGTGTTTGGCTTCTGGAGCGGGCGCTGTTGGAAACCAATCGATTGGATATGCAGCTGCTGGAGGTATGTTAATTGGAACTGTTTTTGGATTGGTTATCATACCCGGATTGTACATCTTTTTTGCCAAATTAGAAAATAAAAAAACAAATGAAATCAATAACTAAATATACGATTTTCTCTCTTTTAGCTCTCCTAACCGTATCGTGTGTCACACCAAAAGTGGCAGACTTAAAGCAAGCTAAACCACTTCCTGAAATCAATTTGGGAACTAAAGAAAATAAAGCTGAGTTTCAAAAGTTACAACTACGTACTTATTTTACCGATCCGCATTTGTTGGCTTTGTTTGACCAAGCAGTAGTGGCAAATCCGGATTATCTGATTGCACAACAAAGAATAGAAATGGCGAATAGTATTCTTAAGCGAACCAAAAGAAATCGTTTGCCTTCATTAGAATTAGGTGCTATTGCATCGGGTACGCGCTACGGAGATTTCACCATGGAAGGCGTAGGAAACTACGACACCAATTTATCTGCAAACATTACCGAAGAGCAGAAAATCAACCGAAGTTTCACTCCTAATTATTGGGTAGGTGCAAGAAGCAGTTGGGAAGCCGATGTTTGGGGAAGACTAAAAAATCAATCGCTAGCCGCTCAAAAACGTTTCTTAGCTTCTCAAGAAGGATTGAAACTTTTGAAAATGGAGCTGTTTACTAACATAGCTCTGCTGTACTACGAATTGGTTAAATTAGACAACAACTTAATTATTTATCAAGAAAACTACCGCTTGCAACTTCGTGCGTATGAAATTATAGCCGCACAACGTGTCGTAGGTAAAGCTACTGAGTTAGCAGTTCAACAATTAAAAGCTCAAAACAAAAACATTGAAGCTGAAGTGGAACATTTAAAAGTAGATATTATTGAGGTTGAAAAAGCACTTCGTACCCTTATTGGAAGTTATGAAGGTGAAATAATACGAGGAAAAGAACTATTAAATAGTAACTTCGATATCTTAAATGCCAATATTCCAGCTGCTGAAATCATCAATTCTCGACCTGATGTAATGGCGTATTATTACGAATTAGAAGCTTCAAGAGCGGATGCCAAAGCAGCAAAAGCGGCCTTCTACCCTAGACTCCAAATAGAGGGCTTCATGGGATATAATGCCTTTTCTTCTGAAACTTTATTTAAACCAGGTTCTCTAGCATCTCAATTATTAGGTGGATTAATGATCCCTGTTTTCAATAAAGGACAATTAAAACAAGAGTTTGCAATTGCTAATGGCGAACAAGAAATTGCGTTTTTAAATTACCAAAAAACGATAACTACTGCTTTTAATGAAATTCAAGCTGTTCTCAAAGAAATTGAAATCTATGAACGGGTAATGAAATTGAAATTAGAAGAAGTGAATCATTTAAATAAAGCAGTAGAAGTATCAAACGATTTGTATGCTACAGGTTATGCAAATTACTTAGAATTAATCAACGCACGCAAAAATAAAATACAAGCCGATTTAGATTTCTTACGTTTCAAAGAAGAAAACACCCGAAATAACATTATGTTATTCAAAGCTTTAGGGGGGAATATAGAATAAAAATAGGAGCTTAGAGCTCCTATTTTTGTTTTTAATCCAAATTATTTTCTTTATTCCAAAATACAACCAATCGTAATATTAAATAACTTTCGACATTACCACAATTAATTATTCAATAAATTAAAATTCTTATATTGGTTAGATGTAAATTTAAAAAGTAAACTCAAAAATCCGAAACGTAAAGCCTACAACTAATTGAAAATTAATATGTTGAAAAAATAACTACATATAAATTAAAATTAAATAGTACATTTGTTACTTTCACAAATAAGTAAAATTATTTAACGCTCTAATGAAATTAACATTGATAAAACCATTTTGCTTGGTAGTTGCTAAGGTAAACTACTACTAATTAATTACTATAATAAATTTACTGTAACACATTTAGAAAAATGCTTTTCACCTTATTTTTGGAAAGAAATACAAAGAATACTAAACTTTTAAGTAACTTTAAAGCTTTTAGTAAAACTAAAAGATTGCAAGGTTTTATCATAAACTACCAAATTTTATGTACCAACTCATTAGCCGAGATCAAATAACATCGTCAAAAAAAATTATAGGCACTGAAATTATAAAGTTTCAGAAATCCTTTTATGATGTGGAAGTCCTACAACTATACCAAGAAGAAAACAAAGAATCTGAATACTGGGAGATTTTCGATTGTGTAAAGAAAGATCCTATTGTTTATAAAAGTTTCGATAGCATCATCAATATCAATCACACTAATATTGAAACCTTTAGTCAAAAACTAACCGAAAAATTAATCCTCATATTTGACGCTATAAATGCTCATGAATTCATTGTAATTTCTCATCTAAAACTTGACTTTTTTGGTAACCGAAAAAATGAATTCCAACCTCTTAAAAATGTGTATACAAAACTAGAAACAATAGTTGGAGACAAGAGTTATAAAGAAGCTTTCATATTAAATCGTGATAGCTTAGCCGATTTTGTAGAAATACTATTTTGGTTGGTTCGTTACGACCCTAATATTCCTGAATATATTTTCTTTTTTGATGCTGACGAACAAGTAGAATTCTTTATTTGTAAATATGGCAATATGCATTTTAGAGCATTACAAAAAGAACAAATCACAGCAGAACAATGGAAAAATTGGGGTTGCACTATAATTGATGTTGAGCATGACAACTTCACAGAAGATGGAAACATCACCGAAAGAGAAATACTAATGTAACCATTATAAAAATGAAAATAAAAATTCTACTAGTCCTACCACTCCTTCTCATCTCTAACAAAATCAATGGTCAATTTTCTATCACCAATCCTAAAATAATAAAAGAGATAAATGAAAGTTCTATAAACGATCGTACTCAAATTTTAGTTGAAGAAGACAACTCAGAATCAAAAATTATAGCTGCTACGTTAGAAATTTATTATTTTGAATTTCTACACAGCGTAAAAAACCTGATGAAAGCAGTGAATTTAAAAGAAAAATTAATGTTTACTCAAAAGGAAATCAATGCCACAGCAACTAAAAATGACAACTATTTGTACCAATTAGTTTATCACGAAGCCTACAATGACAAAACTTCTTACGACAGTTTATGGCAGGAAATGATAAACACTCATAAGACTTTTAAAGAAAAGACAATGGATAAAGAACTGAATATTAGAGATGATTTTAATTTTTATTTTAGTGATTCACCCGAGGAACATCGAAAAAAGATGATTGAAAATTCTAATAAAATTATGAATAATCTTTTGAATAAGAAAAACCAAAAACAAAACAAAAAAAATGCTGAAGCGGGAATATTGTATTTCCAATCACTGCAATAAAATTACATCTAAATAATTGATAATTATTCTATTAAAATCAGTTATGCTAAAATAAAATTAGGAATTTTTATTACCGAAACTCCAAACTATCAATCCATCATCAAAGAATTAAAACCTAACATTTCTAATATATTGATAAAAAATAACGAATAATTTTCGTATATTTGGGTATAAATCAAATTAAGAATGAGAATACTCTTAATAACAGCTCTTTTACTAGGAACTACTTTTGTATTAGCGCAAGAGAAATACAGAATCCAATACGATTATAAAACGGATAACTTCGAATACTTTAAGTTAAACAAGGCATATGAAGTCATAGATACACTTAGCCATCCTAGATTCAAACGCAATAGTTTAATTGAAATTAAAATGCTCAACATAAACCCTTTTGCGGTGAACATCAAAACCGATATTCAAGAAGAAGAAATTCACGCAACGGGTTCGGGTGGTTATAACTTTGGTAATTTGTTGGGCGGTATTACTTCTATGACAAATGGCGATTTAAAACTAAATATTACCAAATTACCCGAAAACCTTGATACACCTTCTTATGTAAACAAAGACATCTTTGGTGAAACATCATCGAGAAGTTCATTGGTTGAAAATAAGTTTTCACATTTAAATACCATATCCTCTAATGTAGATGCTTTGAAAAGAACTTTTTTAGCCAACTTAACGAATCCAAATCTAGACAAGGAAACCATTTTAAACAACATTAAAAAAGTAGCAGCTCTTCAAACAGACAGCCGTTTAGCAGATCCTAATGATAACTTTCACGTCTACTTAGCAAGCCTAAAAAAAATTATTAAAGAAGATGCTAATTTCATCGTATTCAACGTAAACGAAATGAAAGGTGAATTATCTAAAAAATCTGACAACCAAAAAGAATCCATTTCATTAGGAGAATTAAGAGCACAAAACAGTACGTATTCGTATCTAGAAAGCATACTTTCACAACTAGACGAATCTTCGAATTGGACAGCAGAAAACTTAAATAAAATTGAAGCCTTATACACTTCATTAGAATCAGCATCTTTTGAACAAACTTATGATTACGAAATTGCTGCTGATAAAGTTAACTTAGAACTTAAATTTGAACAAAGTGAATTTGCTAATGAGTTAGACGATGATGATGCTGTAACAACTCTAAAAACACGACACGTTAAAATATTTTCAAAAGGTGGCTTTAAAATCAATACCAGCGTAGCCTTGACATTAAATAATTTTCAATCCAAATCTTTTGATTACTTTATTGATGAAAATGGTATCATCGGAGCAGAAAAAAACAACTATTTTATTCCTAATTTGAGTACTTTAATTAACTTCTATCCTGTGATTTCTGAGAACTTCAACTTGGGTGGTAGTTTTGGACTTTCTATTCCAATTGCAGAAGGTATCAATGGGGTGAATTATTTGTTTGGTCCTTCCTTAATTTTAGGAAATAAAAGTCGTTTGGCTTTATCTGCAGGAGTAGCTTTCGGACCTGTTAAAAAACTAACCAATGGCTTACAAGTAGGTGATTATACCAATTTAAACGATGTGGACAGCTTTACTAAAAATGTATACGACTTTGGATATTATTTCGGAATTTCATTCAATATTTTTAATTTGAAATAAAAGATATAGCATTACGACTACAACAGAAAGAAAAACCGCTTTAGGAACAAAACTAAAGCGGTTTTTCATTTAAATTTATATCCCTATCTCAACTTCAAGCGATACAAAGTCCCTCCTTCTTTCTTAACTCTTTCATCTGCAATAAAAACTTGGTTATTATCCGTAAAAGTAATCGCTTCCTTTTGAGAATAATGGTGTAAATTCAATTCGGTCATTTTTCCTTTCGTGATATCGTCTTTTGGATATTGTTGAAACAACCAAACTTTCGAATGTGATAATAAGGCAAAAGTAGAACCATCTGGACTAATAGCAGCGCTGGTAATAACACAGTTATGATAATCGCTACAAGTTATAATTTTATCCACTAATTGAGCTCGATGATGACCGGGCACATTCGGGATTTGATAGACATAACTCGTACCATCAAAACCTTTACTTCTGTTTTTAGTAAACAAATAAAAGTGATCGCCATAGACAAAAAAAGCTTCTACATCATAGAACATTTCTTTTTTATTTGGTGGAAACTGGGTTTGTTCAGGATAATAGAATGAAATTTTAGCTACCGAATCGACGGTATTGTTCTGCAATTGTCCTTTTTCAACTTTGTAAATGGCCAAATCTTGTCGAGTATTATCATTATTTCCAAAATCACCAATATACAAATTACCTTGTTTATCAAAGGTTAAATCTTCCCAATCGGTATTAGCTATACCAGCGATAGTAATCGTTTTTACAATTTTACCCAAGGTGTCTAACACCACTACTTCATTAGGATTACCACTGTCTTCTAAAGCATAAATAAGCCCATCAGAATACGCAATACCCGAAACCTCTTTGAGTCCCTTTGGAAAATCTTGTATCACTTGCAAAGGCGTTGCCTCTTGCTGTTGACACGAAGAAAATAGGATCCAAAACCCAACTAACAACAATTTATGCATCTTTCTCATCTTAATTAAAATTGAAATCCTAAGGAAAACGCTCCTCTAAAACCATCTGCCGAATGAAACAATCCCACATTCGCGGTTATCAATTCCGCTCCTGTAATAAAAAATCCACCTCCATAAGAGTTATGCCATTTTTTAGAATATTCGCCATCCAACCAAACTCTTCCATAATCAAAACCAGAATACAAGCCCATTCGCAAAGGAATCAAACGGGTTTTCATCGAACTAAAACTATATCGTAAATCGGTATTTTGATAAAACGACTGATTTCCAGTAAATCGTTGGTTCCTAAACCCACGCAAACCATCAATTCCTCCTATCGTAGCTGCTTGATAAAACTCGAAATCATTTCCAAAATTAACCTGACTTTTCAATTTGGTCGCCACTACCCATTTCCCCAAAGCATCAATCTTGTGATTGAAACTAATTTCAGGAATAAGATAACTATATTGTCTAGAATTGTTGTCTAAATTGGTCTTATACCCTGCTGTTAGGGCAAACTTCATTCCCATAGTCGGATACGCTTTATGGTCAAAATTCTCAAATTGAAACGTAAAATCAGTTCCTAAAAATTGTACCTCATCAAAAATGTAATTAGGTAAAACAGTAGGGATGGATACTAATCTTCCAGTCGTTTTATGTACTTCGATATTTTCATAACGCATACCCCAAGCCATGTTTACTCCCGATCTACTACTCCATTTTAGTTGCGGATTAAAATGCAAACTTCTTACTTTAACACGATTGTAATCCAAACTTAAATCACCATCATAGTTAGGAGTTGCATTACCAAAACCAAAAAAGTTAAAGGTAAAGTTCGGACTCTGCATGCCGGCATTCAACTCAAAATTTACATCGCGAATTACATTAGCCATTTCAAAACGATAATTGAGTTCATATCCTTCAGTGGCAAAATAATAAGCCGTTTTTACTTGATGTTGGCTCGTAAACGGATGACGCTCAAAACCCAACTTTGTAAACAAAGTATTCACCCCTAGCTTCAAACCATCATCAGGATTAGCTCCAATAGTCGGAATAACTTGCGTTTGATTTCTCCTGATTTTCTTATAATCATAAGTATTCGCATCATAAGTATCGCGCAGTTGCAGTCTTGCCTTTTGTGCTTGTGAAACATCATTATTCTTAGATTCGTAATCATAAATAATGACATTTTTACCATTGGGAACTAAATATTGATCGTTATTGTGTCCTCCAATCAATCGAATTTTAGTTTTATCTGTGGTTCCAATGACTTCAAATACATCGTCATCATCTAAACCATACAACCAAAGTTCTTTTGTAATATTCGTATTGTAAACTGTAGTGAAATAAGGTACAATACGTTCGTCTTTTTTCTTTCTAGAAAGTGTAACTTCAAGGACATCCGGACTTACATTGCGAATTGTAAAAACATCTTTCTTATCAGTTCCTGTAAGTACCGCATAACGACTCAACAGATCGAAATAGCGACTGGCTATTTTCTGTAAATTGGCTTTACGTGCTTGTAAAACCGTTTTTAAGTAAGTGATGGTCGGACTAGCTAATTCTTTTGGGATGTTGGAAAATGCTTTTTCTATCACTTCATCCGTAATCTGATTTTGAATAAACACCGCTTCTGTAATCCAATCGGAAGCGTTTAAATTACGTATGAAAGCTTTGTCCAAAGGAAACGGTTCCAAATTAAATCCTTTTACATCTTCCAAATCAGTTTCATACTTGCGTAATAATTTAGCCATAGGAATTAACTTCACTGCAGCTCCTAATATAAAACCATCCGACATAATGGAAAACGCCTGATCGCGGTCTCTTGGCAGTGGTTTGAAAACAATTTTGTCGTTCTCATTGAATTCCAACCAGCGCCATTGGTCTTGGTGTCGGTCCCAATCGCCAATCAACATATCAAATAATCGGGCTCTGATGTACTGCTTTTCATCAACACGATATTTTTCATCTTCTTGAAGCAATTGTATCACTTCATAAGTACTGTAAATCTTTCCCGTAAAATCTTTTTCTTCTAATTCTAAGTTTCCATCTGCTGCATGTTCTTCAAAAAGGTACAACTCATCGCCAAACTCGGTATTAAACTTACCTAAGGCTGCTTGTTTGGGAATATAATACAATTTCGAATTCAACTTATGAAGGGAAATAGCATCCGATAGAGGGCCTACAATAAAAGGGGCATACGGATAAGCTCCAGTAAACACATCCTCTACCAAATCTTCCGAAGCCGTATTTTCAAACTGCTGCTGAACAAACTGGTCTTTAAACATCGCTGCTTGAATGTATTGAGAGGCATTCTTTTTCATAGCACGTATTACATATTGTTTGCCATCTTTAGTTTTTAAACGTAAAGTTTTCGATTGAGTACCACCTCCTTTTCTAATAGGAGTTAATCCCCCCATCAAAGTATCTAAAGTAGCTACTTTTGCAGTAACGGGTATACTGTAATACTTACGATAGCGTTCGCCCCAAAGTGTTTTATAAAACTTGCTTTTTGTTGTTTCATCTGTTTTATAAATGGAAACCGTTACTGAATCGGGAAATTGTTCGGAAAATTCTGTCGGAACTTTATTGGTTAAAGGGGCTTTTACTAACGTTTTATAAGTTAAAACATCGGAAACAGCATCAAAGAATTGCACTTGCGAAGCCCCATTTTCAAAAACCTCCAATAGGGCATATCCTTTCACACCATGACCATAAAATCCATTTTTAGATAAGCGAACCGGAGAAACTTTGGAACCAGCCCCACTGATGATTTGCGGAATGTTATTTTGAACTAAATACTGCAAACTATGATCATGCCCCGAAACAAATAGCACCTGATCGTTTTGCTGAGCTGCAGCAATCAAATTTTTCTTTAATTCGTTATAGTGGGTATTTTGAATATCAGCATTACTCACTCCAGTTGTTTTTCGAAGTAAATTTTTCAAACTTCCTAATATGGGTAAAGGTGATAAATGGCTTTTGAATGAAAATTTTCCGCCATGTGATCCATCGGTAAACATAGGATGGTGAATGGCTACTATAGTGGTTTTGCCGCGTGCTTTTTTTATTTCATTACGGAATTCCTCTAAGAAGTGATTTCGAGTTTGGATATCACAATTTTCGTTAATTGTGGGATAGTTGTCCCAATTCGTAATAAACCACTGCGAATCTACAAGAATCAAAGTAATATCTTCTGAAATCGTAATCGTTTCTAACGGACAGCCATCCTTTGGTAAAAAAGATTTCTTTCCTAACTTACTTGTTACAAATTCTTGCTGTCTTTTTAATCCTTCATTACCTTGATTGTACCAATCATGATTGCCAGGAATAAAAATAGTTTTCCCTTTAAAATCCTTAGCAAAATCGATTTGCTCTTGTAGTTTTTGTTCTGCTTCCTTTCGCTGATTAGTACCTTCCTCTGGCATTCCGGAGGGATAAATATTATCTCCTAAAAAAAGTAAAGTACTGTTTTTATCAGCCTTTTTTAACCGCTGTCGCAATCCTTCAAAATGAAGAATACTGTCTTGAAACATGCCATTACCTGCATCTCCTACTAGAAAAAAAGTATGTTCTATTTTAGAGGCTCCCACTACTGGTTCCGCCATTGATTGGGAATGATATTGTGGTTTATAAGTAGCACAAGACTGAACAATCAGTACGAGAAAGAAAAGCTTTAAGAACTTCATGTGTTTTGATTATCTAAATTTAAAAGCTACTAAAAAAGCTACCACCGAAATGATAATGCCAAACATGAAAAACGTATACGCTATTCGAAGCAATCGGTATTTCTTTTCTAAAACAATCCCCAAATTATACAAATCTTTAATCATAGAATTATAAACATATTCTTTGTCCTTGATAAGTTCGTTCATGGCCCAACTATAATCTTCAAAAGACATTTTGTAAAAATTACCAAAAAACAACAAATTAACCTTTTTGTCTTCTACTTCTTTACGGGTAAAACTTCCATTAGTAATACTCGGACGCGTGGCTAAAATGGCAAAAGTTATCGCAATCACACTAGAAATAATTAAAATCAGGGTTGGGATGATTAAATGCGCATTAGAAGGATTATCTAACTTCGGAATAATCGTAGTCAATGAAACCGAAATAATAATAGCGTTGACCGATAGTAAAATATTCGCTTTATTATCAACCATACCACTTAAATTGTTATGATTGTTTAGCGTAGTACGAAACATGGTATCAATTCCACGTTCGGTTCTTTCTTTATTTTTCTTTTTACCTCCTTCGATTTCTACACTTGAAGTTGAAGTTATATCTTGATTTTGAGTATAGTTTTCTTCCATAATTATTGATTTTGCAATTGTGCTGCAATTATTTTCAAATTCTGTTCTTTCAAACGTTGCCAGTGTTTTTGGGCATACGTGGTGTAATAGTGATGTTGTTCTAAAAATTCGATGTTGAGTGTAAACCAATCGAAGTTACAATATTTTTTGTCAATATCGTGTTCCCATTCTTTTCGTAAACGTTCTAGCGTTTCGGGATAATTTTCATTGGCCAAATGCACATAATCAGCATCTTTCATAATAGCTTCCAATGGACTTTCAGGAACATGATGATATTGGGTAGCCAAAATCAAACGCGATACCATTTCTTGTAACGATACCGTTGCCTTTTTTGAAGATAAAAATTCCTGAGCTAAACCAACACTTCGCTGTTCATGATTCTCAGAACATTCAACATATCCAGCATCGTGAAACCAACCCGCTAAAAGTAAAGCCTTAGTGGCGGTCTCTTCCACTTGTTCCGCCTTACATAAAGTTTCGATAGCTGCCACCACATCTTTTGTATGTTGTAAGTTGTGATACGAAAACTTGCCATCCAAACGCTCTTGTAAAAGTTGGGTAATGAATTTTTCTGCCTCAAGTATCAAATCAGAATCATCGTGTTTTACTTGTACACGAAGGGCTTTTAATCCAGAAACCGATTGCAAATCCTCTACTTCCAACTTTTCTATTGTAGCTTCTAATTTATCCTTGTGCTGTAAGAACTTAATGTACTTGAGGTATTCTTTTTCTTCCGATACATTAGAATACACAATGGTGATTTTTCCTTGTTGTGTAATACGCTCGTTTGAGTTTTTAACCAATGCTTTATCGATGCGTTTTTTCACCACTTCATAACGCGCATTGTAAGAACCGTCAACATCAAAACGTTTTTCATCCATTCTAAAACGAATCGAAATCGGCGTGCTAAATGCTAAGATTAAAGACGTTACATCCAGCGCACAAGGTAAGTTTTTTTTAATTTTGTGATGTTCAATCTCCATTTCGCAAAGCGTTTCCAATTGCCACAAACGCAAATTATGCAAATACATCAAACTAAATTCTTCGTTAGGTTCTATAGAAGCCCCTATATATAAATTATGTTCAACCCCATCAGTTTTAAAACGCTCATAGTAATGAGGAAAAATTTCCTGAGCAGCTTGCTGTTTCGCATCCAAAATAGCGGCCATTTTCTTATTGATAGCCATGATGGAATCTTCAAAATCTTTTCGGGTTTGATAAAACATACCCGTCTTTTCATCAATCTTACTGAAATAATCGTTGATTACACTTTTGCTACTTTTATTTAAGCCTGAATGTTTTAAAAGAGGGTGAATTTCGGTTTCGATATAGTGGTAAATATTTTGTTCTAAATCGTTTTTAAAAGGTTGGTCTAATTCTTCTAAAAAATGTCCCAATTCAAATTTCTTCTGGTCAATAACACTGATTTTTTTATCGGAATTTAAAACATCTATGAGTCGAATGATGTGATGAATTTGCGCTTTTAAATCAGTAACAATAGCATTTATTCTGTTTTCAGAGGATCCTTTGATGTCGATTTGTCCATACAACGGATACACTTCTTTGAAAACAATTTCTTTAAAATTATACTCTTCAACCGTATTTTTAAAATACAAATAGTTTCTCGCCTCTTTTTTAAATTTCCAATATACACTTGGATGTATCGACGTATATTCTTTCTGAATTATCGCCTCCATTTGATGCATCATATCAATGCTATACTTTTCGATAGTATCGGACAAATAAGGCAACAGCAAATCTAATTTATGCACGTTGATCGAATTCAAAGCGCGAACACTAGAGGATGCTAGCTCTATTAGCCCCAAAAGCTTACCATCTTTAGTAACAGGAGCCAATAAGAAACTTTGAACGCCTTCATGCAATAAATGTTGAGAAAAACGATCGTTTCCATGTTGTTGGGAAGCATATTCTGTTACGTTTGGAATAACGTAAGGTTGGTTATTTTCAATTAAATTTTCATACGAACCACCACAAAGCACATTTTTACAATCGGCTTCTTTTTCATCTAAAAGAATAAAACTTTTGAGGTTTTCATCTCGAAACGGTGGTTTGGTAAATCGATCTTCTTCCTCGTTATAAAAAGTAAATCCAATTTTTAAATCGGGAATCTTAAATACAGAACGGAAAATCGATTCAAAACTATCATAATGCTGCTCCTCATGCGCATCCGATTTTAATAAATTGGATTTTAAATTAGAAACGGCACTCTCAACAGTAACATCGACTAATGATACGATGGCAAATCCTTTCAATATCCAAGAATCTTCGGGAAATGCTTTTTTCCAAAGATCCAAATCATCATAATTATCAATCAACTCCTCTATTTGTTCCTGAGTTAAAAACGTAGTGCGTTCGGTAGGAAGTATTTCTATAAAATCACCATTATATAATATTCGGTAATGCTTTAAAACCCCTTTTTCATCGGGAATATCATAAAACAATGGCTTACCAAAATCAATATTTTGATGGTAATAACGATTTAAAATAAGGATACAGTTCATAATGTAGAACTGATGGTCATCCATGTCCCGAATACGGATATCAAACGAACCTTGAGCTTCATTAAGGATTTTCTTAAACCGTTCCGAATAGTTAAACGTGATATCATAAAACGGAAGCGTAGCCGCTTTTATTTCGTTGTGCGTTAAAGCAGTTGGAAACAAATCGGCTAGAAGGTAATGAATCAGTTCCTCATTTTCATCGAGAAAACTAAGTTGGTCGATTCCTTCTCTAAACTCGGGTTTATTTTGAATTTGGGCCAACAAACCTTTGGCGTAATTAGATCGATAATCAATATCAGACAATGCTATAGCTTCCAATGATTCGATAATCTTATGAAAGGAAATCAATACCCTGAAAGGACTTAAATATTTATAGTTCTTAATCATAGCATTTGTTTTAACAAATTTAAGCAAAATTTAGATGGCAATACCCGACTCTAAACATACTTTAACTTTATGACACTAAAGAAAAAAACTATCGAATAAAATTCAGAGTTATTTAAAAATATATAAAGTAACTAAAATAGCTAGGCTTAAAAAGATTTTAAAAAAATGAATCTTATTCCACTTTATCGTGTTGCACCCACAAAAGATCATCGGTATTATACCCAATAGAAGCTGCCTTTTTGAGATATTTTTCTTTAATACGCTGAGGTATCTGAGGAGTTCGCGATAAAATCCACAAACAATCCAAACTCTCTCCAGCAACTAAAGCATATTGATACTGATCATCTACAGCAATTACATTATAACCAGAATAAAAAGGACCAAAAAAAGAAACTTTCAACAAACCTACATTTTCATCGCCAACAAATTTAGCCTTTCCTATAGCTTGTCGCCACTCTTCTTTTTTAGTATGATATCCTTGATTGTCAACTTTAATAGTACCATTATCGTTTAAAGAATAGGTTGCTGTAGTATTACTCAAATTACGCTCATATCTAAAATCCAATCGAGCAATTTCATACCATTTGCCTAAATAACGTTCTTTTTCAAAGGGAGATACAGCTACCGCTCCGTCGGGGATTGAAGTACAAGAAGTAAGCACTAAAACAACTAGTAACGGAATTAAAAATTTAATTTTCATGATTATTTGGGGAATAAATATTTTAGCAGGTAAATTTACAAAGTTTTAAACGGTGATCCATTTGAAATGAAATATATTTTTTAAAACATACTTTATTCGTTAATCCCTATTTAAGAAGAAACGTCCAAAACAAATAACTTCAGTCCAGTGGACTCCAAAACAACACAAAACATCCCTAAAAACTATCACACAACCTCACACCCAAGAGCCATAGGCTCGACCCATATCATAAGGCTGGACTTCAGTCCAGTCGACATAAGCACAACACAAACCGTCCCTGCAAAACTACCACACAACCTCACACCCAAGAACCATAGGCTCTACCCATATCATAAAGCTAGACTTCAGTCCAGTCAACTCCAACACAATCTCTAGCCATCCCCCACTTTTAACTAAAAATTAATAAACGTTACCACCATTTAAGCCACAAAACACCTTAATTTTATATCTATGAAAAATGAGAGTAAAAAAGGTTTTTATTTCAAAACATACGAAGCACCGTTTCAAACCCCCTTTGAAAAACTCTTTGATATCTTTAAAGAGCTGATTACCTATACTTCAGGCGATTTTGAAGAAGCTATCAGTTGGTTAAGACAACTCGATGTAGAATACAAACTCACCACCGAGGACTACACCATAGATGATTTTATCGAAGATCTAAAAGCCCGAGGATACATAAGAGAAGAATTTGAAGACGACGGAACTTCAGGAGGCATCGGAATTACAGCTAAAACCGAACGTGCCATAAGACAAAGTGCCTTAGAACAAATCTTTGGCAACCTAAATAAATCAGGAAACGGAAATCACAAAATCAAACATGCTGGTAGAGGCGACGAACATACCGGCGAGTACCGAGAATTTCAGTTTGGCGACAGTCTTGAACAAATTTCCCTAACCGAAAGCCTTAAAAACGCGCAAATCAATAACGGAGTGGACGAATTCTCCATCACCGAAAACGATTTAATCGTGGAAGAAGCCCAATACAAATCGCAAATGTCAACCGTACTCATGATTGATATTTCGCACAGCATGATTTTGTATGGCGAAGACCGAATTACTCCTGCCAAGAAAGTAGCCATGGCACTAGCCGAACTCATCACTACCCGTTACCCTAAAGACATCCTAGATATTTTAGTGTTTGGTAACGATGCGTGGACCATCAAAATTCAGGACTTACCGTATCTGAAAGTGGGACCTTATCATACCAACACGGTGGCAGGGTTACAATTGGCCATGGATATTTTAAGACGCAAACGAAATACCAACAAACAAATTTTCATGATTACAGATGGAAAACCCAGCTGCGTGCGTGAAAAAGATGGAAGGTACTATATGAACAGCAATGGTTTAGACGAATACATCGTGGACAAATGTTACAATCAAGCCCAACAAGCCCGTAAGTTGCACATTCCCATTACTACGTTTATGATTGCTAACGATCCGTATTTACAACAATTCGTAGATAATTTTACCGAAGCCAATCAGGGGAAAGCATTCTACACCGGTTTGAAAGGACTGGGCGAAATGATATTTAGCGATTACGAAACCAACAGAAAGAAACGAATTAAATAACAATTCCCTGTTTAATACATTAGAACAACAGCAATATGAACCAAATTAAAACATTAGGCGATTTAAAAGCATCCGGATATCAATCAAAATCAATTAAAGACGAACTAAGAAACAACCTCCGAAAAAAGATTCAAAGTGGAATCCCAACATTTGAAGGCGTTCATGGGTTTGAGAATTCGGTAATTCCGGAATTAGAAAGAGCCATTTTATCCCGTCACAACATCAACTTGCTAGGATTGCGAGGACAAGCCAAAACGCGATTGGCAAGAAAAATGGTAACGCTATTAGACGAATACATTCCGTATGTTACAGGATCGGAGATTAACGACGACCCTTTTCATCCCATCTCCAGATACGCAAAAAACACTATTGCAGAATTAGGAGACAACACCCCAATATCATGGTTACACCGAGACGAGCGCTTCTTTGAGAAATTAGCCACTCCAGATGTAACCGTAGCGGATTTAATAGGTGACATCGACCCTATCAAAGCAGCCAATTTAAAATTGTCATATGCCGATGACCGAGTGATTCACTTCGGAATGATTCCGAGAGCCAACCGCTGTATATTCGTCATCAATGAATTGCCCGATTTACAAGCCCGAATCCAGGTATCCTTATTCAACATTCTTCAAGAAGGCGACATTCAAATTAGAGGTTTCAAATTGCGCATGCCGTTAGACATGCAATTCATATTTACGGCCAATCCAGAAGATTATACCAATAGAGGAAGCATAGTAACACCGCTAAAAGATAGAATTGGTTCCCAAATTTTAACCCACTATCCCGAAACCATCGAGATAGCGAAAACCATTACCCATCAGGAAGCCAAACTAGACAAGACCCAAACCGAAACCGTATATGTTCCATATTTAGCGAAAGATTTACTTGAACAAATCAGCTTTGAAGCCCGAGATAGCGAATATATCGATTACAAATCAGGCGTATCGGCACGTATGAGCATCACCGCTTATGAAAACCTACTAAGCACCGCAGAGCGCAGAGCACTTAGAAATGGAACCGATACCACCACTTTACGACTTTCAGATTTCATGGGGATAATTCCAGCCATAACAGGAAAAGTAGAACTTGTGTATGAAGGAGAACAAGAAGGAGCAGCTCAAGTAGCCGTAAATCTAATTGAAAATGCCATACACACCTTCTTCCCCGCTTATTTCCCAAAAATCGAAAGAATCGAGAAAATAGACGAAAAAAACGCCTATTCTGATATTGTTGAATGGTTCATTGCCACTGGTTTTAAACTAATGGACGAATGTAGCGACGAAGAATACAAAGAAATTCTAGATGACGTCACTCCTCTAGAAACACTCATCAACAAATACCAACCCAATATCCTACCGGAAGATAAATACTTTATGAAAGAGTTTGTGTTGTGGGGATTGGTGACCTATAAAAAGCTAAGCAAAGATCGCTTTGAAAACGGCTATCATTTCAAAGATCCGTTTGGAAGCTATATCAACAAACTGTAACACTTTTTTTACCACTGGTGTTGTCAAAATCGGATGAATTCAAATAGAATTTGTCCGATTTTTTATTTTTTAAATAAACATTAGGCTTTCATTAGCCCGATTTTCGCCTTGATAACTAAAGTATGCTAGACATTCTCAAAAATCGGGTTGGTTTTTAATTTGAGTCAACAAACCTTAGACATAACTATGTCAGTAATCAATATCAGACAATACCAAGGTTTCCTATCCTTGTATAATGTTGTGAATAGAAAAGTACTTACTTATATATTTATAGTACTTAAATAGTATTTGTTTTGTCAAATTCAAACATTACTTTGATGGATATTCCCTATACAAAACTGACATTAAGTTTAGGAAATTAAATAAAAAACTATCATATCAATAAAAAATGAGAAAATAGACTTCTAAAACAAATAAAAACCTCGATAGATTTTTTAAAAAAAGTTTTCTATTTTTTGCATGTTAATTTAAGATTAAGATACTGCTTAATCTGTTTTTTTTAAGATGTTATTAAAGTTTTATCGAAAAAAAATTGTTTATTTGTCAAGCACAAATATTCTCAAGATATTTTGCATTTAAACCCCAATCACCTAAAACTACAAAAAACTATTAAATCGTCAAATAAAGTTATATACTTTTTTGGTGATTTTTTATTTGGTAGTAACACTAGTTAATAAATTTATTACAGAAAAAAAATGGGGAAATTTTACAAGATTTTACTTTTAAATTGCTTTTTTGCTTTAACAAGCTTTAATCTTTATTCGCAACAAATTAATCTTATCCGATTTAACAACTCGGCAAGCTACACTCCTGGCTCAGGTGTTTCTGTAATTATTAACCCTACCGGTGTATTTCAATTGGATAACCAATTTATTTTAGAATTATCTAATCCAGGTGGAACATTTACTACACCAACAGTCTTAAACACATTAAATGAATTTTACGTACCAGCTATTAATGGAGTATTGCCTAATAGTTTAGCAGCAGGAACATACAAACTTAGAGTACGATCAACAAACCCAGTTTTGAGTGTTGAGACCAATAGTTTTAATGTTGTAAATGGAGGTGGAATTGGAATCCCAAAATTTAGATCTTTACTAGAAAATTCTGGAAATTCTTCATTTAATTGTTTAGGTGAAAATTGTAACAATAATCTAATAAATAATATTTTTGGAAAAATTAATGCTTCCGCTGGTGCAATTACATCAAGTTTACTAACAGATAATTCAAATGCATTAAAATTAAGAATATGTGATGTAGGTGTAAATAATCTATTCACTGCAATGCTTATTGATATTAACACCTCCAATGTAATTAATTTGCCAATTAATTTAACTAATAATGAATTTTTAATACCAGATAATTTAGCTATAGGATCTTATGTTATTGAATTAGAAAAAAAGAATTCAAATAATATTTCTGTTTTCTCAAATATTTTTCTTTTCCATGGTAATTCAACAAACTTAAATAATCTAAATGATGAAACGGTTTGTGTAGGTAATGATGTTGATTTTTCAATTGATTATTCTTTATCTGGAATAGGTAGAAATTATAAAGGATCTAAATATACAATAGATTTTGGAGATGGTAGTCCAAATGAAACCTATACTCAAGCTCAATTAATAAACAAAATAACAACTACCGGATTAAGACATACATTCAATAATGTTTCTTGCTCAGTTGGTACTTCTCCAAATATTGGTTTTTTTATAGTTCAATTAAAATTATTTAACAAAGGAGTTTATAATTCTGGAAGTAACAATAATTATTGCGATATTTATTATCAAAATGGAAACGGTACTGAAAAGAAAGTTAATACAAATAGAGCTCCAATTGCAGATTTTAATTTACCAATAAAGCAATGTATTAATACTACAATAACTGCTCTAAACACAACAGTTTTAGGACAGTATGGGACAACGAGTTGTTTAACAACTCCAAGATATTATTGGTATGTTAAAAAACCAACAGATGCTGATTTTGAATTAATAGATTCAGATAATCATCCAAGTTGGTTAGTAGGTAATGATCTAATAATTCCATCAAATGAAGTTAATATTCCTGGTTGTTGGGAAATAAAATTAGAAGCAAAAAATTTTGGTGCTGGTTGTCAAACAATAACTGTGAAAATCAAAACTATAAAAATTGAAGCTATACCTACCCCGACATTTACAAACTCGCCTCAATCCCCAATTTGCGCTGGCACATCAATTTTATTTACAAATACTTCTAATGTATTAAATTTACCTTGTCAAGAACCTACGTATTCTTGGACAGTTACCCCCGTAGCAGGAACACCAGCCACAAGTTCTGGATATCAATTTGTTGCGCCTACCAATGCCTCTTCGCAAAACGCAAACATATTATTTACACAACCTGGATCATATTCTGTTGTTCTAAATGTAACTAATTCTTGTGGAACGTTCCCTTCTACGCCTCGAATCATAGAAGTTTTTGGAGATCCTACGGTTAGTTTTAATCCTAATACTTTGACTATTTGTGATGCGGCACCAGCTGGTCATACAATAGACTTTAGTCAGGTAGGCACTACACCTACTTATAGTGTGGCACCATATGCCCCAACAAATTTCACATGGACAGTTTCGGGTCTCGGAGTAACACCTGCTGATTATTCTTTTGTTGGTGGAACAAATGCGAATAGCCAATATCCGAAAATTAATTTTACAGCTTATAAAACTTATATTATAACTGTACAAGTAAATGGTAATTGTGCAGGCTCTAATCAAGCTTCATTTACATTTATATTAAAAGAAATGCCTGTTATCACGAATACAAACTTGACACAAACGATTTGTACTGGAGGAACAACATCTCCTATAAATCTTAGTTCAAGTATGGCTTCGGGAACTGTTTTTAACTGGGTTGTAACTGCTACTAATGGAATAACTGGTTTTACAACTCCAGGTACGGGAAATATAATTCCTGGTGTTACTTTAATCAATCCAAGTAATACATCAGGTACGGTAACTTATACTGTTACTCCATCTAGTAATGGATGTGTTGGGACTCCTATAGATTTTGTGATAACTGTAAATCCATCTCCACTGGTTCCAGCACAAACTTTATCAGTATGTTCAGGCAATGCTTTTACAGTTTCTTTAAGCAATAATCCTCCAAGCGTAATTTTACCTTTGGGTACTACTTTTACATGGACAGTTACAAGTCCTGGTGGAATTACAGGCGCTTCTAATCAAACTACACCTGTTAGTTCTATTGGGCAAACATTGGTTAATACAACAAATGCTCCAATCGATGTAATCTACACAATTACTGCAAGTACTGGTTCTGCCCCTTCTATTTGCACTAGCAACTTTACATTGAACGTAACAGTTAATCCTAGACCTCAAATACCTAATCAAACATTATCTGTTTGTTCTGGAACTGCTTTTAACCTTTCCTTAAGTAATAATCCACCAAGTATAATTCTACCATCAGGAACTACTTACAATTGGACAGTAACAGCACCTGCAGGAATAACAGGTGCTTCTAATCAAAACACCCCTATAAGTAACATAGGCCAGACACTTCTCAATTCAACTAGTAATCCAATAAATGTAGTTTATAATATCACAGCAACTTCTGGATCAGGTAGCAGCGCATGTACCAATAATTTTACCTTGACTGTAACTGTAAACCCTAGTCCTGCAGTGAACTTCTCACCTACTAATCAAACGATCTGTTCGGGAGAAACTTCTGCTTTGGTAAATTTAAGCAGTACCACTCCAGGGGTTACTTTCTCTTGGACTGCTATGCAACCTACAGGAATTACAGGGGTAATCACTTCAGGTACAAACACAATACCTGCTCAAAACTTAGTAAACACTACAAATGCACCTATTGATGTTAACTATACTGCAGTAGCAGCTACTACAGGAGGCAGTACTTGTGCAGGTAGTACTTATAATTATACAATTACGGTTAATCCGAAACCTAGCATCACTGAAAATTTTGCAGAGGCTATTTGTAGTGGTGAGTCTTTTAGCATCACTCCTTCAAATTCTACATTA
>NZ_JAMLJN010000005.1:239888-240585 GCF_023634865.1 Flavobacterium fragile
AAATAGTATTCCGACAGGAACTACCTATTCATGGAGTGCACCAATAGTTACAGGAGGAATCATTGGTGGTACAAGTGCTACCAATCAAACTAGCATTAGCGGTACTTTAGTGAACCCTACTAATATCGTACAAACTGCTACCTACACGGTAACACCTAGAGCTAATGGTTGTGCAGGTAACACATTTACGGTAGTAATTAGTGTGAATCCTAAACCTGTTATTGCAAACGTAACACATCCAGCGATTTGTTCAGAAAACGCTTTTACTGTAACTCCTACAAACGGTAGTGGAAATATTGTTCCTACTGGTACTACTTACACCTGGACTGTTAACAACAATACAAACATTACAGGGGCTAGCGATTCTAACGTAGCTGGAATCAGCACGATTAGTCAAACATTGACCAATAACAGCAATACCGCTCAAACAATCGTGTATACCGTTACTCCAACTTCTGGTGATACAGGTAATTGTGTGGGAAGTACTTTTACAATAACTGTAGTGGTAAATCCTAAACCTCTTGTTCAGGCTACTACACAAGCTATCTGTTCGTCAACTGCTTTCACAGTAACACCTACAAATGGCAGTGGAAATATTGTACCAAATACTACAACATATACATGGACTACACCTGTGAGTACTCCTGCTGGGGCTATTACTGGTGGTTCAGCTCAAACTACAGGAGTAAATACAATT
>NZ_JAMLJN010000006.1 GCF_023634865.1 Flavobacterium fragile
TCACCTCTTCCCATTCCGAACAGAGAAGTTAAGCCCGACTGCGCAGATGGTACTGCATTTATGTGGGAGAGTATGTCGCCGCCTTTTTTTTGAAAACCCTTCATCATTCGATGAGGGGTTTTTTGTTACCAATATGCCGTCCCAACGGGACTCTAAATAAGAAATTCTAACTTTCAACGGTTAGGATTTTTTTGTTTTTACAAATAGTAGACTTCTTATCAAATTGATTTAATGAATTGAATAGTTATCTTTTAAAATTTCAATGAAATTATTCAATAGGAAATGGATATTATTAAGTTGTTCTATTTGTTTTTAATTTTTCTTGTTTAGCATAATAGAGCATATATTTTCCATCTTCGGGAAGTTCATTAAATAATCCTTTATCATTAATGATTTCTAATCTATCTGGTTGTAAAGAAATGATTTGATTTATCAAGATTTCATTTTTTAAAATGGCGATAGCCTTATATTCATGATTACTTTGGAGGAAGTATTTTTTATCAAAATCTTTATTATTAATCGTAATATCTTTTCGATTAAAAACTTTGCCAATTTTTGTTAGAATATCTTCTTGGGTGATACACAATTCGATTTTAATAGGATTGAAGAATTCGACAATCCCAATCATGTATTTTTTCTCAAATGTTCTTCCACCTGAAGTGACATAATAGGTTTTGTTTGCAATATTATATCTAAAACCTGAATGCTCATAGGTTACAAATAAATCACCACTTTCAGATTTTAATATCCCATTTCTTTCAGTAGCAAATTGCTCCCAAATGTATCTTATATCTTTTCCTAGTATGAATTCTTTAATTTTCTTATAAACGGACATTATATTAACTAGATAAATTAGTTTTCAATAAAGATAGTAATTAATGTCATTTTATATAAGTATATGGGGATATAAAAAAATCCGACTTTAAAAGAGTCGGATTTCGTATTTTATCTAAATTGTTTTATTTTAACGTACTCGGACAAACATAAGCTGTTAAAGGAATATCCGTCGTTCTGATGCCGGACATTCCTTTTTCTACGTTTATCATGTTGTGGTAGCCTCTTGCTTTTAAGATTGATGACATGATTACCGAGCGGTAACCACCTGCACAATGAATGAAGAATTTTTCGTCTTTTGGCACTTCGGCTAATTGTTCGTTAACGTAATCTAATGGGATGTTTTTAGCATTTACGACATGTTCGGCTGTAAATTCTCCTGGTTTTCTTGAGTCGATTACTGGTGCGGTTTCGTATTGTGATGCGAAAACTTCTGGTGAAATCGATTCAATGCTATCGATTTCGTAACCTGCAGCTTTCCATGCTTCGATTCCTCCTAATAAGAAACCTAATGTATTATCAAATCCTACACGAGATAATCTGGTGATGGTTTCTACTTCTTTTCCTTCAGGAGTAATTAATAAAATAGGTTGTTTGGTATCTCTAATTAAAGCCCCTACCCAAGGAGCAAATTGCCCATGTAATCCAATAAAAATTGATCCTGGAATATGTTCTTTTACGAAATCATTCTCATTTCGAACATCTAAAATTAAGGCATCTGTTTGATTTGCAACGGCTTCAAATTCTTTTGGATGTAAAGGTGTTTCTGCTTTTGACATTACCGCATCTAAACTTTCATATCCTTGAATGTTCATCAATACATTTTGTGGAAAATAAGCAGGAGGAGGCGTTAACCCATCTAATAATTCTTTAATGAATTCTTCTTTAGTCATATCGGCTCTTAAAGCGTAGTTGACTTTCTTTTGATTGCCTAAAGTATCGGTGGTTTCTTTACTCATGTTTTTTCCACAAGCACTTCCTGCACCGTGATTTGGATAGACAATTAAATCATCACTCAAAGGCATAATTTTATTGCGTAACGAATCGAATAAATGTCCTGCTAATATTTCTTGTGTTAAATCTTCTACCAATTCTTGAGCCAAATCAGGACGACCCACATCTCCAATAAATAAAGTATCTCCGGTGATAATTCCGTGTTGTTTTCCAGTTTCATCTGTAACTAAATAACACGTACTTTCTAAGGTGTGACCCGGTGTGTGAATCGCTTTAATAGTTACATTTCCTACTTTAAACTCTTGTCCGTCAGTAGCTACAATGCACTCAAAGTTTGGTTTTGCTGTTGGACCGTAAACGATAGAAGCACCGGTTTTCTTAGCCAAGTCTAAATGTCCCGAAACGAAATCAGCATGAAAATGTGTTTCAAAAATGTATTTGATTTTAGCGTTGTCTTTATTCGCTTTTTCGATGTAAGGTTGTACTTCTCTCAATGGATCTACGATTGCCGCTTCGCCATTGCTTTCAATGTAATACGCTGCGTGAGCAATGCATCCGGTATATATTTGTTCGATTTTCATAATAATCTTATTTTTTACAAATTTACGTTCTAAAATTTATTTCTTCTGTACCCAAAGTTACATTTACATTTCTTTTAACAAGATAATGGCAGCCATTACCAATACAAAGTAAGCAAAAATCTTTTTTAATTGGCTTTCATTTGTGTATTTAGTAAGGTACATGCCTAGAAATATTCCTACTATTGAAATAGCCGAAAACGTTAACAAAAATAGCCAATCGATTTCCAAATTCTGCACATCACCGATAAATCCTACCAATGAGTTCATGGCAATTATAAATAGGGAAGTTCCAACGGCTTTCTTCATCGGTAATTTAGCAAACAAAATTAATGATGGAATAATTAAAAATCCGCCACCTGCTCCGACTAATCCAATTATGATTCCGATTATAAAAGTTTGAATTCCGATTAAAATGGCATTTCTTTTCTCTTCATCATTGATGTTTTGACTTTTCTTTTTTAAAACTGAAAGAGCTCCAAAAATCATAATCACAGCAAAAAATAACATCAAGAATGTTTCTTTTGTAATGAGAAAAGGAGATTCTATTAAGACTTTAGGAATTTTGGGAACAATAAATTTTCGAGTTAAGTAAACTGCTATGAATGAAGGAATTGCAAATAGGAATCCGTTTTTAATATCAACTAAGTTTTTTCGGTAGTTTTGAATCGCGCCAAAAGTAGAAGTTGTTCCAACAATAAATAAGGAATAAGCGGTTGCTGTAACGGGATTTATACTCATCAAATAGACCAAAATGGGTACGGTTAAAATAGATCCACCACCGCCTGTTAGTCCTAAAACTAATCCAATAAACAACGCGCCAATGTAGCCTAAAATCTCCATTAGAATTGAAGGATTTCAATTTTGTTTCGGTGCAATTTGATTTTTCCTTGCAATTCTAATGCTTTTAATAAACGCGAAATTACAACTCTCGATGTATGCATTTCATAAGCAATCTCTTGGTGTGTGTTTTTGATTTCGGTATCGCCAATTACTTTTGCTTTATCAGTTAAATATTTGTACAAACGTTCGTCTAAATTCATGAAAGCCAAGGTGTCAATCGCTTCTAACATTTCGTTTAAACGGACATTGTAGCTGTCAAAAACGAAGTTTCTCCACGTTTTGTATTTGGTCAACCATTCTTCCATTTTTTCTACTGGAATCATTAACATTGCTCCATCGGTTTCGGCAATAGCACGAATGCGACTTTTCGATTGTCCCATACAACACGTCAAGGTCATAGCACACGTATCGCCACGCTCTAGGAAATACAACAATAATTCATCGCCATTTTCATCTTCTCTTAATATTTTAATCGCGCCAGTTAATAAAAGCGGCATCGTTTTGATATAATCCCCAATTTCAATCAGGTAATCATCGGCTTTAAATTCCTTGTAAATTGCCACTTTTGCAATTTCGTCCAATAAAGCTTCCTCAAAAATATAGCTGTAGGCTTGATCTAAAATAGCTCTCATTTGTAATCCTTTTTTTGTAAAGATACGACGATTCTTTAAAAATCAAATGTTACTTTTGTTACAAAGAAATCGAATCGACACTTTATGACTCCAAAAAAATACAATAAGACCAATTTCCACAAATATACTTTTTGTGAGTTTATTGAAGTCGATACGAATGTGATTCCAAATATCGAGTGGCATTACAAAAGTAAATCGGGTAGTGGTTATTGTTTTACAGAGGAAGGTGTTTATCGTATTTCGAATCATTGGGGAAGAGCCGCGAATTGTAGGTGGCGTTTGATTTCCGAAATTAAGAATCCAAATCAGAAAGAACGAATTGGTTATGCCAAATGGACAGATTTCTATCCGAATAACGAAACTGAAAACTTTTTCTACATAGAAGTTAATTTCGAAACCAAAGAAGTAACTTTCCAACACAAAAATAATCCGAATTACGACGGAAAAGCTGTTTTACGAAATGCTTCCGAAACTGCAAAAGTCATCCGACAGATAAAAGAAATTTTGGAATCTGATATATGGGCAAAATATTTGGATTTTGATGATTTGGAACAACTTCGAAAAGAAATTATTCAAAAGTTAATTACGGATCATCAATCCTTAGCGACAATAAAAAAAGAATTATTTTAAAATATGGAAACACAATTCGACGAAATAAAAAAAGACATTCAATTAATCATCGACAATATGGCGATTAAGAACTTTTCGGAAGCCAGTATTTTACTGATTGAAGTAAGTGATGTATTAGATGAAATGATTGATAGTACAGATGACGAAGTGGTTTTGAGAGAAATTAGCAAGTACCAAGTTTTATTAAATCATTTGCAAATTAAAATGAGTACGAAAGAATAATTAAAATAAGGTCAATTGTTCTTTTTCAGGTTCGATTTCACTCAGAAAAGGTATAGTTTCTAGTACATCATATTGTTTTCTATCGGGATTAAAAATTCGGATCGTGATGCCTATGCAAATGAAATTCAAATTTACAGCATCAAATAAACGGTAAGCAATTTTGATTTGATCTTCAGTAAGTTTTCTTCCAATAGAAATATGTGGTTCTGAACTTTTATGATTTACTGGAAATTGAATTTGTTTTGGAATTTCCTTCATAATGGCAGCCATTTTACTTTTACTTTCTTTGTCAGGTGCAATGAAAAAGGCACCATTTGGATATTGTTCGAAAGCATTAAAGGTCACTTCAAAAGGAATTTGATAACGGCAGTAATTGGCAATTCTCGATTTTATATTTTCATAAGTAGTCAAATCGTATTCAAACTCACAAATAGTTACGTGCGCTAAAGAATTCTTACTTGGATACCATCCAATTTTAGCACTCAATTGTTCTTTGAGTTCTTTGACTGCTTCGATAACGCTTTCAGAAGGTTGAAAAACTACCGAATATTTTGCCATACCTTAATTACCTTTTAAACGTGTAAAAATCTTTTGTAATAATGCTTTTCCATCTCTTTTGGCTTTTGGAACTTCCTCAGCCCAATAAATTCCATCAGAGATTGGTATCATTTGGTAACTAAAAGCAAACTGAGGATTTTCAGGATTATCGTTCAATAAACCAAATCGCAAATCATTAAAATATAAGCGATTATTTTGTTCAGTAATCAAATACCAACCTTCGCTAATTTTCTTAAGTTGTTGGAAATCATACGAATTTATTAATTTTTCTTCTAATTTTTGATTTTTAGGATAGAAAGTAAAACTAATTGCTTGGGAATCAAATAGAGAATAATCAGCAAGATAATAGCCTTTTGAAGTGGCAATATTCGCATTCCAAAGAATACAATTGAAAGCAGTGGGTTTTACAATCAATTCTTGGTAAGTTATTTTTTGATTTTTTAATGCGTTTTCGAATTGCTGCACCGCAAAAAGTTTCAAAATACAAGTTAGAAGTAAATACGCAGAACTAATTACCAAACCGCGAATCAGATATTTTCTTCGAGTTAAAGACCCTTTATTTTTCCAAACAAAAATTAAGCAAATTAAAAGAGGAATCGTGTATAAAGGATCAATTACGAAGATGGTTTTCAAGGCAAATCGGTAATCCAAAGGCCAAAGTATTTGAGTTCCCCAAGAGGTAAACAAGTCTAGTAAAACATGGGTAAATAAACACCAAAACGCCAATAAAGAAGCACTTTTGAAGCTGATTAAATTCTTTTCAATTTTAGAAATTATCCAACCTAATATTGGCGACAAAAACGCAAAAAAGAGTAGGGAATGACTCAACCCTCGATGAATAGCGACACCTCCAACATCACTAAGAAACTTTCCCACTATAATATCTAAATCGGGAATTGTACCTAAAATAGCACCATACAAAAACGTTTTGTTTTGCAGTTTTTTACCTGCAACCAATTCGGCTGTAGCAATTCCTAGTGCGATTTGTGTTAGTGAATCCATTAAGGTTTACTTTCCGATACAATATTTGAAGTTAGTAGTATTTATAATGCTTTACAAGGTTTGGGCAACAAATAAGCATCAAATTCTTATAAATAAAGGCTTAAAAACAAGTAAATAAAGGAAAGTTGATTTATTTGTCAGCATGTAAATATATAAAAAAAGTCGCTACTATGAGCGACTTAATTCTAAGTAATTTAAACTTATCCTGCGATTTGAGAGCCTAAATACATGCTGTTTGATAGTTGTGTTCCATCAGCCGACATAAACGCTATAAAAAGCTCTAAAGTGTCTCCTGCATAGGTAGTTGGAATAGCTACGTTGTAAGAACCATCAACACGAGTGTTTCCATCCCCAACAATTGAAACAGATTCTTTTTTAGCTGGGTTGTAAACTAACAACATTACTTTATCAGTAGCATTTGCATTACTCTCAGCCGAGTTGTCTCCCCAAGTGAATGTAACCTCTCCAGAAGTTGAAGCATCAGCTGAAGGGTTTAAAGGCATTGATAAACCACCTCTACTCAAAAGTGCTAATGTGTAATCTACAATGAAGTCAGGATCTACTCCTGTAATTGCATTGTTTAAGATGTAAGACATTGCAGCATTAAACTCTGTCTTTTTGTTTGCAAGGTTTCTGTAACCTGCTTTAACAAAAGGCTTAATCGCTTGTAAAAACTCTAAAGTCACAGTAAATTTTGTTCTTTGCATTACTTGACCTGCTGTTCTCGGATTTGCAACATTTGAAGGTTTAACTCTGATGTAGTCAATCCCTTTCCAGTTACCACCAATAACATTACCTACTTTACCTGATACTCCTCCTAGAATACCTTGATTAATTTTTCCCATTAGATGAAAATTTTTATGAATTAATAACTTACTTGGACTTGGTACGGCTTTGTCCAAGAGCTGTACCATTTGTGTAAATATAGGGCAATAATTGTGCTAAACTATTGTGAAATAAGGCTTTGCAGTCGTTTGCGTTCTGTTGCTTTGTTTGGGTTGTGACAAGTTATTTATGACAAAGTGCAAAATAATGCAGGGACATTTTTTTAGTGTCATATATGACAAATTTTCAATGTGATTTTTAAAGAAATAGCCCGAAAAAATCGGGCTGGGATTAGAGGTAATAATGAAGTATTGCAGCTTTTAATCTTTCTATGGTGTCTAAATTTTTGCTGTAGATAGTTGATAGACTTTCTAGTTTTTTGAGTTTTTCTACGTTTTCAGTGTGTTTTTTGTGTTCCTTGTAGATTTGTAAAACTTTATCTCTGAAATTGCTTTTAAACTCCTGTAATCGAAGAAACGGAATAACTGAACCGACTAGGTGTTGATACCAGAATTTTGATTTCCATAAGCTTAATGCTATCCAATAGAGGTTTTCGGCTTCTTCTTCGGTTTTTACCAGTATTACGAAGCAGTTCGGGCAAGGTTCTTTTAGAGGTTTTCCGCTATTGTTTCCTTTGCTTAAAACGAAGAAGTGGGGTTGGCTGTAAACTCTGTCTTTTTGGTGTGTAAATACGTTGTGATAAGTCATAATATCGGATTTAAAGATATGCTCGCATTTCATGCTTCGCCATAAAATTTTTCAAAAGAAAAAAGGAAAAAAAAGAAAGCCATCTGTTCTAGTGTAGGGTTTCAAAAAAGCAAGTTTTTTTAAAAAAATACTACCCATATGGTTGAACTGGAATAGGGTTTTCGTTGTTTAATCGGGAAGTGGATTGGAAATGTTTGGGTGGAGATTTTTTTAAAAACCGTAGGCTTGAACTTGCTTTTTTGTAAACCCGAAACTTACCTTTGCATTCTTTTTTTTATTTTTTTGTTTTGTTTCCTTGACTTAATCGGGAGTTGTTTTTTGGTGGGATTTTCTTTTTGAATCGGGTAGTTCTGAAAGGGTAACAAATTTTATGGGATGGATATAAAAACCATTGAAAAAACAAATAAAACTGCTTTATATCCAGCACAAAAATTTGTTACTCTTTTTAGGTTTTGATTTTTGAGGGTGCAAGGGTGTTGATTGAAATTAGGGTTTTCAATGCTTGCTGAAGTGTTGTTATGGAATTGTATTGCACCTTCAAAAAACAATGAAAATACTGTTCCTATTTACTCCCGAAGATGATTATTTGTTTTTTTAAGGAGGTCGTGATTACTTACGTAATTCGGGTGGGAGCGTTGGAGTGCGGCTATTTTACATAATGAAATTATAGTTCAAAAAAATAACGCTTTTCCAATATTATCTCTTTTTTTTGAACTATAATGTTGCCATCATTATGTAAATATTGCTTGGGAGTGGTTTTAGCGTTGGGTTTCAGCTCTTGTTTTTGGGTTGGGAGTGCAGTGCTTTTATCTGGCTGTTTTATGTGCGATGGGGTTGGGAGAATAAAACAGACAAGGAAAAGTACAGCACATAGGGAAAAACAAGTGCTGAGTGCGTTGGGAGAAACCACTTGTGCGGTGGGGAGCGTTGGGCTGGGTGGGATGCAAATACGACAGCGATAGCGTTCCTAATTATTTTCTTTATCTGTTATGTTATGCATAAAAGCACCATTGTTTATCAATTCCTCTTCTAAAACTACTTTATAATGATTACGACCATGTAATATTTTTTCCATCTTTATTTTTTTACTAATACCATAAACCACTTTAAATCTTTAATCTAATATAATACTTACCATTGCTTTTAAATATGCATTTGTATTTTTTCTAAATTAAGGTAAGAAATTCAATTGACTTTCTCTTTCGTAAAGTTTAGAAGGTTCAAATAACTTATTATATGCAATAATTCTTAGATATAGTGATTTACATTGCATTGTTGCTTTTAGCTTATCAAACTCATATATTTTTTTATAGTAGTTTCGTAATTTTGATACTTGATGGTTATTTGCACTTTTTCAAATTTTTGCTGGCTTACTCACTTGTTTTAGCATTACCTAATTGACTATAAAATAATATATTTTATTGCCCGTTTATAATTTCTTTTATCAGTTGTCCTGACTTTTTATCATACCAACGACCTGAAAAGGTTCTGCCCTTTTTGAATTGCCCTTCAAAAATCTGATTTTTAGAATTTGTTAATTTTCCAAAACCATCAAAAAAATCATTTTCAAAATTTCCTTCATATTTTAAGTTAGGTCCAGTAACAATACCATATCCAGATCTTTTACCATTTTTTAAGTTACCTTCATATTTATTTCCATTATACCAAGTTACGGTACAATTACCTTCCTCTCTACCATTAGAAAAATTACCCTCAACTCTGGAATAAACAACATTTGTTCCTATAAAATACGAAGTTAAGACTCCATAACCAGATAAAAAACCATTACTACAAGCCCCCTCCCAAAAGTAAATGACTTTATCTTTTACATCTTTAAAATACATGCATTCTGAATTTTGTACTTTGACATAGTCATCTATTATCATGCTTTGATTCAGCTTTGTTATTGCTAATTTATAATCTTTAATAGTTGCAGGGTATATTTTTAAATCTTCGTTTATTTTATAAATCTCACGAAATTTATCGTCTAGTTCTTCGCTTTCCATTGCTTTAATGTATATGGAAACGTTTTTTCTTAAAGATAGTAATAAATTAAATTCTTCTTCACTTTCAAAAATTTTGTCTTTAATTAATAGTTTATTCTGACAAACAATTCTCAGATAAAGAGATTTGGCTGTAATCTTTCCATAAGTTTTATCAAATTCATCTAATTTCTTAATTGTAGTTTCATAATTTTGATTGTTGAAAGCTATCTCGGCTTCTTCAAATTTTAGGTCGGCTAATGCCCCGCCTTGTGCGAAAATTGTTTCGCACAAAAATGTAAAAAATAATAGAAAAAGTACTTTGGTTTTCATATTTGATAAAATTTTGAATTAGTTATCTCTTATAAAGAAATAAACATCTTCTTTTCCATTGAATTTTATTATTAATTTATTTTGTTCGATGTTAAAGATTAGCTCATCTTTGTCATAATCGAATTTTTTTTTGTCAACTATTTTATAAGAACAAACAAATTCATCTTTATTTTTTTTACGGACAAAATACCAATATTCACTAGCATCTTTACCTCTCGACATTTCTAATATCGGAAAATTCTCTACCCGCTTAAATGTAAACAATCCATTTTCTACATTACCATATAATCCTGTAAATCGGTTCAAATAATCCAAATCATAGGCTTCTTCAGAATATTTATTAATTCTATCAATATCGCGTTCATAATCTTGGGGTTCCAAAAAATCCCCTATCATTTTTAATATTTTGATTGTGCGGAACACATTCAAAACTATAATCTTACTTTTGGAATATGGTGATTTTATGACATAATAATTATTATATTTATCCTGTGAATACCTATCAAATACAAGGTTTTCGCCAAAGTATGCTTTCAGATTATCAAGTATGCTTTTGAAATGACCCGACTCGTCATCTCTATTAATTACTTCAAATTCATAAAATATAATCTTATTATCTTTTAGACCTATTGATTCTAAACTATTTGGTATATGTTTTTTGGAAAATTTTTTTTCATATCCGTATCGTGTTTTATAAGTTTTTTTAAACCAATCTTTATGAGTACTTTCAAAATCGTTAAAATCCATTCCTATTTTGATTCCTTCTTTATACTCCCAAGCGTCTATTTTTGGGGCGATTTCACGGTAATATTCGTCTTTTTTATCGTCATAATCCTTGATTTTAGCTAAACGTTCTAGTTTCTTTTTTTTTGCTCTTATTTTTTCTTCGGCCAATAACTGGTCTTTTTCCTCCTTTTTTTTCTTCCATTCGGCTTTGTTTTTTGGGTAATCTTTCAGTTTTTCATTAATATTGTAAACTTCTCTAAATTTATCATCCAATTCTTCGCCACCCATTGCTTTGAGATAAGAAGAAGTATTTTTTAGTAATGAAACCAATAAGTCTATTTGCGTTTCATTTTTGTATAACTCATTTGGAACAAACAGCTTGTCCTGCGAAACGATACGCAAATACAACGATTTTGCGGACACAGAGCCATATTGTTTGTCAAATTCATCTAATTTCTTAATTGTAGTTTCATAATTTTGATTGTTGAAAGCTATCTCGGCTTCTTCAAATTTCAGGTCGGCTAATGCCCCGCCTTGTGCTAAAGTAATTGTGCTAATAAAAATTAATAAAAATGTTGTAATAATCTTCATGATTAGTCTATTTTAATAGTTTTACCGTACTTGCTTTGTTTCTTTTTTTCTTCCTCCGTTGCTTTTTCTATATTGCGTTTGGGTACTTCGGTTGGTTTAGGGTCGTTGAGTGTGGCAGGTGCAAAATTTTGATCATTAATTTTTATTGTCTTGCCGTATTTTGATTCGTTTGTGTTTTTAGAATTGTTATTTACAGTGGTAGTTTTTGTACCCGGTTTACCTTTGTAAAAAATGTTGTTGATAGACACTCCATTACTTTTTAATAAATTGATGAAGGATTCTCTAAGATTTTCGGCTTCTGCCTCTGAATAATAATATCCATGAAGCACTTCATTGAAGGGTGTTAAATTAATTATCTCGCTTTTAACCGTTGATGTGTAAGCCCTGGTACCGTCACTGAAAGTGCCTATTTCAAAAACATTTGAAACATAAACCGTTGCTCCATATTCTTGATTAAGATTATTATTTTCAAAAGCATATATGAAATAATATATTTTATTTGCTTGTTCACGCGATGATAATGGAATATCTTTAGCATTAAATTTGTTGATGAATACAGATCTATTGTCTATTATCCTTTTTAGGTTTTCATTTTTAATCCTTTCGTTTTCTGCCACAATACGTTTTCTTTCTTCTTCTCGTTCTTCTCGTTCAAGTCTTTCTTGTCTTGATTGTACCCATATGTCTGCTAAGCTCCATAGTCCTTCAGAAACAACTTGTTCTGTTGTATTGGCGGTGTTTGTTGGAGATATACCCAATATTCGATTACTTTCTTGAGCATTTCTTTCTAACAAAGCGTTTACATCTGCTTGTGTCATTCCTTGGTTTTTATTGTTTTGAGAGTTTTTGGTAGTTGTAGAAGTATTGTTATTATTGTTGTTTTGAGAGGCTTTGGTAGTTGTGTAAGTATTATTGACCGTATATTGTCTTCTTTGCCAAGCTGCGAGTTCTTCAAGTGAAGCGTTTGGTCCAGGTTTTGGATCATTGTTTACGTTTGAACTTATATTTATATTGCTAGAATTTGATGAACTAGAAGTTTGCGTTGAAGCTGTTTCTTTCTTTTTTGCACTAAATTTTATAAGCCTAGCACCAGACACACCTTTTTCACAACCCTTTACATCGGGAATAGCTATAGTCCATCCACCAGTATCATCTGTTTTTCCTGCTTTAATACCTATATCGTTTTCAGAATAAGTTTTGGTTCCACCGCATTTTAATGTAAATTCTACTGTATATGAGACAATGTAAAGATCGGAAACATGATTGTTTGTTACAAAAATATCCGCAGTATGACCTAAATTTTTAACCTTCATTGAAATCGATGTGTGATTAGTATTTAAGTCAAAAGTTTGAGCATTAACTTTAATACTCACTAACATCCCTACTAATAGGACTAAAATTTTGGTTGTATGCATAAAAAAAATTTTAAATTAAAGAATCGTTTTAATAGGGATTTAATTTTTCTTTGGTTTGTAATTTTATTTATTTACCTAAAGTATTGTTAATTAATGCTAAATTATTAATTTTATAAATCAAATAATATAATGAAAGTAATTTTGTTTTTAATTTAATATTATTTGATTTGTTTTAATGAGAAAACATAACTTTTCTTTGTATTATTACAAAAACCATAATATCTCTTTACCGTGAGGTGGAATGTTTCCGCTCTCGAAGTGTGGTGCTATTTCGGCTACCATTTCTGGGTATTTGATGGTTATGGGTACGTTTTGTTGTCTTAATGATTTCCAATATAATCTACTAAATTGATATACTTGCTCAATTAGTTTTTTGATTTCGAAATTGTCTAAATCTTCTTCGTTATTGGGTGACGAAATTTTTAGTTTTATTGGGAATGGATAGCCTTCTTGTTCTGAATGTTTTTCGGAATCGTTGTATCTTGTATTGTTGAATAGTAGGTATTCTTTTTTCCCAATGTTTATTATAGTTCCACTTTTTGGCATTAAACGATTGTACCAATTGTTGTCAAAAGCAATTAAGTCTTCTGAATTGGTTTTATTAATGTTGATTATGTATAAAGGACAATCTAGTTTTAACCTGTTCATTTTTTGAATGATGGGTTTTAACTCTTTGTCGCTCATTTCTTTGTAAAAGTGAATGACTACTTTAGTAGGATTCTCTTCAAGGTTTGCATATTGATGTATTGCATCGCAAATTGAACCTGCTAACAGATTTGTATCACTTTTGGTAAAGTATTCGAACTTTTTAAATGAACCACTATTGTTGAAACTAAAAGCACTTGCCACGTAGTTAGTGTTTTCGTCTACATTTTTAAAAGCACCAACACCAATAATTAAATCTTTGTTTGAACTTGTGGAAAGCTGCCAAGGTTTACCCTCTAATTTAGCTAACAAGGCTAATGATATGTTGTTTAATTCGAATTGATAGTTGTTGATTTTTGATTTTAGTTTATCAAAATCAATTACTTGAGAAATAATTCTTCTTTTGAGTAATTCTTCTTTTACTCTGTAATATACTTTTTTACGTGTTTTATCTTCGTCAAACTTTGCAATAGGACTAATGTAAAATGCTACATAAGTGTTTTCGTAATTGAAATTACTATTGTTTAATTTTTCTATAATCTCAGGTAATGGATTATTTTCATCTTTGTATTTTATTGCTAATGACATATCGGTATGGGATTCGATATTAGCAAATTTGTATAAGCCTTTGTAATATGTTCCTGTTCCTTTTTGTAAATGATTATGCAATTCTTTGCATACCTCAGCGTGACTTTCGTGATAAATATAAAATATAGTGATGTTTGGTTTTGGTGATGTAACTAAAGCCCCTTTTGTTGGAAAGTCTAGTTTTGGTGTAAAACCAATTTCACCACCTTTGAATACAAGGTCATTGCAACTTCTGTCTACATGTAATATTCTTGTTTCCTCAACAGGTAAGTAGTTTAAGGAATGTAAGGGAATAAGGGTTTTAAAATCTACATTGTTTAAATAGGTTTGAACAAACTCATCAATAGCTGTTTTGTAGCGTATGTATCTATTTTTTGTTCTTTCTACTTCTACATCGATATTTAGTTTTGAAGCTAACTCACGATTAAGTATAGGCCATGATTTTTCAAGGTCTAGACTTGTTTTTAGTTCTGCATCAATTTTTTGATAATTTAATACAGATTTGTTATTGATAATCTTTTTTATGTATGTTGCTGGGACATCTTCTAATACTTCTATAACTGATTTTTTACACATTTTTGAAGTGTCATCATAAGCAATAACTAACTCAGGAAATTTTGATACTTTACTGAATTGGATTTTTAATGAAAACTTATTGAATACCCAAAAGTCTTTCTTTTCTTCTGTTTTATTTATAATCCAAATTTGAGGTTCTTTGATAAAGTTACGGGTAACTACTACACCTGATATGGATTTAAAATAATGGTATAATTTGTAGTTTAGAAAATCTTTATAGAAAAAAACATTCTTATCATTGAAATCAATTTCCAATGGGGTAGTGCCTTCGACATTTTTATCGAAAGTGGTGTAGATTTTCTCAATTCCCTCATTTCCTAGATTCGGGAAAATTTCTGTTATGTTGTTTGGATGGTTTGATTTATATACCGATACACTTCCTTTAATTTGTTCTAAACTAAAGTAAAGTGTTATTGGCTTTTGTGGCCAGTCAAAAGTTAGTAGGTTGAAATACAATTGTTGGCTCATATTGTGCTGTTTTAAATTATTCTAGTTTTTCAATCTTTTTAAAGTGTTTTAGGATTTCGTCCAATTCATTATCATCATTATGTTTTGCAAGGAGTAACCTATTGTCTATTGTGCAAAAGCATTTTCCGTTTAGTTTTTTAAAGTTATTCACAACAAATGTTTCGTATTCTTCTGTTTTTAAAAGTGATTCATAAAACTTAAAACCGCACTTTTCTTGTTTATTAAAAAATTTAAGGAAATGATTTCTAAAGGTACCTTTTACTTCATCCCTAAATGTTTGTATTTCACTTTCATTGAAGTTAGTGTAAGCCTTTAAAACAAATAAAAAATTAATTTTATATTGATGAACAAACAGAGTGTCTCTGTCAAATAATCGTTCTTTAAAATGGTAAGAGGGAACTGGTTTCCCTTTTTTCTTTATTGAGTGCGTATCGTAATTATTAATATCATCGATATAACCATATATGAAGAAGTTAGGAGAAATGTTATATCCTTCAGTTATTTTATCTCTATATCTGAGATTACCTAACTGATTTTGTCCCTTTTTGTTGAGTAAATCAATATTGAATTGAATCACATTTTTAGCATAAGTGAATTGTTTGTACTTTGAGACTTTACCCGCTTCACTATCTGATTTGTAGTATTTAGAATCTCCAATATAGAAAATATTACTTGTATCTATTAATGATTTATAATCATAAATATGGTCAATGATTTTACCATCATCGTTGTTTTTTAATTTGTCTATCGTAATACCATCAAGTTCAAGTGTATTTAATTTATCAGAGAATAATTTATCTACCATATCCTCAAAAACGAGGTTGTAATTGCTGATTGCTAAAAAATCTTCTCTTTTTCGTTTAATACTACTTTTGTCAAATTGAGAAAAATACAAATCACATAAAACATACATTTTCTTTAAGGTATCATTAAAGTAACGATGTTTAATTTTTCTGAGTTTAGACGAACCATTAATACATAAAGTTTCAAATTGTTTACCTGTAATGAAATTGAATGACTTATCAATTTTTAGGTTTAAATTATGCTCCGTGTTTAAATGATTTAGGATTGAGAAAAAGTATGTTAGTAATTCTTCTTCAGTATTTATTATTTTCTTCTTATTAGTAATTTCAACGTAAATAGGTGTTTTACCATTAGCTAGAATTGGTAATGACTTTCTGATTGTTTTTTCCCACTTAGGCTTTTTTGCTTGGTTTGATACAAACTCTATATGTTTGAATAAAATTTGTTGTTTATTCTTTTTATAGAAGTTAACAAAGCTTAATAGCAAGTCTAGAAAAGAATATTCTTTGTCTCCTAAATTTGTGTTTAACTCAAATGTTTCCGTATTATGGATTATAGAAGTATTGGTGTATCTCTTTTTAAACTCCGTTAAACTATTATAAAAATGTACTGATAATTGACGAACCCAATTGTATTGCGTTTTATGCTTTATGGATTCATTTACAATTAAGTCAACTAATTCATCTTTAGTGCAATTAAAAACCGTTTTTTTATCCTCTGCCATAAAAACTTTAGGCAGCATAAATACTAAACTATTTTTCTCAAATGAATGGTAATACCCTACAGACGTAATTGTTCCCTCCAAACCGTTTTGTTTATAAAACTTTGGATCATCAAATACTTCTTGAAGTAAATCGATTGGGTATATTTCGTTTTCTATTAGGATTTTCATTTCTTAAGATTCCATTTCTTCGGGACTTTCAGCAACTTGTCCTAGTGGATTTTCATCTTCTACAATTTCTAGAGATGGTATTGCTTTTAAATCAATTCTGTCAAATAATTCTTTTATTTTCTTTTTTCCATTTGTTTCTATTGGAAAGAAATCTTCATAAGAAGTGTTTTCTTCAAAAACCTTGTTATCTTCATCTTTGAATACATCATTCCATAAGTAAAATATGACTTTATTAACGAATGGTTTTAATGATATTACATTGCCATTATCGGGTTTAATGAAGTAATTTCCAATACATTTATCCATACCTAATGATGGATTAACTTTTATATGGTTTAAATTGATTTTTTCAATGAATTTAATCCAGCTGTATTTTTTGCCATCCTCAATATTAATTTCAAAATCAAAAGAGTCGTTTTTCTGTTTTTTATTATTTTCATCTAGATAAAATACTTCGTAACAAATTGGAACATATTCCCAATCCCATCGTCTTTTGAAAGCACTATCCATAGGGAATAATGACTGGTCTGAAGTATTCATTGTAGCAAGGATACTTAAATTAGGTGGCAGTTTTAAACCATTTACAATGCCTAAATGATTTTCATCTTCAAAAGCTTCATTTATTAGGTATTCTTTCAATTCTTTTGATGGTGTTACCGTATAACTTGAATTTCTATCTAACAATTGAAAAATTTCTCCAAAAATTTCAGCACAATTCCCTCTATTTATTTCCTCAATAACTAAAAAATATGGGTTTTCTAAATCTTGCCAAGCACGCTCATAAATGTTTGTAAACGCTTGTGGTACAAATTTATATTTAATAGTATCATTGCCAGCTGAATCCTTATCAGAAATAGGTTTATATCCGCCAATAAATGATGCATTATCATATTCTGGATGAAATGTTATTCTTTCGTAATAGTGTGAATCTAAATTTTCAATAATTTTATCAACTTTATATGATTTTCCAGTTCCTGGGGCACCATAAAAGATAATATTGACTGATTTAAACTTTGAAGCTAATTCAGTTTTGCTTTGATTTTCTGGTTTTGACTGAAATACTTTGATATCAATATATTTGCTTATTTCTGAAATAAATTCAGGTACAGAAGCGGTATTTATATTATTAAATTGAATATTGACACCGTATTTTTTAGAAAGTTCTTCTGGGTTTAAATCAGTTTTATATAACAAGCATAATGCAGATAAACCTTTATTTTCTGAAAGCCTTGAGCCTTCAATTTTATCAATTTCAGTTTCGAATATATATTTGATTAGTTTTTGAGCTCTATCAGTCATTCTTTATTATTTGGTTTAAAGTTAATTTGTTACAGTTACACAGTTAAATTATTACTAGATTCTTCTGTGTTCTGAATTATTTTACTTTTTGTAATTTTTTAATTAAGTTCTTTTATAGATTATAAGGTTTTGCAATTTTTATTTCCTTTTCAACTACTTGTAATATTTCTGATGGATTGCTTTCTTCTTTTATTATTTCATATATTTGGTCTGCTAGCCATATTGTGAATAACTCCCTTTCATTTGCGTGAAGTAAGCTTGCTAATAAAGGAATATGCTCCTTTTTTGCTCTTCGTTCTCCTCTTTCAATCTTACTTAGCATGGCGGTATCCATATCTAAAGCATTAGCTAATTGTCTTTGCAATAGGTGGTTTTGTTCCCGCAATTGTTTTATGTGTTCTCCAAATTTCATATCGGAATTTTTATTTTTTTGTCATAGGAGATATGTAATACCCTTTTTTATTTTAAAGGAATTTAAATATTTTAATGGGGTATTTCATAATACTATTATTGACTTGTCAAATTTTGTCTAATATATAGATTAGTAAGAAAAAACCAAATAAGTGAAAAGAAAAGTTATTCACAAGTTATAAGGCAGTTGAGGGTTATGAGAGAATAAGGGAAACTTGTATTAGTTTCCCTTAAAATCCTTATTTCCTTGTTTACTCGTGTTGCGGTATTTTCCATTCATTTCTCTATGTATTAAACCTACTTTTGCAAATGCAGTTATGTAGCCTTCGGCAGTTTTGTGAGGAATAGTTAATTTCTCTGCAATAGCTAAATAGTCGGCTGTTGTGAAAGCTTCGGGAAGCATTTCCAAGAACTTTTCTTTACGGTTTGTTCTTGTGGCTACTGGAGTTTCAACAGGTAAATCGTTAAACACTTTGCTACTATGCTGTGTCAAAACCGTTACTACATCGAGGACATTTTGAAAATCAATATCATCACATTCTCTAGTAGTGGAACAATCGCCATCTTCCATGATTCGTAAAGTTGTGATTACCATCATTAGACGAAAGGCATTTAATCCCATTCTTCTGATGGTAGCAATGTAATCATCGGTTTGAATATTCAAATATTTGGTTTGCACTTTTGAAAAATACTCATTGAATTGTAATTGTTGGCTTTGGCTCAATTTAATTTGAATACTCGGGTTGTTGTTTAACGCTTTGTAGAACTCCAAAAATTGTCCGCCTAGTTCGTTGTAATAATCATCTAATCCGTTTGTAGTTTGAATTTCAAATACGTTTTTCCAAATAGGTGTGATGTTCATGTAATAAAACATAAAACGACTGAATAAACCATTTTCTGCATTTGGTATTAAAGCTGAAACTTGCTTTGGTGTTCCAGATAATACCGTTGATAAACATGGGTTTTCAATATCTACATATTCACGGTCTGTTCTACGGTAATAGCTTATTGTTTCGTGATGATATGCTTTACGAAAACCATCGGAATAATTGCCATAATCGCTTTTAAATGCTTGTGCTAATGTATCGCCTTCGGTTTCAAAAATTAATCCTTCTCCGTTATTATCAAACAACAATTGAAATACTCCTGTTGTACTATTATTGGCAGGAATGAACAACATTCTTTCGGGTGGTTTTGCAGGTTTTTCGGCATTTGGATTTTTACCCTTTTCTTGGTTGTACATTGCAAGGTTAGCTTCGTATTCCTTTTTTATTAAAGTGGCTTGTTCTCGCTTTAATCTGTGAATAGGCTGCACCAATTGTTTGCATTGGGTTAATCTTCCTTTTCCTGCTGATGCTGGAGCTGTTACAAATAAATACAAGTTTGCCATTACTTTTTTACCATCGTAAATACCATAAATGGTAGGTAGGCAAGCACTTAATGTTGTGAGTGTTCCCAATAACAAAATATCTCTTTCCTCGTTTGTGGTTGCAGGTTTAACACAATCTTTTAGGAAAAGTGGTAAGGTGTCGTAAATATGACTTGGAAATACTGGAGTTTTCTCTGTTTTTACTTCGGTAACTTCATTATTTACTATTGGTTTTTCATTATGTATTTTAATGTTGTTCTGTTGTGCTAAATAATAGATTGTAGCCATTGTAACGCCTGTCCCCTTTGCTTTTAAGCAATTGTTGTATTGTACATCACATTCTTTGTAATCATAAGCACTATTGAATTTACTTATTCTGTGAAAATAGTCTCTACCCATTTCGCCAAATTCGTCAGCTAGTGCAAAGCCTACGTTTCTCCAGTTGTCGTAGCCCTGTGTTATGTCGGTTCCTGTGTATTCAATTTGTTGTAAATAGTTTTCAAACTGATTGTCGGAAACAATAGGAGTAGGCATTTGTTTTGGTTGAGGTTCTTGCTTTGCAGGAGCTTCTAACCATTCTTTTGGATTAAATATTTTCTTATTCATTTTGTTGTGTGTCTAGGGTTAATGTAAGCTTCGGAATCATAACATAAAAAACAAGCTCGGGAAATGTCTTTACCCGATGCATCGACTTTGATATTGTATTGCTGCTCTAAATAATTAGATACTGCGGTATAATATTCTTGATGTGTTGCTTGTTGTAAATCAATTTTTATAATCCATTTTAAACCATCGCCCGAAGGAGATTTGAAAAGTAATTCGGTTTCAAAATATTCATCTTTCAATAACATTTCTCTAGTTTGGTTTAGGTTTTCCAAATGATCTAAATCAATTGTCATTAGTAGTGAATGTTTGATTAAATCTTCGTCGTTTCGCTTGGTAAAAGTTCCTGAGAAGGTTACATAATCAAATTTGTTAGCTTTGTACTTTTTTTTCTCTTTAAGGTCTGTAATCGTTCTTAAATGGTTTGTAACGTTTTCATAAGTATTGCTTGTAATTAAATCGTATATCTCGCTTAATTTTAATTCTTTCGATGGAAATACGTTCATTACAGGAGCTTTGTAAAAACTGCATTTTACATACCAAGTTGTGTCTTCGCTTTCTATGTAATTTGTATTCTTTTCTTCTGAAACACTTAGTCTTAAATGCAATACTTTATCTATTGTTTGTAATAGCTCTTTTTTATTGTTGGCTTTAAAATACAATTGAGCAAAGTCGAAGACATCACCATGAAAATCCAAAATTTCGACATCTTTATGCGTTGCACAATTATTTACGATACTTACTAATAATGTTTCTTTATCCTGATTGTAAGGGTTACAAGTAACACTACATTCTCTCCCATGAAGAGAGAGAACGGTAGCGTTAGGATAAAACTGTCTCAATATAAACGCATAGATATTTATACCGTAGTGCGTTTTGTTCAGTATTTTTTCCTTAGTAATCATACTACTTGTCTTTTGATTTGTTGGTATAATTACACTGTAAAAGGTTTTCTATATCACTTGATTTGTAATAGAATTTACCTTCAATTTTACTGAATGGAAGTGTACCATTGTCACGATAGGTTTGAAGTGTTCGTGGGCTTATATGAAGTGTTTGTAGTACTTCTTGATTGTCTAACCACTCATCACTTAACTTTCCTCTTTTTTGATTTTTTAAGGCTTCTATATAAGCTTTCAAATATTGAATGTCTTTTGACATTTCCATTGCTAAGTCCATTAACTCTATCATAATTGCACCCTCCCTTTCTTAATTAAGTAGTTAGCTGCTTCTTGTTCGATTTCGTCAATAGAATTGCTTCTGTTTCTCAAAAGCCAATTGTCAAGTTCTTGGCGATTGAAATACAGTTTTTTCCCATTAGGTTTGTAATGAGGAATGCTTCCAGTACTCGTAAGTTTATACAAGTGTGACTGGGAAAGTTCTAAATAAATGCAAGCATCGTTAAAGTTTAGTACTTGCTTTTGCATTGCCTGCTGTGTTTCTAGCAATTTTTCAATGCGTTCTAATTTTTCTAAAATATTAGTGTCCATCTTCCTTAAAAGATTTAATTTAAAATGGACATCTGGCCAAATGTCATAGTTGGTTTTCAACTACGTTTCAAAGGTAGGGTAGGCACTTTGGTAAGGAAGAAAAAGGAAAAAATGGTATTAGTAACCTATTGAAAATAAATAGGTTAAAATATTTTTTGGTATTATGGTTTGGTATTATGAATTGATAATACCACTTTTTGATTTTAGGATATTTTGTCTAACCAGTAGGTTTTATCTACTAATTGTTTAAATTTCAATTCATCTTTACCTCTAAAGTTTCTGAACTCTTTATTTATATCGCTATTTTTACCATAGCGGTGTTCAAAAAAATTATAGATTTTAGAATCTCTAATAGGTTTTCTGCCCGGGAAAGTAAACTCATTGAAGTAGCCTTTGTTTTTTAGTTGTAATATAAATGCAGCTAAAAGCTGTTTGTTTCCTTTTTTGAAAATAAACTCATATTCGTTATCGATTATGCCGTATTCATTCAATGTTTTTTCATGAATTACAAATTGGTCAGGTTTGGTAATTAAATCTTCAAATTTGATTATTTTATTGTTTTCTCGTCTGTCTTCTAAATCACCTTTAATTGGTCTGAAAGCTTTTGCGTCTTCCTTGATTTTCTCGGTGTAATGAACTGGACTGCCTTCGTATGGTTTGATTACTAAATCTTTTGAAGCTTCTTCATATAAATATGTTTCTTGTATTTCTTCCAATTCCATTATTTCAAACTCGGCTTTGCCTTTGAAACGTTCTTGAAGTTCCATAAATAACATTATGCAATTGTATTTCATAAAATGAATTACATAAGCTTCATCGCTTTTTTTGTCTCTGGAAGGACTTTTGTATAAATCTTCTGTAAGATTATTATTTTCGATATGCTCTCTAATGAAATTAAAATATTGTTTTATACCGCTTTCGGCAACTACATATAAATATTGGTATTCTTCCTCTAGTTTATCTGTTTTGCTGTTTGAAATTATTTCGTTCAGCTTACTTGTAATGAAGTTTTTTATTAGTTCCGTGTAATATTTACGAATAGGAGTAATAGCCTTTTTAAAATCAATCTCATAAAGAGGAGTTGCAATAGGATATTCTTTTACTAAACTTTTTAGTTCTTCATTAATCTTTGCATCTGTTCTGTTGTCTTTTGATACAGGATTTATATAGATTAGATCATTAATAATATCTTTACTCATAACTAGAAATCTAATTTAATTTTGTTTGCAGCTTCTTGTTTTTTCTCGTCAATGATTTTAGCATAAATTTGAGTGGTTCTCAATTCTTTATGACCTAACATTTTTGATACCGTATAAATATCAGTTCCCAGTGTTAATTGCAATGTTGCATAAGTATGCCTTGCACAATGGAACGTAATATCTTTATGAATACCTGCTTTATATACCCATTGTTGTAATTTTAGGTTTGACCAAGCACTATAATTCAAAGCATCAAAGATTTTATCATCAGGTTCTTTGCGTTCTCCTAATAAGCTTACTGCTTGTTCTGAGATTGGTTGTGTTTCTGCTCCTTTGGTTTTCTTTTGTCTGAATCTTATGTAATATCCATAATCATTGGAGTGTTGGATTTCAGACCATTTTAGTTTTTCAATATCTGACCAACGTAAACCTGTAAGAGCTGAAAATAAAAATGCTTTTTTTAGTTCTGGCAGTTCACATTCTACTGGAACCAATTTTTGTAATTCTTCTAAAGTTAGAAATTCTCTTTGCGGTTCTCCTTGCTTAAAGGTATCAACACCTTCACCTGGATTGGTTTTTATAATGCCATCTTTAACCGCTTGTTTTAGTGCAGCTTTAAATTTATTGAAATATGAATATTTAGAGTTTTGAGAAAGTTTCTTTTTGCTTTTGGATTCTGCTTTAGAATCTAAATAGGTTCTGAAATTCTCTACTAACTTTCTATCTAAATCTTGAAAGCTTACATCGTAAGGAGCAAAGGTTTTAAAGTGTTTTATCATACTATCCCAATTACCATAATTACCATCACTTGTATTACGGTCTTCAGAAAGCTTTAGTAAATAAGCTGTAAAACTTCCTTTTAGCTTTTCAATATCATGAAAGCCAAAAGTTCCGTTTTGCATTTCTATTTGTCTTTGTGCTCGAATAGTTTCTGCAAGCTCTCGTGTTTTTTTGTTTACATCTTTTTCAGCCTTTGTTTTCGGGTCTGGGTTGAGGTATAGTCTTAAAAACTCGTTTTTTCTTTTTCCTTTGTGATAATAGTCAAGATATAAACTGATGCTATTACCTTTTAATCTTTCTCTTAGTGTAACTTTCATAGTGTTAAGATTTAAAAAGGTTTTCTATTTGCTCTTTCTGAATAATTTTCTTTCTTCCAAATTTGTGAATTTGTAATTCTCCACGTTTAACCATCCTATTAATAGTCCAACGACTTACACCGATGAGGTCGGCAGTATCTTGGATTGATAAATAGTTTTTAGTAAGTAGTGAATTAGGATTTAAGATTTGAGTGTCATTCTTTGAAACAATGATGTTTTGTTGTTCCAGTAGTGTTTGTTCAATCTTTTGCTGTTTGGCTTTTAATTTGTAATCACGTTGATTGCATTTGTGACTGCAATATCTTGTAGTGGTTTTGTGGGCAATATAAGTTTTGCCACAATGATTACATACTTTTGGAATAGAAATATTACTGCTCATAAAATGTTGCTTTATGTTGCAATAGGTAGCGAAGTGTAGCAATATGTAGCACTATTTCTCTACTTTATATCATTTGGTTATTTGGGCAACAAAAATGATATTATGGCAACAATTGAACAACAAATATATTTAAAAAAAGGCAGTTTGGCAACAAATAAAGGAAGAAAAAAATCCGTAAACACAACAAAAACAGATGCTTAACAATAAAGAGAAGTATAGTTACTTCCCGATACAGAAATTTGCAAAAATATTTCCAAGCAACTCGTCATTTGTAACTTCGCCTGTAATCTCACCAAAGTAATGCAACGCAGAGCGAATATCAATCGCCATTAAGTCAGAAGAAAGTCCCGAGTCTAAGCCCCATTTCACCTTTTGAATTTCTTCTAAAGCCTTCAATAAAGAGTCATAATGACGTGTATTGGTTACGATTGTTTCGTTATTTCTAAGCGCACCAGTGTTTATTAAAGAAAGTAACTCTTCTTTTAAAGTATCGATACCTGATTTTTCTTTTGCTGAAATAGTAGCCAATTTAACATTTAATTCTTGTAATTGTTTGCGAATTTGATTCACTTCTACTTCCGAAATTAAATCGATTTTATTGACTACAACGATAAGTTGTTTTAATGGGTATTTGTTTTTTATTTTCTCGATTTCGGTAATATAACGAGAACCTGAAACTTGAAACTTAGAACTTTCAAACAAATATATCACAACCTGTGCTTGTTCAATTTTTTCAAACGTTTTTTGAATCCCAATACTTTCCACCACATCTTTCGTTTCACGAATTCCAGCCGTGTCAATAAATCTAAAACCAATACCATTAATAACCAATTCGTCTTCAATGGTATCTCGAGTGGTTCCTGCAATATCAGAAACAATGGCGCGTTCTTCGTTTAATAAAGCATTTAATAAAGTCGATTTTCCAACGTTTGGTTCGCCTACGATAGCAACAGGAATACCGTTTTTGATCACATTTCCTACTGCAAACGAATCAATCAAACGTTTTAAAACGAATTCAATCCGTTCTAATAATTCATGAAATTGGGTTCTATCGGCAAACTCTACATCTTCTTCTGCAAAGTCTAATTCCAATTCGATTAGAGAAGCAAAATTTAGTAATTCTTCACGAAGTTTGGTAATCTCGTTACTAAAACCACCACGCATTTGTTGCATGGCAATTTGGTGACTCGCTTCATTATCAGAGGCAATTAAGTCAGCAACCGCTTCTGCTTGCGATAAGTCTAATTTTCCGTTTAAAAATGCTCGTAGGGTAAATTCACCTGCTTGTGCCATTTTCGCCCCTTTACGAAGCAATAATTGGATGATTTGTTGTTGGATAAAAGTAGAACCATGACATGAAATTTCAATCACGTTTTCACCTGTGTAAGAATTCGGACCTTTGAAAATAGAAAGTAATACTTGATCGTAAACTTTTCCATTTTCTACAATATGTCCCAAATGAATCGTGTGGGTTTTCTGTTTCGTAATATCCTTTCCTGAAACCGATTGAAATACTTCAGCTGCTATCGCAATAGCATCCTTACCAGATAATCGAATAATAGCAATCGCACCCGCTCCAGAAGGGGTGGCCAACGCAACTATAGTATCTTGTGGAATCATGTTCTAAATTTAGATCACAAAGATAGAAAAGTTATATTTAAAAAGTGATTGATTTTGTGTTAACGAGATAGTTTTAGGTTTAAAATATTAATTCAACAATCATCACTATCTTTGCTACATGAATCGAAATCCCTATTCCAACAATGTACTATTGAATCTTGGTATTCAAAGTTTAAATAAAATGCAAGAAGCAGCCCAAAAGGCTATTTTAAATGAAGATAATATTTTATTGCTTTCTCCAACAGGTTCGGGAAAAACATTAGCGTTTTTATTACCTATTTTTCAACTATTAGATGAAGAAGTAAAAGGTGTTCAATGTTTAATTTTAGTACCATCACGCGAATTAGGTTCGCAAATTGAGCAAGTTTGGAAAAAAATGGGAACGCATTACAAAGTCAATACGTGTTATGGAGGTCACTCGATAGAAACAGAATTCAAAAATTTAAGTAATCCACCAGCGTTGTTAATTGGAACACCTGGTAGAATTGCCGATCATATTGAACGAGGAAGTTTTGCTACTGAAAATGTAAAAACCTATGTTTTAGATGAATTTGACAAGTCGTTGCAATTGGGTTTTCATGAAGAAATGTCCTATATCATTGGGAAAATTACAAAAGCGAACAAACGTATCTTAGTTTCTGCTACTTCAGGTGTGGAAATTCCGAAATATACCAAAGTAATTGATCCGAAAGTATTGGATTTCATTCCGAAAGAAAAACAGAACGATAATTTAGATATTCGCATTGTATTTTCGAAATCAAAAGATAAAATTGATTCGTTGTTTCAATTGATTTGCTCTTTAAATTCCGAAGCTGCGATTATTTTTTGTAATCATAGAGAAGCGGTAGAACGCATTCATGATATGTTGACTCAAAAAGGCATCATTTCTACGTTTTATCATGGTGGATTAGACCAAGACGAACGAGAACGTGCGTTAATTCAGTTCAGAAACGGCAGTGTTTCGTATTTAATCACAACTGATTTAGGGGCGCGTGGTCTGGATATTCCAGAAATGAATCACGTAATTCATTACCATTTACCTGCCAAAGAGGACGAATTCACCCACCGAAACGGAAGAACCGCTCGTATGTTAGCCACCGGAACTGCTTATGTTTTGGTAAACGAAACCGAAAAGAAAGTCGATTATTTTGATTATGGCAAACGTAGATTAGATGTTTCTAATGCCAAATCGTTGCCAAAAGCACCTTTATATCAAACGCTTTACATTAGTGGAGGAAAGAAAAATAAGTTGAATAAAATTGATATTGTAGGCTTCTTTTCGCAAAAAGGAAAGTTGGAAAAAGACGACATTGGATTAATCGAAGTCAAAGATTTTATTTCTTTTGTTGCGGTGAAATATCCAAAAGTGAAATCGTTATTGCAAAATATCAAAGAGGAGAAAATGAAAGGGAAGAGGTATAAAATTGAAGTAGCGAGAAAAGTAATTAAGAAAGAGGAAGAGTAAAAATCTTGGTCTATGAAATATTTGGTTTTTATTTTTATATTTAGTTTGTTTTCATGTAAATCTGATGATAAAAAGTTAGAAGGTTTTCAGGAAAAAGCCGTAGAAATGAATCAGGAAAACTCCGCTGTTTCAATTGATACAACTTCTTTTATGGAATTTTTTGAAAGTTTTATTTTTGATAAAAGACTTCAAAAAAGCAATAAAGACTATTCTATTGATTATAATTTTTTCTCATCGAAAGATTTTATTGCTTACTTGAACTCTGACACATTATCTGTTTTTGAAGATAAGAATCTTTCAGACGAACAAGGTTTGATAATTCTCGATTTTAAAAAAGGTAAAAATTTAAAGTACAAGTTTGAAAAGATAAATAATAAATGGACGTTTTCTGGTTCTAATGCTATTTCCATTAATAGTTTGTCCGAAAAAAAGTTTGTTGATTTTTTAATGAAATTCTCTAAAGATAGTATTTATCAAAAATCACACATTTTATTTCCCTTAGTAGATTATTCTCTTGATGATGATTATGAAATCATTTCGCAGAAAATAGAAAAAGGAAAATGGAATCATTTTAATCTTGTAGAAGAAATAGAAAGTTTACTTTTTTTAGCCAATATTGATTCTAATAATAACTTTAGAAATATTTATTACAGAGGAAACGACAATGGAATTTTAATAAAGTTAACTTTCAAAAAAGTTAATAATAACTGGTTTTTAGTTAAAACAGAGGATTATTCAACTTAATGCATAATTTTGATTTATGATTTCTCCTACTTGCTCGCTTTGTAATTCCACATCAAGAATTTTTTGTGAAAAACCAAAGCATTTGTTTTATAAATGTGATTCTTGCGATGGTATTTTCAGACCCAAACATACTTTTTTAACCGCTGAAGAAGAGAAAGAACACTACGAAAAACACAATAATGATATTTATGATGAGCGCTATCAAAACTTTGTTTCGCCAATCGTAAATGCTGTTTTACAAGATTTTTCTCCTGAAGCGAAAGGTTTGGATTTCGGTTCTGGAACGGGTCCGGTAATTGCTAAAATGTTGACAGATAAAGGTTTTCAAGTGCAGAATTACGATTTATTCTTTGCGAATGAACCGTCACTTTTAAACCAAAAATACGATTACGTTTCGTGTTGCGAAGTAATGGAGCATTTTCATCAGCCTTACAAAGAATTTGAATTATTGAAAAGCATATTACTTCCGAAAGGAAAATTATACTGCAAAACAGAAGTTTTCAATAACCAAAAACCTTTTGAAAATTGGTATTACAAAGATGATTTCACCCACGTTTTTATTTACCAACCCAAAACTTTAGAATGGATAAAAGAAGAATTCCACTTTTCGAATTTGATTATCAAAGAAAAGTTGCTAGTGTTTGAGAATTAATTTATTTCTTATCCAAAACCGATTCTGGAACTAATTGTGAAATATCACCACCATTTCGCAACACATCACGCACAATACTCGATGAAATAAAGGATGTTCGAGCCGCAGTCAACAAGAAAACCGTTTCTATTTTCGACATGACACGGTTGGTGTGAGCAATGGCTTTTTCGAACTCAAAGTCGGCTGGATTTCGTAATCCACGTAAGATAAATTCTGCTTTTTCTTTTTTACATAAATCGATTGTTAAACCAGAGTAGGTAATAACTTTTACTTTTGGTTCGTCTTTAAAAGCTTCTTCGATGAAACGTTTTCTATCTTCTAATGAAAACATGTATTTTTTTTCAGCATTAACCCCAATCGCTACAATGACTTCATCAAATAAAGAAATACCTCTTTTGATAATATCGTAATGTCCGTTGGTAATGGGATCAAATGATCCTGGAAATATTGCTTTTTTCATGTTTTACTTCTTTAAAGCTAATTCAATAGCGTTTTCAAATAATTCTGGTAACGAAATTCCTGCTTCGCGAGCTTGTTGTGGTAGAATACTTTCGGTGGTTAGACCTGGAATTGTATTCATTTCTAACATATGCGGTTCATTGTTGACAATAATGAATTCACTTCTCGAAAAACCTTTCATTTTTAATACTTCGTAAGCTCTTTTGGCAACCGTTTCGATTTTTACTTTCAATTCATCCGAAATTCTGGCTGGCGTAATTTCTTTCGATTTGCCCAAATACTTTGCTTCGTAATCAAAAAAGTCATTTTCTGATACGATTTCGGTAATTGGTAAAACGGTAATTGTTCCTTTATAATTAATCACACCAACTGAAACTTCTGTTCCGTCCAAGAAACTTTCAATGATGATTTCGTCGTCTTCTTTGTAAGCGTTTTCAATAGCTGGAAGAAATTCTCCTCTAGTTTTCACTTTCGAAATTCCGAAACTTGAACCTGATTTATTTGGTTTTACGAAACATGGTAAACCTACTTTCGCTAAAATTTTTTCTACATTGATTTCATCCCCTAAATTCAAATAGTAGGATTCCGCTGTTTTGATTCCGTAAGGCTTTAAAACCGATAACATGTCGCGTTTGTTGAACGTTAATGCTGCTTGGTAATAATCACCAGAAGAATGTGGAATATTCAACAGTTCAAAATACGCTTGCATCAAACCATCTTCGCCTGGCGTTCCATGAATAGCATTGAAAACCACATCAAAATTGATTTTAGTTCCATTTACGGTTACTGAAAAATCGTTTTTATCAATTGGGAATTCGGCATCATTTTCGTCCACGTACACCCATTTTTCTTTGAAAATATGAATGCGATACGGATTATATTTTTCACGATTAATATTGTTAAACACAACATTTCCGCTAGTTAACGAAATTTTGTACTCGCTAGAGTAACCTCCCATGATAATGGCAACGTTTTTCATTTTGAAATTCTAAAAGTGATACACAAAATTACATTATTTATTCAGATTTTACGCTCTTTTATTTGTTTACCAAAGAAATATTTTTTCAAAACTATCGTTTTTAAAGAGTGAAGAAATGAAAATGAATTGCATCGAAATTTCTTATTGAATTTTATATCTTTGTCAAAATATCATTTTGTATGAGTTTATTTAAATATTTAACCAGTAAAACATTTTTTACTCAAGTTTTTTTAGCGGCTACAATTGTGGTAGTTTTCACATTTTTAGTAATTCAGTTTTTAGATTTTAGAACCAATCATGGTCAGGAAATCAAGGTACCCGATTTATCTAAAATGAAATTGGAAATCGCTGAAGAAAAACTAAACGAATTAGATTTAGAAGTCTTCTTATTAGATACCGTTGAATTTAATGCGGATTTTCCACCTTTTACGATTTTAGAACAAGATCCAAAAGCAGGAAGTTTGGTTAAAGATGGTCGTAAAGTCTATGTAAAATTAAATGCTGGTGAATTTACCGATATCACAATTCCTGAATTCAAAGATAAAACGTTCCGACAAATTTCCGCTACGATAAAATCCCTGACTTTAAAAGAAGGGAAAATCACTTATAAACCGCACATTGCTAAGGATATTGTATTGCAAATTTTTCAAGATGGAAGGCGTTTAAGAGCAGGAGATAAGGTGAAAAAAAATTCAACATTGGATTTTGTATTAGGGGATGGAAAAGAAGTTTTTAATGAAGAAACTTTTAGTTCAGAAGAACCTGCTGATACATTACCACCAGTAGAAGAAGTACAACCAGCAGAATTTAAAGAAGGAGATGGCGGATTATAATGTAGGAACCGAACTCGAAGACGAGTTATACGAACATCATCGTTTTGAAGCAAGTAAAGGTCAATCGGCTTTGCGTGTGGATAAATTTTTGATGAACATGATTGAAAATACCACTCGAAATAAAATTCAACAAGCGGCAGAAAAAGGTTCTATTTTAGTGAACGATGTTCCCGTAAAATCGAATTACAAAGTAAAAGCAGGCGATGTGGTGCGTTTAGTTTTGGCTCACCCAACTTACGAGCAATTGCTAACACCCGAAAATATTCCGTTAGATATTGTATATGAAGACGACCAATTGTTGGTGATTAACAAACCAGCGGGAATGGTAGTACATCCAGGTCACGGAAATTATTCAGGAACTTTAGTGAATGCGTTGGCGTATCATTTTGAGAATTTACCCATGAACAGTTCGGAACGACCAGGTTTGGTACATCGTATTGATAAAGATACTTCTGGTTTATTGGTTGTTGCCAAAACGGATTTTGCGATGGCATATCTTACCAAACAATTTGCTGAGAAAACTTCGGAAAGAGAATACATTGCCTTAGTTTGGGGTAATATCGAAGAAGACGAAGGAACTGTGGAAGGAAATATCGGTCGTCATGATACAAATCGAATGCAAATGGCGGTTCATTCTGAAGAAGAAAAAGGTAAACCTGCTGTAACACATTATAAAGTTTTAGAACGATTTGGTTATGTAACATTAGTTTCTTGTCAATTAGAAACAGGTAGAACGCATCAAATTCGTGTTCACATGAAACACATTGGTCACACACTTTTTAACGACGAACGTTATGGAGGTGATTCCATTTTAAAAGGAACAACTTTTACCAAATACAAGCAGTTTGTTGATAATTGTTTTAAAGTATTACCAAGACAAGCGCTTCATGCGAAAACATTAGGTTTTGAACATCCCATAACAAAAGAATTTTTACGTTTTGATTCTCCAATTCCGCAAGATTTACAAGAATGTATTGATAAATGGAGGGTTTATTCAAAAGCGCAAACCTTTACAGAAGAATAAAATTATTATTTATATTTGAACTTTATTACAAAACAAACTAACACGAATATTTATCATGAAATTATTAGAAGGAAAAGTTGCCATTATTACTGGTGCAAGCCGAGGAATTGGTAGCGGTATAGCAAAAGTTTTTGCAGAACAAGGTGCTAATGTTGCCTTTACGTACAGTTCGTCTGTAGAATCGGCAATGGCTTTAGAAAGTGAATTAAACGCTTTAGGAATTAAAGCTAAAGGATATAAATCAAATGCAGCAGATTTTAATGAAGCACAAAAATTAGTTGATGATGTAATTGCTGAATTCGGAACAATTGACGTTTTAATCAACAATGCTGGAATTACAAAAGACAATTTATTAATGCGTATGTCAGAGGAAGATTTTGATAAAGTAATCGAAATCAACTTAAAATCGGTTTTCAACATGACTAAAGCGGTACAAAAAATTATGTTGAAAAACCGTAAAGGTTCTATCGTAAACATGAGTAGTGTAGTAGGAGTAAAAGGAAATGCAGGTCAAGCCAACTACGCAGCTTCTAAAGCAGGTATGAACGGATTTACTAAATCTATCGCGTTAGAATTAGGTTCGAGAAATATCCGTTGCAATGCAATCGCTCCAGGTTTTATCGAAACTGAAATGACAGCTAAGTTAAACGAAGATGTTGTAAAAGGATGGAGAGACGCTATTCCATTAAAACGTGGTGGAACTCCAGAAGATGTAGCAAACGTTTGTGTTTTCTTAGCTTCAGATATGAGTGCTTATGTAACAGGTCAAGTTATTAACGTTGACGGCGGAATGTTAACTTAAGAGTTTAAACTATAAATGACAACAAGCACAATTTTACTTTTATTATTGTCAGTAATTATTGCTGCTGGATTGTCGTTTTACCAATATTCATATAAAGTCAAAAATCAGTCAAAATTGTACTGGTTTTTGGCTTTTTTACGTTTTATAAGTTTATTTTCAATCTTTTTGTTGTTGATAAATCCAATTATTAGCCGAAAAATAACAGAAATTAAGAAAACACCTTTGCCAATAGTAGTAGATAATTCCAAATCTATTTCCGAATTAAAAGCCACTAAAGAAGCATCAGAATTATATCTTAATATTTCTGAAAATAAAGCTATTGCTGAAAAATATGATGTTCAACTGTTTTCGTTTTCTGATGAATTTCAATCCTTAGAAAAGCTTGATTTTAAAGGCAATCAATCACACATTGATGGTGTGGCAAAGAATTTAAAACAGTTATTTCGAAACATTAATTATCCTGTAGTTTTATTTACCGATGGAAATCAAACCATGGGAAATGATTATGTATTTAGTTTTCATGAAAATACAAGTGTTTTTCCAGTTGTTTTAGGAGATACAACTTCGGTTTTGGATTTGAAAATTAATCAAATTAACGTTAATAAATATGCTTTTTTAAAGAACAAATTTCCAGTTGAGGTTTTTTTGCAATACAATGGAAATGACTTGATTACTTCTAATTTTTCAATTCAATCGGGTAATCAAACTATTTATAAACAAGCTGTTTCCTTTTCAAAAGATAAAAAAGCCCAATCAGTTATCATTTTGTTAGATGCTGATAAAGTGGGTATAGCAAAATACAAAGCGGTTATTTCTTCGAATATCAAAGAGAAAAATACCATTAACAATACCAAGAATTTTGCTGTTGAAATCATCGATCAACGAAGTGAAATTGCTCTGGTTTCAGCCATTAATCATCCCGATTTAGGTGCTTTGAAACGAAGTATTGAAACCAACCAGCAACGAAAAGTTTCAATTGTTAAACCCAATGAAATCAAATCGTTACAAGAGTATAATGTTTTGATTTTGTATCAACCTACAACTGCTTTTAAGCCGATATTGGATCAAAACAAAGTAGCTCAAATCAATACATTTGTGATTACGGGAACGGCTACAGATTTTGACTTCTTAAATCAAGTTCAGAACGATTTGAATTTTAAAATGTCTTCTTCAAAAGAGGATTATTTGGCAACGTTTGAGGCAAACTTTAATTTGTTTGCTCAGACTAATATAGGATTTGAAAACTTTCCACCATTGGAACATAATTTTGGAGTTATAACGGCAAAAAGCAATGTAAATACTTTACTGTCAGCTAGAGTTCGAAATGTACCAGTTCAAAATCCAATTTTAACGTTTACAGAAAATGGTGGTAAAAGGAAAGCTTATCTAATCGGAGAAAATATCTGGAAATGGCGTTTGGAAAATCATTTAAACAAAAAATCATTTGAAGACTTTGATTTGTTTGCTGATAAAATCATTCAGTTTTTAGTTTCCAATGCGTCTAAAAAGAATTTGAATGTTACTTACGAAAGCTTCTATAATTCAGGAGAAAGTATTGAAATTACAGCGGAATTTTTCAATAAAAACTACGAATTTGATGAAAAAGCGCAACTAACTATTCAAGTCACTAATTCCAAAACAAAAGCAACAAAGAAATACGATTTTTTGAAAACGATGAATTCCTATAAAGTAAATTTAGATGGTTTAGAAGCTGGAAATTATTCGTTTAAAGTTACTGAAAAACAATCAAACACTAGTTTCTCAGGAAGTTTCGAAGTGTTAGATTTTGAAATTGAGAAACAATTCGTAAATCCAGATAAAAATAGATTGGAACAATTGGCAACAAATACGAATGGAAAAGTGTATTATCCTAATCAAGTTGAGAATTTAATTCAAAGTTTGATTGATAATGAAAATTATATTCCTACCCAAAAAGAAATCATTAAAAAATCACCACTAATTGATTGGATTTGGTTGTTAGTTCTTGTAATTATCGCTTTAGCTACGGAATGGTTTACTCGAAAATATAACGGATTGTTATAAAAGAGTAATGTTTATTTCTCTTTCAAATTCAATATTATTATCTAAAAGTTGAATTCCTTCTTTCTCATAAATATTTCCATTATGATTGATATTATCTGCCAAACCACACCAAGGTTCGATACATAAAAAAGGTGCGTTTGGTTTAGTCCAAATTCCTAAATAAGAAAAGCCTTTGAATTCTACTGAAATATAAGGTTGATTCTTTCTCAAAAGCGTAAGTGTGTCTGATTTTAAATGTTTAAAAACCAAAGCATCCTTTTCAAATAAAGCATAATCTAAGTTGATTTTTCCATTTTCGGAAGGGATGATTTGAAACGAATTATTAAACTGTTCGTTTTCTAATTCATAAGAAACAAACTCTTCAACTTCATTAAATGCTAATGTAAAATTTGAAAGTGGTTCGTTTATTGCAAATGCCGGATGTGCTCCAATAGAAAACGGCATAATCTTATTCGATTTGTTGATTACCGAGTAATCCATTTTTAATCCATTTTCGGTTACTTCATATTTTAATCGCAATTCGAAAGGAAATGGATAACATTTCAGCGTTTCTGCATTTTCAGTTAAAAGAAATACTACGGAATTATCGGTTAGATATTCTGTCTTAAATTCAAAATTTCTGGCAAAACCGTGGCGTGGCAATTCATAAGTTTTTCCTTCAATCGTGTAAGCATCGTTTTTTAATCTTCCCACTATTGGAAAAAGAATCGGAGAGGTTTTATTCCAATACGTTTCTTCAACAGTCCAAATGTAATTTTGATTTTTTTTCTCTAATCGAATTAATTCGGCACCTAACGTGTTAATGGTAGCTTTTATTTGATGATTGTATATGGTGATATTCATTTATTGGTTTTATTTTTACGATGTTTACTATCAGTAATTTTATTTTTATAAAACAAATATACTTCACTTTCATGGCATTGTAAATAAATTATAACCCAAAATCTTTAACAAAATTTATTGGTTTTGTGTTGGTTTTCAGTGATTCAATTCACACCAAATCATTAAATTTGTGAAAAAAAGTTATGAGAAAATTATACATTTTTGTTTTGGTGATTTTTAGTCAGTGTATCTTTTCACAAACAGATGCAAGAATTTATGAAATCATCGAATCCGTTTCCACTAAGCGAATAGAAAGTGATATTCGAACATTGGCCAATTTTGGCACTCGAAATACGTTTAGCGATACAATATCTAATAAAAGAGGAATTGGAGCAGCTAGACGATGGATAAAATCAGAATTTGAAAAAGTATCTAAAGAGTGTTCAAATTGTTTAGAGGTTTTTTATCAAAAAGATTTTGTAACTACTAATGATGGAGAGCGTGTTCCAAAAGATACTTGGATTGTAAATGTAGTTGCTGTTCAAAAAGGTACCAAAAACAGCAATCGTTATGTAATTATGACGGGTGATATTGATAGTAGAAATTCGGATCCAATCGATTTTACAAAAGATGCGCCAGGTGCTAATGATAATGCTTCAGGAATGGCCGGAACGATAGAAGCTGCCAGGGTTTTATCTAAATATAAATTCGATTACAATATCGTTTATTTAGGATTGTCAGGCGAGGAGCAAGGCTTGTTTGGCGGAAAAGGTTTTGCAGAATACGCTAAAAAACAAGGATGGGATATCATTGGAGTTTTAAATAACGATATGATTGGAAATATCGAAGGCGTTGATGGTGTAATTGATAATCGTACTTTTAGAATTTTCTCGGAACCAACCCCTATTACAGAATCAGAGCGTGATAGAAATAATCGTCGTTTTTATGGAGGTGAAGTGGATGGAAATTCAAGACAATTGGCTAGATATATTCACAAATTAGCCACAACTTATATGCCTGAGATGAATCCAATGTTAGTCTATCGTTTGGATCGATTTGGACGTGGTGGTCATCATCGTCCTTTTAATGATTTAGGGTTTGCAGGGGTACGAATTATGGAAGCACATGAGAATTACAACCGCCAACATCAAGATTTAAGAGTAGAAAATGGAATCAAATACGGTGATGTCATTGAAGGAGTAAATTTTGAATATGCGAACAAGTTAACGGCTGTTAATGCTATTACTTTGGCAAGTTTAGCTTGGGCTACACCGGAACCTAAAAACGTGAGAATAGGAGGAATTGTTGAGCCTAATACCAAATTACGTTGGGAAAAACCAAATGATGAAAATATAATTGGATATAAAATTTATTGGCGATTAACTACTTCACCTCAATGGGAATTCAGTCGTTTTGTGGGTGATGTAGATAATTTTGAATTGAAAGGAATTGTGATTGATAATTATTATTTCGGAGTGGCTTCTGTTTCTAAATCGGGACACGAAAGTGTGGTTGTTTTTCCAAACGATATTATCCGAACTACTTTCAAAAGAAAATAATAGTAAAAAGAAACACCGATTCGAAATTGAACCGGTGTTTCCCAAACTAAAACAAACTTAACCCATTATGAACCCATGGATTGTGGGGATATTTTATGAATTGGTCTTAGTGAACCAATTCACTTTGATTTCTAAATACTAATTGTCCGTCGAAACTATCTAAAAGAATGATGCTGTCAGTAGTTACTTTTCCAGCTAATATTTCTTTCGAAAGTTGGTTCAATACTTCACGTTGGATTACACGTTTTACAGGTCTTGCTCCAAATTGAGGATCGTATCCTTTTTCGGCTAAATAGGCTACTGCTTCTGGAGTTGCATCCATAGTAATGTGTTGTTGTGCCAACATTTTAATCACACTCTTCAATTGTAATCCTACAATTTCTTTAATGTTTTTATCAGTTAACGGTGTGAACATTACGATTTCATCGATACGGTTGATAAACTCAGGTCTAACGGTTTGTTTTAATAACCCTAGGACTTCTGTTTTTGCCGCTTCGGTAGCCGCTTCAATTCCGCCTTTTAAATTCTCGAATTTCTCCTGAATAATGTGACTTCCCATATTTGAAGTCATGATGATAATCGTATTTTTGAAATCTGCCACACGACCTTTGTTATCGGTTAATCGACCTTCATCTAATACTTGTAACAAGATATTAAACGTATCAGGATGAGCCTTTTCAATTTCGTCTAACAATACCACAGAATACGGTTTTCTTCGAACGGCTTCCGTTAATTGTCCACCTTCATCATAACCTACATATCCTGGAGGCGCACCCACCAATCTACTAACCGCATGACGTTCTTGATATTCACTCATATCAATTCGGGTCATCGCATTTTCATCGTCGAAAAGGTATTCGGCAAGAGCTTTCGCTAATTCAGTTTTACCAACACCTGTTGTTCCTAAGAATAAGAACGAACCAATTGGTTTTTTTGCATCTTGTAAACCAGCACGACTTCTTCTAACGGCATCACTTATAGCTCCAATAGCTTCTTCTTGTCCCACAACTCTTCGATGTAATTCATCTTCTAATTTGAGCAGTTTTTCTCTTTCACTTTGAAGCATTTTGGTAACTGGAATTCCGGTCCATTTTGCTACTACTTCTGCGATATCATCATGTGTAACTTCTTCTTTGATTAGCGAAGTTCCAGCTTGATTTTCTGCTAATTGAATTTGTAAAGCATCTAATCGTTCTTGTGCTTCTTTAATTTTTCCGTAACGAATTTCAGCTACTTTCCCGTAATCGCCATCTCGTTCTGCGCGTTCAGCTTCTAGTTTAAAATCTTCAATCTCAAGTTTTACCGCTTGAATATTATCTACAACATCTTTTTCTGATTTCCATTTGGTGAAAATTTCGTTACGCTCTTCTTTTAAATTCGCTAAATCTAAACCAAGAACTTTTAACTTAGTTTCATCGTTCTCACGTTTAATCGCTTCTATTTCGATTTCCAATTGCATGATTTTTCTATCCAAAACGTCTAATTCTTCTGGTTTCGAATTGATTTCCATACGCAATTTTGAAGCTGCCTCATCCATCAAGTCAATCGCTTTATCTGGTAAGAAACGATTCGTAATATAACGTTGCGAAAGTTCTACCGCAGCAATAATGGCATCGTCTTTAATACGAACTTTATGATGCGCTTCATATTTTTCTTTGATACCACGTAAAATCGAAATCGCACTTTCAGTATCAGGTTCGTCGATGTTTACTTTTTGGAAACGTCTTTCTAATGCTTTATCTTTTTCGAAATATTTTTGATATTCGTCCAAAGTTGTAGCTCCAATCGCACGTAATTCACCACGAGCTAAGGCTGGTTTTAAAATATTGGCTGCGTCCATAGCGCCTTCGCCACCACCAGCACCTACTAAGGTGTGAATTTCGTCAATGAAAAGCACGATATCACCTTCAGCTGAAGTTACTTCTTTCACTACGGCTTTCAAACGTTCTTCAAATTCCCCTTTGTATTTGGCTCCAGCAATTAACGCACCCATATCTAAAGAGTAAACAATTTTATCTTTTAGATTTTCTGGAACGTCACCATCCACTATTCGATGTGCTAAACCTTCTGCTATAGCGGTTTTACCCACACCTGGTTCTCCAATTAACATTGGATTGTTTTTGGTTCTTCGAGTTAGGATTTGTAGTACTCTACGAATTTCCTCATCGCGACCAATAACAGGGTCTAATTTTCCATTTCTTGCTAAATCATTTAGATTTTTAGCGTATTTGTTTAAGGAATTATAAGTTTCTTCTGCAGAAGCTGAGGTTACTCGTTCTCCTTTTCTAATTTCCGCAATAGCTGCTTCTAAGCCTTTTTCGGTAACGCTTTGATCTTTTAAAATTTGCGCTACTTTGCTTTTCGATTTGAAAATAGCTAAAATCAAATGTTCGATTGAAACATATTCATCGTTCATTTTTTTAGCGATAATTTCGGCTTCGGTAAGTGTTGAAGATGCGCTTCTTGAAAACATTAAATCGCTACCCGTAACTTTTGGAAAACTCTGAATGGTACTGTCCAATACTTTTTTGAAAAGCTCTACGTTAACATTCAATTTTTTCAAAATGAAAGGCGTAACGTTTTCGTCTACTTCTAAAATTCCTTTGAATATATGTTCGTTTTCAAGCTGTTGGTGCCCAAAACTTTGTGCAATTTGCTGTGCTTGTTGCAAAGCTTCTTGCGATTTGATTGTAAATTTGTTGATATTCATATTCTTAATTAATCCTTTTTAGTGAGTTGTTTGATAGGGATTATTCAATATATGTTCCAATCTTTAAAAAATGCCAAAATGTCTTTATTTTCTGTGTTTTGCAGTTGTTTTGATGTCAAAATGACATTTTTTATTGTTTTTTTGAGTTAAAAACACTTATAAAGTTACAAAAAAAGACAGTAGGTTGTACTACTGTCTTCTGTTAATTAAGTTTTAAAATTTATCTTCTATTCTTAATATTGGAATTGGATTTTTTTATTTTTTGAGTAATCATTTCAAATCATTTAAAAAACTAATATAATGTTTTTTGATTTTTAAAACTGCAGTATATAATAAATCATGATCTTCTGATTGTGATATGATGGTAGTATTAAATTTTGGATTGGTGTTGTTTTCTCCATTGTATGAAATATTGTTTTCAAATTTCATGGAGTTGTTCAAGTTGTTATTTGAGTAAACTGAAGCATTATTGTTGGCATAATATTGATCTCCTTTTTTTTCGATTTTGTTATTCTTTATTAAGCTAGTTGATTTAATTTTTTTATTAGTTACTAACTCTCCATTCTCTAAATTAAGAAGATTTATTTCTGCATCTATAGTGCAATATTTTTTATTAATAAATTCATTAATTTCACCCTCATAAGCCATAGAGGTGTAAATTGTTTTACTTGTATTGGAATTTAAATCTGTAATAGTGTATGGATTACTAACCACAGTTTGATATTTTTGAGATTTAGGATTTTCAGATGTTTCAACTATTTCAATTTCTTTAATCAAAACTTGTATTAAATAATCATATTTAACAGATTCGTTTGTAATAGTGTGGAATTTTATATTTTTATTTTTTTTACTTTTAGTAACAGAGTTCAGAATTTCATTCTTGTATTCTTCCAAAAGTGGAATATTTGACTCGTTATTAATTACAATTAGAACTGATTTGTTTTCATTTGGATCAAATATTCTTTGATTGGATGAACAACTTAAAAATACAAAGGGGAGTAAAAGGAGAATTATTTTTTTCATAATTAAAAGTTTTTGGTACTAAAATCGAATCAAATATTATGCCAATAAATCTTACAATTAAAAAAGTGGTTTTTTTGAATAAAAAAACGCATTTAATATTTTTAAATGCGTTTATTAAATTTTAAAATTTACCTTCTAAACTTATTATTGGTAATAATTCCTTTGAGTTTGGCTTTTAAATCTTCGCCGGTATCATAAACCATTTGTTCATTACTTGGGAAAGGTACGGCTCTTCGGTCAAAATATTGATAATAATTTTCATCACAAGCGCGTTTGTCTCCGTTATAATTGGCGTAGATGTAATCAAAAATAAATTCACTAGTCACTGGAAAAGCATCAATTAATTGATTGGTTCTAAAGTCAATATAGTCCACTTTAGCAGTTACTTGACACGATTTGAATTGAGTAAATTCATAGATATTAACCGTAATCGTTTTCATGTTATCCACTTTGATTGGATTACCTAAACTATCTTTAACTACATTTCCATTGGCATCTAAAAGTGTTTTAGTACCATCCTTAATCTGTTTTTCTTTAATAAATTGCTTTTCTCTTACTTGTTCTGGTGAGATGTTAATTTGTCTGAAATTTACAATCATACCAAAATCATAGTTGATATTTTTTTGTTTGTTGTTATGATATACCGTCCATTTATCATTGATACCATGCGTGCTGAAATCCAGTAAATCGTCTTGTAAACGAGCTGGAATTACCATGTTGGTTTCGTTTTTAGTATACACGTGAACAAAATCAGTTCCTTTAAATTGCGCCTCATCCATTAAAGCACGAACGTCTTTGTAATTGGGATTTAATTTATCTAAATAAGCTAAATCGTCATAGGCTTGTCTGAAATCCATTTTATTTTTGGATGTCATTAATTTTTTAGCATTTGTGTATAAAAATCCTGAAAGATTGTTTTTTGAATTAATTAAGTTATCGGAATAATCATCTAAAGGAAAAATAGCATTTCTTCCTTCTTTAATAAGTTTTAGGGGTAAAAGCGGTTTGATTCTTTCTTGTCGATTATTTAATTGAGTGTATAAATTGAAAATTCGCTCGTGATTAGAAGGGTTATTTTCTTTTATTAGTAAGTTCAAAGTTTCTAAATCACGTTGTTTGGCTTTGGCGAAAGCTTCCTCTAAGATATAAATGTATTGTTGCTTTCCTTTATCATTTTTTCCACTGAGGAGTTTGTTTATCGAATTATTTATAGCCTCATCATAATTTCCTGAATTTAAAGCAGTATGCGTTTGTTTTAAGCTACAAGAGGTTATTAAAGCTAGAATGCCTAATAAGAAAAAAATTTTTTTTACCATATTTTTAATGTGATTAAATATTAGGGTAAAATTATGGTATTTATATTTTAAATTATAATTTTTGTTAATTAAGTTCTACATTAAGATTACATGTTTGGTTATATAGTTAGTAGCCTGTTACTTCTACATAGTAAGTAACAGAAGAAGGTGATGAGTGAAATTGTAATCCATCTATAGAACCTCCAAGTAAAACAGCAGTGGTTTTAGATTGTAGCATATTTACTACTATTGCGGTTGTAGATACACTTTTAACCTGAGCTATAGCACCCTTTTCATTGTTAACATTATTTACAGGGGAAATATGAACACTTAATATTGTTGTAAATCCTGCGGAACTGATGTTAATACTCTGTCCATCTGCCGTAGATCCAGTTACTGTACCGTACCATTTTTTTATTTGATTAGTAATTGCGCCACTTGAATTAAAGCTTTTAACAGTATTTTCTGCAATTGCCAACTTAACCCATTTTGTACCATTCCAATTGTAGTAACCTGGTATAACATCACTTACAGTTGTGGTATTATAAACAATGGTACCTTCAGCTAAAGAACCTCCTTGCGGATTGGTAACTGTTGTAATATCTGTTGTAGATGTTAACGCCACTTGCGGAGGTAAAAAACCAGTAGAGCTAGAATTTACGTCAAGTGCTCCTCTAGGTGTTGTGGTGCCAATACCTACTTGAGCATAAGAGGTATGGATTAGCAAAAACAGCACTAATAGTAAGAATAATTTCTTCATGATTTATTAGTAAAAAAAATGTTGTAACTATATAAAATTACAACAATTTTTTAAAAAGAAATTATTTTTTTTCAAAAAGTATTCTAATGTTTTAATTCTACTGCTGGTAGTAATTTAGTGGAAACTTCACCAAAACCAATTCTTAAATTTCCTTTTTGACAATATCCTCTTATGATAACAGTATCGTTATCATTAATAAATTTACGTTCAGAGCCATCTTTCATTTTCAATGGTTTTTGTCCACCCCAGGTTAACTCTAACATAGAACCAAAAGAATCTTCTGTAGGCCCTGATATTGTTCCACTTCCCATCATATCTCCTGAATTTACTCTACATCCATTAATCGTGTGATGAGCTAGTTGTTGCGCCATTGACCAATACATGTATTTAAAGTTAGAACGAGAAACTATTGTTTCATCAATATTTTCAGGTTTAATTGCAACTTCTAAATTGATATCAAATGCTTTTTCTCCTTTTTGTTGTAAATAAGGTAATGGCTCAGGAGATTGCTCAGGACCTTTTGTTCTGAAAGGTTCTAATGCATCCATTGTTACAATCCAAGGTGAAATTGAGGAAGCAAAGTTTTTTGCTAAGAAAGGTCCTAGTGGCACATATTCCCATTTTTGGATATCACGAGCACTCCAATCGTTAAACAACACCATTCCAAAGATGTGTTCTTCTGCTTCTTCAACCGAAATAGGTTCTCCCATTAAATTGGCATCAGTGGTTATAAAAGCTGTTTCTAATTCAAAATCCACTAATCTTGAGGGGCCAAAAACGGGGGTTGTTTCTCCATTTGGTAAAGTTTGGCCATAAGGTCTGTGAACAGGGATACCTGAAGGAACAATTGTCGAGCTTCTTCCATGGTATCCAACAGGAATGTGCAACCAGTTGGGTAAAAGTGCATTGTCTGGATCTCGGAACATTTTTCCTACGTTTGTAGCGTGTTCTTTTGAACTATAAAAATCGGTGTAGTCTCCAATTTGAACGGGTAAAAGCATTTCAATATCTTCTACTTTGAAAATAACCACTTCTCTGTGACTTTTGTTATCTCTTAAAATTGGGTTGTTTTCATCAAAAAGTTCAGCTAAACGATTTCTGACTAAACGCCATGTTTTTCTACCATCTGATATGAAATCGTTCAATGTATCTTGCATAAACATATCATCAGTAAGTTCAATACCTTCAAAATATCCTAATTGTTGTAAAGCACCCATGTCGATAGCACAATTTCCAATTCGTGTTCCAATGGTAATTACGTCTTCTTTAGTAATGAAAACACCAAAAGGGATATTTTGAATAGGAAAGTCACTATTTTCAGGTACTGGAATCCATGATTTTCTATTTGGGTCGTTTGCAGTATTTGGCATATTTATATTGATAAGTTTGTTGTTGAAAAATTATGAACCAAATATAAAATTATCTATTAATTTAACAAACCTTTTTCGTAATTTTGACCTAATTTTAACGAATATTTATTGCAATGCTACGCGACGAACAAATTTTTGACCTAATTCTTGACGAACAAGATAGACAAATTCACGGAATTGAATTAATTGCTTCTGAAAACTTTGTGAGCGACCAAGTAATGGAAGCTGCAGGTTCATGTTTAACTAACAAATATGCTGAAGGATATCCAGGTAAAAGATACTATGGAGGATGTGAAGTGGTAGATATTGTAGAACAAATCGCAATCGATAGAGCTAAGGCTTTGTTTGGTGCTGAATATGTTAACGTTCAACCACACTCAGGTTCTCAAGCTAACACAGCAGTTTTTGCAGCTTGTTTAAAACCAGGTGATACTATTTTAGGATTTGACTTATCTCACGGTGGTCACTTAACGCATGGTTCTCCTGTAAATTTCTCAGGTAAATTATATCGTCCTGTTTTTTATGGAGTTGAAGAAGAGACTGGTGTATTGAACTATGACAAAATCCAAGAAATTGCTTTAAGAGAAAAACCAAAAATGATCATTGCTGGTGCTTCGGCTTATTCTCGTGATATGGATTTTAAACGTTTCAGAGAAATTGCAGATAGCGTTGGTGCTTTATTGTTAGCCGATATTTCACACCCAGCAGGCTTAATCGCTAAAGGTCTATTGAATGATCCAATTCCACATTGTCATATTGTAACTACTACTACTCATAAGACTTTAAGAGGTCCAAGAGGTGGAATGATTATGATGGGTAAAGATTTTGAAAACCCATGGGGATTAACCACTCCAAAAGGAGAAATCAGAATGATGTCGCATGTTTTAGATATGTCGGTTTTCCCTGGAAATCAAGGTGGACCTTTAATGCATATTATTGCGGCTAAAGCAGTGGCTTTTGGGGAAGCTTTAACGGATGAATTTTTCCGTTATGCTATGCAAGTAAAGAAAAATGCACAAGCAATGGCAGAAGCGTTCAACAAAAGAGGTTACAAATTAATTTCTGGTGGTACTGATAACCACATGATGTTAATCGATTTAAGAAATAAAGGAATTTCTGGTAAAGATGCGGAAAATGCATTGGTAAAAGCTGAAATTACAGTGAATAAAAACATGGTGCCATTTGATGATAAATCACCATTTGTTACTTCGGGTATTCGTGTGGGAACTCCTGCTATCACAACACGTGGTTTAGTGGAAGAAGATATGGAAACGGTTGTAGCTTTAATTGATAAAGTATTAATGAATCATACTGATGAAGCAGTTTTAGAACAAGTTGCAGAAGAAGTAAATGAATTAATGAGCGAAAGAGCAATGTTTGTATTTTAATTTCAAACAAAATCCCAATAAAAAACTCCTGACTAATCATCAGGAGTTTTTATTTTTAAAAAGTTCAGGATTATTTTCCGTCTCTATCTACTTTAATTCTTTCTTCTCGATTCGCTAATTCCCAAGCTAAGGCAAATGCTAATTGAGCACGTTTGGCTAAAGCATCGTACTCAATTTTGTCAGGAGTATCGCTAGGTAAGTGGTAATCAGCATGAACTCCATTAAAGAAGAAAATAGCCGGAATTCCTTTTTTAGCAAAGTTATAATGGTCTGAACGAAAATAGATTCTTTCAGGATCGTTTCTTTCGTTGTATTTATAGTCTAATTTTAATTGGGTGTACTTTGTATTCACCTCTTCATTAATACTGTGTAATTCACTACTTAATCGATCTGAACCAATGACATAGATGTAATTGTTTGTGTTTGGATGAAGTGTATCTCTTCTTCCAATCATATCAATATTAATGTTAGCGATGGTATTTTTTAAGGGAAATAAAGGATTTTCTGAATAGTATCTTGAACCATGTAATCCGTGTTCCTCACCCGTTACGTGTAAAAATAAAATCGAACGTTTTGGTCCGTGACCTTTTTTCTGAGCTTCTTTGAAAGCTTGAGCAATTTCTAGTAAAGCAACTGTTCCAGATCCATCATCGTCAGCTCCGTTGTAAATTTCACCGTTTTTCATTCCAACATGGTCGTAATGAGCTGAAATCACTAAAATTTCATCTGGTTTTTCAGAACCTTTAATGAAAGCCCAAATATTTTCTGAATCATTAAGTTTTGGTGCAAATCCTCTTTTCATAAATTCAGAAGGCACTTTTTGATAAAAATCAGTTGCTCCAGGTGGAAAACTGATGTCCATTTTTTTGTATTCGTTGATTAAATACTCCCCTGCTTTTTTTTGTCCAGGTTCTCCTGTGTTTCTACCTTGCATTTCATCACCTGCTACAATATATAAGTGTTTACTTAGTTCAGGAGCCGTGATGGTTGAAATATAAGTTCCAGCTTCCGCTAGAGTTTGCGTCTTTTGTGCCGAAGAACAACTTGTTAAAAATAAAGTTAGGATAGCACTAGAAAGCAATAGTTTCTTCATAGTTTTATTTCGTTTTTTTTGTTTAAAACAAATATAAAAAGTTAGCGGTGAAAGTCAATTTTTTTATTACTTTCAATTGAAGATTTTAACATTTATTTCGCTATTGAATTTAAAAATTTTGAAATGTCTGAAATCGGATTTTCCTTCAAAAAGTTAATAAAAGCACTTCCAATTATCGCACCTTTTTGATATTTTGTAGCTTGTTCAAATGTTTCTTCATCTTTAATTCCAAAACCAACAATTTGCGGATTTTTTAAGTTTATATTTGAAATTCGTTTGAAATACTCCATTTGTTCTGAACCAAATCCTGATTGACTTCCCGTAACGGCTGCAGAACTCACCATGTAAATAAAACTATCGGAAATCGCATCGATTTGTTGTATTCTTCCTTCCGAAGTTTGTGGCGAAATCAAAAAGATGTTTTTCAAGTTATATTTTTCAAAAATAGACTTGTATTCGGTTTCGTAAATGAATAGCGGTAAATCAGGAATAATTAAACCATCAATTCCAACTTCAGCACATTTTTTACAAAATTGCTCTATTCCAAATTGCAACATCGGATTAAAATAACCCATTATGATTAAAGGAATTTGAACCGATTTTCTAATGTCTTTTAATTGTTCAAATAGTAATGAAGTCGTCATGCCGTTTTCAATCGCAATAGTTGAACTTTCTTGAATGGTTGGTCCATCAGCTAATGGATCAGAAAAAGGTAACCCAATTTCTATCATATCCACACCATTTTTTTCCAATTCTTGAATGATGGAATCGGTGTCGTTTAGTTCCGGAAATCCTGCAGTAAAATAGATGGAAAGCAGTTTTTTATCTTCTTGTAATTTTTGGTTAATTCTGTTCATATTTTTTTGTTTTAACGCAAAGGCGCAAAGTTTTTCGCAAAGTGCGTAATGATTTTATTAAACATATAAATCATATAAGATGATATACTAACTTTATATAAAGTTTTTAAAAGTTCATGTAAGTTTTTAGCTAATCACTATTCAAAACTTAAAATAATCGATATACGTATTCAAATCTTTATCCCCTCTTCCCGATAAATTGATGACCACAATATCATTAGGTTGGAATTGTTTTTTATCCAAGACAGAAAAAGCATGAGCGGTCTCAATTGCTGGAATAATACCTTCTGTTTTTGATATTTCTAATCCAGATTGCATGGCTTCTTTATCTGTTATAGCTATGAATTCTGCACGTTTAGTATCGTGTAAATGAGCATGAAGTGGACCAACACCCGGATAATCCAATCCAGCGGAAATAGAGTAAGGTTCGGTAATTTGTCCGTCTTCGGTTTGCATTAATAAAGTTTTACTTCCGTGAATGATTCCAATTTTTCCTAAAACAGAAGTCGCAGCACTTTCATCAGAATCAACTCCGTGTCCAGCCGCTTCCACAGCAATTAATTTTACCGATTCTTCGTCTAAAAATTCGTAAAAAGCACCAGCAGCATTGCTTCCACCACCCACACAAGCAATTACATAATCTGGATTTTCTTTACCTTCTTGAGCTAAAAGTTGGGATTTAATTTCCTTAGAAATCACACTTTGAAAACGTGCCACCATATCTGGATAAGGATGTGGTCCCACCACAGAACCAATGATGTAAAACGTATCAATTGGATTGTTAATCCAATCGCGAATCGCTTCATTAGTAGCATCTTTCAAAGTTTTTGAACCTGAAGATGCTGGACGAACTTCTGCGCCTAACATTTTCATGCGGGCTACATTGGGAGCTTGTCTTTTGATGTCGACTTCACCCATGTACACGATACATTCTAATCCCATTAAAGCACAAACCGTTGCTGTCGCTACGCCATGTTGACCTGCACCAGTTTCAGCAATGATTCTGGTTTTACCTAAACGTTTGGCGACTAAAATTTGACCGATGGTGTTGTTAATTTTGTGTGCTCCGGTGTGACATAAATCTTCTCGCTTCAAGTAGATTTTGGTGTTGTATTTTTCGGATAAACGTTTGGCAAAATACAAAGGCGTTGGGCGACCCACAAATTGTTGTAGCAAGTCGTTAAACTCTTCTTGAAAAGAAGGTTCGGCCATAATTTTTAAGTAGTTTTCTTTTAATTCCTCTACATTAGGATACAACATTTCGGGAATAAAAGCTCCTCCAAATTGGCCGTAAAATCCATTTTCATCAACATTATATTTCATATAGCAATTTTTTAAATTTTTGCAACTTGATTTTATTTTTGATTCCAAGTTTTTTTTCGAAACGGCTATTGACATCAATTCCATAGCACTTATTTGCAGCGGGTGATTTTAGAAGTTTTTTTAATCCGTCAATTTCTGTAGTTCCAATGCCACCGCTTAAAAAGTATGGAACATTAAAGTGATAATTTTCCAAAATAGTCCAATCGAAAGTAATTCCGTTGCCACCTGGTAATTTTCCTTTCGTATCAAAAAGAAAATAATCGACAGCAAATACATATTCTTTTAATTTTGAAAAATTGAAAGTTGAATCCATGGAAAAAACTTTGATGACTTCAACACCTAATTTTTTCACATTTTCACAAATAATAAACGACTCATTTCCATGTAATTGAATGATGTCTAATTGATATTGATTAATTTTTGCAGCAATTTCTTGTATCGACGCATCTACAAAAACGCCTACTTTTTTTGTAGTTTCATGAAGTTCAGGAATCGAATCCAAAGTCATATTTCGTTTTGATTTTTCCCAAAAGATAAAACCTAGATAATCAGGTTGTAAAGCTGAAATTTCCGTGATGTTTTCTGGATATTTCATACCGCAAATTTTTAGTTTTATGTTTTTCATGCCATTAATTTTTGAATGAATTGTTTAGCTTCCAAACCTGGATTTTCAGTTTTCATGAAAAGTTCTCCCATTAAAAATCCTTGATAGCCAAGTTGTTGTAATTCTTTTACTGCTTCAATTGAACTAATGCCACTTTCAGACACTTTTACGAATTCTTCTGGAATTTTAGTAGCTAATTCTTTGCTGTAATCCAAACTCACTTCAAAAGTTTTTAAATTGCGATTGTTCACTCCAATCATATCTAAACTTGGCATAATCGATTTTTCCAATTCCTCCAAATTATGAACTTCCAACAATACTTCTAAACCTAAACTTTGAGCAAATTCAGAAAGTTGCTTGATTTCTTTTTGAGTTAAAACCGCTGCGATTAGTAAGATTACATCGGCTCCGTGCGCTTTGGCTTCCAAAATTTGATATTCCTCAACAATGAATTCTTTTCGTAACAAAGGAATATTTGCCGAAGCTTTTGCTAATAAAAAATCATCCAAACTTCCACCAAAATATTTAGCATCTGTCAAAACAGAAATTCCGCAAACGCCTGCATTTTGATAACCTAAAACCACATCTTCTACTGAATGATTATTGTTAATTACAGCTTTAGAAGGCGAACGACGCTTATGCTCGGCAATAATTCCTGAAACACTATTTTTCAATAATTTACTCATAGAATACGTTCGAGAATTGAATAAAACCGAAGCTTCTAATTGCGAAACAGGAATAATGTTTTTCTTTATTTCGACTTCGCGTTTTTTATCGGTGATGATTTTATCTAAGATATTCATAATTATTATTTTTGTGTCACATCGAGCGAAGTCGAGATGTTCATAAGTTCTCGATTTCGCTCGAATTGATAACTATTAGTTGCTTATTTCAATTAATTTTTTCAATTTTTCTAATGCTTTTCCGCTGGCTAAACTTTCTTGCGCTTTGGCTAAAGCTTCCTCATAATTCGACTTTTCAACGGTCTGAATTGCAATTGCTGCATTTGCACAAACCACATTATTTTGAGCTGTGGTTCCTTTTCCAGAAATCACGTTGTAGAAAATTTTAGCGGTTTCATCCACAGTTGTTCCCCCTCTGATAGTTTCTAGTTTGCATTCTGGTAATTTGAAATCGTAAGGTTTTAAAATTTGTTCGGAAGTGTTGGAAATGATTTTTACTTCATCAGTCAAGGAAACTTCATCAAATCCGCTTAATCCGTGTAAAATGGAGTAGTTGGTATTCGTGTTTTGGTACAAATACGCATACATTCTCGCTAATTCCAAACTAAAAACGCCCACCATTTGATTCTTTGGGAATGATGGATTCACCATAGGGCCTAACATATTAAAAAACGTTTTCACGCCTAATTCTTTTCGAATCGGACCTACATTTTTCATAGCAGGGTGGAAGAGTGGTGCGTGTAAAATAGCAATATTGGTTTCTTCAATAGATTTGGTTAAGAAATCGGAATCGTTAGTGAATTTTACCCCCATTTTTTCCATCACATTACTTGATCCAGAAATCGAAGAAACTCCATAATTTCCATGTTTTGCGACTTTAATTCCTGTTCCAGCTACAATAAAAGAAGCTAAAGTGGAAATATTGAAAGTATCTTTTCCATCGCCACCAGTTCCACACAAGTCAATCGTATTGTAAGCAGAAAAATCTACGGGATTACACAATTCTAGCAAAGCTTCACGGAAACCTGCTAATTCTTCAATAGTAATGCTTCGCATCATATAAACCGTCATGAATGCTGCAATTTGACTTGGATTATAACTTCCCGATGAAATATTGATCAAAACATCTTTTGCTTCTTCTTTAGTTAGAATTTCGTGTTGGATTAAACGATTTAATATATTTTTCATTTTAATTATTTTAAAATTGGACATAAGTTGGGCTGTACTTCACTGATTTTGTGTTAGAGAAGCAAGAAATTAAGCGTGTATGTTGTTGTTAATTAATGGCTAAGCCAATTTTCTAGAATTTTTTTTCCGAAAGGAGTTAAAACACTTTCTGGATGATATTGCACACCTCGAATATCAAAATGAGTGTGTTTCATAGACATAATTTGACCGTTTTCATCAATAGAAGTTACGATTAAATCGGCAGGAAGATTTTCGTTGGAAACGACCCAAGAATGGTAACGGCCTACTTCGAATTCGTTTGGTAAATCCTTGAAAATAAAGTCGTCTTCGGTTTTTGTGACTTTGGTTGCCACACCGTGATATACTTTTTCTAGATTGGTTAATTCTCCTCCAAAAACTTCTCCGATAGCTTGTAAGCCCAAACAAACTCCGAAAATACTTTTGCTTGAAGCGTATTTTTTGATTACCTCTTTCAATAAACCCGCTTCATCAGGAATTCCTGGTCCTGGCGAAAGTAATATTTTATCGAATTTTTCTAGTTCATTCAATTCAAATTCATCGTTTCTAAATACGGTTACATTCGCATTCAAATCCTCTAAATAGTGGACTAAATTGTAGGTGAAACTATCGTAATTGTCTATAACTGCTATTTTCATAATTTTTGTTTCATGTTTTTTTGTTTCAAGTTTCAAGTTCCAATTAACCTGAAACTTGAAACCTTTTTATATGTTTTCTGCTAAATCAAGGGCTTTTTGTAAAGCACCTAACTTATTGTACACTTCTTGTATTTCGTTTTCTTCGGTTGAACTTTCAACAATTCCGGCTCCAGCTTGAAAATGTAACGTGTGATTTTTACTCAAAAAAGAACGAATCATAATCGCGTGATTGAAATTGCCTTCAAAGTCTAACACTCCGATGGCGCCACCATAGAAACTTCGATTGGTTTTTTCGATGTTTTCAATCAATTGCATGGCTTTTATTTTTGGCGCTCCAGTTAAAGTTCCTGCCGGAAATGTCTTGGCAACTAATTCCATAAATGTATGATTTTCTTTTAATTTTCCCGATACTTTTGATACCAAATGAATCACGTGAGAGAAAAATTGCACTTCTTTGTATTTTTCTACTTTCACTTCGTGGCAACTTCGGCTTAAATCGTTTCTTGCTAAATCGACTAACATGACATGTTCGCTGTTTTCTTTCGTGTCTTCGCCTAATCTTTTGGCTAACTCGGCATCTTGTTCGTCGTTTCCTGTGCGTTTGAATGTGCCTGCGATAGGATGAATTTCGGCAAAATTGTTTTTGATTACTAATTGTGCTTCTGGTGATGAGCCGAATATTTTGAAATTTCCATAATCAAAATAAAACAAATACGGTGAAGGATTTATGCTTCGTAAAGCACGATACACATTGAATTCATCGCCTTTGAAATCTTGTGAAAATCTTCTAGAAAGTACCAATTGAAAAACATCGCCGCGTAAACAGTGTTTTTTGGCTAATGAAACATAGTTTTTGAATTCGTCATCGGTTAAGTTAGAAGTTCCGTTTCCTGATTTTTGAAAGGAGAATGTAGCAAAATTTCTTGCTTGTAATAACTGTTCAATTTCAGGGATATTATTACTTCCATCAAAACTATGACAAAATAAATAGGCTTCATTTTTGAAATGATTTATTGCGATGATATTCTGATAAACAGCGTAATAAATTTCAGGAATTTCGTTTTCTGATGATTTTTTAGCAATTGAAACTTTCTCAAAATATTGAATTGCATCGTAAGCTAAATAACCAAATAATCCTTGTGTAATGAATTTAAAATCTGACTTTTCATTTTCGAATTGATTAGAGAAATTTTCGATTTTTTTAGCAACATTAACATCAGCATCAATTGGAATAATCTCTGAAAATCCATCTGGAAAATTCGTTTCAATTTTTTGATTTTCCACTTTTATGGAAGCTATCGGATTGAAGCAGATGTACGAAAAACTATTATCATTTGCATGATAATCCGAACTTTCCAATAAAATGCTATTGGGAAATTTATCGCGAATTTTTAAGTAAACACTTACTGGCGTAATGGTGTCGGCAAGAATTTGTTTGTAACTAGTATGTAACTTGTATTTTTTCATGTGATTTGAATTTTTGGCAATAAAAAAAGGCTTGTCGTGATTGACAAGCCTTTTCTATGTATTGGTTTTAAATTATACTATAGCAGGTTTCGCTCACGACGTTTGACGTAAGTTAGACCACCACCAAGTATTATTTAAAATTGAAATCATGTTCTTAATTGTATGATGCAAATATTTCTAATTAATTTTCGAATAAACAAATTTTTTAATACAAACTTGGATATTTTGTTGGATCTGCTTCATTCATAATCGCATAAACTTTCTCAAAAATGTCTTCTGCAGAGGGCTTTGAGAAGTAATCACCATCCGTTCCATAAGCTGGTCGGTGCGCTTTAGATGTTAAGGTTTGAGGTGCGCTATCTAAATGTTTATAAGCATTTTGATTCTCCACAATTTCTTGTAAAATATAAGCACTTGCTCCACCTGGAACGTCTTCGTCAATTACTAATAAACGATTCGTTTTTGCAACCGATTTTACAATATCGTGATTGATATCGAAAGGTAAAAGCGATTGAATATCAATAATTTCAGCGCTAATTCCAACAGATTCTAATTCATTTGCTGCTTGTTCAACCAAACGTAATGTTGAACCGTAAGAAACTAACGTAATATCCGTTCCTTGTTTGATAGTTTCAACAACTCCGATTGGTGTTTTGAATTCGCCTAAATTCGTAGGCATTTTTTCTTTTAAACGGTAACCGTTCAAACATTCTACTACCAATGCAGGTTCGTCAGTTTCTAGCAATGTGTTATAAAAACCAGCGGCTTTGGTCATGTTTCTTGGAACTAAAACGTGAATTCCTCTAATCGCATTGATAATCATTCCCATTGGTGAACCTGAATGCCACACACCTTCTAAACGGTGACCGCGAGTTCTGATGATTAACGGTGCTTTTTGACGACCCGCTGTTCTGTATTGTAATGTCGCTAAATCATCACTCATGATTTGGATAGCGTACAACAAATAATCTAAATATTGAATTTCAGCAATTGGTCGTAATCCACGCATTGCCATTCCAATTCCTTGACCTAAAATTGTAGCTTCACGAATTCCTACATCGGCAACGCGTAATTCTCCGTATTTCTCTTGCATTCCTTCTAAACCTTGGTTTACGTCACCAATATTTCCAGAATCCTCACCAAAAATTAAGGTTTCTGGATATTTAGAAAAGATAGCATCAAAGTTGTCTCTTAAAACCAAACGAGCATCCACATCTTCCGCAGTTGCATCGTAAGTTGGAGCTACTTCTTTCGTTTTTAAAACGGTTGTATCCGATTGCGAAAATAAGTGCGAACTGAATTTTGGTTGGATTTTCTCTGTATAATTCTCAATCCAAGTTGCTAAAGTAGCACGTGAATTTTCTTTGATTATCATGCGCAATACTTTACGAGCGGCTACCAATAAATCTTTGCGAATTGGTTCTTTTATAGAAGCAACATCGTTAGCTATTTTTTCGATAAATACTTTGTTTTCACTTTGTGAAGCGATGGTGTTTAATAGACCAACTAACTCTTGTTGTTCAGCTTTAATTGGACTTGTAAAGTTGGTCCAAGCTGCTTTTTTACCTTCTAAAACATCTTTTTTAGCTTGGGCGTCGATTTCTTCTAATTCTTCTGAAGTAGCGATGTTGTTATCGATTAACCAAGTTTTCATTTTAGCTACACAATCAAATTCTGCTTCCCAAGCCAAACGTTCTGCATTTTTATAGCGTTCGTGACTTCCAGAAGTTGAGTGACCTTGCGGTTGCGTTAATTCGCTTACGTGCACTAAAACAGGAACGTGTTCTTCACGAGCAATTTGAGATGCTTTTTGGTACGTTTCTACTAAAGCTGGGTAATCCCAACCTTTAACGCGTAAAATTTCGTATCCTTTATTTTCTTCATCACGTTGGAAACCTTTTAAGATTTCTGAAATGTTTTCTTTTGTGGTTTGATGACGCGCATGCACTGAAATTCCGTATTCGTCATCCCAAACGCTCATTACCATTGGTACTTGTAAAACACCCGCAGCATTAATCGTTTCGAAGAATAAACCTTCAGAAGTAGAAGCATTTCCGATAGTTCCCCAAGCTACTTCATTTCCGTTTTCGGAGAAGTTGGTTTGGTTAATACCTGAAACATTTCTATATATTTTTGAAGCTTGAGCCAATCCTAACAAACGCGGCATTTGTCCAGCGGTAGGAGAGATGTCAGAGCTCGAATTTTTTTGTTGGGTTAAGTTTTTCCAATTTCCATTTTCATCTAATGAATGCGTTGCAAAGTGTCCGCCCATTTGACGACCAGCACTCATTGGATCAAAATTAATATCGGTATGGCCATATAATCCAGCGAAGAATTGCTCGATATTCATAGCACCAATTGCCATCATAAAGGTTTGGTCGCGGTAGTATCCTGAACGGAAATCTCCATTTTGAAATGCTTTTGCCATAGCTAATTGCGGCACTTCTTTACCATCGCCAAAAATACCAAATTTAGCTTTACCTGTGAGTACTTCTTTTCTTCCAAGAAGACTACATTCTCTACTAATTCGGGCGATTTTATAATCGTTAAGGACTTCTTTTTTGAAATCTTCAAAAGAAACTACTTCCGATGTTGTTGCTGTTTTCATAAACCGTTTATACGAAATTGATAATTCAACAAATTTAATTATTTAGCAGAATAAAACAATACTATGTTTGATAATTTTTTAATTATTATTAATTTATCAATAGATTTCGTTTTAAAAACGCAATGAATTTAAAAAAAAATGATTTTTATTTATGTAATTCTTAAAGATAGGGTTGAAAATATGTTAAAACCATTTTCTAGTGAATAATGAAATTAAAGTTTTAGGGGCTAATGTTACTACAAAACGAATTTTTTCTCCATAATTATTTGAATTTAATTCGAAACCATTGGAAGAGTAAACAGGTAAGAAAAGTTCAAAAAAATCAGGAACTAAGTTAAAATGCAAACCGGAATCAAAAACGAATTTAGCAGTTGAATATTGGTTTTTAAGCATTCCAGCATCTCCATAAATTTGAATCCAATTCCAAATATTGAAAGTTCCGTTAATAGTTGCCATCCATTGGTTAGCAAGTCTTGTGTCAAATTTAGACTTGAATCCACCTTCTGCATAAACGTATTGTTGACTATAAATACCTGTGGTTTCACTTCTTCCTAATAAATTATAATCAAACATATAATCGTTGGGTCTGTCTAGTCCAAAACTAAAAAAGTCTGAATTGGTACTTCTGAACATAAAGGCTCCGGCAAAAAGGCGTAAACTAATTTGACGATTGTTTTCGAATAATTTTCGATAGTGAATTTCAGAAGCAATTTTTCCAAAAGAATTGGATATTTGCAAATCATTTAAAATGGAAAAGTGTTTGGTTCCTTCGGACTGGTAATTTCCATATTTTAGATTGAAAATATTGTAATTTTCAGTGTTAGTATCTGTAATATATTCTGATTTATCACGATTCACATACACTTGTCTTATTTGAATGAATTCGTTTTTATTAGTTCTTAAATTTTCATCACGAAATCTAAATTGAATCATCGGTGTAAAAGTTGTGTAAAAAGCATCTTTTGTGTAATGAAAACGACTACCATTTGCCATGTATCTGATACTATATAGCTTTCCTTTTTCGCGAATATTATCTTCAATTAAGGTGGAAAATTTTCCAACAAAAGTCCCCGTATTAGTTGAATACATAGGACTTATACTAAATATAAAAGGTTTATTGAGTATTGATTTATTGTTGAATCGAATTCCAGGTGCTATTCCGTCATATATATTAAATTCAGCTTCTGGAACAAAAAATAATTGATTGTAATTTGGCTCTTCCAAATCTTTGAAAAAAAGAAACTTAAATGGACGGTTGTTAAAAAAGAAACCTTTTAGAGATTTCCAATTGTTTCTTAGATTGTATTCGGGAACTTCATTGAAATAGTTTAAGGTTAATTTATCAGCTTCAAATCTTGGAACGATTAGTGTGGAATCGGATGTGATATTGGTAATCCAACTTTTATGAACGATTTCATTATCCTTGATGTGATAGAGTGAAATCGGCACATTAGTTCCTGTTTTATTGATAATGTTAACTGATAAAGAATCCTTTGATTTGGTTACTTTTCCAAATTTATAATCTATTAAATCACGCGTTTCAATAACAGTTCTAAAAAACCAACCGATATCTTTAGGACTATTTTTCAATAAAACGGTTTCGAATTGACGTGAATTGCTTCCGAAAAATTGATTTTCTTGGATATATTCTCGAATTGAATTATGAACAATATCATCTCCTAAATAACTATCTAAATATTTAAAACTTAATCCTGCTCTATATTTACTAGCGATTTGCTCATTAAATTTTATCAATTTATTTTTTGGTTCGTTCAGTGGTTGATCTAGATTTTTTCTTGCCATCAACATATATAAATAATTGAATTGTTGGTTAAAATCGAGATTAACAAAATGGTAAGGTTTTAAAATTTTTAGATTAGCTACATTTCCAGTCATCTTTAAATTTGGGAAATATTCTTCCGCGTACTGCATCATTAAAAATAGTTGAATACCATCATAAATCCAATAGTCGCGTCTTTGGTTAAGATTCAAATTTTCCTTTAAATAATTATTCAAATAGGTTTTTAAAAATTTTAATTCAAACATGAGATTGTCTGAAAATGGACTTAAAAAACTAGGTAATTGATTTAATCCATAAAAAGGCTGACGCGCATAATCTTCTTGAGAAATTAATATTTTAGAAGTTAGTGGCGATCCAAGTTTTGAAGCTGTAAACCTACTAATTCTGTCAAAAATAATAGCTTTATCAATTTCATTTACTTTGTTGTCAACAATGCCACAACTTACTTCAATAATTTCATTTTTATAAGTTTGATAAGTTAAATTTGGTTCAATAATTATAACAACTTCACTTTTGTTTTTTGCATTTAAAGTGATTTTTTTAGTGGATGAAAGAGCCAAAGTTTCTAATATGTTCAAATTACTATTTAAATAGAAATCGTTCGGAATTTCGATGTCAATTTCAAAATCTGAAAAAGCATTTGGAATGTCATCGAGATTCTCGTTGCTTTGTAATACAAATTGTTTGTTTTCGAATTGTGCCGGATTCAAATACCAATTTTTTAATATGATACTTCCATTGCTGTAATAACCATATTTAGTGAACTTAGCGTCGGGAATTTTTACAAGATAAGTAAATGAAAAAGTTTGTTTTGAACAAGGTAAGATAGGTTCATTAAGTTCTAATTTTAATAAATCAACTTTTGCATTGGCTCGATTCCATGAAACGGACTTATATTTTTCATCAACTATGTTTTTTATGCTTGTGAAACCTCTTTCTTTTTCACTTGCCAAGTGAAAAGAGCGGATAAATTCATCCGAAAATTTCTTTGCCAAAGGGGATGTTTTAGATGAAAATGCGTTGTTCCAATCGTTGAGAATAATATGGTTTAAAGTGTCGTTACTTGTGTTGTTGTAGGTTAAAACTTGTTGTATTAGTAAAGTTTTTTCTTCTATGTTTACTCTTACGCTAATTTTAGAATGGTGTTGAGAGTAAAATAGAACAGGAAATAAAAGTAGAAATATTTTAATCGCTTTTTTCAATATCGAGATAAATGTTTTTGTTATTTATGTTTTATAGATCACAAATTAAGTAAAAAGTTGCTTTATTTTCCTGAAAATAAATTAAATTCACGATTTATATCGTGAATTAGGCTATTTTATAACTAATATTCGTAATTTTGATAAAAATAGTTTTTTATGCCCCAAAATTTACTTGCTTATTTATTCCTTTTATTAGGAATGTTTTCTTATTCTCAAAATGTAGTTATCAATGAAATTGATGCTGATACTCCTGGTACTGATCAATTAGAATTTGTTGAATTAAAGTCTACTACCCCTAACTTTTCTTTAGATGGTTATGTTCTAGTTTTTTTTAATGGAGGAAGTTCAACACCTTTTTCAGGTACATTAAGTTATTATGCTATTGATCTTGATGGATTACAAACTGATTTCAATGGAATAATTCACATTGGGAATCAGTTAGTGACTCCTACACCTTTTCAACTTTTTCCAAATAGTACAATACAAAATGGTCCAGACGTAGTTGCTTTATATTTGGGAAATGCTTCAGATTTTGAATCAGGTACTGTTGCAACAAATAGTAATCTTGTAGATGCATTGGCATATTCAGGAAATAATAATCAACCAGCTAGTTTGATGAATATTTTAGGTATTTCGAATTGTACAAATGAAAATAGAAATAATTTAGCTGCTTCACAATCCATTCAAAGAAAAAATGATGGAACTTATGAAGTAAAATCTCCAACTCCAGGTATGAACAACGATGGTAGTGGAACAATTCCAAATTACATAACTGTTTCATTTCCACAAACTAGTTTTAATGAAGGTGATAGTTTTAATATCACATTTACCACTAGTCAACCAGTTCAGAATCAAAATTTGATAATGAATTTTACTTTGGCTAATGGAAATTTCAATAATCAAGATTTTTCCGGAGGTTTAACTGTAATGATTCCTGTTGGGCAAACAACTACACAGAATGGTATTATTATTAGAAATGATGGAATTGATGAAGGGGATGAAGAAATGAAATTTATTTTACAGTCTTTACCAATTGGTTATGTTTCTTATAACAATAATATGATCTTTAGGGTTAATGATGCTAATTTTGCGACTGATCCTTGGGGAACCCCTTTAAATCCTACCTATAATATTGTATCACCAACGATACCTCAGGGTTATTATAGTTCTTTAGAGGGTTTATCCGGAAATGCATTAAAACAAGAATTACAGAATATTATTGCGAATCCTGCAGTAGTTAGATTGCATAGTTATGCTGATATTTGGGAGATTTTAAGAAACGCTGATCGTAATCCCGCCAATAATAATCAGGTTTGGTGTATGTATGTAGAGCAGCCAATGTCAAAATTAGATCAACAAATTACAAGTAGTATTGTTGATAAATGGAATAGAGAACATATTTTTTGTCAATCAAGAGGTGGTTTTGAAGTGGCTCAAGGGGATACAGCGGATGGTATCAATATATGGACAACTACAAGTGCAGCAAGTAGAGTTGATGGTGTTTCTGATGCTCATCATATACGAGCTGAGAATGGTCAAGAAAATTCATCTAGAAATAATAAAAATTATGGTCCATCAAATACTACTACTGTTTATGCCGGACCAACGGGAACTCACGGTTCGTGGAGAGGTGATGTGGCCAGAGCTTTGTTTTATATGGCGGTTCGTTTTGATGGTTTAAATATAGTTAATGGTGATCCTAGCGAATATTTGATTAATACAACAACAAGTTCCGGTAACATAGGTGATTTAGCCACTTTATTGGTATGGAATAGTTTAGACCCAAGAGACGATTTTGAAATGAATCGAAACAATTACATCTATACTTGGCAAATGAATCGTAATCCCTTTATTGATCATCCTAGTTTAGTAGATTATATTTTTGGTACAAATTTTGGCCAACCTTGGTCAGCAACTTTATCAACTCAAACACCTATTGATAAAAAAATAGCAGTTTATCCAAATCCAGCTTCGGATTATCTGATAGTTTCTGGTTTAGAGGGAGTTTCAAAAGTTGAAATTTACACCATCACAGGTCAATTGGTGCAAAATATAGATTTTGAAAATGAGGTACGCATTAAATTAGATATAAGTGCCGGAATGTATTTGGTTAAAGTTACTAACGGTTTTCAAACATCAACAAAAAAAATCATAGTTAAATAAACTCATTACTGTTTTTAGAAATGTTAAAAAATGTTAAAATTACTTTTCATGTAATTTTTGGCAATGTTATTGGTTTTAGTTTTATAACTATTAAATTTAAAACTATGGAAACTATTAAAAACAAAATAGCAACCCTTCTAGGAGTATTGATTTTAGTGTTTATGTTGGTTGTACCATCAGATGTTTTTTCTCAAGGGCCTCCACCATGGGCTCCAGCTCATGGCTACAGAGCAAAAACAAGACATATTTACTTCCCTGATCAGAACATGTATTATGACATTCAAAAAGGGGTTTATATTTATTTTAATAATGGAAAATGGTCGGTTAGCGCAAAAGTTCCTTCAGTTTTTGTTAGTATTAATCTGGGAAGAAGTACCCAAGTTGAATTGGATTTCTATGGAGATAGACCACAACGATATAATTATTCTCATAAAACAAAATACAAAGTAAAGAAGCACAAATCTCATAAACACGACCACCACAATCATCATCACCATAAAAAAGGGAATGGTAATGGAATTAATGGGAGAGGAAATGGTAAATAAAAAAAGGTCAGATTTTTAAATCTGACCTTTTCATTTATATTCTCGCTATCTCTTTTAGCTCCTTAACAAAGCGTTCGGCTAAAACATCGGCTTCGGTTTGTGATGGTGCTTCCGTGTAAATTCTGATGATAGGTTCTGTGTTTGATTTTCTTAAATGCACCCATTCGGTTGGGAAATCAATTTTTACGCCATCTATAGTTGAAATATTTTCCGATTTATATTTTTCGGTTAACGTGGCTAAAACGTTGTCTACATCAATTTGAGGGGTTAATTCAATTTTGTTTTTACTCATGTAATATTGTGGAAAACTCGCTCTAATTTCAGCAACCGTCTTATCTTGATTGGCTAAATAGGTTAAAAACAAAGCCGCTCCTACAATACTATCACGACCATAATGCGATGATGGATAGATAATTCCTCCATTTCCTTCACCACCAATAATAGCATTGGTTTTCTTCATTAATTCTACAACATTCACTTCTCCAACAGCACTTGCTTGATACGTTCCGCCATGTTTTTCGGTAATATCACGTAAAGCACGAGAAGACGACATATTAGAAACCGTATTTCCTGGAGTTTTTGATAAAACATAATCCGCAACAGCTACCAAAGTATATTCTTCACCAAACATTTCGCCATCGTTCGAAATGAAAGCTAATCGATCTACATCTGGGTCAACTACAATTCCGAAATCAGCTTTTTCTTCTACAACTAATTTACAAATATCACTTAAGTGTTCTTTCAAAGGCTCTGGATTGTGTGGAAAATGTCCGTTTGGCTCGCAGTATAATTTTACGACTTCAACACCCATTTGCTCTAATAGGTTGGGAATAATAATTCCTCCTGAAGAATTTACAGCATCTACAACCACTTTGAATTTTTTAGAACGAACTAAGTCGGCATCAACCAAAGGCAATTCTAATACTTCATCAATATGAATATCCATGTAAGCATGGTTCTCAGTAACTTCTCCTAATGAATCTACATCAGCAAAATCAAAGGCTTCAGCTTCTGCAATTTCAAGAATTTTAGCTCCATCGGCACCGCTTAAAAATTCGCCCTTTGCATTTAATAATTTAAGAGCATTCCATTGTTTTGGGTTGTGTGATGCGGTTAAGATGATTCCGCCATCCGCTTTTTCCATTGGTACTGCAATTTCAACCGTTGGTGTAGTGGATAAACCCAAATCGATAACATCAATTCCTAAACCAACTAAGGTATTCACCACCAAATTATGAATCATAGGCCCCGAGATTCTCGCATCTCGACCAATAACTACTTTTAGTTTCTCTTTTGCAATGTTTTGTTTTAAAAAGGTTCCGTAGGCAGAAGCAAATTTTACGGCATCAACCGGAGTTAAATTATCACCAACTTTGCCTCCAATAGTACCGCGAATTCCTGAGATAGATTTTATTAATGTCATTTTTATAGTTTAAAAGTTTAAAAGTAAACCGAATTGTGTCACAAATATAAAAAGTTAGAAATTGGAATTCGTCAAAAATTAGAAAGATTTTTATATATTTACTCTTGATAGTTATGTGTAAACAAAATCAGCAATCCTTTTAAACTTATAAACACATAAACTTTTAACCTTTTCCAATATGAATTTTCTCGCACATATTTATTTATCTGGTGATAATGATTTTGTTAAAATTGGCAATTTCATGGCGGATAGTATTCGTGGTTCCAGGTATTTAGATTATTCGCCTGAGATTCAGAAAGGGGTTTTGTTGCATCGTCATATCGATAGTTTTACTGACGCACATTCTATTTATCGGAGAAGTAAACATCGTTTGCATGAAAAATACGGACATTATTCAGGGGTGATTATGGACATAGCATATGATCATTTTTTAGCGAAAAATTGGAGTAAATATTCTAATGAAAAGTTAGAACATTATGCCGCTGATTTTTATCAATTAATGCAAGATAACTACGAAATTCTAACCGAAAGAACAAAAGGAATGTTGCCTTACATGATTGGCAGAAATTGGTTAGTAAGTTATGCATCTTTAGAAGGTTTAGAAATGATTCTTTTTCAAATGGATCATAGAACTAAAAACAGAGTGCATATGCAGGAAGCGGTTGTAGAAATTAAAGCATTTTATTCTGAATTTGAAGCCGAATTTTTTCAGTTTTTTGAGGAATTAAAACTTTCATGTCAACAAAAATTAAAGGAATTGAATCAACTATAAATTTTGATTTCGATTTATAAAACTTAATTTCGCATGTAAAATCAAAACAATGCCAAGAAAGAAATCCTTTTCCTTAAAAACGTTTTTACATAAAACCTTCCGACGTTTAGAGCGATTTGTTTTTCTTTTGAAATCGTTATTAACACCGCGTCAGTTTATTTATTTGTCATGTGTTTTAGTTGGAATTTCTTCTGCATTAGCGGTAATTATTCTTAAAACTTTTGCACATTGGGTTTTTAAATCTTCCCAAAAGTTAGATGATATTTTTCATCTTCCCTATAGTAATAGTACATTACCTATCATTGGAATTATAATAACTGTAATTATTGTAAAAAAAGTTTTGGATGGTTCCATTGAAAAGGGAACTTCTCAAATTATGTATGCCGTTGCCAAAAAGCGCGGTATTATGTCTAGAAAACAAATGTTTGCCCAAATTATCACAAGTTCCTTCACCGTAGGTATGGGCGGAAGTGCTGGTTTAGAATCACCCATTACCATTACTGGAGCTGCTTTTGGAAGTAATTATGCGCAGAATTATCGTTTAAGTTACAAAGACCGAACGCTATTATTAGCTTGTGGTGTCGCTGCTGGAATCGGTGCTGCCTTCAACGCTCCGATTGCTGGAGTTTTGTTTGCTATCGAAGTAGTTTTGGCTGAAATTAGTATTACAGCATTTATCCCGATTATGATTAGTGCTGCTACAGGAGCTTTAGTTTCAACGGTAATGTTAAATGAAGACATCTTGTTTTCGTTTAAAAAAGTGCAGTTTTTCGATTATCATAATTTACCGTATTATATTTTATTAGGCGTTTTAAGCGGATTAGTTTCAATAAACTATGCACGAACTTTTAGAAAAATCGAACATTATTTTAGTGGTTTAAAATTTAATATCATCAATAAAGCATTGTTTGGAGCTGGAATTTTAGGTGTACTGATTTTCTTGTTTCCGTCTTTATTTGGTGAAGGTTATGAAAGCATCAAGCTATTAGCCGACAGTAATCCCGAGCGATTAGTTCAAAATACCGTTTTTGAGCGCTTTGAAGATTCGAAATGGATTTTGTTGTTGTTTGTTGGTGCTACCATGTTGATTAAAGTCTATGCCACAAGTTTAACATTAGGCGCTGGTGGAAATGGTGGAAATTTTGCTCCTTCGCTTTTTGTAGGTTCGTATTTAGGATTTTGTGTGGCTTATTTTTTCAACATAATAGGTTTTGCCAAATTGCCAATTGGGAACTTTACTCTTGTTGGAATGGCAGGTATTTTGAGCGGATTGTTTCACGCACCTTTAACCGCAATTTTCCTTATTGCTGAAATTACAGGTGGTTACAATTTGATGGTTCCTTTAATGATCGTTTCCTCGGTAAGTTTTGCGATTTCTAAGCGTTTTGAGCCTTATTCTTTCGATATTAAAAATTTGGCTGATAAAGGTGAAGTTTTTACCGATAATCGCGATGCTAATATTTTGAATTCTATCGATGTAGCGAAATTAATTCAAAACGATTACAAGGCAATTTCTGTTAGTGATAACCTTACCGAATTGGTTGAAAAGGTCCAATATTCTGAGGATGTCGTTTTCCCCGTTTTGGATGAAAATCATAAGCTATTGGGTTTGATTTCACTGGATGAAATAAGACCTATTGTTTTTTCATCATTTAAAGTGAAATATACTTCCACTAGCGAAGTTATGAAACCTCCAAAAGAAATAATTTTCTATGATGAGACTTTGGAAACTATCATGGAAAAATTCGACACTTCAAACTGTAAAGTATTGCCGGTATTAAAAGATGGAATCTTCCTTGGATTCATTCATAAACAACTTATCTTAGAGAAATACAGAATGCGATTGAAATCGATGATTATTGAATAAGACTGTATTTAAAAAATTATAATTAACAGAATTCTTCACATTTGTCTATCTCAAAAATTGGATTGAAATCAGTATCTTTGCGTTTTGCTAAAAAAACATGCAACACTCAGAAGAAACAATCGAAATTATTGGAGCAAGAGCTCATAATCTTAAGAATATAGACGTAACTATTCCGCGTGAAAAACTGGTTGTGATTACGGGTTTATCAGGTTCAGGAAAATCCTCACTGGCTTTTGATACGATATATGCCGAAGGCCAACGACGATACATCGAAACCTTCTCAGCTTATGCGCGTCAGTTTTTGGGTGGATTAGAACGTCCTGATGTAGATAAAATCGACGGTCTTTCGCCTGTGATTGCTATTGAGCAAAAAACTACAAGTAAATCACCGCGTTCTACTGTAGGAACGATTACTGAAATTTACGATTTTTTACGTTTATTGTATGCTCGTGGCGCCGATGCTTACAGTTACAACACGGGTGAAAAAATGGTTTCGTATTCCGATGAGCAAATTAAGCAATTGATTTTAGAAGATTTCAACGGAAAACGAATCAATATTTTAGCACCAGTAATTCGTTCTCGAAAAGGACATTATCGCGAATTATTTGAGCAAATTGCCAAGCAAGGGTTCTTAAAAGTTCGTGTAAATGGCGAAATCCGCGATTTAGAGTACGGAATGAAAGTCGATCGTTATAAGACGCATGACATTGAAATCGTAATCGATAGAATGGCAATTGATACAGAAGAAGATACCGATAAACGTTTATCAGAAAGCATCAAAACAGCTATGTATCATGGCGAAGATGTAATGATGGTCATCGAGCAAGAAAGTCAAGAAGTCCGTTTTTACAGCCGTAATTTAATGTGTCCGTCTTCTGGAATTTCGTATCCAAATCCAGAACCAAATAATTTTTCATTTAACTCTCCAAAAGGCGCTTGTCCGTGTTGTAACGGATTAGGAACGGTGAATGAAATCAATCTTCAAAAAATTATCCCAAATCCAAAAGCTTCCATAAAAAACGGTGGTTTTGCTCCTTTGGGTGAATATAAAAGTTCGTGGATTTTCAAGCAATTGGAAATTATCGCACAAAAATATGATTTCAAAATAACCGATGCCATTGAAACCATTCCGCAGGAAGCTATGGATATGATTTTGTATGGTGGAAACGAAAAGTTCTCAGTAGTTTCTAAGGTTATGGGAATTACTAAAGACTACAAAATAGATTTTGAAGGAATTTCAAATTTCATCAAAAATCAATACGATAATTCGGATTCGGCAAGTATCAAACGTTGGGCAAAAGAATTCATGGACGAAAATGATTGTCCAGAATGTAAAGGAACGCGTTTGCGAAAAGAATCGTTATATTTCAAATTAAACGGAAAAAATATTGGCGAATTAGTTCAAATGGACGTTGCCGAATTATCGGAATGGTTTGCCGATTTACCCAATCACCTTTCTGAAAAACAACAAGTAATTTCAACTGAGATTTTAAAAGAAATTACAGCGAGATTGCAATTTTTATTAGATGTTGGTTTGAATTATTTATCACTAAATCGAAGTTCAAAATCGCTTTCGGGTGGTGAAGCGCAACGAATTCGATTGGCAACGCAAATAGGTTCGCAATTAGTTGGGGTTTTATATATTTTGGATGAACCAAGTATTGGTTTGCACCAAAGAGACAACGAACGTTTGATTAAATCGTTAGAAAGTTTACGTGATATTGGAAACTCAGTAATCGTCGTGGAACACGATAAAGACATGATTGAACGTGCCGATTATGTGATTGATATTGGTCCGAAAGCAGGTCGTTTTGGTGGACAAATCATCAGCAAAGGAACACCAAAAGAATTGTTGAAAGAAAATACCATTACGGCTCAGTACATGAATGGTAAAATGCAAATTGAAGTACCAAAAACACGTAGAGAAGGCAACGGAAAATCCATCAAATTATCAGGAGCAACGGGAAATAATTTGAAGAACGTTTCAATTGAAATTCCGCTAGGAAAATTAGTTTGCGTTACTGGAGTTTCAGGAAGTGGAAAATCGACATTGATTAACGAAACGTTGTATCCGATATTAAACGCGCATTTTTTCAATGCAGTTAAAAAACCGCAACCGTATAAAAAAATCGAAGGTTTAGAACATATCGATAAAGTAATCGACATCGACCAAAGTCCGATAGGAAGAACACCTCGTTCGAATCCGGCTACTTATACAGATGTTTTTTCGGAAATAAGAACTTTGTTTACTCAAGTTCCTGAAGCTATGATTCGTGGCTATAAACCAGGAAGATTTAGTTTTAATGTAAAAGGCGGAAGATGTGAAACTTGCGAAGGTTCAGGTGTTAGAACTATAGAAATGAGCTTTTTACCTGATGTTTATGTAGAATGCGAAACCTGTATGGGAAAACGCTTCAATAGAGAAACATTAGAAATTCGTTACAAAGGAAAATCAATTTCGGATGTATTGAATATGACGGTTGATGAAGCGGTAGATTTCTTCGAAAATATTCCAAAAATTTATCGAAAAGTCAAAACGATTCAAGAGGTTGGATTGGGGTATATTACCTTAGGTCAACAAAGCACAACACTTTCGGGTGGTGAAGCGCAGCGTATTAAATTAGCAACGGAACTTTCCAAAAAAGATACAGGAAATACATTTTACATCTTGGACGAACCTACAACAGGTTTGCATTTTGAAGACATTCGCGTGTTAATGGATGTAATTAATAAGTTAGTTGATAAAGGAAATACGGTATTAATTATCGAACATAATTTAGATGTGGTTAAATTATCAGATTACATCATCGACATTGGTTACGAAGGAGGGAAAGGCGGTGGAGAAGTAGTAGCCAAAGGTACTCCGGAAGAAATCGTGAAAAATAAAAAAAGTTATACAGCGCAGTTTTTGAAAAAAGAATTATCTTAGCAGTCTAATTACTTCACACAACAACTCAGCTAAACTTTAATTTTTATTTCTAATAGTTTGTTTACAAACAAATTAACTAAAATTATTATGGCATTAGATCAATACGAAAACGAAGATCACAAAATTCAAGAAAAATTCAAGCAAAAGACTTGGAACGAAATAAGAACCAATGATTCATGGGCAATTTTTAAAATCATGTCAGAATTCGTAAATGGTTACGAATCAATGGGAAGAATTGGTCCATGTGTTTCTATTTTTGGGTCAGCAAGAACAAAACCGGAAGATAAATATTATTTATTAGCTGAAAAAATCGCTTATAAAATTAGTAAGGCAGGTTACGGAGTAATCACGGGTGGCGGTCCTGGTATAATGGAAGCAGGTAACAAAGGAGCACATTATGGAGGCGGAACTTCGGTAGGTTTAAATATTGAATTGCCTTTTGAGCAACATTTTAACCCTTATATCGATAAAGATAAAAACTTAAACTTTGATTACTTCTTTGTAAGAAAAGTAATGTTCGTAAAATATTCGCAAGGTTTTGTGGTAATGCCAGGAGGTTTTGGAACCTTAGACGAATTGTTCGAAGCGGTTACTTTAATTCAAACGAAGAAAATTGGAAAATTCCCTATCATTTTAGTGGGAACTGAATTTTGGTCAGGTTTATTGGATTGGATTAAAACCGTTATGATTGACAAAATGAAAAATGCCAATCCAGAAGATATGAACTTAATCAAAGTGGTAGATACAGAAGATGAGGTATTGGAAGCGTTAGATAACTTCTACAAAAAATACAATTTGTCACCAAACTTCTAAAAAAGCAAAAGTCCTTCAAATCGAAGGACTTTTTTTATTTTAATAGAAATTCTTTAATTTTATAAATTACAGTTTCATCCCCTAAAATTTTACGATGACCCAAACCTTCTGTAATTACCAATTCTGAACCTTGTAAATGTTCGTGAATATGATAAGCCGCTTTAACTGGAACATCATCATCTTCTTTATCGTGCATAATTAAAACTGGTATTTTAATGACTTTAGCTGCTTTGTAAGCTGAATAATCATCCATTTTTCCCGTAAACCTTTTTTCAAAATGATCTCTCAATTTGATTCCATATTCGGGTTTTAATTGTAGTTTTTTGATAAAATCATCAATAATATCTTGAATAATATCACCAGCTCCAATGGTAACGGCTTTTTTAACATTCAGATTTTGCTTTATCGCATTTAAAACCGACATTCCACCAAGTGAATGGCCAATTGCATATTCAAACGAACCATATTTTTTTTCCAATTCTAAAATCGAAGCGATAAACTCAGTCATTATCGAATAATTTCCCTTTGATTTTCCATGCCCAGGCGCATCAAAACTAATCGTCATGTAACCCATTTTAAGTAGCTCGTCTGCAATTTTGACCAATTGGGTTCCTCTACCCGACCATCCGTGAACCAAAAGTATTCTTTTATTACTTTTTCCATATTCATAAACTACGATTTCTTTGTTTATGGAGGGCACCATAATACTTTTTTGAACACTTTCGCGTTCCATATGTAATTCACGTTTTGGTAATTTATGACGAATTGGAGTAGTAAAAAGTTTGGCAGCAAATTTAGTTGTTAAACTAGGAGAAATAGCCTGCAAAATTTTAGCAGAAAACAAAATAGCTTTAGGTATTTCAATAACTTGCGATTGTTTTTGTTTCTTTTTGGACATGTTCATAAATTTTGTGCAAGTTACAATTTATGTAAACGAGGAAGTAAATTTTGGACTATAAAATAAAGTTAAATTATAAATTGTTTCTAGTTTACATGGTTACAAAATTTGTTTTGGGGATTAATTGTTAAACTATAAAATCGTATTTTTGTAAAAAATTTTCACTCATGAATTTCAAATTTAAATTTATTGCTTTTGTTATCTTGATACTCGTAGTATCATGTTCTAAAAATCCTTTCACGGGAAAAAGTACAATGGCTTTAGTTCCTAATAGTCAAATTTTTCCATCGGCTTTTCAACAATATAATCAATTTTTATCTGAAAATAAGGTAATAAAAGGAACAGCCGATGCCAAAAGAATAGAAACTATTGGATCAAAAATTAAAACTGCATCAGAAAGATGGTTAGCGGCTAATGGTCACGTAGGGTATTTGGACGATTATGCTTGGGAGTATAAATTGGTAGACAGTAAAGAAGTTAATGCATGGTGTATGCCAGGTGGAAAAATCGTTTTTTACACGGGTATTTTACCTATTTGTAAAGATGACGCAGGAATAGCAGCTGTTATGGGACATGAGGTTGCGCACGCATTAGCAAATCATGGACAACAAAGAATGAGTGCTGGACTTTTACAGCAATTAGGTGCGGTTGGTACTCAAGTAGCAGTTGGAAATAAAGATCCTGAAACACAAGCCTTAATCATGCAAGCTTATGGAATAGGAACTCAGGTAGGAGGTATGCTCCCTTTTAGTAGAGCTCATGAAAGTGAAGCAGATATGATTGGATTAACCTTAATGGCAATTGCAGGTTATGATCCAGGTCAAGCGGTTAAATTATGGGAACGTATGTCGGCAAATTCAGGAGGACAAGCACCACCAGAGCTTTTAAGTACACACCCAAGTAATGAAACACGTATTAAAGAATTGACCGCTTTAGTTCCACAAGCAAAAGCCGAGGCTGCTAAGTTTGGAGTAACTTTTAAATAATTAGAAAAATACTTTTATATTTGAATCCCGACATTGTCGGGATTTTTTTATTTTAAAATAAATGCTATGCAACAATTTCAAAAAGGAGATTCAAAACTTCTAAACGCTTGGGCTTTTTATGATTGGGCAAATTCTGTTTATGCTTTGGTAATTTCATCTACTATTTTTCCTTTATATTATGGCGCTTTATTTCGCCAAAAAAATATTGAAGAAATTGCATTGTTTGGACTTTCAATTCGGAGTGAAGCTTTAATAAGTTATGTTACAGCATTAGGTTTTTTAATCATTGCTTTTATATCGCCATTATTATCAGGAATTGCCGATTACTTAGGAAATAAGAAGTTTTTCCTGAAACTTTTCTGTTATGTTGGTGCTATTTCATGTATGAGTTTGTACTTTTTTTCAATAGATGATGAAAAGGTTATTTTCAGTTTGGTTTCTTATTTACTTGCCTTAATCGGTTTTTGGGGCAGTTTAGTATTTTATAATTCGTATTTACCCGATATTGCTCACAAAGAACAACAAGATAAGATCAGCGCAAAAGGGTTTAGCTTAGGATATGTGGGAAGCGTTATTTTGTTGCTAATTTGTTTGGCAATGGTAATGTCGGTAGAGGATGACCAAAAGTTGCAAATGATGCAATATTCGTTTCTTTTAGTTGGATTTTGGTGGATAGGATTTAGTCAGTATACCTATTATTACTTGCCCGATAACAAAAACTCAAATAAACTCCACAGAAATCTGCTTTTCAATGGTTTTAAAGAGTTGCGAAAAGTTTGGCATCAGTTAAAAGAATTAAAACCTTTACGACGTTATTTAGCTGCTTTCTTTGTTTACAGTATGGCCGTTCAAACCATTATGATTGTGGCGGCTTATTTTGGAGAAAAAGAAGTGCAATGGGGAAGCGATAGCAAACGAACAATGGGTTTGATAGTAAGTATTTTATTAATCCAATTAATTGCCGTTTTAGGTGCTTGGTTAACCTCAAAAGCTTCAGCAAAATTTGGCAATATTAAAGTGTTGATTTTTATTAATTTCTGTTGGATTTTAATTTGTACATATGCTTATTTCGTAATCACTCCAAACGATTTTTATATTGCAGCTGCTTTCGTTGGATTGGTCATGGGAGGGGTTCAGTCTTTATCACGATCAACGTACTCTAAATTCATACCAGAAAATACGGTTGATACAACATCTTTCTTTAGTTTTTATGATGTAGCCGAGAAAATTGGTATCGTAATCGGAATGTTTACCTACGGTTATATCGCTGATGTTACAGGTAAAATTCAAAATGCTATCTTATTTTTAATCTTATTTTTTGTTGTGGGATTACTTTTATTATTACGAGTGCCAAAAAAGTAATTTATTGGCATACATCTTGACCTATATCTTTTGAAATTGCTATTTAGAATTGTTTTATGATTTGATTATCAATAAAATAACGCTTTTCTGCGTACCTTTGAATGGTATTTCAAATGATTATTACTGACAAAAAGACCAGATATATTATTATGCCGAATCAAAAAATACTAGCACTTGACAATTTGTCACTTCAAGAAATGGATCCAGATGCGGAATTGATTCCGTTAATGACGCCTGAAGACGAAGAAGAAATGAACAACGAGGCTTTGCCCGAAGATATTGCCATTTTGCCTTTACGAAATACCGTTTTATTTCCAGGAGTGGTTATTCCAATTACTGCAGGAAGAGATAAATCGATTAAATTAATTAATGATGCTAACGCCAAAGGTAAAATTATTGGTGTCGTAGCTCAAATTGATGAAAATGTAGAAGAACCTACTCCAAATGACGTCCATCATATTGGAACAGTAGCTCGTATCATGCGTGTTTTAAAAATGCCTGATGGAAATACAACTGTAATTCTTCAAGGTAAAAAACGTTTCGAAATTGAAAATTTTACCCAGGAAGAACCTTATTTGAGAGCTACTATAAAAGAAGTTCCAGAAGAACGCCCTGATACTAAAAACGTTGAATTCAAAGCGATTGTAGAGTCAATTAAGGAACTGGCTATCCAAATTATCAAGGAAAGTCCAAACATCCCAACAGAAGCTACTTTTGCTATTAAAAATATCGAAAGCAACCCGTTTTTAATCAATTTTGTTTCTTCTAACATGAATCTTTCGGTTGAAGAAAAACAAGAATTGCTGTCAATTCCAAATTTAAAAGACAGAGCATTAGAGACTTTACGTTATATGAATTTAGAACTTCAAAAATTAGAAGTTCGCAACGATATTCAGTCTAAAGTGCGTTTTGATTTAGACCAACAACAGCGCGAATATTTCTTGCAGCAACAAATGAAAACCATTCAAGAAGAATTGGGTGGCGTTTCGTATGAAGCCGAAATTGAAGAAATGCGTGCCAAAGGAAAAAAGAAAAAATGGGACGATAAAACTGCCAAACATTTCGAAAAAGAATTGTCTAAGTTGCAGCGAACCAATCCAAATTCGCCTGATTTTGGTATTCAAAGAAATTACATCGAGTTGTTTTTAGAATTGCCTTGGAACGAATTTACCAAAGACAACTTCGATTTAAAACGTGCTCAAAAAATTCTTGACAGAGATCATTACGGTTTAGAAGAAGTAAAGAAACGTATTATCGAACATTTGGCTGTTTTGAAATTGCGTAACGATATGAAATCGCCAATTTTATGTTTGTACGGACCTCCAGGGGTTGGTAAAACCTCAATTGGAAAATCTATTGCAGAAGCTTTAGGAAGAGAATATATTAGAATGTCTTTAGGCGGTTTACGTGACGAAGCAGAAATTCGTGGTCACAGAAAAACCTACATTGGTGCAATGCCAGGACGAATTCTTCAAAATATTAAGAAAGCGAAAACGTCAAATCCAGTATTTGTTTTGGATGAGATTGATAAATTGTCATCTAGTCATAACGGAGATCCATCTTCGGCTTTATTAGAAGTTTTAGATCCAGAACAAAACAAAGAATTTCATGATAATTTCTTGGAATTAGGATATGATTTATCAAAAGTGATGTTCATTGCAACATCCAATAGTTTGTCAACGATTCAGCCAGCACTTCGTGACCGTATGGAAATCATCGAAATGACAGGTTATACCATTGAAGAAAAAATCGAAATCGCCAAAACACACTTATTGCCAAAACAATTAAAAGAACACGGATTAACCGCTAAAGATTTACAAATTGGTAAAAAACAATTAGAGAAAATCGTTGTAGGTTATACACGTGAATCTGGAGTTCGTGGTTTAGAGAAAAAAATTGCTCAAGTGGTGCGACATGTAGCAAAATCAATTGCTATGGAAGAACCTTACAACGTAAAAGTTTCCGATGCTGATATTTTAGAAGTATTGAAATCGCCACGAATGGAGCGCGACAAATACGAAAATAACGATGTTGCAGGAGTAGTTACTGGTTTAGCGTGGACATCAGTAGGTGGTGACATTTTATTCATTGAATCCTTAATCTCAAAAGGAAAAGGAGCGATGACCATGACGGGTAATTTAGGAACCGTTATGAAAGAATCAGTTACCATTGCTTTGGAATACATTCGTGCTAATGCAGAAGATTTAGGGATTAATCCAGAAGTTTTAAACAATTATAATATTCACATTCACGTTCCAGAAGGAGCAACACCAAAAGACGGGCCAAGTGCCGGAATTGCCATGTTGACTTCAATGGTGTCTTCGTTTACTCAAAAAAGAGTGAAAAAACACATCGCCATGACAGGAGAAATCACACTTCGTGGAAAAGTATTGCCTGTAGGTGGAATCAAAGAAAAGATTTTGGCTGCGAAAAGAGCAAACATCAAAGAAATCATTTTGTGTAAGGAAAACAAACGCGATATCGAAGAAATTAAACCTGATTATATCGAAGGTTTAACGTTTCATTACGTTGACAGAATGAGTGAAGTGTTAGACATCGCCATTACAAATCAAAAGGTGAAAAACGCCAAAGATTTAGGAACTAAAAAATAATTTCAAATTTATAAGTACAGGAACTCTCAATAATTCACTTATTGGGAGTTCTTTTTTTGTTTCCTAACCGATATAATTTTATCTTCGCACTTGCGTTATAAGTAAGATTAACATCAAAAAATGCTAAGAAAAGTCGTATTCCTTTCATTCCTACTGCTATCGGCTGCTACATTTAGCCAAATAGGAGGTAAGGCAGTATATCAGTTTTTGAACTTAGCACAATCACCGCGACAAGCTGCTTTAGGTGGAAAAACGGTTACCGTTGTGGACTATGATGTAAATCAGGCTTTTTATAATCCAGCTACGATAAATCCTGATATGCACAATCGCTTGTCTGCAAATTACGGAAGTTATTACGGAGAAGTTTCTTATGGAACTGCGGCTTATGCTTACACGTATGACCGTCATTTGCAAACTTTTCACGCTGGAATTAGTTATATCAACTACGGTACTTTTGAAGGTCGTGATGAACTTGGGAATGTAACCTCCAATTTTACAGGAAGTGAAGCTGCATTATCGCTAGGTTACGCTTATAATTTACCTTGGACCGATATGTATGTTGGGGCCAATGCTAAATTGATTTCTTCTACTTTAGAAAGTTACAATTCCATTGGAGCAGCGGTAGACTTAGGGTTTTTGTATATCGATACAGCTAATGATATTAATTATGGTTTTACGATTCGAAATTTAGGTTTTCAAATTAAGCCATATGAAACTACCAATGAAAAGTTACCATTAGCTATTGATGCCGGAATTTCGCAATTGATGGAAAATGTTCCAATTCGTTGGCATGTGACTTTTGAAAATTTACAACAATGGAATATTGCTTTTTCCAATCCAAATCGAGCACAAGGAAGTTTAGATGGAGGTTCGGAAGAAGAAAAAGTATCGTTTTTTAACAACGCTTTACGTCACCTAATTTTAGGAGCCGAATTGTTTCCAGAAAAAGGCTTTAATCTTCGATTAGGTTACAACTTTAGAAGAAGTGAAGAATTACGAATTGTAGACCAACGCAATTTTTCAGGAATATCAGTTGGTTTTGGATTGCGATTTGGAAAAGTAAAATTCGATTATTCGTATTCCAGATATACCGTGGCAGCCAACACGAGTTTGTTTGGCTTGATGATTGATTTGAATTAGTAAAAAGTAAAAAGTGAAAAAGTTAATTAAAATTTTGATTTCTATAGTTTTTATTTGGACAATCGATTGTTATTGCCAACAAAAAAATAATGAAAAGTTAGATTTTAAAAACTCTATAGAATACTCTATTGAAAGTGTAAGTAATGAATTGAATCCATTAATAAAAAAAATAAATATTCTTTTTAACGATGGTGATATTGATAGTTTAACGATGAATGACTATCACTTGTGTAAATCTACAATTAATCTGAATAAGCATTTTGTAGAAAAATTAGTTGAAGTTGATAATGAAATTAATTTAAAAAGTGGAACTATAAAATATTTAGAAGATTGTGAAAAAATTCTTGATATTTTTATACTACCAGTCATAAAGGTTTTAAATTATTCTGAAGAAATTGACAGAAATAAAATTATTGACGGAATTTCATTAATTGAGACTTCATTGAAACAAACTACCGATTTAAGCCAATCACTCGATGAATTTTGTTTGAAATATAACTTATCAAGAAGAATGAGAGATTTTGATAAGAACGTTTTTAAAGAGAAAATCGAAAAACTCAAGTCAGAATTAAATAATTAATTCACTTATTTTTGATTATATATGAAAAAAATTACCATAGCAATAGACGGTTTTTCGTCAACAGGAAAAAGTACATTGGCTAAGCAATTGGCTGCAGCATTGGGTTACGTTTATGTAGATACGGGTGCGATGTATCGAGCAGTTGCTTATTATGCGATGCAACATAACTTGGTTTCAGAAACCCATTTAGATAAAGCAGGTTTGATTGCTCAATTACCGAATATCAATTTACGTTTTCAATTCAATCCTGCTTTAGGATTTGCCGAAATGTACTTAAACAACGAGAATGTAGAAGCTCAAATCAGAACGATTGAAGTTTCACGTATGGTGAGTAAAGTAGCCGAAATTTCGGAAGTGCGTGCTATGTTAGTCGAGCAACAACAAGCCATGGGCAAAGATAAAGGCATTGTAATGGATGGAAGAGACATTGGCACCGTAGTTTTCCCGGATGCAGAATTGAAATTGTTCATGACCGCAAGTTCAAAAAAGAGAGCTCAAAGACGTTTTGATGAATTAGTTGAAAAAGGACAACACATTACCTTTGAAGACGTACTTCAAAACGTAGAAGAACGCGATTATATCGATACGCACAGAGAAGATTCGCCTTTAGTGAAAGCAGATGATGCTATTGAAGTCGATAATTCTTCGCTAAGTAAGAAAGAGCAATTTGAATTGGTTTTAAATTTGGTAAAGGAGAAACTTTAACTATTTCCCCTGTTTTGCTTTCTGCTTTGCTTGTTTTTTAAAATATCCTCTAAACAAGAAATTATGTTTCAAAGCCTCTAAATCTTCATTTAGTTTGATGCTTGCTTTGTTGATGTTGGTAATGGTTGAATCGATTTGTTTTACCAATTTTGGATCATTCGAAAGATAATTTATTGCACCTTTTCCATCTTTAACATTGGTAATAGTGGTATTTAAATTGGTAACCACTTTGTCTATCTCACCACTTGATTTTTCTAAATTAATCACAATTTTTTTCATTCGATTCGCAACAACTGTATCATTTAAAGTACCGATAACATTGTCTTTTCGATTTAAATCGTTGATTAATTTATTCAAACTAGCTACAGATTCCGAAGTTCCTTTACTCGTAATGCGCAAATAATTCATCGTTTCTTGAAGGTTTTTCGACATTACTGTGTCGCGAATTAACATGCCAACAGTCCCTTTTCCTTGTGTGATTTCTTGTGTTATCTTCAACAAATCTGCGGTTAACATGGCCGCATTTTCATTGGTTACATTTAAGGTTTCTAGCATCGCATCAGTTCCAATTCGGCTGTAAGATTGAATAGTGTCGCCATTTTTTACTTTTTGTGCTTCACCTTTTCCAGGAATAATATTGATAATCATGTTGCCCACCAAACCATCGGAACTAATCGTAGCAATTGCATTTTTCTTAATGTGTTCCATAATTTTGTTATCGATAATCATGTGCACACTAATAGTGGTATCGTTAATCATTTCGATTTCCCTTACGGTTCCAATGTCAATTCCTGCATAACGTACATTGTTGCCTAATTGTAAACCATTTACGTTGACAAAAACCGCTTTCAAATGCGAGGTATTACCAAACATATTTTGCTTGTTTCCAATAAAATAAATGGCGGCTAAGAATACCAAAGTGCCTATGATAACAAAGATTCCGAGTTGTATTTTTTGAGAATTGGTTTTTTCCATTGCTAAAACTATTTAAAAAATGCTTGTACTTTTGGATCGGTTGAATTGGTTAATTCGTCAAACGTTCCTTCTATATAATTAATACCATCTATTAATAAAATCATGCGATTAGCAATTACTTTCGCGCAATCTACATCGTGTGTGATGATAATCGATGAGGTGTTGTATTGTTTTTGTATTGAATTCATCAAAAGTACAATTTCTTTTGATGTAATGGGGTCTAAACCAGTTGTGGGTTCGTCATATAAAATTATTTTGGGTTTTAAAATCAAGGTTCTGGCTAAGGCAATTCTTCGTTTCATACCGCCCGAAAGTTCGTTTGGCATTAAATCAATAGCATGCACTAAGCCCACACTTTCCAAAGCTTCCATAACCAAAGGTGTCGTGTCATTAATATTTCCAAATTTTTTCATGTGACGACGCAAGGGAAATTCCAAGTTCTCTCGAACCGACATCGAATCGTATAACGCACTTCCTTGAAATAAAAATCCGATCTCAGTGCGTAATTCGTCTAAATCTTCTTGTTCGAGGTTGTTGATTTCTTGGTTCATGACTAAAATCGAACCGCTATCAGGTTGCTCTAAGCCTATCACACATTTAATCATCACCGATTTTCCCGAGCCCGATTTTCCCATTACCACTAAATTTTCTCCTTCAAAGAGTTCCAAATTGAAACCATTCAAAACCACATTGCTGCCAAATTGCTTGTGCAAGTCTTTGATGGTAATAATCGCATTTTTAGTTGGAGTTGTCATGGTTATAAATCGTAAAAAATGTTCGTTACAAAAACCGCTACAAAGTCAATAATAAAAAGCAACATTGAAGTATAAACTACCGCTGCATTGGCAGCTTTTCCTACGCCAGCCGTACCTTTTTTACAGTTGTAGCCTTTGTAGCAACCTACTAAACCAATCGCAAACCCAAAAAAGAAAGTTTTGATGGTTGCCGGCACAATATCGCTATATTCTAAAATATTAAAAACCTGATTGAAATATAAGGTAAACGATACATTTCCTTTTATGTTTTCTACCAAATAGGAACCATAAATAGCAATGAAATCACCTAAAATTACTAATAATGGCAACATTAACGTAGTCGCTAAAATTCGTGTAATGACTAAATATTTGAAGGGATTGGTTCCCGAAACTTCCATGGCATCAATTTGCTCGGTTACTTTCATGGAACCTAATTCAGCTCCAATACCTGAGCCAATTCTTCCAGCACAAATTAAAGCGGTGATGATGGGACCAATTTCGCGAATAATGGAAACACTAACCATAGATGCCATCCATGAAACGGCACCAAATTCCTGCAACGTTGGACGCGATTGCAAGGTAAACACCAATCCAATGATAAAGCCCGTAACGCTTACCAACAATAAAGAGCGATTTCCGATGTAAAAACACTGGCGCAACAATTCTTTGAATTCGTAAGGCGGTTTCCAAAATTCTTTGAAAAAACGTTCTGCAAAGTAGGAGAGTTCCCCCACTTCGATGAGAAATTTTTGTAAAGCTTCAGTAAGGTTGTTTAAGTATTTTTTCATGAAGCATCATTATTACAACCAAATATAGTAATTTTTAATCAGATATTACATGACATTTGTAAGAGTTGTAGTAAAAAATAGGAGTTATAGTGGAGTAGGATTTTAAAACAAAAGCTTTAATCTAGTTTTTTAATTTGTTTATCAAAATCAGAAATTATCTTTTGGGTTTTATTAAACACTTCATATTCTTGAATAGCTTTTTTATCCGCTTGGAGTTTAGAAATGAAGCCTTTTCCCTCTAAAATTTTATAGTCATTGAAGTTTAAAAATCTGTTAACACTTTCTGCTAATTGTTCCATCGTAAAAGTATTCTCACGTTCGATTAAGCCTTCAATATAATCGAAATAGGAAGTAACTCTTCGTTCTAATTGTTTGATTTCTTTTTCATCTAAGTAGTTTTTTGATTTGATAACATCTTGCTTTAAAATTCTACCATCAGGAGCATTTTTCCAAGTTGTTAAACCCATATTTTCAGCAGTTTTATTTGCCTTTTTGTGAATGATTTCGGCAGCTGTATTTCCAGTTATGGCAAAATGAAACTTATTCTGAATCATAGCATAAAAGTTCTTTGTGATTTCGGAATTTCTGTCGTAATCTAAACAACATTCGGCAAAAATATCAGTTACTTGTTGATAAATACGACGCTCACTTGCTCGAATAGAACGAACGCGTTGCAATAATTCTTTAAAATAATCTTTTCCAAAAACTGCTTGCCCTTGTTTTAGGCGATTATCATCTAAAACAAAACCTTTAATAATATATTCTTTTAATGCTTGTGTTGCCCAAATACGAAATTGCGTAGCTTTAGCCGAATTTACTCTATAACCAACAGAAATAATGGCATCGAGGTTGTAATAGTCTAAATCTCTATTTACTGTCCGATTACCTTCTGTTTGAACTGTTCGGATTTTCCGAACAGTTGAAGTTTCATCTAGTTCGTTAGTAGTATAGATATTAGTTAAATGCTCGCTAACAGTTGATTTTACTACACAAAAAAGCTCAGCAATTGCCTTTTGTGTTAACCAAACCGATTCATCCTGCAACAAAACATCAACCCGAATTTCACCAGTAGGAGCGGTGTATAACAAGAATTTTTTTAAACTTTCCTCCATGTTTATTTCTTTAGAAATTCTTTTTCATAAGCTTTTCAGTAACATAATTACAATCAAATATACTGAATTATTTATCACTTGCCAACTTACATTTGTAAGAGTTGTAGTAAAAAATTGGAGTTTTGGTGAGTTGGGTTTTGGTTGGATTTTGAATTTGTTTACTAAGTATTAACATTCAAAAAGCTTGTAAACTTTTCGTAAATCAAATTAAATGACCTTTCAAAAATTAAACCGAGAAATACAAACCTTATTAATCCAACAAACATTGTGAACGGTACTAACATTCCTAGTGCATTTGGGAAACCAATTTTAAAAGCATTGTAAAAAATTCCGCTTATTCCAAATATAAACATTATTGAAATTAATATTTTGAATGGTTTATTGACTTCTGCAATAATATTAACTGAGTGATTTGAAAAATCACCTTTTAATACCGTAAATGCACCAATACCAAATTTAGAATTTATAATTTCAAAATGATTCCCATTAATTCGTCCAATAAATTCTTTATTTGTTAATTTAGTTGAAAGACTATCTGAATGCAAAGTATTTGACCTTAAAATCTGTATATTCTTTTCAAAATTATCTATCAATTCAATTTTGTAATTCTTTGTTGGAAAAATTTTCATAAATAGCTTTAAAAATATTAAAAAATGATTGTACTTAAATGTTATAAAAATACATCTTGTTAATTTGTCAAAATTGTAACTATACATTTATAGTACTTCAAATATAATCAATTTTTCCTACAAACCCTTTCCAAGTTTTTAACAAAAAATCCGACTTGCTTTCACAAATCGGATTTCATCTATTTTCTAAAATCTATTTTCTTTGTTCCAAAAGACTACAAGTGAATTACTTCACCATAAGCATCAGCCACAGCTTCCATAACCGCTTCACTCATGGTTGGGTGAGGGTGAACTGCTTTTAAGATTTCGTGCCCTGTAGTTTCTAATTTACGTGCTACAACTGCTTCTGCAATCATATCGGTAACACCAGCACCAATCATGTGGCAACCTAACCATTCACCATATTTAGCATCGAAAATTACTTTTACAAATCCATCTGGAGTTCCAGCAGCTTTTGCTTTTCCTGAAGCTGAGAATGGGAATTTACCCACTTTGATTTCGTATCCTTTTTCTTTCGCTTGTTTTTCAGTCATACCCACAGAAGCAATTTCTGGAGTTGCATACGTACAACCTGGAATGTTTCCGTAATCTAATGGCTCAACATGTAAACCTGCAATTTTTTCCACACATAAAATACCTTCAGCAGAAGCAACGTGTGCTAATGCTTGTCCTGGCGTTACATCACCAATAGCGTAGTAACCTGGAACGTTAGTTTGGTAATATGCGTTTACTAAAATTTTATCTCTATCGGCAGCAATACCGGTTTCTTCTAATCCAATGTTTTCAATGTTGGTTTTAATTCCAACAGCTGATAATAAGATATCCGCTTCTAAAACTTCTTCTCCTTTTGCTGTTTTAACGAATGCTTTTACGCCGTTTCCAGAAGTATCAATTCTTTCCACAGAAGAATTCGTCATTACATTAATTCCAGCTTTTTTCAACGAACGCTCAAATTGTTTTGAGATGTCTTCGTCTTCCACTGGAACTACGTTTGGCATGAATTCTACAATCGTAACTTCAGTTCCCATTGCGTTATAGAAATGAGCAAACTCAACTCCAATCGCACCAGAACCCACAACAATCATTTTCTTTGGTTGCTCAGGTAATGTCATCGCTTGACGGTATCCGATTACTTTTTTACCATCTTGCGGTAAGTTTGGTAATTCGCGAGAACGCGCTCCTGTTGCAATGATGATATGATCAGCTGAATATTCTGTTACTTTTCCGTCAGCAGCAGTAACGTCAACTTTTTTACCTGGTTTTACTTTTCCAAAACCATCAATAACGTCGATTTTATTTTTCTTCATTAAGAATTGAACTCCTTTGCTCATTCCTTCTGCAACCGAACGCGAACGTGCAATCACAGCATTGAAGTCTTTGTCAAATTCCTTAACGGTTAATCCGTAATCTGAAGCATGTTTTAGGTAATCAAAAACTTGAGCCGATTTTAATAATGCTTTCGTTGGAATACAACCCCAATTCAAACAAATTCCACCCAAATTTTCTTTTTCGATAACGGCTACTTTGAAGCCTAATTGTGATGCTCTAATAGCAGTTACATAACCACCAGGACCACTTCCTAAAACTATGATATCGTATTTCATTTTATAAAGTATTTCAGTTTTATTTATAAGTTGCGAATTTAAGGAATTAATTTAAAACAAGTGCAAGGTCAAGAACAATTTCAAAGTCAAATTCAAGTTCAATTGCAAATTCAATTTAAAGTACAAAAAGTAAAACGTCTCTGTGTAGCTCTATCAACACAAAGCAAATCAAAAAAACCTCGGTGAATCTCTGTGTAAAAAATTTAACCACAAAGGGCACAATGAAAGCACAATGAACACAAAAAATCAGCGATAATCCATTCAATCCGTGTTATCCGCGTTCTAAAACTGAATACTAATCACTGAATACTGAACACTACACTATTCAACCTCCACAGCAAACTGCGAATCGTACAATTTCTTATAATAACCATTTGGTTTGTTCACCAATTCGCTATGTTTTCCGAATTCTACGATTTGACCCTTATCCATTACGATGATTTTACTCGCGTTGATAACAGTTGCTAATCGGTGGGCGATTACTATAGAAGTTCTATTTTTTGTTATGGTTTCCGTAGCTTTTTGAATCAATTCTTCCGAATGTGTATCGATTGAAGAAGTCGCTTCATCCAAAATTAAAATACTTGGATTGCTAACATACGCTCTCAAAAAAGCAATCAATTGACGTTGGCCTGAAGAAAGCATCACACCACGCTCTTTTACGTTGTAATCGTAGCCTTCTGGTAAAGACATGATGAAATCGTGGACGCCAATTTTATTTGCGGCTGTAATGACATCTTCTCTAGTAATTGCCTCGTTATGTAGCGTAATGTTATGATAAATCGTATCAGCAAACAAGAAAACATCTTGCAACACAATAGCAATTTGCTTGCGAAGACTTTCTAAGGTATATTCTTTAATGTTTCGATTATCAATAGCAATTTCACCTGAATCAATTTCGTAAAAACGATTCAATAAATTGATAATGGTTGATTTTCCAGCACCCGTACTTCCTACAATAGCAATGGTTTCGCCCGGTTGGACTTCTAAATTGATGCCTTTTAAAACTTCTTCGTTTTTGATGTAACTAAAACGAACGTCTTTCAATTGAATAAATCCTTTAAAATGCGTCGCTTCAACTGTTCCGTTATCTTGAACATCATCTTGTTTTTCTAAGATTTCAAAAACTCTATCGGCGGCAATGATTCCCATTTGCATTACGTTGAATTTATCAGCAATTTGACGCAAAGGATTAAATAACATGTTGATTAACATCGTGTAAGCAAATAAATCTCCTACGGTTGTTAATGTATCACCATTTATGATGGAAATTCCAGCATAATACACAATCGCACCAAGGGTTAATGAAGAAACAATATCGGCTATAGGGAAAAAGATGGAGTTGTACAAAATGTTTTTCAACCAAGCTACATTGTGTTTTTGATTGATTTCTTTGAATTTTTCTAATTCAATCGCTTCTCTATTAAATAATTGTACGATTTTCATTCCGGTTAATCGCTCTTGTACAAAAGTGTTTAAGTTGGCTACTTCGTTTCGAACGTCGTTAAAAGCGACTTTCATTTTCTTTTGAAAAACATCGGTAGCGTAAATTAAAACCGGCATGGCTAAAAGTACTATTAGCGATAATTTCCAGTTCATATAAAACATGATTCCGAGTATCACAACCATTTTGAGTACATCACTCACAATCATGAACAAACCTTGACTAAAAATACTAGCAATCGATTCAATATCCGAAACGGAGCGTGTTACTAATTTTCCAACAGGTTCATTATCAAAGTACTTCATTTTAAACGAAGTAATATGATGGAATAATTTATCGCGAATGTCTTTTATGATATCTTGTCCGAGCCAATTTGCCCAATACGTAAAGTAAAACTGCGCCAATACTTCTAATAAAAGTACTACAGCCATTAAAACAACATAAAGGAGTAAACCGTTTTTGTCTTCAGGTTTAATGTATTCGTCAACTGTTTGTTTTAATAAATAAGGTCGCGCTGCAGCAAAAATAGAAAGTAAGATAGCCCAAATAATCACCCAATTGAACCTTTTTTGATAAGGTTTTGCATAGTGTAATACTTTTTTTAATGAATTGGATTTGATGAGCTTCATTTATTTATTTTCTATTTTCCTTGTTCTATTTTCTAAAATCTATTTTCTGTTTTCAACAAACGGATAGCTTACATTCACCAAATACAATCCGTGTGCTGGAACTGAAAATCCGGCTTTTCCTCTGTTTTTACTTTCGATAATCGTTCTTAAATCAGCGACTTCTATTTTGCCTAAACCAATGTTTACCATAGTTCCCACAATCGCTCTTACCATATTGCGCAAAAATCGATCCGCGGTGATGGTAAAGATAAGCTGATTTCCCGATTGTTTCCAATGCGCTTCCGAAATTTTACAATTAAACGTATTCACATCGGTATGTACTTTCGAAAAACATTCAAAATCAATGTATTCGAATAAAATTTTGCACGCATCATTCATTTTATCCAAATCCAAATGATGTGAATGATACCAACTTCCATCGGTAATAAACGCATCTTTAAACGTGTGCATGTAATATTCGTAAGTTCTCGAACTCGCATCAAAACGCGCATGAGCCTCATCAGCCACTTTAAAAATACGATACACTACAATCGACGGCGGTAAAAACGAATTCAATTTGTGTGACCAATAGTCGGAATCCAATTCCAATTCGGTTTCAAAATGCGCATACATTTGTTTGGCATGTACGCCCGAATCGGTTCTTCCGGCACCTACAATTGCGATAGTTTCTCTGAAAAGGGTAGAAAGCGCCTTTTCCAAAGTTTCCTGTACCGAAGCGGCGTCAGGCTGACTCTGAAATCCGTGGAAGTTTTTTCCATTGTAGGCAAATTCTATGAAATATCTCAAAATTGGGTGTTCGGTTTTCTTAAATAGCTTACAAATTTACAAAATTCAAAAGTAAAGTTCCTTTCAAATTGTGATAATAAAAACTTAATTTTGTCTTATGAAGAAAATTCTGTTGTTATCCGATACGCACAGTCATATTGATGATGCTATTTTGAAATACGTCAACCAAGCCGATGAAGTGTGGCACGCGGGCGATATTGGGAATTTAGAAGTCACTGACACAATTAAAAAACTAAAACCACTTCGCGCTGTTTATGGCAACATCGACGATGAAAAGGCACGTTTAGAATTCCCATTAAACAATCGATTTTTCTGTGAAGGTGTAGATGTTTGGATGACACATATTGGCGGTTATCCTGATAAATACAATCAAGCAATTCGTGCCGAAATCACAAAAAATCCTCCGAAACTATTCATTTGTGGACATTCGCATATTCTAAAAGTCCAATTTGATAAGAAATTGAATTTGTTACACATGAATCCAGGCGCTTGCGGAAAGTATGGTTTTCATCAAGTCAGAACCATGTTGCGTTTTGAAATCGATGACGATAAAATACAGAGATTGGAAGTGATTGAATTGGGTAAGAAGTAATCATAATGAATATTGAAAGCATTCTAGTAATTAATCTGTTAAATAAAAAAGGATTTCTTACTTTTGCATTTCAAAACAACACACAATACTTTAAAAACGAAAAGACATGAAATTTTTTATTGACACGGCTAATTTAGAGCAAATTAAAGAAGCACAAGAATTAGGAATTTTAGATGGTGTTACTACAAATCCATCATTAATGGCTAAAGAAGGGATCACTGGTAAAAACAATATTCTGAAACATTATGTAGACATTTGTAACATTGTTGACGGCGATGTAAGTGCCGAAGTTAATGCTATGGATTTAGAAGGTATGATCAGAGAAGGTGAGGAATTAGCTGATTTACATGAACAAATTGTAGTGAAATTACCTATGACTAAAGAAGGTGTAAAAGCATGTAAATATTTCTCAGATAAAGGAATTAAAACGAATGTTACTTTAGTGTTCTCTGCGGGTCAAGCGTTATTAGCGGCAAAAGCAGGTGCTACTTACGTTTCTCCTTTCTTAGGAAGGTTAGATGATGTTTCTACTGATGGATTAAATTTAATTCAAGAAATTAGAGATATTTACGACAACTATGGTTTTGAAACTCAAATTTTAGCGGCTTCTGTTCGTCATACGATGCATGTTGTAAATTGTGCTAAAATTGGAGCTGATGTAATGACAGGACCATTATCTTCAATTACGGGATTATTGAAACATCCTTTAACAGATATCGGAATTGCTCAGTTTATAGCGGATTACGAGAAAGGAAATAAATAATTTTCCGAACTATACAAAATAAAAAAGCGTTCTATTTGAACGCTTTTTTTAATGTAGTATTTCAATTTTTTAGATTTTGCTCGAAGTTCACATCAAATAAATTAGCAAATCCATTTTTGATGGTACCATCAGCGTTTAATATGATTATTCTGTGAATTTTAGTAATAACCCATTGTTTTCTGATAGTTTCAAAATCTACAGCATGTAACTCAAGTACATTCTTAAAATTATATTTCTTTAGTGCATTAGTCCAATTCACTTCATTATCATTGACATTTATAGCAATAAATTCATATTCAGGATATTTAGCTTGTAATTCGTTTACCTTTCTGTGAGACGCAACAAAATGAGATTCAGCATGACTTGTCCAAAAGAATAAAACGGTTGGCTTTTTTATCAAAGAATTGATATTGATAATCTGCTTGTTTCGATGCATTAATTTGACTTCTGGCAATTGATTACCTACTTTTAGGTTTTGAACGGAATTGTAAATTTCGGAAATCTCTTTCTTATTTTCTTCGTCAGTAGTCAACTGTAAATAACGTTCAATAAATTTTTGATTATTATACATGTTTTGATCTTCTAACAAATACATCATTGCTACATTATTCAATACCACATTTTTTACCTTTTGATTTTTAATTAAGGTATCAGTAATATTGAGTTTTTCGATATTGTTTTCTAACGAGTTTTCATTCAAATCTGAATGATCTTTTTGAAGTGCCACATTATTAAGCATTACACTCACATACTTTATGAACGGAGAATAATTCGTTAAAAGTGCATTTTCAAAATCTACATTTTTACGATGGTTGTAGTAATTTGAGGGTAATTTGGCTCTAACATTTTCACCCGTTCTGAATTGATGTGCGTAAGGATAAATTTCTTTTTTTGTAATGTGATGAAAATCTAAACAAGCCTTTGCTACAACATCGAAGTTTTCGTCCCACCCAATTTCTGCTTTTCGTTTTAGATAAAATGATTTACGGATTGCAAAACTAGAATCGATATTTTTAATAAAACTTTTTACATCTCTATCAAAAGTATCATACATTTTATCTTTGTCCGCTTCGTTTTTCAGATACAATTCCATCAAGAAGTTATTTTTTGTATCACCGCGACCACAAAAAACAACAGAGTTGTCAAAGTCAAACGTATTTACTCGAACCATCAAGCTATCATTCTTATCAAAATAGACATATTGATATTCAGGATTATGTTTAAAAGTGTACAAACCTGGAGTTAAAGAATCAAACTTGTGCATGAAACGATTATTTTTGTCCAAATAAATCGTATCAATTACCTCGTTGTCTTTCAGGAATAAAACATACTTTTCTTGCGGATTTATTATTTCTCCTCCAAAATAAGCAACGTAATCATCTCCTTTAAAAACTTTTTTACAAGAAACTAAAGAAGAAAAAAAGACGATAGATAGGGGTAAAAAATATTTAAAGTAATTTTTAATCATTCACTCTGTATTATTTAACAACAAAAGTATCAGATATAATTAAACTATGTTGTTAAGGTACAGTTAAAATAAGTTAATATTAATTCTAAACTTAAAGTAGTCAAAAATCTACTTATTTTACTACTTTTGCAACAATTTTAATAAAAAAAATAAAAATGTTAACAGTTTCAAACTTATCGGTTCAATTTGGAAAACGAGTTTTATTCGATGAAGTAAATACTACTTTCACGCAAGGAAATTGCTACGGAATTATTGGAGCAAATGGTGCTGGAAAATCAACTTTCATGAAAATTATTGCTGGCGAAATGGAGCCTACTTCGGGTAGAGTTATCTTAGAACCAGGAAAACGTATGTCGGTTTTAAACCAAAATCACAACTTATTTGATGAATATACCGTTTTAGATACTGTAATGATGGGGAATAAAGTATTACATGCTGTTAAAACAGAAATGGATGCTTTGTATGCCGATTATACAGATGAAAATGCCAACAGAATTGGAGAATTACAATTGCAATTTGACGAAATGAATGGCTGGAATGCTGAAAGTGACGCAGCAACCATGTTGTCTAACTTAGGAATTGGTCCAGAATATCACTATACCATGATGGCTGATTTGGATGGTAAGTTAAAAGTTCGTGTGTTATTAGCACAAGCCTTGTTCGGAAATCCTGATGTGTTGATTATGGATGAGCCTACCAATGACTTGGATTTTGAAACGATCGGTTGGTTAGAAAATTTCTTAGCGAATTATGAAAATACAGTTTTAGTCGTTTCGCACGACCGTCACTTTTTAGATGCAGTTTGTACGCATATTTCAGATATTGATTTCGGAAAAATTACACATTATTCAGGAAATTATACGTTTTGGTACGAGTCTTCACAATTAGCAGCTCGTCAGAAAGCGCAACAAAATAAGAAAGCGGAAGAGAAAAAAGCAGAATTAGAAGAGTTTATCCGTCGTTTTAGTGCGAATGTGGCTAAATCAAAACAAGCTACTTCTCGTAAAAAAATGATTGAAAAATTAAATTTAGACGAGATTAAGCCTTCAAGCAGAAGATATCCAGCAATTATTTTCGAAACGGAAAGAGAAGCAGGAGATCAAATTTTAAATGTACAGAATTTAGCAGCTTCAGTTGATGGTGAAACCTTGTTTAAAAATGTAGATTTAAACATGGCTAAAGGTGATAAAATTGTAGTTTTCTCTAAAGATTCGAGAGCTACGACTGCTTTTTACGAAATTTTAAACAACAAAATGACTCCGGATGCAGGAACATTTGATTGGGGAATTACAACAACACAATCGTACTTACCGGTAGAAAATCACGAATTTTTTGATGGTGTAGATTTGAATTTAGTAGATTGGTTACGTCAATGGGCAAAAACCGAAGAAGAACGCGATGAAGTTTACGTTCGTGGATTCTTAGGAAAGATGATTTTCTCAGGAGAAGAAGCCTTGAAAAAATGTAACGTATTATCTGGAGGTGAAAAAGTGCGTTGTATGTTGTCAAGAATGATGATGATTAGAGCTAACGTATTAATGTTAGACGAACCAACAAATCACCTAGACCTTGAGTCCATTACGGCATTCAACAATTCGTTGAAAAATTTCAAAGGTTCGGTTTTATTTACAACACATGACCATGAGTTTGCTCAAACGGTAGCCAACAGAATCTTAGAATTAACACCAAATGGCGCTATCGACAGATACATGACATTTGATGAGTATTTAGAAGATGAGAAAATCAAAGAATTAAGAAAGAAAATGTATTCTTAATATCAATCCCGTTACTACAACTAGTAACGGGATTTTTTTTACAATACGATTGCTATTAGAAATATAAATTCTAAATTTGTACAAACAACACACTATGAGTCAAAAACTTTTGCTCACTTCAAAAGAAGTACACATTATCTTGCATCGATTAGCTTGTCAACTAATTGAAAATCATTTAGATTTTTCCAATACCGTTTTAATAGGATTACAACCAAGAGGTAAATATTTAGCGGAGAGAATTAAGCAAATTCTGGAATCGGATTATAATATTTCCAACATTCAATTAGGATTTTTGGATATTACATTCTTTCGTGATGATTTTAGAAGAGGAGAAAAACCATTGGAAGCCAACAAAACCCAAATTGATTTCTTAGTAGAAGATAAAAAAGTAGTCTTCATCGATGATGTTTTATACACTGGAAGAAGTATTAATGCCGCTTTAACTGCCATACAATCTTTCGGAAGACCATCAGAAGTAGAACTTTTAACGCTAATCGACAGAAGATTCAGTCGCCATTTACCGATTCAACCAGATTATAGAGGAAGACAAGTGGATGCCATAAACAATGAAAAAGTAATTGTTAAATGGCAAGAAAATGACGGAGAAGACGCGGTATATCTGGTTACAAAATAAACAACAACAAACACACAACTACATATAAATGAAAGAATTATCAGTAAATCATTTAATCGGAATAAAATATATTACCAAACAAGATATTGATTTAATTTTCGAAACGGCCGACCATTTCAAAGAAGTTATCAATCGTCCTATCAAAAAAGTACCATCTTTACGAGATGTTACCATTGCTAACATTTTCTTTGAAAACAGCACTAGAACCAAATTATCTTTCGAGTTAGCACAAAAGCGACTATCAGCGGATGTAATTAGTTTTTCGGCAGCACAATCTTCGGTTAAAAAAGGAGAAACTTTGATAGATACGGTAAATAATATTTTATCAATGAAAGTGGATATGGTGGTTATGCGTCATAGTAGTCCTGGAGCAGCTCATTTCTTGTCGAAAAATATTAACGCAAGTGTTGTAAATGCTGGAGATGGCGCACACGAACACCCAACACAAGCGTTATTAGATAGCTTTACGATTAGAGAAAAATTAGGCGATGTAGGCGGAAAGAAAATCGTAATCGTAGGTGATATTTTACACTCGAGAGTAGCCTTATCCAATATTTTCGCTCTTCAAATGCAAGGCGCAGAAGTTAAAGTGTGTGGACCAAAAACGTTAATACCAATATATATTGAATCGCTAGGAGTGAAGGTAGAACCAAATCTTCGTAAAGCCTTAGAATGGGCAGATGTTGCGAATATGTTACGTGTTCAAAACGAACGTTTAGATGTAAGTTATTTCCCTACGACTAGAGAATATACACAACAATATGGTGTGACCAAAGAATTATTAGATTCGCTAAACAAAGAAATCGTAATCATGCACCCTGGACCAATTAATAGAGGAGTAGAGATTACTTCAGATGTTGCAGATTCTCAGCAATCCGTGATTTTGGAACAAGTAGAAAATGGAGTTGCCGTTCGTATGGCAGTGATTTATTTATTGGCAAGTAAGATTAAAAATTAGTATCTTAGCATAAATTCAGAATTCAACAAATGAAAGTCGATCAAAAAGGACATACTACAATAATTAAAGATACCCACAACAATGTGGAAGCTTTTGTGGAAAAGTTAACTAATGAATATCATGCATTTCAAGGTCAAAACTTGATTTTGGATGTATCGCAAGACAAAGCCATTTCGAATGCCGATTTAGCGCATTTTAAAGAATTAGCCAAAAACCACAAAAAGGCAAAAAAATCAATGATTATTGTTACTGACACGGTTGATTTTAATAAAGTTCCCAATTATTTAAACGTGGTTCCTTCTGTTTTAGAAGCTCATGACATGATTGAAATGGACGAAATTGAACGCGATTTAGGATTTTAATAAAAGTTTACAGTCTCAGTTTACAGTATTCAGTAACTGCGACTGAAAACTGCGACTGAACACTAAAAAATGAAACTACAAATACTCGGTTGTTACGCAGCCACTCCTAGAACCATTACGAATCCCACCTCACAAGTTTTAGACATAAAAAATCATATGTTTTTAATTGATTGTGGTGAAGGAACGCAAGTGCAATTACGTAAGCATAAAATCAAGTTTTCTCGTATTAATCATATTTTTATTTCACATTTACACGGTGATCATTTTTATGGATTAATCGGTCTAATTTCAACATTTATGTTGTTAAATCGAGAAAACGATTTACACGTTTATGGTCCAAAAGGAATCAAAGAAATCATTTTATTACAATTGAGAGCTTCGGGTTCGTTTACGGGTTATAATTTGTATTTCCACGAATTAGAATCGAAAGAAAGCGAAGTCATTTTTGAAGACGAAACGGTAATTGTAAAAACGATTCCATTAAATCATCGTGTGTATACAAATGGATTTTTGTTTCAAGAAAAGTTAGGAAAACGCCATTTGAATATCGAAGCAGTTGCCAAATACAAAATTGAAAAAGTGTATTTCGATAAAATTAAATCCGGAGGCAATGTGACATTAGATTCAGGTGAAATAATTGACAATGAATTGCTTTCGTTTCCGCCTGATGCTCCTATGAGTTATGCGTTTTGTAGCGATACTTTATATGATGAATCTATTGTTCCCATTATCAAAGATGTCGATGTTTTATATCATGAATCTACTTTCTTAGATTCGGAAATGCAATACACGGAAAAAACGAAACATGCAACAGCAAAAGAAGCGGCTAAAATCGCAAAATTAGCTAATGCTAAAAACTTAATTTTAGGACATTATTCTACACGTTATGGTTCTATCGAACCTTTCAAAACCGAAGCAGAAACTATTTTTGAAAATGTACTTTTAGCCGATGACGGCAAAGAATTTGAATTTTAATATGATACAGACTGTAATTTTCGATATGGATGGCGTAATTGTAGATACCGAACCGGTACATCATTTTGCGTATTACCAACATTTTAATGAATTAAACATCGCAGTTTCAGATGAAATGTATCGTTCGTTTACAGGAAATTCCACTCGAAATATCTTTCAGAAATTAAAAGCTCAATTCGATTTGCAAGACGATGTGGAAGATTTAATCTTGAGAAAACGCCATTTGTTTAACGAAGCTTTCGATTTAAAAGAAGATTTGTATTTGATTGAAGGTGTAGAAGAATTAATCCAAGAATTACATGCAAACGGAATTCAGCTAATTCTAGCTTCTTCGGCTTCAAAGGTGACGATTAACAGAGTGTTTACTCGCTTTAATTTACACCAATATTTTACCCATATTGTATCGGGAGAAGATTTTCCTAAGTCGAAACCACATCCAGCAATTTTTGAACATGCTGCAAGTTTATCAGTTGCTCCAATAGAAAATTGCATCGTAATTGAAGATAGTACCAACGGAATTCAAGCCGCAGTTTCAGCTGGAATTTTTTGTGTGGGTTACGATAGTTTTCATTCGAAAGACCAAGATTTATCCAAAGCTAATGTCGTTATTCGACATTTCAATGAATTGAATTTTGAGAAAGTTCGTGATTTAAACTAACTCATTTCTTGATCGTGTAAGGTATGTTTCGCTAAAATGCGCTTACTATCTTTTTTAACCGATTCATTTTTTCGCATCGACCAAAAGAAATCGCTCGAAAACTTTCTAGCTTCTTCCAAATTCACAATAGGATTCGGATAATCGCGTCCCAATTCAAACCCATACAACATGGATTCTATTGGAGTTAATTTCCAAGGTTCGTGGATGAATTCGGTTGGAATATTTGCTAATTCAGGCACCCACTTTTTGATGAAATTTCCATCTTCATCATGTTCGTACGAATTTTTCACCGGATTGTAAACACGTAGTGTATTGATTCCTGTAACGCCAGCTTGCATCTGAATTTGCGGATAGTGAATTCCAGGTTCAAAATCTAAAAATTGTTGGGCCAAATGCGGGCTACAATTTTGCCAAGGTTGGAACAAATGATGTGTATAAAACGATACTACCAAAGCACGCATTCTAAAATTCAAATAACCAGTCGTATTCAAACAACGCATACAAGCATCAACCAAAGGAACGCCCGTTTTTCCAGTAATCCAAGCTTTGTGGAATTTTTCGTTAACTCTTTGATTCAAATTGCGATAGCCTTTATTTACAGCGATGAATTCCATTGAACATTCCATCTCAAATTTCTGAATGAAATGCGCTTGCCAACGCAAACGTGAAGCAAAATTGGAAATCTGACGCTTAAATTTTCCTTGCTGATGCAATTCCCAAGCTTTAGTATATACTTGTCGAATTGATAAATTTCCCCATGCAATATAAGGCGATAAACGACTACATCCTTTTCTGGCTAATTCTGGTTTTGAAATGTGGCTGCTGTAATTTTGAATGCGTTCTTCAAAAAATGATTTCATGTAACGTAAGGCTGTTGGAACGCCACCTTTCTGAAAATTGGGATTGTGAACCGTTTGAATCGATGGAATTTCGAAATGATTTTCTAATTCTTCAATTTCAATATATTTAACAAAACTTCTGGGTGTAGGTTGAAATGGAAGGCAATCTTTATCCATAAAATCATACCAATCTTCTTTCCACGTTTTTCGATTTTTGATGCCTCGAATAACGCCGTTAGTGATGTATTCGTTCCAAGTGATACCTTTATTTTTTAATAATTTCGAAACAGCTAAATCTCTATCAAAAGTCAATTTAATTCCAGTCTCTTGATGTGAATAAACGGCTCTGATGGAAATAAGTTTCGATAGTTTTTCAAAAACTGCAACTGCTTCGCCTTGAACAATTAAGATTTGCGTGTGATATTTTAAAAGTTCTTTCTGTAAAGCTTCTAACGATTGTTTTATAAAATCAAAATGACGTTGACTGTAATGATAATCTTTCATCAACGAAGGTTCGAAAATGTAAAGCAATAAAGTCTTCCCAGAAGTTGATAAGGCTTCATGTAAGGCTTCATGATCGTGCAAACGCAAATCTCTCTTGAACCAAACAATTTTCATTTTTTTACGTTTTATAGTGTTTAGGGCAACGCTATTCTAACCAACAGCTTCTTTGTAGACTTTTAAACATTTTTCACGTGCTTCTTTATGGTCTACAATAGGTTTTGGATAATATTGAGTTTCCAATTCAGGAATCCATTTTTTGATGTATTTTAAGTCTTTATCAAACTTTTTGATTTGTTCTGTTGGGTTGAAAATTCGAAAATAAGGTGCAGCATCCACTCCAGAGCCAGCAGCCCATTGCCAATTCCCAACGTTACTAGCCATTTCGTAATCCAAAAGATTTTGAGCAAAATAAGCTTCGCCCCAACGCCAATCAATTAAAAGATGTTTACAAAGGAAACTGGCTACAATCATTCGAACCCGATTGTGCATGTGTCCCGATTTGTTTAATTCACGCATTCCGGCATCAACAAAGGGGTAACCCGTTTTTCCTTGACACCATTTTTTGAATTTTTCTTCGTTATTTTCCCATTGAATTGCATCGTATTTTTCCTTGAAACTTTTGTTTGCCGTATGTGGAAAATGCCATAAGATTTGCATGAAAAATTCGCGCCAAATCAATTCGTTCCAAAAGGTTTCGTTTTTTTCAGCAATAGCTTTGGCAATCATTTTTCGGATAGAAACCGCTCCAAATCGGAGATAAATTCCCAAATACGAGGTTTTGTTTAATGCAGGAAAATTTCTAGTAGCTTCGTAATTTTGAATTAAACTTTCGGAAACATCATAAGGCGTAACTTTAATTTCAGATTTTTCAAAACCAATTTCGTCTAACGATAAAAAAGGGTAGTAGTGTTTGGCTATCTTATCCAATTTTTCTTCCGAAGGATAATGAACTAATTTTATTTTTTTGAAGTTCTCTTTCCATTTTTTCGAATAAGGCGTGTACACCACATAAGGACTTCCATCATCTTTAACTACTTCGCTTTTTTCAAAAATTACTTGATCTTTCGAAGTTAAAAACGAAATTCCATTGGAAATAAATAACTGATTCATTTCCTTATCACGTTTACGCGCGTAAGGTTCGTAATCGTGATTGGTGAAAACAGACCTAATTTTATTTTCAGCAATTAACTTTTCGAAAATTTCAATAGGTTTACCATAAAAAACGGCTAATGATTTTCCGTGTTTATTCAATTCCAATTGAATTTTCTCTAATTGTTCGTGGATAAATGTTACTCGCGCATCATTTTTTGGTAATTGTGACAGAATATTTTCATCAAAAATAAAAATGGGTAAGACATCTTCATTACTATTCAAAGCATGAAAAAATCCTACGTTATCATCTACTCTTAAATCGCGTCTAAACCAAAAGATGTTCATTTTTTTTGTTTTGGGTTAAAGTTTCAAGTTTAAGGTTTCAAGTTTGATTTTTGAACTTGAAATTGAACTTGTTATCCGTTTACTAATAAACTTGACATTCCACCATCAACATGGAAAATTTGTCCTGAGATCCAACTGCTTTTATCACTTAATAAAAAGGTTGCCATTTGTGCGCTGTCTTCTGGTTTTCCAAATCGTTTTAACGGATGGCGCTCGGCTGATTTTTCTTGTTTCGTTTCGTTATTCAAGAATTTATCGGCTAAAGGGGTATCGGTTAATGATGGTGCAATTACGTTTACTCTAATTTTTGGTGCATATTCTGCGGCTAATGCTTTTGCAAAACCTTCAATTGCACCTTTTGAAGCGGCTACGCTAGTATGAAATGGCATTCCCATGGTAGCAGCTACACTACTAAAAGCAACTATACTCGCTTGTTCCGATGCTAATAGATTTGGCAAGACTGATTGAATTACTTTTACCAAACTTAGGAAATTAATTTGTAAATCGGTTTCAAAAGCTTCTGGTTTTAGTCCTTTGAAAGGTCTTAAATTGATGCTTCCCGGACAATATACTAATCCATCAATGATAGTTGGTAATTTAGATGTGTCAATTGTGTCAGTTGTTGCATCAAATGCAATGTGAATAGCTTTAACATCGGATAAATTTTCATTACTTCTTGAAGCAATGTAAACGTTATTTTCGAATTGTAGTTCTTTTGCTATGGCTAATCCAATTCCGTAAGAACCACCTATTAATAATATGTTTTTCATGATGTTATCCTTTAAATTCCCCAAATAATTCGATTAATTTTTTTCTACGATATTCAAATATCTCATCTAATTTTGGTTTCACTAAAATAGGATGAACCAACTGACCTAAAATTCCCATTGGGACTTTATAATCTACAATATCTTCCATTTCAACACCACCGGGAATTTCTTTGATGAAATGTTTGTGATGCCATAATGCATAAGGACCAAAACGTTGTTCGTCTACAAAATAGTGTTTGTCAACCACATGAGTAATCTCTGTCACCCATTTAGTTGGAATTCCTAAAACTGGAGTCACTATATATTGAATAATTTGCCCCGGAAACATTGGTCTATCAGCTCCAGAAAGAATTTTAAATCCCATGTAATCTGGGGTAATCAATTGTAAATTTTTGGGATCAGATAGAAGTTTCCAAGCTTTGTCAATTGAAATTGGTAAATTTTGTTTGGTATGTAGTCGATAAATTTTCATGATTATTTTTTTTTGTAAAAGTACAAAATTGTTTAAACTTTTAAGTAAAAAATTAAACAAAAAAATATCATTTAAGTATTAATTAACATTTGGTTTGATCACAATTTGTAAATTTGACCATCTAAAAACACTAACTATGAGAAAAATTATTGTAATGTTGGCCTTAGTATTAGCCAATTTTGTGGTAGAGGCACAAGTAAAAACACCTCAGTCAAGTCCATTAGCAAAAGTTGAACAAGTTGTTGGATTAACTAATGTACAATTAGAATATTCTAGACCAAGTGCAAAAGGAAGAACTGTTTATGGAGATTTAGTTCCTTTTGGTAAAATGTGGAGAACAGGAGCAAATGGAAACACAACTATTTCCTTCAGTGATGATGTTAAAGTTGCAGGAAAAGAACTTAAAAAAGGAAAATACGCGTTGTTTACAACTCCAAAGGCAGATAGTTGGGATGTGATTTTCTATACGGATACTAACAATTGGGGTTTACCAGAGAAATGGGATGATACAAAAGTGGCATTAAAAGTAACGCTTAAGCCTGAAACTTCAAATAAATCAGTAGAATCATTTACTATTTCTTTGAACAACTTAACTAGTGATGCTGGTGTTGTTGAAATTTCTTGGGAAAGAACTTCAGTAGCTATTCCTTTTACAGTTCCTTCAGAAGAAATGGCTATGAAGAGTATAGAGAAAACGTTAGCAGGTCCAACTGCAGCAGATTATTTTTCATCTGCTCAATATTTCTATCAAACTAATAAAGACATGAATAAAGCGTTAACTTGGGTTAACAATGCTATTTCAAACTCACCAAAAGACAGAGATGTTCCTTTTTGGTATTTGAGATTAAAGTCTTTAATACAAGCAAAATTGGGTGACAAAAAAGGAGCTATTGCTACAGCAAAAGAATCTTTAGCTTTATCAGTTAAAGCTGGAAACGCTGATTATGAGAAAATGAACAAAGACAGCATTGCTGAATGGTCTAAATAATGAAGCATTTTAATAAACAAAATCCCGATTCAATCGGGATTTTTTTATGTTTTATTTGAATATTTTTGGATTAAGAATGATAACGTAATTGTTAAAAGCGCTCCAATAAAATTCAACCATAAATAACTTACCACATCCAAATAAAAGATATAAAAAATGGTTAACTGGCTCACGCAAGCTCCAATGAAGACTGCCTTTCCTTTGATATAATTGATATAGAATCCTATTAAGAAAATACCTAAAACGGTTCCGTAGAAAATCGAACCAATGATGTTCACCAATTGAATCAAATTTTCGAATAACGAACTAATACATGCAAATCCAATGGCTACCATTCCCCAAAATACTGTGAAATATTGTGTGGCTACTACATAATGCTTATCGGATTTACTGCTCACGTTTCTTTTGTAAATGTCGATAGCTGAAGTAGCACCAAGGGAATTCAAGCCAGATGCACTAGACGACATAGCCGCACTAAAAATTACAGCTAAAAGTAAGCCTAGAAGTCCTTTTGGTAAGTAATTTAAAATGAAATACAAAAACACATAATCTTTGTCATTAGTTTCTGTTTTTTCGTCTACTTTTTTAATCACTTCTTTCGCGTCTTCTCTTAAATCTTTTTCTTTCAAGGAAAGTGCTACCATTTGTTTCTTTAAAATAGGATTATCGAATTCATTGTGCTTTAATTGTTCGATATAAATTTGATTCACAATCTTTTTGTCTGTGTTGATTTGTGATAATTTTTGTTCTAAATTTTCGTAATCGGCCTTGTATTCCGAAGCTTTTACTTTTTCAACATTGGTTGGATTGAAATGAAGGGGAGCATCGTTAAATTGAAAGAAAACAAATACTAAAACTCCAGTTAAAAGAATGAAAAACTGCATCGGAACTTTCAAAATTCCGTTCATTATTAATCCCATTTGACTTTCTTTAACCGATTTTCCAGATAAATAACGTCCTACCTGAGATTGATCCGTTCCAAAATAGGAAAGCATCAAGAAGAATCCACCGGTAATTCCACTCCAGAACGTGTAACGTGTCTCTGGATTGTAAGAGAAATCTAGAATGTCCATTTTTCCATTTGCGCCTGCAATATGAAGTACATTTGAAAAATCAACTTCGTGAGGAAGATTCGCTAAAATGTAAAAGAAAATGATGAACATTCCCGACATAATCACGAACATCTGATGTTTTTGGGTAACATTAACTGCTTTAGTTCCGCCTGTTACGGTGTAAACAATTACTAAAATTCCGATGATGATATTCAGCATATTTAAGTTCCAACCCAATAAAGCCGATAAAATAATCGATGGCGCATAAATCGTAATTCCGGTTCCAAGTCCTCTTTGAATTAGGAATAAAATGGCGGCTAATGTTCTAGTTTCAATATTAAAACGTTGCTCTAAGTATTCATAAGCGGTATATACTTTCAGTCGATGGTATATTGGAATAAAAGTATAAGCAATTACAATCATCGCTAAAGGCAATCCAAAATAGAATTGCACAAATCCCATTCCGTCATGATAGGCTTGACCTGGTGTTGATAAAAAGGTAATTGCGCTTGCTTGTGTAGCCATAACCGAAACCCCAACGGTGAACCAAGGCGTTTCGTTGTTATCTAATAAATAGTCTTTTACATTGGTGCTTCCTTTGGTTTTAAGAATTCCGTAAATGACAATAAACGATAAAGTGACTGATAAAACTATCCAATCTAAATTTTCCATACTTAGGTATAAATTTCTTTTAATAAATAGAAAATCAAAATGTAGATAGCATTCAAAATCAGTACAATGCTATAACTTTTTTTCCATCTGTGTTTTTCTTCCATTACTTATCCAATGCAATTAAATTAGCCAATAATCTATAAGCGCCACTTACCCCTTCAGGAAGTTCTCTAAAGAAACTTAATCCAGTGTAAATATAATTTCCTTTTCCGTATTTAGCGATTAATAAACCTCCATTTTTTGGTGTTTCGCCTGGATCATTGGAAGCTAAAATTGGAATAAATTCGGAACTCCATTCGTTTGGATAATACAATCCTTGCTCTTGGACCCAACCTGTGAAGTCCTTTTCAGAAATTTTATTAGGTTGATTCAGTACTTTGTGATTTGGGGATAAGAAAGTAACTTTCGCATTTTCATCGGTAACGCGATCTCTTGAAAGTTTTATGTTGTAAGGTGCTATTTCTTTGGTAATCAAATTATTGGTAGTATTATACTGAACGATAACATTTCCACCATTAGCCACATAATCAAAAAGTATTTTATTCTTAAATTTCAATTCGTCTACCACATTAAAAGCACGAATTCCTAAAATTACAGCATCAAAGGATTTTAAATTTTCGGTTGTGATTTCGTTTGGATTCAGATTAGTCACTTGGAAACCTAAGTTTTCTAAATTTTTGTTCACTTCGTCACCAGCACCCATGATGTAACCGATATTTTTACCTTTTGTAGCAATATCTAATTTTACCACTTTAGATTCAGAAGTTACTAAAATTGTTTGTTTTGGGATGTGAGGATATTGAATGCTAACTAATTCTTTGTCCAAAGTTCCGTTTGATGTACTTATTTGCGCTATTAATTTTGATGTAATTTCAGGTTTTGTAGGATACACTTTAAAAGTGAACTTACGTTCTTCATTTTTGGCTTCAATTGAAAACGGAATTTCCTTAGGTTCGATTTTCCAATCTTGTGGAATTACTAACGACAGTTTTCCCGAAGTATTCGCTTTATGAGCTTTTACTTTTATAGTTATTTCTTTAGGTTGGGTTGAATTGAAAATAATTACTTTAGGCTCAATTGAAGAAGTAAATTCAGGTAAAATGGTAAAAGGAACATAGGTTTCGCCATCATCTGGATTATTGAATTTGTAGCTAATATTTTTAACGAATTCGATAGTTTTTCCTTCGATTTCCATAGTAAAAATTACAGGAAATGAAGTAGAAATTTCAGGTAAAATACGAATCGATTTATCCGAAACTTGATACATACCTTCGGTTTGTTGTTCTTTTAACCAAAATAAATTAGAATAATCAACCGCATTTCCAACCACAACATCTTTGAATTCAAGACTTACTCTTTCGTTGTTTTTTAGAGGTTTGTTTTGAGTTTCGTTTTTAATATTTAATGCGTTAATCGAAATCAGTTTTACATTCGATTGACTACGATTAATCACCTCCAATTGAAGATTGAATTTACTATCTTTTGTAATCGTTTCTGTATCTGCAATGGCTTCCATGAACAAACCGCTACAAGCTTCAATAATTTTGATAATTTGTTTCGTTTTGATTTCTTTCCAATGCGAATCTTCTAATTTTTGAATCAAATCGTAGGCTTTGATTAAATTTGGAATGTGAGTGGATGGATTTCCAAAGTTGAAATTCTTTTCAATTTCGTATAAAATTTTACCGATTTCATTGCCACCTTTTACTCGATTCCAAGACGTATCGATGCCTTCAAAAAGGTTGGTATTGCTTGGTAAATCACCTTTTAGCAACTCTAAATACTCAATTTCGTCACCACGTGTTCCTAAAGTTCCAAAACCTTGACATTTGTGTTGGCTGCGACTCAAAGCAGCAATTTCGTTATTGCTTTTTCCTTTTAAAGGATAAAAAACGTTAGAGTTTACAGCTAAAAGATTCGATTTATCGGCTGCATCAAACGCTTCTTGGCTGCCATAAAACCACCAAGAGGTGTTGAAAAAAACACGTTTTGGTTTGTATTTTATTATATCATAAGCTTCTAAACTTAGCATAGCAGAAGCAGTATGATGTCCGTGAGTGGTTCCTGGCGTATTGTGCGCAAAACGGTTTACAATGATATCAGGACGAAAGGTTTCCATAACCTGTATTACGTCTTCCATAACCTCTTCTTTATTCCAAATGGCAAATGTCTCATTTGGTTCTTTCGAAAAACCAAAGTCATTAGCGCGAGTAAAAAATTGTTCACCACCATCAATTCTTCTAGCTGCTAGTAATTCCTGAGTTCTGATAGCCCCTAATTTTTCTCTAAGTTCGGTTCCGATTAAATTTTGTCCGCCATCGCCACGAGTTAAGGATAAATAGGCAGTTTGTGCGTGGTAATGATTGGAAAAATAGGTGATAAGCTTCGTGTTTTCATCATCAGGATGTGCGGCAACGTAAAGTACTTTTCCTAGGAAATTTAGTTTTTGAATTTGCTCGTAAATTTCAACTGAATTCAGTTTTTGTGGAGCTTGAGCTAATGTTGCTATTGAAATAAAAAAAATAAAGATTGAAGTAAAGCTTCTTTTCATTGCTATGGTTTTGTTTCAAAAATAAGGAATTAAAAAAAAGGAAGATTTTTTTGCTTTCTATTTAACAGATTTTTATAAAATGAATCAGTCAAAAAATTCTTTTTCTTCTAATGATTTGTAAATTACTGAAATTCCTTTTTGCATTAATAGGTTGTTAGGATAGGTAATCATTTCACCATCATTTGTTTTTAAGATTACATAGAAGGCTTTAATATCTTCAATTTCTCCTTCAACAGGATATTCTTTATCGTGAATTTTGATTTTATCTCCAATCTTAAACGGATAAGAAAAGAAAATAATAATGCCTGCTGTAATGTTACTTAGAATCGACCATTGGGCAAAAGAGGCAACACCAACAACGGCAAAAATTGAAGAAATAAAAAGTAAAATTTGATCTTTTTTTACTCCCCAAATTATAGTGATCGAAATCACTGTTAAAATTCCCAATAAAAGATTAATGTATTTGATTATTAGATTAGTACGATGTTCTAATACTTCGTTTAATCTTGCAAAGCGAATGACCACTTTAGTAATGATTATTCTTAAAATGATATAAATTAGAATTACAGTTAAGGTAGCAATTCCTTCTTCCCAATACGGATTGTTAATTAGTTTTTGCATAATTCATCAGTTTTTGAAATAGCATTTCTGTGGGTAAACCTACTACATTGGTATACGAACCTTCAATTTTTGAAATTCCGACTAAACCAATCCAATCTTGAATTCCGTAACTTCCGGCTTTGTCAAAAGGTTGGTAATTATCAAGATAATATCTGATTGCTTCATCAGATAAATTGGCAAAAGTAACTTTTGTCACACAATGAAAAACCTCTGTTTTGTCCATAGATTTCAAGCAAACAGATGTAATCACTTCATGCGTTTGATTAGCCAATTGTTGTAACATTTGAAAGGCATCATCATAATCTTTTGGTTTGCCCAACGCTTTTCCGTTTAACCAAACGATTGTATCACTTGTAACTAATACGTCGTTTTCTTTTAGTTCGTTTTCGAAGGCATTGGCTTTTAATTCGGCTAAGAAATTGGTAATTTCTTCGGCTTGCAAATACTCGGGATAGATTTCTTCAATTTCCTTTAAGCGAATGGTGTAATGCAAATCCATTTCTTTAAAAAACTGCTGTCTTCTGGGTGAACCCGAAGCTAAAATAATATTGATTGTATTGAGTTTGTCTTTAAGCATGGGTTAATTTTAAATTGAAAACAATAACAGCAACCGATAAAATTCCGAAAAAGAGAATCATTTTCAAGACCAAACTCAAATGATGAAATTCTTTTTTTGCACTAGCATTCAGTAATTTTACTCCACAATAAATGAGTGGTCCAACGATTAAAATCATTGTATAATATACGACATAATCCAATTCGAATAAATTAGAATTTACATAATAGACTAAAATTCCAATTGAAATTATGGTTAAAACGCCAACAATTATCTTCGTTTTTTGAACTCCGATAGCGATAGGCAACGAGTTAATTCCTGATTGATAATCGCCATCCATATCTTCCATGTCTTTAACAATTTCACGTATCAAATTGATGATAAAAGCAAAAACGGCATAATGCATTAAAATATCGAACGCTTCTTTCATTCGGAAACGATTTTCTACATCAATTGCGGGTAAAATATCAAATAATCCAATGATGATGATACTCGTTGAAAGCATTAATGCCACTACAACATTACCTAGGACAGGAATTTGTTTGAAACTCGTAGCATACATATAAAGTAAGGTCGCCACCAAAATAAACATAGAAGCGAAAGTAGGTTTGTAAATCACATTTGACAAATAAAACCCAATTCCAACACCAACAATTGTCAATCCAATATACCAATTATACGCCACAGTTTCCGAAATCGAAATCCCAACTACACGGTTTTGAGGTTTGGCAATTTCATCGGTATCTTGATCCATAATATTATTGATGACATAGCCACCAGCTGCTATGCAAACGGTTGCAATTACTAATAAAATATAATTGAAATCGGTTAAAGCTAAATCAACATAGGATTGTTTTAAAAATAAATATCGAAAAACCAACTGCATAAAGGCTAGTAATAGTAGATTTTGAAATCGAATTAATTTTAAGTATTTCATTTTGTTTTTTGTTATAATATTGTTACTCAAAGTTTCACTAAGTAAATCACAAAGTCACACTAAGTTTTTTGCGTCCTTTGCGTTAAAATCAACTTTTAATCAAATTTCGCATCAAAATGTTCCATCCATTTGCCTTGTACTTTCATTACTTGTTCGATAACATCTCGAACGGCTCCTTTTCCGCCTTCTACGTGTGAAATGTATTTGGATATTCCTTTGATCTCTGGTACAGCATTTTGTGGACACGTTGGTAAACCTACCAATTGCATTACGTGATAATCTGGAATATCGTCTCCCATGTACAACACGTTTTCAGGTTGGATATTGTAAATATCGGTGAATTCTTTAAACGTTTCTACTTTGTTTGGAACGCCTAAATAGATATCGGTAATTCCTAAATTTCTTAAGCGAACGCGAACACCTTCATTACTTCCGCCCGAAATAATACAAACGGTATAGCCATTTTCAATAGCAGCTTTCATAGCATAACCATCTCGGATGTTCATATTGCGAAGCATTTCGCCTGTTGGGGTTACGTGAATAGTTCCGTCAGTTAACACTCCATCTACATCGAAGATGAAAGTGGTAATTTCGTTCATGAGTTCTTTATAACTTTTTGACATGTTGTATCGATTGTGTAAGTAATTGATATAGGTTTTTATATTCGGGGTTTTCTAAGAAATCTAAATGTTTTTCAATGGTTTTGGTATCGTTTCGTAAAGCCGGACCCGTTTGTGCTTCTTTCGGAGAAAGTTCCATGATTTTATGAGCTGTTTCCTGAATTAACGGATGCAATACTTCAAATGAGACGTTGCTTTCTGTGCAAATTTCATTCCCAATATGGTACAAATGATTCACGAAATTACAAACAAAAACAGCAGCTACGTGTAAACTTTTTCGTTGTTCCGAAGAAATTCGGACTACTTTTTGTGAAATGCAATTGCCTAATTTTTCCAAAAGTTGATAATCCGATTCTTTTTCAGCTTCTAAACAAATGGGAATAGGAGAGAAGTCGATTTCTTTGCCTTTGGTGAAGGTTTGTAATGGATAAAAAACGCCTATTCGATTCTGATCATGCAATACTGAAATATCTGAAGTTCCAGAAGTATGCACTACCAAACGATTTTCAAACGGTAATTGCGAAGAAACTTCCGAAATGGCATTATCTGAAACCGAAATAATGTACAAATCAGCCTCAATAATTTTATTATAATCAGATGTGATTTTTTCTTCAGGAAGCAAATGCAATAAATGATTTGGGTTGCGAGCAAATGCTTGAGCCAAATCCACATTTTTAGCCTGCAACAAGACTTGAATTAAGTGTTGGGCAACATTTCCTGAACCTATTAAAACGACTTTTATCATGGGGTAAAAATAGTGAATTTTAAGGAAATTTTGTGATAAAAAAACTCCCAATTCATTTGAATCGGGAGTTTTTTTATACTGTAAACTGCGACTGTAAACTGAACACTATCTCAAACTCGCTCCTAACTGTGTTTCAAAATTACCTTGTAACTTACTCATAATTTTATCAATTTGAGTGTCGGTTAGCGTTTTAGAATCGTCTTGTAAAATGAAACTTACGGCGTATGATTTTTTACCTTCTGGTAAGTTATTTCCTTGGTAAACGTCGAATAGATTAACATCTTTCAATAAGCCTTTTTCAGTTTGCTTCGCGATGGTATAGATTTGTTCGAATTTTACGTTCTCGTCTAATAATAACGCTAAATCTCTTCGAACTTCTGGATATTTTGGAATATCGGTAAACTTGATTTTGTTAGAAACGTATTTTTGAATTTTATCCCAAGCAAAATCAGCATACAAAACTTCTTGTTTAATATCAAAATATTTTAAGATTGATTTTTTAACGGTTCCAAATTCTACAATCACTTCTTTTCCAACGGCTAAGGCTAATCCTTCCGCAAAAACATCATTTTCAAAAGGTAAAGAAATCACTTTTTTATCCAATCCTAAACGACTTAAAATCGTATTGACATATCCTTTGAATAAGAAGAAATCAGATTTTGATTGTGCGTTAGTCCAACTTTCATTTTGACGATTTCCGGTTACCAATAATGTTAGGTGTTTGTTTTCATCATAACCACCTGGCATTTTGTGGTAACTTTTTCCAAATTCAAAGAATTTTAAATCGCTTCTTTTTCTGTTGATGTTGAAAGAAACCGCTTCTAATCCTGAGAATAATAACGATTGACGCATCGAAGATAAATCACTACTCAATGGATTTAACATCATTACATTGAACTCTTCTTTTAAGTTTTCAGAAAGCTTTACGTAATCTGGCGTAGTTAGTGAATTCGCCATCATTTCGTTGAAACCTAAAGAACACAATTGGTTGGCAATGATATTTTGAACTTTATATTCTTCCGTTCTTGATGAATTTGCTGTAGTAGCATTTACCTTAGAAGGAATTTTGATATTGTTATAACCGTAAACACGTAAAATTTCTTCGATTACATCAATTTCTCTAGTAACATCTACACGGTAAGATGGAATGGTTAATCCTAGACCTGCCTCTGTAATACTGTTAACTTTGATATCTAAAGACGCTAAAATTTTCTTAATTGTTTCTGGTTTAATTTCTTCACCAATGATTTTATTCACTTTGTTGAAATGAATAAACACGCTGAAGTCTTCAATCTTTTTAGGATAAATATCCACGATATCCGAAGTAATTTCGCCACCCGCCACTTCTTGAATTAATAAAGCAGCACGTTTTAAAGCGTATTCAGTAATACTAGGATCGATTCCTCTTTCAAAACGGAAAGAAGCATCAGTACTCAACGTATGTCTTTTAGCTGTTTTTCTCACCGAAACTGGATTGAAATAAGCACTTTCTAAGAAAATAGCCTGTGTTTTTTCAGAAACTCCTGAAGTTTTCCCTCCGAAAACTCCCGCAATACACATTGGACCACTTTCGTCACAAATCATTAAATCTTCTTCGTGAAGTGTACGTTCGATATCATCTAAAGTTACAAACTTTGTTCCAGCCGGAACTGTTTTTACAATGACTTTATTTCCTTTAATTTGAGCAGCATCAAAAGCGTGTAAGGGTTGCCCTAACTCGTGTAAAACGTAATTAGTAACATCTACAATATTGTTTTTGGGAGTTAATCCAATTGCCTTCAAACGGTTTTGCAACCAATTTGGAGAGGATTTTACTGTCACTCCCGAAATTGTTACCCCACAATATCTTGGCACTAATTTTTCGTTTTCAACTTTTACATCGATTTTTAAAGTACGTTTTTCTACTTTAAATTTACTAACCGATGGTGTAATTAATTCAGAAGTAGTTCCCTTTTGTGATAATCCAGCACGTAGATCGCGAGCAACACCCATGTGTGACATCGCATCAGCACGATTTGGAGTTAAACCGATTTCAAATACTTTATCTGTTTCGATTTCGAAAACTTTTGAGGCTGGCGTTCCTGGTTTTAAGTCTTCATTCAAAATCATAATTCCGTCATGATTATCCCCAAGACCTAACTCGTCTTCAGCACAAATCATTCCGTGACTTTCTTGTCCGCGGATTTTTCCTTTTTTAATTTCAAATGCGTTTCCGTCTTTGTCAAATAATTTGGTGCCAATAGTCGCCACAGGAACTTTTTGACCTACGGCTACATTTGGAGCACCACAAACAATTTGAACAGGCGCGTTTCCATCACCCAAATCAACGGTTGTGATTTTTAGTTTATCAGCATCAGGATGTTTTTCGCATGTTAAAACATGACCAATAACAACGCCATGTAAACCTCCTTTTAAACTTTCATATGTATCAACGCCTTCCACTTCTAAACCTAAGTCAGTTAGAATGTCAGCAATTTCTTCAGTTTTTAAATCGGTTTTGATAAATTGTTTTAACCAATTGTAAGATATACGCATTTTTGTATCGAATTTTAAACCGCAAAGATACTTTATAAAATTAGAATTTAGAAATTAGAATTTAGAAATTTTGAATACTAGTTTGGTGATAAGTTTAGAAAGATTAAATTGTTAATTTGATAAATATTTGAGATAAAAATTAATAGAAATGTAATTTTTAGATGTTAAAATTATGTCAATATCAGTTTTGTGCTATTAAATGAAATAATTGTGCTATTCTAAAATAAGAATTGAATCTAAATTTGATAAACAAACCTAAAATCAAAATTATGAGTAATTTAATTCAAAGACCACAACTAAAAGAAAAGTACGATAATTATATCAACGGAAAATGGACAGCGCCTTCAACAGGGCAATATTTCGAAGTACTTTCGCCAGTAGATGGAAAATTAATGGCAAAAGCAGCGCATTCGGCTAAAATGGATGTTGAAATGGCTGTAAATGCAGCTGACGAAGCATTCAAAACATTTAGCCAAACTTCGGCTACAGAAAGAAGTATTATGTTGAATAAAATCGCAGACAGAATTGAAGCTAATTTAGAATACATTGCTGCAGTTGAAACTGTGGACAATGGAAAAGCTATTCGAGAAACTTTAGCCGCAGATATCCCTTTAGCTATTGACCATTTTAGATATTTTGCAAGTGTTATTCGTGCTGAAGAAGGTTCTATCACTGAATTAAACAAAGATACGGTTTCTATTATTGTTCATGAACCTATTGGAGTGGTAGCCCAAATTATTCCTTGGAACTTCCCAATTTTAATGGCCGTTTGGAAATTAGCGCCAGCTTTAGCTGCAGGAAATTGTGTGGTGTTAAAACCAGCAGAAAGTACGCCAATTTCCATATTGGTTTTAATGGAAATCATTGGTGATTTAGTTCCTGCAGGGGTTATTAATGTTATTAACGGATTTGGTTCAGAGTTAGGAAGAACTTTAGTTACCAATCCTAAAGTTAGTAAAGCTGCATTTACAGGTTCGACCGCTACGGGTAGAATGGTAATGCAATATGCAACCGAAAATATTATTCCAGTTACGTTGGAACTTGGAGGGAAATCGCCTAATATCTTCTTTCCATCAGTTATGGATGCAGATGATGCTTTTTTAGATAAAGCATTAGAAGGAGTAGCTCTTTTTGCCTTAAATCAAGGAGAAATTTGTACGTGTCCATCAAGATTGTTAGTTCATGAGTCGATTTATGATAAGTTTATAGAACGTGTATTAGAACGAGTGAATGCCATTAAAATGGGTAATCCATTAGACCCTACAGTTATGATGGGGGCTCAAGCTTCTCAAATTCAAAAAGATAAAATTCTTTCGTACATTAAGTTAGGAAAAGAAGAAGGTGCCGAATTGTTATGCGGTGGCGATGTAAATCATTTAGGTGGCGATTTAGAAGGTGGTTATTACATTCAACCAACCTTATTTAAAGGACACAACAAAATGCGTATTTTCCAAGAAGAGATTTTTGGACCGGTATTAGCGGTAACTACTTTTAAAGATACTGAAGAAGCAATTGCTATTGCAAACGACACCATGTATGGATTAGGAGCTGGAGTTTGGACACGCGATGCACACGAATTATACCAGGTGCCAAGAGCGATTCAAGCGGGAAGAGTTTGGGTAAACCAATATCATGCATATCCAGCAGGAGCACCATTTGGAGGTTATAAACAATCAGGAATTGGTAGAGAAAACCATAAAATGATGTTAGATCATTACCGTCAAACAAAAAATATGTTGATTTCTTACAACAAGAACAAATTAGGTTTCTTTTAGTAGATGATAAACGAACCCAGTGTAATGCTGGGTTTGTTTTTATAAATAATTAGAGCTTTTGTGGACTTAATTTATAGTCATCTAAGTGTTTCTATGGTAAAACTTACGTAATTTAGATGTTTAAATTTCAAAGTATGGAAAAAATAAAACGATTAGAAGCTACCGAAAAAGCAATAGAATTAATTAAAAGGCTATCGGATAAGTTTGGTGATTTGATGTTTTATCAGGCAGGTGGATGTTGTGAAGGAACGCAGCCACAATGTTTTGAAAAAGGTGGATTTTATTTGCGTTATGGCGATGTTTGTATCGGAACTATTCAAGGGTTTGAATTTTGGGTGGACAAAGATTTATTCGAATATTGGAAACACGCACATTTTACACTAGATGTAACCGATGGAATAGGAGCAGGCGGATTTTCATTAGAAACCCCTTACGGAAAAACATTCAAAGTAAATTATAGATTATTTACCGAAGAAGAAGTTCAGAATTTAAAGGAAACTAGGTTGAATGAGTAAAAATTAACTTGAAACTTGAAACTTGAAACAAAAATCAACCATTGTAATTCATCAACTGATATTGCTTTGGCGTTACGCCTTCGTATTTTTTGAACAATCGAATGAAGTAATTACAGTCTTCAAATCCAGTAGCGTACGAAACTTCATTGATTTGTATGTTTGGATTGCTCAATAGTTTTTTGGCATATTTTATCTTTTCGTTGAGTATGTATTCTATGGGACTCATACCTAATTCTCTTTTAAAATAGCGATAAAATGAAGTCGTACTCATACAAGCTTTATCGCTCAAATCTTTCAAATTAATAGCTTCTCGTATGTTGTTTTTGATGTATTCGATTGCAGGTGTAATTGGACTATTACTATCTATAAAGTTTTCATTATCAAAACGTTTAGTGGTTTGTGTTTGAATAATTCGGATAATCAATTCTTGAAGCGTTAAATCAGCTAAAACATCTTTGGTTAACGAATTGCCCATGCATTCTTTAATCAGTTTGTTAATTGTACCTGCTAATTCTACATTGTTATAAAAGAAATAGTTTTCATGGTCTAATTTCCATGAATTATTTTGCCCTTCTTTTGGATATTTTTCGTTTAAAAAATCTAAAGTATTGGTGATAATTTGATTATCGATAGCCAAAGAAATACACTGCGTAGGATTATCTTTTGAAGCTTCGGGAAAATCGATTTTCATTTCGGCGTTAGATGGGACAATTACGGTTTCGCCTGGTAAATATTCAAAACTTGGATCTTCAAACAAATGCATTACTTTCTTACCACGCAACATACTCGTAACTACCAAGTCTTTAAACTTCAAAGGAACCAAATCTGATTTTTGATAGGTTTCAAAAATGTTTAGTTCACAATGATCTAAAGAAAAAATAGTACGATTTTCTACCAAAGTTTTTAATGACTTTTCTTGCGTTAAGGCGGGGGTAAATAGTAACGCTTTATTTGGCATAATTTTAATAAATAATTACCCTAAATTACAAAAACAAAAATAAAATAGATATAAAATCCTAAAAATTAACAATTCTTAATCATCGATTTAAAAGATTTCGAATTAAAAATAAAAAAACCTCTAACTTTAAAGATAGAGGTTTTAAATTGGTTTATTAGTTTTTAGAAAGAGAATTTCAAATAGAATTCATTTGAGCCATTTGCTCTTCCTAAAAGTTCTTTTCTTAAGCTATATTCATAGGCATAACCTAACATGAAATTTTTACTGATTTTAATTTTAGCTAGACCAGCAAGCGATTTATCAGTACGATAGGTTGCACCTAAATGAAATCCTTCGTTAATTATCGTTGTAGCAGTAAAATCTGTTGAAAAAGGAGCACCATTTACATAACGTACCATTACAGAAGGAACCAACTCAACGTTTCCACTAATATCAAAGTTATAACCTCCAGAAAAGTAGTAGTGTACACGATCTGTTGACACAGTTGCATATCCATCTTCATTTTTAGCTCTTTCTGTATTTAGCATTTTTGGAGTAGAAAGTGATACATAAAACTTATCATGTTTCAGGTAGAAACCAACTCCCACATTTGGGTTAAAACGGGAGATAGGTACTAAGCTCGGATCACTAATAATGTTATAAGTCTCTAATCCATTCGTATTAACTTCATAGTTATTACCACCGGCTTTAATTCCCATGAATAAATCTAATTCATCTGTTAAAGTAACATTGTAGGATAAGTCTAATGTTACAAAAGATTGTTTTTCAATGAATACTTTGTCGTGAACAAAAGATAAACCAAGTGCTAATTTTTTACCTACAGGAGTCATAAATGATACCGCCTGAGTTGAAGGAGCATCCTTGATACCGGTCCATTGTTGTCTGATAGTTGATTGAAAAATGGTTCCATTTTCGGTTCCAACAAAAGCTGGATTTACTAAATTTAAGTGATCTTTATAGAAAGTAATCATACTTTCTTGTTGAGCTAATAGGCTACTGCTTGTAGCAAGCAGTAGTCCTAATAGAATGATTGTTTTTTTCATAATTTCTAAATTACCTTAAATTGGAAGTGATTAGTTTCTTGAGATGTATAACCAACCATCATGGTCTACAGTTCCATTGCCATCTAAATCGATTTGATAGTAATATGAACCTCCATCAGGAAGTGATTGTTCACGGTTTTTATAATATCCGTTCCATTCGTTACGGTATCCTCTAGCACTAAATACTAAGTCACCCCAACGATTATAAACTTTAACTGTATTATTTGGATGATTTTCGATATTGTAAATGATCCAAGTATCATTAATACCATCTCCGTTTGGAGTAATAGCCTCAGAAGGATTGATTTCTACTATATCACAAACATCACCAATTCCATCGTTGTCTCTATCTTCTTGTAATGGGTTATATCCAAATTGACAGTTGTCTTGTAAGTCTAAAATACCATCATTGTCGTCATCATCATCACAAGCATTTCCAATTCCGTCTTCATCAAAGTCTGCTTGATCCGGGTTAAATTGTAACGGACAATTATCGTTTTCATCTAAAATACCATCATTGTCATCGTCATCGTCACAATTATTTTTGATTCCATCGAAATCCGTGTCGATATCATTAGAAACAACATTTACAATAGCTGTTGCACTAGAAGTGTTTCCACTATAATCTGTAACTGTTAAAATAACTGAATTTGGACCTAAATCATCACAATTGAAGTTAACAATATTTACGGAAATCGATGCAATTGCACAGTTATCAGTAGAGTTATTGTTAATCATATCAGCTGTAATACTTGCCATTCCTTGATCGTCTAAAACAATGGTAATATTTTGAACATTTGCGATTGGAGCTACAGGGTCAACAACAGTTACTATTGCTGTTGCAGATGCTGAATTTCCATATATGTCTGTTGCTGTCAATGTAACAGTGTTTGGTCCTACATTTTGACAAGTGAATGTAGTAGGATTTGCTACTATTGTTGCTAGAGCACAATTATCAAAAGTACCATTGTTAATGTCACTAGCCACTATTGTAGCTACCCCATTACCATTAAGTTGAACAGTTATGTTTCGTGTTATTACTGTTGGAGGTGTTACATCTGTTACCGTTACTACTTGAGTAGCTGTAGCTATGTTACCTGAACCATCTATTACTGTCCAAGTTACAGTTGTAGATCCAATAGGAAAAGCAACAGGTGCATTATTAGTTACAGAGGCTACTGAACAGTTATCCATTGCAACAGGATTTCCTAAAACTAAACCAGTTCTTGTACAATTGGTATTTGTTGTAGTATTGATTGCAATCGGTGCCACAATTGTTGGAGCTTGTGTATCCAGAATTGTTACAATTTGAGTGGCAGTAGCTGTATTTCCTGCAGCATCCGTTACAGTCCAGGTTACTGTTGTATTTCCTAATGGGAAGGCAAACGGAGCATTGTTAGTTACAGATGCAACCGTACAGTTGTCTGCGGTCATAGGATTACCTAAAGCTACGTTAAGTGCATAACAATCATTATTAGTTGAAGTAATAACATTGTTAGGAGCAGTTATTGTAGGTAAAGTAGTATCGATTACAGTTACTAATTGAGTAGCAGTAGCTACGTTACCAGAACCATCCGTTACAGTCCAAGTCACAGTAGTAGTTCCAATAGGGAATGTAGCTGGAGCATCATTAGTTACACTTGCTACTGAACAGTTGTCAGCAGTTACTGGATTTCCTAGATTTACTCCCGTTGCTGTACATGTTGCATTAGCATTTACATTCACTGCAGCAGGTGCTGTGATTGTTGGTAAGGTAGCATCTGTTACCGTTATCACTTGAGTAGCAGTAGCTGTGTTACCAGAACCGTCTACTACAGTCCAAGTTACAGTTGTAGTACCTAATGGGAATGCTGCCGGCGCGTCGTTAGTTACGCTTGCTACCGAACAGTTATCAGAAGCTACTGGGTTACCTAATACCAATCCCGTTCTTGTACAACCTGTATTAGTGGTTGTATTTATAGCAATAGGAGCTACGATAGTAGGTAATTGCGTGTCAATTACAGTTACCACTTGAGTAGCAGTAGCTATATTACCAGAACCGTCTACAATAGTCCACGTTACAGTTGTAGCACCAAATGGGAATGTTGCTGGAGCATCATTAGTTATACTAGCTACCGAACAGTTGTCTGCCGTTACTGGAGTTCCAAGTGTTACATTCACTGCGAAGCATCCATTATTTGTTGAAACAGTTACTGCAGCAGGTGCTGTAATTGTTGGATTTGTTACATCTGTTACCGTTACAATTTGAGTAGCTGTAGCTGTGTTTCCAGATCCATCTACAACTGTCCAAGTTACGGTTGTAGCACCTAATGGGAATGTTGCAGGAGCATTGTTTGTTACGCTTGCTACTGAACAGTTGTCAGCAGTTACAGGAGTTCCAAGAGTTACTCCAGTTGCTGTACAAGCTGTATTTGTCGTTACATTCACTGCAGCAGGAGCTGTAATTGTTGGTAATGTTACATCTGTTACGGTTACTACTTGCGTAGCTGTAGCTGTGTTACCAGAACCATCTACTACTGTCCAAGTTACAGTTGTAGTGCCTAATGGGAAAGCAGAAGGAGCATCATTAGTTACTGAAGCTAACGAACAATTATCCGTTGCAACTGGATTTCCTAAAACTAAACCGGTTCTTGTACAGTTGGTATTAGTTGTAGTGTTTATTGCGATTGGTGCCACAATTGATGGAGCTTGTGTATCTACAATTGTTACAATTTGAGTTGTAGTAGCTGTATTTCCTGCACCATCCGTTACAGTCCAAGTTACTGTTGTATTTCCTAATGGGAACGTACTAGGTGCATTGTTAGTTACAGAAGTAATTGTACAATTATCCGCTGTTATTGGAGTACCTAAAGCAACATTAACAGCATAACAACCATTGTTCGTTGAAGCAGTTACATTAGTAGGAGCTGTAATAGTTGGTAAAGTAGTATCCACAACGGTTACTGTTTGAGTAGCAGAAGCTTTGTTTCCAGAACCATCCGTTACAGTCCATGTTATTGTAGTAATTCCTAATGGGAACGTTGCTGGAGCATTATTTGTTATTGTTGCTACCGAACAATTATCAGCAATTACAGGAGTTCCTAAAGAAACACTAGTTGCTGTACAGTTAGCAGAAGCATTAACAATAATATTTGCAGGTGCAACAATTGTTGGTAAAATAATATCAGTTACCGTTACTTGTTGTGTAGCAGTAGTAATATTTCCAGAACCGTCAGTTGCTGTCCAAGTCACCGTTGTTGTTCCCAATGGGAAGGCTGTGGGAGCATTATTAGTTACAGATAAAATCGAACAATTATCAGTAACAACTGGATTTCCTAAAACTAAACCAGTTCTAGTACAATTGGTATTAGTTGTAGTATTAATTGCTATTGGAGCTATTAAATAAGGTGGTATAATATCTACAATTGTAACAACTTGATTTGCAGAGGCGGTGTTACCAGCCGTATCTGTTACTGTCCAAGTTACAGTAGTATTTCCAAGTGGGAAAAGATACGGTGCGTTATTTGTGATGCTTGCGATAGAGCAATTGTCATTAACAACAGGCGAACCTAATAACACATTTACTCCATAACATCCCATGTTGGTTGGCCAAGTTGTTGAGATTGGAGCAGTTATAGTTGGTAAAATAGTATCCACAACGGTTACAGTTTGAGTAGCAGAAGCTTTGTTACCAGAAGCATCTGTTACTGTCCAAGTTACTGTAGTAGTTCCAATAGGGAACGTTGCTGGAGCATTATTTGTTACTGTTGCTACCGAACAATTATCGGAAGTTACTGGTGTACCTAGATTTAAGCCAGTTACACTACATCCACTAGTTAAATTGTGAACAATATCTGCAGGTGCTGAGATTGTTGGTAATGTTACATCTGTTACGGTTACTACTTGCGTAGCCGTAGCTGTGTTACCAGAACCGTCTACTACTGTCCAAGTTACGGTTGTAGTTCCTAATGGGAAGGCAATAGGAGCATCGTTAGTTACAGAGGTAACCGAACAGTTGTCACTAGTTACAGGATTTCCTAATACTAATCCCGTTCTTGTACAATTGGTATTAGTAGTGGTATTGATTGCCATCGGAGCTACGATAGTAGGAAGTTGCGTATCTATTACAGTTACTACCTGAGTTGCTGTTTCTGTATTACCAGAAGCATCTGTTACTGTCCAAGTTATAGTAGTATTTCCAAGAGGGAAAGTAGTAGGTGCATTATTAGTAACGCTCGTTACCGAACAGTTGTCCGCTGTTACTGGAGTTCCTAAAGCCACATTAAGTGCATAGCAACCGTTATTAGTAGATGTAATTACGTTAGCAGGAGCTGTAATTGTGGGGTTTTCAGTATCGTTGACAGTTACTGTAAAAGAACACGATGAGGTATTTCCTGAAGCATCAGTTACTTTAAAAGTGTTTGTAGTATTTCCTATTGGGAATAATGAACCAGAAGGAAGTCCAGCGATTTGAACAGGTGTAGGTAATGCATTGCCAACTAATACAAATGATACATTATCTACTCCTAGAGCACCAGGGCCGGTATAAGTTTCAGGAATGTAAGCCTCAAACCTTAGATTTAAAGTACTGCCTTCGTGATTAGATAATACACTTAGAGCATTAATATTTTTGGTAGTCCAATCATAGTATGTAAATCCATTTACAAATTCCTCTGTGTATAATGTGGCAAGTAACGTTGTGTTAGTGGCATCGTATAGGGTTACATTGAACCTACGATTTGCACCCCCATATATATCAACACTTGCTGCTTGAATCCACGAAAGGTCGGCACTAATCAGTCCTATTGGAACATTTAAAGGCTGACTCATTATGTAAGTGGTCGGTCCGTCTCCATCAATAGCTGTAGAGGCAAAGTTAGAACCAGATGAACTTTGTAAACAATTACAAGGACAAATGTTAGTTGTTGCCATCCATACTTGGCTACAACCCGAATTACTTCCATTACCTGAATCAATTGTCCATCCAGTCATTCCATTTTCAAAATCTCCATTTATAATGACATCAGAACTTGAAGGGACACTACAGTTATCGTTTACTATTGGGTTACTGTAATTAACAACAGCTCCACAAGAATTTAGATTATTAGAAACTGTAAGGTCAGACGGACAATTTATTGTCGGAGCAATACTGTCAACTACTGTTACAGTAGCTGTTCCTGTATTATTATTTCCTGAAGTATCTGTAACAGTAAGGGTTACCGTATTTGCACCTAAATCATCACAAGTGAACGAATTTGGAGCCACACTCATGCTTGCTATTTGTACATTATCTGTAGATCCATTATTAACTTGGTTTGCTGTAATACTTGCTAAACCATTGCTGTCTAAGTTGATGGTTATATTTTGAGTATTAACAGTAGGGTTTACATTATCAATTATTGTAACTTGTACAACAGTATAATGTGAGTTGCCTGATGAATCTGTTATTACTAAAATTACATTGTTTACCCCAATATTAGCTGGTCCAAATGTATTTGGAGATGCAGTTAGTGTATAATCACAATTGTCATAAGAACCATTGTCGATTAACGCTGGGTCTAAAATTAATTGACCATCTGCATTTAAAGATACAGTTATGTTTTGGCCAATAGCCACAGGGTTAATGTTATCTAGAACAGTAACTGTAACGTTTTGAGTAACTGTATTTCCGTTATTATCTACTACGGTATATACAACTGAATTGTTCCCTAAGTGTGAGCAATCAAAATTTACTTGACTTAAAGTCATTGAAGCAATTCCACAATTATCGAAACTACCATTATCAATATCACTTGTTGAAATACTAGCTGTTCCAGAAGCGTTTAATTGTATGGTAATATTTTGTGTAAATAATACAGTAGGATTAATATTGTCTTCAACCGTTACTATTGCTGTATTTGAGCTTGAGTTCCCTTTAACATCTGTAACAGTTAATGTTACCGTATTATCACCTACATTTGAACAATTGAAACTAATAGTATTTAAAGTAATAGTGTCAATATCACAATTATCAGAAGAACCGTTATCAATCATTCCAGTAGTAATATTTGCATTACCATTAGAATCAAGTTGTATAGTAACGTTTTGAGTTACAACAGTAGGAGCTACTGTGTCGTCAATTGTTACAGTGAAACTTTCAGAAACTGATAATCCTTCTTGATCTTCTACTACAATTGTTATAGTAGTTGTTCCAAATTGACCCGTAACAGGGGTTAAGGAAATCTCTTTTGTAGCGCCACTTCCCGTAATCGTAATTTGATTATTAGGGACTAATGTTGTATTTGAAGAAGTTGCTGTAACTGAAATGTTAGCAAAAGGTGTTGTATCGTCGCTGATTGTAAAAGATTGAGCAGGAGTTGTTTGATTGAAACAACTATTAAAATTATCAATGGTAGTTACAGTAGGTGGTAAGTTTAATATTCGAGTTAAACAACTCTCTAATAGTCTTACAGCTTGTGTATTTACAGCACCACCAGTGGCAGCTGTAAATCCAAAATAAGCATTTTCATTTCCACTAAAGATATTGTTAACAATATCAATTGTTTGGTTGTATCTTAAACTTCCATCGTAGTAAACTTTTAAATTATTGGTACTAGCAGTCCAACTAACTTCAAAATCATGCCATGCATTATCTTCAATATTTCCAAGATCAATAGGGCTAGTATGATTAGTGGTATTTCCGTTAGTCATAATTGCCATGTGGTCATTTGAGTAAGGGTCGCCAGGGCTATTGAAATATGTATCAAATTCAATAGCAAGAGAAGGGTTAATACCTGAATATCCAATACCTCCACCTGCAGAACCTTCGTTACTACTTAGAGGTTGAATTACAAATGCTAAACCATCAGCACCAGCGTCATTGTTACCGAAGTATAATTGTGATTTTACTCTAAAATCTTTAGTTAAATCCAAACGGTCAGTACTCCATAATGCACCAAATTGGTATCCAGAAGCAGTTGTTAAAGTTACATCTCCTCCAGATATTGTAGCATTTCCTCTTAAAATCATGTCATTAGCATTAAAGCCATAACAAGTTAAAGCGTTTAATTCAATAGTAGTAGTATCATTACAAGAACCATTTGTTCCTGTAATGGTATAAGTAGTATTACTAAAACCATCTGCAGGAGTTCCTGAAATTACTCCGGTACTAGGATTAATTGATAATCCTAATGGTAGTGTAGGTGCAATTGTCCAAGCTGTTACTGGTCCACCTGAATTTGAAGGAGTTAGAGGAGATATTGCATTTCCTGAGTATAAAGTGTAAGCACTTTGTGAATATGAAATATTCGGGTTCGGAATTGCTGTAATTGTAAATACGTGAGCAATTTGACAACCATTGGCATCTGTAGCAGTAACTGTGTAAGTACCTGCAGTTAATCCAGAAGCTGCTGCTGCAGTGCCTCCTGAAGGAGACCATGAATAAGTATATCCACCAGCACCACCCGAAATAGAAACAGAGGCAGTAGCATTATTAGCTCCAGGACATGATTCTTGAGTTTGTGAATTTGAAGCCACCACTAATGCAGTTGGTTGTGTTACAACAAAACTTTGAGAAGCAGTACATCCATTGGCATCTGTTACCGTACATGTCCAAGTTCCAGCTGTTAATCCTGATACTGAAGTTGTACCATCTCCAGTAGGGTTTCCAGGTGTCCAATTATAAGTATATCCACCCGAACCTCCTGTTGCTGCATTTACACTAGCTGCACCTGTTGCATTGCCATTACATGCGATGTTTGTTTGTGAGGCTGCAGTTAGTGCTAAAGCACTAGATGGTTGTGTTATTGTAAAAGTTCTAGACGCAGTACAACCATTAGCATCGGTAACCGTACAAGTCCATGTACCAGCTGTCAAACCAGTTACAGACGTTGTGCCATCTCCAGTAGGGTTTCCAGGTGTCCAATTGTAAGTATATCCGCCAGCTCCGCCAGTTGCAGCACTTACACTAGCAGCACCTGTGGCATTTCCAAAACACGCAATATTGGTTTGTGAAGCAGCATTGAGCACAAGTGTTGTTAAATGAGTAATTGTAAAAGTTCTTGTAGCTGTTCCACCCGATGGATCAACTACTGTGATCGTAATTGTAGTTGTTCCTGTTTGACCTGAAGCGAAAGTATAACTTAATGTCCTTGCTGCTGTAGTACCCCCTAAAACTAAATTTGCATTTGGTAATAAAGTCGTATTACTTGAAGTTGCAGTAACAGTCATTAAAGTTAAGTCTGTTGTTTCTGCATCTCCAATAGTAAAGTTTATTGTAGCAGGAGTAGCAGCTTGACAAACTGTTTGATTTGTAATTGAACTAATTGTTGGATTTGTATTTATTGTTAATACAGGTTCGGTTGTTGAAACACCTGATGATCCATCAAAAGTACATCGTCCAACAGGTTGACCTGTAGAGGGGTTTACAAATTCTAAAGTGTAGTTACCTGCGTTAGGTAAATTAACATTGTAAAAACAATAGGTTACTAAATAATCTCCACCACTCGTAGTTGTAACGGATGGAGGGCCAGCTTGAACTGTACTTAGTACTCCATCAATCCAAATTCTGTTGATAGCAGGAATAATTCCCGGTAAAGATGTAGGGGTATATTTGAATTGAATATTTCCTGTTTTTGAAGTCACTGGAACATTGGCATATATTGTGCTAGTAACACTTGGATTAGTTGGTGTGCCACTTACCCCGGGACATAAATTGGCTTGTCCATTTCCATTACTTCTTTGGTTAATAGTAGCGCAAGTGTACAATGTTGTGAAATTTGAAGACGTTACTGCAGAATTAACAACATTGTTGTTAGTGTCAGTATATTGAGTAACAAAATAAACCGTATAATTTGTTAAAGGTGATAAACCTGTTAAAGGAAATGGAGATGTGGCTCCTGCTGATAAAACTTGGTTTCCACTATTAACAACTGTTCCCCCAGTATAAGAAGTGCCTGTCATAATTTGCGTTGCTGTTGGAGCTGTAGATCCTTGAGGAACAACTATAAAATATCCTGTCGCATTAACGCTCGAGTTAGCATTTAAGGTTGCAGAATTTGAAGTAATGTTTTGTACACTACTACTTGCATCGGCAACTGCTGCTACTACATCAGCTAATTCATTCAATGAAGCTGCAGCATAATACCAGTTGAAAGTATCTGACGCACCCACTGCTAAATCGTTCATACGAACGTACATGCTGTATGAACCATCATTAGTTGCTTCGATTACTGCAGTCGCTGGGTTGACATTTGTTGCATTTGTGAAACTACAACAGCCAGCATGAACGTTGTTACCTCTGTTTGAATTTGTAAAGAACATTACCCCCTCGTCGCCTGTTTTAATCATTAAGGCTGCTGCACGTTGTGAAGCTGCAGTTAAAGGAGTGAATACTCCATTTACAATATTCCCTCTCGTTTTGGTTGGGACGTCAGTACCTCCCACATAATCATCTCTAGTACCAATCCAAAAACGAAGGTTAGTTACATTTGAAGATCCAATGTTTTTGATTGTAGTAACCACAGAAACAAAGTTGTCTGTTTGTCCAGTTGTATAAGTGTTAGTTAGTTCAAATGTTGCGGAACCTATTGTAATGGTTCCCTTAACTTTTATAGTTCCATAACCTGTAGAACCAGAGGTAATAATAAACCCACTATCGTCAAATACTTGCCCTGTCATTATAGGGTTTTGTGTCATAGTTCCGTTAAGATTCCATTCTGACGTGCCATCACCACCTTGTCCAAACATATAATCTAGGGGATAATTAGAAAAAGTTAATTGACGCCATCCACCGTAAGTGTTGTTGTAATAAAAGGGTTGTTGTACGTTACCCGTATTATTAATTGATAGTTCTATACCATTACCAAATCGTAAATCACCTGAGTTGATTGTTTTGTTGGTTCCTGTAAATTGTCCGTATGAAAAAAAGGAAATTAACAGTCCGATCCAAATAAGTAAATTTTTTTTCATGTTTAATTATGAGTTAATTTCCAATTTTCTTTTTCTAATACAAAAGTATAAGATAATTTTTGGGTTTCGTTTTCTGATTTCGTCACATAGAATTCATATAATGCTTTAGTTGATGTGACGTCCATTCTCCAAAAAAGTATTAGATTTGATTCAAATAAATTGAATGCATTTTTGTCCATAGCTTCAAAAGAATATCCATTAGTTTTCATTTTGAAGTCCACTAATTCTTGAAAATTGTTTAGAATGGCAACTTGTTTTTTTGAAAAATAATTGTTAGCAATAAGATCATTGAAGATCATTCTTAAATGTGTTTTTGTTACATAATCTATAGAATTATTATTTTGTAATTTATTTAAATGTGTAGAGTCATTTTTCATTTTGGTGTTTGAATCTTGTGATGACAGATTTAGAGAAAAAAATAATAGAAGAATAATTTTAAGTTTAGTCATAATTTACTTTTTTTAATTATTTAATTTGTATAAGTAGTTTAAATGTGATAGTATTATTTTTAATAGAAATTATCAGGTTTGGTATCTGAATAATTATACAAAAATATATTTACCACATCTAAAAGCTGGCAATATAAAACAATGTTTAAAAAAAAATAGTTATAATTTAAAAAATAGTAGTTTTGTCTAGTAAAAAAAACTAGAAAAAATTTCATAACGCGGGGGTTTATTGCAATAAATAATATGTTTTAAAATTTTAATCTTACACTTAAAATTTTAAAACATAAGTAGTCGTACAAATACAAGTAGCGTATTTATAACATTATTTTAATGAAGTGAGAAGAATTTTTCAAGCACTATTTTTACAAGATTTCCTCAATGTGTTTTTTTATGTTTGAAGCAATTTTTTCGGTTGGTAAATCATTTGCGTCAAAACCAAAAGGATCTTCAATTTCCTCAGCAATTAATTCTAAACTTGCTAATACATAAAAAATAAAAACCACAACTGGAATTACATAATAGCCTAGACTAAATACAAATCCAAAAGGTAAGGTCATGATAAAGAAGAAGATGAATTTCTTGATAAAAGAGCTATAAGAATAGGGAATAGGAGTGTTTTTGATGCGTTCACAAGCACCACATACCTCGGTAAAAGATTGTAATTCACTATTGATAATATAAAATTGTTCGCCTGAAATTTTACCTGATTGGTATAAATCATTGGCTTTCTGAAAAATCATTTTAGCCACCTGATTAGGGCGATGTTTGTGTTGGTCTATTTCTAAATCGAGACCATCATATAATACTTTACTAACATCTTCATTAGTTAAATGCTTGGATAAAATGGATGCATAAGCAGGAATCGCTTTTCTAAAGAAAAATCGATCATTTTCTTCTGTTAAATATGCCGAAAGTTTAATGGCTAAATTTCTACTATTATTAACTAGAATACCCCATTGTTTTCGACCTTCCCACCATCTATCATAGGCTGTATTGGTTCGATAAGCTAATAACAACGACAATACAAAACCTACCGTGGTATGCATTAAGTTCAGGTTTTTAACATTGCTGTTTTCCGAAAGTTTCCAATATTCGAGTTCTAAATAGGCTATACTACCAGCATACAAGCCGATTAACAACATCATCGGAATTAGTTGACGAAAGGTGTCTGATTTGTGAAAACGAAATAAATAACCTATCCAGTCTTTCGGATTGTACTGAACCATATCTTACTTTAAAAGTTTAAATGTTTAAAGTTGATGAGTTATAAAAAACACATCAATTCCTCACAAAAATAAGATATTAATTCAATTGTAAGGTTCCTGCTAATTCTTTTAAGTTAATTTCTGAAAGTTTGGTAACATATTGTGCATTTGAATAACGAACAGCGGCTTCTACAAAATTTTGTTGGGCCGTTCTAAATTCAACGGTTGTAATGGTTCCAATTTTGAATTTAGCCAATGTGATATCTAAGTTTTGTTTGGCGATTTCTAAGTTTTTTTCTTCCACTTTTACCAACTCTAAATTGGTTTGATAACTCGCATATAAAGACGATAATTGTGAGCTTAGAGATAGTTTTTGTTGTTCTAAAAGTAAACTAGCATTTTCCACTTGATATTTCGCTACTTTTTCATTTCTGTTTTGAAGAAAGCCATTAAAAATAGGCACAGAAGCCGTTACACCATAAACAAAACCTTGTCCAGAAGATTGCGTGATGAATCCCAAAGAAGCTTCCGAACGCGTAAAATTATATCCCGAAGTTATTCGAACCGTTGGATAGCGATTTCCTTTCACTTGTTTCAAATTCAAATCGGCAACTTTTTTGGATAAAATTTGCGCTTGTAATTGCGGATTTTGTTTTTCGGCTGTTGCTTGTAATGTATTAAAGTCTAAACTTTGTTCAAAACTAATATCTTTCGCAACTGCAAAATCAGTTTGAGTATCACGAACTAACAGTTCATTCAATCTGATTTTACTTATTTTGATAATTTCTTTTTGTCTAAGTTGTAAGCTCAAATCACTATTTAAATCTACCTGGGCATTTAAGACTTCTAACTTAGAGGCTTTGCCAATAGTGAATCGATTTTTTGCTGTAGCTAAACGTTGGTTCGAAATTACAATTGCCGTATCAATCGATGCCAATACCTGTTGTTGCTGAACCAAATCGAAATACGTAGTATAAACGTCACTAATTTTGGTTAAGATGGCAGCTTGTAATGCTGCTTTACCTTGTTGCTCTAAAACATTTAATTGTTCCTTTCTAGCAAACATACTCAATCCATCAAAAATAGTCCAATCCAGACCTACACCATAGGTTAAGTTCATATTTTTAGCATTATCCAATTCTCTTCTTGAACCATCCGCCTGTGTTTGCTTGGTATCTAATTGGCTGTTATTATTTGTGAAATTGGCGTTTATTGTAGGAAGCATTCGAGCATTGGTAAAACTATTATTAGTCTCGTTAATTTTCGAATTATTTTTTGCAATTTTAATATCGTAATTGTTCTCTAAAGCAATTTTAACAGCATCTTCTAACGTCAACAATTCTTGTGCTTGGGAAGAAAATCCAATAAAAATCAAAAAAAAGGTCGTATATAAATTTCGCATAGTTTTATTATGTTTTCACCGCAGATTCGCAGATTTTTTTGTTTGTAAGTTTTTTAAATAATTGTTGAAAAGATCAATTCAAATTATTTTTACTAAAAATTTAATTTGCGAATCTGCGGTTTATTTTATTTCTCTAAGGCATCTAAATTATCAAATTCTGGTCGGTGTTTTTTGGCTCTTGACCACATTAAATAAATGGCTGGAATTACAAATAAAGTTAAGATTAATGAAAACATCGTTCCGCCTACAATTACAACTCCCATTCCCATTCTACTGGCCGAAGCTGCTCCAAGCGATAAAGCAATAGGTAGCGCTCCTAAAGCGATAGCCAAACTCGTCATTAAAATAGGTCGTAAACGCGCTTCTGAAGCTTCTAAAATAGCATCATATTTCGATTTTCCTTGTTCTCGAAGTTGGTTGGCAAATTCGACAATCAGAATTCCGTTTTTGGTAACGAGTCCAATTAGCATGACGGTTCCAATTTGACTAAAGATATTCCATGTTTGTCCAAATAACCAAAGCGAGAATAACGCACCGGCTACCGCCATTGGTACCGTTAAAATGATGATAAATGGGTCAATGAAACTTTCAAACTGTGCGGCTAAGATCAAATAGATTAATAACAAAGCTAATCCGAAAGCAAAAGAAGTATTGGAACTACTTTCCACGAAGTCACGTGATTCACCACCTAAATCGGTTGTAAAAGAATCATCTAACACTTTTTCTTTGATTTCATCCATCGCATTGATACCGTCAATCATACTTTTTCCAGGTGCTAAACCAGCAGAAACTGTGGCCGACATGTAGCGATTGTTATGGAATAATTGTGGTGGGTTACTTTGTTCTTCTACCTCAACTACGTTGTCTAATTGGATTAATTCTCCGGCTTTATTTTTTACAAACATCGAAGTTAAATCCAAAGGAGCATCTCGGTCTTTCTCATCAAATTGTCCAATAACTTGATATTGTTTTCCATTTTGCATGAAATAACCAAACCGTTGTCCACTCAAAGATAATTGCAATGTTTGCGCCACATCTAAAACTGAAATTCCTAAACTTTCCGCTTTTTCACGATTAATCGTTACGTTAATTTCAGGTTTATTGAATTTCAAATTCACATCTACATTTGAGAAAGTTTCGTTTTTACTTGCTTCTTCCATGAATTGTGGAATTTTTTCTTGCAATTTTTCAAAATTTGGCGCTTGAATAATGTATTGAATAGGCAAACCTCCACGACGGTTCACAGATATCGTAGGTTGTTCTGAAACATTAACTTTTGCTTGCGGATATTTTTTAGTCATTTTATTCAAATGATCTACAATGTCTTTTTGAGAACGCTCTCTTTCACTTGGATCCACTAAAGCCAAACGAACTCTTCCCGCATTTACAGAGGAAGATAAGAATCCCGGAGAAGTAATCACTAAAGCTACTTTTTTCTCTGGAATCGAATCATTAATTAAATCAGATAATTCTTCCATGAATCGGTCTGTGTATTCATAGGTAGCACCTTCTGGAGTGGTTACACTAATTACTCCTAAACTTCTGTCATCGTAAGGTGCAGTTTCTTTAGGAAGGATAGCAAAAAACAATACAATCAATCCCAAACAAATGATGATAATAGGAAAACTTAACCATTTTCTTTTAATGAATTTGGTTAATGCATTGGCATATCCCGTATTTAAACTCACAAAGAAAGGTTCTGTAGCTTCATAGAATTTTGTTTTCTTTTGTTCGCCACCTTTCATTAAGTAAGCATTTAACATTGGGGTTAATGTTAACGATACAAAAGCGGAAATCAGTACGGCGGCACCGATGACCACTCCAAATTCACGGAACAATCGTCCTACGAAACCTTCCAAGAAAATAATAGGTAAAAACACCGCTGCTAAGGTTACCGAAATCGAAATTACAGCAAAGAAAATCTCATTTGAACCTTTAATCGCTGCTTCGATAGGTGACATGCCTTCTTCAACTTTTTTGAAGATGTTTTCGGTTACTACAATACCGTCATCTACTACTAATCCTGTAGCTAATACGATGGCTAATAAAGTCAATACATTGATGGAAAAACCACACAAATACATGATAAAGAAGGTAGCTATCAACGAAACTGGAATATCAATTAATGGTCGGAATGCGATTGACCAATCTCTAAAAAATAAGAAAATAATAAGGATTACCAGAATTACTGAAATAGCTAAGGTTTCCGCAACTTCTACAACCGATTTTTTGATAAAAACGGTATTGTCCAAGGCAATATCTAATTTGATGTCGCTAGGTAAGTCTTTCTTAAGTTTTTCTACTTCCGAATAAAATTGTTCGGCAATTTCTAAATAGTTTGTTCCGGGTTGAGGAATAACCGCCACTGCCACCATTGGATTTCCTGATTCGGTAAACTTGGTTTCTAAATTTTCTGCTGCTAAAACGGCATAGCCAATATCGCTTAAACGAACTGTTTTATTAGCATCAGCTACAATGATGATATCGTTGAATTCTTTTTCGGTGGATAAATTACCAAGCGTTTTCACCATTAATTCGGTGTTTTTACCCGTTAATTTTCCCGAAGGTAATTCTACATTTTGTTTGTCAAGCGCATTTCGAACGTCAGCAACGGTAATTCCGTAAGCGTTTAATTTCAATGGATCCATCCAAATACGCATCGAATAACGCTTTTGTCCCCAAATTTGTACGCTACTCACACCAGGAATCGTTTGAATTCTCTCGGAAATTACATTTTCAGCATAATCACTCAATTCTAAAGCATTTCTAGATTGACTTTGAACGGTCATCGAAATTATCGCATCTGAATCCGCATCGGCTTTAGCGACAACTGGTGGCGCATCAATATCCTGCGGTAAACTTCTAACGGCTTGGGCAACTTTGTCACGTACATCATTAGCGGCTTCTTCCAGATTTTTTTCTAACTTGAACTCAACAGTAATGTTACTAGATCCTTGATTACTTGAAGATGTAATATTTCGAATACCATCAATCGAGTTAATGGCTTTTTCAAGTGGCTCGGTGATTTGCGATTCGATAATATCAGCATTGGCACCGGTATAATTCGTTCGAACGTTAATCACCGCCGGATCAATAGATGGAAATTCGCGAACGCCCAAATAACTAAATCCTAAAATACCAAAAAGTACAATTAACAAATTGATAACAATGGTAAATACAGGCCTTTTTATACTTAAAGTGGATAAACTCATTTTAAATGTAGAAGTTTGAAATTAGAATTTAGAAAAGTTTATTTTACTTTTACTTTGATGTCAGCTTCATCTTTTAAAGCCATAACACCAGAAGTTAAAATTGTATCTCCAGATTTTACGCCTTGTGTAATGATAACATTTTTATCGGTTCTAGCGATAGTTTCAATTTTTACTTCTTTTGCTTTTCCATTATTGGCAAGGTAAACTACTTTTCCATCTTGAATAGGAACTACAGCCTCTGACGGAATTTCAATTGCTCCTTTGATATTTTTCAATGGAAGCTCAACAGTTGCAAACGTTCCCGCTAATAATTTTCCGTTCGGATTTTCAGCGATGGCTCTGATTTTTAAAGTACGAGTAGTGGTTTCAATTTCAGGCTCGATGGCATAAATTTTAGCTGAGAATTTTTCCGGATTATTTGGAATTGTGAATTGGATAGAGGTATTATTCTCCACTTCTGAAGCATATTTTTCAGGAATGGAAAAACTAATTTTTACTTGATTCGCACTTACTAATTTCGTGATTAGGGTGGTTGGGGTAACATACGTCCCTGGAGAAATGTTACGTAAACCAATTTTACCTGAAAATGGTGCTCTAATAGTTGTTTTAGCAATTTGAGCTTGAATCAACTGCGTCTGTGCTTTGAGACTTCTGTATTCAGCACTAGCAATATCGTATTCTTCTTGACTGATAGCTTCTTTTTGAAGTAATAATTTGGCTCTTCTTTCATTTTCAGCAGCTAAACTCTGGCGGGTTTGGGCTTGTGAAAGTTGGGCACGAAGTTCGATATCGTTCACTTTCACTAAAACCTGACCTTTGCTTACGTTCGTTCCTTCTGTGAAATAAATTTTCTCAACAATTCCAGAAACTTCGCTTCTAATTTCTACATTTTCATTGGCTTCTATTGATCCAGAGAGCGAAATGTTGTTAGCAAAACTAGTTTCTGAAACTACTATGGCATCCACCATCATTGGAGGTTTTTTGTCACTTTTTCCACCACCTTTTTGTGATTCTTCACTGTTTTTTGTGATGCGATATCCAATAAGTCCTACAAGAGTTAAGGTAATTAGCGTAATGCTTATCGTTTTTATTTTCATAGTAAGGGAACTAAACTTTAGAATTTACACAAAAGTAAGTTTTACAGGATGAGTATGCCAAAAACTTACCATTTATTTAACATAGTTGTAGCTACAAATATTACAAAAAATTGAAATTTTTCTAAAAAAGTTATAAAACAAGTTTCTAAAATTGTTTTTTGTGATATTTTTTTAAAGTTTCATTGCTTAAAATGAAATTTAGCTGATGTAGTTCCAAATGGTTTTTTTCTTGCTTAATTCGATAAAAGCTTCTCGTAGTTTGGCATGCTCTGGTTTTTCCATTGGAGCATCGTCTTTTAGTAATTTGATAGCATGATAACGCGCCAACTGTAAAATTTCTTTGTCTTTGACCAAATCCGCAATTTGAAGATTTAAAACACCACTTTGTTGTTTGCCCATTATATCACCAGGACCACGTAATTTCAAATCGACTTCCGAAATTTCGAAACCATCATTGGTACGAACCATTGTCTCCATTCGGATTTTACTCTCGTTGCTGAGTTTATGACTCGTCATTAAGATGCAATAACTTTGTTCAGCGCCACGACCCACACGACCGCGTAGTTGATGCAATTGCGATAAACCAAAACGTTCCGCACTTTCAATGACCATTACGGAAGCATTAGGTACATTCACACCAACTTCAATCACAGTAGTGGCAACCATAATATTGGTTTTTCCATCTGCAAAGCGACGCATTTCTTCATCTTTGTCGGCGGGTTTCATCTTTCCATGAACGATGGAAATGGAATATTGTGGTAAAGGAAAATCTCTTGAAATACTTTCATAACCGTCCATTAAATCCTTATAATCCATCTTTTCTGATTCTTGAATTAACGGATATACAATATAAACTTGACGGCCTTTAGCAATTTCATCTTTCAAGAATTTCCAAACTTTCAATCGGTTTGAATCGTAACGATGTACGGTTTGTATAGGTTTTCTGCCAGGTGGCAATTCATCAATCACCGAAATGTCCAAATCACCATATAAACTCATAGCTAACGTTCGCGGAATAGGAGTAGCGGTCATGACTAAAACATGAGGAGGAATAGCATTTTTCTTCCAAAGTTTACTTCTTTGCTCTACTCCAAATCTGTGTTGTTCATCTATAATTGCTAAACCTAAATTATGAAATTGTACTTTATCTTCTAGTAAGGCATGTGTTCCAATTAAAATATCCAACTTACCATTTTCAAGTTCTTCGTGGATGATTTTTCGATCAGCTGTTTTCGTAGAACCGGTTAATAGTTTTATGTTGATATTTAGTTCTTTTGCCAATTCAGTAATTCCGTTAAAATGTTGATTGGCTAATATTTCGGTTGGTGCCATTAAGCAACTTTGAAAGCCATTATCTTTAGCCATAAGCATGCACATTAAAGCTACAATCGTCTTTCCAGAACCTACATCGCCCTGAAGTAAACGGTTCATCTGAGCATTACTACCTAAATCGTTACGGATTTCTTTTAAAACGCGTTTTTGGGCATTGGTTAAATCAAAGGGCAAATGATTTTTATAAAAATTATTGAAGTTTTCTCCCACTTTTTCAAACGGCATTCCTTTGATTTTGTGTTTGCGAATGAGATTCTTCGTAATCAATTGCAATTGAATGAAAAATAATTCTTCAAATTTCAAGCGAAATTGCGCTTTTGCTAATAAATCTTGACTTTTTGGAAAATGGATATTGAATAAAGCCGCATTTTTTGGAATTAACTTTAATTCGTCTAAAAGATAATTGGGTAAGTTTTCCGAAAACAAAGCTTGGGTTTCCACAAACAATTGTTGCATCATCTTATTGATGACTTTGTTCGAAATGCCTTTATTGGCTAATTTTTCCGTACTTGGATAAACCGGTTGCATGGCCGAACGAAGGCTGGCTTTGTGCTCTTCCAATAATTCCATTTCGGGATGCGCCATATTGTAAGTGGCTCCAAATTGAGAAACTTTTCCAAAAATTACATACGGAACATTGATTTTTAGGCTTTCGCGAATCCATTTTTGACCTTGAAACCAAACCAATTCCATTTGTCCCGTTTCATCTATAAATGTCGCAACCAATCTCGATTTTCCTTTGCCTTGTTCAACCGTTTTGATATTGATAATTTTTCCAACGATTTGAACTTCGGAATTGCTGTTTTGTAGTTCGTTAATTTTATAATAACGCGTTCTATCGATATAGCGATTGGGAAATAAATTCAGTAAATCCGCATATTTATGAATGCCCAACTCCTTGCGCAATAAATCGCCACGCTGCGGACCAACGCCTTTGAGATATTCTATGGGAGTTTCTAGTAGATTCATTTATTATTATTTATCGAAGTGACAAGTCGCGACTTGTCTGGACTTATGTGTGGATTCAAAAGCGAAGATAGTTTATAATTTGTTAATTTAAAAAAGACAGAAATTGAAAATGTTTATATTCGTGTTTTATTAAAATCCATCAAGATGTTTCGAATTCTTTTTTCTTTATTATTGGTAAGTTTTTCCTTTGCCCAACAAACAGATAAAGTTGATTTTATCAAATGTGATGCATACATATCACCAAATGAATCTCAAAAAACAATTTCAGGAAAAGTTATTTATGAATTTAAAGTAAAAAGAGCTATTGATACTATTAAAATTGATGCTATCAATATGGAATTTTCTGAAGTCGCAATCAATGGAAAATCTGTAAATTTCAAAAATTCAGGAAAAACATTAGATTTATTTGAAGGTTTTAAAAATGGGAAAAACAAACTGACTTTCAGTTATTCCGCAAAACCAAAACAAACGCTTTATTTTACAGGAGAAGGAGAAAATCTTCAAATTTGGACACAAGGACAAGGGCGTTATACGAGTCACTGGTTGCCAAGTTTTGATGATGTAAATGAGAAAGTGATATTTAATCTAAATATTTCATTTCATCCTAATTTAACTGCTATTTCTAATGGAATTCACGAGTCAAATGGAATCTATCCACCACTTTCTAATTCAAATGTGATTTGGAATTTCAAAATGCAAAAACCTATGTCTTCTTACTTAGTAATGCTAGCCATCGGGAATTTTGAAAAACAAAATATAACAACAAAATCTGGAACGCCATTAGAATTTTACTTGGATAAAAACGATGTTTCGAAATTTGAACCTACCTATCGCTATTCTAAAGAAATGTTTGATTACTTGGAGCAAGAAATAGGAGTGAAGTACCCTTGGGGCATTTACCGCCAAGTTCCCGTTCGTGATTTTTTGTATGCGGGAATGGAGAATACGACTTCTACGATTTTTTCTCAAGATTTTGTGCTAGATGAAATAGGGTTTAACGATAGAAATTATGTGAATGTTAACGCCCATGAATTAGCGCATCAATGGTTTGGCGATTTGATTACGGCACAATCAGGAAAACACCATTGGTTGCAGGAAGGTTTTGCTACGTATTATGCGTTATTAGCAGAGCGTCATTTGTTTGGCGATGATTATTTTTACGAAGAATTAAACGATTATGCCGAACAATTAAAACGTGCTTCTAAAACCGATCTGATTCCCGTGATGGATGAAAAAGCGAGTTCGTTATCGTTTTACAAGAAAGGAGCTTGGGCATTGCATGTAATGCGTGAAGATATTGGAGCAAAGAATTTCCAAAAAGCGGTTAAAAAGTATTTAAAGAAACACCAATACAAAAATGTAAACACCGATGATTTCTTAAAAATCGTGAAAGAGATTTCCGGTTATGATGTGGAAAATTTCAAGAAAGTTTGGTTAGAAAAAGCTGGATTTGATATGGAAATCGCTCAAAACTATTTGTCTAAAAACAAATTCATTCAAGAGTATTTTGCTTTGAAGAAAAGTAAAAAATCATTGGTAGAATTGACAGAAATTCTAAAATCGAACGCCTATTATCCTATTAAGCAATACATCGTCTATCAAACCCGAAATCTTCCTTTTGAAGAGCGAAAAGTCATTTTAGAAACGGCATTAGCTACTAATGATATTATGGTTAGAAGAGCCGTGGCCGAATCAACTCCAGTTATTCCTAAGGCTTTTCAATCGCAATACGAAACTTTATTAGAAGATAATTCCTATTTCACTAAAGAAATAGCTTTGATGCATTTGTGTGAAAGTTTTCCAGAGAATCGTTTGCGTTATTTGGAACAAACTAAAAATATCGAAGGCAATAACGATAAAAGTTTCCGTTTAACTTGGTTGGCTTTAGCGATTAATACGGACTCTTTGTCTGAAGAAATTAAAGCAAATTCCTACCAACAATTACTTGATTTTGCCTCTGAAAAGTATGAAAGTTCGGTGCGTCAGAATGCTTTAGAATTGTTATTACAATTAAATCCGAATGATGAAAAAGTAATTGAATTATTGTTTAAAACAACGGTGCATCACAAATGGCAGTTTACTAAGTTTGGAAGAGATAACGTTAGAAGCTTGCTAAAAAATCAGGAGTATCGCACTCAAGTGGAACAAATGGCTACCACCTCAGATGCCAATATGAAAGAATTGTACCTGAAATATCTAAATGAGAAATAGAAAAAATCCCGAGCTTCAACTCGGGATTTGTATTAAAATACTCTTTTTAATTCTTCTTTTATAAAGCTGATGGCCACGCTGCTTGGGGCTTCGGTTTCGGTTAGCTCTAGCATGATGGCTTCTCTTAATTTATCTGCATCGGCTATGTCTTCTCTAATGGCGTTTTTTCGAATCATTTGAACCGTACTATTTTTGGCTTTTAATACGATATCCCAAGTTTCTGAGGTTAAGTAAATTTGTTGCGTTAAGTTGTGTTCAAATTCGGTTTGAATGTGATGCGACAATAAGGTAGCGTAATCGTCTTTACTTTTGCTAATAGGTGCCACTCGCATTAACAATTGGGTAGGATTAATTCGCTCTAAAAATAGCACGATACGCTCATACGCTTGCAAACGAATAGGTAAAGCTTGTTTTTGATTTTCTCTTAGCAATTCATACTTGCGTTTGCTCTCTTCACTGTTGTAGAATTTTTGCATCATTACAAATGCAACACCTCCCGTTATAAAAGCCGGTAATGTATACGCTGCGATTTCTAATAATTTATCTTCTATTGCCATTTTTAATTGATTTAATTAGATTACAAATTAAGATTAAAAAAATCAAAAACCCAAAACCTTTTACCTAAAACCTTTTACCTATTTCATTTAAAAACTTGTATAAACACCAATCAAAGTGTATTTTTGTAGATTAGATAAAAGGTAAGGACACTATGAATGAAATGCAGCGTTATATTAGCCAATTAAATGAAGCCCAACAACTTCCGGTTTTACAGAAAGATGGCCCCATGATTGTAATTGCAGGTGCCGGTTCTGGAAAAACCCGAGTGCTAACCGTTCGTATTGCCAACTTGATGAGTCAAGGAGTAGATGCGTTTAATATTTTGGCCTTAACATTTACTAACAAGGCAGCGCGCGAAATGAAAAAGCGTATCGCGGATATCGTGGGAAACAATGAAGCTAAAAACCTATGGATGGGAACCTTTCACTCGGTTTTTGCTAAAATTCTTCGTATTGAAGCGGATAAATTAGGTTATCCATCCAATTTCACAATTTATGATACGCAGGATTCTGTTCGATTGATTGGGGCTATTATCAAAGAAATGCAGTTGGACAAAGATATTTATAAACCCAAGCAAATTTTAGGGCGTATATCATCTTACAAAAACTCCTTAATCACCGTAAAAGCCTATTTCAATAATCCCGAGTTACAAGAAGCCGATGCCATGAGCAAAAAACCGCGTATGGGTGAAATTTATCAGCAATATGTAGAGCGTTGTTTTAAATCGGGTGCAATGGATTTTGATGATTTGCTATTGAAAACCAACGAATTATTGAATCGTTTTCCAGATGTTTTAGCGAAATATCAAGATCGATTTAGATATATTTTGGTAGATGAGTATCAAGATACGAACCATTCGCAGTATTTGATTGTTCGTGCCTTATCTGATCGATTTCAAAATATATGTGTGGTAGGTGATGATGCGCAGAGTATTTATGCTTTCCGTGGTGCGAATATCAACAACATTTTGAACTTCCAAAAAGACTACGACAATGTACAAATGTATCGTTTGGAGCAAAATTATCGTTCATCAAAAAATATTGTAGAAGCGGCGAATAACGTAATCGATAAGAATAAAACCAAATTAGACAAAGTCGTTTGGACTGCCAATGACCACGGACCAAAGATTAAAGTTCACCGCAGTTTAACCGATGGAGAAGAAGGACGTTTTGTGGCGTCTACTATTTTCGAACAAAAGATGCAACATCAAATGCATAATGGGCAGTTTGCTATTTTGTATCGAACAAATGCGCAATCTCGTGCTATGGAAGATGCGTTGCGCAAACGCGATATTCCATACCGAATTTACGGAGGTTTATCCTTTTACCAACGCAAGGAAATTAAGGATGTTTTGGCGTATTTGCGTTTGGTAATTAATCCTAAAGATGAAGAAGCCTTGGTACGTGTTATCAATTATCCGGCGCGAGGTATTGGAGATTCTACTGTAGAAAAGTTAACCGTTGCGGCGAATCATTACAAGCGTTCTATTTTTGAAGTGATGGAACACATCGATAAGATTGATTTAAAACTGAATTCGGGAACCAAAGCAAAATTGAATGATTTTGTAACCATGATTAAGAGTTTTCAGGTTATCAATGAAAATCAGGATGCATTTTATCTGACGGATCATGTGACCAAAAAAACCGGATTGGTTCAAGAATTAAAAAAAGACGGAACCCCTGAAGGCATTGCTCGCATTGAAAACATAGAAGAATTATTAAACGGTATTAAAGACTTCACCGAAGGACAAAAAGAGGTGGACGGAGCAAGAGGTTCGTTAGCCGAATTTCTTGAAGATGTTGCTCTAGCTACCGATTTAGACAAAGATACAGGCGATGACGATAGAGTAGCGCTGATGACCATTCACTTGGCAAAGGGATTAGAGTTTCCACATGTGTTTATTGTAGGATTAGAAGAAGATTTATTTCCAAGTGCGATGAGTTTGAACACTCGAAGCGAATTAGAAGAAGAACGCCGTTTGTTTTATGTGGCTTTAACTCGTGCCGAACATCAAGCATATTTGACGTATGCGCAATCGCGTTATCGTTGGGGGAAATTAGTTGACAGCGAACCTTCCCGTTTTATTGAAGAAATTGATGACCAATATTTAGAATATTTGAATCCGGTAGATACGGGTTATCGTTATAAGCCCTTAATGGATGTGGATGTTTTTGGAGATATTGACAAATCCAAATTGCGATTATCTAAACCCACTGCGGGTACGCCGCCCAAATATTTAACGCAAGACCAACCTAGTCCAACTGCTAACATCAGACGTTTGAAGCCTGTTTCCACTACATCAGGAGGAGCTAATGCGGTTGATACGAATTTGGCTGTAGGGAATATTGTGATGCACGAACGATTTGGTAAAGGTCAAATTGTAAACATAGAAGGAGTAGGAGCTGATAAAAAAGCCGAAATTCGATTTGATGTGGGAGGATTGAAGAAATTATTGTTGCGATTTGCCAAATTACAAGTCATAGGTTAGTTTGATAGAATAAAAAATGAAAAAAGTTTGATTTTTAATTTACTTGATGCTCAATTAATTAAAAAAGGCGTAATAAAAAAAACGAATTTTTTTATAATTTTTCTTTTGAAAACGCTTGCAGAAATAAAAATTCGTTCTATATTTGCACTCGCAATACGGAAGTAGTGCGTTTTATTGGAGAAATGGCAGAGTGGTCGATTGCGGCAGTCTTGAAAACTGTTGACTGTAACAGGTCCGGGGGTTCGAATCCCTCTTTCTCCGCGGAATAGCTTATCAAAAGTTATCAAAACCTCGAAAATCTTAGGAATTTCGAGGTTTTTTGTTTTTACTACCTTTCAAAATATTCATTCTTTTTCAAAAATCAAGAGACCCCATCGAGACCCTAATAAAAACCTAATTTTTGGGTCTCGCTAAATTGAAATTTTAGTTGCAGCTATTTTCAACCAATCCACTATTGGTAAGCTGTTCAATAACCTTTTCAATTTTCAAACATCTTGATTTGTGGCAAACTTTAAAGTAAATTAATTAATAACTTAAAGGTTACCAAAAATGAATTCAAAAGTCACATTGCATTTCTATGCAAAATCAACCAAAGCCAATGGTAATGGATTATTACCAATTTATGTGCGATTAACTATCGACGGAAAACGATTTGAGTACAGTACTAAAAAATTTATTGAGCCATCGAAATGGTCAACTGAATTAAGCAAAATGAAGGGTAATTCAGAAGAAGCTCGTTCAATAAATAACTTACTTGATTTTACACGAAATCGAATAAACGAAATCCAATTCGAATTATTAAAAGATGGTATATCATTAAACATCGATGAATTTAAAAATCGTTTACTTGGTATAAAAGAACGCGAACGCTTACTAATCCCAATCTTCACAGAACACAACCGAAAAATTAAAGAGTTGGTTGGAAGTGAGTACGCTCCAGGAACACTAGAACGTTACGAAACATCTTTAAAACATACAAAAGACTTTCTTCAATGGAAATTTAGAGTTTCTGATATTGATATTGAGAAAATAGATCATGCTTTTATTACCGAGTATGAATTTTATCTTCGTTCAGAAAGAAAGTGTGCGAACAACACAGCTGTAAAGTATATTAAAAACTTCCACAAGATTATAAATATTTGCTTGGCCAATGGATGGCTAAATAAGGACCCATTTGCAAATTACAAAGCAAAAGTCAAAGAAGTAATTCGTGAATTCCTTACAGAGCAAGAAATTCAAAGTTTGATGGAAAAAGAATTCGTTTCAGAACGTTTGGAACTAGTTCGTGACATATTTGTTTTCAGTTGCTTTTCAGGATTAGCATATATAGATGTGAAACAACTCTCAAAGGACAACATCGTATTAGGAATCGATGGCGATAAATGGATTAACAAAAACCGACAAAAAACCGATACGAATTCCAAAATTCCATTACTTCCAACAGCTCAATATATCTTGGATAAATATGCAAATCATCCAGTTTGTGTAAATGAAGATAAATTACTTCCGATATTTTCTAATCAAAAAATGAACGCTTATTTAAAAGAAATTGCAACGGTTTGCGGAATCAACAAAGAACTAACATTCCATATTGCCCGACACACCTTTGCAACGACAGTAACACTTAGTAACGGAGTTCCTATTGAAACAGTAAGTAAAATGTTGGGACATACCAATCTAAAAACAACTCAGCATTACGCTAAGATTTTAGACAAGAAAATAAGTGAAGATATGCAAGTGTTAAAAGCTAAATTCAATACAAAATTACAAACTCATAGTAAATCAATGAATTACTAAAATATTATAAATATTGTAATATTTATAAGATTTTATTTACATTTAATTTAATAGATTTTAGTTTAATTTGACAAACTAAAATCTATTTTTTTATGATAACAACTATAAAAAACAACTCTTTGGTAGATTTTGAACACGAACTTTCTCTAATCCTTAACTCAAATTCTAATGAAGTAGAAAAAGCAAAAAAGATTATTATTTTCATTGAAGACATTTTAAAACAATTAACCGACTGGCTTAAACATCACGTCTTCGAAACCATTCAAGAAGAAATCAAATTCTTCAAGGAAATCAAGCCTAATATTGTAGCTAAACTTATTTTCTATAAAGAAATCCTTTCTTTAGTAGCATCTCTTCCATTAGACAAGAGCAAAAGAATAAAACACTTTGAGAAAAAACTGGATGCAATCAACCATTTTTACAGGAAAAACAGAGAATTCATCAAATACATTAAAAGCCACTCCACTCATTTTGATGAATTGTATTTTTCCAGGAAACAGTATAAAGATTTATTCTTTAACGATTGTATGGTTATAAATCAAGATGCTAAACTTTGTACATCACATGACTATTTATTAGCGGAAGTAATTGCTTATGAACTATTAGCTTTACACATCGAAAACCGCATCGATAATTTAAACCAATCCTGTGCAATCACCAACAATCAATTCCATTCCAATCTACACTGGACAGCCAAAAAAATCGATTTAATCGAACTCATTTATGCGTTACACGAATCTAAAGTGTTTGATAACGGTCAAGCTGATATCAAAGAAATTACCCACGTTTTTGAAAAAGCATTTCAAATCGATTTAGGAGATAACATTACCAGAAGCTTTATCGATATCAAAAACCGCAAAACAGGTCAAACCCGATTTTTAAATCAGTTGCAAGCTGCGTTAGAAACCAAAATCGAAAATGATTTAAATTAAAAACAACGAATTCCACTCAAAAAGTATAAAAATCGTTCCCAAGTTGGTACCAACTTGGGAACTTTTCTTTTTCAAATGCAATTGTTTTGTACCAAATAACTTCAAAACATAGCATTATGAACTTCAATCACAAAGCCCTGTTCCCAGAAACAGACAACATCGAACTACTAAACTACCAGGTAGTAACAAAAAGAGATTTACTAAACTTTGGAAATCTACTACTAAACGAAATCAAAAACTCCACCACAAAAACAAACACATCGGACGATTTACCCAAGTCTTGGCTCAAATCAGCCGAAGTCCGTGAAATCCTAAGAATCTCTCCAGGAACATTGCAAAACCTCCGCATCAACGGAACACTAAAATACAAACGTATAGGTGGTATCATCTACTACAACTACGAAGACATCGTAAAAATGCTAGAAAAGTAATATGGAAGGAAACACAAACACCTGTAACGGCACCTGTGAAGTTTGCACCTGTAAATCGGACAAACAAAGTTGTCATACTGCGCTTGCCAAAGTATCTCCTACGAAGTAGGTTTTAACTTTTAAGCGCAGCTTAAAACCACAACCTGAAACTTGAAACTTTAAAACCATGAATTACATAAAACACCTAACCGGCTTCTTCGAAAAAGTAAGCGCCGATTACGACCTCAACCCAACCCACATAAGCCTCTACATGGCTATTTTCCAACTATGGAATCAAAACCGCTTTCAAAATCCAATTAGTATTTCACGTGATGAGTTGATGCGCATTAGCAAAATTGCATCAACAGCAACCTACCACAAATGCATGAAAGATTTAACCGAAAGAGAATACGTGATTTATAAGCCATCATTCAACCCATTTAAAGGTTCTATTTTGGAAGTCTGCAACTTGGATTTTTACACCAAACCAGTGCCAAAAAAAGAACTAAAAAAGCGTGCAACCAAGTCAAAAAATGACCAAGTCATTGAACAGGTTAATGAACAGGTTACTAAACAAGCTCTAAACAAGCATCAAACAAGCTCTAAACATGTACCTTATATAAACAATATAAACAATACAAACATTATAAACATAGCTAAGCAAGAAAATTTAAAAAATGAAAAAAAATTAATTTTTACAAATTCAATTTTTGATGAGGTTCAAGAATCGGATTTAAAAGTTGAAAAAGAAAAAGAAAAAAAGTTGCGCGAAAAAAAGAAAAAGATTGAGGAAGCTGCTTTGTCAAGTCGAGCGCAGTCGAGACCTCCAAAACCCACTTTGGAAGAAGCTCAAATCTACTTCCTCGAAAAAAACTTTTCCGAAATCGAAGCACAACGGTTCTTTAACTATTTCGAAAGCAACGGCTGGTTAGTCGGTGGTAGAACCAAAATGAAAGATTGGAAAGCAGCGGCAAGAAATTGGATGCTTAACGCAAAGAAGTTTACCAAAAATCAAATCACTGACTCAGCATTGTCATCTCGAGCGCAGTCGAGAGAATCTTTACTAGTTCCAAACCACCTTCACGTAACCAATCAAAAAAATTATGGAGAAGCACTTTAACACCATCAAAGACACTTTCATTATCCAAAACGGAATCAAAGTCTATAACTTCAATTGGTGCTTAAACTACATCGAGTACCAGGGCAAAATCATCTACGGTCGTTATTTCAAAATTGAAGCCATCGACCACCAAACCATTCTCAAATTGGTAATTTATGCTATTCGAGATGAAAAAATGGCTTTAGAGCTCAATTTAGACCTTCGGAAAGGTATTTTATTATCGGGACCAATTGGATGCGGGAAAACGTCAATTATGGCGTTAATTCGACCATTTTTTTACCACAAACACGACTACAAAATCAAGACGTGTAGAGAAATATCATTCGAATTTGCAAAAAATGGCTTCGAATCACTTCATCATTACACCCAAAAAGAACAAACACAATTGCGTTTAACCGGCTACTGTTTCGACGATTTAGGAGCCGAACAAAACATCAAACACTACGGCAACGACCTCAACGTAATGGCAGAAATAATAATTTCACGCTACGAAGATTTTGTACAAAATCAATCCATCACCCACATCACCACAAACCTCTCCGCCAGCGAAATCGAAGCCCTCTACGGCAACCGCCTCCGCTCCCGAATGAGGTCAATGTTCAACCTAATCACCTTCAACAATGAATCCAGGGATAAAAGATAATTTTCCACCAATCATGACAATGATTGTGTCATTCCGTGAGCCTGTCACACTGAGCCTGTCGAAGTGTCCTACGAAGTAGACTTACTTTTTTAAGCGCAGCTTAAAACCACAACCTGAAACCTTAAACTTGAAACAAAATGAATAAAGAATTAAACACTCGCCAAATAAAAACCATCCAAAACTTCTGGACCTGGTTCAAAGACAACGAACAAGCCATTTACAACGCTTGCAAACTAGAAATCAACAAAGACGAAGTACTTTTTCATCTCGAGAGAAACCTAAATTATGTTTCAAAAAGAATAGAACATTTCATCACAAATCACCCACAAAACGAGAACAAACTCAAAGTATTTTTTACAGCTCATGGCTACAGAAAACTATTCCCAAAAATGAAAGCTTTGGAAGAAAAAATCCCTATTTTAGAATACTTTTCAATACAGGTATATATAACTCCTTTGAATCATGGAAATCCACAAATTCCAAGTATAATGATTGAAACAATCAAAAATACTTTTATCAAATTAGAAGATTATAACATAGCTTCTAAAAAAATACTTCTCACACTCTATTTCAATGAAAATATCATGCAGCTAAAAGAGAAAAAAATTGAACGCCATGCCTATTTGTTATTACTGTTTACTCTTGGTGAAGTCAAATACAAAAAACATGTTTATGATTTTAAGTTCCAACAAGAGCCTGAAAACACATCAGGGTTACTTTCCCTTTCTGAACTTCCCGAATTCATTGACTATCTTGCTAAAATTAACTACAGCAGAAAACTAAAAATCTTCTTCGAATGAGGAAAACCGTACAGAATTTCATAAAACCGTACGGTTTTCCGTATGACCATTCTAAAGATTTATGTTACTTTTCGAAAAAAATAATATTCAGTTTTTAAAATTGGTAGCTTTTCAAGTTGTGGAGGTGTGAAAAATTTCCTATGTTTGAGTTCTTGAAATTTTGTAGTAACAAAGTAGCAATTAGATTTATTTGACCCCAAAAATAAATGCTAATACAAAGCTAGTTAAACAAAAAATCATAGCATTTCAATACAGTGAAAAATACCAAACAAGCAGTTAAATTACCTCAAATTAAAAACAAACAAATATCAAATTAGAATGACCAGAGAACAAGAACGCGATGAATTGCACAGAACCATATGGCAAATAGCGAATGATTTAAGAGGAAGTGTAGACGGATGGGATTTTAAATCATATGTACTAGGCATATTATTTTATCGCTTTATTTCTGAAAATTTAACAAGCCACATCAACAAAGCGGAATGGGAAACTGGAAACAAAACCTTCGATTACGCTAAAATTTCCGATGATGAAGCCGAGCTAGGAAGAGAAGATACCGTAAAAGAAAAAGGGTTTTACATACTACCTTCGGCTTTGTTTCAAAATGTGCAAAAAAACGCAGAAGGAAACCCGGATTTAAACGTAGAATTACGAAATATTTTCAAAGAAATCGAAGCTTCTGCTAAAGGAACAGATAGCGAACCTGATTTAGCAGGTCTTTTTGATGACGTTGATGTAAATAGCAACAAGCTAGGCGGAACCGTTGAACAACGCAACAAGCAATTAGTGAAAATTCTAAATGCAATTGCGGGGCTTAAACTAGGTAATTACCAAGACAACAATATAGATGCTTTTGGAGATGCTTATGAATATCTAATGACTATGTATGCCAGTAACGCAGGAAAATCAGGAGGTGAGTTTTTCACACCGCAAGAAGTTTCTGAATTATTAGCAGAAATTACGGTTGTAGGAAAAAAGCAAGTAAACAAAGTATATGACCCAGCTTGTGGTTCGGGTTCGTTGTTGTTAAAGTTTGCTAAAGTGTTAGGAAAGGAAAACGTGCGACAAGGATTTTACGGACAAGAAGTAAACATTACAACGTACAACTTGTGTCGCATCAATATGTTTTTGCACGACATTAATTTTGAAAAATTCAACATTACACACGGCGATACTTTAACCGACCCAATGCATTGGGACGATGAACCATTCGATGCCATTGTATCTAATCCACCCTATTCTATCAAATGGGAAGGTGATGCCAATCCGTTATTAATTAACGACCCACGTTTTGCACCTGCTGGAGTGCTAGCACCTAAGTCGAAAGCCGATTTAGCGTTTACCATGCACATGTTATCATGGTTAGCTACTTCGGGTACAGCTGCCATTGTAGAATTCCCAGGAGTTTTATATCGTGGTGGTGCGGAACAAAAAATTCGTAAGTATTTAATTGATAACAATTATGTGGATGCGGTTATCCAATTACCACCCGATTTATTCTTCGGAACCACCATTGCTACATGTATCATTGTGTTGAAGAAAAGTAAAGCCGATAATGCTACATTGTTTATTGATGCCTCTGCCGAGTTTGTGCGTGGTGGAAACAAAAACAAAATAACTGACGACCAACGCAAAAAAATCTTAAACGCTTTTATTGAACGCAAAGACATCGACCATTTTGCAATGCTAGTACCTAACCAATTAATTGCAGAAAACGATTATAACATTGCAGTAAGCAGTTACATAGAGCAAGAAAACACAGAAGAGGAAACAAACATCAAAGAACTCAATACGCGTATTGCTCAAATTGTAAAAAAGCAAAACGAACTCCGCACGGCTATCGATGCTATTGTGAATGATTTGGAAAATTAATAAAAACTGAACCTATGAACAAAGAATTACAGTTTTTAATATACAACACACCACAATTCAATACAAAAATAAATGTGGTAGTAAAAGATGAAACCATTTGGCTTACTCAAAAAGCTATGTCTGAGCTTTTTGATGTAAAAGTTCCAGCAATTAGTAAACACCTGAAAAATATTTTTGAGGAAGGAGAACTTAACGAGCAACTGGTTGTTTCCAAAATGGAAACAACCACTATACATGGCGCAATTGCTGATAAAACACAAACTAAAGATACTAATTTTTATAATCTTGATGCTATCATTTCTGTTGGCTATCGGGTAAATTCTGCAAAAGCAACTCAATTTCGTATTTGGGCAACAAATACATTAAAAGAATATATCACTAAAGGTTTTGTAATTGATGAGGAACGTTTAAAACAAGGAAAAACCACATTTGGTAAAGATTATTTTCGCGAGTTACTAGATAAAGTTCGTTCCATTCGTGCAAGTGAACGCCGAGTATACCAACAAATAACCGACATTTTTGCGGAATGCAGTATAGATTATGACCCACAATCAGAAATTACCAAAAATTTCTATGCCATGGTACAAAACAAATTTCATTATGCCATAACAGGGCACACAGCTGCAGAAATTATCTATAAAAAAGCCGATGCAAAAAAAGAAAACATGGGATTAACTACATGGAAGAACGCACCCGATGGACGCATACTAAAATTAGACACTTCGGTGGCTAAAAACTATTTGGAAGAAAAACAGATTAAGCAATTAGAGCGCACCGTAACTTCTTATTTTGACTATATCGAAAATTTAATTGAGCGTGAAAACACCTTTACAATGGATGGTTTGGCTAAAAGCGTAGATAAGTTTTTAAATTTTAATGAATTTAAAATTTTAGAAGGAAAAGGAACAAAATCGCACAAACAAGCCATTGCGAAAGCCGAAAAAGAGTACGATCAGTTCAATAAAACACAAAAAATTGTCTCTGACTTTGACAAAGAAGTAAAAAAGCTAACACAAAAAGGAGGAAACAATGAGTAAAATAGAACAATTAATAAAACAGCATTGTCCTCTTGGGGTAAAATTTGAGGAATTAGGCACAATTGCTTCAGTACAACGTGGTGCGTCACCTAGACCAATTCAACAATATATAACAGATGATGAGAATGGAATCCCTTGGATAAAAATTGGAGACACCAAAACAGGTTCTAAATATGTTATTGATACTGCTCAAAAAATCACACTTGATGGGGCTAAAAAGTCAAGGATTTTAAAGAAAGGGGATTTTATTATATCTAATTCTATGAGTTATGGTCGTCCGTATATTCTAGGAATTCAAGGTGCTATTCATGATGGTTGGGCTTCGATTAGTAATTATGAAAGTTATTTAAACTCTGATTTTCTATATCATTATTTGACATCAAAAATTGTACAAGATTATTGGGATAGTAAAATAAATAGTGGTTCAGTAAGTAATTTGAATGCGGATATAATAAAGTCTTTGAAAATCCCCATCCCACCTCTTGCTATTCAGAAAGAAATAGCAACAATATTAGATAAATTTACCGCGCTGGAGGCGGAGCTGGAGGCGGAGCTGGAGGCGGAGCTGGAGGCGCGTTCGCGCCAATATGATTATTATCGTAATCAATTACTTTCTTTTAATGAAGATGTAGTCAAACTAAAGTCTCTAGATGAAGTATGTCTAAAGACAAGTAACATTAAATGGAAAGATAATATTGGAAATGAATATAAGTATATTGACTTATCAGCTGTAAACAGAGAAAATAATAAAATAGAAGAATTACAAATTATTACTTCTAAAAATGCACCAAGCAGAGCACAGCAAATTGTGAAAACGGATGATATTATTTTTGGCACAACAAGACCAACATTAAAAAGATATGCGGTTGTTACTGATGATTTAGATGGTCAAATATGCAGTACAGGTTTTTGTGTTCTTAGACCAAACCAAGAACTAGTATCTCCAAGGTTTTTGTTTTACATTTTAAAGTCAATTTCGTTTTTTAATTATGTTGAAAATAATCAAGAGGGTGCTGGTTATCCTTCAATTTCAAATTCCAAAGTAAAAAATTTCAAGTATCCCATCCCATCACTTGAAGAACAAGAACGTATTTTAAAAATATTAGATCAGTTTGATGCCTTAGTCAACGATATTAAAATAGGTTTACCCGCAGAAATAAAAGCAAGAAGAGCACAATATGAGTATTATAGAAAAAAATTGCTTACTTTTAATAGAGTAACGGTTTAAGATAAAACAAACAATAGCAACAAACAATAAATCAAAAATGAACAAAGTTTCCATACGTTTTTTTGATGATCGCGAAGTACGTGCCATTTGGGACGAAGAAAACAGTAAGTGGCGGTTTTCGGTCTTAGATATTATTGCCGTGCTTACTAACCAAGACGATTACAACAAAACAAGAAACTATTGGAAATACCTAAAAGCCAAATTGAAGAAAGAAAACAATCAGGTGGTTAGTAATACTACCCAACTGAAACTTTTGGCAGCAGATGGTAAAAAATATAATACTGATGTTTTAGATTACGAAGGCATCATAGCATTAGGTAAAACATTTCCAGGAACTAAAGCCAACCGATTTATAGAATGGTTCACTTACAGCGATGAAACCATAGACGGCAAAAGTAAATCAAAAGCATATGCTTTATTTGAAAGCTCATTTATAGAGAGTATTGAAATAGGAACCGCTAAAGGATTGCAACAAATTCATGGGTATTTATTTGGTGGTCTTTATGATTTTGCTGGACAAATTCGAAACAAAAACATCTCAAAAGGTGGTTTTCAGTTTGCTATGGCTCAGTTTCTTCCAGCCACTTTAAAGCAAATTGAAGAAATGCCTAAAAATACTTTTGATGAAATTGCTAATGCCTATGTAGAAATGAATATTGCGCATCCTTTCATGGAAGGCAACGGACGAAGTACCAGAATTTGGCTAGATTTAATTCTCAAAAAGCAATTAAACAAATGTGTAGATTGGAGTAAAATTGCCAAAAACGATTATCATCAAGCTATGGTAAAAAGCGTAATCAATAGCGAGGATATTAAAAATCTAATAAAAAATGCCTTAACAGACGAAATCAACAGTCGTGAAATGTATATGAAAGGTATTGATTATTCGTATTATTATGAAGAAAATTAACGAAGCAAAAATGATGAACCAATATCAAATTGTATCCGAAAACCCTGAAAGCACCGTTGTAGCTGAATATACTTCAGAATACAAAAGGGAAGTAACCTACCAGTCAGAAGCGGAGTTGGAAAAAGCTTTCATTCAGTTATTGGAAAAACAAGCGTATCAGTTTTTAAATTTTACTTCTGAGAAAGACTTGGTCAACAATTTGCGTTTACAACTTGAAAAGTTGAATAATTTTCAATTCACAGATAACGAATGGAATGATTTTTTTGTTCAAAAAATAGCAAATCCAAATAGTGGAATCGAAGAAAAAACAACCATAATTCAAGAAGACTACATTCAATTATTAGAATGCGAAGACGGTACAATTAGAAACATTCGATTACTGGATAAACACAACATTCATAACAACAATTTACAAGTAATCAATCAATACGAAACCGATGAAGGAAAACGTGCTAATAGATACGATGTTACGGTTTTAGTCAACGGATTGCCATTAGTGCATATCGAGTTAAAAAAGCGTGGTGTAAATTTACAAGAAGCCTTTAATCAAATCAATCGCTACAATCGAGAATCGTTTTGGGCAGGTAGTGGTTTGTTTGAATACGTGCAACTATTTGTAATTTCAAACGGAACCTTAACCAAATATTACAGCAATACAACTCGTTTTTCACACCTTAAAGAAAAAGAGAAAGAAGGCAGCAAAAAGAAAAAAACCAGCCATAGTTACGAATTTACTTCGTGGTGGTCAGATGCAAATAACAAAGCAATTCTTGACCTAATGGATTTTGGAAAAACGTTTTTTGCCAAACATACGTTACTGAACATTTTAACCAAATACAGCGTTTTTACTTCAGACAAATCACTTTTGGTAATGCGACCTTACCAAATTGTAGCTACCGAAAGAGTATTAACAAAAATCAATGCGTCTTACAACTATAAAAAATACGGCAGTATAGATGCTGGAGGTTACATTTGGCACACCACAGGAAGTGGAAAAACCTTAACCTCATTTAAAACAGCACAATTAGCAAGTAAATTAGACTTTATAGAAAAAGTAATCTTCGTGGTAGACCGAAAGGATTTGGATTACCAAACCATGAAGGAATACGACAAATTTGAAAAAGGAGCAGCAAACAGCAATACAAATACTGCGGTATTAAAAAAACAGTTAGATGATCCTAATGCTAAAATTATTATTACAACCATTCAAAAGTTGTCAATTTTAATTAAAAAGCAAAAGAATCATGCTATTTATAGCAAACCAGTTGTCTTTATATTTGATGAGTGTCACCGTTCCCAATTTGGAGATATGCACGAATCGATTACAAAAGCCTTTAAAAAATACTTTTTATTCGGTTTTACTGGAACGCCAATTTTTGCAATTAATTCCAATAGTGGTGGTAAAGCACATTTAAAAACTACGGTGCAAGCTTTTGGTTGTTTCAAACACGGTGAGGTAGCCAATTGTCCAGACGAAAAGCATCAAACCGCAATTCATACCTACACCATTGTAGACGCTATTTCAGATAAAAACGTATTGCCTTTCCGTGTAGACTATATCCGCACCATGCGAGAAAAAGATAATATCAGCGATGAAAAAGTACGTGATATTGACCGCGAAAAAGCATTAATGGCACCTCAGCGTATTCATAATAACGTAGAGTATATAATAAAACATTTCAGTCAAAAAACATTTAGAAACAGTAAGCCATACATGATGACAGCTTTATCTAATGTATTTGAAGTAGCATCTGCAAAAGACCGTAATAAAATTGAAGAAGTAAAAGAAAAAATCAGGCTAAGTGGTTTTAACTCCATTTTTGCGGTAGCTTCAATTGATGCAGCCAAATTGTATTATTTAGAATTTAAAAAGCAACAAAAAGAAATTCCAGAATTAGCCCGATTAAAAGTAGCAACTATTTTTAGTTTTGGACAAAATGGAGACGAAGACGAAGATGGTGTAGAAGATGAAAACTCAGAATCAACAGAAGGTTTGAATGCAAGCGATAGAGATTTCCTAGATCAAGCGATTTTAGATTATAACGTAACATTTAAAACCAACTACGATACATCACCAGAAAAATTTCAGAACTACTACAAAGATGTTTCCTTGAGAATGAAAAACAGGGAAATCGATTTGTTAATTGTAGTCAATATGTTTTTAACTGGTTTTGATGCTACTACTTTAAATACACTTTGGGTAGATAAAAATTTAAGAATGCACGGATTATTACAAGCGTATTCAAGAACAAATCGTATTCTAAATTCCATAAAGACTTTCGGAAATATTGTTTGTTTCAGAAATTTAGAAAAAGCAACCAATGATTGTTTGGCTTTATTTGGCAACAAAGAAGCAGGCGGTATTGTATTATTAAAAACGTTCCAAGAATATTACAGAGGCTACCACGATGGCAAAAAAGAGGTGCCAGGTTATTACGATTTGGTACATGAGTTATTGGAAAAATTCCCAATAGGACAACTTATAATTGGAGAAGAAAATAAAAAAGCGTTCATTCGTTTATATGGTGCTATACTGAAATTGCTTAACATTCTTCGTTCATTTGATGAATTTGAAGGTAATGAAATTTTATCAGAAAGAGAGTTTCAAGATTACCACAGCATGTATATTGAATTGTATAATGAGTTCCGAAACAATAACAATGCCGACAGCGAAAATGTAAACGATGATATTGTTTTCGAAATGGAATTAATCAAATCAGTTGAAATCAACATCGATTATATTCTAATGCTAATTCGCAAATACAAAGACAGTAATTTGTCTGATAAAGAAGTAATCGTAAGTATTAATAAAGCCATAGATTCAAGTGTAGATTTACGTAATAAGAAAGAATTAATTGAAAAGTTCGTAGCATCATTAACACCATCTTCAGATATAGAAGACGAATGGAATGAATACGTAAAGCAACAAAAGAAAGCAGAATTAGAAAAAATCATTTCAGAAGAAAATCTAAAACCAGAAGAAACCATCACGTTCATCAATAACTCATTCAAGAACGGTGAAATTCAAGCAGCAGGAACAGCCTTTGCTTCAATTTTACCACCAGTTTCAAGGTTTTCACCTACAAGAGAAAGAACTATTAAAAAAGAAACCGTTTTGGAAAAATTGAAAAAGTATTTCGATAGATTCTTTGACATTAGTAGCGGTGAGATTAATTAAGTAGAATGTAAAGGGGTTACAAACAATAGTATTTAATAACTGTGAGTTTCAAAAATGCAATAATTAAAATAAAAAAACTTGAATAAAATCAATTATACCTCACAATTCAAAGAAGTACTAAATCTATGCAAGCAAAACAAGCTTTTCTTAGGTTTAGGAAATCCCAATGCTAAAATTCTGATAATTGGCAAAGAAGCTGCTATAGATAAAGAGAAGAATCCAAGGCATTATGAAATGGAGGTAGAAAATAACGTAAAAGACTGGGAACATAATTTTGATAACAGCAAACAATTAGATGAGGTATTAAGTTGGTTTGCCGAAACTTCGGAACAAAAATATAATCCACTATACCCATACAAAGGACAAAAACATACCCTTCTGAGAAAAAAGAAAGTCGATGGTAATGAAATAAATAATGGCGGTACAAGTAAAACATGGTACAATTATCAAAAAATTGCAGACAAGCTTTTCAACAACAATGTAAAAAGCAGTATTATAAATTTTCAAGAGCACATGTTTATTTCTGAATTAAACCAGGAAAGTGCAAAGTATAGCCATTTGATTGCTAAAGAAAAGAGAGAACAAAGTATAGCTAAAAGAAAACAACTTTTCGAAACTAATTATTTTAGGGAATTTCCAATAACAATCGTTGCCGTTGGTCACTATGTAAGAGATTTTAATGTAAACCTAGAAGAACTATTTGGTGTTGTATATAGCCATGAATTGTCGGCTGTAAATTCAAAAGGATTAAAGAATGAATTTATAAATATTCATTTCGATTCGATTGAAAAACCAGCAAGACTACTCATTCATACCAATCAATTAAGCATGGTTAGTAATGAATTGGTAAATAAAATAGGAGAAGTTTGTTCAATTTTTATAAAGGAAAAAATATAGCAACATTAAATAAATATAAGTAAGGCAGTTTATAAATTAAAATCAATTGTAAAAAAATATTTAATGGAATGCAGTCAGTAAAAAAACACAAATAAGTAAATTTTGTAGCAATACTTTTTTTATTTTTTCTCTCAGTTAAAACTGAACTTTTTTAAAATGAATTCTATTAAAAGAGATAAATAATTTTCACTAATATACACCACTTAAGTACTGTCAAGTTGTTTGATATTTTATGAAAAAAATAGACACAAAGAATAAAACATGCATATACCTTGATCAATTTGTAGTTAGTAATTTAATTTCAGGTGAAGATGTTTTATGGATAGAAATTAAAAATCTATTGGAAGTTAGTCATGTAAATAATAAAATCTTTTGTCCCTTATCAGTAGAACATATTCTCGAAACAGCAAAGAAAAGTTTAGAAAATGCTATAGAACATGATGAATATTTTAGAAAATTATCTGATAACTATATTTTTCAAAATGACCCTTTCCTAACGTCACAACTTATTTCTTCTTTAATTCGCAAGAATAAATTTACCTTAAACACTTTTTTAAAGGAAGCGAGTAATATGAAGATGAATGAATTTTATTCCGACATAAATAAGAATAACGAAATATTTGATCAAAGCATAAAGTATAAAACCTCGTCTCAAAACGAGTTGAGAAAGGTAATAAATTCAAAGGCAGATAAAAAAACTGAAGCTATCCTTTATAATACAATAAAAAAACTTCAAGTTGAAACTTTTTCAAATAGACTTAGCGAATATATTAAACTTGAAAAAATTCACATTCGACCTGATGATTATGGTGAACATCAATTTCCTAACTGGATTGACCAATTGCTATTTCAATTAACATACAAGCATAAATTTAAAGAGAAACAATTCAAACTACTTTTTAATGAGTTTCAAAAGTATGGGTTTGACAGAATTCCTTCATTAGATATTAAATCTTCCATGGAGGCATATCTAGCCGTAAAAAACAAACAAGAAAATACAGCTGACCATATAGACTTGATGAGAATCTCGAGTTGTTTATTTTCCACGGATATTTTTTTTACTGATAAAAAAAGAAAATTTGAAATATGTGCATTGCAATTAGATAAAAAATATAAAACAAAAGTTTTCTCTGGTACCCCAAGCGATTTGATAGAATTCAAAAATTACTTAACTAATTTATAATGATTAAATACTATTTAGTTTAGGCACATAGTATGTTTGAAATTATTGAAAGTTACTAAGTATAGTTTACATCTATTTATTTAAATATATAAATTGATTAGTAGCGAAAGGCTCGGGCATTCTTGGTTTCCAATACGTCATCCTGAGCTTTGTCGAAGGGCCCCCCGCTCGTGCGCGAATCCCTTCGCGTTCGTAAATATTTATTAAGTAAAACATTAATTTAAAAAAAACTATAGCACTAAAACCAGGACCAAAAAGAATCGCAACGTTAACAAGATAAGAAAACCACACCAAACATACACCATCCTTAAAACCTCCAAAAAAGAAGTCATAAATATAAATAGCATAGAGTGGAAACTACTAATTATATTTTGTACTTACTTTTCTGCAAGTCAAAAAGCTAATAAATAACGAATAACTTGCAAAAGTGATTGTTATTTCAAACAAAAATAGTAATTTTGTACAGAATAACAATCATTTTGTATGAATACTAAAAAGCAAACTATTTTTCCTAAGTACAATTTAGTATTGGAAAAAATGGGAGAAAATATCAAAATTGCCCGAAAACGACGCAAGTTAACCACAACTCAAGTGGCAGAACGTGCTGCGATTTCTCGTTCTACGTTGTATTTAATAGAGTCGGGAAATCCTAGTGTGGCAATGGGAGCTTACTTTAATGTATTACGAGTATTGGGGCTTCAAGATGATTTTTTAAAGTTAGCAGCTGATGACGAGCTAGGTAGAAGATTGCAAGATCTAGAACTTTTAAAGTAATAAGAAATGGCACTCAGTAAAACAGCTATTTATGTGTATGCGCATTGGTTGGGTATGCAAGAACCGAAACTAATTGGCATATTGTCAGCACAGCAAGCTAAAGGAAAAAAAGCATTTAGTTTTGAATACGATACCGCATGGCTTAAAACAGGACAAAAGTTTTTACTAGACCCAGATATCAGTTTGTTTTCAGGTGCACAATACCCAAATCAAAAAGATAATTTCGGTATTTTTTTAGATAGTATGCCTGATACTTGGGGAAGAACACTTATGAAAAGAAGAGCAGCACAATGGGCTCGAGAAAATAATATAAAAACGCCAACGCTTTATGATATCGATTTCCTTTTAGGAGTTTATGATGCCAGTAGGATGGGAGCATTGCGTTTTAAAACGGATCCAAATGGAGAATTTTTAGACAACAATAAAACAACTCCAACACCACCTTGGTCATCAATTAGAGAGCTTCAAGTGGCTGCTGAAAACATAGAAGACGATAAAGATAATGATGAGGTAAAAAAATGGCTTTCAATACTGATTGCTCCGGGTTCTTCATTAGGTGGAGCCAGACCCAAAGCCAATATCCTAGATACAGATAAAAGCTTGTGGATTGCAAAATTCCCATCTAAGTCAGATACGATAGATAAAGCAGCTTGGGAATATTTAGCTTATGAATTAGCCATTCAAGCAGGAATCAATATGGCACCATGCAGAATGGAAAAAATCATGGGACGTTACCATACTTTTTTTACCAAACGTTTTGATAGGGAAAATGGAGAACGAATCCATTTTGCTTCAGCCATGACCATGACAGGAAATAACGAAGAAATAATAAAAGACAATCATCCAAGTTACCTAGAAATAGCTGAATTTATAAGCAATTATGGCGTGAATGTTGAGGAAAATCTACATCAACTATGGAGGAGAATCGTTTTCAATATCAGCATTTCAAATACCGACGATCATCTTAGAAATCATGGTTTTATATTAACCGATGAGGGTTGGATATTATCTCCAGCGTATGATTTAAACCCTTCCATTGATAAAGACAGCTTATCATTAAATATCGATATGGATAATAATGAATTGGATTTCGAATTAGCCAAAAGTGTGGGAGCGTATTTCAGATTAAATGAAACACAAATGAACACCATAATCGATGAAGTTACAAGTGTGGTAAGGAATTGGAAAGAAGTAGCAAACAGAATTGGAATCCCAAGAAGTGAACAACAATTAATGGAAAAAGCGTTTCGTTTTTAATGGATTAATCTCAAATTTAATAAACCTGTAAAATAAAAACGGATAGGTTTTTTTATTGCAATCGATTATTAAAATTAGAATCTAAACTAGAAGTTACATTTTCCCCCGCTCGTTCGCGCAACGAAGTTCAGCAAAGCTAATCCTTTCGCGTTCATAAATGATTTTAGTCCTAAAAGAATATAGATAAGTTTACCTTCAAATAAGAAATAAATCTAGTTGCAACCAAAGGGTCTTCTGTTTTAGTACTCATATACAGATTTTTTGAAGGGAATCGGATATTCTTGGTTTCCATTACGTCATCCTGAGTGAGCCTGTGATAAGCTTATCATAGAATAGCTCTAGCACAAACTTCACATTTTTATTTCATAAAATAAAACTATAAAACAGAATTCATAAATCAGTTAGACTGCACAATAAAGTTAAATACTATTTGGGGATTTTTTTATGGAAAAAATAGAAAGTATAAATGCAAAAAAAGAGACCTTATCAGTAAGATAAAATCTCTTTTAACAAATTAACTAAAACTTTAAGATTATGGAAATTAGATTGGTACTAAAATAAAATTAGGATATACCAATTTGTTGTAATAGGAAGAAAATTATTATCGCGTTCCTCCATGTCCTCCAGCAACAATTTTCAAAATTCTAATATTTAAATAAAAGAACTTGAATAACTGAATTAAAAGATTTTGCATTTTTCTCTTCTGAGAATTAGATATTCTTTGTGTCATATTTTTTTACTGTTAGATTAAAAGCTTATCATTTATCTTGCTTGTAAAGTAAAACTTTTCACTTTTCACTTTATTCTGGAATTAACCACCAAAAAGGTTTCATCTTAGCCTTATAAATAAAAGCGTAATGTAAAGCTAGTTTCACCCAGTGACCAGCTAAACCAATATCGCCAAAGGTTTTTTTGATGTCTCTTCCTCCAGTATTCGGATATTTTTTATAATCAGGAACAATTGGATACGTGGTAATACTTACACCACTACCTTGTGTCATTCCATAACCTGCAGAAGCTATACAAGCCGCTCCCATGTTGCCTAAAGAACCTTTATGATGTAACGATTCTTTTCCTGCTTTTATGGAATCAATGATATTATCCGCAACTAATTTGGCTGTAATTCCAGAAGGCATACCAGTTCTTGGTGGCGATGGGAAAATTTCGGTTCCATTTTTACTTTTACGTGGTTTTGAAATAGAGTGAGGAGGAGCAAATGCAATTCCAGGAGCAAATATGTTTTTATAACTTGGGTTTTGATAGGTCTCAGGCCAGTCTTGCACTGTCCATTCTTCATAAGGTTTTGGAGTGTAATCGGCATCTACCACCATAAAACCTCTGAATAATTTTTCAGTTATATTTTGTCCGTCTTTATCATAAGCTTGAAAGCCATGTCCTGAGAATGCAGGAATCAACATACCAAAATCAAAGGATTCAGTTTTATATTCTCCCTCTAAATTTTCATAGTGTACCAATCCATCTTCCACTTTAGTAACTCCAGCTCCTAAAATCCATTTGATACCACGGTCTTCAAAAATCATTTCTACCATGTCTTTCGATTTCATGTTAAAACCGTTGTATTCCATCAACACGCCATCCATTCCAAAATCACCTAATTCATATTCATTGGATATCCAAATAATTTCAGCTTTTTCACGTACTCCAAATTTCTGCAATTCCTTTTCTACATTCAGAATGTATTCAAAAGCCGCACCTTGACAAGTCGCTTTTGCATGCCCGGTTCCAATTAAAATTTTCGATTTTTTATCTGATTTTTTTAGTTGGTCAATTAATTTATGTAATGCTTCTGAAGCATGTTCCGCATGATCATAAGTACATACAGAATATACTTTATTAGTTCCTGGCTGTAATCCTTCGGTCATATCAAAAGCAAGTTTCGGACCAGTAGCATTGATTAAATAATCGTAAGTAACTTTTTCTTGTATACCTAGTTTATCTCCAAAAACACCTTCAACTAAAATATAAGGTTTAGATTCTGTAATATCTCCTTCTGGATGAAAGGATATAGCTTTCGCTTGTTTGTAACCAATACCTTTTCTTTTATATAAGGGTTCTAAAGGAAATATCACTTCCTTTGATTTCATTCTTCCAATTCCTACCCAAATATTGGATGGCACCCATTGGTAATTTCTATTAGGTGAAACCACTAATACTTCGTGGTCTTTAGAAAGTTTTCTTCTTAAATGAGCTGCTGCTGTATGCCCTGCAATGCCCGCTCCTAAAACAACTATTTTTGACATATTTTTTTCAATTTGATAAATCAAAATTAATTGTTATGTATTTGTGCTACAGCAACATTTGTTACATAAAAACGCCCCGATTCAATCGAGGCGTTTTCAAAAAAAAATTAATAACTCGTATCGTCCAGCTTAACTTTTCCGTTAAATGTTTTATAGAGAAATAAAAAGTAAGCAGCTAATAGAGGAGCACCTATTAAAACAATGGTTAACATAATTCCTAACGATTTTTGTGAGGATGCTGCATTGTAAATGGTGATACTGTATTTTGGGTCAATACTTGAAATTAATAAAGTAGGATATAATTGAAAGGCAACTAACATTAATAAAAATGCCATGGTAAGAGAAGAAAATATTAAGGCTTGAAAATACTTCTTTTTAGAAACCAATCGAGGCACATTGGCAACAGCCAAAAATGAAAAAATAGGAATAACAAAAAACAGTGGATTATTTCTAAAATTATCTGTAACTTCTGGCATAAAAACCAAAGTATATAATGATGTTATTGAAAAACTAACAATAAAGAAAATCATTCCTTTTTTTAACAAAAATGTTAATCGAGCATGCAATCTTCCTTCTGTTTTTAATAATAGGAAAATAGCGCCTTGTGTCATAAAAATAGAAAGTGTTGTTAAGCCAACCATAATAGCATATGGACTAAGAAATGAAAAGAAAACACCACCTTTGTAGCTGTAATTTTCTCCTAATTCAAATCCTTGTAATACATTTCCTAAAACAACTCCTAACAAAAAAGCAATTAATGTGTTGGATGCAAAATAAATAATATCCCAAGTTTTTCGCCACCACAACATGGTTTCTGCACTTCTAAATTTTATAGCCGATGAACGTAAAACCAATAACATTAAGAACAACATAAACGGAATATACATAGCCGAAAGCATTGTTGCATACATTACAGGAAAACCCGCAAATAAAGCTCCTCCACCAATAATTAACCAAACTTGATTGGCATCCCAAAGTGGTCCAATAGCATTAATGGCAATTCGACGGCTTTCATCTTTTCTAAAAAACAAATGCCATGCTCCTGCTCCGTAATCAAATCCTTCTAAAATAGCATAACCTGAAAATAATAATCCTACTACTAAATACCAAAGTGTTGGATAATCGATGCCTAAAAATGTTTCCATATCTTGATGTTTAAATAGTTTCTAATTGATTGTGAGATTCGTTTTCGTAAGGACCGTGCTTGATTTTCTTATTCAAGGAGTACAAAAACAATAAGAATAAAATGGTATAAATAACCAAAAACAATATCAAAGAAAACAAAATTTGATTCGCTGATACTTCTTGCGAAAAGCCTTCACTGGTTCTCAAATGACCATAAACAATCCAAGGTTGACGTCCCATTTCTGCAGCAAACCATCCTGCTTGATTGGCAATTTGAGGTAATAAAACAGAGAATGAGAAAATCCACATTAGCCACTTGCTTTCAAATAGTTTTCCTTTCCACCATAAAAAGCAGGCGTAAAAAGTAAGAGCAATCAAGAACATTCCAATAGAAATCATGATGTGATAAAATTGAAATACTGCATTTACCTGACTAGGTTGGTCTTCTTTCGGAAATGCATTTAAACCAGTAACTGGCGCTTTAAAATCTTGATGAACCAAAAATGATAATCCACCAGGAACACCTAAACCAGTAACTTCTTGTTTTTCATTATCAACCCAACCTAAAAGATACAAATCTGCTGGTGCCGATTTTTCATAATGCCCTTCCATTGCAGCTAATTTTGCAGGTTGATTTACAGCAACACCATCTGCGGAACTATGACCCGAAATCAATTGTGTAAAGGAAACTACTGTAGCAACAACTAAAGCTATTTTAAACGCCACTTTAGATAATGCAACAAATTTTCCTTTTCTAATATAATAAGCATGTACACTTAACACCATAAAAGCACCTGCTAAAAATGCCCCTTGCCATACATGAATAATACGGTCTACACTTGATGGATTAAAAACCATTGCCCAAAAATCAGTTACTTCTGCTCGTGCCATTAGACCTTCACCCACTATGTGATACCCAGCGGGTGTTTGTTGCCAACTATTTGCTACCACAATCCAGACAGCTGAAAACATGGAGCCTAAGAATACTCCAATTGTTGAAATAAAGTGTACTCTTGGTGAAACTCTATTCCATCCAAAAATTAAGATACCTAAAAAAGTACTTTCTAATCCGAAAGCAAACAATCCTTCTGCTGCTAATGCACTTCCGAAAATGTCACCAACATAGCGCGAATAAACTGCCCAATTGGTTCCAAATTCAAACTCCATGATAATTCCTGTTGCCACACCAATTCCAAATGTAATAGCGAAGATTTTCAACCAAAAACGAGTTAAAACTTCGTATTCCTTTTTGCCAGTTTTTAAATATAATCCTTCAAAAATTACCATAATCAATCCAATACCAATACTCAATGGCGGATAGATATAATGAAATGCAATAGTGAAAGCAAACTGAATTCGAGCTAATATTTCGACATCCATAACAATATTTTTTTATGAAACACAAAACTATAAGATGTTAGAGACTTTAAAAGTAACGCTTGTTACACAAACAAAAAATTAACATCTGTTTATTTTCATCAAAAAAAAAGCCCCGAAAAATCGAGGCGTTTTGAATTTATTTTGAATAAAATTATTCAGCTTTTTTAGTAGCGGCTTTTTTAGATGAACAACATCCACCTGATTTAGACTCAGAACCGCAAGATTTTTTATCTTCTGTTGAGCAAGATTTTTCAGTTTTTGCTTTCTCTTTTTTAGCTTTTTGTTTAGGCTCTTGCGCATTAACATTCATTGAAAACATAAAAGCTGCAACAGCTAGGATAGAAACTAATTTTTTCATTGTTTTTATTTTTTAATTGTTATTTATTCTTTTTTGTGTGCATTGCACTATGACAAATATATATAATTTTGTAAATAGTACTCTTAATTTTTTATTATTTTAACAGTTAAATTTTTTTTATTACTTTTTCAGACACATAAAACTTATCATCGAATACAAAAGTAATAATTACAAATTCAGTATTTGCTGAAGAAATATCAAAATTCATGCCGCTTTTCCCAGCACGAATTCCTTCAATATCACCTTCTTCAACTACTTTTCCATCTAATGTAGAAATCATGTAATTCACCGAAGTTTCATAAGGCATCGTAAATTCTACTCGAATGGTGTCTGAAGTTGTAGGATTTGGCGAAACTACAACCGAAAAAGGGTTTTTACCATCAATTTGTTGTACGTTTAATGGTGTGTTTTTTACCAATTTTACTTCATAAATTGTTGGATCAGCAGAAGTCAATCCGGTTTGATTGTCAGTAAATGCAGATGGCGAAGCACTTTGAATTCCGCCAAATAAATGTCCAATTACAAATTCATTAGCTGTAATATTCGACAATTGTATCACTTCATTTGAATAATGTGGTAAATTTTCATTTGGGATAAATTCGGCTCCAGCGCCTTTTAAATTTGGCATTTCCACTGGTAATTGGTATTCATATAAATCTCCTGTAGCTGTTCGAGTAGTTCTACTAATTGTTTTCACAAAAGGAACCGTATTATCTTGAATTAAATTTCCTGCTTGATAGAAATACTGACTCATTCCTCCAAAAAACAAATTGTGCATTTGGTTTAAAGTAGCATCATACAAACATGCTTTTCCGCTGTGGTAATTGCTCAAATATTGATTGAATTGTGTCTGCGGATAATAACCTGATGCTTTGATGTCAACTGGATATAAAAACGGCAAATCAACCGCAATTTGAAATACACCAGATGAAATGGTATAACCTAACTCACCATCAGGAAACACTTGAGGCAATAAATTATAATCGCGACGGTGCAAATGAACCGCATCTGAAATTACTTCATAATTGGCAAAACTTAAAGTTGTTCCGGAATTATCAATCGTGAATTTTCGGATAGCATTCGAATACGTTTGGGTAAACGTTGGGTTATTCATTGGGTTATATCTCCCATCAAAACGATGTCCGCCAACCAAATAAAATGTAGAACCAATTTTTGCTAATTGACCACCAGTAATAGCGAAATTTGCATTCGAAATTTGTTTGAAATAAGTAGTTATTGGCGTTCCTGCAATGATAGCGTTTATCAAATTAGGCACATCAACCGAAGTTAAATTATCAAACGTTTTATGATCGGCAGCGGTTGTCGAATAAGCATAACCTCCAATAATAAACAAAGCATCTCCGTCTTGATAAAAGTTCATGTTTGTAGATTGCAATTGTTCTTTAATTCCTGTTGGAAGCGAATTTACGGAAACCGACCACGATTGTTGGGTAGCAATATCTACCACATACATATCTGTGTTATTCTGTGCTCCTGGAAAAGCATTATTAGGCTGACGTGCATGAACACCATCTTTTCTTCCACCAATTATAAGCCATTTTCCGTTGTGTTGAGCAAAAGCATACGAATGTAGCCCTGGTAAGCCAGAAACAGCAACCGGAGTTAAAACTACATCATAATCAAATGTAGTTTGTGCTATTGATGACTGCAAAAAAGTCAATAATAACACGATGAAATATTTTTTCATTGTATAAAATTATAAATTAAGCTCCTATAAAATAAGAACTATAAATAAACTTTTTAAATTTCTTAAATGAAAAATTTCGGTGGATGCCAAATAGAATGTTGGTATTTTGGAATGAAAATCATTTCATAGTTTGATTTTTCCTTTTCGGTATAAAAATCAGGAATTAAAATGATTTCTTTGAGTGAAATTTCAGCAACAAATTGCGTTGGACTAAAGTTCAAATTCATAATTACTTTACCTTTTTCGCAACCCGAATTTGATTCATCAGCATTATGACAAGTATTTTGACATTCTTGACTCACAAACATTTTCATAGCTCTAGCCGATGGCAAAGTAGTAAGTGCCATTAGGTAAACAAAAAGTATGTAAGTAATAATTTTCATGATACGAAATTACGAAAAAAAAATCAATGCGAATGTTCTAGAACATTTTTTATTATTTCTTCTTTTGATAAAACGGCTTTTGTTTGCCAAACTATTTGCCCTTCAAAAAACAAAACCAACATTGGTAATGTTGTAATTTGATATTGTTCAGCAAGATTTGGCGCTTCATTAACATCTAAATTGTAAACTAAAACTCTATTCCCTATTGCGTTTTTAACTTGTTGTAATGTTGGCGTCATCATTTGACATGGATTACACTCGTTTGTTTTAAAATTTATTAAAACAGCTTCATTTGTATTGATGCTTTTTTGAATAGTTGTTTCCATATTTATTTTGTTTTAGGAATTTGACAACCTTGTGCACCACAACCGGTATCAAAAAGTGCTTGTATTAAAAAAAATGAGGCAAAAAGCAAGAAAAAATATTGATTTGTGGTAATAGCATGATAAGCAATTCCAACTGAGAAAAATAATCTAATCCATCTCATTAAGTGCCAATTTGTAAAAAATATTTTTTTCATATGTATTTTAATTTAATGTAAATTTATTAGTATTTTTGCAGTTCGTTGTAACAAATATTACAAACTATGTAAAATGCATAATTTAATTTTGTTGTTATAATGGAGTTTATATTCAAATACATTTGAAAACATCTACCAAATATCTTATTACTACAATACTACTTGTATCAATGTTTTCTCAATCATTGAAATTTTCTTATTTGGTTTATGAATACACTACAAACAACAAAGCATTTACAGAAAAATATTGTAAAAATATAGATAAACCAGCGCTAAAATGTAATGGTAAATGTCATTTAAAAAACGAATTAGCAAAAACTTCAGAAACCAACAAACCTGTTAATTCCGAACAAAAACAAAATACTAATTATCAAACCGAAATTTTATTTTTTGAAACAATTACTTGGTATCAATTTCCTTCGGATTTTTGTTTTCTAAATAAAATTATTAATTCTAAATACACGAATTTGTATTGCGACTTATTTACAAATTCGTCTTTTCATCCTCCACAAAACACACTGTTTATAGCTTAATTACAAATTAATTTAAACAGTAAAATAAAATGAAAAAAATAGTCATTATAGGATTGCTATGGTCTTCTGCTATGGTATATTCTCAAGAAAATAATGATACAGAAGTTATAAAAGATTCTTTAAAAACAACCTATTTAGACGAAATAATTTTAATTGAAAATCCATTAAAAAAGATTTCTCATTCAGTTATAGCAATTGATGAAGCTAAAAAAAATAGTCAACCCAGAACTGCAACTGATTTATTTAAAGATATTCCAGGTTTTAGCATCCAAAAAAGAAGTGCAATTGCTTCTGAACCATCGTTACGAGCTTTCAAATATGAACAAATGAACATCAAATATGATGCTGGTGGAAAATACGTGCACGCTTGCCCGAATAGAATGGATCCAATCACAGCACATATAATTCCAGAAGAAGTTCATAAAATTGAAGTCATTAAAGGCCCTTTTACAACACGTTATGGACAAACTTTTGGAGGAATTGTAAACATTGTGACAACACCTGAAATTCATACAAATAATGGATTATTTGGCGAAATACAAAGCGGATTTGAAACAAATGGAAACAACAGTGCTTCGAGAGCTGAATTACAATATGTAAAAAATAAATTCAACCTTACAGTAAATGGCGAATATAGAGAATATGGTGATTACAAAGACGGAAATGGAGTTGAAACACCATCTGGGTTTATAACCAAAAGTTATTCGGCAAAAGCTGGCTACAACTTTACAGACAATCAAACGATTAGGTTGGATTGGAGACAAAAGTTTGGCGACCAAATTATTCATACAGGTTTGCCTATGGATTCTCCTTTTGATGATAGTTACAGCTTAGGATTGGATTATAAATGGAAATCTGTTTCTGAAAACATCAAGAATATTTCGTTCAAATCCTATTACACATTTGTAGATCATTTAATGACCAATGGTTTTGATTTAGATGATCCAAGACCAAATTATCCAGCTATTGATGCACGAACACCGGTAACTTCAAATTCCTTTGGCGGAAGATTTGAAATCGAACACCAACCAAACGAAAAATTGAATTTGTTTTATGGTCTCGACTTAGATAATATTTACAGAGAAGGGAAAAAATCGGTTACAGCAAATATTAATCCTAATACAGGCGAACCTTTTGCTATTCCAACAACCACTATTGCAGAAGTTTGGCAAGACGCTACTACTACAGATTTTGGAGCTTTTACCGAAATTAATTACTTAATCAATTCAAATTTAGCAATAACAGCTGGCGCAAGAATAGATTATGTAACCGCAAAAATTGAAAGTCCTGACCCTGGTTTTTTAGCCATTTATGGAACTGTTTCTGACAAAACAGATGTTACTTTTGCAGGTCATGCAGGCTTAAAATTCAATAAAAAAGGTTGGAATTCTCAACTTTCATTTGGTAGAGGTGTTAGAACGGCATCAATGTTGGAACGTTACATTTATCGTTTTGAAATTGGTTCAGATTCACGTCAATACATAGGAAATCCTGATTTAAAACCAGAAGTTAATTACCAAACTGAATGGTCTATTTCAAAAAAAATGAAGCAATTTACTATTGGAACAAGTGCTTTCTTTTCCTACATGGATAATTATATCACGGGCGTTTTAAGACCCTCGCTAACAGGCGGAACCTCTTGTGGTGGAGCGGCACCAATGGCTCCAAAACAATTTTTAAATGTAAACGCGTATCAATATGGTTTTGAAGCTTTTGTAGATTGGAAAATAATAGAAAATTTAAGTTTTAATACCAATATTTCTTATACCAAAGCTCGAAATTTATCATTAAAAGAACCATTAGCTCAGGTATTTCCAATGGCAATTCGAAACGAATTAAAGTTTGAAAAACCAAAATATTGGTTGAGTTTACGTACTGAAATTGTAGCAGATCAAAATGATTTTGCTCCAAGTTTTGCAGAAACAGCAACACCAGGTTATGAAGTTTTTGATTTTAGAATAGGTTACAAACCTCTGAAAAACGTAACATTAGGAGGAGCAATTTTAAATATTTTTGATGAAGGATATTATTCACATTTGAATTTTTCATTCAAAAACGCAGACCTAAATAATGGATATAGAATCCATGAACCTGGCAGAAACTTTAGCTTTTTTGCTAAGTATAATTTTTAACACTTAATACAAATAAAATGAAAAATAGAATAAAATTTTTAACAATAGCTTTATTAGCAACAACATTTTTAACATTCACTTCATGTGATGATGATAATTCAGTATTACCTGTAGAAACCCATGAAGACGCTTATGGCGATGTAATTCTGAAAAAAATGGATATGATGGGAACTATCAAATATATTCCAATTTTTATGGCAGGAGGAAATACAGTTAATGCTACAGGTTGTATTGTTACTGATCCAAATGGAACCGAATTTGCAATTAACGAGTTTTGGGCTGGACCAGGAAGTTTAACAGGAAAGGGAGTTGCAACAACTACTAAACCTACAATGGGAACTTACACGTTTAAATTAAAATTTGCTGATGGTTATGAAAAAACCGTTACTGATGAATTAACAGATGTAGAAACCAGTTTAGCAATGCCAATAGTAGTAACTAGAATTCCGGCAACTGCAACAGAACCAGAAAAAATAAAATTAGATTGGACTGCCGTTCCAAACACTGATTTAATTTGTATTAAACTTACAGAATTGGATATTGAAGGTACAAAACCTCTTTTCAAAATGGCAAAATTAGATGCTAGTTTAACAACATATACAATTAGTTTAGATGGTGGAACAGGATGGTTAAGACCTACAACCGATTTAACAACTGGAACAGAATATTACATAACTGTAGCTGCAAAAAAAGTAGAAACTGGAAAAGTAGTAGATGGAGCAAGTAAAGACTTTGCTCATAGTGCTTGTTCTAAAATTAAAATTGTTTTTTAATATAATTAAAACTAATTTATTATTTAAAATCCTCAAGTTTAACTACTTGAGGATTTTAGTTTATTACAATTATTGCAAATTCCAGTGATCCAAAAATTTATATTTTCTAATTTATAATTCTTTGGTAATTTAATTTCTATTTCATCATTGATGCACTCAACCTTTTCGCATACAGAACATTTAAAATGATAATGATTATGAAAATGAACTTCTTTACACGTTTTACATATAAAATAATAAGAAATTCCGTCGTCTGAAATAGCTTTATGGATTATTCCATCATTAAGAAAACTTTGTAAAATTCTATAAATAGTTACTTTATCAAAGTGAGCTAATTCTTTAATTAAATCATCTGGCTTTAAACCATAATCATGTTTTTTTAAGAAATCAATAACAGCTTGTTTTGATTTTGTATTTCTTTTTATCATTTCTAAATGCAATTTAGTTGCAATAACGGTTATTTATTTTATCTTTGTCAAAATTATTTAAAATAAATCATAATGAAACAAATTTATTTGCTTTGTCTTATTTTCTTTTCAAGTTTCATAATAGCTCAAAATAACTTTGTAGGTAAAATAATTGACGAAAAAACAAAAAATCCGATAGAAAACGTAACCATATATTTTCCAAATCTAAATAAAACGGTTACTACAAATAGCGAAGGTAATTTTAGTTTAAATACATCTCAAAAAAACAAACAACTTATAGAAATTTACAGTTTAAATTATGAATCAAAAGTTTTAACTATTGAGGTAGAAGCATTTTTAAATATCGAATTGACAGAAAAAATTTTAGAATTGGAAGAAATCATTTTAACAGGAAATTTGAACGCAAATAAAGAAAAAATTCCTTTTGCAATTGAAACAGTAAAAAACGAAGATTTATTCAAATCTGGTAAAATTTCACTAGCAGAAAATTTATCAACAATTACTGGTGTTAGTTTTTCAAGTAGCGGAATTGCAGCAACCAAACCTGTTATAAGAGGTTTAACCAACACAAATATTGTTTTTTTAAACAATGGGATAAAAGCAGAGAACTTTCAGTTTTCTTCAAATCACCCGTTTATCTCTGACGAATTTTCGGCAAGAAAAATTGAAGTAATTAAAGGCCCTTTTTCTTTAATTTATGGTTCTGATGCAGTTGGAGGCGTAATAAATGTAATTCCAGAAAACCCTGCAACAGAAAAAACTATTGCAGCTAATTTGAATTCGCAATATCATTCCAATACTGAAGGTTATGTAAATAATTTAAACCTTAAAGCAAGTGGCAAAAAATGGTTTGGTGGTATTCATATAACAAATAAAACACATAAAGACTACAAAGATGGAAATGAAAATCAAATTATAAATTCACGCTTTAGCGAAATAAATGTAGGTACAAATTTGGGCTACAGAAACTCTTTTGGAAATTTTATTTTCACATATGATTATGCCTTGCCAAAATATGGTTTAACCAATCAAAAATCTATTTCGTTTGTAAACAATAATCACAGAATTCCTAGAGATTGGTTTCAAAAACTTGAAAATCAATCGTTCACATTAAAAAATAAACTATACATAAAAGGCAATATTTTAGATGTGGATTTTGGATTCCAAAAAAATATCCGCCAAGGAATAAGTGATCTTACCAATTTGAATCCTGAAATGCTGTTTTCTGAAATGGATTTAAAAACCTTTTCTTACAACACAAAGTACACAATTACTAAAGATAAGTATAAATTAATTTTAGGTTTTAATGGCGCAAATATTGATAATAATGCCAATGACTTTTATAAAAATAGCAACCCAATGCCTGATGCAAAAATAAATGATTTTGGAATTTTTGCAGTTAACGATTTTTTAATTTCAAAAAACCTGAATCTTTACACAGGAATTCGCTACGATAATCGAACGATGGAATCTTCACCTTTTCAGAGCTCAGGATTAAACAAATATAAGGTAAACAACAATTACAACAGTTTTAGTGGCTCAATTGGAACAACTTATAAAATTAAAAATCATTTATTTAAGATAAATATTGCTTCAGGATTTAGAACTCCTAATATTTCGGAATTATCGCAAAATGGTATTCACCAAAATCGTTTTGAAAGAGGTGATTTGAATTTAGATGCGCAACGTAATTATCAATTTGATTTTAATTATCACTATCATTTAAAGAATATAGTTTTTGATTTTACTCCATTTTACAATAATGTCAATAATTATATTTACATTGTGCAAACTACGGAAAACGCACCTATTGGTGGTGGAAAAATTTGGCAATATGTACAAAATGATGCAAATTTATATGGAATGGAATTTAGTTTAGATTATCATCCGTTAAATTGGCTTGGAATACACTCTAACTACACATGGACAAAGGGCGAATTAAAAAATGGTGGTTTTTTGACTCAAATTCCGCAAAATAGATGGGTTGCCGAACTTAAGTTTGAAAAAGAAAAGTTAGGAATTTTATACCGCCCAAATTTTAGTATTAATTATACTAATTTTCAGCATCAGAATAATTTAGGACAATTAGAAACCTACGCTCAAACATATAATTTAGTTGGATTAAACATGGGTTCAGAAATTGTAATAAACAATCAAAAAATTAACTGGTATTTAGCTGTAAATAATTTGTTTAATGAAACTTACATTGATCATTTGTCAGCACTAAAACCATTAAATATAAACAACTTAGGAAGAAATATAGTTGTCGGATTAAATATTCCTTTTGAAAATAAATTATAGATTTTGTTTGCTATGTGATAAGTTTATAACCTCAAGTTTCTATGCTTGAGGTTATTTTATTTTGTAAACAATTTAATTATTGATTATTCCCACAACCACCATTTGAATCACTTAAAATTGCAGTGTAATATTCAATTGAAATAAATTGTGGTTCATAAGTAACATTATTAGAAGAAAGTTGACTTGTGTAGGAACGAATATGATTTTTTGAACCACAAGTTAAATTATCATAAACATTCAATAAATCAGATTTTGTTGTGTTTCCAATAAATTCATCGATATCATTAATATCTAAATCTTCAATTGTTGCGCCAACTTTTAATGCTTCAACTAAAGAAATATTTGATTGAGCTGTAAGACTATTATACAATAATTGCAAATCGGGATTGTTAAAAACACCTATTTCTGATGATGCAGAATCTGGAATTCCATATTTATTCATTAAATTAAGAATACTATTCATATGTTTTTGTTCGCTTTGCGAAATATTATCAAAAATACTTACTTGATATTTATTAAAAGAAAACAAATACACATCACGAGCTAATTTTTCTTCTTCTCTTAAAAATTTCAAATCATCAATTTCTGCTTGTGTCAATGGTGTTGAATTTTGGTTGTCGTTGTCATTTGAACAGCTACTGAACATTACAAATGTTAAAACAGTAGCAAATAATACTTTTTTCATACTATTGATATTTACTAATTAATACTTGATAAAGTTAATTACTTAACATCCTAAAAAAAGTGATAAATATCACTTAACTGTTTAAATTCAAATACCTTAAGGGAATATTAAGTTTACTTTATTTTAGAAAAAAAACGACCAACTTTTTGTTTATATTCTAAATAATCATGAAATTTTGTTTGGAGTTGGCTTTCTTCGTATTGTGTTTTGAAATAAAATAAAATAAGCAATACCAAACTGATAATAAATTTGTAAATAGAAGATTGATAAACAGAGTAGCCAAAGGTAAATAAAATTAATCCTGAATAAATTGGATGACGACTAAAACTGTAAAGACCACTCGTAATTAGAAAAGAAGCAGATTTTGGAGTTGGAAAAACTGTTAAATTAGTATTGAGTTGCACAACAGAAACTATTGAAATAAGACAGCCAATAAATGCAACTACCAATCCAAAATATTGCACTAATAATGGTAATTCTAATTTCGCTAAAAATTCAAAAGCATACAATCCAAAAAGTAAGAATTGTATGCTCACAAAAATATAATCTTTTAAAGATTTCTTCATTTTTTTGTACCAATAAACCGAACAACAATTCCTTTGCCTTGATGATGTGGTCCTTCGTTTAAATCAATAATTTCGGTTTTTAAAAAATCAAAATCAATACCTATAAATTCATTTTTTACTTCAGCTTCAGAAAACAACATCGAAAGATCTTTAGGTCCACCAGAAAAATAGTTAAGTTGCTCTTTCGCAAAAGCTTCAAACACTACTTTTCCACCCGTTTTAACATAAGTGAGTAATTTTTGATGTGCCATTTTACGAATAGCAGCAGGAAAATGTGCAAAAATCAAAACTAGTGTATCAAAACTGTTGGTTTCATAAGACAATTGTAAAACATCTGAAACAGTGTAATAAATTGTAGTATTTTTTTCTTGTGCTAATGTCATTGCTTTTTCTTGACCTGATTTACTAAAATCAAAAGCATATACTTCAAAGCCTTGAGAAGCTGCAAAAACAGAATTTCGTCCTTCGCCTTCGGCTGCAAATAAAATTTTTCCTTTAGGAAAATTAGTTATATTCTCAACCAAAAATTCATTAGGATTTTTACCATAGGCAAAATCGGTTTCGGCATAACGTTCATCCCAAAATTTTTCCATAATTAGATGGCTAATTTAAAAATTAAAGAATATAATCTGTATTTATAAAATTACATTTTTTACTATCTAACAATTGTTGTAAAATTTCATTATTATATTCATTGTCTTTAGACGCAACAAAAGTTCGAATAGAAAAAGAACGCAAAGCATCATGAATACTTAAAGTTCCCACAGCAGAATCTTTTCTTCCAGTAAACGGAAAAACATCTGGTCCACGTTGACAAGAACTGTTTAAATTTACTCTACAAACCAAATTTATTAATGCGTCAATTGAGGGTGCTATTGTAGTGATATCTTTACCAAAAAGACTCACTTGTTGTCCGTAATTAGAAGCTGCCATATCGTTTATAGGTTCAGAAATATCCTTAAAAGTAACTATTGGTACAACAGGCCCAAATTGCTCCTCGTGATATACACGCATATCCTTAGTTACTGGGAATAAAACAGCTGGAAAAATAAAGTTCTCAGTAGTTTCTCCACCCTTTTTATTAATAACTTGAGCTCCGTATTTTAGCGCATCATCTATTAGCGATTGAATGTAAGCTGGTTTTTCTTTTTCGGGAAGCGGTGTAAGAAAAACATCTTTTTCCCATGGATTACCAAATTTTAAGGCATCTACTTTTTCAGCAAATTTTTGATTAAATTCGGCCTCAATATCTTCATGTACATACAAAACTTTTAGAGCTGTACATCGCTGACCGTTGAATGATAAACTTCCAGAAATACATTCAGAAACAGCTAAATCAATATTGGCGTCTGGCAGAATAATTGCTGGATTTTTTGCCTCTAAACCTAATATTAGTCGTAATCTATTTTTATTTGGGTGCAAATCCTGTAAGGCTACAGCTGATTTACTATTGCCAATTAACGACAAAACAGCGACTAAACCAGTTTCCATGATAGGTGAAGCTAATTCGCGCCCTCTACCAAAAAGAATATTGATTACGCCTTTTGGAAAACACTGCTGAAAAGCTTTTAGTAAAGGTGCGTGTAATAAAACGCCGTGTTTTGCTGGCTTAAAAATTACAGTATTACCCATAATTAATGCTGGAATTAACAAAGTAAATGTTTCGTTAAGCGGATAATTGTAAGGTCCTAAACATAAAACAACTCCCAGCGGACTTCTACGAATCATTGCATTTATGCCTTGCACGTTTGAAAAATGAGCATTTCTTGCGTTTAATTCTTTGTAGCTTTTTATAGTTTCGTAGATATATTCTACGGTTCTATCGAATTCTTTTTCACTGTCTGGTAAAGATTTACCTATTTCCCACATTAAAGTTTTAACCACTTCTTCACGGGTGGTTTTCATCGCAGTCACAAAATTTTCTACACATTTAATACGATCTGAAACTTTCATAGTAGGCCATTCACCATGACCATTATTATAGGCTTTATCTGCCGCTTCAACAGCTTCAATAGCTTGAGTTTTTGATAAATCTGGTACTTTACCTAAATAGGTTGGCGCATATTTTTCAGTTGTTGATATAGATGAAAAAACATCAGAAAAAGAACCTTCCCAGTGTTTTAATTCGCCATCTATTAAATAATATTCTAAACTAAATGGATGTGCCTCGTTTATTTTCTCTGACATAAATATAATATTTTTTACTAATTTACAATTTAAAATTAGTATATTGGATTAACAAGTAAAAAAAATCAATTGAAAATAATAAAACTAAAATATGTGCTGTAGCTAAAATTAAAAGTTATTTTTTTGGTTTAGACACAAATAAATTAAATAATAATCCGCCCATTAAACCACCATATAAAGTACTGTTCAATGGTTTTGAAGTAATAGCACATGTACCAGAAGCACAACCAATTTGCTGGTAATATAAATATCCTGCAATTAGTCCAACTACTACACCAATTCCTGTAACAATATACGTTTTTTTATTCATTTTAATGACAGTGAGAATCACCACAACAAGCATGTGATGGAATATGAGAAATATCTCCTTTAGTAGGAAATCCTTTTTGCACCCATTTTTCTAAACCTTTTTTCATATTTATGTAATTCGTATAACCGTGATATTGTAAAAAACTAACTACTCTTCTACTTCGCTCACCAGTTGTGCAAACTACAATTACTTTTTCATCTTTTGGAAGTTCATGAATTCTTTCTTCTAAACAACTCATTGGAATATGTATAATTCTTGGCACATCAAAAGCCAATTGTTCCACTTCAGAAACTTCTCTAATATCCAAAAGCAAATAACCTCTTTGAATTAATTCTTGCGTACTTGTTGGACAAACTTCTTTTATTTTTATTGTATTTTCCATACTATTTTTTATCAAAAGTAATACTCCAAATACCACGTACTTCGCTTTCATTATAACCAATAGCTAAATCCTTTGGATATAATTTCATAATTTGTTTTGAAACTTCTGGTTTAATTTGTTTTCCATGACACTGCAAACACATGGTATTGGTTTCTATTGGATAATAAAACTGAACTTTGTTTTCTTTTTCTATTACAACAGGTTTAATTTCTTTTTTGGCAGCTAACTCTTTCTTAAATTGAGCAATGTATTGTAATTCTTCAGCATTCGCTTTATTATTTGGATTTCTATTTTTATCAGAAACGCGTTTTATAGAAGCGTTAAATTTGGTTGACATACTGTCTGTTAGTGGAATTGCTTGATGATTACAAAATGCTAAAGCTTCTAAAGTTCCTTTCTTCTGAATCGATTCCATCAAATTTTTACCCAACACTTTTTTTGTTCCAAGCGCATATTCTAACCCTATATCGGCATAGGTTTTTTCCTTCTCAGCCACTTTATAAGGTTTTCCAGATTGAGTCCAATTTTCATTGCCATGACCTTCCCAATGTTCCTTAAACCAAGAAGGTGCTTCGATTTGATAATCAAACATAAAATCAGCTATTTTTTCAACACTTCCTTCAGGAAATACTTGTCTTGGCATTAAACCATGTTTTTTAACAGCACCATACATCAAGGCTTTATCTTCAGTTGGATTTTTAACAAAAGAAGTCATGGCAGCAATAAACTCTTCTTTATTATAACCTTCTTTGTCGATGTATCGAGCTTTAATAGCTATCATTGGAGGTGCAATTCTTCCTTCATTTTCTCCAGCTATCGGACTATGACACAAATAACAATGGGTTTCCATTAGTTTTTTTCCCTCGTGTTCTTTCATTTCAACACTAGTAGTTTCCTTGTCAGGTACAGGTTGAAATTCTTTTTTATCATTTTGACAACCTATAAGTGCAATGAATGAAAATAAAGCTAAGAAATTTTTCATGATTTATGATTTTATACAAAAATAACCTATTTAAAAATAGTAGGTTGTAACGATTGTTACACATCAATAAAACAAATAAAAGAATAGGTAAAAACTATCATAACATTAATATACAATAATATTTTATTATTCAAAGAAACCTATGTTACTTTTTACACTTTTTTTTCAACTGAAATTTGTACCATCAAAAATTAGTAATCACATTTTAAAATAGAAAAAAATGGAAAATCAAGTATTTATGCCAAGAATTGGCGAGCAAGCACCAGAGTTTACAGCAATTACAACTCAAGGAACTATCAACTTCCCAAAAGATTATGAAGGAAAATGGGTAATATTTTTTAGTCATCCAGCCGATTTTACACCGGTGTGTACATCAGAGTTTATGACATTCGCTAGTATGGAGAAACAATTTCAAGAAGCAAATTGTGAATTGTTAGGATTATCAGTAGATGGTTTATACAGCCACATTGCATGGTTAAGAACCATCAAAGAAAAAATCGAATACAAAGGAATGAAAGATGTAGAGGTGAAATTCCCATTGATTGAAGATATCACCATGGAAGTTTCAAAAAAATATGGAATGATCATGGAAGGCGAAAGCAATACAAAAGCAGTAAGAGCAGTATTCTTTGTTGACCCTAAAGGAACTATCAGAACAATTTTATATTATCCACTAAGTATTGGTAGAAACTTCGACGAAATTTACAGAGCTTTAATTGCTTTACAAACTGCTGATGCTTTTGAGGTAGCTTGTCCAGCAGATTGGAGACCAGGTGATGACGTGATTGTACCTACAGCAGGTTCTTGTGGTATTGCTAAAGAAAGAATGGATGATGTCGAAAACTTAGATTGTAAAGACTGGTTCTTCTGTACTAAAAAATTAGATAAAGATTTAGTATTGAATACAGTATTGAAAAAGTAAAATAAGAGGCACATTGTGCCTCTCATTTTTTGTAAAATGATAAAAATCATTGTGATAATTTTAATTTACAATGAAATTTGTAAATAAATAGAAGTACCATGAAAAAAATTATAATAGCAGTTACACTAAGTATTTTATATGGCTGTAATCAATCTGAAAATACAGAAGCTAAATCAATAACTCCTTTAATGGAAGAAGCAAGTAATTTATTCAAATCAATTACGTCACTTCCTTATGAAGATTTACCTGAAAATTATCAAGAATTAAATAATCCTGTAAATATTACTTCCATTGATTTATCAAATTCAATGAGTGACAAAGTAATTTTAGGTAAAATGTTGTATTTCGATAAGAGATTATCTAAAGAAGGTAACATCAGTTGTAATTCTTGCCACAATTTAAATACGTATGGTGTAGACAATTTACCAACTTCTCCGGGTGACGAACATAAATTTGGTAATAGAAATTCACCAACAGTAATATACGCCTCATTACATGCCAATCAATTTTGGGATGGAAGAGCCAAAGATGTGGAAGAACAAGCAGGAATGCCTATTTTAAATCCTGTAGAACATAACATCCCATCAGAAAAATTTTTAGAAGATCGTTTAAGAGGCATACCTGAATATCAAATGTGGTTTAAAAAAGTTTTTCCAAATGAACAAGAACCCATTAGCTACAAAAACCTAACAAATGCCATAGGAGCTTTTGAAAGAAGATTAATTCCTGAAAGTAGATTTGATAAATGGTTAAATGGTGATGATAAAGTACTTACTGAAAAAGAAAAAGCAGGTTTAGCTTCTTTTATAAATAATGGCTGTGTAGCATGTCATAGTGGAGTAGCGGTTGGTGGTCAAATGATGCAGAAATTTGGATTGTATGGAAATTACTGGGAACACACTAAAAGTAAAAATATTGACAACGGTTTGTACGAAATTACTAAAAATGAAGCGGATAAATATGTTTTCAAAGCGCCTAGTTTAAGAAATATCGAAAAAACAGGACCTTATTTTCACGATGGTTCAGTAAAAAGTTTAGCAGAAGCTATTAAAATTATGAGCAAGCTTCAAAATAATAAAGAATTATCAAATCAAGAAGTTGACGAAATGATAGCTTTTCTAAAAACATTAACAGCGGATGTTGACATGAAATATAAACAATAAACACTTTTAAAACAGAAGGGTTGATTCATAAAATCTGAATTCAAAGACCAAGCTAATACAAAAGTTTTTATATCTGATCTTTAAAATAAGATAACGTTTTATTATATTTGAAAGAGTAACGATTGGCATACTTATTTTTTTAATAAGAATCCTGTAAACCCTTATTAAAAATAATGTATTAAAACACATACGGTAACTTAAGAATAATAAATACTATAAAAGAATAATACAATGGAAAATTTAAACAACATAGGTCTTGACAAATCAAAATCAGAGGAATTAGCAAAAAAATTAAATATTTTATTGGCTAACTATTCCATTTTCTACCAAAACACTAGAGGGTATCATTGGAATGTAAAAGGGCATAAATTCTTTGAATTGCACTTGAAATTTGAAGAATTATATAATGACTTACTTTTAAAAATGGATGAAGTGGCGGAGCGCATTTTAACACTTGGTCACACGCCAAGTCATAAGTATTCAGACTATAAATTAACCTCTACATTACAAGAAAGTAATCAGGTATCAGATGGTATTAAAGCGGTAGAAGAAATTGTTAATTCTTTCAAAATTACAATTACTTTACAAAGAGAATTATTAGAATTATCATCCGAAACAGGTGACGAAGGTACTAGCGCACTAATGAGTGATTACATAAGAGCCCAAGAAAAATTAGTATGGATGTATTCTTCATTTTTAAATAATTAATCAATAACTCAACAGGTTTAATAGGCACTTATTCTATTATAGTAATTTTAGAATAGAAGCGAAAGGCTCGGGCATTCTTGGTTTCCATTACGTCATCCTGAGCATGCCTGGGCTGAGCTTGTCGAAGTGTCGAAGGGCCCACTGTCCGTTAAACATGGTATCACTCCCATTGGGGCTAGTTAGTAAGCAATTGGCTTTCTTGTTGTCTTTTTTTAATAGGAACGTTTCGCTAAGTTATTTGCGCCCACCCAGTCCATAGTTTATCCTGAGCTATGCCGAAGGGCTCCCCACCGCACAAGTGGTATTTTGTGTGTTTTTAGCACTTGTTTTCCCCACAGTAAGTCAATAAAAAAAGGCTCCCTGTTTTCAACTAAAAAGCACAAATCCGTTAACCGTCATCCTGAGCATGCCTGTGCTGAGCTTGTCGAAGTATCGAAGGGCCCTCGCGCACAGTCCGCCTTTTTTTATCCACTTACACCCAATCCAAAAAACAAACGCTAAAAACACACAAAAACCACTCCCAAGCTATTATTACATAATAAACCTTATAATTCATTCCCAACACCCCACGCAGTCCCCCTGAAAGTTATAAGGGTTATTATGTAAAATAGCCGCACTCCCCAACATCCCAACGCGCAAAAGACGCCATTCATTCCAGTTGCCACACCTTCCCAACGCTCAGCGGCTATTCATGAGCTCCCTAGGCAAAATAATAAATAAGCGAATAAATATCCGCTCCCAGCCGCACCCACCCGAAAAAAAATAGGAACGCTACCGCTAACGTAATTTGCATTGTTTTTTGAAGATGCTTCCCATTTTCAGTTCAGGCACTCCACTGAACACTAAAAACTGAATACTGAACACTTTCAAAGCATCCTCAAAAATCAAACTATCACAAGAGTGTATTTTTATTTGCATCCACAACCGATACACCACGAAAGCAAATAAAAAAACACCCTTGTTTACCAGTCCCGATTGAACACCCCTAAAACCCCATTTCATAAGAACATTTGGGGTAAACATTTTTACAAAAAAAAGGATAAAAAAGAAGCCAAAGGTTTGTTCCGGGTATTCAAAAAAGCAAGTTCAAGCCGTTCCGGTTATTTGAATTTTTTTTTCGAGTAATTCCTTCAAAACGAAACGATCAAACAAGAAAAAAAAATTCAAAAAAAACTTGCTTTTTTGAAACCCTCCACAAGGCAAGACGGCTTTCTTTTTTTTCCTTTTTTCTTTTGCAAAAATGTGTGTGGGGCATCTCGGTTTCCATTCACATTTCGGGCAATCACGAAGGAAATACGAAGGAAGTTAACCTGTTAAATCCTTGAACTATGGACACAATTTTTATCAAAACCCACCAACCTGGGTCGCACTATGCCAAACCGCACTTTTTCGTATTATCAAAAGGACTGAATAGCGGAAAACCAAGCAATGAACCTTTTACAAACAGCTTTGTACTTGTATTTCAAACCGAAGCTCAAAAAGAGGACATCTTTTGGATAGCCATGAGCCTATGGAAATCCAAATTCTGGATGCCTTTTCTTCGCGGTTCGGTTATTCCGTTCTTATCCCTCTATGAATTCAAAAAAGAATTCAATCCAAAAGCAACCCGATTAATGCGAGAACACGAGCAGCACAAAAAAAACATCCAAGCACTAAAGCTGTTGCAAGAGCAGGAAAACCATTTCAATAAAAACATCCACCTCATCAACGAACTCAAAAACGCCATTATGATGAGGTATAGAAGCAAATAAAAGTAAGCCTGGACTAATTTGTCTAGGCTTTTTTATTGTAATTGGTTAGATAATTTAGTTTTTTTTTTATTTTTGAACAAAAACATGACAATGAATGATTTAGATTTACGTTTGATAAAACCAATTAAAAGAATTGAAAACTTTAAAAGTGAAACAAAAACTGTTTATATAATTCCTTGTCGTTTAATTGAAATAAATGAGAGGATTAACTCAAAAGCTTTTAGAATAAAAATTGAAAGATTAGATTTTTATTCAGGAAAATTGATAATTCATAAAGCTATTACTTGGGAAAAAACACTTCAAATTTTTGATGAATTGAACTGTAAACTTCCTTTTATTACTGAATGCAAGTTTTATTACAATGAAAATGGTTTACAAAATTTTGTTGTTTATGGAAAATTTAACACAAGTGGTATTGTAAATCTTTTTGATGAAGATATTGAAGATAATAAAATAGATTTATCTAAAATTTACAATGATAATTATTCAGAACTCAGAAATTGGATTAAAACTAATGAAAATGGCATTTATTTATAAATTTTAATATTTTTATAAACATCACACTCAACAATTTTGTTGTAAATATTTTTTTTCAGTATTTAAGATTTTTTTAATTTAATGATTACACTATTTATTGCATGTGTGACATATTAATGTAGTTTATATTATTCCACAAAAAATAGAAAAAAAGCCTGAATTTTGTTCAGGCTTTCTCATACTCAGTAAAGGTTACCAATCAAAACTGAGCTTATTTCTTTTTTGAGGTTAGGTGTTTTAAAAACAACGTAACACCAAAACTCACTACTGCTCCAATAAAGGCTAAAACTATTGTTTTAAAGACATCTGCTGAGGTTAAATTGGGTATAACACTCAAAGCAAATCCTCCAAAAGTTCCTGCCTTCAAAGTTAATGAATTATCCATTCCGTCCAACGTCAGTTTCGGGCTTAACCTCATCTTTTTTGTTGCCTCGGGTGTCATCCTGAGCTTGTCGAAGGGTGTCATCAACAGTAATTTGGCTTACTGCCGATAAAACACCGCCTGCAACGGCAGCATAACCCGCAACGGTTACAACAACAGCAGGTAAAGCAACTGGAGCAGCTACAATACTTCCACTTACTGCTAATAAGGCTAATCCAATGGTGCGCAACACCTTAAAAAATTTCGGAGTGGGTGCCTTAGCACGTTCTACTACATTCATAATCTTTCTTTTTATGTCATTCCCCGACTAATCGGGAATCACTATTGTACAATCAATTCCACACTTTCTTTGTTATCCAAAGCTTTATAAACTAAGTCTTTCAACTTTGTAAAAGCTTTTCTAGATAGTAAACCTAATCCAGGTCCAGAAAGTTTCGTAACAGGAGCAATACAACCACGCAATTCCTTTTGCGCATTATTGGCTGGATGTATCAAAATATAAGTTCTGTTCGGCACATCCACCAATTCCAAATGCCATTTGTATTTCGCACTATATCGCTTTCTAATAAAATATTTCCCTTCCGGAATACAGGAAATCCCACGTTCATTTCGTTTCCACGGCAATTCAATTGTATAACTAATCAATTTGCCTTCACATTCCAATTTTCCATTTGTTCCTTCAGGGAAATAAGTTCTAGTTAAAAACAGTATCATACTGACCACTTAAAACTGATCACTGACCACTATTAAACGCCTCCGTCAACAGCAACAATCGATAACGGGTTAAAAGCTCCATTTTTCAATGGATACATTTGCCCATTAATTTGTTGGTAAAACTCCACACCAAGAGCCAAAACAAGTGGGTGAGTAGAGTTCGCAGTCACCGCATTACTCAAGTTAATCACTGCCGTAGCCGTAGCATCCCAAGGTAAAATCGCAGTTTCAGAAGTAGCCACTTCATACGATTCTCCAGTAAAGTCAATTGCAGCACCTCCAGAAATCACTTTAAAGTGAGTAGTTCCACTCGGAGCAGCAATCATATTCGCAGGAATAAAAGCAGGAATACTAACATCCAAAGTTCCAGCTACTCGGTCAATATCCGTAGTAAAAGGAGCAAACAAAGAAGTTCCTAATTTTCCACGAATATTAAATTCAAAACCAAGAACCAATTCAATTTCGCCATCAATTACATTACGTAATCCTCTCTCACTCACAGCATCCATCTGGATAACCTTTACCATTTGTTGCGTCAAACGACTCACCATTCTACCATCAGCAGAATTTAACAACAATGGACGTAAAGCAGTTCTTAAAAGCTTACCAGCCTTCCCTGCTCTACCAAATTCAGAACCGTTCTCACGCGTTCTTTGAAACGCAGGGTCACTAGCAATTCTACTTGCCTCAATGCCACCTTTTTCACGAGCCAAATGCCCATCCTGCGTCTTATAAAAAGTAATATCCCCGATAGTACCTTTTAACTTAATTATGCCTTTCTGTCTAGCCATAACTTCAAAATTTTAGTTCAACATTCTTTCACTTTCATAAATCATTCAAAACTCGGTTGCAACACTTTCTGAAATAATTACAGGGCAAATTTCCCACACAAAAACCATCAAAAAACCTCACCCCATACCAAATGTCCTAAACCAACACATTTGTCCTAAAAAGTCCTAAAAACACTTAAAGCTAGCCCATCAATCGACGTTAAATGAAAACATTAATTAAGTATCTTTAAGATATCTCAAAACCAAATCAAAAGCAATGTTAAAGTATGAATCAAATACCAAAAAGAGTTTGTATTTATCCAAAGGACATACAACGCATTACAGGTAAAAGTTATCGTCAAAGTACAAGAATATTAAATCAGATAAGAAAGTCGCTTAGAAAGCCTAAAAACAGTCTTGTAAGTATAGATGAGTTTTGTGAATACACGGGATTAAAATATGAACATGTTATAATTGTTATACTATAACTAAGTTTATTTTTTAAACAGCTAGTACAAAAGATTTTACTATATTTGTGTATTAAGATTTGTCAAAAAAGAATGTTTTTTTTGAGGTTTAAAATCGAGACCCTAGATAATTATTCTACAAAATACCTTTTAAATAAAGGCTAGTAAAGAGTGATACAAATCCCTCTTTCTCCGCAGAATTAAAACCCTAACGATTGATTATCAATTAGTTAGGGTTTTTTATTTCTAATCCTAGCCCACATTTAGTCAACAATCAATTTAAAATTTATCAAAATATAAAAGTTTTTATCCTTTCTGTGTTATTCTTGAACTAGTATACATTTAAAAAACCTTGCTAAATTGTTTCTAATTGTTTTTTTGTCATTATTTTTTTTATATCCTCAATCTTATTTATAGCCTGAACAAAATTCAGTCTCTACTAAACTCTCTGTGTTTACAAATCAAAATTGAATTTATTTCTTTTTACAGAGATCAAAACTTACAAAAAAAAGTATTCCTATTAATCCATTTAATAACGAATTAATAGGAATACTCAAAATCAATTCGTCTTGTTACTTTTTTACAATTTTAGCGACTTTAGTTTTCCCATAAGTATTCTTTACTTTCAACAAATAAATGCCTGGAGCATACTCTGAAAGGTTAATAGATGTAGTTCCGGTATGTGCTTTTTTTTGTAAAACCATTTTCCCCATTACGTCAAATATTTCTAACTGAATATCTTCCTGAATTTGTATTTGAAAAATATCTGAAGAGGGGTTGGGATACACTTTTAGTTCTAATACTTCGTATTCAAAATTATTTGAACTTAAAGCCGAACAAGTAGTTCCTGTTATTATACTAGAGCTAGCCAACCAGTTCGAGGTTATTCCGTTTAGGGTAAAATTATTTAATGTTCCCGTAAATCCCGAAACAGAACTATCCGTTAAAGTTGTTATAGTTGTATTATCAGTGGAATCAAATCCTTGGTTAAATTGGTAATAAGCGACCAAACCTACTTGGGAAGTCGGATTGCTTAATTCGCAATTCATTGCGTTTTGTATTTCTGCTGTTGTACGTGCTACATTCCAAATGCGAACTTCATCTATGTCGCCATCCCATAATTCTGTCCAAGCATCATCTCCTATTTTAAATGTAGTAGATGAATAAGCCGGAGAAATAGTGGCAGTGCCTTGTATTACTCCATCTTGATAATATGTCATGGAACCCGATGTAGCATCATACACTAAAGCAACATGATACCATTGATTTAAATTCCAAGCGGATAACGACTGCACATCTGACCAGCTGTTACCTGAACCAATTGTGGCAATCATTTTATCATTGTTAAGATTATAAGATAGGGTAAAGCCATAATAGCCATTGGCAATTTTTGAAAAAATAGTCCTGTAACCTTTTGTCTCCAGTTTAGCCATAGCTTCAATAGTAAAACTACCAGTGGGATTAGGAATGCTTGCTATACTTATATAGTCATTACCTCCATCAAAGTTTAAATGTGTTGCAGGAACAGAATTGAGCGCTCTATTTTCTGAAATAGTTTGTCCAATCGATGCTAAGCCTGCCAAAGTAAATGGCAATACAAAAAGGTACTTTTTTAACATAGTAAATTTTAATTTAATTTTTATGATTTATAATAATTGATTTGAGTCACTTTTTTTCAAGATTGACAAAATATTTTAAAGGACTAGAACACTATTTTCGGTTGGTCATTTTTGATTTTATTCTCAACTAACTTTTCAGTGAACTTGCATAGCCTAAAAATATTTCGGCAAAAATATTAGAAAACATAAGAAATTTTCTCTGTAAAGGGGGGACAAATAAAGATAAATAGGGGACAAATTTTTTTGTTATGTTTTTGATTTTTAATATTTTAATTAAAATGATAATTAAAATCTAATTTAATTCAAGAAATAATTCTTCTTTTAAATGCAATTAGGTTGATTTTATATCATAGCGCTTCGGGGCTCTTTTTAGTATAAAGCAATATTACCTTAAGTTTTTCCATTATTTTATTCGTTATTGACTCAATATGATTTCCCGATTGCATTACTAATAATTTTTTCTATACGCTTTTATTTTGGTTTCTTTTCTTTTACTAGGGTACTACAACCATTACGTATGTATACCGTTAGTATGGAGTATCTATACAGTAACTATGCTCTATGTGTTTATTTTTTCTTTTTGTTTTGTTTATAATTTGTTTGTAAAATGGTGTTTTTTTGCAAATAAATAGCTTAATTTTGAAAAGCAGGGGTACTACAACTACGAACCAACTACGAACTAAATACGAAGTAAATACCAACCTATTACAACACGATTATGGCTAAAATTACATCATTTGAAGGTAAAATTCCCAAACGCATAGGCAATTATGTTGTTTATCGATTAGACGATCAATTGATTGTTAGGGCGAATTCTGGGTTTACTAGTAAGGGATTGAAGCAAAAGGCTAAGTATGCTCTTTGTTTACAAAATGCTAGTGAATTTGGATTGTTGAGCAAAACATGTAAGGCAATACGGCAGGTTGTGGCAGATGGTTTAACGCTGCACAATAATTTGCAAGTGGTGAATAACTTGACCAAGAAAATGCGAAGTGTATTGGTCTATGATACGCTTCATGATCGTGGTAATAGGAACTTGAAAACTGCTTTGGCCACTAGCGAGGCTCAAAATGTTATGAAAGGCTATGCTTTTACACCCGATTTTAAATTACAATTGCAAGTTACACCCGAGGGTTTGCTAGTGACCGTTCCAGAGGAGTTGTTAGAGGTTTCTAATGGGTATTTGGGTTTTTGTGTGCAGTATCTTTTTTTTGATTTTGATAGCTTGACAGGGTATTTGGAGCGAACCACTTGGCAAATGGAGCCATTAAATTCAAAAGTTTCTTTTGTTCTGCCTGTTGTTGCTCCTGGAGGAGTTTTGTTGTCTATGTATCGTTTTTCGTTTTTTTCACTGCAGGAGGGGGAGTGGTTGCCTGTATTGCCGGAACAAAAAGGGTTGGTTGTTTTTTAGTTACCCATTTCTCTTTTGTTTGTTGTCTTGGGTTAATATTTTTATTTTGAAAAGTTTACCACTGCAAGGGTTTTCTTTTGTGACCAAAATACTGTTTCTTTTCTGCGTTACAAAACAGTTTTTTTCTGGGTTGTAGGGGACTTTTTTATTCAAAAGACTTGATTTTAAAAAAGGATTTACTAAAAATCTGCGTATTCAGATTAAGGTTACATTTAAGGTACAACTAGTAATTGAGATGTTTTGCAAACAAGCCCTTTACAACGTTTGCCAACTTGCCCTCAACAATGACGAAGTGCTCTTTTACTTTCAAAGAAACTACAAATGCGTTTGCAAATGAATTTAACGAGAATGTGGATTTCCTTGTTATTTAATAAAATCCTTAGATTACTTTAGCTCCCAATTGTAACCCACTATTTTTAGTTGATATCAAATTCAGTTAGTTCCAAGGGTTGTACAGGTGCTTTTTTTTCGTTATGTTTGGGAATTATACTACAATTAAAACTAAATACAAATGGCGTTAAGCTGGAATGAGATAAAAGATAGAGCAGTTAAGTTTTCAAAAGAATGGAAAGATACCACTAATGAAGAAGCCGATGCAAAACCATTTTTAGACGCTTTTTTCGATGTCTTTGGAATCACTCGTAAGAAGATAGGAACATTTGAACACCGAGTAAAAAAACTATCAGATGCCGATGGTTACATAGATTTACTTTGGAAAGGGACTATTCTAGTCGAAATGAAAAGTCGTGGTAAAAACCTCGACAAAGCATTTCAACAAGCAATTGATTATACACACGGTTTAAAACAAAACGAACTCCCAAAATACGTTTTGGTGTGCGATTTCCACATTTTTAGATTATACGATACCGAAGAACAAACCACTTTAGAATTCACAATTGACGAACTAGTTCTCAATGTGCAAAGCTTTGGCTATCTTTTAGGCTATCAAAAGAAAACATACAAAGAACAAGACCCTGCCAATATCAAAGCAGCTGAATTAATGGGGAAACTGCACGACCGATTAGAAGAAATTGGGTACGAAGGGCATCCGTTAGAAGTGTATTTAGTTCGGATTTTATTCTGTTTGTTTGCTGAGGATACTACGATTTTTAACAAACAACAATTTCAAGATTATGTGGAAAATAGAACTGCCGAAGATGGAAGCGATTTAGCATCCAAAATTCAAGAACTTTTCCAGGTTTTAAACACACCAATTGAAAAACGATTTAAAAACTTAGACGAGCAGTTAAACGAGTTTCCGTATGTAAATGGTAAACTCTTTGAAGAAATTTTGCCAATGGCAAGTTTTGATAGCAAAATGCGCCAAGCTTTATTAGATTGTTGCTACATCGATTGGAGTAAAATTTCGCCGGCTATTTTTGGTTCTATGTTTCAAAGCGTAATGAATCCAAAAGAACGAAGAAACTTAGGAGCACATTACACCAGTGAAAGCAATATCTTAAAACTAATAAAGCCATTATTTTTAGATGAATTGTGGGCAGAGTTTGAAAGTATCAAAGGAAATAAAAACAAATTACCTGAATTCCATAAGAAAATTAGCCAACTCAAATTCTTAGACCCTGCGTGTGGTTGCGGTAATTTCTTAGTAATTACTTATCGTGAATTACGTTTGTTAGAATTAGAAGTATTACGAGCTACTTACAAATCAGGACAAGGAGTTTTAGACATCAGCGATATCATTTGGCTCGATGTAGACATGATGTGCGGTATTGAATATGAAGAATTTCCAGCACGTATTGCCGAAGTAGCCATGTGGTTAATTGACCACCAAATGAACATGCTAATTAGTAATGAATTTGGTCAATACTTTGCACGTTTACCATTGAAAAAATCAGCTAAAATTGTGCATGGTGACGCTCTGGAAGTAAACTGGGAAGATGTTGTAGCTAAAAATCAACTTTCATACATTATTGGAAATCCACCTTTCATTGGTTCAAAAATCATGAGCCAATTCCAAAGAAATCAAATTATTAAAGAGTTTGATAACAGTAAAGGTTGTGGAGTTTTAGATTATGTTTCGGGATGGTATTTAAAAGCTGCTAAATACATTCATAATACAAAAATAAAAACAGCGTTTGTTTCTACTAATTCGATTGTTCAAGGAGAGCAAACGAGTATTCTTTGGGGACAAATGTTAAATAAATATGGTGTTAAAATTCACTTTGCGCATCGCACTTTTAAATGGAGCAATGAAGCCAAAGGAAATGCGGCAGTATATTGTATAATTGTGGGGTTTGCTAATTTTGATATTAAAAACAAAGTCCTTTTTGAATACGAGGACATTAAAGGTGAACCACAAGCTATTCAAGTTAAAAATATAAACCCTTATTTGGTAGATGCTAAAGACATTTTTATTGAAAAGAGAAGAAAGCCTATTTGTAATATACCAGAAATTTCGTTTGGAAATATGCCTAATGATGGAGGGAATTTTTTCATTAACGAAAATGATATAGAAGAAATTAAATCAATTGAACCTAAATCAATTGAATACATAAAACCATTTATTGGGGCACAAGAATTTCTAAATGGTCAAGAAAAATACTGCTATTGGTTTGAAAATGTAAACCCAAAAGATTGGAGTTTAATGCCTTTAGCTCTACAAAAAGTAAAAGCTGTTGAAAAACTACGTGCAAGTAGTTCAAGAGAAGCTACCAGAAAATTAGCTTTATATCCTTCTTTATTTGGAGAAATTAGACAACCTAAAACTAATTATATCTTAATACCAAGACATTCATCTGAAAACAGGAAATACATACCTTTTGGTTATCTTTCTCCAGATAATATAGTTGGAGATACTTGTTTATCAATTGAGAATGTTACTTTATTCCATTTTGGTGTTCTTCAGTCAAGTCTTCATATGTCATGGGTAAATGTAGTTTGTGGTAGATTAGAGAGTCGTTACAGATATTCAAACGAAATTGTTTACAATAACTACCCTTGGCCTGAGAATCCTTCCGAAAAACAAATAAAAACTATTGAAGAAAAAGCACAAAATGTTTTAGATGTTAGAGCTTCTTTTCCTACTAGTTCATTAGCAGATTTATACAATCCATTAACCATGCCACCCGCTTTAGTAAAAGCCCACAACGAATTAGACAAAGCCGTAGATGCCGCCTACAGCAAACAAGCCTTCACCAGCGAAGCCAAACGTATGGAGTTTTTATTTGAATTGTATGAGAAATATACAGCAGGTTTGTTTGTAAAGGAGAAGAAAAGTAAAAAATAGATAGTATGAGAACAATAACATTTAATTTAGCTGATAAACACGAAAATAAAAAAGGGCTTATAAATAAAAAAAATTATGAATTGAATGGTGTACCCACTACTCATCAAACAAAAGATGGTATTGCATATGTAGTTGATTTTGAAAATGAAAAAAAAGGAGAAGAATTTAATGTTTTTATAAATAAGTTGATTCCAAATTTATTTGAATATTAAATTATTATCCGCTTAATCTCGATTCCATAATCGTATGTGAATAATTAATTTTTAAGTAAATCATTAAAATAACATTAGTATGCCACTAAAACCAGGACCAAAAAGAATAGCTACCTCAACAGGTAAACCAGACCAACGCCAACGTGATAACAAATCCACACCGGGTAATACACCTTCCTTAGAACCTCCAAAGAAGAAGTCGTAAAGATCCATAATAAGTGTTTAAAAAAAATAATGGACGAATCTGTTTTAAGCACTTAAATAATTTACGGCTTAATTATTGATAAAATAAAAAAAACAATCCGTGAAACTCATAATCGACGTAGGATATCAAAACAACAAAGCCAAAGTAGTAGGAGGCTTCTTTGAAGATTGGAACGCAAACCAACTCTTAAAATTGGCATACAAAGAAGTCGATGAGGTTCAGGAATACATTCCAGGAGAGTTTTACAAAATAGAATTACCCAAGATAGTTAAATAGTATAGGAAATAGAATAAATTTTGCCTTAATTTGATTATGTTTACCGTTTAGTTTAAATGTAATAAAAATATAAATAAAATAGTATGAAAATAAAATTACTTTTTATAACTGTAGTATACTCTTTATTCTCTAATGCCCAATGTTTTAGATATGTAGATGCTGGAAATTATTTTGTATTAGCGCTAAAATCAGACAATACTCTTTGGGGTTGGGGTGCCAATTATAATGGTGAATTAGGTGATGGTACTTATCAAATTAGACCAACAATTAGTCAAATAGGTACAGAGTCGAACTGGCTAGCAATTGCAACGGGGAGTGAGCATACAATCGCAATTAAAACAGATGGAACGCTTTGGGCTTGGGGTAGTAATAATTCTGGACAATTAGGAGATGGTACTACGATTAAGAAAAATATACCTATACAAATTGGTACAGACAATGATTGGCAGTCTGTTTCTACAAAAGCGTTTACTAGTTTCGCAATAAAGAATAATGGTACACTTTGGGGTTGGGGACAAAATAATATTAGTAATGTTGGTCTTGGTTTTTATAGTTTGAATGTAACGGTTCCAACTCAAGTTGGTACTGAATCAAATTGGAAAAATATTTATGCAGGTTTTGACATGACGGCAGCCATTAAAACAGATAATACATTATGGGTATGGGGTTCTAATTTATATGGCAAATTAGGAGTTGGAGGATTTTCGGGTAATTACTTGATTCCTATTCAGGTGGGTACAGATTCAAATTGGAAAGAAGTCTCAACAGGTTATCATACATTAGCGCTTAAACATGATGGCACTATTTGGGCTTGGGGTAATAATTCATCTAGTGAATTAGGTGACAATACTACAATCAATAAAGATATTCCAACGCAAATTGGAACAGATACCGATTGGTTACATATTTTTGCAACTACATATTCAAGTTATGCTATTAAAAATAATGGTACTTTATGGACTTGGGGGAATAATTCGAATTATGAAATGGGAAATGGTACTACATTAAATATAAATATTCCTACTCAAATTAATAACGATAACAATTGGGAAAGGGTAGTATCTAGAGGTAGTCATGTAGAAGCTTTAAAGACAGATAATAGTATTTATTATTGGGGAGCAAATTATGGTTTTTTACCAGCCACTATTGTCTCTTTACCAACAATGATGGCAAATAATTGTTCATTGTCTTCAGAAAGTTTTTATACAGATGTAAAAGTGCAATTATTTCCTAATCCATCAAATCATATAATTACTATTGAAAATAGAAGCAATCAAATAATAACAAGTATTATTTTTATAGATATGTTAGGTAAAAATGTAATTGCTATGGATAAAAATTTTGATTCAATAAGTGTTGAAAATTTAGAGAAAGGGATATATCATGTCATAATTAATTTTGAAAATAACATTATTGAAACTTTAAAATTTATTAAAAAATAGTGTTCTTTACTATCTATAAAACTTCCTTATAAAAATATCAAAAGGTAGAACTAGTTTAATAAGATTTTATTCTTAACTTTAACTGGAAGCTAAATTAGTATATCCAGGAGTACCATGACCATTAAAATGAGAGCTACAACTAGAGTAGCTTTATATAATAAATCAGGTGAAAAAGTTTTTGCATTCTATGAAAACGAACGCTCTAAGAAAACCGGTGTAATGGTTGGAGGAGTTCCAGTAGTAAAACCAGAAAAAATTCTTCCTATGTGTGAAAGTGCTTTACAAGAATTAATGGGCGATTTAAGAAAACGAATTTCTAAGATTGTAAAAAAAACTGATGTTAAATTATAAATATAAAGTCACTGAGAGGTGGCTTTTTTTGTTATATATGGATTATTTTTTCAGAACCATAATAATTAATATGATTCTGTGAATGATGAGAAAAATAATATTAATAATCCAATACTCATTAATACTCATATTTGAATTTATAATTGCTAAGCTAAATATAGATAGAAAAATAATCCCTGAATAATATATAATTAATCCTGAAAGAAAATAAAAGAAAGGTATATTTAAAAGAAATGATTCATTTGATTTTATGATATTTTTAGACCAAACAATGGAGAATGAAATGATTAATAAGAAAGTTACAAAATTTAGAAGAGCATCATGAAACAAGAAATGTTTTTCAGGAATCCGAAATGTAACGTACGTAAGTATTGAAATGAACAAGAAAGTAAAAAAAGTATATAGAAAATTATATAGGCCCTTCTTTTGGGTTTTAAAAATTTGTAGAATTAAGATAAACTCTAAAAGTGAATATACTTTGAACCAAATTTCAACATTTATTTTTAAGTAATAAGAAAAAACAAGTTCATAGAGTGAAGCTAAGGCTATGAAGTATAAATACATACTTATGTATTTATTGAATTGGTTTTTGTCTTTTCTTTTTCTTATACTATTTATAATCAAAGGTATATACCCGAGAATATTAGAAAAAAGGAATAAAGATTTAAATGTCTCAAGATTATTCATTAAAAAATTTAAATATGGTTTGAAAGTAATTATTTTAAAAAACAAAGGTCGGAATAATTTTATTCCAACCTTTTGTAGTTTTTAAATAGTAAGATAAATTATATTTTTGTAAATACTATTATTCTAGCGACACCTCCACTTGCATATTTTACTTTTAATGTAGTTTGATTTAAGACTAATATTTCATTAATAATAGTGTTACTATCAAAAGTAATACTTAATTGATTGTTACCTGAAATTGACCAATTACCTGAGTTTAAAAAATTCATACAATTAGAATTAACATCGGTATCATAAATATATTCTTTAATTTCTGAACTGCTTCTAAATTCTACATAATCAAAGCCACATTGTGTTGCAGCATTATCATAACTATTTAAAATTTCTTGTCCATTTACAAGTGTTCCTTCCTGAGAATATCTCCAACTACCTAAAATTAACTCATTTTGTGAAGCTGAAGAGGAGTTGTCGTCATCTTTCGAACATCCGGTAAAACTAATACTTACTATGGCAATGACTAAAAATAATAATTTTTTCATATAAAATAATTTAGAAAATTTTTGTAAAAATATACTTTACATAATTTTTAGTCAATACGTATAAATACGTAATTTTTAATTTTTACGATGTTTAATAATTTTCCAAACACCAACGATTAATAAAGTTCTGTTAACAATATTTAGCAAAAAGTTTAGCATCCAGGAGGTGAAAAACAATTCTTTATTGGTTAAATACAGATTATTAGCGTATAAGTATAAAATTATGGTACCACCATACATGAAAAGTAAGCCTACTATGAAGTAGACGTTAGGATTTTGTATTCTTTCTATTTGTATTGGTTTTTTCTCTAATTGTTTGAACCATAGAATAGAAAAGGTAATGACTAAACATGTCGTAATGGCATTTAAATAAGCGCTAATGTCTAAAAAGGTCTTATCATTAAGATGTTGAAGATTGTAGACAAAAGTAGCTATAAAAAGGGCACTAAAAACTATAAAAAGGGCTTTGTGTTTTTTATTAAGGATGTGATAAAAGTAATATTGTAAGGTGGTTATAGCTAAGATTTTGTACACCATAAACCAGTTGGTTGCATTAATTTTCAGTAAGTAAGTTCCAAAATATTCATAAAAACTGGCAATAAATACTACCACAACATAAGGGAATATTGGATTTTTTTTATCAAATTTAGTGTTGTTTTTCCAAATGAGTAGGAGTGGAATTGTTCCTAAAATTAAGGCCGTATAAAACAGAAAGGCATATAGCGGAGACATGTACATCTTGAAGTATTTTTTTACAAATCAACAGCGCTTTATTGAAAATTCCAAACAATTATAAATATATTTGAAAACAGTAAATTAAAATTTATGCGATTACTTTTAGCAATAACAGTTTTATATTCATTAATTCCTCTTTTTGTGTATTGGTTTACAAAAAGTAGATTGAATAAAGAAATTAAACCAATTTTACCGTTCATTGTTTTGTGTTTTATAGCAGGTCTTTACGAATTTATTTTTACAACTATTTTACGTTTTAATACGATTCCGTGGTTTTATACCTATGATTTATTAGCTTTTTTCTCCATTCAATATTTTTTTTATAATGTTCTCGATAAAAAAGTAAAGAAGTTGGTTTGGATTAGTTCTTGTTTGTATTTGATAATATTTACGAATGCAGTGATACATCATACCATAGAAAACTATTTGAATTACTTATCGTATTTAACTTCATTTGTAACTTTATTGATACTTATTTATTCCATCAAGTGGTTCAAAAAAGTTTTTATGGAAACAACTTTAGTGTCTTTAGCTGATAGTCCTACATTTTATTTTGTTACAGGATTCTTGTTTTATTATTCAGGTGTAGTTGTTTTATTCTTATTGGCGCAGTCAATTTACCATAATAACAATTCTCATTTACAATATTATTGGTTAATTAACTTATTCTTCAACATTTTTCATAAAACGGTTTTAATTATTGGAATATGGAAGGCAAGAAAAAATTAATTTTTTTCTTGTGTAATTTCAATTCTTAAAGATTATAGGTTAAACCTTAAATTAATTTAATTTTAAATGCAAATAGTAATTTACATAGCCCTTTTTCAATCCTTATTACCTTTGTTATATTATTGGTTGATTAGGAAAAAAATAATTCAAGATAGTAAACCTATAGTGCCCTTTATTTACTTGTGTTTTATTGCTGGCTTGTATGAAATAATTTTTACTTTTCAGTTAAAGATTAATGTTGCTGTTTGGTTTTATGTGTATGATTTTCTTGCTTTTTTTTCTATCCAATATTTCTATTACTTTATTTTAAAAATGAAATATAAGCGAATGATGCTATTAAGTTCAATTTTATACCTCTTTTTATTTTTGTATTTTGTAAGTCATCATACCCATTTAAAGCAATTGGATTATATTGCGTACTTGGGGGTTTTAAATACATTACTCATAATCTTCTATTCAATTAAGTGGTTCAAAAAATCTTTTTTGGATTCGGAGTTTGAAACCTTAATTCTAAATCCAAATTTTTATTTTGTTTCTGGGTTTATTCTCTATTATGCTGGTACTATAGTATTGTTTTTATTAGTAAATACCATTTATCTAAATCAAAAAGAATTGATTTCTCATTTCTGGATTTTAAATGTTTTTTTTAACCTTGTTCACAAAACATTTTTATTGGTTGGAATTTGGAAGCTTCAAAAACAACTGACAAAATAATTACGTGTAATTACTTACCTTTACTCTTTAGTTTACAACTATTTTAGCCAATTAATTTCAATTTCGAATGGATGTAGTAAAAGACATTAAAATTGCCTTTATTTTAGGAACTGCCATAATGCTTTTTTTAGTTTTTGGTTTATTGTTTTTAGTGCTTTTTTACCAAAATCATTTTATGAAAATGAAGCGAAATGAAGCAAATCTATTGCTAAAAACAGCTCTTGAAAGTGAAAAAAATGAACGAGAACGCATTGCTATTGATTTACATGATGGCGTTCAAGGCGATTTAAATGCTTTGAAATTTACATTAGCAGGATTAGAAACTGGGGTATTAGATGAAAAGTTTAAAGCGCATATACAATTACTACAAAATACGTTACAACAAACAACAGAAAATGTTAGAGTAATTAGTCAAAAGTTAATGCCACCTTTGTTAGACCAAAAAGGATTGAGACCAGCACTGGAAGTCTATTTCGAATTTTTACAAACGCATTCAGATGCAAAGCTCGATTTAAAAGGAGATTTAGATGATTTTGAGTTAAGCTCTCACGAAAAATATGCCTTATTTCGTTTAATTCAAGAATTAATCCAAAACATGTTCAAACACGGACAAGTAACAATGGTGCAATTAATGATAGAAAGTCAAACAAAAGAGCTACAAATCAAAATAACAGATAACGGTATACCGTTTGATTTCTTCTCTACTTTTGAAGCCAATCATAGTGGTGGTCTACAAAATATAATGTCGAGAATTAAAAGTATTGGTGCAACTATGAAACAATTATCTGATGATAAATCCAATACTTACATCATTCAATTAAAAAGAAAATAAAATGTTTAAAATTGCCCTTGTTGATGATCACGAATTATTTCGTAAAAGTCTAATTTTTGTTTTAGAACAAATAGAAACAATCGAAGTAGTTTTTGATACTAATGATGGTACTTTACTTTTACAATACTTACAAAACAATACGGTTGATTTGGTTTTATTAGACATTCAAATGCCATTAATGGATGGTTTTACCTTATGTAAAAAAATCAAACAACTAAATACTGATATTAAGATTTTAACTGTATCGCAGCTTACAACAAAAGAATCCATTCATCAAATCTTCGAATCTGGAGCAAACGGTTTTTTCTCCAAAAATTCTTCAACTGATTCATTTAAAGAAGCTGTTTTGAGTATGATAGAGAAAGATTATTATTTTGATATTTCCTTGTCTGATGTAGTTAAAGAAGCAATGCTTTGGAAAGCGACACAAAATAATGATGACCAACAAATAAACAAAGACTTACTTTCACCTAGAGAAAAAGAAATCATTTTTTGGTCAGCTAAAGGACTAACCTGTCAGCAAATTGCAGACCAACTTTTCATCAGTAAAAGAACGGTGGAAACCCATAGAAAAACCATTATGGATAAAACCAGTTGTTTGAATTTTATTGAAGTAGTAGTCTATGGCTTAAAAGAGCGTATTATTACGCTTGATGACTTGTAAATAATTTTATATTAGGTGTTTATACGTATTGTTATATGAATTGAATTAGGTTACTTTGTTTTTATTTAGTAACTTTTGCTAATCTATCTAATAATTTGGCATAAAAGTTGTAAAATTTCGCAAATAAACACATTGTGTGCTATTTTATCCAAAATCGTACAAATACCAAATTTCATGAAAATCTTAATTTACATAATTACATTTTTATTTGCAACATCTTGCCATTCGCAAGAAAAAAACACGCTACAAGCAACACAAGATGATGCTTTAACCATTGGCACAACAGGTGGAATGAATGGTGGATGCAAATTTTTAGAGCAACCTGTTTATTATGTAAACGAAAATTATATAATATATCAGGATTGTAATACCCGAAAAATACTTTATGCAGATATTTCCTCTTTTGAAATAGTAAAGTATTATGGTCAATATGGAATAGCTTTGGATAAAAATGGAGTATATGTACAAGGAAATTTTGTTGCTACAGATACTACAGGATTTACTTTTTTAGGCATAAATGAAAAAGATTTGTTGTGGAAAACCAATACTTCGGTTTACAAAAACACAACTGTTTTACCTAAACTTAATGCGAGTGAATTTACAAGATTATCTGACCAACAGAAAAAAAGTTACAGCGGAATTTATTTTAAAGACAACTCCAATATTTATTATTTCGACAAAAAAATTGAAGGTGCTGATCTTGCAACAGCCGATTTAATATACAACGACAATCGAATGTTCTATGATAAAAATTATATGTACAAAGATGGAGAAATTGTGTTCTTGGAAGCCGAACCTTTACTTTATGTGAATAACTCCTTGAAAAAAACAGCTACAAAGGTTCTTTATCACAATAAAGTAATTTCCAATATAGATACCAAAACATTAGTAGGGCTTTCTCGACATTATGCTAAAGATAAAAACAACGTATATAGTTCTTCATTTGGTGACGATATTAAAATATTACCCATAAACAAAGCTGACTTTAACAAATTAAAAGTTTGGGACCATACCAATTCTGCCTACATCACAGACGGAAAAACCTTATTTCGATACAATGAAATTTTATCAAAAAATGAGTTTGACGTGGCGACCTTTGGTACTTTTGGATTTACGGATTTTGTTTATGATAAAAATGGCGTTTACACAAGACGTTATGACAAAGAATTAGATAAAGTAGTGTATGATAAATTTCCGTTTAAATATACTGATGATGTAAGTAGGAAAAATTTACAAATTACAGAAGGCAGTAGCTTGTATGTTTATTATAACAATCAGGCGTATGAAGAAAGTACCAAAACACTTTATGAGAACTTAACACCTGAACAGATAGAAATTAGCAAAATCAGACCACATACGCCAAATAATATGGTGCGTTTAGGTCAACTTAATAGCAAAACTATTTTAAGGACACTTTATGACTACAAACTATCCAAAGATAATGATGCTGTTTATCATGATGGTAAAAAAACAAGTGCGGATCCTGTTACTTTTAGAAAGCTCGACAATAATTATTACATAGACAAAGACAATGTTTACCAATACAACCGAGAAAAAGGATTACTTGTAATAAATTACATTGACGTTGAAACCGTAAAATACTTTAACGGTTTTATTATGGACAAAAATTATTTATATAGTAATGGAACACGAATCATCAAGAGCTATAAGTTAGAAATTTTAGCTTCATTTCCTGGTTATCGTTTGGGTTGTGGATTAGACGAAACACCAGGTTCTGATTTTTACTTATTTAGAAATGCTGAGGGATTTTGGTGGGTAAAAGTATCAAATGAAATCACAACAAGGTTTTTAGGAAAAACACTGAACAAGAAGTTAAGTCCTTTATTTGAAAATTTAGAGATACCTCAATAATGATAAAACTCCTTTACATAGTATTATCTCTTTTCCCTATTTTATCTTTTGGGCAACAAACTTATAAAGTTACCGAAGGAGAATTGCAGTTTATTGTGCCAGGAAAAGGAATAATTATTAAAAAAGACAATCAATTTTTTGAAATGAAATTGAATGTCCTTTTTAATAAGTCAAAGAAATCTATTGAAACAAAACTCCAACCTATTTCAGAAGAATCATTGAAATTGTTTTGTAAAGGAAAATCTTTAGTTTCTTATTCGGATATTAGAGAAAATCATGATTTCAATGATTTACAGAAAATAAGTTTCAACTATATAGATCGTTTTAGTATTGATGATAAAAAATACGATGAATATAAATTGTACTTGATTAATAAGAATTTCTTTGCCTATTTTACAAATAAGTATGAGGACAAAAATAAGTATACTGATATTGAAGAATACATGCCATTTATTATCATTGAATTTGAGAATAAAAAAATTATTTACACTTATGATAATGAAGAACTATTTATTATTCCAACCCATAAATTATATAAAATAATTCATCAATACGATTCGGAAAGCAAGGAATTTAAAACTGAAAAATTAAAAATCTCTAATGAAGAAATCTATAAATTTTCGCAACATGCATTTCATGATTTAGAAGATGAATTTTTTGTTGTTGATACATTGCCGTCAAAAAAAGTTAGGTTGAAAAACATTCATAATGAAATTTTAATTTCAGAAGCATATGATTCAATTGTATTAAGTTCGATAATTAAGTGTTTCAACAAAAATAAAATGGATTTATATAATTTATCATTTAATAAAATAAACAAGTTTCCTGTGCAAGCTTCTAAAGGACATTTAGGAAGTATCCAAATTCTTGAAAAGAATAAATTAAAATGGATAGATTGGACAGGTAAAGAAATAAAAAAAGGTTTTTCTTACCCAATAGTTTTACTTCCTGAAGCTCCGCAACATGAGTATAAGTATGAATTGGCTATTTCCAAGTCAAATGAAAAATTCATTTTGAAAGCAAGAAATATGGATGTTTTCGGATTGGAAACTAACACAACCGAAATAGATACTTTATCTTTAACAAATGCATTTGGGATTAAGAATTTCTATTTTGAAAATAACAATTCAAAAGATACAATTTCTTCTAATCAAGAATTTTATCATTTTGATAACTTTAAAACTAGAATTACAGAAATGGTTGATTTCAGTTATAATGTAATTTATTTTCAAAGAGATAATGGAACATTTGGAATGAGTTACTTAGGAAACTTTTATGCAAACAATGCAGATTTCAAAAAAAATATCGCATCTTCAGAATTCAATAATTTTAATGAATATCAAGAATTACAGTTTGTTGAGTTCAAGTATCCATTTTATAAGATGAAGAAAAATAATTTATTCAAGCTTTTTCCATTACATAAAGAATTTAGATACAAAAAACTCGAAGATTTTCAAGGAAACTTTGCTCGTTTTGAATTGCCTAATGGTAAAAAAGGTTGGTTGAGTAAAGAAGGAAAGGAATATTTGGATGAGTAAATCAAATACAAAATTTAAAATGAAAAAAGTAACAATAATTGTACTTGCTATCTTTAGTATGTCTTTTGTTAAAAGCGAATCACCTGTGGCTGTTTCTCAGAGTAGAGCAATACTAACTGCTGATATAATTTTTGAAGGACAAGTTATAAAATACGACAATGCAGAAGTAACCATCGAAATAATAAAGCCAATTTGGAATGACTTAAAGAATAAGGCAATTTTAAAACAATCAGTATTAGTATTGCCTCGAAGTAGTAAAACTCATTATTCATTGAGAGGACAAATTCCAGATATCAATCAAAAAGCAATTTTTGCTTTAAAATTTGATCCCAAAACCAAAAAACTGAAGCATTTTTTTTATGATTGGTATATTACAAAAATACAATACAGAGCAACACAATATTATATTGCAGGAAAATATAGTAAAGTTTTACAACAATACATTTCATCAGAAGAAGTAATCTTAGGAATAAAACTTTTAAGAAACAGTTTTCATAAGAATGCAGAACTTTTTCCCGAAGTCGCACCAGTAAAATCTAAAGTAGCATTAACTGCAATTCAAAAAGCAAAAGAGGAAAATAGCGCAGCAAATTTGGATAGACGATATCGAAGCTTACAATGCAGCTTTAACCGAGTAAACAGATAGTTAACATGAGACAATTACTTTACATATCATTTTTCTTTTTTACCATTTTATCTTTTGGTCAACAAATTACAGTAAGTGGAAAAGTAACCGACGGTAAAACAGGAGAACCACTTCCTGGAGCAGAAGTTCGAATTTATAAAACCAACAAAGGTTGTAATACTGATATAGATGGAAATTATGTTTTAAAAGTTTCTTTAAATGATACTTTGGTATTTAGTTTCACGGGTATGAAAACTCAAAAAATAAAAGTAGATAAGCAAGAAGTTCAGGTGAAATTATTTGAAATTGATCCTATACATGAATCATTTGATCCAGCATATTATACTCCAAGAATTAAAAAGTTGGAAGCAACAACAATTGTAACAAAAAAAGATATTGAAAACATAGATAACCCAAAATACAATTTTAAAAAAAATGCTAAAAACAATGTTTTTGTTATTTATGTTTCAGAATTGACGTTTTATGATTTCAACAAAGAAGATTTAGAATTTGAACAAAAATATAATGTGAAATATTCTTTAATTGGTAATTACAAAAACGATTATTTAAAAAAATACAACAAGCTAACTTTTAAACACCTTAAAAAGAGATACAAGAAATCTTGGCTTTTAGAAATCAGAAAAGATGCGGTTGGTTTAAAAAAAGAATAAAAAAATAACACACAACAATACCCCTGCTAACATGCGATTTCCACTGCGTGGCTCTTAATTGCCTTGCACTAAAATAAGGTCATCTTTTGATATTTTATTCTACAATAGTATTACAAAATATTTTGTTTTACTTTTAAAATTTACGTGTTTATACGTATTGTGAGTAAATTTTGATATTGGTTATTTTGTATATATAAATATAAAAATAACGTACAATGATTAAAATTTTACTAGCTGCTTCTTTATTATCAACTTTAAGTATGTTTTCTCAAGGAGGAAGTTTGGATACTTCTTTTGGTACAGGAGGAAAAGTAACAACATCAATAAATTCGGGTGCTGATATTGCTTATGCTACTGTTTTGCAATCTGATGGAAAAATTCTTGTTTCAGGAACTACCAACAGTAGTATTTCAGGAAAAGATTTCTTTTGTATTAGATATAATACGGATGGAACATTAGATACTTCATTTGGTACAAACGGTATTGCTACATTTGATTTACAAGGGGGTAGTGATGATGTTGCTTATGCTATGTCACTTTTATCAGATGGTAATATTCTTTTAGCTGGTTTTTCTGATGATGGTAGTAATAAAAATGCCGCAATTATCCGTATTACATCAAATGGAACTTTAGATACAACTTTTGGAACTGCAGGAAAAGTTTATACTGAATTTATTTCAGGGAGAGCAGATGAAATTAAAGTGATTAAAATTCATGCTTTAACGGGTAATTTAATTGTGGGTGGAACATCTTCTGCAACTTCTACAAATTCTCAAGGTGTTATTGCAAGATATACAAGCAATGGTGTTCTTGATACTAATTTTAATACCACTGGAATTGTAACCTTGCCTAATGGTTCTGGAAATGGGACTTACTTTCATACAATTGAAGATTTAGCAGTTAAATCTAATGGTAAAATTTCAGCAGTAGGTTGGATTAATCAACAAAGTTTATCTTGGAGTGCTAATCACTACGGTTGTAGATTAAATAGTAATGGTTCTTTAGATACAACATTTTCAACGGATGGATTAATTGTAACTAATGGAGGATTTAACGGTGATGACAAATCATTTTCGTTGATTTTAAATTCAGATGATAGTTTTTTATTTGCTGGAGGTGGCTATTTAACAGATTTACAATATGATTTCATTTTAGGATTATATAATTCTTCTGGTTCTACTGCTCAAGGAAAAGCATCATTTAATTTTGCTACACTAAATAAAGATATTATTTATGGTTCTGGCGTTGATAGTACAGGTAAAATTGTATTAGTGGGTTCAAGTGTGGCATCTGTTAGTAGTTCAACTTTTGGCTTGGCTAGAGTGAATTCTGATTATACTGTAGATACTTCATTTGGAACTTCTGGTAAAGTAACAACTACTTTTGGTACCAATACAACAAATGAGGCTTTTGATATGGCAATTCAATCGGATGATAAAATTATTGCTGTAGGTTACACAGGTAATGATATTGCAGTAGCTCGATATAATAATACAACTTTATCAGCTAATGATTTTGAAACTAATGCAATTAGGTTATATCCAAATCCAGTTAAAAATATTTTACATCTAGATTTATCAAATCATTCTGAATATTTAGGAAAACAATTTCAAATTTTTGATGTTAACGGTAGAGTTGTTATCCACGGCAATATTAATGATATTGTTAATCCTATTGATGTTTCATCCATACAAAAAGGAATTTATTTTATGAAGACTGACCATATAGTAAAGAAATTTATAAAAGAATAAGCGGTTTATTTAAAAACAAAAAAGTAACTTATTAGGTTACTTTTTTGTTTTTAAATAAATTGCAATAGAAATGATTTGATGGCTTATGCACCATTTCTACCTCATCTGAATTTAGTTTAAAATGATTTAAAAGTAGAAAATTTCAATGAATAGTAAAGCCTAATAAGCGAATCCTTTTGCTCTAAATTAATCGTGCATAGAATTTTAAGAAAAACAAAAAACAATAATGGAAAAATTTTACACTTTTTTACTCCTTTCACTATTTTTAAGTCTAAATGCGCTATGCAATTAAAAATGCCTTTGATAATTCTTTTATGCCAATTTCAACCTTTGACATGCAATCAATCATAAATCGTAAAATAGAGTTTTAATTAATAATTATTTTAATAGAATATACAAATCAAACTAAATATCATAAACATGACAACATTTTTAATAGGAATAATAATTTTTTTACTATTTATAGTAATTAGTTTGATAGTAACTATAAGAAATAGAAACAATAATAAGTCAAGTGCCTTATTTGTTAATTATGATAAATTCAAAGTTGATCCAAAACAAATTAAAGAAGTTGAAAAAGCAATTGAAGAAAATGGTGTTTGGAGACACAGATGCGAATGGAAAATGATGCAGGAAACTGAGTTGAAAATCGAGCCGAAAATAATCAACAATAGAACATATTATCTTGTAAATGTGGAGTGTTCTAGTAAAACACAATTCACAGCATATTCTGTTGAAAGAGCCTTATTGTTTATGAAAATTTATGAAACTTTAGAAATGGATTTTTATTACACTATTGGATGGCCAAGTTCAGATGGATTAGAAAATAAATATAAGTAATATGAAAAAGATGTATTTAGATTCCAATTTGTTTTGGTTAGCTTCAAAATTCATTTTCACCTTTTTTTGATATTCTTTCCCGGATATGTTTTATTAATCGGGGGTTTAAAAATAGAAGAGTTGTTTTACACTCTGTTCTTGTTTTTTGAAGGTATAATTTTAGCAATCACACTAAAAGAAGTTTTTGTTAAAAATGCTGATTTATCTGGATTAAGAAAACTTTCAGGGGGTATTTTAATGCTTTTTGGACTGGGATTAATGATTTTTCTTCTTACTTTGTCAAAAGGAAGTAGAAATGATTTATACGGGTTAGGATTGTTTTTTATCGTTATGGATGTTCCTAACAGGTATTTATGATATATTGGGTGTAAAAAAAAATGAATAATTTAAGTTCAAAAAATGAAAAAAATAATATTATTTAGTGGATTTGCTATTTTGTTTTTTACAAGTGTCCAAAAGAAAGAAATTGAAATTTTTGATAAAAATGATTTAGAATTTTTCAATTTAAAAGGACCTGTAAAAGATTTTGCATTTATAGTTGTTATTGTTATTGGTGACTACGATGCAAAAGAATTTTCATTTGAGAAATATTCAAAATATGTAGATTATCAAAATATTTTATTCGACAAGAAAGGTTTTGTTCAGTCAATAAATACACATTATGCAGAAGGTGAATTTGAAAGACCTAGGCTTAAAACTACACCCATAAGAGTTAGAAACGAAGATACACTTACAATTGATATGACTACTTCAAAAGAAGAAAAATGGATAAAATATATTTTTAATAACACTTCGCTTTCAATTAAAAATTATACCAAATCATATGGAATGTCTAACATAATAATAGATGAAAGATTTACAAAGTTTTCTTATGATTTAAATGGGAGTTGGTCTGGATATGAATCAGGGAAAAATGAAGATTTTATTTACGACAAACAAAATTTTAAAACGATTCTAAATACAAAAAAAAATGATAGTCTAGTTTTTGTTGTGGATAATGGTAATGATAAACTTATGTATTCAATAGTTTATTTAGAATATGATTCATATGGTAATTGGACAAAAAGAGTTTTAGAAAAGCATATTCCATATTTAGGTTATGGAACAAACTCTAAGTACATAACGGAAATTAGAAAAATAAATTACTATTAATATGGGACATAATATTTCGGGTATTGCAATAAATAAAAATTTTGAGAACAATGTAGAAGAGTTGTCAAAGCTTTTAGGTGTAGAACTTCAAATTGAAAATGAAATTATTTTTGAAGATGCCAGTGAAAATTGGAAAGAGGAAGGATATTTCGACGTGTATTTTTCAAAAAACGGAACTTTAGTTTTTGCAAACATTGATTATTGTTTAGAACCTTATTCTCATAAGGAAACTAACATACTAACATTTGCACTATCCGAAACATCAATGACTTTTAACATCGGCTATACTGAAAATGATGTATTAGTTCGAAGCATTATGAAAGTTAACGATGAAATAGTAGATGAAGAAGGAGAACCACTACAATGCGAAATAGATAATGAGGATGATATGACAGAGACTATTTTTGATCAAATAGGAGAGGTCATCGGAACACACTTTTATGAAATTGAGTTAGATGAAAAAGCATATCGATTTACATTAAAAAATGCAGCATCAGTTGAGCAGCCAAAGCAAGTTCAAGTGGAAGTAGAACCTGTAAATTCGAAAATAGAACCAGAAGTAACAAAAGAAGTTTCACAGCAATTGTTCAATGCCAAAACAAATAGTCCAGAAACAGCAAATAAAGGTGTTGGTATAGAACTAATAGGTGTAGCTATTGTTATCATAGTCATGCTTATAGCATTAATCTATGTTATAGTTTCAGTTATTAATCTTCCTTAAATTGAGATTCAAATTTGATTTAAAATAATTCAATGATATCAAACCTAATAACATCTTTTCTTCAAAAACTTGGATTTAGTAAAACGAATCCTAAGAATAATCCTGCGGACGAATTAAAAGCCATTTGGGAGCATACCTATACCAGTTATGAAAGTGCTATTAAGAAAAATTGCATTACCGATTTCTATTTTGGTAAAAACGATTATTTTCATCCGGATAGAGAATATCCTGGTCATCAATTTTATAAAAGTTTCGCAAGTATAAAAGAGTATATCAATAAATACGGAAATAAAGGAGAAGAATCATTTAAAAAAGATATTCTATTTTTATTAAATCAAAAGTTATCTTTCGAAGAGTTTTTTTATGTAATGGGTTACATCCATTTGTATTGTTATGCTTATTGTAATGAAAACGCTCAAAATGCAAGTTGGTTGAATGAAAAGGAGATAAAGCAATTAGTCAATAAGAATTTTAGTTCTTTCTCAAAATTAGATATTGAAAAAGATAAGAACGGTAATTTTTACAACTTCCATTTAATTTCATACATCGATAGAATAAAAAAAATAACTGGAATTAATTTAACAGATTTAGAAAATGAAAAAATATAACGGATACATAAAGTTAGCAGCTTTAGCACTTCTAATTTTAGCTATAAAGGAAATAGAACAATTGTATTTTACAGGTCAACAAATGAGTGAGTTTGACTTGCAACAGTATAATATGAATTCTGAAGTAATAACAAATAGAATGTATGCCCAATTAGCAGTTTTTTTAATTGCGTTACTAGTATTAATCTTTTCATTCCGTAAAAATTATGCAAAATAAAACTGCAATTAAAATAGCGATGTTAATGATTATGTTTTCCATTTTAAACAGTATCATTCTTTCATTTACTCTCATAATAGTTTTATTATGTTTAGCTTATTTAATAATTAATACCAAAATATTAGAAAAACTGGGTTTAATTAGTAATACTGAGGAATCTGAAGATATTGATATTTTGTATTCCAAAGGATTAAAAAGATTCTTAATAATAAAACTTACTATAACCATTTATCAAGTAATAAATACGCTACTAATACATTTTACAAAACTAAATTTCAGTAATTCTAACGATGCATTACAAAAGTATATTTCTTATCATGTTATGGATATAGTGATTACAATTATTGCTTATTTCATAGTAATGAAACAATATGAAAAAGGTAAAGTGAAATTCACTAATAAGCTAGTAAGCGCAATTCTATTCATAATCGCCTTTTATGTACTAAGCTTTAAAATTTCATATTTAGTAATGTTAAAGATAGAAGAAGTAACCTATGCCACACAATTGTTAGTATATTACAGTGCTTTAGCAATAATACTATTATTTTTATCCAATAAGATTTCCGTTTGGTTCGATAATTCAAATGATAATGAAAACCAATTAAGTACAGGAATTAAATTAACAGCTGCTGCTTTATTTGTATGCTTAGTATTTGATTTTGAAATGTTCAGTTACATGTTACATGATGGTTTTAACATGCTTGATTTCTTCTATTATACAATTACATTAATAGCTTTAGTTTCGTTTGTTTTTAATAAAAAGCTGGCTTTGTTTCTTTTAAAATAATCCTAATAATTAATTCAACAAATAATTATATAAAAATGGAAAATAAAATTTTACCTAAAATTTATAAATCTACAGTAATAATTGCATTTTCTTATGCAGTATTATTATTGGTTTATGCCATTTATAAAGAATTTTTCTATGTAGATGGTACTTGGTTTCACGGCTTTACTGCTAATGGTTTTGCAGTTTTAAGCGGTTTAATTTGGATCGGAATACTATTAATTTTTAAGCACTTCATTAACAATGTCTTTAATTATTCAATAGCAAACGGTTTAATAAATGCGTACATAATTTTTTTAGGAATCACTACTTTAACTCAGCTAACTGTGATTTATAAATCATTTTTGGTTTACACTTCATTAGAGGAAGGAGAATCATTTAATGCTTTGAGCGCTTTTGCTAGTTCTTCAATTTTGGGAGCAATACTACTATTTATATCTAATTTTGCTATTATAGTAATATCTGTATTACTAGGAATCAAGTTAAGTAAAATGAATTCCATTTATAAAAAATTATTCCAAATATTGGGTTTTACTTTTATTGGCTATGGGATTATTTCAATATTAGGAACATTTGATTTATTAGGAACTGATATTTTTCAATTTCTGACAAAAGCAACAATAGTTATAGGGATAGGTGTAATATTCATCAAAGTTGTAAATATGAATAATGCCGATTTGAATGCTTTATTAATCTCAGCAAAAAAAACTGAAATAGTCAAAGTAAAACCAGAAAATCAATTGCAAGAAGAAAAATTAATTGAAGAAAACAACTTTTCTGAAATTATTAAACATAAAGAAAAAGCTGAAGTTTCAAAACCTATAGAAGATGAATTACCACTAATAAATTGGGATGAATTTAAAGATAAAGAGTTAGTAATTTCATATTTCAATAGTTTACCGGAAGATGAAGTAAAAAGAATTGAAAATATAATTCAGAGTAAATCCAATCAAAGATTGTCAGCTGAACAAAATTATCAATTCGTATTAAATTACATAGCGGAAAAGAAATTGTATGACCATCAACGATTTTTACCGAAATAATTTTAAAAATTAAAGTTCTTCATCTTAAGCTATAATCCCAGCTGCCGCGTGATTTCCATCGCGTGTTTTTTAGTACAAATCAATCCAAAGGCAGGCAATGAAAAATGATCTAACTCTTAAACAATTGGATTTAACGAAATAATATCAGTCAAAATTTATAAGATTCATTATATTTGAATATAAAACCAGACAAAACTTTCGTCAATCTTGCCAATATGGGATAAAAGTGGTTTTAAAGTTTCGTAAATATACGATTTACTTGCAACTATAATCAAACACTATGCAAATACAACCATTAACATCGAATCAGTCAAGTATGGAGATTCTGTTTGACAGTTTTGTAATCGAAAACCTAAAATCTTTTGATGAGTTAATTGAAATTTATCTAACTTATAAACAAAAGAATCCCGGTAAAACTATAATTTTTACACTTGATGATTTAGGTCAAGCTGAATATACTAGTGGACATTCAATTGATTCAAATGACCTTGACGAAACGGCAGGATATGATTTATCCAAACTTGATAAACTGTGTTTTGAAGACGGTAAGCATTTGGGCTATCTCTCAACACCATCTGAATTTTTCATAAGAAGAGAAAACTTCTTGAAACAAACAAAAGACATTGATTTTTCATCTGTTTGTAATAGTTTATTAATAGAAGAAGAGGAAATTTTAATCTTAGAAAAGATTAATGTGTCACCATTTGAATATTTAGACGAAAAAATAATTCTTAAAGTTGTTCCTGTAGAAAAATCATACGAAGGAATTTGTGGATTTCCAAATGGGTATTTTCAAAGTGATCTAGATCCTTTTGAAAATTATGCTTTATCAAAACACTTATTTGAAAAATACAATTTTGAACTTTTTGGTATTGGCGCTTCATTTTTAGGGTTCATTAGAAATGAAAAGTTGGAAGAAAATAAGATAAGAGAGTTAATTTCAGATTTATCAAAATTATACAACACGAACGAGACAGCATTTGACAATTTATCTGAAATAATTAAAAGTAATAATTATATATTTTTAAAATACATTGAATACTTGAAAGAATAAAAAAAATAATCAACCTTTCCTCAAGCGGAAACGCCTTCGGAAGTTTCGGCTTTTTGGTACAAGTGTAATGAGCAAGAAAAAACAAGCTTATAATTAAAAAAATCGAGTATTACTTATTTAAAATGTTCCCTCGCACGTGTGCGAAACGTAGTTCAGCGGAGTGAATCCTTTTGCGTTTGTTTAAATAACAATGAGATGTTTAAGAGATGCTGAAACGAGATGAGCCTGACATAAAAGAAATTGAATGATGCTTAACGAAAGTAGAAAGGTGAAGGTGGGTATTACTTTGTAAAACAACAGTCTACTTCGTAGGAGATTCCTATTTAGTTGAAATGACAGTTTTTACTTCGTAAATCAGAAGCCAACGTAATAGGAGCCAACTTTTTTTTCAATAGCTACTCCACAACAATTAAAAATGACCGTTACCCTAAGCAGTAACGGTCATTTTATTTTGAGTTAGTAACAATTTTGTTGTATTAGTTGTTGAGGGGTTTCACTCCCACTAGAACCACCATTAAAAATAGATTCTATTATTGGATGGTTACATATGAGTTGCCAAATCCGCTGTTCCGCATATCCATAGCCTGCACCTCCATAATAAATAGATTGAATTGTAGGAGCAATACAAATCGTTTGAATGTTTGTTTTGTTGTCGTAGCCCAAGCCATTACCGCCATAGTATATACTTTCAATTGAGGGATAGGTACAGCTACTTTGCATCAATTGTTGGACATCATAACCTATTCCATTACCCCCATAATAAATGGTTTCTATATCTGGTGCTAAACAGTTGTTTTGGGTTACGAATTCTTCAGCATTGCCATCTCCAACACCTCCTGAATACATGGTTGTAGCCACTTTAGAATTCAATACACCCCTCATACTAGGTAATGCAATTTGTGCCGTTGCTACAGTTCCAATGAATAATAGAATAAAGGTGATTTTTGATTTATTCATTGTTTTACTTTATTAGTAGGTACGAACGCCTCTTCCACCTTGGAAGAACGAATAATTGTTAAATTGAACCCAGTTTCTTCCTGATACAGAGAACCATTCACCACCAACCCAGTTAGAACCTCCACCTTTAACCATGATTCGATTTGTTTGCCAAGTAGTCATATCGGTAGAACCGTTTTCAATGGATTGTCCATTTTCATAAACGTTACCATCACCATTTTGTGTGGTGAAGTCAGAATAATCAACACCCCAACCTCCAATACATGATTCCCAAACATTTCCAGTCATGTCTAATACACCATAGTAAGTAGCACCTGCTTTTAATCGGTTAGAGGTAGCTGTAGCTGAAATTCCTGCGCGATATAAACGGTTAGTACCAACAGTAGTATTTCCTAATAAAACATAGTTATTAGTAGCTGAAGCAGAACCATAATTAGGTACGTCGTAGGCATTGTTAAAGTCAGTTGATCCCCATGCAAATTCGCCAAGAACAGGGTTTTGATTTCCTCGACACACTTTTTCGTATTCAAATTCTGTCATAGGGCGTATTGCTGCCCAATCTAAAAAAGCTAAGAAGTTTTTAGTATTTAATACTACGGGGATTCCTAAACCATCTTCATTTTCATTGTAAACACCATTTGCATTTAAATCATTAGCATATACTGCGGGTATTAATTGTGTAGTATTGTTTCCAGGGGTTGCAATAACTATCCTAGGTGAGTTATTACCACAAGGCCAGCAGTGAAACTCAGTTCCAGCAGGTGAATCGGGTGGAGTGGTATTCGGTTGGTAGTCTCTTTGCATTCTAATTTGTTGATTGAAGCTAAGCGTATTCAAGAAAGCTACATATTGTCCCGCTGTAATTTCATATTTCATGCAGTAGAAGCGCTTGAATCCTAATGGGAAGGTAGCTGGTAAATTACCAATAGAACCTAGGTTGTCTCTCTGATAATTTGAAGCGGCACCTAATCCAGCATTCTGAATCGTAGCATTGATTAGTAAAGGATTTCCCGATGCATCAGAAAAGCCATGTGTGTAAAGTGGAGCACCATCACCAATATAAAAATCGCCTTCAGGAATGTTAACCATTTCTATTCCGTATACGCCAATATTATCGCTACCAATAGCGGTACTTAAGGTAAGTGTAACAGTTGCAGTAGTAATGTTTCCTACACCCGCAGCACTTCTTCTTATGAAAACCCCTTTATTATCTGTTACTTGTTCTACTTGTAAAACCCCGCCAGTTACAGTGTTACCTGAGGCTGCTAAATCGGCGTGAATCCATGGGCTAGACGCATTAGCAATGCACGATTGTCTTTTAACAAATACCCATACGGCATCCCAATTTGATGGACCTGTGGTTACGTACCAACTGTTGTCCCATTTGATAGTAAAAGTTACTGTATTTCCACTTACTGTAGGAGTTCCAATGATTAAATTATTAGCAAAACTTTGAAAGTTAATGGCTAAGAATAAAAGGCTTATTAATACTATTTTTTTCATATTTAGGTTTTTATTTTTTGTATTGATTATTGCATATCTCCGGCAGTAACAATAATACCACCTCCAATGTTTACTATAGTAGCTATTGCATAATTTCCGGCAGTAGCCGTAAAATTGTTTCTGTTTTTCATGACAACACCAGCGCCACCTGCAAAGTTAATTTTGTTAGCATCATCACTTTTTTGAAGCACCATACAGTTAAAACCTAAAGGCAGGTTGTTTTCAAAAGTTATGGTTATTTGACTGTTTGGATTACAAATAAGGACTTTTCCTTTGTACATTTCTGCATTAGCTGCGTTTATGGTGAAATTAGTTGTAATTTCTGGACTAATTTCTGCGTTAGCCGTTATAGAACCATAGGTGTTTACATTGGTAATGTTAGCATCTCCTAACTGAACAGTGTTATTGTTCTGAGCTGTAGCATTGGCACCAATTGCAATAGCATTTATTCCATTGGCTTGTGCGTTAAATCCAACTGCAACTGCATTTTCAGGTTGGTTATTATTTCCTGCAAACGATCCGATTGCTACCGCATTCAAGCCTTGATTGTATTGTGCAGCTGCATATCCTACAGCAACTCCGCCTTCTGCCTGAGGCCCTTGTGCAGTATTACTTCCTATTGCTATAGAGTGGTCTCCTTGACCACCACTTCCTGAAACATATCCTATGGCTACATTAGTACCATCTGCTATGAAGTAGTTATTTGTGTCAAGAGATCCATCCGCTTTTAAAAACTGCGAAGAAAGTCCATTTGGAATAGAAAATGAGTTAGCTGTTAAACTGCTTGTAAATCGTCCATCTCCTTCAATATCTAATTTGAATTGTGGTACATAATTACCTCCAATTCCAAAATTGCCATTATTATCAATAATAACTCTACTACAACATCCTCCTTGGTAAATGGAGAAGTTTTGTCCCGAGTTTCCTATTTGCCAAGTACTTCCGTCATTGAATACAACCGATGGAGTAGTTAATTGCCCTGTTAATGTGCCTCCTGTCAAGGGGAGAAAGTTGTTTCCAGCTGATAAAATTTGGCTATCTACATACGTTTTAACGGCTAGTTCTGTTGGGAATTTAGTGTTCGTACCGTCTGCTAAAGTAGCATCAGTAGATTTGTTGCTGCTGTTTTCTTTTAAAGCTAATGCATTATCAGTAGCCGTTTGATTGGCAGTAATAGTATTTTGCAAGTTAGTAATAGCCGTATTCGTATTGGTATTCACAGTAGTAATTTGGTTGTTCACAAAAGTTTTAACTGCCAGCTCCGTTGGGAATTTAGTGTTTGTAGCGTCTGCTAAGGTAGCATCAGTAGATTTGTTACTGCTGTTTTCTTTTAAAGCTAATGCATTATCAGTAGCCGTTTGATTGGCAGTAACGGTATTTTGCAAGTTAGTAATAGCCGTATTCGTATTGGTATTCACAGTAGTAATTTGGTTGTTTACATACGTTTTAACGGCTAGTTCTGTTGGGAATTTAGTGTTCGTACCGTCTGCTAAAGTAGCATCAGTAGATTTGTTACTGCTGTTTTCTTTTAAAGCTAATGCATTATCAGTAGCCGTTTGATTGGCAGTAACGGTATTTTGCAAGTTAGTAATAGCCGTATTCGTATTGGTATTCACAGTAGTAATTTGGTTGTTTACATACGTTTTAACAGCTAGTTCTGTTGGGAATTTAGTGTTCGTACCGTCTGCTAAAGTAGCATCAGTAGATTTGTTGCTGCTGTTTTCTTTTAAAGCTAATGCATTATCAGTAGCCGTTTGATTAGCAGTAATAGTATTTTGCAAGTTAGTAATAGCCGTATTCGTATTGGTATTCACAGTAGTAATTTGGTTGTTTACATACGTTTTAACGGCTAGTTCTGTTGGGAATTTAGTGTTCGTACCGTCTGCTAAAGTAGCATCAGTAGATTTGTTACTGCTGTTTTCTTTAAGTGCTAAAGCATTTTGTGTAGCGGTACTTATAGGTTTGTTGATATCTGAAGTATTATTTACTTGGTCAAGGCCCAAATTCGTTTTAGCATCTTGAACAGTTGTAGCATTAGTACCTCCGTTTGTTATTGGAACAATTCCCGTAATGTTTGAAGCATTCGTAGCATTGAAACTATTGTAAGCAAAAGGCACTACAGAAAAGGGAGCGTTACTAATTTCTACAAAGTCATTACACATTCCAGAAACATCTAAACCAACAATTAGGCTTTTACTCGTAGTATTCCAATCTATATTTGTAAAGGAACTAGCGTAACCACCCACTTGGTTTCCTGTTCCTATAATTAAATTGACCATTCCGTATTTGTCGGTAGTTGTGGTGATGTTTTCTTTGTATTCTGTCGTGTTTGTGAAGTCTACGATGGTAAATTGAATACAAATGTTTTTTAATGCTAACGGAACATTGTTGTTGTTTACTCCTGGTAGAGCATCTCCATTCGGTTTGTATATCACCGCTTGGTAAGTTATTCCACTTGTTTGCGAAAAAACAAATGAAGTAACTAGAAATGTAAAAAATAATAGTATTTTTTTCATAAGATGTAATTAATAGTTTGTTGTGAAATGAATCCCAAAGAGAATTTGGTTGGTATCGAAAGCTAATTTTTCATTTGTACTGTTAGAAGTACTTGCAGAATGCGAATATCCATATCCAAGACTTAATGCACTGAACTTATTGAGTTTATAAAGCGTTTGGATTTTTCCAAAAACTCTCAAAAATAACCCTGAAAACTCTTCTTGATTTTTTAAATCAAATATTTCACCATCAATACTTTGTTTTCCATAAATTATAGAAGATAAATTAATACCCGCTCTTGCTGAAACACTAAAAAATGGCGATACTTTGTAATCGTAATGCAAAGCAGCTTGTGCACCTAAATATTTTGTATCCCATTTATAAGAGTTGGTAGTTGATCCTGCGAGTGCATTATATTCATCTAAGGTAACCCCAAAGGAATACGAGAAATCTTTGTTTCTAATAGGAATTGCATATCCTATTTCATGTGTGGTCCCATTACCGCTTTGTAGCTTAGTAGTCATAGACGAGTTTTTAGCTTCAAAGTTGTATTTTGTAAAATTAGTACCTGTTACAAAATATAATTCTTGTGCTTTACTGTAGCCTATTGTAAGTAATGCTAAAAATAAAAGTACTTTTTTGTTCATATTGATTTTAGTAAGTTAATTGTGAAATGATAATTTTGTCCCGAAACTTTTACTAGGTATTCACCATCAGCAAGATTTATATTGCCAATTATTATATTGCTTTCATTGTTTAAAATGTTTTCTTTTACATAAACAACTCTTCCTAATACATCATAAAATGTGATGGTAATTTTTTCAGATATTGGTTTAGAAAATTCAAAACTAACTTTGTCTTTAAAAGGATTAGGATAGGCAATGAGTTTGATGTTTGTTTGATTGTTCAAATTAGTACCCACTTTAAATGAACTTTGTTGAAAACCTTGTTCTACTCTAAATTGTTCATTTGTGAAGTTACCAATAGCGCTTTGTTGCCCTATGGATTGTCTAACTGTATATCCATTTTGAATTGTCACATGATTACCTTGAGATGAAATCATTTCGTGATGGATTTCTTGTGCATGTGTTGTAAATCCGAAAAATAAAAAAATAATTTTTTTGACCATTTCAATTTTTTCTGCAAATTACAACAGTAATATTTATAAAAAACTTCTAACAACTTCAAAGCTTGATTTTGTAGATTTTCAATAACAACTTTTAAGCTTTTAGTAACTTAAAAAGTTACTAAAAATTTAAAAAACAATAACATTCATAAATAAAGATTTTATTTAGAAGTTTGTACTTTTGGTTAATTGTTTAAAAATAGATTCCATTGTTTTATAAAAAAAGTAAATGGGGTTTATAAGAATGTATTCAACAACTTATGATTGAAAGTTTATTGCTTTTCTCCACGGGATTAATTGGATTATTAAGTATAATTCAAATCTTTATGCGTTCTAAAGCTAATTTTAATAGTAATATTTATCTCATTATAATTTTTGGAATTATAATTATGAGGTTTTTAGTTATTGGTTTTTTTAGTCTTTTTGATGTAAATAAGTTGAATGAGATTTTAGATAGGTATAACAATTTTTTAATAGCTGTAATTCCTTTAACTTTTCTTTACTTTAAAAATTTAGTTTTAAGTAAAGGAAAATTTGTAGTTGATGGTTTAATTCATTTTGTTGTACCATTTCTTTTTATAGTTACAGATTTTTTAGATGATAAAGGATTTGTTGAAATACGCTATAAGAACATTATATTCTTGTGCTTTTTTTTAATCTACATTATTTTTTATTTGATTTTAGACTTTATGATTTTACAAAAGCGTATTTGGAGTAAGAAAAGTGCTATAAGGTTTATAAATGATCAGAATCAGTTAATATCAAAATGGACACATTATCTCTTTATTTTATTGCTTTTAATGGCAATTCGATTGATGATATCTATATTTTTAGAGGTTACAAGTAATCATTATGACTATGGAAAATCAAATCTATGGATAGCTGCTTTAATTTGGTTATCGGTTTTTTTACGATTATTAATTTTTCCTGAAATATTAAGTGGTTACTTGTATTTTTCTGTTAAAAAAAATGAGGTAACATCTGCTTATGCATCAAAGGTTATTTGGAAAAAAGATATTGAAGATGAAATAATTAATATTCAAGATTTAAAACTTCAAAATAAGATTCAAGATCTTATTCCGGGTTATATGATATTATTAGATAATTTGAAACATAACAGTACCTTATTTAAAGATCCCAAAATTTCACTTGGAGATTTGGCCTACAAAATAAACATACCAAAGAGTCATTTAACTTTTTTATTTAAATATTATGCTCATATTTCTTTTTCAGAATTTAAGAAGTTAATACGCGTGGAGCAAGCCTTGCAACTTATTGAAAGCGGATATTTAAAACAAACGACTTTTAACTCTTTAGCAAAGGATGTTGGTTTTATTTCCTATAATACTTTTTTTACCAGTTTTAAAGAAATTGTAGGTATTACTCCTCAAGAATTCTATACTAGTTATCAAATACATCAACGAAGTACGTCTAAATAGCTTTTAGTTTTTTTCAATAAAATGGTTGTTTCGTGGGCTGTTTTACCATCTAATATCTTTTATTTTCATTCGGTAGTTATCACAATCTCTACAGGTATATTTAGATTGCCAAGTTAGTGTGAATTCATGAATTCCTTGATTGTGTCCAAAACTTGAGGTGTTGAAATCGTAAGAGTATCCAAATTTAAATTCGCCTACACGTAAAGTAACAAATGGGTTTAAAGAGGTTACTAAGTGACTATTCGTATTTCTACCCTCAGGATTGGTGGCTGCAATAAGACCAACTGAGATCATATTCATTTCTAGAGATGTTCCAATATCTAATCGATTGAACTGAGATTGTCTCATGTAGTTGAATGATAATAAGAAATCAGAATCGGGAGGTAGAAAGGAGTAGGGCGTATCGTTTAGCGTAAAATAATATCCTCCGTGTACCGATAGAAATAAATCAAGAGGTACATTTCCATTTTCTACAAAAGAAATGTCGGGACGTGATAAATGTTTTAAAGTAGCTCCAAACCAAGCATTTTCTTGATCTACCAAGACTCCAAATGAAAAATCAGCAAAGTTTATTTTGCTGTTATAGGACAAGTAGCCTGGGTCGATACTTGGACCCGAAATACTTCCATCGTTGATGTTAATTTGGTCTTCTAAAAGTAAGTTGCTAAAATTAAAATCTTTTCTTCCAAAACCTCCTTCTAAGCCTAATCTCAAACGCCAGTTATAATTCAGTTCGATCAGATAGGAAACCGCTCCATTCAACTGAAAATAATTATAATTAGTAAAGGTTTCTTTTTGATTTAAAACTGTGAATCCAAGGCCTATGTTGTCTGTTATTAGGTTGTTCGCAAAGCCATATTGGGTATCAATACGTTTATTAGCATCGGGCCATTGTCTTCGGTGTATAATACCCGCATTCCAAGAACTAGAAGCTCCTGTAAATGCTGGATTTAGTGTTTCGGGTACAATTAAAAATTGAGTAAAAACAGGGTCTTGTGCTTTGACATCACTACCCAAAATAAGAAAGGCGAACAGGATATGTAGATTAAATTTCATTTTTCAATTGTTATTTTATTAGCACAAAGGTTTCACTAGCATAGATAGTTCTACCATAGAATGTTTCAGCTGTTACTTTAGCGTTATAATTGCCATTTTCTGCAGGTATTCCGTTAATTTTACCATCCCAACCTCTTAAAGTATCTCCAATTTCACTAAAAATTAAGGAACCCCAAGTGTCAAAGATTTCTAGTTTTACAGATGATAATGCTTTTGTAACGGGTCTATAGGTATCGTTTAGTGAATCGGAATTTGGTGTAAAGCCTGTAGGAAGCACTAAAACATATCCTTTTTCAACGATTAATGAAATGGTATGTACGTACACACATCCGTATGGGTAAGTCACGGTTTGGGTAACTACATAATTTCCTTCGTTAACATAGGTATGGATTGGATTTTCTTCGGTTGAAAAAGTGCCATCACCAAAGTTCCAAGATATGCTTACATATTCGCCAGTAGCAGTGTTTGTAAATTGAATCGGATCAAAAATAGAATACAATCCATAAGTTGTATAACCATACGATGATTGGTTGAAGTTTGCATCCCCCAAAATAGGTAGGTCTACATTAAAGCTATAAGTAGTGGTACATCCAATTGCATCTGTTGCTGTTAAGAGCACCAAACCATCTTGATTTGTAGTCATAAACTCATTGTTCGCTCCACTTACCGTTCCACTCGACCAGCTCAATTGAATAGGAGGAACACCTCCTGAGACTTGAGCTTCAAAAACTTGACGGATCTCTCTATTTTCACAATTTACATCTATATCGCTGGTTACATTTAAAGTTAAAGGTTGAGGTCTGTTGACACTATATTGTGCTGATTTAGTACATCCTCTAGAATCTGTTACTACTACAGCGTAATTTCCAGCAGGAATATTTGTAAGGTCCTCCGAGGTTGTTCCATTAGTCCAACTATATGTAAAAGGAGGAGTACCACCCGAAACTAATAAATTAATTGCTCCGCTGTTCGCATCGTTACAATCCAACGCATTTTGAATATTCGCACTTAACACCAAGGGTTGCGGTTCTACTATGATGAATGTTCTTGTTATGGTACACGGTTTTGAGTCTACAATTGTTACGGTATATGTTCCTGAAGGTAAATTATTTCTAACTAAACCAGCAGTACTTCCATCGCTCCAAGTTAAAGATATTGGCTGAATACCTCCAACTAAATTAAGATTGATGCTTCCATCATTAGCACCATAACAAGAGATGTTAACTACAACTGGATTGATGGTGAAAATAGGAGCTTCTGGAATTGAAACTACGATAGTTTTAGTACAGCCATTGCTGTCTGTTATCAGTATGTTATAATCTGCAGCTGCTAAATTGTTTTGATATAGTCCGGTAGCTAAGTTATCCCATTGTGCTTGATAAGGTCCTGTTCCTCCTGTAACTGTTAAGGTTATGGAAGCATCATTAGCGCCATAGCATGTGATAGGAGTTGTAGCTGCTGTTATAACTATATCGTCAGGTTGTGTAACTGTTAATCCGGTTACTGTTTTTTGTCCGCCATTAGCATCTGTGACAATCAAATTGTAAACACCAGCAGTTAATCCATTAAATTGAGGATTTAAGTTGGTAGTATCTATTATAGATGCTACTAAAGTTCCGTTACTATTAAATAACTGGTAATCATAAGGAGGTACTGATTCTTGTGTGATTAGTACTCCAACAGCACCATTACTATCTCCAAAACAAATTAGATTTACAGTTAGGCTTGGGTCGGCTTGAATAAGTAATTCTGGTGGTTGTGTAAGGGTAAAGGTTAGTACTATTGGAGCACAATAACCATCATTTATAGTTACAGTATAGGTTCCAGCAAATAATCCAGATATAGCTTCAGCGGTTGAGGTAAATCCGTTTGGTCCAGTCCAATTATAAGTATAAGTTCCAGAACCTCCAATTGTTGTTAAATTGATAGCTCCATCATTACCACCAAAAACACTTACATTATACCCATTGTAATTTGAAACTACACCAGAAGATGTGAATGTAGGATTAACTGTTATAGAATAGTTGTAAACGTTCCCCTCACATGAAGATCCATTATTATTAAAAGTTGCTGTTGCAGCATAAGTAATTGTCAATGGAGCATTTGTTGTATTTATAAGTGTTTGAACAGGTATAGTGTTTGTCCCAGAACTTAACGCACCAGTAATTCCAGTTGGAATTGTAGCATTCCACTCGTAAGTAATATTTCCTGGAAGGGTTGAATTTAGAGTAACTAAAGATGTATTGGTTTCATTACAAATGGTTTGAGTTGGAATGTCAAAAGTAACATCAGGTCTAGGATAAACTTCAATTGTTATAGTAAATGGATTTCCTGTACAAATACCTGCTATTGGGGTAACAGTATATACAATTGTTTGTATTAATGTACTATTGTTTGTCAATACTTGACTAATTTGACTACCTGTGCCAGAACTTGCTCCTGAAATATTTGGATTATTACTAATAACCCAATTATATGTTGTACCTAAAGGGACAATTGTATTAGTATTTGGAATACCATCAATAGGATCTACTGTAAACCCTTCTTCGCTACAAATAATAAATGATTGATTTTCAATACTTGGTTTCGGATTTACTGTAATGGTATAAGTAAAACTACTACCGGCACAAGCAGAAGTATCGTTTGTAGCTGCTACTGCAGTATAGTTAACATCAATAGGTGCATTTGTAGTGTTGACTAATGTTTGTGCTGGTATGGTATTGGTACCAGAAGTAGCGACCCCTGTAATTCCTGTAGGTTGAGTAGCAGTCCAAGAGAAAGTAACCCCTGGAGTGGTACTGCTTAAATTTACCAAAGCAGAAGTTTCTCCCGAACAGATCGTTTGATTAGTAGGTGAGAAGGTAACCACAGGGCTAGGGTTTACAGTTATTGTAAATGTTTCAGCTACTCTTGCACAACCATTAGCTGTTGCTATCACAGATATGTTAGCTATGATAGGGGCTGTTCCTCCATTAGTAGGAGTAAACACAGAGATGTTTCCAGTTCCTGAAGCCGCAAGCCCGATACT
>NZ_JAMLJN010000007.1 GCF_023634865.1 Flavobacterium fragile
GGAGTGGGTGCCTTAGCACGTTCTACTACATTCATAATCTTTCTTTTTATGTCATTCCCCGACTAATCGGGAATCACTATTGTACAATCAATTCCACACTTTCTTTGTTATCCAAAGCTTTATAAACCAAGTCTTTCAACTTTGTAAAAGCTTTTCTAGACATCAAACCTAGTCCAGGTCCAGAAAGTTTCGTAACAGGAGCAATACAGCCACGCAATTCCTTTTGCGCATTATTGGCAGGATGTATCAAAATATAAGTTCTGTTCGGCACATCCACCAATTCCAAATGCCATTTGTATTTTGCACTATATCGCTTTCTAATAAAATATTTCCCTTCCGGAATACAGGAAATCCCACGCTCATTTCGCTTCCACGGCAATTCAATTGTATAACAAATTAATTTGCCCTCACATTCCAATTTTCCATTCGTTCCTTCAGGGAAATAAGTTCTTGTCAAAAACAGTATCATACTGACCACTTAAAACTGATCACTGACCACTATTAAACGCCTCCGTCAACCGCAACAATCGATAATGGGTTAAAAGCGCCATTTTTCAATGGATACATTTGCCCATTAATCTGTTGATAAAACTCCACACCAAGAGCCAAAACAAGTGGGTGAGTAGAGTTCGCAGTCACCGCATTACTCAAGTTGATTACAGCTGTTGCTGTAGCATCCCAAGGTAAAATTGCAGTTTCAGAAGTAGCCACTTCATACGATTCTCCTGTAAAGTCAATAGAAGCACCACCAGAAATCACTTTAAAGTGAGTAGTTCCACTTGGCGCAGCAATCATATTAGCAGGAACAAAAGAAGGAATCGATACATCCAAAGTACCAGCCACACGATCAATTGCAGGAGTAAATGGAGCAAACAAAGAAGTTCCTAATTTCCCACGAATATTAAATTCAAAACCAAGAACCAATTCAATTTCCCCATCAATTACATTACGTAATCCTCTATCACTCACAGCATCCATTTGGATAACCTTTACCATTTGTTGCGTTAAACGACTCACCATTCTACCATCCGCAGAATTTAACAACAATGGGCGTAAAGCCGTTCTCAAAAGCTTACCTGCTTTTCCAGCTCTACCAAATTCAGAACCGTTCTCACGTGTTCTTTGAAACGCAGGGTCACTAGCAATTCTACTAGCCTCAATTCCACCTTTCTCACGAGCTAAATGCCCATCCTGCGTTTTGTAAAAAGTAATATCCCCGATAGTACCTTTTAACTTAATTATGCCTTTCTGTCTAGCCATAACTTCAAAATTTTAGTTCAACATTCTTTCACTTTCATAAATCATTCAAAACTCGGTTGCAACACTTTCTGAAATAATTACAGGGCAAATTTCCCACACAAAATCAAACAAAAAACACAACAATGTCCAAAATGTCTAAAGTCAACACTTTTGTCTAAATATTTTCTTTTTCACTCTAATGTAAAATCTCAAATCGGCGTAAAATCGAAACAAGAATTAAGTAATTTTAAGCTATCTCAAAGCCAACTCAAAAGCTAGGTTAAAGTATGAATCGACCATTAAAAAGAGCATGCATATATCCAAAAGATATACAGCTCATAACAGGAAGAAGTAATCGTCAAAGTTCAAGACTATTGAACGACATAAGAAAGTCACTCAATAAGCCTAAAAAGAGCTTAGTAAGTATTCAGGAGTTTTGTGAATATACAGGCTTAAAATTTGAACAAGTTGAACCTTATATTATTGGGTAAATTGATATTAATTGCTTATATTTGTGTATGCTATTTCAATATAATTGAAATCATATTTAAGGGGACTAATTCGGTGACCATTCAAATTTTAGAATTTGAAACACCCGAAAATAAAGAGGATGTTGGGGTTTGTTCGATTCCCACTCCGGGTACGATTTTAAACACAAAATCATACAAAACCCCTTAAATCTTAATGATTTAAGGGGTTTATTTATTTTAATAAGTACAAGGACAATTGCTAATTCCTTGTAAAATATCAAAACCAACAGTAATCATATGAGTTCCGCTATTGTATGCCATAAGTTCGTTGGTTGTTAGTTGATAGGAGTAGGCCAAATATAAATTCCCTTTTTTAATTCCTCCCATAGGACCTATGTTTATTGGATTTAATAATTGGTCATTTAAAAATCGATAACTAATTCCTCCCCAGTAGTAATCGTCATTGTTTTGAATCCATCTTAGTTTAACATTCAAATCAGTAGAAGAACGCCCATCACTTTCAAAATATTGGATGAATGTTGAAGGTTCAATTTCAAAACTACGATTGATGTTTTCCTTAAAAATATACCCTGCATAAATTTGATAGTTTCTTAATTTACCAGGTTCATTTATGCCAAAAATATTGAGGTCTTTATTTAAAATGTTAGCAGCTGTAAAATTGAGATAAGAATCTTTAAAACGGTACAATACGGATAGATCAAAGTTGTGATTGGTGATAGAACGGTCATCTGTTACGGCTCTATCTGGGACATTAAAGTTTTCGATATCTAATCGGAATTGATTTAAATTATAGGAAATTCCGAAAGATAAGAATTGATCATAGTATTTATCTAAAATTAAGTGGTGTGCAAAAGAAAATTTTCCACCATACTGTCTCGTGTTTCCATTTCTATCGTTATAAAAGAATACGCCGATTCCAGTTTCATCAGCAATTCTCATATCAGCGGCTAAAGATTGCATGTCGGGAGCATTCTCAATTCCAACCCATTGCGTAAGGCCATTTCCTCTAATTTTTATATAATCTCCAATTCCTGCAAATGAAGGAGAAATAATAAAATGGTTGTCAGCCAAGTATTGCGTATGAGTTGGAATGGTTAGTTCCTGAGCATGTGAACTCATGAAAATTAGTGTGAATAAGTATATTAATTTTTTCATTATTATCAAGTTTAGTCGAATTGCCAAAGAGCTCCTGATAATTTAAAAAATTATCAGGAGTTTTAATTTATCTATAAATTGTAAAGTTTCCTACAAACTCTCTATCATCATTTGGATTTCCTAGTTTTATGATATACCAATAATCTCCTGTTGGTAATTCGTTTCCATTGTAACGTCCATCCCAAGTTTCTCCTTGTTTCAAAATTTTTACTTTTCTACCATATCTATCGAAAATATCTGTAGTGATATTCGGATAATTTGAAGTATTAATTGGTCCCCAAGTATCATTTTGTCCATCATCGTTTGGAGTCATGACATTTGGAATAAAAATATCCACAAATTCCACAGTAATAGCAGTAATTTTTTCACAACCTAGAGCATCAACAACTCGAATTTGATAAGTACCACTCTGGTAGAAAGTAAAAATATTAGAATTACCATTGTTAGCGTCGTTTAGGAAATAGGTGTAATTTGGAGACCCTCCCGAAACTGTGGCGGTGATTTGATTAAGACCAGTTTCCGCAGCAGTTATTGTTAATGGAAGTGGATTACTAATGGTAAAATACACAGTAGCAGTACAACCATTAAGGTGAGTAATCTCAACAGCATAAGAGCCATCTTCTAAATCAACAAATGTATTAGATGTTTGAGCAACACCACCATTTAAAGAATAAACAACATCATTAATCACTGTTTGATTTACCTGAACAATTACTGTATTTGTTTCACATTCATATTTTATACTTACATCAGCATTTAATTGAATAGGTTCTTTTAACAATGCTTGAACTTGAGTAATACAATTATTTGTGTCTTTTACATAAATAGTATAAGTGTTTCCTCCGGATAGACCTTCAAAAAGGAATTGGTTCTGTGTAAAAGGTCCATTAGGATTTAGACTTGTATAATATGGAGCTGTTCCTTGATTTACGCTAATTTCAATTGCTCCGTTGTTATCGCCTTCGCAATTTTCTTCAAAAATCTCAACTACACTAGCTGTTAATTGTTGTGGTTCATTAACGAAAACATTTTGCTCTACAAAACATCCAATAGCATCTTGAATTCGAATGGTATAATTACCCGAAGATAAGTTGTTGAAAGTTCCATTTGAACCCATCACAAAGTTCGGACTTATGCCATATGAAAGATTTCCTGTGCCGCCCGAAGCCACAACAGTTATGCTTCCGTTTGAATTACCAAAACACATAGCACTAACTGGGGTTATCGTACTCATAATCGGCTGAAGCGCATTAATAGTAAAAGTTGTGGTTTGTTTACAACCATTTGTATGAAGCACGTAAGCAGTGTAGTTTTCTGGAGCTAAATCGGTAAAGGTATTGGAAGTAACATACGTAACATCATCCAAAGAATACGTCACCGAACCTACTACCGAAGCATCAACATTAATCACAACAGTGTTTCCAACTACGTTGTTAGTACAAGTTGGAGTTACAGTAGCAGATGGATTGATTGTAACTCCTGCAGGAATTGCGATATTTAAAGGAACAATCTCACAACTATTGGCGTCTTTTACGTATACAGTGTAATTCTGACCACCAGCTAAATTTGAATATGTGAATGTGTTAGCATTATAAGTTATACCATCCAAGCTAGTTTGGTAAGGAGCCGTTCCACCCGAAACAGCAACCGTAAGTGAACCATCATTAGCATTCAAACAAGTTTCGGCTTGAATGGATGAAGTTGCGCTTAACGCTGCAGTTGGTTCTGTTATAGTAATATTTGAAAGTGTAACTTGACATCCGATTTCATCTTGAACTAAAATTTGATAAGTTCCAGCTGTTAATCCAGTGAATGTATTAGAAGTTCCCATTACAAACGAAGGACTGATTCCGTAAGTTAAAATTCCTATTCCTCCAGAAGCAATTACTTCAATAACACCCGAATCTTCTCCAAAACACAATACATTGGATGTTACATTAGATGAAGCTGTAATTGGCTGAAGTGCATCAACTGTAAAAGTTGTGGTTTGTTTACAACCATTTGTATGAAGCACGTAAGCAGTGTAGTTTCCTGGTGCTAAATCGGTAAAGGTATTGGAACTTACATACGTAACATCATCCAAAGAATACGTCACCGAACCTACTACCGAAGCATCAACATTAATCACAACAGTATTTCCAACTACGTTGTTAGTACAAGTTGGAGTTACAGTAGCGGTTGGGTTTATTGCTACTGCTGGTGGCATGTAATATTCTAAAGGCGGATTAATATTACATCCGTTAGCATCTCTAATGAAGATTTGATAAAAATTATCACCAGTTAAGTTGCTATAAATATATTGATTTCCACTAACTGGACTAAAATTAGTGCCATCTAAACTAATTTCATAATTTCCTGTTCCACCTGTTATACCAATCGTTACAGAACCATCCTCTTCTCCTAAGCAAAGTTCGTCGGTAATAGCAGTAATTGAGGCTTCTAGCGGAGCTGGTTCTAAAATTTCAACTTGTAGTTGTTCAAAACAGCCATTTTGGTCTTGCACTATAATAGTATACATTCCAGGTAATAGACCTGAAAAAGTATTGTTAGTTCCAAACTGATTTAAATGAGGCGAAATGGCATATTGAATTATTCCAGTTCCTCCAGAAGCTTGAACTGTTATAGAACCATTGGTTTCGCCAAAACAAAGCACGTCAGTTTTTGTTGATGTTACATTTAGAATATTAGGCTCTGAAATTTGAATTACAGCCGATGATGCAATACAATCGCCACTTGTTACTACTACAACATAATTACCTGAAGGTAAATTGTTGAAAATTCCATTGTTTTGTGATGGAACAATTAAATTATTTGCATTATCAAATAATTCATAAGTATAATTTCCTAATCCACCAGTAGCATTTGAAATAATAGTTGCGCTTGCTTCACCAAAACAGTAAATAGCAGCACTTGTTAAATCTAAGTTGAGTTCTAATGTTGGGATAGGAAGAATTGTAATTTCATTAGTCAAAACAGCACCACAATTATTAGCATCTTTTACATAAAATTGATAAGTACCTGGACTAACTAAATAAGTAAAGTTTGAAGTGAAATTAATTCCATCTGTACTATACATGTAAGGAGGTGTTCCTCCAGAAGCTGTTATGGTTAATTCAGCTTGTGTAGTACAAGTTAAATTGCTAGTAACTGAAGTGGAAGCAGTAATTTCTGTTGGTTCAGTAATTGTAAGTAGAGGTGTTGTAAAATCACAATTCCAACCATCTGTTATCGTGATACTGTAAATTCCTGCTCCTAAGTTTCCAAATATTGGGCTTGCTTGACTTCCTGAAGTTGATACAATGGTAGTTCCAGAAGCGTCATAGTAATTTAAAAAGTATTGATATGAACCCTGTCCTCCAGTAACGCCAGTTGCTTGAATACTTGCTGTAGTGTCGCCAAAACAAAGTAAGTTGGTACTTGAGGCATTAATGTTAGCATTTATTAAAGCTGGTTGAATCAGAGTTAAAGTTTCACTCACAAGACATCCGCCTGCATCCTGAACTGTAACAGTATATTCTCCAGCGCTTAATCCTGAAAAATAATTATTTGGACCAAATGCTTGAATGGTAGTCCCTGATGTAATATTAATTACTTCGTATAAATATGTTCCCCAACCACCAGATGCAGTTGCTAAAATTTCTCCAAGATTATTAGCACACGTTACATTGGTAACTTCTGAAGCTGTTAAAGTCAATGCGCTAGCTGGAGATGGGATAGTTACAAAATTGGAAAGCGTATCACAAAACGGAGTGTTTAATGCGGTAATTAGGACTTGGAACGAACCACCACTCAATCCACTTATGTTTGTAGGATTTAGACTAGTATCTGAATTTCCTGTTGAAATAATCTGATTGTTATTGTCTAAAACTTGCCAATTATAGGCTCCTGAATAACCAGAAACGGTCAAATTCATACTTCCATCAGAAGCGCCAAAGCAACTAACCCCTGATAGGCTATCAAGTTGCGCTATAATAGTATCAACTGGAGAAATTATATAAGGAACTGTTATGAAATAACAACCCGTAATATTGTCTGTTACTTGAATGGTATAATTTCCAGGGGTATTGAAAGTGAAATTTGAATTATAAATTCCTGCTCCAGGGGTTTGAACGGTTTGAGTTCCTGCTGGTAATACTTCAAATGAAAAATCTCCTGATCCTCCCGTAACCGCTACTTCAATAGTTTCTGGATTAGTACAAGTAAGAGCGGTGATTTGATTCAAATTTACTGCTGTAATTTCAGGAAGAGGATTAATCAAAAGGGTAGTAGTTTGGATACAATTGTTTGCATCTTTTACTGTTACAGTCAGATTTTGAACAGTTCTATTGTCAATAATTTCAAAAGTATTAGTAGTAAAGAAATTAACACCATCAATACTATACAAATAAGGTGCAGTTCCCGAAGGATTACCCGTTCCGTCATTTAAAACATTTATCGAAATAGAAGCGGATTTAACATTATTTGAGGCATCGCAATTAAAATCAGTTGCAGTTGCTTGTATTGCTAATAATGATGGTGAAGCAATCTCTACAACTTCAGAGGTACTACATAATCTTCCCGAAACAACGGTTATGGTGTACGTTCCTGCAGCTAATCCGTTGAAAACTTGACTGTTTTGAATCACTGCTGGATTGATACCATCATTTAACTGATAGCTGTAAATAGGATTATTATTTGAATTTGGTAAAGTAATGGTTATCGACCCATCGTTTCCACCAAAGCAGCTCACATTTTCATGAGTTGTAGTAAATGTTACCGGTGTTGGTGAATCTAAAGTAAATGTAATTTCTTTCGAGCATCCTATAACAGCATCAGTAACTGTAGAAGTGTAAGTGCCTGCTCCTAATCCACTAAACGTATTGCTAGCTTGATTTGAAATCAAAGTTACTCCGTTACTATCCTCCAAAGAGTAAGTAAAGTTACCTGACCCTCCTATTGTAGCTATGCTAACTTCTCCATTATCGTTTGAACAATTTGGTTGAACTGCAACTAAAGTACTTAAACTCAAAGGTGCTTCTATGCTTGTTGAAACTAAATTTCTGCATCCATTAGCATCTAATACTTCAATTGTATAGGTACCGGAAGTTAAATTATTAAAAGTGAAAGAACTTGCCTGCTGTGCTTGGAATGCCCCTCCATTAATGCTATACGAAAATGGCCCAACTCCGCCAGTTCTATCTATTTGGATGCTAAACTGTCCCTCTGTAGTTTGACAAATGTTACTTAAAGTTGCAGTAATAACGGGAGCGCTATCTATTGGTAACGTAATTATTGTAGATTGAATACAATTATTTGCATCTTTTATGTAAACCACATAATCACCACCTTCCACATTAAATACATTGGTTGAGGTTCCTGCCCAAGTACCTATTGTTGGTGCAGGATTTCCCACAGGCACTAATTGGTATTGGTAGGGTGCTGTACCATATTGTCCTACAGCTGAAATAATTCCGGCATTAAGATTACAGTTGTCATTTTTAATAATAGCGGCATTAACTGTTAGTAAATTTGTTGATTGGCTAATTTGGAAATTTGTTGATGCACTAGAACAACCTGCGAATGTTCCACCGATTTCTGTAAACAAAATGTAATAGTTTCCTGGAGCTAAAGGTCCAAGATTTGAAACTGTTATTGGGCCACTAGACGCAGTTGATGAACTTCCGAAGATACCAGTTGAAGTATTAGATTGGGCATTGAATACTTCATAATTTACAGCTGTTGCTCCTGCATCATAATTGTCAAACGTAAAGCTAATGAATCCATCGCCATTTCCTGTACATGTTACGTTACTTACTACATTTAAATTAACTGTTAGATTTGAAGGTGTATTGATAGGTAAATCTGCTGTTTTAAAATAATAACATTGCGTTACGACATCATAAACTACAAAGGTGTAGATTACCCCAGGGATAAGCCCAGTAAATGTTGCAGTTTCAGGTGTTCCAGCATCAGCAGCTTGGTAATTATTTGAATACGGTATTGTATTGAATTCTAAGATTGCAAATTGATAGTTGCCGCTACTTACAGCTGTAGAAACAGTTATAGCAGCAGTTCCTCCGTTAGTACAATCGGTTGTTAAACTAGTTATATCGATTGTTAAATCATCAGGAGGAGATGCAATGATAATGTTATTTCTTATTAACGAGCAACCATTCCCATCTATAACTTCCACAGTGTAAATTCCAAATGTTAGGATTTGGAACGAATGATTTTCATTTGAAGCAGCATTATAAATATCAGAATATCCAAAATTATTGGTCAATTGATATGTATAAGGACCTACACCGCCCGAAACATTTTCTACAATAATTTGTCCGTACGAGGTTCCTCCTGGATTGTTACATGTAATGTCTACCGTATTTACTATGAAGTTAATAGGATTGGGTTGTGTAATTATGATATTTGATGTAGTAATACAAGAATTATTATCCCTAACTGTAATAGTGTAATTTCCTGCAGCTAATCCAGAAGTTTGAGAGCCATAGTTAATTCCTGTTGTAGTATTAATTACTTCGTACACGAAAGGTGCTGCCCCAAAATTGCTATCCATATTAATTTGAATAGCTCCAGTATTATCACCATTACAAAGTATTTGTTGGGTTTGAATAATGGAATTAATTACTGGATTTGTTATAGGTTGAATTTGAACAAGTGCAGTTTCAAATGTACACCCTATAGCATCAGTAATTAAAAATTGAAAACTTCCTGCCGAACTTGTAGTATAGCTCAGAGTGTTACCAGAAACTACCGAAGAAGCTCCATAAGTGCCACCATTTGTAGCTGTTTGATAGGTATAAGGAGCATTACCACCATTTATTTGAATTTGAATAGAAGCATCGGGACTAATTGTACAATCCAAATTTTTAACTATAGAAGTATTAACCATTAATTGTGTTTGAATAATTTGGGTAATATCATCGGTACATCCATTAGCGTCAACAACCTGAATGGTATATGTTCCCGGTGTAAGATTGTTAAAAATTGGATTGCTTTGTAAAGCTCCTCCATTGATTTGATAACTAAATGGAGCTAATCCGCCTGTGGTTGAAACTTCAATGGAAGCACCGTTAGTGGTATCAAAACACAAATCAGAATTAGAAGCAATTGTCAAAATCGGATTTGTTGGTAATGTTAATGTAAAGCTTTCCGAAACGGAACAATTATTGCCATCGGTTACCGTTATGGTATAATTACCAGCCAATGTTAAATTTCCGAAGTTTCCGCTAGATTGGGGTCCTAAAATGTTTCCATCAGGCAATTGTAATTGAAATGTATTACTGCCCCAACCTCCAGAAGTTGTTGCTGTAACACTTCCATTATTTAAACAAGTTATGGGTTGCAGTGAAGTAGTTAAGATTAGGGTACTTGATGGATTATTGACTGTAATTTGTGCCGAATCTATACATCCTGTAACGGTATCTGTTACTGTAATTGTGTAAGTGTCTGCAGGTAAATTTGGGACAGAAATATTTGATAAACTTACACCTGAATTACTCAGAATTATAACATTTGAACTGTTTGTAATGGAATAATTATAACTTGTACTAAATCCATTTACTGCATATTGAATGGTTCCGTCTGAAGCACCGTAACAACTTACATTATTTATTAATTGACCAGTTACACGGATTGGAGTTACATTGTTAATAGTTAAATTTTCGATGTAGGTACAACCTTTACTATCTGTAACTTTAAAGATGTAAGTTCCTGCAACTAAATTAGAGAAAATAGGATTACTTCCATTATTTACTACCGTAGATGTAGGCGTTATTATTTCGTATGTAAAAGGTCCTGTTCCACCAACAACTGATAACGTTACGTCAACGGTTAATGTTGGACAAGTTGGCGTTGTTACTGTAAAATCAAGGTTAGTAGGAGGATTTAAAGGTAATACTGTGATTGTGTTTGTCTGATGTAAACATCCATTAGCATCTTTTATAGTGATTGTGTAGTTTCCAGCTGTTACATTTGAAAATACAGAGTTCGAACTAAAATTAATTCCATCTATGCTGTATTGGTAAGGTGCAACTCCCCCAGAAACTGTACTTAAATCCACTTCAATAGTTGCCCCCGAAGGATTTAAACATGAAAAAGGTACGGTTTGAATACTGTTTCCAGTAATAGGATCGGGTTGGGTAATCGTATAATTAAATGGGAAATTACATTCTCTATTTCCTTTAGTTTGAACAATCACAACAGTATAGTTTCCTTGCGTTAATCCAGTAAAATTACCAGAATTATTTTGGGTGATTAAAGTGCCATTTTCATCTAATAGTTGAAAAGCAACATTATATCCATTTGAACTTAAAATGGTATATACAATAGAGCCATTATTTGCCCCATTACAAGTTACATTGGTAACCGTTGTAGAATAATTTACATTGGGAACTAAATTAATGGTTACCAAATTTGATAAAGATGTACAATTATTTCCATCTCTAACGATAAAGACATAATCCCCTTGTGCTCCTATTGGAATATCGAAAATTACACTTGTTTGAAAATCATTTGGTTGTGGATTTTGTATTACTCCATTGTAGCTGTAAATAGCGTATGTATAGGGAGGAGAACCTCCGCTTACATTCATTTGAATGTTTCCTTGACTACAAGTTATATTCTGCGAAACAATTGCATTTAAGTTAAGTGTATTGTTGTTTTGAACGATTGCGGTATTTGTGTAGTTACATCCGTCATCAGTTCTTACAGTAACATTGTAAGTTCCAGCAGGTAAATTTGTAAAAGTATAATCATTACTTGATAGAGATCCAACCGATTGCGAAACAGGCCCAGATATTGAATAGTAGTATTGACCTCTAACATTTGAAGCTTGTATTCTTATAGATCCACGTATATTGCATGAAATATTAGTAGATATTAAGTTAACGGAAAGATTTTGATTTTGTATTCCGATATTTGGTAATTCAAAAACACAACCATCAACTACACCTTGTTGTCTAATTTGAACTAAATAAGCTCCTGCTGAGGTAATCGTGAATAGTGGATTGTTTTGATAAGGAACTAAAACACTATTGTTTACTTGATTAATAAGTTGAAATTCATAATCTGATGGTACATTAGTAACAACTATACTTCCAGGGGTATTACAAATTATATTTTGAGTTGTAAATTGTGGATTTAATAAGTTAGCGTAAACATTGAAATAATGTCTAATAAAACATCCATTTTGATAAGTAATCACTAATCTGTATTCTCCAGATTGGTTAACTGTATAATTTTGACCAGTACCCACTTGATTCCATTGACAAGATGGTGTTTTGTTTGCACAATCACTCAAAGGTGATGCAGTACAACTCGTTGGGTTAAGTTTTTCCCAAATAATACTTACGGCATCTGTAATATTAGTTTGAATTAATTGACTATCACTGATTCCACACAAGAAAATTTTTGGCAATTGTTCACCGTTATTTGGACAAATTGCTATTTCATCTGCAAAAGGAATAACTGGATTAGTTGTATTCGAACCAAAATAAGTAACATTAATATACTCTGTTATCCCAATACAAGGTGGAGTTGGGGTGTTAATAACATAATAGTTGCCAGGTGATGTTACTGTGATACTTTGTGTTGTTCCAATGATGGCTCCAGTACTATTATGCCATTCATAAGATGCATAACCAGAACCTGCAGTTAGCGTTAAACTACCACCACATAAAACTTCGTTTCTTGTAAAAGCACATTCATCAATGTCAACTAGAAAGTTTGATGGCCCAGGTAATCCAACTCCGCATTGGGTTAGACTAGCATAACTAGGATCATTAGAAATTACATTTGTATTTAAAACACCCTGATAGGTTGCATAAGCTTGATTTTGAATAATACTTGAACACGCATCGGTTAATTCACTACAAGTATTTACTACCTTAACACGAATCCTTACAGTGTAAATAGGATCTCCAACCTCTACTAAGTTATCAGGAATTGTAAAATTAATTTGTCCTGAAGTGGCATCATAGGTATAGGTAACTCCTGGAGCACCATTTAAATCTACGGATTGAAAAAATGTATTTGTAGGTAATATGTCTCTTATCGTAAATTGAGTTGCAGCATCATTTCCTGTGTTTTGAAATCGAATAACATAATCTAAAACTTGACCTAGATTTACGTTTTGTCCAGAGATATCATTTCCAGAAATGTCTTCAACTGTTTTTAAAAGATTAATATCGGGTTCAATAATGTCAACATTTAGTGCATTAAAAAATAAGTAATATCTATCTTGTGTTGATATCATCCTAAAAGTTGCTGCTGTAGAATTATTAGGCAGAAGAGTTTGGTTAATTCCAATTACATCGGTGTCGTAGCCTAAAGTATTGTTGCTATTTGGGTTTCTATCGTTGACAATAAAAGAGACATTATTAGCGTCTAAGTTTGATATGGTTCCATTAAAAAAGTTATTAGAAGGATTTAGCCCATTGAATAGGTTGCTAAAAGTGGAAAGTGAAGCTGCTTTAAATTGTAACTTATCTCCCGAAATCTGTTTATCTCCCTCTAATGCTACAACTGCGAGTTTAGCTCTTACAGGAAGAGGTGAAGGTGGAGTTATAAATCCTGAATATTGAACATCTAAATTTCCTAAAGCTGCATCTACTCCAGCAAACCCGTCATAAGAGGTAATGTATTTTCCTGGATAAAGAGGGTTTTCGTATACTACAAAGAGAGTCCAGCCTGCCGAAATTCCTCCTGGTAAACTTGCTTGAGTGGCTCTTATATTAGCTACAAAAAATTCTCCGTTAGGATTGGTTAAATTAGTAAGTATATTAGTAACATCAGCGTAACAACTGTATGGACTGGTAACGTTAGAAGCAGAGTTGGTAAAGCTATCAAAAATAATTTGGCCTGTAATATCTTGATAATTTAAACTTCCTGGTGTTTTAAATTTGATTCGATTAAAATCAGTTGCTCTTCCAGTAGACGGCGTATCGCCGTTATATTTATAAATTCCTGCCCAATATAATCCAGCATATACAATTCTGCTACAATTTAAATCAGGAATTGTTAGTGTTCCTGAACTAGAACTAAATGTACTTGGATCGTTATCAATGTCAATATAACGCATTGTTAAATTGTCATTAGCGTCATTTCCATTGTAAGGAACAGAAGTAGCTTCAGTTGTAGTTTCTCTACTTACAATATTATTGGCTATTATAGCCATATCGCCTTTAAGGGTACTTTGATATCTGATTTGAAATGGAACAGCTTCTTGTGCTGCTACCAAGTAAAATGAAAAGAAAATTCCGAAAAAGAATAAACTTTTTCGAATTAGTTTAATTGGTTTCATGTGGGTAGTTTTGTTGTTTAGTTTGGTTTAGTTTAATTCGTTCATGTTTACTTGTAATAGCCAAATCGGTCCATAATACGTGTTATTTAAGTTAGAATAATATGCTTTTAAAGCATCCTGCCATTGTGTTAAATGTTGAAGATAAACATATCTAAAATTGTTGTAAGGGTTGATAAAATAATCGGCCCAAATCCCTTTTTTATTTAAATCCGATATAAAATTTATTGCGTTTTCTTCCTTATCAAATACATTTGAGATTACATATATTCCCTTTTCCATGCCTTCTATTTCAATTCGATTTCCAAATTTTGGAGTTTCTCTAAGGTTTTTGTTTTTACCTTTAAATTGCTTTTTTACTGCTCTATCCATTTCGGCTGGAGATAATGTTGAGTTTTTATTTAAGAAATTAGAATCATTATTTTCTTTGCTCGATTCAACTCTTTTTATGTAATCGGATAGGTTTTTTAATTTTTCTTCTAGCACCTCAACATCAAAATCTTTGCTTTGAGCAAGAATATCTAGTAATGGCCAATATTCTTTCTTAATTTCATTTTTAAAATTTTCAATTTTTGACACAAACTCTTTTTTTTGTTGGTCTAAAATTAATGGGTCTTCATTAGTAATGTTGAGGTTAGTTTCACTGGTTTTTTTTGCTAAACTATCTAGCAGTGTTTCATTTTGCAGGTTAACTAATGTTTTGTTTTTAGCTACAACATTTCGATCTTGCAAACTTAATGTCATTACCACTTCATGGGTAGGACCAAAAGCATTAAGTAAATTGTTAATTCCCTTTTCTATGGTGTATCCAATAGAAAGTCTTTTTGTTAAATGGAGTCCAAAGCCAAAACTAACACCATAGAATTTCTCAATACTTGTTTGTATCCAACCTAGTTTTGGAAATTCGGCTAAAATATTTGCATTGTGTGATAATTCACGGTCTTCAATATGAATTATTCTGGTTCCTAGTGTTATAGTATTATTTCCAAAAAAACCAGATTTTTCATTATGAAAGCTGTAAAAAACATGGCCGATTAGCGTTTTTTTATTGTAATTATTTGCAAGTTCACTATTTTTAAAATCGTAGTCAATATAGTTTTCGGCATAAACCCCTAAATTAAAATTAGAAAGTTGCAGAGAAATTCCAGGTTTTATACTTAAAAGGGAATTGTTTCTTGAGTCTATTACTATTGGATCAGGATTTTCTGAAATTACATTTGCTTTATTAATACCTGTATTATAATAAGCTAAGTTAAATCCTAGGAGTAATTTCGATTTTTCACTTAAGCTAACTTTGTATGAATAATTTGCAATACCGCCCCAGCTACCTAAAACTCCTTCTTGTTGTTGGTAAATTCCAAAAGCAATACCAGTTTTTTCGTCCAAGCTACTAGAATAACTGGCCATGTATATTTTTGGCGCATCATCAAATTGTAACCATTGGTTTCTGTGATAAAGAGAAATATAACTATTGGGTTTATCAGTTATAGAAAATGTAGGGTTTATTAAAAAACGATTAAACTGTAAATTATTGTGACTAGGAAAATTATAAACCAAAGCAGGTGAATCTTGGGCAAAAATTAAGGTTCGTGCACATATTAAAATGAAAAATAAAATGGGATAGTTTTTTAACATACTTTTATCTAATCACTGTAATAGTTCCTTTTTTTATTGTTGAGCTGTTTTCAGTTATGGTATAATAATACACTATATTTTTGTTTGAAATTACATCTGTTTCAGTAGGCCAATTATTTTGATACGACCTTGTCTGCATTACTTTTTTTCCAGTATTATCATAAATAGTAATCTCTACATTTTCGTTTAAATATCTTGAAGGTAATTTCCATAAATCATTTAAATTGTCATTGTTAGGAGATACAATATTAGGTATTGATTCAACATTGTTTTCAATTACTGTTACAATAAAAATTTTTGATATTGTACAATTTTCAACAGTTGCATGTAAAGTATATATTCCTCCCTGTGAAACTAAAATAGAATTAGAAGTTGAAATAATATTATTATCATATTCCCAAGAATAACTGTCTGCATTGTTGGCTTCAATCAAGATAGATTCTCCTTCATTGATAGATATATTGTTGTTTTGATTTACATTTATGATATTTTCATCAAGTTGGTTTATTGCAATAGTGTTTGAGGTAAAGCTACAGTTTTCATAATTTACAACTAAATAATAACTCCCTGCTTGAGTAACTTGAAGAGTTTGACCATTTCCAATAATTGCTGAATTATTAGTAGAGTACCATTCATAATTAGCAGAAGCTTCATTGAAATTGCTGCTTAGCGTTACAGTAGAATTTGATGAACATAACATCCCGTCTGCAGAAATGTTTAAATCTGTTATCGCTGGAAAAAGAATGTCGACGCTGTTTGTTATAATGGATCCAAAACCTGGCATCGTTATTTGTAAACTATAATTTCCGTTTTGATTATATTGATTAAGTATTAATTGTATTGTGTTTCCATCTGGTATAGGCACTCCATTTTTTAACCACTGATAAGTATATCCTAATGAATTACCAAGTAAATTGAAATCCCCAAAAGGAGAAAAAGCCATAAATGAATTGATATTTAAAGTTGTTGAAGTACTACTACACGATTGATAGTTGTTATCTGTTGATATCGTTGCTACAATACTATTTGGATAAACCAATTCAAACGAAACTTCTTTTGAAAATATACAATTTTGAGTTTGTTCAATTACTACTTTGTAAAGACCTGTTTCGGTCGCTGTATACGTTAAGCTGTTTTCACCAGATAGTAAAATGTTATTTCTGTACCAATATATTTGTCCATTAAGAGCAGTTGTAGCAACACTTAAATTTTTTGTGCCGCCAGGTAAAAGGTAATCTTGTAATGCAGTTAATGGAGTTATAGTAAAATCGTATAGAGTTAATGTAAAAGGAGCAGATGATATTTCGCAATTTCCTTGCGAAATCTTTACTGTGTAAACTCCCTCATTTAAAGTATTTAGATTTGGCGTTTCAGCTCCAGAAATTTCATTTCCGTTCAAATACCATTTGTAGTTATAATTTGGGTTATTGACTGAACTAGTTAGTGTTACATTTGAATTAGGGCATAGAGAATTCGAACTTGTAATGATAGGAGTTGATGTTGTAAATAAAGTAATTGTGATAGCGTTTGAAATTTCAGCGCCAATTCCTGGAATAGTAACTTGTAATTGATAATTACCATTTTCAGTGTCAGAATTTAAAATTAAGAATTCTGAATTTGCTCCCGCAACAGCCACACCGTTCTTTAACCATTGATAAGAAAAATTAGAAGAACTTGGGATAGAAATTAAATTAGAATTTATAATTGTGGATAAATTATCTAATCTTAAAGTTACAGGGTTGTTTTGACATGATGTGTATGGGTTTTCAATAGCAATAGTAGCTGTAAAATCTGAAGGGTACTCTACAAGAAACGCCATCTCAATTTCAGTATTACATTCGTCAGCTTGTATTACTCTTACTTTGTAATTACCTGGAGTGTTAACCAGTATTGAATTTGATGTCAATGAAGGGTCAATAATGTTGTTAAAATACCAAATATAGGTTGGATTTACAGCGTTTGTGTTGATAAATAAATTTGCTGATTCTCCTGGAATTATCGTATTTGAAGAATTAGAACTACTTATTACATCTAACACCCCTAAAGTTAAAGCAATTGGATTGGAGGTTATACTGCAATTTCCAAAGGTTATAATTAAGGAATAAATACCTTCAGCATTAGCTATAAGACTTGGTGAATTAGCCCCTGTAATTGTTTGGTTATTTAAAAACCATTGATAGTTATAAGTACTATCTGTTATTGAACTTAGAATAGTAACTTGAGAAGTTGTGTTACAAAGCGTTCCGTTTGGTGTTATGACTAATGAGTTGAAACTAGACAATTCAACCCCAATGTTATTTGATTCTCGTGTTCCTAAATCAGGAATTTGAACACTTAAATGATAATTTCCATTTTCAGAGGCATTTGCAATAGTATAAGAGTTTGAATTGGCATTGGCTATCTGAACATTATCTTTAAACCATTGATAAACAAATGAGCTGTTGTTTGGAATTGTAGTGTTGTTGCCATTAATATCAGTTGTTATGCTTTCTATGGTTAATGTAATTGGAGTGTTTTGACAAGTATTGTAATTTAAAGATTCAATTGTGACTGTAAAATCCGTTGGATAAATAACATTGAAAATTAATTCCACTTCATTATAACAACTAGTGTTTTCAGATACGATAACTTTATATGTTCCTGGAGAAATTACACTTAAAGTTGCCTCTGTTGCATTATTTATTAAAACATCGTTAACGTACCAGGAATATTGTGGATTAGTCGCTGTTGTGGCAATTTGTAATATTTCGGCTTGTCCAGGTATTAAAGTTAAGTTCGTATTGGAATGGCTAATTATTGTAATTTGATCGATTTCTAAAGGAAGTACATTAGAATTCACAGAGCAAGTTCCACTGAAAATAGTTAGTTGATAATTCCCTTCAATTGATGCGGTATATGTTGAATTTGTAGCGCCTGTAATTGCATTTCCATCAATATACCATTGATAAGAGTAAGAGCTGTCTACAATCGAGGAAGATAATATTACATTGCTTCCTAAGCATAGCTCCCTGTCTTTTGAAATTAGCACATTTCCAATGTTTAATCCTATTGTAATTTCATTTGAATAAATTGTCGTTAAGTTTGGATAAGAAATAGCTAGTTTGTATACACCATTTTCAGTTGCATTGTTCAAGGTTAAAGAGCTTTGATTGGCTCCTGATACCGGTAAATCATCTTTATACCATTGCAATGAATAAATTGACGATGATGAAAGTAAGTCAATTATTGTATTGTCTATTGTAGTTTCAAATGAAGATAAACTTATAGTTGTTAAATTGCTTTGGCATGGTGAATAATTTGAAGATGCAGCTATGATTGCTTCAAAAGAATTTGGATAAGTTACCGAAATAGATGCTGAATTTGTAATAGCACATGGAGTGGTTTCTGATGCCGAAATCGTGTAGTTTCCAATATTATTAATTACTAAATTTGAGTTTGTGGCTCCTGATATTGGGTTTCCATTCAAATTCCATTGTAGTTGAGGGCTAAGAGCAGTATTTTGTGATGTTAAAGTTTCTGATTGTCCAGGTAGAATTATTAATGGTGAAGGATTGTCAATGGTTATCGAAAAGTCATAATCATCTAACGTAATAAAGTTAGAATCATAAAAACAACCATTACTTCCTATACTTAAATGATATACGCCTTCAGAAGTTGCGGTAAACGATGATCCAGAAGCATTTATGATTTCATTGTTGTCTTTATACCATTTGTAAATGTAGTTCGCACTCTGAATATTGCTGGTTAATACAACTGTTTGGTTTGGGCATAAAACTGTATTTGAGGCTGAGATTTGGGGAGTCAGCTCAGGGTCATATTGAAATTGAACGATATTTGAATAGGAGTTCATCATACAAGAACCATAGTCAACAATAGAATAATAACTACCGGGTTCATTAATAATTATTGTGGGTCCATTTTCTCCTACAATTTCAACATAATCTTTATACCATTTATAAGTCAAATTAGGATAAAATAATGGGGAATTTGAGTTGCCTGTGTTGTCAATACTCAATTGATATGTTTCTCCAGAACATAAAAATACCATTCCTGCATTTGAATTAATAGAATATGGTTGATTGTGAATGGCATAATAAGCAGGAAATAAATTACTTGGGTTGCTAATTTTTACAGGACTAGTACTTCTAACTCTAATTCTATAGTTTTCTCCATATGTGTTGTTAGGTAAATTAAAATTACTGCTTACGGGTGAAGTTCTATTAGTAAGGGTTTTTACAATTGTTGGATTTGAAAAACTACCATTAGCATCAGAGAGTTCAACTATAAATTCGTTATTAATACCAAGATTTTGAACAGGGTAAAAAGAAAATGAAAAATTAAATGAATTAAAACTCGATGAAGCACAAGCTTGAGTAAATCCAATTGTGGGTTGATTTATATAAAAGGTCTGAGAAATGCTAATAAAGGGTAAGAGTAATAGAGTCAAAAATGTAACTCTCCACAATTTTGAGGAAAATGCAAGAGAATTAAAAATAAAGTTAGTTTTATAATTCACTAATATATTTTTTTGCTTTGTTCTTGTATCCTTTCATATACAACAAATTAGATAAAATCTATTTGTTTATACATTCAAATTTACTTTTTTATAAATTCAAATCAAAGCAAAAATGTATTTCGACCGATTTTTTAACATTTTAACGATGGTTATTTAATCTAATTTTTCTTGGTTTTAAAGATTAAAACTACTGTTTTTCCGATTTTTATCAGACCTTTTCAAAAGAGAAAATTTAACATTTTGTTTACATTCCAGGCATTTGTTTTTTTCATTTCATTTAATGTTTTATATTTGAAAAAATTAAATTAAAAACTATGAAAAAGAAAATATTTGTTGCTAGCTTGTTTAGTGCTTTTTTGTTGATATCATGTAAAAAAGAAGAAGAAGTTCAACAGCCTGTTGAAGCAAAAGAAGAAACACAGCCATTTTCTGGAGAAGAATGGTTAAAACAAAGGGTTAGTGTTGCTCAGCCATCACAACAACAGCAACCTGTTCAACAAACCCAACAAGGGGTTCAAACTCAAACTCAAACTCCTCCTGGAATGAATCCTCCTCACGGACAACCTGGTCACAGATGTGATATAGCTGTTGGTGCTCCTTTAAATTCTAAGCCAGCACAGAATAATCAGCCTCAAGCAGCGCAAGTTGTAAATACTAAACCATCTGAACAGCCTGTAATGAAGGTGAATACTTCTAATGGTTCAACGACTATTGTAGGAACTTCAACTCCTCCAGGGATGAATCCTCCTCATGGACAAGAAGGGCATCGTTGTGATATAGCTGTTGGAGCTCCACTACCAAAAGAATAAATTATTTTTGAAGTAATTTTTGGTTTACAGTTCCAGAAGCAATCCAAGAAGAAATTATACCTAAAACAATTATTGTCATTATTACGATTACCATGTTTTCCCACTCAAAAAGAACAGGGTAAGGCATGGTAGGAGTAATCATGATGAAAGAATAGTGTTGTTGTAATAAGATTATTACATTTGCCATGGCAAGGCCTATGAACAAGCCAAACATAGTGATGATAATACCCTGCATGAAAAATATGGATCGTATTGAAGTCTGAGTTAATCCGATATTATATAATGTTTTCAGATTTTCTTTCTTATCAATAATAATCATTACTATCGATCCTGCTAAACAAAAGAGCGTGAGTATTACGACTAATGTGCTAAATAAGTAAATGAATAAATTTTCAGATTGAAGCATTTTGTAAAGTGATTCGTTCAATTGTGCTCTGTTTTTTATTCTAATTTTATCACCGAATATAGATTTTAAATCTTCTCTAACTTCATTTTCATTAGAATTTCGATTTAGTTTAATTTCAATAGTACTGACTTCATCGTTTCTTAATCCTAAAAATTGTCGAGCCAAATCAATTGAGCAAAAAACATATTTTCCATCTAATTCTTCATTAACAGAATAAATACCTAATGGAAATAATAGCATTTTATTAAATGCCTCTTCAGGATTTTCAATGTCGCCCTTTCCAGATTTTGGAACATAAGCTTCAAGAGCATTGTTATAATCCATTAGTCCAAGACCTAATTTTCTACTTATATCTGCACCAACTACGACATTCTCAGAATCAGACTCAAACCATTCGCCCACATATAAGTGATTTTTAAAATCAGTAATTTGATTGTAATTAGGATCAACTCCTTTTATGTGGGCAACTATTTCTTTGTTATCATATACAAAATAAACGCGTTCTTCAATTACTTTGCTGTATGATTTAATGTGAGTATTATTTTTTAGGGACTTATCTTGTTCGGTATTGACTGTAAAAGTTTTTCCTAAAGTAGTTTCAATTTGTAAATCAGGATCAGAAACATTCGCAAAATTTAGAGTGAATTCTCTTAATCCGCTAAAAACAGACAGAAATATAAAAAGCGCCATCGTACTTGCTATAATTCCAAGTGAAGCAATAGCTGTAATAATGTTGATTGCTTTGTTTTTACTGAATGTTACAGCATAACGCTTAGCTATGTAAAAGGAAAAATTCAAATTATGATTTCTTTCTTTTGTCTAATAAATCTCTGTTTATAATAGGATTTTCTTCACCCGATAATGCCTTGTCGATTTTCTCTATATAATCTAAACTGTCATCAATGTAGAAAATTAGGTTGGGAACTTTTCTAAGTTGGTTTTTAACTCTCAAGGCTAAATCATGCTTAATTAACGGGGAGTTGCTTTTGATAGCTTCTAAAATTTCTGCCCCTTTCTCAGATGGAAAAATGCTTAAATGCACTTTTGCAATAGACAAATCCGAAGTTACGTTTACTTTTGAAACCGAAATTACTAGATTATTAATGTTGTTTTTGCGAATTTCGCCCTGTAAAATCGAAACTAAGTCGTTTTGTAAAAGTGCTCCTATTTTTTTTTGTCTGTTTGTCTCCATGGGGCAAAAATACAAAAAAATCAACAAGCATAATCTATTTGTAATAATTAGGTTAATTTAGCTTTTAAAAGAAGCTTTTCTTAATTTTGTAAAAAATAAATATAATGAGAAAAATCGAACACATAGGCATAGCCGTAAAGAATTTAAATGAATCCAATTTGCTTTTTACTAAGTTATTTGGTCAGCCACCCTATAAAGAAGAAGAGGTAGCGAACGAAGGGGTAAAAACTTCATTTTTTATGAACGGCCCTAATAAAATAGAATTGCTTGAAGCTACAAATCCAGAAAGTCCTATTGCTAAGTTTTTAGAAAAAAAAGGAGAAGGAATCCATCATATAGCTTTTGATGTAGAGGATATCATTTCAGAAATTAAACGACTTAAAGACGAAGGATTTGTGGTTTTAAATGAAACTCCTAAAAAAGGTGCTGATAATAAATGGGTTGCGTTTTTGCATCCAAAAGGCACAAACGGAGTTTTAGTTGAGCTTTGCCAAGAAATTAAATAAAGTTAAAAAAAATCTTGCGTGCCATTAAAATTAGTCTTAATATTGCACTCCTAAAATGGTCCTATAGCTCAGTTGGTTAGAGCACCTGACTCATAATCAGGTGGTCCCTGGTTCGAGCCCAGGTGGGACCACTAAAAAAGGTTTCGAAATAACTTTTGAAACCTTTTTTTATTAAATATACTTTAAATTTTTTCTAGTAATTATGCTTTCAGTTTTAAAGTGTTTTTTGACACTATTATTTTCTGAGTTCGTTTAATCTACTCACATATTTTCCAATCACATCAAATTCTAAATTTACTATGGTTCCAACTTCGAATCTATTAAAGTTGGTGTGGTCAAAAGTATAAGGAATTATTGATACACTGAAAGAGTTTAGTCCAGAATTCACCACAGTTAAACTGGTTCCGTTTACGGTAATTGAACCTTTTTCTATAGTGATGTTGTTTAGAGAAGCGTCATATTCGAAAGTAAAAACCCAACTTCCATTTGCTTCTTTAATATTTGTGCAAATTCCTGTTTGGTCAACATGTCCTTGAACAATGTGTCCGTCAAGTCTGTCTCCAAGTTTCATGGCGCGTTCTAAGTTTACGATATCTCCAGCTTTCCAAGTTCCGATTGAAGTCTTATCAATCGTTTCTTTGATAGCAGTTACAGTGTAATTTTTGTTTTCGATTTTCACTACCGTTAAACAAATGCCGTTATGAGCTACACTTTGGTCAATTTTTAATTCGTGAGTAATTTCGGATTCCACCGTTACATGTAGGTTTTCCTGATCTTTTTCGATTTCTTTTATAATTCCGAGGGTTTCTATAATTCCGGTAAACATAACTGATTTAATTTTACTAAATTTGCACATCAAAAGTAAGCAATAAATCACATTTGTTATGGTTAAAAAAGCAGAAAATATAATTGTTGGAATTTCAATTGGAGATTTAAATGGTATTGGAAGCGAAGTTATTTTGAAAACATTTGAAGATAACCGAATGTTAGAATTATGTACGCCAGTAATTTTTGCAAATGCTAAGATTGTTTCTTTTTTGAGAAAAGAATTGAATATCGATATTGCCATTCACGGAATTGATAAATTAGATCAGTTGGTTGTTGGAAAACTTAATGTGCTTAATGTTTGGCGTGAAGGAGTAAACTTAGAGTTAGGAAAAAATGATGATGTAGTAGGAAGTTACGCTATAAAATCATTCGTTGCGGCTACTAAAGCTTTAAAAGAAGGTTTCGTGGATGTTTTAGTAACTGCTCCTATTAACAAATATAATGTTCAATCTGAAGAATTTAAATTTCCTGGACATACCGATTATTTGGATAAAGAGTTGGAAGGAGATGCTTTAATGTTAATGGTACACGATGATTTACGTGTTGGTTTACTTACCGATCATGTTCCCGTAAATGAAGTGGCAAAACATTTGAATGAGAAATTGATTTCGAGTAAAATCAAAACAATCATCCAAACGTTAAAGCAAGATTTTGAAATTGAAAAACCAAAAGTAGCGGTTTTAGGTCTGAATCCTCACTCGGGTGACAATGGAGTTATTGGTCAGGAAGAAGAGAAAATTATTAAGCCTACATTAAAAAAATTATTCGAAGCCGGAAATATGGTTTTCGGACCTTTTCCAGCAGATGGATTTTTTGGTTCGGCACAATATGAAAAATATGATGCAGTAATTGCAACATATCACGATCAAGGATTAATTCCGTTCAAAACCTTGTCGTTTGGCAATGGAGTAAATTATACGGCTGGATTAAATAAAATTAGAACTTCTCCCGATCACGGAACTGCTTATGAAATTGCAGGCAAAGGAGTGGCTAATCACGAGTCATTTAAAGAGGCAGTTTATTTAGCGATTGATATTTTTAAGAAAAGAAATGACTATCAAGAGCTGATAAAGAACCCTTTAAAAACAAAAGAAAAACAGTTATAAACAAAAAAATGTTTACAACTAGTTTGAATTTATAAATATTTTATATCTTTGCACACCTTTTAAAAAGGTAAAACTGTTGTTATGAACAATTTAAAAGAATATTTAATTCCATTTGTGGGGTTAAAAATAGGGAAGCATCAGTTTGATTATCAAATAGATAATACGTTCTTTAAAAACTTTGATTACAACGAATTTAATGACGTTTCAGTCAAAGTAGATATTGTTTTAGAGAAGAAAAGCACTATGCTAGAGCTTGATTTTAAACACAAAGGAACTGTAAATGTACCTTGTGATGTTTCAGGTGAAGAGTTTGATTTGCCAATAAAAGGAAAATTAAAACTTTTAGTTAAGTTTGGAGATGCCTTTAATGATGAAAATGAGGAGTTGCTCGTTTTACCTCATGGCGAATTTCAAGTAAATGTAGCACAGTATATTTATGAGTCCATCATATTATCAGTGCCGTTACGAAGAATACATCCTGGTGTTAAAGATGGTTCGCTGTCAGATGTAATTCAAAAATTAGAATCGCTTTCTCCAAAAGAAAACAAGAAAGAAGAACAACAAAATAATGATATTGACCCTAGATGGGAGAATTTAAAAAAACTATTAACGGATAAATAAATAGAACAATGGCACATCCTAAGAGAAGACAGTCGTCTACAAGAAGAGATAAAAGAAGAACGCATTACAAAGCAACAGTTGCTCAAATTGCTACTTGTCCTGTAACTGGTGAAGCTCACTTATACCACAGAGCTTACTGGCATGAAGGTAAAATGTACTACAGAGGTCAAGTTGTAATTGACAAAAACGAAGCTGTAGCATAATTGCTTTTAAAAAAATAGAGAAAACTCTCACATAGTGAGAGTTTTTTTGTTAAATACCTATTTGTACTTGCAATAATGCAAATTACATAGGATTCGTTTGAAATTTTTTTTGTAATTTCCACCACTTTTTGAACTTGAAAATTCAGAAAGAAAAATTAATCGAAGATGAATAAAATAACAGCAGCAATTACGGCAGTAGGTTCTTATGTGCCTGATTATGTTTTGTCGAATGAAGTGTTAGAAACATTAGTGGATACTAATGATGAATGGATTACCACTCGCACCGGAATTAAAGAAAGAAGGTTGTTGAAAGAAGAAGGTAAAGGAACTTCTTTTATGGCGATAAAAGCCGCACAAAATTTATTAGAAAAAGCCAATTTAGATCCTAAAGATATCGATTTAGTGATTATGGCTACTGCAACTCCAGACATGCCTGTGGCTTCAACAGGAGTTTTTGTTGCAACGGAAATTGGAGCAACAAATGCTTTTGCATTCGATTTACAAGCAGCTTGTTCTAGTTTTCTTTACGGAATGTCAGTTGCTTCTGCATATATCACATCAGGAAAATACAAAAAAGTTTTATTAATAGGTTCAGATAAAATGTCATCGATTATCGATTACACAGACCGAGCTACTTGTATAATTTTTGGAGATGGAGCAGGAGCGGTTTTGTTTGAACCTAATACAGAAGGATTAGGTCTTCAAGATGAAATCTTAAAAAGTGATGGAATTGGAAGAGAATTCTTAAAAATTGAAGCAGGCGGTTCTATTTTGCCTCCTTCAGAAGAAACTGTAAAAAACAAACAACATTTTGTTTTCCAAGACGGAAAAACCGTTTTCAAATATGCTGTTTCTGGCATGGCCGATGTAAGTGAAAAAATCATGGAACGCAACAATTTGTCACATGATGATATCAATTGGTTAGTGGCACATCAAGCTAACAGAAGAATTATCGATGCCACTGCAAATCGTATGGGATTAGACGAATCTAAAGTCTTAATCAACATTCAAAAATACGGAAATACTACTTCGGCAACCCTACCTTTATTATTATCAGATTTCGAAAACCAATTGAAAAAAGGAGATAACATTATCTTTGCAGCTTTTGGAGGTGGATTCACATGGGGTGCTATCTATTTAAAGTGGGCTTATACTAAATAATAACAAACTAAACTAAATCAAATATTATGGATATTAGAGAGATTCAAAACCTAATCAAATTTGTAGCAAAATCAGGCGCTACAGAAGTAAAATTAGAAATGGACGATTTTAAAATCACCATAAAAACTACTGCTGAAGGTGTAGAAGGTACAACTACATACGTACAACAAATGCCTATGCATGCGGCTCCTCAAATGGTAGCAGCACCAGTTGTAGCAGATGCGCCAGCATCAACTTCATCAACAGATGATAATTCAAAATATATTACAGTAAAATCACCAATTATTGGTACTTTCTATAGAAAACCAGCTCCAGACAAACCTATGTTTGTTGAGGTAGGTTCAACAATTGGAAAAGGAGATGTACTTTGTGTAATTGAAGCAATGAAATTATTCAATGAAATCGAATCTGAAGTATCTGGAAAAATCGTAAAAGTTTTAGTAGACGATGCTTCACCAGTTGAGTTTGATCAACCATTATTCTTAGTTGATCCATCTTAATAAAGTTAGAAGTTAGAAATTTGAATTTAGAAGTATTCAACTTTTCTAAATTCTAAATTCTAAATTAAGAATGGTCTAATTATCTAATTATAAAAGTACATGTTTAAAAAAATATTAATTGCCAACAGAGGGGAAATTGCGCTTCGTGTAATTAGAACCTGTAGAGAAATGGGCATCAAAACGGTTGCTGTTTATTCTACTGTAGATGCGGATAGTTTACATGTGAAGTTTGCAGATGAAGCCGTTTGTATTGGTCCAGCTCCAAGTAATTTGTCATATTTAAAAATGTCAAATATCATTGCAGCAGCAGAAATTACGAATGCAGATGCAATTCACCCAGGATACGGATTCTTGTCAGAAAATGCTAAGTTTTCAAAAATTTGTCAAGAGCACGGAATCAAGTTTATTGGTGCCTCTCCTGAAATGATTGAAAAAATGGGAGACAAAGCAACAGCAAAATCAACGATGATTGAAGCTGGAGTTCCTTGTGTTCCAGGTTCTGAAGGGATTTTAGAATCTTTAGAACAAGCAAAAAAAGTAGCAAAAGAAATCGGTTACCCGGTTATGATGAAAGCTACAGCTGGTGGTGGTGGTAAAGGGATGCGTGCTATTTGGAAAGAAGAAGAACTTGAAAAAGCTTGGGAAAGTGCACGTCAAGAAGCTGCTGCAGCATTCGGGAATGATGGTATGTACATGGAAAAACTGATTGAAGAACCACGTCATATCGAAATTCAAGTTGTTGGAGATTCTTTCGGAAAAGCATGTCACTTATCAGAAAGAGATTGTTCAGTTCAACGTCGTCACCAAAAATTAACTGAGGAAACTCCATCACCATTCATGACAGATGAATTACGTGAAAAAATGGGAACAGCAGCGGTTAAAGCAGCAGAGTACATCAAATATGAAGGTGCTGGAACAGTTGAGTTCTTAGTGGATAAACACAGAAATTTCTACTTCATGGAAATGAATACTCGTATTCAAGTTGAGCACCCAATTACTGAGCAAGTAATCGATTACGATTTAATTCGTGAGCAAATTTTAGTTGCGGCTGGTGTGCCAATTTCTGGTAAAAACTACTATCCACAATTACACTCAATAGAATGTCGTATTAACGCAGAAGATCCGTATAACGATTTCCGCCCTTCGCCAGGTAAAATTACGGTTTTACACGCACCAGGAGGACACGGAGTGCGTTTAGATACGCATGTTTATGCTGGATATACTATTCCGCCAAATTATGACTCTATGATCGCTAAGTTGATTACAACTGCTCAAACACGAGAAGAGGCAATTGCTAAAATGAAGCGCGCTTTAGATGAGTTCGTAATTGAAGGAATCAAAACAACAATTCCTTTCCACAGACAATTAATGGACGAACCCGATTATGTGGCTGGAAATTATACCACAAAATTCATGGAATCTTTTGTAATGAAAGAAGTGGAATAAAGAATAATAAAAAAGCGATTTCAATTTTGAAATCGCTTTTTTTATGAATTTATTTTTGGTTTGATTATAAAGTTTCTTTCAACCAACCAAAGAATTCTCTTTGCCAAACCAACGCATTTTGAGGTTTTAATACCCAATGGTTTTCATCTGGGAACAATAAGAATTTACTTTTAATTCCTTTTAATTGCGCCGCTTGAAAAGCTTCTTGTCCTTGTCCAATTGGTACACGGTAATCTTTCCCGCCTTGGATAATTAAAATTGGTGTATTCCAATTGTTAATTAACTTAATAGGATTGAATTCGTTATATGTTTTTTGAGCAGTAGCATTATCTTTTTCCCAATATGCACCACCAGAATCCCAATTCGTAAAGAACACTTCTTCTGTAGTTCCGTACATACTTTCTGTATTGAAAATACCACAGTGCGAAATGAAGGTTTTGAAACGATTTTTATGAATTCCAGCTAATTGAAATACAGAATAACCTCCGTAGCTAGCACCCACAGCACCTAAACGCGTTTTGTCTACGTACGATTCTTTGGCAACATCATCAATTGCTGCTAAGTAATCATCCATAACTTGTCCGCCCCAATCTCCTGAAATTTGTTCGTTCCAAGCCGTTCCGTGTCCTGGCATTCCTCTACGGTTTGGTGCTACAATTACATAACCTTGCGAAGCCATCAATTGGAAATTCCAACGGAAAGAATACGATTGTGTCAAAGCACTTTGTGGTCCACCTTGGCAGTATAAAAGCGCTGGATATTTTTTAGTTTTATCAAAATTTGGAGGTAAAATCACCCAAACCAACATCTTTTTACCATCGGTAGTTGTAACCCAACGTTTTTCTGTTTTACAAGAAGCGATTTTAGTGTAAGCTTCATCATTTACTTTCGTTATTTGCTTCCAAGTTTTCTTAGCTAAATCATACGAATATACTTCCGGAGCATGATTCATATCATTTCGACTTACTAAAACCGAAGTTCCTGAAAAACCAACAATCGCATTCACATCAAAATCACCATCGGTAATTTGATTTACCTCAAATGAAATCTTTTTATATCCTTGAAATTCAATAAAAAATAATTGTTTTGTTCCTTTTATCGGTGCAATGAAATACACTCTTTTTCCATCTTTACTCCAAGAAAAACTGTCAACTGTTCCGTCCCAATTTGAAGTGATATTTAAATCTTGTCCTTTATGACGAACGATAATATCGTTTTTGTCTGCTTCATAACCATCACGTTTCATTTGTAACCAAGATAAATCCCCTTTTGGAGAAAAAATCGGATGGGTGTCATAACCTAAATTAGTTTCAGTGAGGTTTTTTGTGGTTTTTGTAGCTAAATCATATTCGTATAAATCGGTGTTGGTGCTGGTTGCATAAGCTGTTCCGGCTTTCTTTTTACAAACATAGATGATTTTGGTTCCATCAGGCGACCAAATGTAATCTTCATCACCGCCAAAAGGTTTTTGAGGGGCGTCATAAGGTTCGTTTGGCATAATGTCAACTCCAACCGCATCTTTTTTATTTTCTGAAAAGAAAACGTGGTTGTGTGTTCCGTCGTTCCAAGTATCCCAATGACGATAATCCAAGCCTGTATACACTTGGGCAGTAGTTTTGGATAATTCTGGATAAAGGTCTTTTCCTAATAATTTTTCTACCTTAACTTCTTTAGAAAATAGCAGAAATTTTCCATCTGGAGAAACATTTTTATCTGCCAACAATGATTTGTAATCTTCCACTAAAGTAGCTTTTCCTCCTTCAACAGGAATGGTGTAGATTTTAGAATTGATTTTATTTTCTTCGATAGAAGGTGTTCCGACTTTATAAACTAAAAGTTTTCCGTCTTTTGAAATTCCTAAGGGAGTAACTCTTCCCAATTGCCATAAAGTTTCGGGCGTTAGATTTTGTTGCGCTGCAGTGCTCATGCTTATCATGCTGAAAATGAGAAAAATGTATTTATTCATATTTGAAATATTTAAAACGAAGCTAAAAGTAGTCATTTTTCCAAAAAAAATCCCTATTTTCACAATCTTAAAATGAATAGATTGTGAAGAATAATAAATTATTTATACTGATCATTATTTCGCTTGTAATAGGTGTTGTAATGGGTGGAATTGTGCATTATCAGTTTCCTGAATCAATTGATGCTTTTTCAAAAAATATAAAACTCTTAGGAACTATTTTTATCCGTTTAGTGCAGATGATTATTGCACCATTAGTTTTTTCAACACTAGTAGTTGGAATTGCAAAAATGGGTGATATGAAAATGGTAGGACGCGTTGGAGGTAAAGCTATGATTTGGTTTATTTCAGCCTCATTAATTTCCTTGCTTTTAGGTTTGCTCTTAGTTAATTTTTTTGCTCCTGGAAAAGGAACTTCAATTAAATTAGAGGATACAACAAGTGCTGCTGAATTATTAGAAAATTCTAAAGGTTTTTCATTGGAAGAGTTTGTAAAACATGTAATACCAAAGAGTTTATTTGAAGCTTTGGCTACCAATGAAATTCTTCAAATTGTAATTTTTTCCATCTTATTTGGTGTGGCATTATCAGCATTTTCCAAAAAAGAAGCTAAGCCTATTATAAAATTATTGGATACGGTTTCTCATGTGATTTTAAAAATGGTAACCTACATCATGTGGACTGCTCCGCTAGGGGTTTTAGGAGCTGTAGCAGGAGCAATTGCAAAGCACGGATTTGAAGTTTTTACTTTATACGCCAAATATCTAGGGGCCTTTTTTGTTGGAATTTTAGTACTGTGGTTGTTGTTACTATTAGTGGGGTACATTATTTTAGGAAAACGATTGTTTGTCTTGTTAGAAAGAATTAAAAGTCCTTTATTAATAGCCTTTTCAACGACTAGTAGTGAAGCTGTTTTTCCAAAAATGGTTGAAGAATTAGAACGCTTTGGTTGTCAACCCAAAATTGTGTCCTTTACCTTACCTCTAGGTTACTCGTTTAACTTGGATGGAAGTATGATGTACATGACTTTTGCCAGTATTTTTATTGCTCAAGTATATGGAATTGATATGTCAATAGGCGAACAATTGACCATGTTATTGGTTTTAATGTTGACTAGTAAAGGTGTGGCTGGGGTTCCAAGAGCTTCTTTAATTGTAGTAGTGGCAACCTGTGCTATGTTTGGTATTCCGCCAGAAGGAATTGCTTTAATTTTACCTATCGATCATTTCTGTGATATGGCAAGAAGTATGACAAATGTATTAGGAAATGCTTTATCAACAGCGGCAATTGATAAGTGGGAATCTAAATCAGAAGAAATAAATGGATAATTTTCATTGGACCAAATTATTCAACCCCGAATTCTATATTACTATGGAAGTCGGAGGCATTCCTATTGGAATTTACATGGTGTTATTCATTGTATTTGCTGAAACAGGCTTATTTGCTGGATTCTTTCTTCCAGGAGATAGTTTGTTATTTCTGTCGGGAATTTATAGTCGCGAGTTAGTAGAAACGTTTTTCATGATTCCAAGCGATTTTTCAAACGTAACGATTTTAGCTTTATTGATTGCCGCTGCTGGGACTTTAGGAAATATTTTCGGATATTGGTTTGGAGCGAAAAGTGGACAGTTTTTGTATAAGAAAGAAGATAGTTTCTTTTTTAAGAAGAAATATTTATATGAATCGCAAGCTTTCTTCGAAAAGCATGGTGGTAAAGCTATTATTTTTGCCCGTTTTCTTCCTATTGTGAGAACATTTGTACCTATTATTGCAGGAATTGTTCATATGGAAAAAGGGAAATTCATGTTTTATAATATATTGAGTTCGCTTTTATGGTCGTTTACCTTGGTTTTTGCTGGACATTATTTATACGGATTCTTTAATGAAGAGTTTGGTATCGATTTAAAGAAACACATTGAAACCATTATCTTAATTTTAATTGCCGTAACATCATTTCCTCTTATAATGAAAGCAATTAAGGCTAAAAGGAATCACAAATCACAATAGCAAAAAGGCTAACGAATATGAATGAGTTAGCCTTTTTTGTTTGATATTACTTTGTTAATAATTTCCAAATCGAACCATTTCTAGTGGTAAATTTTTCCAATTTACCTTCCGTTACTAAATCGTTTAAAATCTTTTCACTTTCCATTCTCGGTGTTCCACTTAGTTCTGAAAACTCTCTGGCGGTTAAGGAATGAAAAGTATTCATAAGATCTACTACGTTTTTAGCGTAAGATTCTTTTTTAATATTTGAATCTAATTTTTGTATCGCATTTTCATAGAAAGTGTAAGGTTTAGAACCATAAACAACTTCTGTAAAACCCGATTTGTTAATGAAATAAAGAGTTGGGAAACCTCTCACGCCAAACTGTCGAGCCAATTTTAAATCTTCTTCAAATAGTTTCATAGCATTATTTGATAGGTCATTTTTTAATTGCTCAATGTTTAATTCAACATTTTGTGCTGCTTTTATAATGTTTTCTTCTTTTGCAATGTTGATTTTTTTTAAAAAGACCATTTCTCTTAATTCTCTCATAAAAGCTTTAGCCTTTTCTTCATCTTGCATTTGGGCTGCTTTAAATGCAATCGACGGAGGATAGGAGGAGTGTAAAGGATCTTCAATCCATACGTTGCCATCAATAGGCATATCATAATATAAACTAGCTTCGTCCCAGTGACTTGCTACATCAGTGGGTTTGCTGATTCCTCCGCTGTTGTAACTCCAGTTTGGTAATAATCCCCCCATGTGATATGTTACTTCTACCGAGTCACCATATTCTAATTTTAGTTTTCTTAGTTGAGGCTCAATCCCCCAACAAGAGGAGCAAATAGGGTCTGTAAAATAAATAACTTTTATGGTTTTCTCTGTTTTGCTAATTGTAGGGGAAGATTCTTGTTGATTTGTAGGTATTTCACAAAAACCTTCTTTAGGATCACATAAAAGGGGATTGTTTGATTTTTCGTTTTTCATAGCATTTGTATTTTTTGTTTGTCCAAAACTATTTATTACAGATAAAGTAATGATTGTAAATAGTTTAATATTAATTTTTTTCATTCAAGTAAAATTCCTTTATTATCAACTATGTTGTATTTTTGTGTAAATTTAGTTACTTATAAAACCTTGCACAATAAGTCAAAAAAACATGACTGATAAAATCCAAAATATACCAAACGAAACTTGTCCGGCACAAGCCTTACTTAAACTCTTGTCTGGTAAATTAAAACCCGAAATTTTTAAAATGGCGGTCGATAATCCAATTCGTTTTAGTGTCTTATTAAAACAAATTGAAGGAGCTAATAAGCAAACCTTGTCAATAGCATTAAAAGAATTTGAAGAAGCAGGATTGTTAGAAAAAGTAATAATAAAAGAGAAACCTTTGCACATTGAATACAACCTGACTGAGAAAGGAAAAGGACTAATTCCTATTTTTAAACAATTAGAAAACGTTTTGTAGGCTTATTTTTTGTTTGAAAAAACAATTTATACTTTTACAATCTAATACTTTTACATGCAGCTTAGTTATTGGGAAATAAAAAATTGGTTTTCAAATCCCGATTTTACTATCGTAGGAAGTGGAATCGTAGGTTTACATACCGCATTAGCTTTGCGTGAACGATTTCCTTCATCCAAAATTTTAATTCTCGAAAAAGGTGTTTTACCTCAAGGTGCTAGTACTAAAAATGCTGGATTTGCTTGTTTTGGAAGTATTTCGGAAATCATAGACGATTTAAAAACGCATACTGAAGAAGAAGTCATTCAACTGATTCAAAAACGATACGCAGGATTACAATTACTTCGAAAAAATCTCGGTGATTCAGTCATTGATTTGAAACCTTATGGTGGTTATGAGTTGTTTCTAAAAGAAGACGAATCGTTTTATAACGAATGTATTCAGAAAATACCATTCATTAACGATATCATCAAACCGCTTTTTAAAACGGATGTTTTTTCCAAACAAATTGACCGATTTAATTTTGGAGGCATTTTCGAAAACTTGATTTTCAATCCATTTGAAGCCCAAATAGATACGGGAAATATGATGCAAGCTTTATTGAAAAAAGTACATCAAAGCGACATCCTGATTTTAAACAGTCAAAACGTAATGAGTTTTCAAGAACTAAATGAAGCAGTTGAGGTTGTAACTAATGGAATTACTTTTAAAACCAATAAACTATTATTCACTACAAACGGTTTTGCATCGCAATTGACAAATAATCAAGTAAAACCCGCTCGTGCCCAAGTTTTAATTACGAAACCTATTCCTAATCTAGATATTAAAGGTACTTTTCATTTAGACCAAGGCTATTTTTATTTCAGAAATATCAATGATAGAATTCTCTTTGGTGGCGGAAGAAACTTAGATTTCGAAGGTGAAACCACCACTTCTCACGATATCACAGAATTAATTCAAAATCGTTTGGAAGAGTTATTAAAAACAGTAATTTTGCCTCATCAACCGTTCGAAATTGAACACCGTTGGAGCGGCACTATGGGTGTGGGAACACATAAGAAACCAATCGTAGAACAACTTTCAAACAACGTTTATTGTGGTGTGAGAATGGGAGGAATGGGTGTTGCCATAGGTAGTTTAGTCGGGCAAGAATTAGCAGATTTAATATAAAATGGCAAAAAAAACTACTACTAAAAATAAAGCACCAAAAGCACCCGCTAAAAAGAGAACTATAGTACAAAAGATAGTGCGTTTTTTTTGGCTATTATTTTTATGGTTTAATATCATTAGTTTTTCAGTGGTGTTGCTTTTTAAATTTGTTCCCGTCCCATTTACCCCTTTGATGGGAATTCGTGCTTTAGAGCATAATGCGGCAGGAAAAGACATGGTTTGCAGTCACGAATGGGTGCCAATAGACGAAATTTCATTAAATCTTCAAAAAGCCGTTATTGCAAGTGAAGACGGACGTTTTTTAGAACATTGGGGTTTTGATTTTCAAGCCATGCAAAAGGCGTTCAAGAACAATCAAAAAGGAAAACGATTAAAAGGGGGAAGTACCATTTCGCAACAAACGGCAAAAAATGTTTTCTTATGGCAAGGAAGAAGTTATGTTCGTAAAGGTTTGGAAGCGTATTATACGGTTTTAATAGAACTAATTTGGGGTAAAAAACGTATTATGGAAGTTTACCTGAATAGTATCGAAATGGGAGATGGTGTTTATGGAGCGGAGGCCGCAGCAAAACATTGGTACAGAAAAGATGCCGCCAGTTTAACCCGTTATGAAGCCGCTGGAATTGCTGCTATTCTTCCCAATCCTAGAAAATATAAAGCTTCTAATTCTTCTTCTTATATTAACAGAAGAAAGGCAAAGATTAGCAGAGAAATTGGTTACGTGAAATTGGATTACTAATTGCAACCAAATCAAAAATAATGCAAACCGAAAGCGATTTTGTTTTCGGTTTTTCTTTTTCGTAACATTTCGATTATCACTTCGACTAATACAGAAAAATTAAAAATTATGAAAGCACACGAAATAGATTATCATATTTATGGTGAAGAAATGCAATATGTGGAAATTGAATTAGATCCACAAGAAGTAGTAGTCGCAGAAGCCGGAAGTTTTATGATGATGGAAAACGGCATCAAAATGGAAACTATTTTTGGTGATGGAAGTCAAGACCAACAACAAGGCCTTTTTGGTAAATTGTTATCTGCAGGAAAGCGCGTTTTAACTGGCGAAAGTTTGTTCATGACAGCTTATCAAAACCAAGATTTTGGAAAAAGAAAAGTATCATTCGCTTCTCCTTATCCAGGAAAAATTGTTCCAATTGATTTGCAACAATTAGGAGGAAAATTCATTTGTCAAAAAGATTCATTTTTATGTGCTGCAAAAGGTGTTTCTGTTGGAATAGAATTCACTAAAAAAATCGGAACCGGATTATTTGGTGGTGAAGGTTTCATCATGCAGAAAGTTGAAGGAGACGGAATGGCGTTTGTGCATTCAGGCGGAACTTTGGCTAAAAAAGAATTACAACCTGGTGAATTACTTCGCGTGGATACTGGATGTTTAGTAGGTTTTACTAAAGATGTAGATTACGATATTGAGTTTGTTGGCGGAATTAAAAACACTATTTTCGGCGGAGAAGGTGTGTTTTTCGCAACGCTTCGCGGACCTGGAACAGTTTATATTCAATCGTTACCATTTAGTAGATTAGCAGGTAGAATTTACGCAAGCGCTCCTCAAAATGGAGGAAGCAGAGAAGAAGGTAGTTTACTCGGAGGTTTAGGTAGAATCCTAGATGGCGATAACCGATTTTAATAACAAAAATCCCGATTTTTCATCGGGATTTTATTTTAATGGGCGTAACGTATTACTATAGGTGATAACATATTGAAATTTTCCTTTGTTTCCTTTTTTCATTAAGTAGATATATTTGTGTTTGCCAATTTTAGAAGCTGGAATTATGATTTCTTTTTTAGTACTAATATCTTTCACGAGAACATCAAAATTAGTATCTACACTAAAATAATTCGCAATTCTACTTTTTAAATTGGTAATCGGATATTCAGAAAAAATGACTTTTCCGTTTTGCGAAATAATGATTTTTTCTCCCTTGGAAGTTTGCGTTAGTATTAGAATACTTTTGTTAGAATTTGTTGCCCCAACTTCTTCTTGAATATTTTTAACTTCGGTTTTGGAAGCACTTCTAAAATCATCACGATACACACTTTTTACAGTTGAATTACAACTTTGTAATCCAATGGAAATAATTAAAACGAATATAAAAACTAGAATTCTCATAATTAGAAAACCCATTTTTTGAAGTTTTATTGCATAAAAAAAAGAGCCCGAAGGCTCTTTTATCAGTTTTTTAACTTTTCTATTTTAATTCTTTAACACCCATATTGTAAAGTGTAAAGACTTGCATATCCACATTTTCTTGAATGGTCGCCGCTACTGATTTTCCAGCTCCGTGACCCGCATTTACATCAATTCGAATTAAAACTGGATTGTCTCCTGCTTGTTTCGCTTGCAATTCTGCTGCAAATTTAAAACTGTGAGCTGGAACTACTCGGTCGTCATGATCTCCTGTAGTTACCATAGTTGCTGGATATTTTGTACCTGCTTTTACATTGTGAACTGGAGAATATTCTTTAATGTATTCAAACATTTCTTTGCTTTGTTCCGAAGTTCCGTAATCGTAAGCCCAACCTGCTCCAGCGGTAAATGTATGATAACGCAACATGTCTAATACTCCAACTGCTGGTAACGCCACTTTTACTAAATCTGGACGTTGTGTCATAACGGCACCCACTAATAAACCACCATTTGAACCTCCTTTTATCGCTAAAAAATCAGAAGTAGTGTAGTTTTCTTTAATTAAATATTCAGCTGCTGCAATGAAATCGTCAAAAACGTTTTGTTTTTTCAATTGCGTTCCAGCATCGTGCCATTTTTTACCATATTCTCCACCACCACGTAAATTCGCAACAGCGTAAACGCCTCCGTTTTCTAACCAAACCGCATTTGCAATACTGAAAGAAGGAGTTAAGCTTACATTAAATCCACCATAACCATATAAAATAGTTGGGTTTTGACCGTTTAATTTTGTGCCTTTTTTATACGTAATAATCATCGGAACTTTTGTGCCATCTTTTGAAGTATAAAACACTTGTTTTGACTCGTAATCTGCCGAATTAAAATCCACTTTAGGTTTTTGATAGATTGTTGATTTTCCAGATTTTGGATCAAATGAGTAAATAGTTCCTGGCGTTACATAATTGGTAAACGAAAAATACAAAGTAGTTTCTTTCTCTTTTCCACCAAAACCTCCAGCGGTTCCGACGCCTGGCAATTGAATATCACGTACTAATTTTCCGTTATAATCGTATTGTTTAATGAAAGAAACCGCATCTTTCATATAACTTGCGAAAATGTAACCACCACCTGTGTTTGGAGACAATACATTTTCAGTTTCAGCGATGCAATCTTTCCAATTTTCTTTGGCAGAATTTGCTAAATCAAAAGTCACCACGCGTTTGTTTGGCGCTTTATAATTCGTTACCAAATAAATCTTAGAACCTTTGTTGTCTAATACATTATTGTCATTTTCGTAATTGTCAATTAAGGTTACGATTTTGCTATTTGGTTTTGATAAATTTAAATAATATAATTCGTTTCCAGAAGTTGAATTTGCTGCTGAAATAAATAAATATTTTTCGTCTTCCGAAACATAACCACCTACATATCTTCTTTTTACATCGCCACCAAAAATTAATTTATCCGATTTTTGAGGCGTATTTAATTTGTGATAATACAATTTGTGTTGATCTGTTTTTGCAGATAATTCGCTTCCAACAGGTTTGTCATAGCTTGAATAATAAAAACCTTCATTTTTGTACCAAGAAACACCACTGAATTTCACATCTACAATCGTATCACCAATAATTTTCTTGGTTTTGGCTTCCATTACAATTACTTTTCTCCAATCGCTTCCACCTTCTGAAATAGAATACGCAACTAAGCTTCCGTCTTTAGAAAAGTTAATTCCGCCTAACGAAGTTGTTCCGTCTTTTGAAAAGGTATTTGGATCTAAAAAGATTTCTTCTTTACCTGATTTATCTTTTCGATATAAAACCGATTGATTTTGAAGACCGTTGTTTTTGTAGTAATACGTGTAATCACCTTCTTTGAATGGCGCTGAAATTTTCTCGTAATTCCACAATTGTTCCATTCTAGATTTAAGCTGATTTCTGTATGGAATTTGCTCTAAATAACCATACGTTACCACATTTTGAGCTTTTACCCAAGCTTCGGTTTCAGCACTTCGGTCGTCCTCTAACCAACGGTAAGGGTCGTTGATTTTTTCGCCAAAATACGTGTCAACATGGTCGATTTTTTTGGTTTCAGGATAATTGATTTTTGTTTGTGCGTTCATAACAAGTGTACAAACAATAGCCGATACTGTTATTGTTTTTTTCATATAGTATTTGTTGATTAAAACAAAGATATTCATTTGAATTTTAAAGATTTGTTAAAAAACAAAAACGACTGAAATTTCAGTCGTTTTGTAACAAATTTGTTATGTTTTTAGTTTACTTCAATAGGAAAAGTAACTGCAGCATCCGTATTTCCACCTGCATTGGTAATGTCTCCTGCAGCTACACCTGAAGCAGATTTATTTGGTAAATGTCTTAAAGTTACAATTAAAGTTCCAGTTGTACCAGCCGAACCTGTTACTAAAGTGAAGTTTAAACCAATTGGTTTTCCGCTTTCATCGGTATCAGTATAAGTTAAGGTTCCAACAGTTGATGGAAGTTGATAAAAAACTTGGTGGTCAGCTCCTTCTAAAGCAATTTCTTCAGTAATGTCTTCAGATGGATTTGCTAATTCATTTACAAAAGTTGTAGAACCTGAATAAGTAGTTCCTGCAACTAAATTTCCTGAAACAGTTACTATTGGAGCATTAGGTCCGTCTCCATCAGCATCTCTAGATGTTAATGTAATAGTTTGACCACCGCCAATTAATGTTGTAGTAATAGTTGTAATAACTTCGTCTTCGTTAACTGCTGAGTCATCATTAGAACAAGAAGTTGAAAATAATGTAGGAATTACTAATAAAGCGATAAGTTTTAAATTTTTCATGTTTTGATTTTTAATAATTAAATTTTAATTGAATTTGAACATTTCTACCCATTTCGTCTACAAAAAATCGTTGACGATTTAGATAATCCCGATACGTTGTGTTTCCAATGTTTTGAATACTAAAAGAAGTGGTTAAGCTATTTTTTTTATTGATTTTAAAAGTCATTTCACTGTAAAAATGCAATAAATGATAGCCTTTTGGAGGCGAACTAATGTCAACCAAAACAGGAGTTAACTCGTTATTCACAACTATGTTGGTTTCAAAATTGTAATTAGGGAACTGATTTTGTCTGAAAACCACTTCACTCTTTAGTTCGGAAACGAAATTAAACCAAGATTCATTTTTGTACTGAATTTTATTATTAATGACAAATGGAGGCATATCAATTAAATACTCGTCAGTACTTAGATTTTGTCCGTGAACATAAGCCATTCCTAACTCGTGTGAAAAATGATTCGTAATTTTCCATTTAGAATTGATGTCAAAACCTGTTAACAAAGCCTCCGTTTGTTTGAATTCCCAAACTGGAAAAGCTCCACGGATAGTAGTTTCAAAACCAATAGGTTGCAAATAAATAAAATTCGAAATTCGGTTTACAAATGGATTAAGTTGCACCTGAAACGATTTCCAATCTTTCTTAAAAGTGGTGTTGAATTTATACGCTTGTTCTTTTTTTAAACGTAAATCACCTAATTCAACTTGACCTGTAGAATGATGTAATCCATCACTAAATAATTCGGACGGATTTGGATTTCGGGAAGCCAAACTCACGTTTACTAACCATTCCATTTCATGATGAAATTGCTTTCTATATCCAATGTTTGCCGTGATATTATGATAATCAAAAGTAGGTTTCGTTAACCATTGATTTCCTTCTTCACCCACAATGAATTCTGGAAAATCTTCATGATAACCACGTTCTTCCCATCTTGATTTCAAATAATATTTTGTGGCTTCAATAGTCGAAAAATCATAACGAATTCCTGATTCTAAAGAAGTCGCATTATCAAATTTATAAACGGCAATTCCATACAAACCAGCATCTAATTTTTCATAACTTGGAATTAATGGACGAACACCTGTTTTTGGATTCGCAAAGTTATTTTGGTAGCCCAAATTCAGTCCCGATTTTAATTTCCAATTTCCAATATTCGTTTTATAATCCGCCAAAAAAGTATGTGTGGCCAATTGTAAATCTAAAGCGGCTTTATCATTGTTGGCACTACTTCTTCTAACATCAAATTCTAAACGATTGTTGAACTGAAAAGCATATTGCAAATTGATTGAAGATTCTTCATTTAACCATCTTTCGTAATTAAATTTTATTAAATGATGCTGTAATTTTTGTTTAGGTGAATTAATTGAATAAGCAAAAGGTTCTGCAACATTAGGTAGTTGGTTGTTGATGGAATTGTACAAATCGTTTACATTTCCAATATGAGACGCTTTGATAATTCCAATTTGCGCATTGTAAAAACTGTACATCGCATTAAAATTGTACATTTCTTGTGCATAACGAATGCCTCCCGAAAAATTTTGTTCGCGATTTCCAGAATTTGATAACACATAATCTGGCGTTTCTCGATCGCCTAAGTATTTGAAAGTTCCTAAAGCATTCCAACTCCAACCATAAAGATTTCCTTTTTGAAGACTTGAACTCAAGCTTCCACCCATTCCGTTAGAGGCTAAGTTGATAATCGTTTTCCCTACTAAAGTGTCTTTTTTTATCACTTCAGGTTCGATGATAACAATTCCGCCAATAGCATCACCACCATATTGCAAAGCCGAAGCACCTTTAATTACGGTGATTTTTCCAGCCGAATTAATATCGAAATTAGGGGTGTGTTCTGTTCCCCACTGTTGGTCTTCTAATCGAACATTATTATTGATGATTGGCACACGATTGCTATGTAAACCGTTAATTACAGGCTTTACAATAGTACTTCCGGTTTTTAAAATAGAAACTCCTGAAATTTCTTTTAAGGCTTCACCCAAGGTTTGATTGCTGAATTTTTCAATGGTAGCCCTTTTCAAAACTTGTTCGTTACTACTTTCGCTTTTCGAATTAGAAAGATGTTGAATGGTGATTTCTTCTAATTTGGTTATATCTATTTTCAATTGACGATTTAGAGTTAAATCGGTTGAAATTTCGATAGTTTCCGCAATAGCATGATAACCTATCAACGAAATATAGAGTTTCTGTTTTCCTTTTGGAACATCTGATAAAGTATAACTTCCTTTGCTATTTGTGGAAGTGGTTTTGTTGGCAATGTGCACGTGGGCATCTCTAATAGGCAAGCCATTTTCATCCGATATAACGCCTGTAATTGTAACTTGAGCGTATCCGAAGAAGCCAACCAAAAAGAAAAATAATATCGATAAGAATCGCATTTCTTTTAGTTTAAATGAAACAACAACGTATCATTATTTTTGGTAATGATATCGAAATAGATTTTTTAAACTAGTGCAGGTGGACCACGGAGATGGAACGAGTTTCCTTCAAACGTGATGCAAGATTCATTACTGTTGAATTGATAGGGTATTTCGTAAAATGAAGGAATAAAATCAAAGTGTAAAACCTCTGGAGAAAGGAAAGAAGCAAATTTGAAATCACAAATAGGACAATCTTCGCTTTCGGTAAACTTTTTTTCTGAAGTTTTATTATTAAAATGATGTGAGTCATCACAACATTCCGTTTTTATATGATGATCGTGTGAAAAAGTATGAATAGATTGGTAGCTAACTGCAAATAAAACAGCAAGCAACAAAAACAAGTTTATATGTATTAATCTCTTTTTCACTTAGGCAAATATACTTCTTTTAGAGTAAAGCAAAAAAACAAACCACGAATTAACGAATTTTTAAGTTTTGCAACGTTTAATTCGTGTGTTCGTGGTTAATCGATTTTGGCCACAGATTAAAAGATTCAAAAGGATTGAACCCGAGTTAATCTGTAGAGCTAAAATTATACTAGATTATTTGCTACCAAATATTCCGCAATTTGAATCGTGTTTGTTGCAGCTCCTTTTCTTAAGTTATCGGCTACAATCCACATGTTGATGGTGTTGGGTTGACTTTCATCTCTTCGGATTCTACCAACGAAAACATCGTCTTTACCTTGTGCGTAAATTGGCATTGGATAGGTAAACGTTTCTAAATTATCTTGAACCGTCACACCAGGCGTGTTTTGTAAAATTTGATGCACTTCGTTTACATCAAAATCATTTTCAAACTGAACGTTAACCGCTTCACTGTGTCCGCCAACGACTGGAATACGAATTGCAGTTGCTGTAACCGCAATCGTGTTATCGTTTAAGATTTTTTGAGTTTCGCGCACCAATTTCATTTCTTCTTTGGTGTAACCGTTTGCTTCAAAACTATCACATTGAGGAATCGCATTTCTGTGAATTGGATATTTGTATGCCATTTCACCTTCAATTCCTGCATATTCATTTTCTAACTGACGCACGGCTTTTACTCCGGTTCCGGTAATCGATTGGTAAGTAGAAACTACAATACGTTTGATATCATATTTGGTATGTAAAGGCGCTAAAGCCATTACCATTTGAATCGTTGAACAGTTTGGATTTGCAATAATTTTATCTTCCTTAGTTAAAACCGATGCATTGATTTCTGGAACTACTAATTTCTTAGTGGCATCCATTCGCCAAGCGGAAGAATTATCGATTACGGTTGTTCCCGCAGCAGCAAATTTTGGAGCCCACTCTAAAGAAGTTTCTCCACCTGCCGAAAACAAAGCAATCTCAGGTTTCATATCTACAGCGGTTTGCAAACCTACCACTTTATAGGTGTTGCCTTTCCATTCGATTTCTTTTCCAACTGATTTTTCAGAAGCAACTGGAATTAACTCTGTTACAGGAAAATTACGTTCTGCTAATACTTGAAGCATTATTTCGCCTACCATTCCGGTAGCGCCTACTACGGCTACTCTCATTGTGTGTGTTATTTAAAGATGCAAAAATATAGAATATTCAAACGACTTAGCAAATATTGATGAAATTATAACAAAAGTTTTGATTTGTAACGGGATTTTAAAAAAACTTCAGTGAATCGTGTGAGAATTGTGAATCGTGTCTGTAAACAGTTTCTTTAAATTCTTGTAGTTAGAAACCAAACTTAATTTTATTCAAATCTATTATAGAAATTTTCTGTAATCTGACTTGTCTTTAAGTTTACTAAAATCAATTCTTGTTCCCATGAATGTTGAATAAAACAATAATCTTGATTAATATTAATTATTTTAAATTTTAGTGGAGAACGTTTTTCTTTTAAAAGATTGAAACTAATTATCCTGTTAATACCTTTGACTAAGTCAAAATGTTTATTGTTTAAAAAAACAATAAAATTATAAGAAGAAACTGATTCAACTTGTGAAAAGTTTTGAGTTTTGTAAACTAATTCCTTTCCTATTAATTTATAGAAATGAAAATTATTATCTTTATAGTAATAAGAATAATTAATTAAATTGTCTAGTTGATTTACTTCTTTTGGTCTGTGAATTTCATTTGAAATTACTTTATCAACTAATTTATAATTTTCTTTTAACTCGCCAAAAATGAGAGGTTTTTCCAAATTTAATTTTTTCTCATTTAATAGTATATAATTAATAAAATTCAAAAAAGATTTAATGTCTAACATGTTTAAATCTGCTCTATAAAAACAGATTAAACCATCTTTTTCATCTTTATAAGAAAACATTTTTTTATCATTACTCTGAAAGTTGAAAATTTTTATTTTTTTATCATATTTCAAACTATCAATTAAAATATTAGCATAATCTGAAAGTATTAAACTTTTATTAATTTCTTCATTATAATCATGAGTTGAGGTTAAAAGATAAACATTTCCTCTAGTAAACTCCAATTGTACATTTTTATGAGCATAAATTAAGTCTAATGTTAAAAAGCTTAATAAAATAAATATCTTTTTCATAAGTCTGTTTTTGATTAACCTGTAGCTTGAAATTACATTTCTTTCAAAATTTAAAGTAAAACAAATCTAATCAATTTCTAAAAAAATACCCCGACGAATCGGGGTTTAGTTTAGAATATATAATGTAGCGGTATTGACTATTTTTTCAATAAATCTCTAATTTCAGCTAACAATTGCTCTTGTGTTGGTCCTGCTGGAGCCGCTGGAGCTGGTTCTTCTTTTTTCTTAGCAGCATTCATTCCTTTAATCAATAAGAAAAGAACAAAAGCTACAATAACAAAGTTAATCACAGCCGACATAAACATGCCATATTTAACCCCACCAAAAGCAGTTAGCTCTTCAATTTTTGACAAATTAGCTGCTTCCAAAGCTGGTTTAAGTAACAATGGTGTAATAACATCTTCAATAAATGAACTTACAATTTTACCAAAAGCACCGCCAATGATAACCCCTACAGCTAAATCCACTACGTTTCCACGCATAGCGAATTCTTTAAATTCTTTTAACATAATGGGAGAATTTTAAAAATTTATATTCCGTTTTTCAGTTTAACGAATATACAATATTTAAAATTAAAAAGTTAATTTTTAAAGAAAATTCGCTTTACTCGTTGCGAAATCCCAGTCAAAATTTCATAGGGAATCGTGCCAATAACACTCGCCATTTCAGTCACTTTGGGATTTTTTCCAAATATAATAACCTCGTCGCCAGTTTTACAGGAAATATGAGTAACATCCACCATCATCATGTCCATACAAATGGAGCCTAAAATGGTAGCTTTTTGATTGTTGATAGTGACAAATCCTTTTTCATTGCCCCAAGCTCTTCGAATGCCATCGGCATAACCAATCGGAATCGTAGCGACTTTCATTTTTTGCGTCACTCGAAATCTTCGGCTGTAACCAATGCTTTCTTCTGGTAAAACTTCTCTTATTTGGGAAATAATGGTTTTTAAAGTACTAACGTTTTCTAGTTTATTTAATTCTTGTTCCGAATTTCCAATGCCATACAAACCAATACCTAATCGCACCATTTCCATTTGCTTTTCAGGATAATTGAAAATTCCTGACGTGTTTAAAATATGGCGAATTGGTTTTGAAGGCAATACTTTTTCTAATTCGGAATACATTGCATCAAAACGTTGAAATTGTAATTTCGTGAAATCATCAAATTGCAAGTCGTCACTCGCCGCTAAATGCGAAAACACGCTTTTCACCTTAACGAAATTGTTGTTTTTTAGTAAGGAACACAATTCGTCTATCAAATGAGGTTCAAATCCTAAACGATGCATTCCGGTATCTAACTTTATATGAATCGGATAATGGGAAATATTTTGGTGTTGGGCAATTTTTAAAAACGCTTGTAAACCCGTAATCGAATAAATTTCAGGTTCTAAATTATAGGCAATCATGGCTCTAAAACTACTGTTTTCGGGATTTAAAACCATAATTGGAGTCGTAATTCCTGCTTTTCGTAATTCGATGCCTTCATCGGCAAATGCTACACCTAAGTAATCGACTTTATGATGTTCGAGCAATTTGGCAATTTCGTAACCGCCATTTCCATAGCCAAACGCTTTTACCATCACCATAATTTTGGTTTCTGGTTTTAGTTTGGATTTGTAGAAATTCAAGTTGTGACTAATCGCATCGAGATTGATTTCTAAAATTGTTTCGTGATTTTTCTCTTCCAACAAAACCACAATTTCATGAAAGTTGAAACCACGCGCACCTTTCACTAGAATGGTCTCGTTTTGAAACGACTGTGTGTTGAATTGCTGTAAAAATTCTTGCGTAGTGGTAAACGAAATCACATTCGGTAAATCGTTCAATTGTTTTCCGATGGTTTCGCCAATGGTAATAATACGCTCGATTTTGTTTTTCGAAAGCAATTGTTTTACCTGATTGTAAAGCGTTTCTACAGCAATACCACTCGTGAAAATATCAGATAAAATAATTGTTTTTTTATCGTGTAATTTTTGTTGTTCTAAGAAATCCAATGCAATTTTCAACGATTGATAATCCACCGAATAACTGTCATCGATGACCAAACAATTATTGATGCCTTTTTTAGCTTGAAGTCGTAATTCTACTGGATATAATTCGGCAACTCGATTTTGAATAAATACAATTTCTTCGCCTAAAAACAACATGAAATTCACACAAGTAATTACATTTTCAATCGAATTTTCATCCGAAAACGGAATATTTACACTGAAAGTATTCGTTACGTTTTTAAAAGTCAATTCGGTTTTACCATTTTCATTTTTTTTTGAAACGAATAAATTCGCGCTTTCATCTGAAAAGCTCCAAGTGTGTTTTTGGCTGTTTTTTGGAAGTAAAGCTTCAATTTCAGCATTCTTTTCCAAGAAAATATCCGAACAATTTTCAAAAAGTTGGACTTTCTCTTTGATTTTGGCTTCGCGATTCGCAAAACCTTCATCATGAACCGAACCAATATTCGTTAAAATGCCGTATTTCGGTTGAATGATGTGTTCTAAATTTGACATTTCATTTGGTAGCGAAATTCCAGCTTCAAAAATTCCCAAATCATAATTCCCTTCAATCGCTAAAATCGATAACGGAACTCCGACTTGTGAATTATAACTTTTCGGATTTCGAACAATCAAATGATTCGGACTCAATAAGAAATTCAGCCATTCTTTTACGATGGTTTTTCCGTTGCTTCCGGTAATTCCCACAAATGGAAAATCGAATTGTTTACGGTAGCCAATAGCAGTTTGTTGTAGCGCTTTTAACGAATTTTCAACGATAATGAAATTCGCTTTTTCGTATACATGTTCCGGAATATATTCGACTACAAAATAGCGAACGCCTTTAGCAATCAACTCTTCCAAATACAAATGTGCATCGTGATTTTGTCCTTTGATGGCAAAAAACAAGGTGTTGCTTCCATTTTGTAACGAACGGCTGTCAATCGAAATGTGAGTTGCGGTAAACTCAGTCGAATTTCCGTGAAAAACGCCTTTACAAAACGAAATAATATGAGTTAGGTTGAGGTTCAATTTATTGATTATCGTCTTTTTGCTTGTTTACAATTTCAACATCTTTCACTTCCATGTTTTCTCGGATAGCTTTAAAATAAGCGGCACGACTTAATGGTTCATATTCTTCGGTTTCACCAAGCATTACCAGTCTTTTGTCGTCTGATTTTCTAAAACTATAATGTGCTAAATTTCCGGTACGCGTACAAACGGCGTGAACTTTAGTAACATATTCGGCAGTAGCCATGAGCGCTGGCATCGGACCGAACGGATTTCCTTTAAAATCCATGTCTAATCCAGCCACAATTACTCGAATTCCCGAGTTCGCTAAATCATTACAAACAGCAACAATTTCTTCATCGAAAAATTGCGCTTCGTCAATACCAACCACATCGCAACCTTGAGCTAAAATTCGAATATTTTCAGCAACAGGAACCGGTGTAGAACGAATTTCATTGCGATTGTGCGAAACCACCATTTCGTCGTCATATCTTGTATCGACAGCCGGTTTGAAGATTTCCACTTTTTGTTTGGCAAACTGAGCTCGTTTTAGGCGGCGAATCAATTCTTCGGTTTTACCCGAAAACATGGAGCCACAAATTACTTCAATCCAGCCAAATTGTTCTTGTTGATTTACGGTATTTTCGAGAAACATTTTGTATCTTTCGTACGTTAAAAATTATTTTCTGTTACATTTGTAATCAAAACAAAATTATTAAAAAAGTATCGATATATTCAATTCCATCCAATAAAGTTATGAAGAAAAGAGTAACCGCTGAATTAATCAGTATTGCCCACCGAATTTTAAAGTTGAAAAACCATTCCGAAACCGTTCAATTGCAGCAAGAAGCTAAAAATTTGTACGATCAATTGACAATTTTACGCTTTTATGAAGAGAATTTCGAATTGGTAAAAAACGAAATTTCAGAAGAAGTTTTGGAAGCGAAATTAGTAGAAAAAAAAGCCGATATTTTTGAACTACCAATTGCTGTTGTAGAAGAAATTGCACCTGAAAAGGAAGTAGTGGTTGAAGCTCCAGTTTCAGAAGAAAATGTGGAAGAAACTCAATTAGAGGAAGAAAAAATTGTAGTGGCGGAGTTAATCGTTGAAGATGATGAAGATGAAGAGGAGGAAGTATTGATTACTTCAATGGAAGAAGAATCAATTGAAGAGGAAATTATAGAAGAAGCACCAGTTGTCGAAGCTCCAAAAATAGAAGAACCAGCGAAACAAATTTCGTTTGAAGATTTATTGGTACACGATTATCAAGAATTGGATTTTGTAAAAGTGGAAGATGTTCCAGCAGAAGTTGAAAAAGTTACTGAAACTGTTTTTGAAGCTGTAACGCCAGTTGAAGAAGTTAAGGAAGAAATTCAACCAGAACCTGTTGCAGAAACTCCAAAAGTATTAGAAGAAGAAGTAAAAGCAACTTTTGAAAAAGTAAGCCAAGAACCAAAAATCAGTTCGCTAAATGATAGATTGAATAAGGCTATTACTTTTGGCTTAAATGATAGAATTGGATTTGAAAAGAAATTATTTGGTGGTAGTTCGGATGATTTTAACCGTGTGGTTTCGCAATTGAATACCTTTGATAGTTTTGAGGAAGCAAAAGCTTTCGTAGATGATTTCGTAAAACCGGATTATAACAATTGGGAAGGTGCTGAAGAGTTCGAAACGCGTTTCATGGAAATTGTGGAGAAGAAGTTTAGTTAGTTTTCAGTCTCAGTCTCAGTTTTCAGTCTCAGATTCCTTTTGGTGAATTTGTGCTAATTTGTGAAATTCGAGTTTTTAGTTTGACCACATAGAAACATAGGTTTTTTTATTGTTTGAGTTTTTCTTAGTACATAGTTAATTCGTGCTAATTCGTGCTAATTCGTGAAATTCGTGTTTGTAAATAGTTTTAAATGAGTAAATTATATATCGTTCCAACGCCAATAGGTAATTTAGAAGACATGACTTTTCGTGCAATTAAAGTGCTAAAAGAAGTCGATTTAATTTTAGCAGAAGATACGCGAACCAGCGGAAAATTGCTAAAACATTTCGAAATTGCTACGCACATGCACAGCCACCACATGCACAACGAACACAAAACCGTTGAAAATTTGGTGAAGCGATTACAAGCAGGCGAAACTATTGCTTTAATCAGCGATGCAGGAACTCCAGCCATTTCCGATCCAGGATTTTTGCTTACGCGCGCTTGTGTGGAAAACGGAATTGCGGTAGAATGTTTGCCAGGCGCAACAGCTTTTGTACCTGCTTTGGTGAATAGCGGTTTGCCCAATGATAAATTCGTTTTCGAAGGATTTTTACCCGATAAAAAAGGAAGACAAACCCGATTTTTAGCCTTACAAGAAGAATATCGTACCATGATTTTCTACGTATCGCCACATAAACTAAACAAAACCTTAGCCGAATTTGTACAATATTTCGGTGCCGATAGACCCGTTTCTGTTTCTAGAGAATTATCCAAATTACACGAAGAAACCGTTAGAGGAACCGCCGAAGAAGTATTAAAACACTTTGAAGCGAAACCCGCTAAAGGGGAGATTGTTGTGGTTGTGGGTGGGAAGAGTTTGAAGTGAATTTAAAACAATTATATATGGAGTTTCAGTTAGATAGTTTTTCATTTGGATTAATGTTTTGGCAAGTTTTTTTATTTGTTGTATTATTTTTTTGGTTGTTTTGTGTAATAGATGTTTTGAGAAATTCATTTAATGGTAACGATAAATTAATTTGGATATTAGTTTTAATATTTGTTCCAATATTGGGACCTTTTTTGTACTTTTTCATTGGAAGAAAAAAAAGAATTATTATTAATTAAATATGGAAAAACACAACATAACCACCACCTGGAAAGGTAACATGCAATTTGAATCCACTAACCCTAGTGGCGATATCATTTCAATTGATGCTGGTCCAGAAAATGGAGGCGAAGGAAAAGGCTTGCGCCCAAAAGCATTGATGTTAAATGCTTTAGCAGGTTGCACAGGTTTAGACGTAGCATCCTTAATGGAAAAAATGAAGTTAGAAGTAACCGATTTCAAAATTGAAGTTTCAGGTGAATTAACCGAAGAACATCCAAAAACCTATCACAAAGTAAAAGTAGATTATCATTTTTATGGCAACAATTTAGACGAGAAAAAGCTAGAGAAAGCCGTGAATTTATCGGTAGAAAAATATTGTGGCGTGATGGAAATGTTTCGTCAATTTGCTAAAGTGGAAATCGAAATTTTTTATCACAATTAAGAAATGACAGTAGAAGCACTTATTAATAAAGTAAAGCAATCGGAAATACTTTCTTTTGCTGAGGTCATCGCAACCATCGATGCCAACTATTCTTTTACACCTTCCTTTTTTAAAAATGGGGATGTTGTAAATGAAGAAAATCAAAATAATGGCTCTTGCAAGGTGTTTTCATTTGCTAAAATTCATAAATTGTCAGAGAAAGAAACTCTTTTTCTTTTTGGTGAACACTATCAAAAAGTACTTGAAACACCAAGTGATGCTGACCATCAAAACATTCGAAATTTCATTAAATTTGGTTGGAACGGAATCGCATTTGAAAAAGAAGCACTTTCGTAGTGTTTTTCTTTTTCATCGAAATGACAACTGAAAAATAAAAAATATTTATACCTTTGTCGTTCAATTATATAAGCCAAAATAATAGAGTTCAAAACTAGTATTCTGAATTCTAATTTCTAAATTCTAATTTTTAAAACTATGCGTTGGAATCCAAAATCTAAGCCAAATCCAGAAAAAGTACAAGCCATTCAGCAAGCACTTCAAGTCGATGAAATCATCGCAAAATTATTAGTTCAACGAGGAATCGAAACCTTCGAACAAGCCAAAACCTTTTTCCGTCCCACTTTAGTTGATTTGCATAATCCGTATCTCATGAAAGATATGGACAAAGCCGTCGCGCGAATTGAAAAAGCCATTGCTAACAACGAAAATATCTTAGTTTTCGGTGATTACGATGTCGATGGTACAACCGCTGTTTCCTTAGTTTCGAGTTATTTACGAAGTTTTTATCCAAATGTTGCGACTTACATTCCAGATAGATATGCCGAAGGTTACGGCATTTCCTACATGGGAATTGACTATGCCGAAGACAACGATATTTCCTTAATCATCGCTTTGGATTGTGGTATCAAATCGATTGACCACGTAAATTACGCCAAAGCAAAAAACATCGATTTCATCATTTGCGACCATCACCGACCAGGCGATATTTTACCCGATGCGGTTGCGGTTTTAGATCCAAAACGTGAAGATTGTTCATACCCGTATGACGAATTGTGTGGTTGTGGTGTTGGATTCAAATTGATTCAAGCTTTAGCTGAAAATCGAAATCAAACGATTAACGATTTAGTGGAATATTTAGATTTAGTCGCAACAGCAATTGCTGCAGATATTGTTCCGATTAATGGTGAAAATCGAGTGTTGGCGAAATTTGGTTTGGAAGTGATTAATTCGAATCCGCGACCTGGAATAAAAGCGCTAATTCAAAATGTAAAGAAAAAAGTGTTGACAATTACGGATGTTGTCTTCATAGTCGCACCAAGAATCAATGCAGCAGGAAGAATCAAGCACGGAAACGAAGCGGTTGCTTTATTAACGGAATACGATTTAGACCAAGCGGAACAATTTGCATCCGAAATTGAACAACATAATTCCGACAGAAAAGAATTAGACAAACAAATTACCAAAGAAGCCTTATTGCAAATCGAAGAAAATAACGAACAAAACCGATTTTCAACTGTCGTATACCAAGAAAACTGGCACAAAGGTGTTATCGGAATTGTGGCTTCAAGATTGGTAGAAAATTACTATCGCCCAACCATTGTTTTTACGAAAAGTGGCGAAAAATTAGCAGCTTCGGCACGTTCTGTGAAAGATTTTGACGTGTATAATGCGTTGGAAGCGTGTGCTGAACATTTAGAGCAGTTTGGTGGACATATGTATGCTGCTGGAATGACGCTTTTGGAAGAAAACTACGAAAATTTCAAAAATGCTTTCGAAAAGGTTGTGCAAGAAACCATTCATCCCGATTTGTTGATTCCAGAAATTTCATACGATGCCGAAATCGAATTATCCGAAATCAATCCGAAATTAATGCGATTATTAAAACAATTCGAACCTTTCGGACCTGAAAACATGACGCCATTATTCTTAGCGAAAGGATTAACAGATTCAGGTTATGCGAAAACATTAGGTTCCGATAACGAACATTTGAAAGCATTTGTAAAACAAGGAAATTCAGAATCTTTTGGAGCAATTGGTTTTGGATTGGGAAATAAATTAGACGTGGTTGCTAATAAAAATAAATTCGATGCAATTTTTTCTTTAGAAGAAAACGAATGGAAAGATACTGTAACTTTGCAATTGCAATTACGCGACATTAATGCTTCAAATGGCTAATAAAGACCCATTTTCATCTTTACGAATACCCGAATTTCGCTGGTTTTTAGCTATGCGATTGTTTATTGTCTTGGCTTGGTCGATGCAATTTGTATTGATTGAGTGGGAAGTGTATCGCATCACAAAAGACCCATTATCATTGGGATTAATTGGTTTGATGGAAATCATTCCAGCCGTAAGTATGGCGTTGTTTGCTGGACATATTGTAGATCAAAATGAGAAGAAAGGCTTGTTAATCAAATGTTTTTCTGGATTAGCAACAATCAGTGCTTTGATGTGTTTAATAGTGCATCCGAATTTCATCGATTCTTTTTCAAAAAATACCATTTTATACGGAATCTACGCCCTAGTTTTTGTGGGCGGAATCATTCGTGCATTTTTAATTCCTTCTGTTTTTAGTTTATTGGGATTGATTATTCCTAAAAAAGAGCAACCAAATGCGGCTACATGGAGTAGTTCTACTTGGCAAGTGGCGGCTGTAATTGGTCCAGCATTGGCGGGATTTGCAATTGGTTGGGTTGGTGCTTTTTGGTCGTTGGTTTTTGTGGTTTTTTGTGTGATTATGGCCTTAATTGTGCTAACACAAATTGAAAGAAAACCGATTTTAAATCCAAAATTAGGCGAACCTATTTTCAAAAGTTTGAAAGAAGGATTGTCTTTTGTATTTAGTTCAAAACCTATTTTGAATGCTATTTCGCTTGATATGTTTGCTGTTTTATTCGGTGGAGCCGTTGCTTTATTGCCCATTTTTGCACAAGATATTTTAAAAGTAGGTTCGGAAGGATTTGGAATTTTAAGAGCAGCTCCGGCTATTGGTGGTTTGCTTACGATGTTAATTGCGACATCCATTCCATTGCATCAAAAAGCAGGTAAAAAGTTATTATTAGCTGTTTTCGGATTTGGAGTTTGTATTATCGTTTTTGGAATATCCACTAACTTTTGGTTATCAGTAGTAGCTTTATTCTTGAGTGGCGTAACAGATGGAATTTCGGTAGTTATTCGACAAACCATTCTTCAGATTTACACACCCGATCACATGAGAGGACGTGTGTCTTCTGTGAATTCAATTTTCGTAGGTTCATCTAACGAATTAGGTGCTTTTGAAAGTGGCTTGGCATCCAAAATTATGGGAGTAGTTCCAGCAGTTGTTTTTGGTGGCATGATGACCTTAGGAATTGTGGGAATTACAGCTGTAGCTTCACCAAAATTCAGAGAATTAGATATCGAAAAAGATTTGGAAACAATTTAGTTTTTGAATTCTTTTAATTCCATTTTTTCGCCATCAAAAACGCCATAGGTAAAGTAGCCAATCCAGTCGCCTAAGTTTACGTATTTAGAATTTTCTTTTAATTCAATTTCTAAAGGTAAATGACGATGTCCAAAAACAAAGAAATCATAGTGTTTGCTTTCTAGTTTTCTTTTGCAATATTGCACTAACCATTCATTATCTTCTCCTAAATATTTTACATCTTCTGCTCCAGAAATCAGTTTGTTTTTTACCGATAAATATTGGGCTAATTTTACTCCAATATCGGGATGTAACCAACGGAATAACCATTTCGAAAACGGGTTGGTAAACACTTTTTTCATTCGTTTGTAACCCATGTCACCAGGACCTTTTCCATCGCCGTGTCCGATTAAAAATATTTTTCCGTTAAAGTTAAATTCTTGATTATCATGATAAACCGGGATGTTTAATTCTTTTTGAAAATAATCCTTCATCCACAAATCATGGTTTCCAACGAAGAAATAGATAGGAATACCGGAGTCTTTAATTTCGGCTAATTTTCCTAAAACTCTTATAAAACCTTTTGGAACAACAGTTTGGTACTCGAACCAAAAATCGAATAAATCGCCAAGTAAAAAAATGGCTTCAGCATCGTGTTTGATTACATCAAGCCATTGAACAAATTTTTGTTCTCTTGGAAAGCTAATTTCTGGTGTTGGTGCCCCAAAATGCTGATCGGAAGCGAAATAGATTTTAGATGTAGATTTCAATACAAATAGTATAAGTTCATTGCAAAATTATATAAATTTTAATGAAATTGATAAATATTTTACATCAAAAAGTTTGTCACTAAATAATAATTACTATTTTTGAAAATTAATCAAACCTTAATACTTTTTTAACATAATGAAAAAACTATTACTTTTTTTTATGTCATTTTTCACTTTCTTTGCTTTTGGACAGCTGTCTGAAGGTTTTGAAGGTGCATCTTTCCCTCCTACGGGTTGGGTTGTAGACGATAACGGCATTGGAACAGCTCAAGATTGGGCTAGAACTAGTGCTACTGGATTTGGCTGGGTATATCAAGGGACTTATTCTGCTACGGTAAACCGAGACAATGGGGTTACTTCTCCCGGTCTAGCTCAAGATTATTTGATAACACCTCAAGTCACAGTTCCAACCAATGGGCAAGTGAGATTTTATGGTAGGTCAGCTTCGGCTGGAGAGCAGGGAAGTATTTATAAAGTTATGCTTTCAACAACAACTCAAGACAGAGCATCTTTTAATATAACTTTGGGTACGTTCAATGAGTTGCAAATGAATGAATTAGGTTTCCAGCAATTTGTTTTACCATTGACTGCGTATGTTGGTCAAAACGTATATATTGCCTTTGTAATGGAGGTAAATAATGGATTAGGTGATAGATGGGTTATTGATAATGTAAATATTGATCAACAATGTTTTGCTCCAACGGCTTTAGCTGCAACTCCATTAGGAACTTCGGCAAATTTATCGTGGACATATACAGGGCCTGCTACACAATTTGAAATTGAGTATGGTCCTGCTGGTTTTACACAAGGAACGGGTACTATTGTTTCTCCTGTTAGTAATCCTTACACTTTAACAGGGTTGAGTCCATTAACAGGATATACTTATTATGTAAGAGCAATTTGTTCAGCCGATAATTTAAGTCCATGGTCAACTTCTAAAAATTTTACAACAACCGCTCTTCCGCCAGTTTGTGGCGGGAATTTTGTTGATTCAGGAGGTGTTTCAGGAAATTATGCTTCTAATGAAAATATTACAACTGTAATCTGTCCAACAAATCCAGGTGAGCTTGTCACTGTTACATTTACTTCTTTCAATACTGAGTCAGGTTTCGATGTTTTGAGAATTTATGATGGTAATAGTATAACGGCGCCACTTTTAGGTACATACTCAGGAACAGCATTGCCTCCATCATTTACATCAACTTCTGCTGATGGTTGTTTGACATTTAGATTTACTTCTGATGGTTCAGTTGTTAGAGCTGGATGGACTGCCAATATAACTTGTGCGCCAGCACCTACTTGTCGTAAACCGACAAATATTCTAGTGTCTGGAGCAAACTCATCTTCAGCTTCAGTTTCATGGGTTGATGTTGCGGGAGCTTCTCAATGGGAAATTATATGGTTGCCTGCTGGTTCTCCTGCTCCAGGTCCAGGTGCAACTCCAAATGCAATAACAAGTAGTAATCCTTATTTGATTACAGGATTGAATTCTGCAACAAATTATGTGGTTTACGTTAGAGCTATTTGTGTTCCAGGTGTTGATGTTAGTGAATGGAGTGCTGTAACACCATTTTCGACAACTCCAAACTTTTGTGCTGGAGATGCCTTCACTGATCCAGGAGGACCTACTGGTCAATATGGTAATAGTGCAAATGTAACTACTACAATTTGTCCAGAAAATCCTGGTGATGTAGTCATGGTAATCTTTAACTCTTTCAATCTTGAAAATAACTTCGATAACCTTAGAATTTATGATGGTAATAGTACTGCAGCTCCTTTGATAGGTACTTATACAGGGACAAATTTACCACCTCAGGTTATTGCTAGTTCTGCCAGTGGTTGTTTAACATTTAATTTTACCTCAGATGGTTCTGTAACTCGAGATGGGTGGAATGCTTCTGTAATATGTGGACCACCACCTGCTTGTACACAACCTACAAATTTAACGGTAACTAATATTACTCCAAGTGGAGCTACTATTGGTTGGACAGAGACAAATCCTGGTGTAACTAGTTGGCAAGTCGTAGTTCAGCCTGCTGGAACTGGTTATCCTAATGCTTCATCAACAGTCATAAATGTTTCTACTAATCCTTATACAATTACAGGATTGAATCCTAACTTATCATATGAGTATTATGTGTTGTCAAATTGTGGAGCTACTGATGGATTAAGTTTTTGGAGTGGTCCAGTTAGATTTAATACTCTTTTTGCTGGATGTAATGGTTCAACACCTGCAGGTAATGAATGTGCTGTGGCGCCACCTGTTTGTAATTTAGATGGGTATTGTGGAAATACTTCAGGTACATATACTGATAATTCATGGCCAGCATTAGACACAGCATTCTGTGGATCTATTGAGAACAATTCATTCTTAAGTTTTCAAGCAGCTTCAACTTCTATTTCCTTGGCTGTAAATGTTGGTAACTGTACTAACGGAAGTGGAATTCAGTTTATGATATTTTCAACTACAGCATGTGGATCTGGAGCTGTAACTAATTTGGGATGTTTTGGTAACATGAATCCTGGTTTAAATAATTTAACTTTTAATGGTTTAACACCAGGTCAAAATTATTTCTTAATGATTGATGGATTTGCGGGTGCAATTTGCGACTACTCAGTAACAGTAACATCTGGTGGTTCTACAACAACTGATGTTGTTTTAACTCCTCAGAATCCAACAATGTGTATGGGTCAAACATTAACTTTAAATGCAACAGGAGGTAATGGAGTTTATAATTGGTCTCCAAATACTGGATTAAGTGCAGTAACAGGTACTTCTGTTGTTTTCACACCACCAGCTCCAGGAACTTATACAATTGTTGTTGAATCAACAGATACAAATGCTTTATGTTCTACACAAAGTTCAACAGTTATTACAGTTCTTGACGTATTAACTCCAACATTTACGACTATTACTCCAATATGTTCAGGTGCTACTGCTCCAGTTTTACCTACAACTTCAACAAATGGTGTAACTGGTACTTGGTCGCCTGCGACTGTAAGTAATACAAACTCGGCTACTTATACTTTTACACCTACCGCTGGTCAATGTGCTGTACCAACAACTCTTGATGTAATCGTTTTAGATCAAACAGTTCCATCATTTATTGCGATATCACCATTTTGTTCAGGCTCACCAGCACCTACATTAAATACTACTTCTAATAATGGTATTACTGGTACTTGGTCACCTGCAATTGTTGATAATTTAAACTCAGGAACTTATACATTCACGCCAGATGCAGGCCAGTGTGCGACAACTACCACAATGTTTGTAGAAGTTTTAACAAATTGTACTTTTAATTCACTTGCAACAGCTGTTTGGATTGAAAATTGTACAAATACTAGTACAGATGGAGATTTCTTTAATATTACAGGTTCGGGCACTAATTTGATTGGTGTTTCTTCGAATGTTTTCCCAAGTAGTAACCTAGGTAATTATGTTCAAAATTCTGGAAATTTAATCTTCAGAGGGGCAGAATTAAAATCATTTAAAACATCTACTTCAAATGTTTGTAGTGCTAGATTAAATTATAGAATTTATGAAGCTTCAGCAACACCAGGTGCATTTACGGTTCTTAATTTACCGTTATTTGATACTTGTAGTGCAGGAACTTTCCCTACAGGAGGAGTTTGTAACGCTGGTGATCAAAAATGGCAAGAAATCTTGAGTGATTCAGAATCACCAATAAATTTGACCACTTTAGCTCCAGGTGATTATATAATTGAAGTGTTTTTTGATTTGACTGGAGACAACGATAATGCATCACAATGTGATGATATAATATTTGTAAATAATAATGGGGCAAATTATTTAGCTACTTTCTCGATTCAAGGAAATCCAACATTTGCATCTACTAATCCAACCTCTTGTATTGGAACAGAAGGTTCAATTACAATATCTGGATTTACTCCAAACGTTTCTTATGGTATCACTTACACTGACGATTTAGTTGCAGTGGGTCCTTTAAATGTTATCGCTAATGCTAGTGGACAAATTATATTAACTGGTTTAAATGCAGGTGTTTATAGTAATTTTGTTTTCCAAGTTAATGGATGTACATTTACTAATTCAGCTCAAATTACTTTAGTTGATCCTATTTACACACCTACTTTTTCTCCAATTGGACCATTCTGTGCTGGTGATACAATAGTTTTACCAACAATTTCAATTGAAGGCTTTACTGGAACGTGGAATTTGCCAGTTGATAATACGCAAACGCAAACTTATACTTTTATTCCGACAGCTGGACAATGTGCTCAAAACTCAGCCCCATTTACAGTAGTTGTTAATCCAGCACCTTCAGTAACAAGCTTAGTTTCGAATTCTCCTATATGTAATGGACAAGATGCTATCTTTACTGTTACAGGAACTCCTAATGCTACAATTATTTATAATATTAATGGAGGAGCAAATCAGAATGCTACAGTTGATGCTAGTGGTCAATATGTTCACACTATTACTAGTCCTGCTGCTAATGTTACATTCAATTTGTTGGACATAGATAACGGCGCGTGTAATATTCCATTAAGTTTATCTCAAACTGTTGTTGTGACACCTCTGCCAACTGCTACATTAACAGTTGTAGATTCTAATATTTGTATTGGTTCTGGAAATGCAGAATTTACAATTAATGGAACTTCAAATGCTGTAGTTACTTACAATATAAATGGTGGAGCAAATCAAACAGTTACATTAAGTACATCTGGAATCGCAACTATTACGGTTACTTCACCAACATCTGATGTTACTGTTACTTTAACAAATGTCAATTCAGGTCTTTGTGATAGAGTTATTACTGGACAATCAGGAACTGTTGTTGTTACTTCTATTCCTATTCCTGCTATAAATGTAACACAAACTCCTATATGTTCTAATCAAACAGCTGCTTTTACTGTTACTTCTCCTGTAAATACACAGTTAAATTTCCCAACTGATTTATTTATTTCAGAAATAACAGATCACACTACTGGTGCTCTTACTTATGTAGAAATTTACAATGGAACAGGTAATACGGTCGATCTATCAAATTACAGATTAAAAGTTTACACAAGCTTAACAGGTGCACCTAGTTGTGATTTGTTATTAAGCGGAACGATTGCAAACAACGATGTTGTTGTTGTAAAATTAAGTTCAAGTGCAAATCAAGGAGGAGTTGTTCCAGATTTAACTTTCACTACATGTGCCGGTGTTAATAATAATGATAGTATTGTTTTGACTACTAGTGCTGGAGTTGAATTAGATAACTGGGGTGTTAATGGTACTGTATTTACACCTGGTGGTGGAGTTGGTTACAATTACAGAAGAAATATTTCAGCTGTATTACCTTCAATGACGTGGAATCCTGCTGACTGGAATGTAATTGATTGGACTACTACCGCTCCCAATCTTCCAGATTATTCTGATGTTGGTTTCTACAGTTTATATGTTACAAACTTTAGTTATACCTTAAGTGACGGTGTTAATACAACTACTCAATCTAGCGTTAATTTCACTAACGTGGCTCCTGGAACCTATACTTTAGTAGCGACAGATTTGATTACAGGTTGTATATCTAATCCATTAACATTTACTATTAATCCATTTGTTAACACTAATCCAATAACAACTTTTACATACTCAACGCCAGTATGTATAACAAGTTCTTCAATTTTATCACCTGATACTTCTGTTACTGGATTTACTACTGGAGGATCTTTCAGTTCAACAACAGGATTGTCAATTAATCCTACAACTGGAGTTATTGACTTATCAACGAGTGCTCCTGGAACTTATGTTGTAACATATAGTGTTTTGGCTAACAGTTCTACTTGTACTAATGCGAGTAGCAGTCAGTTTACTCTTGTAATAACTCCAAGTACTACTCCTACATTTACTCAAGTTGATGATTTATGTTTAGGAGCTATAATTACTTTGCCTACAACTTCAGCAGAGGGTATTACAGGTGTGTGGACTCCATCAAATGTTGATACAACTCAAATAGGTGTTATTACCTATACTTTTACTCCAAATGCTGGTTTCTGTTCTGATACAGCAACAATGGATATTAGAGTTTATGGCTGTGAAATTCCAAAAGGTATTTCACCTAATGGAGATGGGAAAAATGATTCATGGGATTTATCTGGATATAATATAAGTAAAGTCGAAATATTTAATAGATATGGTACTATGGTCTATAGCAAATCAAATTATTCAAATGAATGGTTTGGACAATCTGATAACGGAAATGAATTACCTGACGGTACATATTATTACGTAATTAAATTCAATGATTTACCTTCAAAAACAGGTTGGGTATATATTAATAGACAACAGTAATTATATAAGCTGCTACTTATGTAGCAGCTATTAAATAAAAAGTTAATAATGAAGAAACTATTTTTTGCAATAATTGGAGTAGTAGCCTTTTCGGCAGATGCTCTTGCACAACAAGATCCACATTATACTCAATATATGTATAATATGAGTATTATGAATCCTGCTTATGCTGGAAGTAAAGAAAACCTATCTATGGGTCTTTTATACAGAAAACAATGGGTTGAGATCGAAGATGCTCCTACAACAGGAACTTTTTTCGGTCATGCGCCCGTAGGTAAAAATGTAGGATTAGGTCTATCTTTCATTAATGATAAGATTGGTCCAGTAGAAGAAAATAATGTTTATGGAGATTTTTCTTATACAATTAATTTAGGCGGTGAACATAAGTTAGCTTTTGGAATAAAAACGGGGCTTACTTTTCATCAAGTAGGTTTGTATAGTGATATAAATTATACTCTTCCGCAGCAAGATGACCCAGCTTTTAGCGAAGATGTTAATAATATTTATTTTAATTTTGGTTCAGGGCTTTTTTATTATACTAATAAATATTACATCGGACTTTCAGTTCCAAATATGTTAAAATCTAAACATTTAGACATCAGACGTTCAGGAAATGATGTTCAATTTGGATCTGAAACTTCTCACTATTTTCTAACAGGAGGTTACGTATTTGATATTAATCAGAATGTTAAATTTAAACCATTTTTTATGATGAAGTCTGCTTTTAATGCGCCAACTTCTTTAGATTTATCAACTAATTTCTTGTTTAATGAAAAGTTTGAAATAGGAGCAACTTACAGACTTGATGATAGTTTTGGGGCTATGGTAAATTATGCAATTAATCCAAATTTAAGAATTGGGTATGCATATGATCATATTGTTTCCGACTTGAAAGTTACTACCCCTTCTTCGCATGAGATTATATTGTTATTTGATTTAAACTTCCCGAAGAAAGTATCAAGTTCGCCAAGATTCTTCTAACCCAATTAAACATGAGTACAATGAGAAATTTATATTTAACATTAAGTTTTGTGATGGCTAGTGGAATTATTAGTGCACAAAATCAATATACTAAGACTGCTGACAAGCTATTCAATCGATTTGAATACGTTGATGCAGCTAAAGAATATTTAATATTAGCAGAAAGTAAATACGCTGATAGCTATATCTATAAACAATTAGCCGATAGCTATTACAATGTTTTTAATTCAAAAGAAGCAGCTAGATGGTATGCTAAAGTCGTAGAAGAAAAGCAAGACGCTGAGACTTACTACAAATATGCACAAATGCTTAAAGCAGAAGGAAATTTTGTAGAAGCAGATAAACAAATGAAACAATTTGCTCAATTGGCACCTAATGATCAAAGAGCAAAAACTTTTATGAGTAATCCAAATTACTTACCAAGTTTAAAAAGTCAAGTTAAGTTATACGACGTTGCTAAATCTGATATAAGTAGTGATAAAACAGATTTTGGAGCTGTTTTAACAAACGATAATAATTTCTATTTTGCTAGTGCTAGAAATACTTCAAAAAGAAGCAGTAATTTCAATGAAGAGCCTTATTTGGATATCTATAAAGCTACCTACAATGAAAATGGAACCATTAGTGATGCTGTAGCTTTAGATAATATAAATACTAAATGGCATGATGGTCCTGCTAGTATTTCAAGTGATGGGTCTATAATGTATTATGGTAGTGAAAGTTTCAATGAGAAAGAATTTACTAAAGACAAAGTCAAAAATGCAAAATATGGTAAAATTTACCTGTATAAAGCTACTAAAGATGGGGATAAATGGACAAACGCTAAGCCTTTACCGTTCAATAGCAAAGAGTATGATGTTAGAAATCCTAGTATAAGCAAGGACGGTAAAACATTATTTTTCTCGTCAAACATGCCAGGAGGTTTTGGAGGTGAAGATATTTGGAAAGTTAGTGTAAATGGTGATGAGTTTGGTACGCCAGAAAACTTAGGTGCTAAAATTAACACTGAAGCAAATGAAAGTTTTCCTTACATTACAGATGATAATGTTTTGTTCTTTTCATCTAATGGAAAAACTGGTTTTGGTGGTTTAGATGTTTTTAAAATCGATTTGAAAAAAGGATCAGACCCTATTAATGTTGGAGAGCCTGTAAATACAAACAAAGACGATTTTGCTTTTTCCTACAATACAACGAAAAAAGTTGGTTTCTTTTCTAGTAATAGAGAAGGTGTAGATAATATTTATAAAGCAGATCCTGTATGTAATGTTCAAGCTTTAGTTCGTGTTAAAGATGCTAAAACTGGAAAAGTTATCGAAGGTGCCACTGTTATTGTAGTTGATGAAAAACAAAAAACAGTTTCAAATCAAACTACAGCTTTAAATGGAGAAACTTTAACGGGTGTTATGTGTTATACTTCATATAGCGCACAAGTGTCTAAATCAGGATACGAAAGTGGTGTGTTTCAAGTTGCAAAAGGTGAAAATGAACAAGTTGTGGTTGAGGCTTTACTTAACCCGATTATGCCTATCATCACAGAAAAAGAAGTTATTTTACAGCCAATTTTCTTTGAATTCAACAAAAGTAATATTACTGCAGAAGGTGCAGCTGAGTTAGATAAATTAGTTGTAGTAATGAATGAGCATCCAAATATGGTTATTTTTGCAAAATCGCATACTGATAGCAGAGGTAGTGATAAATACAATATGAATTTATCTGATAGAAGAGCTAAATCAACGGTTCAGTATTTAATTAGCAAAGGAATTGCGAAAGAAAGAATTTCGGGTCAAGGATTTGGTGAAACTGAACCTAAAGTAGTCTGTAAGCCATGTACCGAAGAACAATATGCTCAAAACAGAAGAAGTGAATTCTTAATTGTTAAGAAATAATATTTAGGTTTTAATTATAAAAAAATGTCCTCAATTTGAGGACATTTTTTTTATTCATTATCTGACGCAAACCATTCAGCAAAAGACGTTTCAGTTTCTTGTAATCTGAGAGAGTGTAATTTGATGTTTTCAGGAAGTAGTTTTTTTATTTTATTAGAAAAATCCACTACCATATTTTCACTTGTTGGTTGATAATCTACTAGTATAACTTCATGACCACGTAGCTCAAGCTCTTTAGCTAGTTCTATATGTGGAGTGTTTTTATTGAATACTGTAGCATGATCAAAAACATCAACTATTTGTTCTTTAACGATTTTTTTTAAATCTCCAAAATCTATTACCATCCCATATTTTACATTGGATGGATCTGTTATTGGTTTTCCAATTACCGTAACGGATAATTTATAGCTATGTCCGTGAACATTTTTGCATTTACCATCATAACCATAAAGCGCATGGCCAGTTTCAAAACTAAATTGTTTAGTTATTCTTATGTATGACATAATTTTATTTTAATTTTTTTTCTTTCTTTTTGGCTCTGTAATACAAAGCATATGCAATTCCGGCTAATACAATAAAAGGGATAAAGGAACCTATTAAAACGCCAATTTGATATTGATTATCGGGAGCTTCTTTTAGTTTTTGCTCCACATTAACTTGTAAAAAAAAGATTAAACTTTTCATTTTTTAAATTTTTCTAATGCTGTTTTTGTAAAATCAGATAATACTAACCTACCAGATATAGCCGCCCGCTCATATAGTAATGTGTCCCAATAATCTGTTCCTTCCCAAAGGATTTTTTTTATCTCCAATAAAGCTTCTTTGTTATAACCTGAAATTTCTTTAATATAGTTATCTAATCTATTATCTAATTCTTCTGTAGAATCAAATATTTCAGTATATAATCCTTTTTCTAATGCCCATTCGCCAGATTTCCAAACCGTAGGATTCAATGTCATTTCCGACATAGCTATTTTGCCTATTTTTCTAGTTACAGCTGGTTCAATCACAAATGGCCCTATTCCTATCGCGATTTCTGAAAGTTTAACAGCGCTTTCTTTTTTGGCAAACGTATAATCACATGAAGCTGCTAATCCAACGCCACCGCCAACAGCTTTGCCATGTATCCTACCAATAATTAATTTGGGACACTTTCTCATAGCGTTAATTACATTAGCAAAGCCTGAAAAAAAGCGACTTCCCTCTTCGTAATTAGAAATTGAAAGTAATTCATCAAATGAAGCACCTGCACAAAAAGCCCCATCTCCGGCACTTTTTAATACAATTATGGATATGGAATTGTTTTTCCCAAGAGCATTAAATTCGTCAGTAAGTTGTTGCAACAAATTACTTGGAAACGAATTACTAGAAGGATGATAAAAAGTAACCGTTGCAATATTTTTTTGAATTACGGTTTCAATAGTTCCCATTATATTATCTTTTTAATGTAAAGTGTGATTTAAATTCTTTATTAATGTTTTCCTCAGTATATTCTACTTTAAACCAATAATCTGAAGATGGAAGTTGTTCTCCATTGAAAGTGCCATCCCATCCATTTTCATTTGGCTTTATTTGCTTCAATAATTTTCCGTATCTATCAAATATAGAAATCAAACCTTCGTATTCTAAAGGTAAAATAATATTCCATGTGTCATTAAATCCATCTCCATTTGGAGTGAAATAATTGGGATAAGTTATAGTTTGAATCATATTACTAGCAAGCAAACCACAACCTTGAATATCTCTAACATAAATTGTGTAGGAACCATTTGATAATCCATTAAAAACAGAACTAGATTGCCAATCAATAGCATTTAAACTGTATTCGTAAATACCAAATCCACCTTCAACATTGGCTTGAATAGATGCCAATCCTGTTGCAAATGCAGGTGTTAGCAATTCTGCATTTACTGAAACAGGTCCGGATGAAATAGTTCCAAAAATGGAATTAGTTGCACTACAAGAAGTGTCTGTATTTGTAACAACTACAGTGTAATTACCAGAGGTAGTTGCAGTGAAAGTAGCAACATTTCCGTTTGGATTAGTTGGGGTCCATTGATAACTATAATTTCCAGGTGTATTAGGAGTGGCGTCTATAGTATAAGATCCTACACCTGTTACAGGATCAACACAAATGATAAAATCATCACCTAAATTTATATCGGGTAATGGATTTACCACGAGTTTTAAAAAGGGTCCTAATCCGGCACATTCATATAAATTACTTTCTATTCGAACCCAAATTAATTGTTCATTTGGGTCGGTGTTTCTAAAATTCGTGACAGAAGTAATCGCATTTTGTTCAATCTCAGCATCATTTTGATTCAAATAATAGCTAAAAGTATAAGATTGACCAGCAGGAAATTGATTAATTAAAGCGCTTTCGATTTCGGTTAAGTCAAAATATCCAATTCCATCACCTGAAGGATCATTTTCGCTAATATCAACATCACAAACATCATTGATGACATATCTGTAACTTTGGGGAACATAAGTGGTAGAAACAATTAAGTCAACTCTAGTTATTCTAAAACATCCATTGGTATTAGTTGTTCGAGCCCAGACAACACTTCCATTAGATGCATTAAAAGAAGTTTCACTAAAGACAAAATCATTATTATTAATAGCTCCAGTTAAACTATTGTGATATGAAAAGGTCACATCAGTATCTGATGAAATTTGGGTATTAATCTGAGTTAAATTAAACGTTGTGTTAGCATCTCCATCTGTATCGCATTGTTTTAGTGGAACTACAGCAACAACATTAGGTTTACTATTTACTATCAAATTAAACGAAGCTGTCAAAAAACAACCATTATTTATGTTGGTTAATCTCACATAGATAATTCGGTTTGTTGAATAAATAGATGTAATACTATTATTGCCAGCTATTGCTTCATTTTGTTCACTGTGGTATGTAATGTTGTATCCAGGAACTAAATTCGAAATTTCTGTATTTTTTTGAGTCAAATCAAAAGTAACGAAAACATTCGTGTCATTTCCATCAACATCGTTATCACAAACTTGCAAAGGAGTTATTAAAGGAGTAGCAGGAATAGGATTGTTCGTTACTGTCACACTAGCAGAAACCTCTGCACATGCTCCAGATGCTGAAATTCTATACGTATAAACTCCAGATACATCGATGGCAGGATCAAAAATACTAGAACCTGATGAAAGTGTAGGAGTCCAAGTGCCGCCAGGAGTAATATTGTTACCTAACAAAGTAAATAAATCGATGGTAGAAGCATTGATACAAGTTGAATACGAGGCATTATTTCCTACATTTGGTGCTTGATTAATAGTTACGTTAACTTTTACGGGAATGGTTACCAACGAAGCATTACAATCTTTAGTAAATCTATAAATATATTCTCCTTCAATATTTATAGCAGGATCAAAAATGTTGTTATTTAACGGTGCACCACCCGCCGGAATTGTCCAGGTGCCATTTACCCCTGGATTTCCTGTTATGGCTTCAAAAAGATCTATTGTTTCGTTAGAACAAATAGCAACATCGGTGTCTTCTGGATTACTACCAAAACCTGAGTAATATCCTGCAAAGCCAGATGCATCACCAATAAATCCAAAAACACCAACGGCTAATGGGCCTGTAGATTGAACATTAACATTACCATTAATTCCAGATGTTCGATAGGTTACCCAATCCGTATTTCCTAAAACAGGTTGTGCTTGAGATGTTGGGATAGTAATTCCGTTTACAGAAACAGTAGCTGATGAATAAGTTAAAATCATTAGCTCAGCAGTATAAATAGTATTTCCAATTCTGTCTACATTAGGGATGTTTACTGAATTTTGGAAAAAACAACTCAAAGGAGGAATGAAATTTAAACCTGCAGTAGCCGTATCATCACCTCCACCTATTAATTGATAAGCATAAACATTTTTTGAGGTTCGAACAAATAAATTTTGGTTTCTGGCACTACCTTGATAAAAAGAATTGTCAATTAAATAGTAATCTCCAGCATCAATGATCGCTACAGGTGTTGTAGAACCATTGACATAAATTTCGGTATTATCTTCATTAGCAACAATAAGAGGCAGTTCCATAGATGGCAGACCATTACCTTCAATAAAAATATATTCATTTCCAATTTGACTAGAGGATACGATTTGATCCAGAGCAAAATCAGCTCTATTGTTTTGAATTCCCCCTAAAGCATTTCCAGAATTCACAGCAATAGGTTTATCAGAAGTAATTAAAGATCCAATAGCACCATCTAAATTAGCAATATTATCGCTGTAACCTGAAAAAATAATACTTTGTCCAGCGTTTAGTATGAAATTTTGATTTGGAAGTGTTACTGAGCCTGTTGGGGTTACAAATGTAACTCCAGGATCATAGCCAGTTAAACTAACCGAAGTATTGTTTTCAGTAGCCATGACACTTGCTACAAAAGACTTTCGATAATCTACAGATTCATTTATGATATGTCCCAATCTAAAAGAAGTGCCAATTCCTGGTTTTCCTTTGGATATCAAAGTCTCAGCATGATTAGCTGATCTAACTCTAAAGCTTACATAAAAATCTTTAATACCTTCTAAAATAATACCACTGTTAGACAATACTACATTTACATTGTTTTGGCCTAAAAACATTTTCGTGTTTTGACCTGATCCCAAGTTAATCGTTGCAGGAGAGGTTGCTGAAATAGTAACTGGACTTCCTGGAATAGCAACTCCTGCACCATCAGTTATAGTAACTGTAAAAGGTGATGTTTCTTGGGTTGATAAATACAAATATTGATCCGCTACAGCCGATGCATCTCTACAGTGAAGAGGTGGAATCCAGTGTTTATTACTTAATTGTGAAAAGCAAACATTTGAAATCAACAGTAGTATGAAAAATATTTTTCTAATCATAGTTAAAATTAAGATAGCTCGTAAAAATACGTAGAAAAGCATAATTAATCTAAATATTAACTAAAAAAACGCTCTTAATTGAACACTACCGGTATGAATCGTTTTGCTCCTTTCGCTATTCCTTCCTTGATAATTGATGTTTAGATCTAAATATTGCGTTAAATTTTTCTGAAGTAAAAAGCGCCAAGTTTGATTTTTTCCTGGCTGTAAGCCTTCTAACATTTGAAAACCTACTGCTGATAAAGCATTTCCATTAAAATTATTATTATACATCGAAAATTCGCTATTGAAGCTGAATCCTTTTTCACTATTTAAGGTAAATGATGTTCCTAATCGGGTTTGTTTTAATATTTCAAATGCTCCTATTTGATTCTCTTTTTGTTGGTATTCATAAAAAACATCCCAACTCACATTTTTAGAAAATAAGTATCCAATTTTTGGCTCTATTTGAAAGCTTTCTATATTAAAATTTCTATTTGGATAATTTTCTGATTTTGTTTGAGTTTCTGTAATGCTTCCTGAAAAATTAAACAACCAACTTTTCTTAACTAAATGCAGATATTGTAATTGATGCGATTGATTTTTAGCCGCAACACTTCCCACCGAAAGCAAATTTTGACTTTCATTAATCAAAAAAGAATAGGTGGTAGAATGATGTTGTTTCCCTCGATTAAAAAACAAACTATTTCTAAAATTCGTGTTCAAACCAATCAAGTCATCATCATTTTTTGAAAACGGATTCAAGTCGAAATTAGAACCATCTCTTCGAATTCTGCGTTCTATTAAAAAAGATGTTTGGTTGTAAAAATAAGAAACGAATTTTTTAAATCCTTTTTCATTTTGCCATTGATTAAAATTAAAATTCAACGCTTGTGAAAATCGGTTTTGATGGGTCCGTACAAAAACTTGATTAGGTAAGAACACGCGAACATAAATGGCTAAATCAGGAAATGGCGCTATTTCAAACTCTTGTAATTCTTGAATTCCATTCTCATTGTAATCGTTCCACATGTAAACTCCTCGTCCAGGCTCTACTTCTAAATAAGTAAATTCTTGTTGAGCAATCGTTCCTGAACTGGTTTCATAAGCGGTTGTTGTCTGAATTAGCTGTCCAAAATATCTATCAGAATACAAAATGCGGGAATTCAATGAAGATTCATTTTCTTTGTTTATATCTTCATATTTTAAAGTGCGATAATTTAAAAACACACTCAAATTACTTTTTTCTGTTTTGATTAATTGCGACTTTAAGTAATACGAATTCGAATGATTTACACGCTCAATTCGGTTGTTTTGCAAACTATCATTCTGACGTTGTAAAAAACCCAATTCTACAAAAACTTTAGTCGAATCACCTCTTCCTACAAATGCGCCATATTCTAAAAAGCGTTGGCTCAAGGCCGAAAATGTATTGGTTGCCTTCAGTTTTTCCGAATTATCTTCCAAATTCACAGTAGCGCCAATCCAATTTTTACCCAATTTGTAAGACGAACGATTTTCGCTTCTGGAAAAAGATGAATTCGAAAGTTCAGAATCACTTTTCATAGCGCTTGAATTGCTCCAAATCATCCAGTTTCTGCCAGAATATCTTCCTGAAAAAGTGTGCTTATTTCCCGAAAAAGCATCGCCAAAAGTTAAGTTTTCAAACTGATAAATCGCTTTTCCTTTGTTGTTGAAATTAAAATCTAATCCCGAAGTTAAGAGGCTTTGATTACCAATTAAAGGCGATGTAATGTTCCAATCGCGATTAAATTCGATGTTGAACAAACGTTCAATTGGTTTGAAATTTTCTTGAATGAATTGATAATTCGCAAACGCATCTACCTTAGTTTTTTCATCATAAACACGTTGTTTTCCATTGAATTTTCCAGCAAAACCTCTGTTGTTGGTGTCGTTTAAGTTGGAATATAAATTTTGATCGCTGTTACTTAAAGCTACTTCAAAATCCAAAAGAGTTTTCTCATTCGGATTGTATTTCCCTAAAACCGTTGCCATTTGAATTTTTGTTGGTGCAATCAAACGGATTATTGGTTCGTAATTTCCTTGGGGAATTCCACCAATTGGCTCGACATATTCATAAATTTTACCAACGGCTTGATTATTTGCTAAAATGTAATTTCCTTGATTATTTCCAACCAATGAAAAACGTACATTGTACAATCCGTCATCTGGATTGTTCGAATATTCAAATACTTCAACGCCATTAACCAATATTTTTCGATACAAAATTTTATTTTCTGAATACGAATCTAAATAGGCTGAGGGTCCATTCATTAAAGAAATATCATCACCAGCATTTTGTAAAATAGCAATTTGTTCTTGTGATAAATTTTGTTGCAATGGCTGGTTTTTTACATCACTTTCCGAATAGACATAACCACCAATTTGCCAATTTTCTCTCTCGTGCGAAATCCCGCCATAGGTTATAAATCGTGTATAATTTCTATCGGTATATTGATATTCAACATTAATTCGCATTTCGGAAGTAATCGGAAATAAAGAAGTGAAGATAATTTCCCCTGCGTTGTAATCGATGATGTAGTCGTTGTTTTCGCCACGTGTTTTCAAAATTCCGTTGACGTAAACCCGTTCCGAACCCGAAATTACTAAAACATATAATTCGTTATTATTGCCTCGCAATTTATACGGACCTTGATTGCCTTCTTGTCCGGTAAAAGTACTTTTTGCATATTGTCCACGAACCAAAGCTCCTGAAGCAACCACTTCTGTTTTTTTATCAGGAGTTCCGAAGGTAAAACGAGTTGATAATCCTTGTACTTTTTTGTTGAAATTCAAGAAAGCAGATTTTCGATTTTCTAGAAATAAATCTCCTGCTCGAATGTTCCATTTATCCGAAAATAATTCGATGAAAATTTGGTCAAACTCATCTAATTTTTGCGAATAGCCGCCTTCTTGTAGCGGAATATTGCTGTCTTGAATGGATGCACGCAAACTTACTTTATCCGAAATTTTTCCTGTGATTTGTAAATCTAAATTCGAATTCACTACCGTGTTTTGATTGTTTCCAACCGTAACGCCACGCGTAATACTTCCCGAAGTATTCAATCCGTCGAAAGGTTTGAATTTGGTGTTTTTCTCTTTTTTGAAAACGACTAATTTTCCTGCTTCGTTGGAAACTACTTTGTCGTCATCGTAAATAGAATACGTTTTGGTTAAAAAATCAGGAAATTTTGAATAACGAACCACTAACGAATCAGAAGTGTTGATTTCTTTGATGAAAATTACCGTTCCTTTTTGGAAATTTACTTTGTAAAAACTCGTATCAATGACTTTTCCATTTTTGTCTTTAATTTCAAAAAAGGAATTGTTCAAACTAAATTTCTCAATCGAAATCGTGTCTTTTGAAAACGCAATTTTTTTAGTAGGATAGGATTGTAACGTTTCCTGAGCAAAACCACTCAAAAAACATAACAGAAATCCCGCTAAAAAAACAATTTTTTGCATAAATACTATAACTCCGAATCTTCAAAAGTAGTATTTATTGTTGGAAAGTTTTGCTAAGGTTGATTTTGTGGCTTGAAAAATAAATCAAAAGAATTGAAATTTTAACAAAATGTGCAGAAAAACTACAGCAATGGTTTTGAAACAGCGATTTATATTGCACCTCGAAAAACATTTTAGATTTTACAATTATTAAATATTATGCAAGTGAGAATTAATTTTTAAAACCGTAAAATTTTATATAAAATACCGTAAAATCATAAGATGATTAAATATTTAATTTGTATGTGATTACTAATAATACTTAATAAATTATTGGAAGATTGCTTGCTAAACTTTGATTTAAAGTAAGAATTTGAAGAAGCTATTATGTTTTTAATATTTTGAGTTTGTTTGTAGTGGGGAAAATAAGCCGAACAGATACCCGAAAATGATAGTAGGTGTTTTTAAACTAACTTAATTAAAATGAAAAAATTAAATTTCAAACTTTTTTTAACATTAAATTTATTATTTTTATTCTTTGGTTGTTCTAGCTCAGATGATTTACAAGTAAATTATGTATATCAATATGAGAAGATATTATTTGCAAAAGGGAGTAATGGGATGAATAATAGAGAAGAAATTAATCAAGATTTATTAAATTTTAAAGTAAAAATAACTTCTTCCATTGAATTATCAGATAAGTTAACTTTTGATGAATTGGGCGTTTTAATCAAAGATTCAAAAGCTAATATTGAAGTTGAGTACTTTATTAACGATGAAAGTATAATTGCCACAAGTATTAAAGAAGGAGCGGATTTAAATTCTTTAGCTGTTAGTTCAAGAATTTGTGGAAATTGCGTGAGAGATCAAAATGGTAATATTTTAGATAGTTTTTCATGTTCTACTCAAGGAGTAAAGCAATGTTCGTTTGCTGTTTACCAAAATTGGTCTAAGCTTAAGATTGCTTACGAATCATTAACAGGTGGTGCCCAAGAGGTTGTTGTCGATTGCATAGCAAGAAATTGTGGAGGTTGGTAATTTTAAAATAATTTCAAAAATGAAGAGTATTATAAATGTTTTTAAAGACACCTTTAATTTTAAAGGGTTGACTAATCGAAAAGAATATTGGACTTATGTTATTTCTTTTTATGTTTTTGGATTATTACTTTCGATTATTTTAGGGTTAATAGAAGGTAGATATTTGAGAGTAAATAATCTCCAGCCTGATGGACTAATGTTTCAAGATTTTAAATTTTATTTAAAATTAATTTTGTTGATACCAATGGTTTCTGCGACTACTAGACGGTTAAGAGATGCAGGTTTTTCTACATGGTTTACAATCATTCCAATTTTAAATTTTATACTTTGTTTGAAACCTACAAAAAGAAATTATTAAGTTGGTTTTGTAATGTAATTGAAAAGATCTTTAAAAGACCTTTTTCTTTTTGTAGGAATTTTATTGTTTGAATATTTTTAACTCCGAATCTTCAAAAGTAGTATTTATTGTTGGAAAAAAGGAAGTATTTTGTTTGAACCGCAAATTCGCAGATTTTTTTGAATAATAATCTGCGAATCTGCGGTAATTTATTTTAAAACTACTCTTTCGTAATCACCTGCATTGTTTCTCTCGAAATCTGGCGTAGCAATATTGTTTTGTTAGTCTCAACAACTTTTGCAGCGTTTTCATCAAAATGTCTGATGGTGTAAAGTGATACATTTTCGTTATAGGAAACTTTGAATTTCTTAGCCAACACTTTTCGCAACTCTTCAAAGTTGTTGTATTTATCTTCAATACAAACGGAGAAACTAATTGCTGTGTTCTGAATTAAATTCACTTTAATTTTGTATTTCGAGAACAAGCCAAAAATCTCACTAATGTGATTTTCCATAATAAAATCGAAATCAATAGACGATAACGATAATAACAATTGGTTTTTCTTTACGATAAAACATGAAGTTTTCGGTTCTAAATCTGCACCTTTTGAAACGCTGGTTCCAGGTAATGTCGGGTTAACAAACGATTTTACATACAACGGAATTTCCTTTTTCTGTAAAGGTTGTAACGTTTTTGGATGAATAACCGAAGCACCGTAAAAGGCTAATTCGATTGCTTCTCTATAGGATATTTGGTTCAACAAAACTGCATTTTCAAAATATCTTGGATCGGCATTTAAAACTCCAGGAACGTCTTTCCAAATGGTAACACTTTCCGCACCTAAACAATAGGCAAAAATAGCAGCAGTATAATCCGAACCTTCGCGACCTAAAGTTGTGGTGAAATTATTTTCATCTGAACCTAAAAATCCTTGTGTGATGTTTAACGTTTTTTTCTTAACGCCTTTTGAAATTAATTTTTGAGTGGCTTCCCAATCGACTTGGGCGTCACGGTAATTGTTATCTGTTTTGATTAATGGACGAACATCAATCCAATTGTTTTTTAAGCCACTGTAATTGAAATAGTGACTCACAATTGTGGTAGAAACCAATTCGCCGATGCTTACCACTTGGTCGTAAACAAAACTATAATTTGGAGATTTATTACTACGAATGAAATATTCTAGATCATCAAAATGCGCGTTGACATCAAAAAACACTTCGTGATCTTCGTCTTCAAATAAATCTAATAAAATTTGGTTGTGATACTTTCGAACTTCTTGCAACGAGGCATGCAATTCTTTCGATTTGTCAAAGTAATTTTTGATCACGACTTCTAAAGCATTTGTGGTTTTTCCCATGGCAGAAATTACCAACAAAACATCTTCGTGTCCTACCGTGTTTAAAACATGTAATACATTTTTTACGCCTTCGGCATCTTTAACCGATGCACCTCCAAATTTGAATATTTTCATTCTTAAAAGTATTAAGATTCTTGTATTAAGTATTACGACTTATGAAATTATTGATGCCTTCTTCATCCATATGCACCACACGCCAATCGTCTAAGACTTTAGCACCCGATTTTTCATAGAAATTAATAGCTGGTGTGTTCCAGTCTAAAACATTCCATTCGATTCGGCGCACATTTTCTGCTTTTCCTTGTTTGATGATTTCTTTGTAAAGGGCAAATCCGGCACCTGTTCCGCGTTTGTTTTCTTTTACAATTAAATCTTCTAAATGAATGGTTTTTCCTTTCCAAGTCGAATAACGATAATAATACAAAGCCATTCCGATAATTTCGCCATCAACGTCAGCAACAAAACATTGAAAAAGCGGATTTTCCGAAAAACCATCGCGAATTAAATCATCAACAGTAACCACAACAGCATCAGGTTCTTTTTCAAAGGTTGCCAATTCTTGAATCAATTCTAAAACGGATGGCATGTCGTTTTTGGTGGCTTTTCTAATCATCATTTTTCGTAATTTTTTACAAAAGTAAAATTAACTTAAACATCTTTTTAAATAATTAAAGGGATTTCACAAAAAACACGATATTTGTGCTTTAAACACAACTATAATTTTTTCGAAATGGAAGAAAGAAATAAAACCCTAGGTGAATTTATCATTGAACATCAAAATTCGTTTCAATATTCAACAGGAGAACTATCGCGTATCATTAACTCTATTCGTTTGGCCGCAAAAGTGGTAAATTATAAAGTAAACAAAGCGGGATTGGTAGATATCGTAGGTGCTGCCGGAGAACAAAATATTCAAGGAGAAGACCAACAAAAATTAGACGTTTACGCAAACGAAGTTTTCATTCAAACTTTAATCAATCGTGAGATTGTTTGCGGAATCGCTTCGGAAGAAAACGATGATTTTATTACGGTTGCAGGTTCAGATAATTCACACAATAACAAATACGTAGTTTTGATGGATCCGTTAGATGGTTCTTCTAATATTGATGTGAATGTTTCAGTGGGAACGATTTTTTCTGTATTCAGAAGAATTACACCAGTTGGAACTCCTGTAACTATTGAAGATTTCTTGCAACCAGGCGTAAATCAAGTAGCGGCAGGTTATGTGATTTATGGAACTTCGACGATGTTAGTTTATACAACAGGTCACGGTGTAAACGGATTTACCTTAAATCCAGCTATCGGAACGTTTTATTTATCACATCCCGATATGAAATATTCGGAAGATGGTAAAATTTACTCGATTAACGAAGGTAATTATGTTCATTTTCCACAAGGAGTGAAAGATTACATCAAATATTGTCAATCAGAAGAAGGCGACAGACCTTACACTTCAAGATACATCGGAAGTTTAGTTTCTGATTTTCATAGAAACATGATTAAAGGCGGAATTTATTTGTATCCAACCAGTTCAAAAGCACCAAATGGAAAATTACGTTTGTTATACGAATGCAATCCAATGGCCTTCATAGCCGAACAAGCTGGAGGAAAAGCTTCTGATGGTTACAGAAGAATCATGGAAATCCAACCTACTGAGTTACACCAACGCGTTCCGTTCTTTTGCGGAAGCAAAAACATGGTAGAAAAAGCAGAAGAATTTATGGCGAAAGCGAAGTAATTTCTTTAAATAAGAAAATAAAAAAGCACAAACTCATTAGAATTTGTGCTTTTTTATTTTAAAGCAGATTGAATTATCTGTTCATGTGTTGCATTTCGTAAATGAACGTGTCTAAATCCACATTCATGTCTACTAATTTTAAAGCTTTATCTACGATATAACCTACATTTCCTGGAGTAAATCCTAAAGCTAAAGCGTATTTTTTTAATAAATCTTGCTCTTTTTCACCCGTAACATGTTCGTCAGCATATACCATTCTAGACAAATCATATAGACGTTCTAAACGGTGTGAGTGTAATAGTGGTGGATTAACCGGATATTTTAAAGGATTTTCTAAAATTTCTTCATATTCTGCTTGAGAAATCTCTAGTTTAATAGCTAATTTATCTAAGAATTTTTTCTCCTCAGGAGTGATGGTGCCATCTGATAAAGCTACCCTTACAATGGCTGAAAAGTGACCTTTATTTCTGTTTCTAAAACCACTATCGAATAAATCTGAAATTGACATGTTGCTTGTTTTTTTATATTAAAGCAAAATTACATAAAATTCTATCTTTAACAACAATTTAATCTGGTTTTCTGTCTGATAATTTGGTAACATATAAAAATAAATCGTAAGTTTGAAATTCCCCGAAAAAACTTAATTGTTATGTCAGAATTTTGGATGTATTTTACAATTGGTCTCAAGCATGTATTGGATATAACGGCTTATGATCACGTTTTGTTTTTAATGGCTTTGGTTATTCCTTATGCCTTTAAAGATTGGAAAAATGTTTTTGTTCTAGTGTCACTTTTTACAATTGGACATACTTTAGCTTTGCTATTATCAGTTTATGGAGTGGTTCAAATTCAAGCTGTTTTAATAGAGTTTCTAATTCCTATCACTATATTGGTAACAGCCGCTTTTCACCTTTTTACTGCAGGAAAATCAGCTAAAAAAGACAATATCACTTTCGAAGCAATAGTAACGTTGTTCTTTGGAATTATTCACGGACTTGGTTTTTCAAATTATTTTAAGACAATTTTACCAGGTGATACTTCTGTTAAATTACTGCCTTTATTAGAGTTTGCTTTAGGAATTGAAGCGGCTCAAATTATTGTAGTAATAGCAGTGTTGATTTTGTCTTATGTGGTGCAAAATTTCTTCCGCTATTCGAAAAGAGATTGGGCTTTAGTTATGTCAGCATTTATAATTGGTGTAGTTTTGCCAATGATTATTGAAAGCGAAATTTGGATGAACTAATGAAGAAAGAAAAAAGAGCAAAATACGATAAGGCTTATCTACGAATTGCCAAAGAATGGGGTAATCTGTCGTATTGCCAACGAAAAAAAGTAGGCGCAATTATCGTTAAAGACAAAATGATTATTTCCGACGGCTATAACGGAACACCATCAGGTTTTGAAAATTGTTGCGAAGACGAAGATAATGTAACCAAATGGTATGTGCTTCACGCCGAAGCGAACGCCATTTTAAAAGTAGCACGTTCTACGCAATCTTGTGAAGATGCTACGTTATACATTACCCTTTCACCTTGCAAAGATTGTAGCAAATTAATTCATCAATCGGGAATTAAAAGAGTGGTGTATCATCAAGAATACAAAGATACTTCAGGAGTTGATTTCTTAAGAAAAGCAGGTGTTGAGGTCGAATTAATTGAAGATTTGAGCTAAAATGAAAATGAATAAAGTATATTTTCCAATTGTAATCGCAGTAGCTGTTGCGGTAGGTTTGTTATTGGGAAGTAAACTCAATCCTTCTACAGAAACAGCTTTCTTAAACCGAAATGCCAATAAAAATAAACTGAATAAACTTATCGATTTCATCGAAAAAGAATATGTTGACAGTTTAAATACAGATTCTATTGTCGATTTAACAGTAAATGGCATTTTAGAAAAACTCGATCCACATTCGGTTTATATTCCCAAAAGTCAATTAGAAGCGGTTGAGCAAGAAATGCGTGGCAATTTTGTTGGAATTGGCATCAATTTCTACATGTATAACGATTCCTTAGCCGTTATAAAACCTATTGCAAACGGTCCTTCAGAAAAAGTGGGTTTAAAATCGGGCGACCGAATTCTTTTCGCGGATAAATTACAATTGTACAACAAAAAATTAGAAACCGATACGTTGTTTTCTATCTTAAAAGGCGAACAAGGTTCTAATGTAAAACTAACCGTTTACAGAAAATCTGAAAAAAAGAAATTCGCCGTAAACGTTACTCGTGATGTTATTCCAATCAAAAGTGTAGATGTTTCGCAAATGGTGGATAAAACTACGGGTTACATCAAAATCAATCGCTTTGCTGAGAAAACTTACGACGAATTTTTATCGGGTTTAACCCAATTAAAAAAAGAAGGTGCAAAACATATTATTATTGATTTACGTGATAATGGTGGTGGTTATTTGGAATCAGCCGTTGCAATTGCAGACGAATTCTTGAAAAACAAAGAGTTAATCGTTAAAACGAAAAATAAAAAAGATAAAATCGAAAGCACGTTAGCCACTGAAAAAGGGATTTTTGAAACCGGTAAAGTCAGTGTTTTAATCAATGAAAATAGTGCTTCTGCAAGTGAAATTTTAGCAGGAGCCATTCAAGATAACGACAGAGGTTTGGTTTACGGAAGACGTTCTTTCGGAAAAGGATTAGTGCAACGCGAAATGCCATTAGGTGACGGTTCGGCTGTACGATTAACTATTGCCAGATATTACACACCATCAGGACGTTCAATTCAGAAACCGTATGAAGACAAAGGTGAAAATTACTTTAACGAATTCGATAAACGTTTTGAAAGTGGTGAATTGTACGAAAAAGATAAAGCCAAAATCGCAGATAGTCTAAAATTCAAAACAAAGAAAGGTCGCATCGTGTATGGTGGTGGCGGAATTATGCCTGACATTTTTGTTCCGTTAGAAGATTCCCACGGCGCAGAAGGTTTAACTATGTTGATGCAATCTGGATTAGTAAACTATTTTGTATTTGAACAATTGGATCAAAACCGCAAAAAGTTTGAAAAGATTTCGATGGAAGCTTTGGAAAAAGAAATTCGTTCCGGAAATTATTTCAATAACTTTAAGGCTTACATGGCAAAAGGCGGTTTGCTTTTCAATTTAGAGAATCAAAAAGAAAAAGTGTTATTCTATCTTCAAGCAGAATTTGTACGTCAACTGTTTAACGAAAAAGCGTATTACCAATTGATTTTAAAGAAAGACAATATGGTCAATAAGGTGTTGCGTAAGTAAAATGTCTTTAAAATGAGTAGAAGAGATAAATTATTCGATTTACCAATTTATAAAAAAGCCGAATTAATTTTAGATTTGGTCAATAGTCTTTTAAATACCATTAGTGAAGAAGACGAGTATTTAAATGCCACAAAATACATGATGCGAGATGATGCTGCGATAATTTGTGCTAAAATTGCGGGTGCTGAAGGCGGAGATATGTACAGCATACGAATGCAAAATGCGGCTATCATTAGAGATCATGCGATGCATTTATATGTTCAAGTAGGAAGTTTGCGATTTCACGATTCTTTTAAAGATACCGATTATGTTACGTTGATTAGAAAAGAAATCGACGAATTCAGAGAATTATTTATTAATTGGGTAGCTAGTTTTGACAAGAGTAATTATTATTGGGACGAATGGGAATTGTTCAATCCACCAGGAGCTATTCCACCTGATCCAAATGATTATCAAGATCCAATCAATTGGGATGATTTTTTAGAAGGAATGAATTTTGATGATGAAGAAGACGATTCAGAAGAATAAAAAGCTATTTCTCCAAAACATCATGCACCTGCACCGGATTTCCGTTATTCCAAAACGTTAAAATATCCGTTGCAACCGAAGCACCACTACCAGCGGCGATACTTAATTGACTTCTATGCCCAGCTAAAACTCCAGCTGCGTAAATACCTTCAGCAACCAGGTGGTCTGTATTTTTTAATTGGATTCTATTTTTCTCAGGAGCGGCTTTTTGATGTGGCATTACAAACGATTCCAAACCTTCAACTGTAAATGGATTTCCAGCACCAATAGCAATAACTATAATTTTAGCTTGAAGTGAAGATTTGTTGGTAGTAACTGTGAAATTTCCTGCTTCACCAGAAATAGAAAGCACTTTTTCACCATGAATTTGTTGTACGTGCGGATATGAGTTGGTCAAATGTTCCAAACTTTCTTCCAACAATTCACTGCCTAATTTCCCTGCGGGAATTCCGTATGCGTTATTAAAAATGGCATTTTGTAGTGAAGACGCTTTTTGATGTGCTACAATCGCAATCTTTTTATCCATTGCAAACGGTTTGTTTTGGGCTGAACCCAAAATCAAAGCACACGAAACGCCTGAAACTCCAGCGCCAATAATTAAAACGTCAAGCATTATTGTTTGGTTTTTTCTTCAATCATTTTTGAAAAACGCAATAACACTAATAATAGAATTGCACAAATTCCAGCCACAACACCAATAATGGCAATCGTGCTATTTCCTTCAAATGGATTGCTATAATCAATTTGAAAAAGATTAAAAACAATTAAAACTAAAGCTATGGCAACTGCCACATAAGTAAAAATTTTCATTTTGTATATTCTCTAAATAAATAATCCTTTAACATTCGCGGCGAATAATTTTACTGCAATCGCCAATAAAACCACGCCAAATATCTTGCGAATCACACCTAAACCATTGGTTCCAAGTAATTTTTCGATTTTACCTGAAGATTTCAAAACACCATAAACAACTACTACATTTATAATAATCGCTATGATAATATTGATTTTGTCATAAGCAGCACGTAACGATAATATCGTTGTCATCGTTCCCGCTCCAGCAATCAATGGAAACGCAATCGGAACAATCGAAGCCGTACTCGGATTGTCTTCTTTGTATAATCGAATGCCTAAAATCATTTCTAAGGCAAGGAAAAATAAGACAAACGAACCAGCAACTGCGAACGAATTCGCATCAATACCAATCAATTTCAGAATTTCTTCTCCCACAAATAAAAAGGCAATCATAATCACCGCCGCTACAATTGTCGCTTTTTCCGATTGAATATGCCCCATTTTACTACGTAAATCAACAATAATAGGAATACTTCCCACAATATCGATCACAGCAAATAAAATCATGCTGATGGTAAAAATGTCTTTCCAATTGATTCCGAATTCCATAAAACGCTGAATATTTGTGCAAATATAAGGATATTGAATCAAGAACGTTTCTAATTTAACGATACATTATCAATTGCAAGGTCAAAAATCAAGAACAAGAGCAAGTTCAATATCAAGTTCAAATTCAAAGCAATGTGAAGATTTAAACGCAAAGTCGCAAAGTTTTTCGCAAAGAAACACAAAAGAACTCTGTGAAACTTTGTTTTACAAAAAATCCGTCATCATTCGCGCTTCGTAGAATCTGTGTCATCCGCGTGCCTATATCAAGTTCAATTTTAAATCCGAAAATCTAAATTCAAAATCGTATCTTTGCACTTTAAAATAAACCCAATATGTTTCAGTTAAATAAAACCATCGTTTCCGAAGAAATCTTAGAAAAAGAATTCGTTTGCAATTTGTCAGCTTGTCAAGGTGCTTGTTGTGTGGATGGCGATGCGGGTGCTCCTTTAGATGAGGAAGAAACCAAAATTTTAGCTGAAATTTTTCCAAAAGTAAAACCCTTTCTTCGTCCTGAAGGAATTAAAGCCATTGAAGAACAAGGAACGCACGTAGTTTCCGATTTTGGTGAATTAGAAACACCACTTATCGACGGAAAAGACTGTGCTTATGTAATTTTCGACGGAAAAACGGCACTTTGTGGAATCGAACAAGCCTACAATCAAGGAATTGTAGATTGGAAAAAACCAGTTTCTTGTCATTTATATCCAATTCGAATTAAAGAATATTCGGATTTCGCAGCAGTGAATTACCACAAATGGCACATTTGCGATGACGCGTGTTCGTTAGGACAAGAATTAGGAGTTCCGGTGTACCAATTTGTGAAAGAAGCACTAGTTAGAAAATTCGGACAACAATGGTTTGACGAATTAGACAAAGTGGCAAAAGAGTTAAAAAAATAATCTCATTTTTATCGATTAAAAACACTCGTGAGTCGCTTATTTTTCAGTTGCTTACAAGGATTTAACAGTTGTTTTATTGGTTTTTAACTTATTGATTTACAGTATTTTAAAAACCTATATTAATTTACTGACAATTATCAGCTTTGTTAAAAACTTGCTCCAATTGTGAATAAGTTTGACTTTCATTTCTCGTTTCAAATGACAAACTTTGTAATCCCCAAATAAGTCAATTTAACCAATCATTAACATTTTTAAAATCAAATAGCTATGTCTATAGTGGAACCTATTTTGCAAGAAAACAAAGATCGATTTGTCATTTTTCCTATCAAACATCAAGATATTTGGGAATGGTACAAAAAACAAGAAGCGTGTATTTGGACAGCAGAAGAAATTGATTTGCATCAAGATTTAAACGATTGGAACAATAAATTAAATGACGATGAAAAATATTTCATCAAACATATTTTAGCATTTTTTGCAGCTTCAGACGGAATTGTAAACGAAAACTTAGCAGAAAACTTTGTTAATGAAGTACAATATCCAGAAGCGAAATTCTTCTATGGCTTCCAAATTATGATGGAAAACATTCACAGTGAAACGTATTCGTTGTTAATTGATACATATGTGAAAGACGAAGCAGAGAAAAATCAGTTATTCCATGCGATTGAAGTGTTTCCAGCGATTAAAGAAAAAGCACAATGGGCTTTAAAATGGATCGAATCGGATTCGTTTGCAGAAAGATTAATTGCTTTCGCAGCTGTGGAAGGAATTTTCTTTTCAGGTTCATTCTGTTCGATTTACTGGTTGAAAAAACGTGGATTAATGCCAGGATTAACGTTTTCAAACGAATTAATTTCTCGTGATGAAGGAATGCATTGTGATTTTGCGGTTCACTTACATACACATCACATTGTAAATAAAGTGCCAAAAGCAAGAATCAAAGAAATTATCGTTGATGCATTAAATATTGAACGAAAATTCATCACAGAATCGCTACCGGTGAGTTTAATTGGAATGAATGCGACTTTGATGACGCAATATTTAGAATTCGTTACGGATAGATTATTAGTAGAATTAGGATGTGATAGAGTGTATAATTCTTCAAACCCATTTGATTTCATGGATATGATTTCGTTACAAGGAAAAACGAATTTCTTCGAAAAACGTGTTGCTGAATATCAAAAAGCCGGTGTAATGAATTCCGATGCAGATTCAAATAAAATTAGTTTTGACGCTGATTTTTAAAATTAAATATGAAGCGCTATAAAATGTCGGGAGACTTGCGCTTTTGTTCAATAATTATTAACCGAAAGCAGGGAAGGGATTGTCTGTTTTCAAAAAACTAAAAACATATGTATGTAGTAAAAAGAGATGGCCATAAGGAGCCAGTAATGTTTGACAAAATCACGGATAGAATTAAAAAACTATGTTATGGATTAAATGACATGGTAGACGCTGTGAAAGTAGCAATGCGTGTAATTGAAGGATTATACGACGGAGTTTCTACTTCTGAATTAGATAATTTAGCAGCTGAAACCGCAGCTTCCATGACGGTAACTCACCCAGATTATGCCCAACTAGCGGCTCGTATTGCGATTTCTAACCTACACAAAAATACCAACAAATCATTCTCGGAAACGATGAGTGAAATGTATCACTACGTAAACCCAAGAACCAATCAACCAGCACCTTTGATTTCGGATGAGGTTTATGAAGTTATTCAGGCTAATGCAGAATTTTTAAATTCTCACATTATATACAATCGTGATTTCAATTACGATTACTTTGGTTTCAAAACCTTAGAACGTTCGTATTTATTAAGAATCAACGGAAAAATTGTAGAGCGTCCACAGCACATGTTAATGCGTGTTTCAGTCGGAATTCATCTTAACGATTTAGAAGCAGTGATTGAAACTTACGAACTAATGTCGAAAAAGTTCTTTACACACGCTACTCCAACTTTATTCAACGCCGGAACTCCAAAACCTCAAATGTCATCTTGTTTCTTGTTAACGATGCAAGATGATAGTATTGACGGAATTTATGATACGTTAAAACAAACAGCAAAAATCTCGCAATCAGCGGGAGGAATCGGTTTGGCTATTCATAACGTTAGAGCAACAGGTTCGTACATTCGTGGAACAAACGGAACTTCAAACGGAATTGTTCCAATGTTACGTGTTTTCAATGATACCGCTCGTTACGTAGATCAAGGTGGAGGAAAACGTAAGGGAAGTTTCGCTATTTATTTAGAAACTTGGCATGCTGATATTTTCGAATTCCTAGATTTGAAAAAGAACACCGGAAAAGAAGAAATGCGTGCGAGAGATTTATTCTTCGCGATGTGGACTTCAGACTTATTCATGAAACGTGTGGAAGAAGATTCCACTTGGACGTTAATGTGTCCAAACGAATGTCCAGGTTTAGATGAAGTTTATGGTGAAGAATTTGAAGCTTTATATACTTCTTACGAAGCACAAGGAAAAGGTAGAAAAACTATCAAGGCTCGTGAACTTTGGGAAAAAATTCTTGAATCTCAAATCGAAACAGGAACGCCTTATATGTTGTACAAAGATGCGGCGAACAGAAAATCGAACCAAAAGAATTTGGGAACTATCCGTTCATCAAACTTATGTACAGAAATTATGGAGTACACTTCTCCAGATGAAATTGCAGTATGTAACTTGGCTTCTATTTCGTTACCAATGTTTGTGGAAAACGGAACATTCAATCACGAATTGTTATTCAATGTAACAAAACGCGTTACTCGCAACTTAAATAAAGTAATCGATAGAAATTACTATCCAGTAAAAGAAGCGGAAAACTCAAACATGCGCCATCGTCCAGTTGGATTAGGAGTGCAAGGTTTAGCGGATGCTTTCATTATGTTGAGAATGCCGTTTACAAGTGACGAAGCGAAAAAATTAAACCAAGAAATTTTCGAAACTTTATATTTCGCAGCAGTTACCGCTTCTATGGAAATGGCAAAAGAAGAAGGGCCGTATTCAACTTTTGAAGGTTCGCCAATTTCTAAAGGAGAATTCCAACACAACCTTTGGGGCTTAAAAGACGAAGATTTATCAGGTCGCTGGGATTGGGCAAGTTTAAGAAAAGAAGTAATGGCAAATGGAGTGAGAAACTCATTATTAGTAGCACCAATGCCAACGGCTTCAACTTCTCAAATTTTAGGAAATAACGAAGCTTTCGAACCTTATACTTCCAATATTTATACAAGAAGAGTGCTTTCTGGAGAGTTCATCGTGGTAAACAAACACTTATTGAACGATTTAGTAGAAAGAGGTTTGTGGAACGAAACATTGAAGCAAGAAATCATGCGTCACAATGGTTCGGTGCAACACATTGAAAGAATTCCTGCTGATTTAAAAGAATTGTACAAAACAGTTTGGGAAATGTCGATGAAAGATATTATCGATATGTCGCGTCAAAGAGGTTATTTTATTGACCAATCGCAATCGTTAAACTTGTTTATGCAAGATGCTACCTATGCGAAATTGACTTCGATGCATTTCTACGCTTGGAAATCAGGTTTAAAAACGGGAATGTACTATTTAAGAACAAAAGCTGCAGTGGATGCGATTAAGTTTACTTTAAATAACGACAAAAAAGAAGCTCCAATTGAAGTGAAAGAACAACATGTTGAAGTGAAAAAAGTAGAAGCTATTGCCGTTTTAGAAGAACCAGCAGAAATGTCAGCTGAAGAATACAGAGCCATGATCGAAATGGCTAGAAACGCTGGTCCAGAAGATTGTGAAATGTGTGGTTCTTAATTAGATAAAAGAACATAGAAAATAGAATATAGAAAACAGTCATCACCCGATGGCTGTTTTTGTTTTAAATAATTACAATCCAATTCGTACATTTGAAAAAAATACAATTATGTCAAAAGATAAAAAGGGAATTTACACGGGAATTATAGAAAAAGATGCAGATGGAAATTATTTCTGCGGTGAATACTTATTGGATTACCAATACACAGAGAAAAACTTCAAAGTAGGAGATGAAATCAACATCAAATCGGTTATTGTAAATCCGAGTGATAAAAGTTATAATCAGTATCCAAAAAAATCGAGAAATTTCTTCTTAGCTAACGAAAAAGAGTAATATAAAAATCCGCAATCTTCAATCTAGAATCTTATGATGCAGTGGGAACAATTATTGTCCTTAAAAAGACAAGGCGACACCAGTAAACGTTTACGAAAAGAGCAAGACGACACCCGTTTAGGCTTTGAAGTCGATTATGACCGAATTATTTTTTCTGCCGCTTTTAGAAGTTTGCAAGATAAAACGCAAGTCATTCCACTTTCCAAAACCGATTTCGTTCACAACCGACTAACACATAGTTTGGAAGTTTCTGTTGTTGGGCGTTCTTTAGGGCGTTTGGTTGGAAAGCAAATCATTGCAAAATATCCGCATTTACAAGAAGTTCACGGCTATCAAGCCAATGATTTTGGTGCGATTGTGGCTGCTGCGGCATTATCACATGATATTGGAAATCCTCCTTTCGGACATTCAGGAGAAAAAGCGATTGGAGAATATTTCAAAACCGGAAACGGATTGCAATACAAAGACCAATTAACCGAAAAACAATGGCAAGATTTAATCGATTTTGAAGGAAATGCTAATGGTTTTTCAGTGTTGGCGGCTTCTCGAGAAGGAATCGAAGGCGGATTGCGTATTTCGTATGCGACTTTGGGTGCTTTTATGAAATATCCGAAAGAAAGTTTGCCAAAAAAACCAACGCAAAAAATCTGTGATAAAAAATATGGTTTTTTCCAGCAAGACAAAGAGTTCTTTGCTGAGGTTGCTAATGAGTTAGGTTTAATTTCGAATAAATCAGGAAACGATATTGGTTTTGAACGTCATCCATTAGCGTATTTAGTAGAAGCGGCTGATGATATTTGCTACACCATCATCGATTTTGAAGACGGAATTAACTTAGGCTGGATTCCAGAAGAATATGCATTAGAATATCTAATCAAACTTGTCAAAAACGGAATCGATACCAAAAAATACAACGAACTCATCACTAAAGAAGATAGAATAAGTTATTTGCGTGCCTTAGCCATTGGAAGTTTAATCAATGATGCGGTAGCGATTTTTATGGAAAATGAAAAAGCTATTTTAGCTGGAGAATTTACATTTGCCTTGATGGATAAAAGTCAGTACAAAGCGCAAATGAACGACATCATTCAAATTAGTATTAAAAACGTATACCAAAGTAAAGAAGTAATTCAGAAGGAAGTAATGGGGTATAAAATCATCAATAATTTATTGGATGCATTTTGTACGGCTTATAACAAAAAAGTAAACGGAACAGCTTCTAATTACGATGAATTGTTATTGGAGTTATTGCCAGAACGTTTCCAATTTCAAAAGGAAAACCTTTACGATAGATTGTTGCATATTTGTCATTTCGTTTCTTTATTGACAGATGGTAAGGCGTTGGAGTTATATAAAACCATTCAAGCAAATAAATAGGAATGGTTTAAAAATAAAAAACCTCTCAACTGAGAGGTTTTTTTATGTTGCAAAATAAGATTTTATTAAGCTTCAAAAGGAATTACAGATACATAAGATTTGTTTTCTCCTTTTTTCTGGAATTTTACAACTCCATCAACTTTAGCATGTAAAGTATGATCTTTACCCATGTAAACGTTTTCACCTGGGTTGTGCTTCGAACCTCTTTGTCTTACAATGATGTTTCCAGCAATAGCAGCTTGACCACCATAAATCTTAACGCCTAAACGTTTCGATTCTGATTCTCTACCATTCTTCGAACTACCGACACCTTTCTTGTGAGCCATGACGTAATATTTTTAAATGTTATTCTTCAGTTTTTGGTTTTTTTGTTGCTTTAGCTTTTGGCTTAACTTCTTCAGTAGCTTCAGTTACTTCAACTTCAACTTCTTTTTTAGCAGCTTTTTTCTTAGCACCAGCAGCAACGATTCCTTCAATTAAAATTTGAGTGAATGATTGTCTGTGACCGTTTTTCTTTTTGTAACCTTTTCTTCTTTTCTTTTTGAAAACAATTACTTTGTCACCTTTTAAGTGTTGTAATACTTTGGCTTCTACTGAAGCACCTTCTACAGCTGGGGCGCCTAAAGTTACAGTTCCATTTTCATCTAACAAAAGTACTTTGTCAAAAGAAACTTTAGCTCCTTCTTCTGAAGCTAAACGGTGAACATAAACCTTTTGGTCTTTGCTTACTTTGAATTGTTGCCCTGCTATCTCTACGATTGCGTACATAACAATGATTTTAGTTAAAAAATTTAAGGTTGCAAATATACAATAATTTCTAAACCAAACAACTATCTATTCCATAAAAAGTAAAATTACAGATGAAAATATTTTTTTTCTTAAAAAATGTAACAAAATCATGAAATTGCGTCTTATTAAGAATTATATCAAACAAATTAATAACGTATGAAAAAATCTTTAATGGCTTTGGGTACTGCACTTATGCTTGGCGGAACTGCCACTGCTCAAAAAGTAACATTTGAGGAATTTGATTTAGACAATGGTTTACACGTTGTGCTACATCAAGATAATTCTGCACCTGTGGTTATTACTTCTGTAATGTATCATGTAGGGGCAAAAGACGAACAACCAAACCGTACTGGTTTTGCTCACTTTTTTGAACACCTTTTATTTGAAGGAACAAAAAATATCAATCGTGGTGATTGGTTTAAAATTGTAACAGCAAACGGAGGAAACAATAATGCGAACACAACAGACGATAGAACGTATTATTACGAGGTTTTTCCATCTAATAACTTAGAATTAGCGATTTGGATGGAATCAGAAAGATTGATGCATCCTGTTATTAACCAAGTAGGTGTTGATACACAAAACGAGGTTGTTAAAGAAGAAAAAAGATTACGTGTTGACAATCAGCCTTATGGTAACTTAATTAAAGCTGTTAAAGAAAACATGTTTAAAGTGCATCCTTACCGTTGGACAACCATTGGTGAGATGGAGCATTTAGACGCTGCTACTTTAGATGAATTCTTAGCTTTCAATAAGAAATTCTATGTACCTAACAATGCGGTATTAGTGGTTGCAGGTCAGTTTGACAAAGATCAAGCAAAAGAATGGATTAAAAAATATTTTGGTCCAATCCCAAAAGGAGCGCCTGTAACACGTCAAAAATATGAAGAAGCACCAATTACTGAAGAATTTAAGGCCACTTGGCAAGATCCAAACATCCAAATTCCAATGTTGGTATCGGCTTACAGAACTCCTTCGATGAAATCTAGAGAAGCTAGAGTTTTAGATATGATTTCAACTTATTTGTCAGATGGAAAAAGTTCTAAACTTTACAAAAAAATTGTAGACGATAAGAAAATGGCTTTACAAATTGGAGCATTCAATTACAGTCAAGAAGATTACGGAATGTATTTGATTTACGGTTTACCAATGGGAAGCAACACAATGGAATCTATTTTAAAAGAAATTGATGAAGAAATCGTGAAAATGCAAAACGAATTAATTTCGGAAAAAGATTACCAAAAACTTCAAAACAAATTTGAAAGTAATTATGTAAGCAGTAATGCTTCTGTTGAAGGAATCGCGGATAATTTGGCAACGTATTATATGTTGTATGGTGATATCAATTTGATCAATACCGAGATTGATATTTATCGTTCTATCACAAGAGAGGAAATTAGAGACGTGGCTAAAAAATATCTAGGCTCTAACCAAAGAATGATTTTAGAATATGTTCCTGCTAAAGATAAAGCACAAAACTAAGATTTGAAGAATTATGAAAAAATTTTTATACATAGCAGCCAGTTTATTTTTAACAATAACTATGCAAGCACAAGACAGACCGCAACCTAAACCAGGACCTGCTCCAGCAATTAACGTTAACAAGCCTCAAAGCTTTGTTCTCAAAAATGGTTTAAAAGTTTTAGTGGTGGAAAACCATAAATTACCTCGCGTTTCTTTCAATCTTACATTGGATAATGCACCTTATGCAGAAGGAAATAAAAAAGGAGTTTCTGATATTTTAAGCGGAATGCTTGGAAATGGTACAAAAAAAATCAGTAAAGATGCTTTCAATGAAGAAATCGACTTTTTAGGAGCTGATATCAATTTTTATGCCTCTGGAGCTTATGCAAACGGACTTTCAAGATATTCAAAGAGAATTTTGGAATTAATGGCAGATGGCGCTTTAAATCCATTGTTTGACCAAAGTGAATTCGATAAAGAAAAAGAAAAAATTATTGAAGGATTAAAAGCCGATGAAAAAAGTGTTTCTGCGATTGCTCGTAGAGTTGAAAATGTTTTAGTTTTCGGAAAAGAACATTATAGAGGTGAATTTACAAGCGAAGAAACATTGAAAAATGTTACTTTGGACGATGTTATTATCAATTACAACAATTATTTTGTGCCAGCAAATGCTTACTTGGTAATTGTTGGTGATGTTAAATTCAAAGAAATTAAAAAAGAAGTTGAAAAACTTTTTGGTAAATGGAAAGAAGCTAAAGCACCTGTATTTACTTATTCTACTCCAAAAGACGTTCAATACAGTCAAATTAATTTCATAGACGCACCAAATGCTGTTCAGTCAGAAATTGCTTTAGTGAATTTGTCAAACTTGAAAATGACCGATAAAGAATATTTTTCAGTTCTTTTAGCTAACCAAATTCTAGGTGGTGGTGGAGAAGGAAGATTATTCTTAAACTTACGTGAAAAACACGGTTGGACTTATGGCGCATACTCTTCTATTGGGGCTGGAAAATATATCAATAAATTCCGTTCTAGTGCTTCAGTAAGAAATACAGTTACAGATAGTGCTGTTGTTGAATTCTTCAATGAATTGAAAAGAATCAAAACAGAATTAGTTTCTGAAGAAGATTTGAAAAATGCTAAAGCTAAATACGTAGGTAATTTTGTAATGCAAATTGAAAAACCTTCAACTATAGCAGGTTACGCTTTAAATAAAGAAACTCAAGGTTTACCTGATGATTTTTACGAAAACTATATCAAAAACATCAACGCAGTAACGGCTGAGGATATTAAAAATGCAGCAAATAAATATTTCTTATCAGATAATACAAGAGTGGTTATTGTAGGAAAAGCGGCAGATGTTTTGCCTGGATTAGAAGTAATGAGCAAAAGAGAAAAATTACCAATTTTCTATTTTGATAAATATGGAAATCCAGCAGAAAAACCGGAAGTTAAAAAACCTATTCCTGCAGGTGTAACAGCTCAAACGGTATTAAACAACTATATTAACGCAATTGGTGGAGAAAAAGCGGTTAAAAACGTAAAAACATTAGTTACGTTTTCTTCTGGAACTGTTCAAGGAATGCCATTAGAATTAGTTACTAAAACAGCTCAAAAGAAAATGAGTGTTGAAATGAAAGCTATGGGTTCTACTATGATGAAGCAAGTAGTTAATGAAAAAGAAGCGTATGCTGTGCAACAAGGTCAAAGAGTTGATTTTAAAGATCAGGACTTAAAAGACATGCAAGCTATGGCAGGTAACTTTAAAGAATTGTCTCTAGTAACAGATAAAGCGGTAACTCTAACTGGAATTGAAAACATCAATGGCGCTGATGCTTATGCTATTAAGAGTGGAAAATCTACTTATTACTATGATGTGAAAACTGGATTTAAAGTTGCTGAAGCTCAAGAGTTAGAGCAAAGAGGTCAAAAAATGACACAAACAACTTATTATCAGGATTATAAAGATGTGAAAGGATTGAAATTCCCTTACAAAACAATCATGAATGTAGGTATTGAAATCGAATTGATTACATCAGAAGTTAAAATTAATGAAGGGGTAACAGATGCCGATTTCAAATAATTAAATTAGTTATAAAATAGGAAAGGCACTCTAGAAATAGAGTGCTTTTTTTATTTCTTACTCGAAAAATAAACACCAATTAATACAATCAAAGCTCCTAACAATTGAATAATAGATAAGGTTTCATTCATAAATAAAAAACCTAAAATAAACGCTACTACAGGAATTATGTAGGTAACCGATGAGGCGAAAACCGGTGATGATAATTGAATTAATTTGTAAAATAAAATGTTTGAAAATCCTGTTCCCACAATTCCTAAAATAGCAATATAGCCTAACGAAGCCTGAACCTTAGTTTCCTGAATTATATCAAAAAAACCCGTGAAATATAAAACAATTAAAGCTGGAAAAAACATGATTAAAAAGTTTCCTGTGCTAATAGTTAAAGGTTTTAAATCGGATAAGTACTTTTTAATTAAATTTACATTAACACCATAAAAAATAGAGGCTATCACTATTACTAAAGCATAATAGTAGTTCTCAGTAGTATTTTCTCCATCACCAAATAAAACTAATAAAGCACAACCAATAAATCCTATAATTACCCCAAAAACCTGGCTTCGTTGTACATTCATGCCGAAAAAAAGTAATCCTACCAATAAGGTATTTAACGGTGTTAAGGAATTTAAAATCGAACTTATAGAGCCGTCGATTTTCGTTAAAGCAAAAGCAAAAAGAAAAGCAGGAATGAAAGTTCCACATAAAGCAGTTAATGCAATATATTTCCACTTATATAAAGGGATTTGAGGAATTTGTTTAAATCCAACAATAATCAAAAATAAAGCTGCAAATATGACTCGTAAACTACCTAGTTGTACTGAATTTACACCTTTTAAACCCAATTGCATTAAGATGAAAGAACTTCCCCAAACACAACCTAAAAAGCCTAATAAATACCATTTTGTTGAATTGTTTTCCATAGTACTATTTTGTGCGTCAAAATTCAGACTTTATTTTGAAAATAGCACTATGAATTTTTGTAATTTTGCATAGTCTTTATTTAGAGACTTTTAATTTAACATTTATTGATATGAAAAATTTAAAAAATATTGGTTTAGCGCTTTTAATGATGCTTTCATTAGTAAGTTGTAAACAAGAAAACAAAGAAGTAGTAGCTGAAGAAGTAAAAAAAGAAGCCGTTTCAGAAGCAGATTTAGCTAAAATGCAAACAGCAAGTTTTACTATCGACGGAATGACTTGCGCTATGGGTTGTGCTAAAACTATTGAAAACAAATTAGCAGCACAAGAAGGAGTTGGGCAAGCTGTTGTGGATTTCGATACTAAAATTGCAACTGTAAAATTCGATGCTGAAAAACAATCGTTAGAATCCTTAACTAAAACCATTGAAGCTGTTGCTGGCGGTGATTCTTACAAGGTAACGGAGTCGAAAAAAATGTAATAAAAAAAACGCCCTGATTATCTCAGGGCGTTTTTTTTATTGTTTCCATTCCAAAGTTTCCATTATCCTGCGCATATCTTCTTTTAGATATTGTGCGGCTGGTAAAATGGAATCAAAATTAGGCTTTGCATAAAAATAGACACTTCCCACAATGAAGTTTTTGGTGCTATCGGTAGCATAGAATTGTGCATTAGTTGCTGCATTTCCACCTACTTCATAAAACATTCCGTATACTTTTTTCTTTTCGTTTATGAAAGGTTGTTCTAAAATATCATCTGCTTTAACCACGTGATTATAAGTTAATGTTTGAGCATCACGCAATAATTTATCGATGTCATTATTAACGGGTTTATGTGTTAAATAAATGGTGGCTTTCATTTTTGGATAATTAATCTCGAAAGCACACGATTTATCTTTAATCAAGGCTAAATTGTTTTTCTCAAAAGTAAAGGAACAATTCGATTCTAATTTAGAATATTTGGCCTTTGGATATTCCAAACTCAGTTGGCCTTTTGGTTTTGGTAAGATATCCTCTCCACAAGAAACCAATACTAAAAACAATCCCAAACAACTTAATTTTATTATATTTTGTATCATAATTACAATAACGTAACTTTTATTTGTTTTATTCTTCTCTTATCCACATTTTCGATGGTAAAATTAAGATTATGAAACGTTATTTTCTGATTTTTTTTAGGGAAATTTCCCGAAAGTTCTAAAAGGAATCCCGCAAGAGTCTCAGCTTCTCCTTTTTGATCTTCAAACTCACTTTCATCAAGATCCAAAATGCGGTAAAAATCTTTTAAGCTTATTTTGCCTTCAAATAGAAAGTTTTTATCATCTATTTGAGAATAAATAGCATCCTCGTTGTCAAATTCATCACTAATATCACCCACAATTTCTTCTAAAACATCCTCTAAGGAAATGATTCCAGAGGTACCGCCATATTCATCTACCACAACGGCTAAATGACTTTTCATACCTTGGAAATCTTTCAATAAATCATCTAATTTTTTACTTTCTGGTACAAAGAATGGCTCTCGCAATAATTCGGTCCAATTAAAATCTTCGCTGTCGATGTAAGGAATTAAATCTTTGATGAAAAGTATACCTTCAATTTGATCGATATTTTCTCTGTAAACTGGAATTCTAGAGTAGCCTTTTTCTACAATTTTTGGAATGATTTCACTAAAGGTTTCTTCTAAATTAAGAGCAAAAACATCTATTCTAGGGCTCATAACTTGGCGAACTTCAGTATTTCCAAAAGACACAATCCCTTCTAAAATTTTTTGCTCCCCATCAGTTGTATCGGCTTGAGAGGTTAATTCTAGCGCTTGTGAAAGTTGGTCAACCGAAAAATTTCCTTTTTGAACATTGAGCTTCTTCTCGATAAAAAGAATTCCGTTTCGCATCGGAACACTAATTGGAGACAATACATTATTCAATATCGAAATTGGAATAACCACATTTTGAGCAAACACCATATTGTTTCGGTTCGCATAAATTTTAGGTAAAACTTCTCCAAAAAGTAAGATAAAAAAGGTCACTACAACTACTTCTAAAACAAACCGTAAAACGGAAGATTCAATACCGTTAAACAATCGTTCACTAAAAGAAGAAAAAATAATAACAATGGCGATATTCACAAAATTATTGGCTACCAAAATAGTAGCAAGCAACTTTTTCGGCTTTTCTAATAACCTTGCAATTAGAGTTCCCTTGTTGAAATCTTTATTTTGAATTTCATCTACATCCTTCTGAGACAATGAAAAAAGCGCTACTTCAGAACCTGAAATAAAGGCAGAGCAAGCTAGCAAAATAATTATTACTACTATTCCGAGAAGGAATTCAAAATCAATCGTATGAAGTAAACTGGCCGGGTCAGGATCCAAATCAAATCAATTTAGTTAAACATTAAAATCATCAGGAGCGCTACCTGTTGGTAAAGAAGACTTACTTAAATCAGTCTCTTTTTTGGTATTTAAGAATGTGAATTCTGTTACCTGAATTTCAGTAGTGTATTTTGTAGCGCCATCTTCAGCTTGCCATTGACGCGATTTGATTCGTCCTTCAATGTAAATTTTATCGCCTTTAGAAAGGTATTTTTCGCAAATTTCAGCGGCTTTGTTTCGAACAACAATGTTATGCCATTCAGTAGAAGTGATTTTTTCTCCAGTGGTTTTGTTAATGTAGACTTCGTTTGTCGCTAAAGGAAAACGTCCGATACAATTACCGCCTTCAAAGTAATGCATTTTAACTTCGTCACCTAAATGACCTATCAAAATAACCTTGTTTAATGTTCCGTTCATGGCTTATATATTTATTAGGGTTAATCAAAAATACTAATTTAAAGTGAATTACAATAATTTGTAGCGATAAAATTGTGAATTACTATAGGAAAAGGTAGTTTTTCTATTTCTGTAATTGGTTTTGAATCAGGTAATTTTGAGTCGAATTGCACTTCAAAAAAGCGAATATTTAGATGTTGGTGCGATAATTTGTGGAGAATCACATCTTCATGTAGCGATACAACATCAATTGGTTTTAAGTTGAAAAATTCCATATTGGAAACTTCTTTTATGATTTCATTTTCCGATAATTGTGATTCGGTTTCAAATACTGGAAATTCGTATAAGTTTTCCCAAATCCCCTTTCCTTCACGCTTTTGTATAATGAAATTAGCATTTGAATCTTTTAATATTAAATAATTTAGGAAACGAGGTGTGACTTTCGTTTTCTTAGTTTTAACCGGAAGTTTGTTTACTTTTTTAAATTGTAGTCCGGCGCAACTCGAATTTAAAACACAAGTTTCACAATCAGGATTCTTGGGAACACACTGAAGCGCACCAAACTCCATAATTGCCTGGTTAAATAAGGCAGGATTGTTTTTATCTAATACTTCTTGTGCTAATTGTTGGAATTCGGTTTTAGTTTTGGGCAACGAAATATCGCTTTCAACATTATAAAAACGACTCAAAACGCGAAACACATTGCCATCCAAAACTGCTACCGGTTCATCAAATGAAAAAGAAGCGATAGCGGCAGCAGTATATTCACCAACACCTTTTAATTGTAATAAATCTTTATAAGTAGATGGGAATTCGCCATTTAATTCAAAAGCAATATGTTTTGCTGTGGTGTGTAAATTTCTTGCCCTGGAGTAATAACCTAAACCTTGCCATAATTTTAAAACTTGTTCTTCATCGGCATTAGCTAAGTCGAAAACGGTTGGGAAGGCTTCGGTAAATGACAAAAAATAAGGTAAACCTTGTGCTACTCGCGTCTGTTGCAACATGATTTCTGAGAGCCAAATCCAATATGGATTGGTTGTATTTCGCCATGGTAAGTCGCGCTTATTTTGTAAATACCAATGAATTAAAGAGTTACTGAATTCCATGATTTTGTATTGGGACAGCAAAAATAAATCTTTAGTAATTAAAATTTAATCAATTAAGGTTGAATTATTGTTTTTTTAATTCTTATATTTGCAAACTCAAAAAAATACACATAAATATAAATACGAAAGAAAATGACGAAAGCAGACATCGTAGCGAAAATTTCAGAAAAATTAGGACTTGAGAAAGGTGATGTTCAAGCAACTGTAGAGTCTTTTATGGAAGAAGTAAAAAACTCGCTTGAATCAGGTGACAATGTTTATTTAAGAGGTTTTGGAAGTTTTATTATTAAAACGAGAGCTGAAAAGACAGGAAGAAACATCTCTAAAAACACAACAATCAAAATCCCTGCTCACAATATTCCGGCTTTTAAACCAGCTAAAGTGTTTGTTGAAAGCGTTAAAGAAAAAACAGAAGTTACAGTATAAAAACTATTTATTAATCTAAACACCAAAATGTTATGCCAAGTGGTAAAAAAAGAAAAAGACATAAGGTAGCAACTCACAAACGTAAAAAAAGAGCGAGAGCAAACCGTCATAAAAAGAAAAAGTAGTTTAAAACTACTTTTTCTTTTTTAAAAAAAAGTTCATTGAAATGAATCAATTATAAGTTGATTCCCAGGTAAACTGCCTGAAAAAAAATGTTTAATCCATCTGTACGAGTAGAATTCAGAATTCAGAATTCAGAATTTAGAATTTTTCTAATTTCTAATTTCTAACTTCTAACTTTAAAAGTATGGATAAAAATGTACTGCATGAACAAAGAGTTAATTATTAGATCTGGTTCAGACGCTGTAGATTTTGCCTTATTAAAAGATGGAAAACTAATAGAATTACACAAAGAAGAAGAAAAGCAAAGCAATTTTGCGGTTGGCGATATCTTTATTGCTAAAATCCGTAAACCTGTGGCTGGTTTAAATGCCGCTTTTGTGAATTTAGGTCATGAAAAAGATGCTTTTTTGCATTATCACGACTTAGGTCCCAACTTACCTTCTTTGATGAAATTTATTAAACTTGTAAGCGCAGGTAAATTAAAAGATTATTCACTCAAAAATTTTCCTTTTGAAGCTGAAATTGATAAAGATGGCGTCATAACTGACATTCTAAGTGCCAATCAATCAGTTTTAGTTCAGGTAGTGAAAGAACCTATTTCGACTAAAGGTCCCAGAATTAGTTCTGAGATTTCGTTAGCTGGAAGATATGTTGTTTTAGTACCTTTTTCAGATCGCGTTTCTGTTTCGCAAAAAATAGAATCGAGAGAAGAAAAAGATCGATTAAAACGACTGGTTCAATCTATCAAACCAAAAGGATTCGGTGTTATTGTGCGAACAGTAGCCGAAGGCAAAAAAGTAGCCGAACTAGACAAAGATCTACAAACATTGATGGACCGCTGGTCTGCTATGTGTAGAAGATTACAAACTGCTCATCATCCATCAAAAGTATTAGGAGAACTTAACAAAGCTTCTTCTATATTACGAGATGTATTTAATGATACCTTCACTGGTATTCATGTTGATGATGAAGATTTGTATCTTGAAACGAAGGAGTATTTGCAAGAGATAGCTCCGGATAAAGTGTCAATCGTAAAACACTATCAGTCTAAGGAACTGCCTCTTTTTGAAAAATATAATATTGAGCGACAAATAAAAACGTCTTTTGGAAAAACAGTTTCCATGAGCAAAGGTGCTTATTTGATTATAGAACATACCGAAGCTTTACACGTAATCGACGTGAATAGTGGAAATCGTTCAAGCAAAGCAACTAGCCAAGAAGATACTGCTCTAGAAGTTAACATGATTGCTGCAGCCGAAATTGCACGTCAGTTACGACTTAGAGACATGGGCGGAATTATTGTGGTGGATTTCATTGATATGCAAAATCCAGAAAATCGCAAAGTATTGTACGATTTCTTAAGAGAAGAAATGAGTGACGATAAGGCCAAGCATAAAATCTTGCCTCCTAGTAAATTTGGATTAATTCAAATTACTAGACAAAGAGTTAGACCAGAAGTTAATATTAAAACAAGAGAAGAAGACCCAAACAATGAAAATGGGGAAATTGAAGCTCCAATTTTAATCATCGACAAAATAGCGTCTGACCTTGAACGCATTATAAAAGACCATAAAAAGGTTGTACTAAACGCACACCCTTTTGTGGCAGCATACCTTACTAAAGGTTTTCCATCCTTACGTTCGAAATGGTTTTTCGAGCATAAGAAATGGGTGAAAATCATACCTCGTGACGCTTACACGTATCTAGAATACCATTTCTTTGACAAAGAAGGAAATGAAATTAAATAAATTAAAAAACCGCCTTTCTAAAGATTGGCGGTTTTTTTATGTCATAAAATTAATTTTTAATCCAATTCATATTCTAATCGCACTGTAATTCTTGCGGTTTTGTTTTTGCTGTAGGTGTCGAAATTTCCTCCATAGCTATCTTCTTCAGTTGAGCCTTGACCCGTAATTTGGAAAACACCCATGCTTGCCGATTTTAATTTTCCTAAACTTCCATCCGCCGTATTTACAATTTTTTGCGCTCTTTCGCTGGCATCTTTGGAGGCTTTTTCAATTAAACTGTGTTTTAAATTTGGTAAATTGGAATACGTATATTGAATAGAATTTGATGTTAATTCGATTCCAGAATTAATTAATTCCGATGTTTTGCTCGATACTTCTTCGATTCGTTTCATTAAATCTGGATTCTTTTTTGCAGAAAACGTGATGGTTTGCGTTGCTTCATAACCGTCAAATACTTGTTCGTATTTGGTTTGATAGACGTTTTCTGGATTTTCTATTCGTACCTCTCTAAAACGTTTATTGAATTGAACGGCTCCAAACGTAAATTCCTCCTTTTTAAATCCTTTGCTCAAAAAGAAATCTGCCACAATTTTTTGGTCAGAAATCATTTTATTGTAGGCTTCTTTAATGTCAAAACTCTTCGTTGCAAAACTTCCCGACCATAAAATTTCGTCGGAAATAAAATCTGTAGTTCCTAATCCAACAACTGAAATAGTATCTAAATTTTCGTTTCGATTTTTAAAAGCAGTGCCTAAAATTAATGCTGTAATAATTATTGAAATTCCAATAACTAAAGTTGATTTTAATTTGTTTTCCATAGCGAATAGTTTTAGTTGGTTACAAATAAAGCAGTAGCAAAACCCATACCAAGTTACGGAAAATTATTACGTTTTGGAATTTATCGCTTATTTTTAAAAAAAGCTTTCATTAAATCACTGCATTCTTTTTCTAAAACACCTGAAATTACTTGAGTTTTAGGGTGTAATTGTGTTCCCATTTTTTGAAATCCACGATTTTCATCAGAAGCTCCAAAAACAATTTTAGAAATTTGGGACCAATACAAAGCGCCAGCACACATTTGGCAAGGTTCTAAAGTCACATACAAAGTACAATCTTTTAAATATTTTCCTCCGATGAAATTCGCAGCACTAGTTATGGCTTGCATTTCGGCATGAGCGGTAACATCATGAAGTAATTCGGTTAAATTATGGGTTCTTGCAATTACACGATTATCAATCACAATTACGGCGCCAACAGGAATTTCACCTTTTTCAAAAGCTTCTTCGGCTTCTTGTAAGGCTTTCTTCATAAAATATTCATCGGTAAAAATATTCTCCATAAGTACAAAAATACAACAACCAATTCTTACTTTTGTGCTGTGATGGAAAATTTGCTTTCAAAAATTAACAACCCAACCGATTTAAGGAAACTTCCTGAAAATCAATTACCTCAATTGGCCAAAGAATTGAGAGACTTTATCATTAATATTGTTTCTAAAAAAGAAGGACATTTGGGTGCAAGCTTGGGCGTTGTGGAATTAACGATTGCACTTCATTACGTTTTTAATACACCAGAAGATTTGTTGGTATGGGATGTAGGTCATCAAGCTTACGGACACAAAATCTTAACCGAAAGACGTGATATTTTCCACACCAACAGAGAATTAAACGGAATTTCGGGGTTTCCTAAAAGAAGCGAAAGTATTTATGATACGTTTGGTGTAGGGCATTCCTCAACTTCGATTTCGGCAGCTTTGGGAATGGCTTTGGCTTCGCAATTAAAAGGAGAAATTGAGAAACAACATATTGCAGTAATTGGTGATGCATCAATTGCGAGCGGAATGGCCTTTGAAGGATTGAATCATGCAGGAGTTACCGATGCAAATTTATTGGTAATTTTAAATGATAATGCTATTGGAATTGACCCAAGTATTGGTGCTTTGAAAGAATATTTAACTGCAGTTAAAGAAGGAAAAAATCCAAAACAAAACAACATAATCAAATCTTTGAATTTTGATTATTCGGGTCCGATTGATGGTCATGATTTACCTAAATTAATTCTGGAATTAGAACGATTGAAATCGGTTAAAGGTCCGAAATTTCTTCACGTGATTACTACCAAAGGCAAAGGTTTACAATTAGCGGAAGAAGATCAAGTCAAATATCACGCGCCTGGAAAATTCGATGCTGAAACAGGGAAAATTCATCCAAAAGACGAATCGCATTTACCGCCAAAGTTTCAAGATGTTTTCGGACATACCTTGGTAGAATTAGCAAAACAAAACGAAAAAATCATTGGAATTACTCCGGCGATGCCAACAGGAAGTTCCATGACTTATATGATGGAAGCTTTTCCAAAACGTGCTATTGACGTTGGAATTGCTGAACAACACGCTGTAACCTTAGCAGCTGGAATGGCAACGCAAGGAATGGTCGTTTTTTGTAATATTTATTCCACTTTTTTACAACGCGCTTATGACCAAGTGATACACGATGTGGCTTTGCAGAATTTACTGGTTATTTTTTGTTTAGACAGAGCAGGTTTGGTAGGTGAAGACGGAGCAACGCATCATGGTGTTTTTGATATTGCCTATTTGAATTGTATTCCGAATATGATAATTGCGGCTCCCAAAGATGAGATCGAATTGCGTAATATCATGTTTACGGCCTCAGAAGGGTTAAAACATCCAATTGCCATTCGTTATCCAAGAGGAAGAGGTGAAAATCTAGATTGGCAAATACCTTTCGAAAAAATCGAAATTGGAAAAATAAAAGAACTTCAAAAAGGAAATAAAGTTGCCATTTTATCTACGGGAACTATTGGTAATAACGTAACCAAAGCTTTGAAAGAAGTTAGAAATTCAGAATTATTTTCGCATTATCATTTTCCATTTGTAAAGCCTTTAGATGGTGATGGTATCAAATCTATTCTAAATTCTCATGATCAAATTATTACTATCGAAGACGGAGTAATCACAGGTGGTTTTGGAGAGCAAATCAGTGCCATTACAGCAAACAATAATCTAAATAAATCAATCATAAATTTAGGAATTCCAGATTCTTTCATAGAACATGGAACAGTTACCGAGTTACAACAACTTTGTAAAATTGACGTTACTAGTATTATTCAATTATTAAACTCCTTCAAAAATGTTTAAAAAAGCTTATTTGATTTGCCCTCTACTTTTTATTTTTCAGTTGAACGCTCAAACGGTTAGAACTCAATTGCCAGATTCAGTTTCTTATTGGTCGAAGGAAAATGTATTGGGTTTAGATATTTCCCAGATTACTTTTGTGAATTGGAATGCTGGTGGGAATAATTCGATTTCGGGTTTGTTAAAGGGTAAATTTATTAGAACTTATATAAAAGATAATGTTCACTGGAAAAATGAGTTGATTGCTCGTTATGGTATTAATAAGCAAGAAAAACAAGATGTAAGAAAAACAGATGATCAACTTCAAATAAATTCTACTTTTGGATATAGGAGAGACACGATTTCTAATTGGTATTATGCAGGAAAATTCAATTTTAATACGCAATTTGCAAATGGTTATGCCTATCCCAATACTGCTTTAGCGATTTCAAAACCCTTTGCGCCTGCTTATACATTTCTCGGAATTGGTGCTGAATATTCGAGAAAAGATTTGAATTTAAACGTTTATTTATCTCCACTAACACAAAAAACAACATTGGTTTTTGATCAACGACTAGCCAATCAAGGTGCATTCGGAGTTGAAAAAGCTATTTATGATGAATTTGGTAATTTGATACGAGAAGGTAAGAATATAAGAAATGAAACAGGATTTTTAATTACTAATCAGTGGAAAAAAGAAGTGCACAAGAACATTAAATTTGAACATAGAATATCACTTTATACTGATTATTTGAATAATTTTGGAAATATCGATGTTGATTGGCAATTGCAATTAGATATGACAGTAAATCAATATGTTAAGGCAAATATTGGAACCCATCTTGTTTACGATGATGATATTAAAACCAAGGAAGTAGTGGATGGTGTGCAAGTAATTAAAGGACCAAAAGTTCAATTAAAGCAATTGTTAGGAGTTGGGATAGTTTATCAATTTTAATAAAATTATTTTCGATTTTATTTGATTTATATATTGTAATACCTATATTTGCACTCCAATTAAAGCGGGTGTGGTGAAATTGGTAGACACGCCAGACTTAGGATCTGGTGCCTCACGGTGTGAAGGTTCGAGTCCTTTCACCCGCACTAAAATGAAACCTAAGACAATCGTCTTAGGTTTTTTTATTTTAGTATCCCTCTGACGAAAAAAAATACTAACTTTGGTAAAATCTAAATTATGACATTACCCAGGTTATCTAATTTTTATTTGATTTTTCTTTTTGTTAGTTTTCAGGTTGGATTTTCGCAACAAATCAATGAAGCACAATTTCAAAAAAGAAAAAGTATCAATTATTATGTTTTAAATCCAAAGTTTTCTCATTTGGATAGTGTTTACATGACTATTGGTAAGAAAGAAGAAGTTTTAAAAGCAGGTTGGATAATCATAGAAAATAAAAATGGATTTTCTATTCAGCGCGAAATCAAAAATGACACTATCATTGAAATTAAGACCGATAGTGTAATACAAGTCACTCGTCCTTGGAAAATTGAAAATATCAAAATTCTAGCAACTGAAAATGGAAAAATAAACTTAAATCCAGTTTTGTTTTTAAATTCTTCAGACCACAAGCTAAATACAATTGCATACTTAAAAATCCCTGAAAATGATAAAATCGTTTTGAAACATTTTCATACTAAATGGAGTGCTATAACGATTCCTTTTTCCATTCGCCCATCCTTAAAAGGACAAATAAGAAGTCAGGTTACTAATGAATTTAAAATTGGAACTGCTTTTAGTTTAAATCACGACTGGGAGTTCTATAAAAATCAACGTCTTGAAGTTAAGAAAAATACTTACGGATTATCATTTGGATTAGGTTTTGGATTAGGTAGAGTAGAGTTAGATAATGCCTCAACGAGTTTATCAAATGCTAATTATGACAATGAAGAACAAGGTCTGATTTTATTTCTAACACCAGGAGTTGGAGTTAATATAAGAGGTTTCAAAGTCTTAGGTTTTTTTGGTTACGACATTGGTTTAACAAAAAATATGAACGATTGGAATTATAACAAACGTCATTACATGGGCATTGGTTTCGGTTTTGATTTTTGGACGTTGAAGCGCAACACGAATTAATGATATTAAAATTTAAAATAATAAATATGAATTTTCTCTCTCAAATTATTAATGCCTCAAAGATTGCATTGGGACTTTCTTTTTTTGGTTTGCCCAATTTAGTAACAGCACAACAAAATCAAGATATTCTTTTCGAAAACGTATCTGTTTTTGATGGTAAAAATCAACAGCTTCAAACCAATAGTTATGTTTTGGTTTCAGGAAATAAAATTAAAACGGTTTCTAAAACACCCATTGAAAAAAACAACGATGTTTTAGTGATAAATGGTTCGGGTAAAACATTGATTCCGGGATTAATTGATGTGCATGTTCACATGATTTTCGGAGCTCTTTCCATGGGCGATATGATGGATCCTAATTTAAAACCTGAAAATCTTATTGCAAAAGTAATTCCCGAAAGCGAAAAAATGCTACAAAGAGGATTTACTTCCGTACGAGATGTTGGTGGACCATCATTTCAATTAAAGCAAATGATTGATGAAGCTAAAATACAAGGACCTAGGATTTGGCCTTCAGGAGCTATGATTAGTCAAACCTCAGGTCATGGTGATTTACGTTTGCCAGAAGAACGTTCAAGACGCTTTTTTGGACCCATTTCTAAAGCCGAAAATTTTGGAGCTTCTTTTATTGCTGATGGTAAAGAAGAGGTCTTAACTGCCGTCAGAGAAAATCTTAGATTTGGTGCAAGTCAAATTAAATTAATGGCTGGAGGAGGGACTTCATCTGCTTATGATCCAGTAGATGTAACGCAATATACTTTGGAAGAAATGCAAGCAGCCGTTGAAGCGGCAGAAGATTGGGGAACATACGTAACCGTTCATGCTTACACGCCCAGAGCAGTTAGAAAAGCTATAAATGCTGGGGTAAAATGTATCGAGCACGGACAATTATTGGACCAATCTACTTTAAAATTGATCAAAAGAAAAGATATTTGGTTGAGTTGTCAAAATTTAATGGATAATACGCCAGAAATGAGTGAACAACGAAAAGAAAAACGCAAACCAGTTGTTGAAGGGCAGAAAATGATTTGGCCTTTAGCTAAAAAGATGAAAATTAAATTGGCTTGGGGAACAGATTTTCTATTTGAACCATGGATGAATGAAGAGCAGAATGCCTATCTATTAAAACTAAAAGAGTGGTTTACTCCATACGAAATTTTAAAAATGGCAACTCATGATAACGCACAGTTATTGAAAATGTCAGGAAATAGAAGCCCGTATTCCGGTGAAATTGGCGTTATCAAATCTGGAGCTTTTGCTGATATGATTTTAGTAGATGGAAATCCTATAGAAAATATTGATTTAATTGGTAATCCTGCTGCAAAATTTTTAATCATTATGAAAGATGGTCAAATCGTTAAAAATATTTTAGAAAATTAAATTTCGTTCCAATCTATTTTCATGAATTCAAAATACGATATCATCATCATTGGCGGAGGCGCTGCCGGTTTTTTTACAGCCATTAACATTGTAGAAAAGAATCCAAATTTAAAAGTAGCTATTTTAGAGCGTGGCAAAAGTGTTTTAGAAAAAGTCCGAATTTCTGGCGGTGGTCGTTGTAATGTGACTCATGCGTGTTTTGTACCTAATGATCTAGTGAAATTTTATCCAAGAGGCGAAAAGGAATTAAAAGGTCCGTTTCATCAATTTTGCTCTGGCGATACGATTGAATGGTTCCAAAAGCATGGGGTAGAACTAAAGATTGAGGAAGATGGTAGAATGTTTCCAGTTTCCAACTCTTCACAAACTATTATAGATTGTTTTTTAAAAGCCGCTCAAAAATTAAAAATTGATATTCTAACAGGACAAAGTGTTCAGGAATTGTATCAAGGTGAAAATTATTGGAAAATTTCAACTAATCAAGACGTTTTTACTTGTCAAAAAGTGGTGATGACTACTGGAAGTAATCCAAAGATTTGGGAATTGTTACAAAATTTGGGACATAAAATTGTTGAGCCCGTTCCTTCTTTGTTTACGTTTAATATCAAAGATGTCCGAATTAAAGATTTGATGGGACTTTCTACAGTTGCTTCGGTGAAAGTAAAAAAGTCAAAATTGCAGGCATCCGGACCTTTGTTAATTACGCATTGGGGAATGAGTGGTCCTGGAATTTTACGTCTTTCAGCATGGGGAGCTCGAGAATTGGCTGATAAAAAATACCAATTTGCCATTCAAGTGAATTGGTTAAATGAAACCGATTTTGAAGACGCAATCGATTTGTTGAAGGCCATTAAAGAAGAAAATTCTAAAAAGTTAGTTGCAAAATATGCACATTTCGATTTGCCAAAACGCCTTTGGGAAAACTTGGTAAAAGCTGCTGGGATTTTAGAAGAAACCAAATGGGCTGATGTAAACAAAAAACAATTGCATACTTTAGCCGAACAATTAACGAATGCCGAATTTCAGGTTAACGGGAAAAGCACCTTTAAAGAAGAATTTGTTACCGCAGGTGGAATCGACTTAAGAGAAGTTAATTTCAAAACTATGGGAAGTAAAGTTTTGCCAAATTTATTTTTCGCAGGAGAAATTCTAAATATCGATGCGATAACAGGTGGTTTTAACTTTCAAAATGCTTGGACAGGCGGTTTTATTGTGGCTGAAAACATTAATCAATAGAAGTATAATTGAAAAAAGTCGTGGTAAAACTAAGTTTTACCACGACTTTTTATTGATTCAACCAAAAAATAGTTCCTGTTAGCACCGTTGCAAAGCTAACCCAAGCTAAATATGGAAGTAGTAAATATCCTGCTTTTTTATCAACTTGTTTAAAAACGTAAAACGTTTCATATATAATTAACCATAAAAGTATGATTTCTAAAAAAGCCAATAAAATATTATTCAATCCAAAGAATAAATAGGACCATAAAGCATTTAGAAGCAACTGAACAGTAAAAAACATCAATCCTTTTTTGACCAATTCTTTATTGGTTTCTATTTGATTCCAAACTAACCCCGCAGCAATTCCCATAAAAATATACAACATTGTCCAAACAGGAGCAAAAACCCAATTAGGAGGATTAAAGCTTGGCTTTTTGATTAATGGATACCAAGTGTTAATACTCGAAAGTGTTACTTTGCTTGATAAATAACCAACTGCTAGGCAAATAGCAACACAATAAATGATTCTTAAATATTTATTCATTAGTGTGAATTTTATATGCAAATTAACGAAAAATCAAGGTAACAAATCAATCAAAATCGGTATTTTTGTCAAAATTTTAAGCTATGCTTACGGAAAAAGATTTTATTACAACTTCATACAATTCGATTGAATCCGCTAGTTTCGAATGGAGCGCACCTAGTAATATTGCCTTAGTGAAATATTGGGGCAAGAAAGAAAACCAAATTCCAGCGAATCCTTCGATAAGTTTTACATTAAACAATTGTAAAACAATCACAAAATTAGAAGTAGTCAAAAAATCGGAAACCAATAGTTTTTCGTTCGATTTGCTTTTTGAAGGAAAACCGAAAGAAGATTTCAAACCAAAAATTCAAAAATTCTTCGAAAGAATTGAAAAATATTGTCCGTTTTTAAAAGAATATCATTTTAAAATTGATACCCAAAACACGTTTCCTCATAGTTCAGGAATTGCTTCTTCAGCCTCTGGAATGGCAGCTTTGGCAATGAATATCATGAGTTTGGAAAAAGCTATTAATCCAACGATTTCAGATGATTATTTCTATTCAAAAGCTTCATTTTTAGCTCGATTAGGAAGCGGAAGCGCGTGCAGAAGTATCAAAGGTGAAGTAGTAGTTTGGGGTAATCATGCTAAGATTACTGGAAGTTCAGATTTGTTTGGAGTGGAATTTTCAGAAATGCATCAAAATTTCAAAAACTATCAAGACACTATTTTATTAGTAGACAAAGGCGAAAAGCAAGTTTCGAGTACGATTGGTCACGATTTAATGCACAATCATCCGTATGCCGAAAGACGTTTTGCTCAAGCACACGAAAATTTATCCCTAATAAAAGCAATTTTATCATCAGGAAATTTAGAAGAATTTATCAAAATTGTAGAAAGCGAGGCCTTGACTTTACATGCTATGATGATGACTTCAATGCCATATTTTATCTTAATGAAACCCAATACATTGGAAATTATTAATAAAATTTGGGAATTCAGAAATGAAACACAAATTCCTGTATGTTTTACATTAGATGCTGGTGCCAATGTTCACGTGTTGTATCCTGAAAATGTAAAAGAAAACGTACTGCAATTTATTCAAGATGAATTAGTTGGCTATTGTCAAAATGGTCAGTATATTTGCGATCAAATTGGGAATGGTACGAATCAATTAAAATAATTTGTATATTTACCATAGATTTCAATAAATATGGACATTCGATTGGAAAAATTAGAGCTTATGAAAATGCTGATGGAAACAGAAAACCCTTCGGTATTACAAGCTATTAGAAAAATTTTTCAAAAAGAAGAGAAAGATTGGTGGGATGATTTAACGGAAGAGCAACAAAACATTCTAAACGAATCAATGGAGCAATATGAGAAGGGAGAGTTTTCTTCTTTTGAAGATTATATCAAGCCACATTTGAAATAATGAGGGAAATTGTAATAACGCCAAGAGCTCAAAAAGAATTGAATCAACTTTTTGAATATTTGGAGTTAAAATGGAATTTGAAAGTTAAAGATGATTTTGTGAATAAGCTACATTTAGTTTTGAAAATTGTAGCAAAAAGTCCAGAATCCTTTCCTGTTTCAAGTAAAAATGTTAAATTTAGAAAGTGTGTCGTTACAAAAAAGAATACACTTTTTTATCATTATAATCAAAAGCATATTGTAGTGGTTGCTGTTTTCGACACAAGACAAAACCCAAAGAAATTAAAATCTGATTACTATAAACAACCGTAAACTGAATACTAAAAAATGAAAGGACCGCTTTTTTACTCAAAAATATTACTTTTCGGAGAATACGGAATCATCCAAGATTCGAAAGGACTTTCAATTCCTTATAATTTTTACAACGGAGCTTTAAAGAACGATGGAAATTCGTCTGAAAGCGCTATTAAATCGAATGAAAGTTTAAAAAAATATGCTGCTTATTTAGCTCAGTTGCAAAAAGAGCAACCGGAGTTGGTGACTTTCGATTTAGATTCTTTACAAAATGATGTAAACAACGGAATGTATTTTGATTCTAGTATTCCACAAGGATATGGAGTAGGAAGTAGCGGTGCATTAGTTGCTGCTATTTACGATAAATATGCGAAAGATAAAATCACGGTTTTAGAGAATTTAACTCGTGAAAAATTATTACAATTAAAAACGATTTTCTCTCAAATGGAATCGTTTTTTCACGGAAAAAGTTCAGGTTTAGATCCGTTGAATAGTTATTTAAGTATTCCAATTTTAATCAACTCGAAAGACAATATTGAACCAACCGGAATTCCAAGTCAAAGCACACAGGGAAAAGGAGCGGTTTTCTTAATCGATTCAGGAATTGTTGGTGAAACTGCTCCAATGGTTTCGATTTTCATGGAAAACTTAAAAGACAATGGTTTCCGTAACATGTTAAAATCGCAATTCATAAAATATACCGATGCTTGTGTGGAAAATTTCTTGCACGGCGATGTAAAATCGTTATTAGAAAACACCAAACAATTATCAAAAGTTGTCTTGAATAACTTCAAACCGATGATTCCAGAACAATTTCACCAAGTATGGCAAAAAGGAATTGACACCAATGATTACTATTTGAAATTGTGTGGTTCTGGTGGTGGCGGTTATATTTTAGGATTTACCCAAGATTTAGACAAAGCAAAAGAATCGTTGAAAGACTATAAATTAGAAGTGGTTTATAATTTTTAACATAGGCAAAAGGGAATAGGTAAAAGGCAAAAGGGAGTTAGATTTAATTTAATACTTATGCCTTTTATCTTTTACCCTTATCCCAACACCTTTTACCTATAAAGAAATGCTTACTCGTAAATCCAAATTAGTCCTCACTAAAATCTTTAGCTTCTTTTCTGTGATAAGAGGATATAATATTTGGGTTATAGCATTAGCACAATATCTTTCCGCCATTTTTATTCTAGCTCCTGAGAAACGAGCGTTGGATATTATTCTCGATTGGCGTTTGTTTTTAATTGTGGTGGCTTCTACGTTAACGATTGCTTCGGGTTATATTATCAATAATTTTTACGATGCGAAAAAGGATTTAATCAATCGTCCAAAAAAAGCTATGATTGACCGATTGGTGAGTCAGGAAACGAAGTTGAAAGTCTATTTCGGAATTAATTTCATTGTCGCTTTATTGATGTTTTTTGTTTCTTGGCGTGCGGTTTTGTTTTTTTCGACTTACATTTTTCTGATTTGGTTTTATTCGCATAAATTGAAAAAGATGTTCTTGATTGGAAACGTTACAGCAGCGGTTTTAGCGGTTTTGCCTTTTTTCGGAATTTTGATGTATTACAAGAACTTTTATCACGTTATTTTTGCTCATGCCTCTTTCTTATTGTTGTTGATTTTAATTCGAGAATTGATCAAAGATTTAGAAAATGTTGAAGGTGATTTAATAACGGATTATAAGACAATTCCAGTTGTTTTTGGTGAAAAAATGGCGAAATCGATAATTTCGGTTTTAACGATTTCTACTCTAATTCCGGTTTATTTTTTAATTGAAGTATATGATGTAGGTTATATGGATATTTACTTTTATCTGAGTTTAATGGCTCTGCTGTTTTTTCTTTTGCTTCTATGGAAAGCAGCTTCAAAACCAGAATACCTAAAACTTCATTTTCTATTGAAATTTATCATTGTTTCGGGTGTTTTTTGCATTGTTTTAATCGAACCATCGGTTTTAATTCATGGCAAAAAATTGATTTCAGCATATTAGTTATATCTTTGCAAAAATTGTTTAGAATATGTCACGTCATCAAGATAACGATAAACCTCACCCAGGTTCAGGAAGACAAGGAGGTTATAAAAAAAATAGTAATTCAAGAGGGAATGCTCCTATTAGAAAGGCACCTTCTAAATTCAGTCCCAAACCAGATGCTGCTAAGTCTGATGTAGCAAAAGGTCCAAAATCTCCAAAAAAACCTTCAAATCCAAACGAAATTCGTTTAAATCGTTATATCTCTAATTCTGGAATGTGTAGCCGTAGAGATGCGGATATTTACATTCAAAGCGGGAATGTAAAGGTAAATGGTGTGGTAATTACCGAAATGGGGTACAAAGTAAAATTATCGGATGTAGTACAATTCGATGGTGTAAACATTACACCAGAAAAGAAAGAATATGTATTATTAAATAAACCAAAAAACTTCTCTACTTCGGGAGATGAAGAAAAAGGTTCAGCTAATGTTCTAGATTTGGTGCGAAACGCTACAAAAGCAAGATTACTGCCTGTGGGAAGAATGGATAAAACCACAACGGGTTTACTATTGTTCACTAATGACAATGAAATCATTCAAAAATTCACTGCGCCTAACCAACGTTCATCTAAAGTATATCAAGTAACGTTAGATAAAAACTTGAAGTTTGAAGATTTAGAACGTATTCAAAAAGGATTAACTATCGAAGATCACCGTGTTTACGTGGAAGAAATATCATATATTGAAGACCAACCAAAAAGTGAAATTGGTTTAAAAATGAAAACTTCGAATGTAAAAATCGTTCGCAAAATTTTCGAACACTTAAAATATGATGTTCTAAAAGTGGACCGAGTAACTTTCGCAGGTTTAACTAAGAAAAATTTACCAAGAGGCGATTGGAGATTCTTAACCGAACAAGAAATTATTAACTTAAAAAATGCCTAAACGCTTTTTTTGAAATACACAGGCACATTGGATTTTGTTCTTTGTGCCTTTTTTATTTACATCTTTGCGAAAAACTTTGCTTTCTTTGCTTTTAAATTTAGACTTTATGCCAAATCAACTACAACAAATCGCCATTCGATGGTTCGATGCTTTCAATACAAAAAACTTAGAAAAATTATTGGAATTATACGATGACGAAGCCCAACATTTCAGTCCGAAATTAAAAATTCGCCAACCCGAAACCAATGGTTTAATCATTGGAAAAGAAGCGATGCGCGTTTGGTGGCAAGATGCTTTTGATAGATTACCAACATTACACTACAAAGTAACTTCGTTAACCGCTAATACCGACCGAGTTTTTATGGAATATATTCGTCAAGTAGCTGGTGAACCTGATATGTTGGTAGCCGAAGTTTTAGAAATTAAAGACGGAAAGATTGTGTTTTCTAGGGTGTATCATGGGTAGATAATTACCCCTCGAAAACATAATCCGCATAAATCTGCTCAATCTCAGTAAACACATCCAATAATTGATTGATTCCATCTGTGGTAACCAATTTTTGTTTGTATTCTTTAAATCCGTGAATGCCTTTGAAATAATTGGTATAATGACGACGCATTTCGTTGATTCCTAAACGTTCGCCTTTCCATTCGATACTCCAAATTAAGTGATTTCTTGCGGCTTCGATTCGGTCGTTCATGCTTGGTGGTGCTAATTTTTCTCCTGTGGCGAAATAATGTTTAATTTCATTAAAAATCCAAGGATAACCAATCGCAGCACGACCAATCATCATTCCGTCTAAACCGTATTTGTTTTTGTATTCCAATGCTTTTTCTGGAGAATCGATATCGCCATTTCCAAAAATTGGCATTGTAATTCTAGGGTTTTCCTTCACGCGCTGAATGTGCGACCAATCCGAATGTCCTTTATACATCTGTGCACGAGTTCTGGCGTGAATGGTTAAGGCTTGCACACCAATATCTTGTAAACGTTCAGCAACTTCGTCAATATTAATCGAATTTTCATCCCAACCCAAACGCGTTTTTACGGTAACAGGCAAACTCGTTCCTTTTATAACAGCTTTGGTTAATCGCACCATCAAATCAACATCTTTCAAAACGCCTGCTCCAGCACCTTTACAAACTACTTTTTTTACAGGACAACCAAAATTGATATCTACCAAATCAGGTTGAACAGCATCTACGATTCGTGATGACATTTCCATAGCCTCTTCATCACCACCAAAAATCTGAATTCCAACTGGACGTTCGTAGTCGAAAATGTCTAATTTTTGCTTACTTTTCATCGCATCACGAATCAATCCTTCCGAAGAAATAAATTCAGAATACATCAAATCAGCTCCATGTAATTTGCATAAACGACGAAATGGTGGGTCGCTCACATCTTCCATTGGGGCTAATAGTAAAGGAAAATCGGGTAGTATGATGTTACCAATTTTAGGCATGGTGCTTCAATTTTTTGCAAAGATAGGAATTTTTTAAATCGAATGGGTTTCTAAAGATTCTCGGGTTTAAAATCCAAAACTTTAGCTTATATTTGCAGATTAAACGAACAAGAGTTTGGAGGATGAAAATGGCTCTTGTACTTGAACTTTACATTGAAAGATGAAACACATTAGAAATTTTTGCATTATTGCACACATTGACCACGGAAAAAGTACGTTAGCCGACAGATTGTTGAGTGCTACACAAACCGTTTCGGCTCGCGAAGAAAAAGCCCAGTTGCTAGATAACATGGACTTAGAGCGCGAACGTGGGATTACCATAAAAAGTCACGCCATTCAAATGGAGTACAAATACAAAGGAGAAGATTATATCTTAAACTTAATTGACACTCCAGGTCACGTGGATTTCTCGTATGAGGTTTCTCGTTCGATTGCGGCTTGTGAAGGTGCTTTGTTGATTGTTGATGCAGCGCAAAGTATTCAGGCGCAAACGATTTCGAATTTATATTTAGCGTTAGAAAATGACTTGGAGATTATTCCTGTTTTAAACAAAGTGGATTTACCAAGTGCTAATCCAGAGGAAGTAAGTGATGATATTATTGATTTATTAGGATGTAAATTGGAAGATATTATTCATGCTTCTGGAAAAACAGGTTTTGGTGTTGAAAATATTTTGGCAGCTATTATTGAGAAAATTCCAGCTCCAAAAGGAGATCCAAACGAACCGCTTCAAGCGTTGATTTTCGATTCGCATTACAATCCTTTCAGAGGTATTGAAGTTATTTTCCGTGTACTTAACGGAGAAATCAAAAAAGGGCAGAAGATTAAATTCATGGCTACTGGGAATGAATATTATGCAGATGAAGTTGGAACATTGAAATTAAATCAAGTTCCAAAAAATGTAATTTCGACTGGAGATGTTGGATACTTAGTTTCAGGAATTAAAGAAGCAAAAGAAGTAAAAGTAGGAGATACCATAACAGATGCTAAAGAGCCAACTCAAAATGCCATTTTAGGATTTGAAGATGTTAAACCAATGGTTTTCGCTGGAATTTATCCCGTAGATACTGAAGATTATGAAGACTTGCGTGCTTCGATGGAAAAATTACAATTGAACGATGCTTCATTGGTTTTTCAAGCGGAAAGTTCGGCAGCTTTAGGATTTGGTTTCCGTTGTGGATTCTTAGGAATGTTACACATGGAAATTATTCAAGAGCGCTTAGAGCGTGAGTTTGATATGACCGTAATTACTACGGTTCCTAACGTTTCGTATCATGCGTTTACTAAAAAAGAGCCTGAAACAATTTTAATTGTAAACAACCCTTCGGATTTACCAGAGCCTTCAAAATTAGATAGAGTAGAAGAGCCCTACATCAAAGCAACTATCATTACAAAATCAGATTTCGTAGGAAACGTAATGAGTTTGTGTATCGAAAAACGAGGTTTAATTACAAATCAAACCTATTTAACAACAGAGCGTGTTGAATTGAATTTCGACATGCCATTGGCGGAAATCGTATTTGATTTTTACGATAGATTAAAAACCGTTTCTAAAGGATATGCTTCTTTTGATTACCATCCAATAGGAATGCGCGAATCGAAATTAGTGCGTTTGGATGTTTTATTAAACGCACAACCAGTAGATGCGCTTTCGGCTTTGATTCACGAAAGTAATGCTTATAACATTGGTAAAAAAATGTGTGAGAAGCTGAAAGAATTAATCCCAAGACAACAGTTTGATATTCCAATTCAGGCGGCTATTGGTGCAAAAGTTATCGCTCGTGAAACAATTAAAGCATTGAGAAAAGATGTTACTGCAAAATGTTACGGTGGTGATATCTCACGTAAACGTAAACTTTTAGAAAAACAGAAAAAAGGTAAAAAACGTATGCGTCAGGTTGGAAATGTGGAAATTCCTCAAGAAGCATTTATGGCGGTTTTGAAGTTAAACGATTAAAAGATTTCATAATAATTAAAGCTTAAATATTATCAAATATTTAAGCTTTTTTATTTGCTGATAAATATTTTGTTTTTTTATTACCTTTAACTCAAATGATTAAATCCAATTGATCTTGAAAAACTTACTTTTAATATTGGTCTTATTATGTTCAACTTATACTTTTTCACAAGGGATAACGGTTGATGATACCACAAATTCTCCTTCACAATTAGTTGATTTATTGTTAGGTAATTCCTGTGTTCAGGTTTCTAATATTTCGGTTTCTTCTACTCAAGCAGTGGCTTACTTTAACCAAAATGGTTCTTCTTTTCCTATTTCTGAGGGAATAATTATTAGAAACGGAGTAGCAACATACACACAAGGACCTTATACAGGGACTAATTTGAGTAGTGCTGTTACAGTTTCCGGAGATTCTTTTTTACAAACGTTAAGTAATAACAATGGAGGAACAAGTCCAATTGTGAATGCTGAATATCTTGAGTTTGATTTTATTCCGATTTCTAATAGTTTTAGTTTTGATTTTTTATTTGCCTCTAATGAATATGGTTTTTATCAATGTGAATTCAGTGATGTTTTCGCATTTGTCTTAACCGATTTATCTTCTGGTGTATCAACTAATCTAGCGGTTATCCCCGGTTCAAGTACACCAGTAACGGTAACTACAATAAGAAATAGTATTTATAATGATCCAGCAAGTCCAAGTAATAGTTGTGCTTCTGTTAATCCAATATTTTTTGACGCATATAATGTTGGAAATCCTTCTTCAGCATTAAATATGCGGGGACAAACTGTTGTTATGAATGCTTCTTCAGCGGTTGTTCCAAATACTCCTTATAGAATTCGATTGGTGATTGGTGATTATGCTAATTCCGGTTTTGACTCTGCGGTTTTTTTAGCAGCGGGAAGTTTTACTACAACTTTAGATCTTGGACCAGATCAAATAATATGTTCTGGTGATACCGTTCAGCTGAATACAAATCTTGATAATACTTATACCTATACTTGGTTTGAAAATGGAAATCCGATTCCTGGCGAAACGAATTCAACTTATACTGTTACTCAAGCAGGAACTTTTTCAGTAGAAGCGGTTAGAGGATCTTGTGTAATCACAGATACTGTTATCTTCAATGATCTAGCTGTTTCAAACCCCTTGAACTTGTTTACATGTAATACAGGTGCAACTACTTATAATTTTGATCTCACAGTCAATAATGAAGCAATACTAGGCATTGATTCTCTAGTTTACGATGTTTTCTATTATGAATCTCAAACAGATATGATAGCAAATAATCCAATTCCCAACGGAAATCTAGTGGCTTATCCCAGCTCAGGAGGTCAAACAATTTATATTAAAGTTTTTAACACTATAACCGGAAATTTTTGCGATGCTGAATATACTTTTGATTTAATAGTAACTAATACAGTTCAAGCTTCTGATCCTAACCCAATTCTTATTTGTGAAAGTCCTGGAAATACCTTTTATAGTTTTACAAGTGCTACAACAGATGAAGTTTTGAACGGTCTATCACCAACTAATTATTCGATAACTTATCATAATTCGTTAACAGATGCAAATATTGGTATTAATCCAATTTCATTTATAACTATTCCAAATGGAACATCATCAGTTTTAATTGGTATTCGAATGCAGGATGTTTCAAATCCAAATTGTTACGATGTTACTTCTTTAACAATCACTGTAAATCCCCTTCCAGCGGTGGATGATATTCCAAATCCTACAGAATGTAGCCAATTTACTTTACCTTCTATAGTTAATGGAACCTATTATCTTCTGCCTGGTGGACCTACAACCCCAGGTCAGGTGCAATACAATGCAGGCGATATTTTAGTAGATGGCGGTACCTATTACATTTTTTCTGGGCCAGATACTAATGGATGTACAAATCAATCTAGTTTTAATCTTACCTTGATTGATGAATATGTATTGCCATTAGATTATTGTGGAACATTCATTGTTCCTGTGCCACTACAAAATATAGGTAATTTTTATACTCAGCCCGGAGGTCCTTCAGGAACAGGTACTATTGTTCCTTCAGGAACAGAATATGTAAATACAAATTCAAGTACTTTAACGCAAACATTGTATTACTATGCTGAAATTGATGGTGTTTTTTGTAGAGATGAACAATTTATAGTTTCTATACACCCATTACCATTGGTTGACAATCCCGCAGATGTGGTAACCTGTGATAGTTATGTTTTACCTCCTTTGTCAAATGGCAACTATTTTTCTGGACCAAATGGCACAGGAATTCCTTTGTTTGCTGGTGATGTTATAAGTGTTAATGGACCTAATTTTCCAGGAATTTATTATGTTTATAATCAATTGGCGCATACTACAAGTGCTGGTACAACCGGAAATTGTTCGCTTCAAAACGATTTTAGAATTGATTTAGTAGATACTACTGTTTTTACCAACGTGTCAGGATGTGGTGTTTATTCATTACCACCAGTTTCTTTTGGAGGATATTACACAGCGCCTAATGGGGGTGGAACACAAATTACTAATTTGAATATAACCACTTCTCAAGTAGTATATTATTTTACAAATACTACTACGATGCCAAATTGTACTTCTAATTTAAATTATAATATTACAATTCACCCTAGACCTTTAGTAGATGTAATTCCTAGCGGAACTTATTGTGGAGAATTTGTTTTACCAATTCTTAACAATGGAACGTATTACACATTGTCTGGAGGCCCATCAGTGATTGGTCAAAGACAATTGTTTCCAGGTAACAGGATAGATTTGTCTGGAGTAAACTTAGCTCCAGGAACTTATTTTATTTATAACGGACCTGATGCTAATGGATGTGATAACGAATCGAGTTTTACAATTTCTTTAAATCCATTTCCTCCAACAGATAATGTTATTAGTAGAACAGAATGTAATCCTTACACTATTCCTTCGCCAGTTAATGGAGTTGTTTATACTGCACCAGGTGGGCCAAACGGAGGAGGAACAATTGTTTCTTCAACAGAAGTATTTAGTAGCACTCAGACGTTTTACTTATATAACATCAATAATTCAACAGGTTGTGAAATCAATCGACCTTTCACGGTAACTTTTAATGGAATCAATTTACCTGATTATACAAATGTGAATATTTGTGAGTTTGATAATTATCAATTACCTCCACTAACTCATGTGGCTCCTACACCTTTTAATTATTCTGTTGGATATTTTTATGATTCCAATGGTGTAAACCCTGTGCCGCCTGGAACAGTTTTTAATACGCCTAATACCACAACAACTATTTATGTTTATGCAGTAAATGGAGATAGAATAATCTGTACTCAACAGGATAGTTTTGATGTTATTGTTTCAGAAACTCCTAATCTTACGGCCTTAAATTTGGTGTTTGATACGGAAGAGTGTGGAAATTATATTTTACCAACTTTACCAACAACAAATTACAATATAGGTTACTATTCGCAATCAGGTGGTAATCCAGCAAATTTAATTACGAATTTTAATATTTCTACTCCTGGTACTTATACATATTATGTGTATGCTTCAGCTATCGGAAATCCAAATTGTAACGACGAAATTTCATTTACTTTCACAGTCCATCCTTTACGTAATATTACGATTCGAGGTGGCATTATTTGCGTAGATCCTTTAACAGGTGATACTCTAAGAACGTTTACGATGAATTCGGGATTAAGTCCATCTCAGTTTACTGTAAATTGGTTTTTGAATGGAATTTTAATGGGAACAGGGCCAACTTATACAGCCTCGCAAGCTGGTGATTATACAGTTGAATTTATTAAACTAACTCCCGATGTAGGTGCCAACTGTAATTTTAATCCAACTACAGTAACAATTACTCAGTCAGGACCTGCTGTTGCTGATTTTGAGGTAAGTACTCCATTTGAGAACAATACTTTCATTACCGTAAATATAACAGGAGGCTATGGTGATTATTCGTATCAGTTAATTAACGCTAATGGGTATACTTCCGAATTCCAATCTAGCAATGTTTTTACTAATTTGACTTCAGGCCAATACTACATAAATATTTATGATGTTGAAGCTGGATGTGCTCCCACAATGATTGGTCCAATTTACATTATTAATTATCCAAATTATTTCACGCCAAATGAAGATGGTATAAATGATACTTGGAATATTTGGGATCTGTACCAACAACCTGATGCAGTGATTACTATTTTTGATCGTTATGGCAAATTCTTGAAACAAATGTCGCCAACTAGTTCTGGTTGGGATGGAACTCTCAATGGAGAGAAATTGCCTTCAACGGATTATTGGTTTACAGTTGAATATTTGCCACAGAATAGTACTACAAAACATATTTTTAAAGCCCATTTTTCTTTGAAACGATAATTTATTAACATTAACAATTGACTCATTTTCTTTTTGTAAAAGTTACGGTAACTTTACAAAATGTATGCTTTAGTCGATTGTAATAACTTTTACGTTTCTTGCGAGCGTGTTTTTCAGCCACAATTAAATGGCAAACCTGTTGTGGTTTTGTCTAATAATGATGGTTGTATAATTTCGCGTAGTAATGAAGCAAAAACATTAGGAATTCCTATGGGTGCGCCCGAGTTTCAAGTTCGAGATTTGATAAATCAACATGATATTCGCGTTTTTTCTTCCAATTATGCTTTATATGGTGATTTGAGCCATCGGGTGATGAAAATCCTTGAAAGTTATACACCCAATGTTGAAGTTTACAGTATCGATGAAGCCTTTTTGAATTTTTCAGGAATGACGATTCCCGATCTCAACATGTATGGTGCCGAAATCCAACACAGAATTCTGAAATGGTTAAGTATTCCTATTGGAATCGGCTTTGCGCCCACAAAAGCACTTTCAAAAGTAGCTAATAAAATTGCTAAGAAGTTTCCAGAACGTACAAATGGAATCTATGTTATCGATACCGACGAAAAACGAATTAAAGCCTTAAAATGGACTAAAATTGAAGATGTATGGGGTGTTGGTTTTCGTCTTACCAAAAAAATGAAAGCAAAAAACATCAATACAGCTTATGATTTCACACTATCTCATAATGAAACTTTCATTCGCAAAGAAATGGGAGTGGTAGGAATACGATTGAAGTATGAGTTAGAAGGAAAATCTGTTTTAGAAATGGAAGAGCCTAAGGCAAAAAAAAATATCGCTGTGACGAGAAGTTTTGAGAAAGATATTACAGATTTTAATGAGCTTAAAGAGCGAGTTGTGACTTTTGCTTCGGTTTGTTCTGAAAAGTTACGTAAGCAAAATTCCTGTTGCAATGCGGTCATTCTGTACTTGCGAAAAGATAAATTCAAAACCATTAATGGCGAACGTTATAGCTTTTATCGCATGCAAACGTTACCTTTTCCTTCCAACACTTCTTTCTCAATTAGTCAAACAGCTATAAGGATGTTGAAGGAATTGTATCAAGAAGGAACTGCCTATAAGAAAGCGGGTGTTATTGTGTCAGAAATTGTTTCTGATTCACAACGTCAATTTAAACTTTTTGACGAGGAGAATCCTAAATATCAAAAAATAATGGAAGTTATGGATGCGGTTCAGGCTAAAACAGGTGAGCGTAAGCTTAGATTAGCGTCACAAGATTTAAAACGTACTTGGAAAATGAAACAGAATCATTTGTCCAATCGATATACAACAAATTTTAACGAATTACTAGAAGTAAAATGCAAGTAAATCAAAAAATAACTTTTTTTGTTCCTGATTTTCAAAATCCAATCGAAACTTCATTTATTACAAGTGAAATTAAAGCAGGATTTCCTTCGCCAGCCGCTGATTTTGAAGAATCAAAAGTGAGTTTAGACCATATGTTGATTAAGAACAAGGAAGCTACCTTTTATGCTAAGGCAAGTGGGAATTCCATGATAGGTGCCGGGATTGATGATGGTGATATTTTAGTAATCGACCGAAGTCTCGAGCCAAGAAATAATGCAGTAGCAGTTTGTTTTATCGACGGAGAATTTACAGTAAAAAGAATTAAGAAAACAGATGAAGCTATTTTTTTAATGCCAGAAAATTCAAATTATACTCCTATTCAAATACAACCGCATAATGAATTTATAATTTGGGGAATAGTGACTTACGTGATAAAACAAATTAAATAAAAAAACGGCTATCTCGATTAACGGATAGCCATTTTTGTTGGATATAGTCTAACACTTAGAAGTTAGCTCTGTTATCTTTAATTTCTGCTTTGTCTTTTAAAGCAATGAATGCTTTAGAGATAGCATAAGATTGATTTTGCATTTTATCTTGTGAGATATAAGTAGCATAACTTGGTACTTCAGGAGCTTTGGCAACAGCTTTTACTCTTACAACATACATACCTGAATTTCCTTCAATAATTTCTGAAGTTTTTCCTGCTGCTAATCCAAATGCTTTTCCAACTACTTTAGGTTCGTTACCAATGTTTGGAACAATTGGTGCTTTTAATGACACTCCAGTAGCCATCTGAACTGATGCTCCAGATGCTTTAGCAATAGCTTCTAATGAATTCCCACTCATTTTTTTCTTAATGATTTCAGCCTTTTTCTGATTTTTTATTACAGGTTCTACTTGCTGTCTTGCAATATCGATTGGCAATAAACCTGTTTCGTTTTTGTCTTTTAATTTTGCAATAACGAAACCTTGAGGGATATCAAAACGTCTAACATCTCCAATTTCAGTGTCCTTATTGAAAGACCATCTGATAATTTCTCTTTGAGATCCAATTCCTTGAACGTACTCGTCGTATCCTTTTAAGTTAGTAGCAGGTATTACTTCAAATCCAGCTTTTTTAGCTACAGCAGCAAAATCTGTATTTTCATTTGCATCAGCTTCTAATTGACTTGCTTTTGCGTAAGTGGCATCAATTGTAGCATCTGAAGGTTCAATTTTTTGAGCAACAGTACCTAACAATACTGCATTATATTTATCCGTAACTTTAATAACGTGGAAACCAAAATCAGTTTCTACAACCCCAATAGAACCGATAGCATTGTTAAACACGAAATCATTAAACTGAGGTACCATTTGTCCTGGAGTAATGTTGTCATATTCACCACCATTGTTTTTAGATCCTGGATCGTCAGAATTGGTCATTGCTAACATAGCAAAGTTACCTGGATTAGCTTTAGCCTGTGCTAATAAAGTATTTGCTAAAGCTTGTGCTTCTTCTTTAGTTCTAGTAGCAGTTGATTGAGGTGCTCCTTTGTAAGACAATAAGATGTGACTAGCTTTTGCACTTGCATTTGCTTTTCTTCCAACCATTTTAGAAATACACTGATGTCCTCCATAAACGTATGGTCCATAAACACTACCTACTGGTAAGTTAAATAAAGCTTCTTGATGCTCAACTGGTAATTGGTTTTTGGTTACATAAGTAGAATCAAATTTAATGTCTGAGTTTGCATTTACAAATTGTGCAATGTTAGAAACAGAATCAAATTTTGATCTAACTTCATTAATAGAAGAAAGCATTGCTTGCTCATCTTCTTTAGAAGGTTTGTTTTCAACTAAAATGAAATCAACACTTGTAGTATTATCAGATTTGTATTTTTTTGAATTTTTCTTCATGAAATCGATAATCTCAGCATCAGTAACTTTTACTTGATCATCATTTACAGTTGAGAAAGCAACAGTTACGTAGTCAAAATCTACTTTGTCATTTTCTAATTTATACTGGAATTTACCTTCTGCTTTAGTTGTATAAACGCCAGATTTGATCATCGTGTTATACATTTGCTCAACAGCGTATCTTTCTACATTTTTCTCAAATTCTTTCCACTGCATCCATTCTGTTTGATCTGGTGCATTTTTGATTCCTTTTAAATATTCTTTAAATTTGTTTTCATCAAATAACCCAGCGGCATTCAAAAATCTTGGATTTTGAGATAAATTTGGATTTTGCTTGATGATATTGATTAATTGTTCGCTACCAATTTTTAATCCTAATTTTTCAAACTCTTCGGTAAGGATAATTTTTCTTAGTTCTTGTTCCCATGCACTATTTAGAGCTTGAGTAGAAGTTGTTCCTTGACCTTGTTGTTCAATCATTGCAACATTTTTCATAAATTCTTGAGCGTCAATGTCGGTTCCGTTAACAGAACCTACGTTGTTTGCATCTGAATTGAATGTTCCGCTTTGAATTACATCTGCTAATACAAACGAAAACAATGCTAAAGCAATGATAATAATTAGGAAGAATGAACGTTGTCTAATTTTAGATAAAACTGCCATTTTTATTTGTGTTTAATTTTTTTCAGAGGGCGAAAATACAATTATCTATTTAATAATAAAATAGTAAACTCATATTTTACTTTATTTTTTTAAAGATTTTTACCTTTTTTCTTCTTTTACAGAAAAACGAACCAATTCTATTTTTTTATTACTAGCTAAATGGATAATAATTTCAAAATGATCAATATTTATTTTCTCTTCATTACTTGGTATTTCTTTAGTAAAATTTACGATGAAACCACCTAAGGTTGAATATGAATCTGATTCGGGAATATGAAGATTGTATTTTTCATTTAAAAATTCAACATCATGTCTGGCTGAAAAAAGATATATGTTTTCATCTAATTTTTCATCTATTAATTCTTCTGCCAAATCGTGTTCGTCTTCAATTTCACCAAACAACTGTTCAATGATGTCTTCTATCGTTATAATTCCTGAAGTTCCTCCATATTCATCCAGTACCACTGCAATGCTTTTTCTCTTTTTTGTGAGCTGGTCTAAGGCGTCTTTGATGTATATGGTTTCGGGAACGTATTCTACGGGAATCATTACGCTTTTGATTGTCTTAGGTTTTTTAAATAATTCGAAAGAATGAACATAACCTAAAATATCATCAATCGAATTTTGATAAATTAACAGTTTTGAATATCCTGTTTTAATAAAGGTTTCTTTCAAAATTGCAACAGAATCTAATATGTCTACACCACTTATTTCTGTTCTTGGCGTCATAATTTCCCGCGCTTTTAAATTGGAGAATTCAAGCGCATTTTGAAAAATTTGAATTTCAGAATCTACCTCATTGTCGTTAGAAATGTTGTTCATTTGTTCGGTTATGTAGTTTCCTAATTCAACTTTGCTGAAATATTCCGAAACTTGGTCTCCTGGAGTTTTGAAAAATTTTCTCAATATAATATCAGAAATCCAAATGATGAATTTTGTAGGCCAAAAAAGAAGTTGATAGAATAAATAACTGGGTAAAGCAAAAACCTTTATGAATGAATTTGCATAAATCTGAAAGAAAACTTTTGGAAGGAATTCGGCAGTTAACAGAATTATAATAGTCGAAATAAAGGTTTGAAGTAACAATCCCAAAAAAGAAGAAAGTTCGAAATAATTTGCTATCCATTGGTAAATTAGTTCTCCAGAATATATTCCGTAAATAACCAATACAATATTATTACCAACAAGCATGGAAGTAATAAATTGTGATGGTTTTTCAATAAGTTTATTTAAAATTGTAGCATTAAAGTTTTTTTGTTTCTTTTCGATAGATAAATATACTTTGTTAGAAGACACATAAGCAATTTCCATTCCTGAAAAGAATGCGGAGAGCAATAAACAAATTATAATAATGGTTATTTCCATTTAATTATCTTCTGTTTTGAAATTTCTTTTGAAAATGGCGTCTAAAAAAGAACATTCCGATGGCTACAAATGCAATTGCAATGCTTAGTAATATGTCGTTTAAATGCTTACCTTCATTATATTTCTCGAGTGCATCGTAGAAAAAGAATCCAGCAAAAACTAAATAAAAGTATTGTACAAATCTTAAGTAGGTCATAGTTGTATTTTTATCAAATATAATGAAAATGCGTAAAGTAAAATAATTATTTCTCAGTAGTGTTTACTTCTCCACTACTTTGTTGCATATTGAAGATTTTAAAATCTTTACTAAAATCTACACCTGGGCCTTCGAGGTAACCACCAGCTTCATCTGTGTATTTAAAGTGTTTTTCAGTAAAAAACCATTCATTTTTTTGGTCAAAGTAGAGTTGGGATGTTTCTAGTTTTTTGCCGTTATGAGAACTTATAGTTACATTTCCCTGTAAGTCAATTATATTGGTTTTTTTATAAGAAATAGCATAATTTGCGACAACTGTAGTGGTATTTCCATTATTGTCAAAAAGAGTAACATTAATGCCTTTAGGAAATTCGGTAAAAGCATTTTCAATATTACCATAGTCTAGCATTTTAGGACTTTTTAATATCGATTTAATTCGACCAGAATCGGTATATTTTAAATTTAAAGTATCAGCTTCGCCAGAAGGAATAAAACTAGTTTCATTGAGTTGTTGCACTTTTTTGATGTCACTCTCACATGAAAAAAACACAGTCACAATGAATATTGTGACTATGTTTACAATGTTATTTTTTTTGAATAATTTCATTCAGTTCCTTTTGGAGATAATTTTCATCAAAAAAGTTAGAAAGCATAATTAAGCTATTTTGCTTTGTTTTCTGAGATTAATCAATTTTTCTCTTCTCAAACCATCTTGCTCCTAGATTCAATCCAATACTTAAATTAAAATAATTCTCTTCAATTAAATTGGCTGAAGTAGTTCCTCTTTTGCCAAGTTCAAATCCTAAATCAACTTTTGAAAATCCAAGTGGTAATCCAAAACCAATATTTATTCCATAATCTTTAATGCTTTGATTATTAATCACTAAGCCTATGTTTTCATATTTAAAACCAGCTCGGTAAATAATTCTTTCAAAGTAGCTAGAAAAAGAGTCATACTTTGGTACATAATATCCACCAAGTGCAATTCTAGTGGAGTTTTCATAACTCACATTAGCTTGATCTTCAAAACGATTAACTAATTTTTTATTTTCGGTTAATGTAATTTCTGTACCAATTAACCAACTCTTATTTTTTCCAATTCCAGCTCCAAAACTTACTTTGCTAGGAATAATTAAATCTTTGTCGATTACATCAATTTCTTCATTGTCATAAATTAGTTCAGCTCCATTTCCAGCATAAGCAACAGTAGAAATGTTTCTAGAATTGTTGGTGCTCAGTCTGCTTTCTGGGCTGTAAGTTATACTAGAATGTAAAGTAAGTTTTGAATTGATATTTGTTTGATACAACATTCCAAAATTAGATGCAAAACCATTTACTTTGGAAAAGTCACGTTTTCTAGAGATGTATTGCGTAGGATCGGGCGAAAGTAATGTTTCGGTGTAATCATTTGTGATGTCTCCAAAGTGATACATGATTTCAGCCCCTAAACTTATTTTTTTGGTTATTTGATAAGATCCACCTAAAAAAACTTTGTTGATAAATCCATTTCCTTGCGATCTCTGGAATTTATTTCCTGTTTCGTCTGTAAATGTGCTCTCGTTTTTGTAGCCTACAGCGGTGTAGGGTTTAAGTCCAAAAGCGGCTCCAAATTTCCCAAAAGGTAATCCTACAGCTAGATAATCAAAACTAGTTCTTTGGGCTTTTTCTTTTTCACTTTGTGTTTTAAAGTTAGTTGATGAATTCGTCCCTCCAACCGCAAATGTGGTTAATTTTAACTTTGAAAAAGAAGCAGGATTCATTAATGCTAATTGAATGCTATCTCCAACTATTGATAATCCTCCCATAGATTTAGCATCTTGAGTGCCATTAAATTTTACTTCACCTAAACCATAATAAGAATAAGGAGACGCGGTGTTATCTTGAGCCCATGTAGGCATAGCTACAAAAAAACAAACAATTACAATAAGTTTTTTAATCATCTTGATGTGTGTATAGTGATAATAAATTCAAACTTTCTAGTAAGAAATTTGAATTGGCAAATATGGTGTTTTTTAATCTTTTAGCCAAAAAATCTGTATCTCCACCTGTTAAAATTATTGTTAAATCTTGATTTTTAAGAGAATATTGCGAAATAAAACCTTCGATTTCAAAAATAACACCATTGATAACACCACTATGAATAGCGTCTTTTGTGCTGTTTCCTATTATTTTAAATGCTTCATTGATGGATAACAAAGGAAGTTTTGAGGTGTAATCGTTCAAACTTTTGTATCGAATGCTAATGCCAGGAGAAATAGCACCTCCCAAATATTCGTTGTTTGAATTTACAAAATCATAGGTAATACAGGTTCCGGCATCAATGACTAATCTGTTTTGGTTTGGAAATTTCAATGTGGCTCCTGCAGCTAAAACCATTCGGTCAATTCCTAAAGTTTCTGGAGTAGCATATAAATTTGTAAAAGGAAATTTTGATTGGTGTGTAATTATTTCTGTAGGAAACTGACTTTTGATGTAATTTAAAACGTTTTCATCTAGTTTTCCTACCGAAGAAAGGATGATTTTTTGAAGATTGGAATATTTTTTGAAAATATTTTGAAAATTTTTTAAAGCTTCTTTTGAATTAAAAATAACAAGCTCCATTTGCTTATTGTATTCAAATACAGCAACTTTAATTCTTGAATTTCCTACATCGATGGTTAAAAGCATGGTTTTGTTTTAGGAACTGCAAATATACAAATTGATTTTTTTTAATATTTGTTTTGGAAAATATAAAAATGGTTCTATATTTGCACCCGCAATCAACAAGCAGAAATGCTCAAAGTTGTAAAGGTACCTTAGCTCAGTTGGTAGAGCAATGGACTGAAAATCCATGTGTCCCTGGTTCGATTCCTGGAGGTACCACAAAAACCACTCATTTGAGTGGTTTTTTTGTTTTTTATAGGTTTTAGAAAGGATTATAAAATCATTTCTTCATATTCGAGTACCACAGAATAACCTTTATTTTTAAAGTAATCTTTTGGATTTTCTTTAGAAATCACCATTACAAAATCGCCACCCCAAGCACCTAAACTTTTAATCACTCCTTCAAAATCAGGAAAAAACTTTTCTTGAATGGTTTCCATTTCTAAAACATCACTCATAATAATTTCGTGTTTTTCCATTTGTTTAGCAAAATCTTTTAATTCTTTACAATCAATCGTTTCGTATGTAATAGTGTTGATTTTTGAAATTACGGCATTCACATGATGGTGTTTCGACATGTAATTCGCAATCGCCAATTTGCTACTTTGTTTCTGATTCAAATACACAAAATAAATATGGTCTTTGAATTCAGGATTAAAATGAATGGGTTTAAAATGCGGTTTTTCGTTTTCTAAATGATATACAAGAGGTGAATTCGACTTAGCACAAGCAATATCATAACCGCTTCCGCCAAAACTTTTTTGCAACAATTCAAACGCATCAATATCTAACCAATCCGCAATACTATTTATTAGAGTAGAAGATGTTCCTAAACCCCATAGTCTTGGAAATGTTAAATGCGTTTCAATTTCATAACCTTCTTTCTCTAAAAACGAAGGATTTTGAATAAAAGCTTGATGTAAAATTTCAATCAAGGTGTTTTTTACAGCAGAATTGCTATCGTTGATGGTTCTTTGCTTTATTTCTTCAAACGAAATCATGCCTTCAAACCAAATGCTTTTATCGGCATCAAAACTCGTCCATTTAATTTGGTGATTTGTGCCTGATTTCACCACTAAACTTTGTCCAAATTTTGTAGGTAAAGCCAATGCTTTTGCACCATCTAAAACAATGTATTCGCCTGTGATGAGTAATTTTCCATTACTGTAAAAAGTTTGGCTCTCCATTAACTTCTAATTTTTTCCAAATAATCTACCACTAAACTATGCGAAACTGTCGTGTCTTTGAAATAATCCAACACCTTTTGTTTTTCTTCTTTGGTAGCATGATGTTGGTTCAAAATATTCATCAAGTGCATTTTCATGTGACCTTGTTGAATTCCTGTGGTCGTTAACGAACGAAGTGCTGCAAAATTTTGAGCTAATCCAGCGGCAGCAACAATTTGCATTAATTCTTCTGCAGAAGGTTTTCCTAGTAATTCCATTGAGAATTTTACTAGCGGATGTAATGAAGTTAATCCGCCAACTGTTCCTAATGCTAACGGAATTTCCATCCAAAAAGTAAAAATATCATTCTCAATTTTCACATGCGATAAACTCGAATAGTGTCCCGATTTACTTGCATAAGCGTGAATTCCCGCTTCCACGGCTCTGAAGTCGTTTCCAGTAGCTAAAACTACGGCGTCAATTCCGTTCATGATGCCTTTATTATGGGTTACGGCTCTATAAGGTTCTACTTCGGCAATGCGAACTGCGGTTGCAAATTTCTGAGCAAATTCAACGGAGTCTATGTTTTTATCATCTGAAAGTTGGGTTATCGGACAAGAAACTTCCACTCTTACTAAGCAATTTGGTACATAATTACTTAAAATACTCATTACAATTTGAATATTTTTTTCATTCGAAGTAAAATCGGTATAGTCTTGCGCTTGATTTTCTAAAGTTTTGGCAAATTGCTCTAAACATGTATTGATAAAATTCGCACCCATGCTGTCTTTGGTATTAAAAGTAGCATGTAATTGATAATAATTTGGAATTTCATGGGTTTTATCTCTAAGTTCAATATCTAAAATTCCGCCACCACGCTTTTGCATGTTTTTGGTAACTTCTTGCGTATCCTCAAAGAAAGTTGGTTTTATTGTATTGAAAAAAGTAGTTAGTTTTTCTGAATTTCCATGGAAAAGAAAATGAACCTGACCAATTTTTTCGGTACTGATAATAGTCGTTTTAAAACCGCCACGCTCGCCCCAAAATTTTGCAGCTTTTGAAGCGGCTGCTACAACCGAACTTTCTTCAATTGCCATTGGAATAGTATAGCTTTTCCCATTAATAATGAAGTTAGGCGCTACTCCATAGGGCAAATAAAAGTTGGTTAAGGTATTTTCGATAAATTCGTCATGTAATTTTTGCAAATTTTCATCGGAATTCCAGTATTTTTTTAGATTGATTTTTGCTTCTTCTGCATCAGAAAAGTAAGTTGAAGTTATCCAATTTATTTTTTCTTCTTTAGAAAGTTTAGAGAAACCTTTTACGTTTTGTGTCATAGCAAATCTTAAAATTTAACACAAAGATACTAAAACCTAGTGGATAGTTTTTTGTGAAATATGACTTAAAAATTGGATTAATTCTAAAAAATCACTAAAATTGGAGGTTTTTTAAGAACATAATATTATGAAAAAGATCAGTTTAGCGATTTTATTATTTGTAGTAAGCTCATTATCAGTTGTAGGCCAACAAAAAATAACATTAGAAGAAATTTGGGGTGGTGCCTTTAGAACCAAAGGTATGGATGCTTTAAATGCCATGAAGAACACTAATCAATACACCGTTCTAAATTTTGATAGAAGTACAAGAAGTTACCAAATCGACTTGTATGATTTTGCCACTTTAGAAAAAGTGAGTACTCTTTTCGATACCAAAAATCATCCAGAAGTTAAATCAATTGACAGTTATTCATTCGATAAAAACGAGAAAAAGATTTTAATTGCTACGAATTCAAATCCAATTTTCCGTCACTCTTTTACAGCACAATATTTTATTTATGATATTTCATCAAAAACGGTAAATAGTTTTACTTCTAATGTTATTCAAGAGCCAACATTTAGTCCTGATGGAACCAAAGTTGCTTACGCATTTGAAAACAACTTATATGTTCATGATTTATCATCAGGTGTAAAAGTTCAAATTACACAAGACGGACAAAAAAATAAAATCATTAATGGTATTACGGATTGGGTGTATGAAGAAGAATTTGCATTTGTAAAAGCCTATGATTGGAATGCAGCAGGAAATAAAATCGCTTACATCAAATTTGATGAAACGGAAGTTCCAGAATTTTCAATGGACATGTACAACGAAGGTTTATATCCAACACAAACCGTTTTCAAATATCCAAAGGCAGGTGAGAAAAATGCGATTGTTTCGTTACATATTTTCGATTTAAAATCAGGGACTACAAAGAAAATCAATTTAGGAAATTACAAAGATTTTTACATTCCAAGAATCAAATGGACGAATGATGCGGCTACTTTGAGTGTTCAGGTAATGAACCGTCATCAAAATAATTTAGATTTACATTTTGTAGATGCCAATGCAGGAACTACAAAAATTGTTTTAAACGAAAAAGATCCAGCTTATGTTGATGTTACCGATAACTTAACGTTCTTAAAAGATAATAGTTTTATTTGGACATCAGAAAAAGACGGATTCAATCATATTTATCATTACGACAAAAATGGTAAATTGAAAAAACAAATTACTAAAGGAAATTGGGAAGTAACGAATTACTACGGTTTTGACGAAAAATCAGGAATGATTTATTATCAATCGGTTGAAAATGGTTCTATCAACAGAGATGTTTACGCTATTAAAGTGGATGGAAAATCAAAAGTAAGATTATCATCAAAAACCGGAACAAATTCGGCTACTTTTAGCCCGAATTTCCAATACTTCATCAATACGTATTCAAGCGCTACTTCGGCACCAACTTACACTTTAAACGATTCTAAATCAGGCGCGGTTATTAAAACAATTGTTTCTAACGAAGCAGTAGAGCAAAAATTAGCAAAATATGATGTAACTCCAAAAGAGTTTTTTGTATTAACAACTGAAAAAGGGCATCAATTAAACGCTTGGATGATTAAACCAAAAAATTTCGATCCAAATAAAAAATACCCAGTTTTCATGTATCAGTATTCTGGACCAGGTTCGCAACAAGTAGATAACGCTTGGAACAGTACCGATGATTATTGGTTTATGATGTTAGCACAACAAGGTTATATTGTAGCTTGTGTAGATGGGCGAGGAACAGGCTATAAAGGAGCTGCTTTTAAGAAATGTACTTATAAAGAACTAGGAAAATATGAAGTAGAAGACCAAATCGATGCGGCTAAAGTAATTGGAAAATACAACTATGTTGACGCTTCAAGAATTGGAATTTTTGGATGGAGTTATGGCGGTTTTATGTCGTCTAACTGTTTGTTCCAGGGCGCTGATGTATTCAAAATGGCAATTGCCGTAGCACCGGTGACTTCTTGGAGATATTACGATAGTATTTACACCGAGCGTTACATGCAAACGCCTCAAGAAAATGCAAGTGGTTACGATAACAATTCTCCAATCAATCACGTAAGTAAATTAAAAGGTAACTTCTTATTAATTCACGGAACAGCTGATGATAATGTACACGTGCAAAACACTATGAAAATGGTGGAAGCTTTAGTGCAAGCGAACAAACAATTCGATTGGGCTATTTATCCAGATAAAAATCACGGAATTTACGGCGGAAAAACACGCTTACAATTGTACACTAAAATGACGAATTTCATCAAAGAAAAATTATAAACTAACCATTAAACTAAAACAAATTATATGGAAAACAATGCTGTAAAAACAGGACATCCTAAAGGGCTGTACTTTTTATTCTTCACAGAAATGTGGGAGCGATTCAGTTATTATGGAATGAGAGCCATCTTTATTCTATTTATGACAAAAGTATTATTAATGAAAGATGCTGATGCTTCTGAAATTTATGGAAGTTATACAGGATTAGTGTACTTAACACCACTTTTAGGAGGTTATTTATGCGACAAGTTTTTAGGAAACCGAAGAAGTATTGTGATTGGAGGTCTTTTAATGGCAATTGGTCAGTTCTTCATGTTCTTTAGTGCTTCTGTAGGAGCAGATGGAGGTGTTACTTTAATGTGGATGGGATTAACCGCAATTATCATTGGAAATGGTTTCTTTAAACCAAATATTTCAACCATGGTAGGGCAATTATATCCTGCAAACGATAGAAGAATTGATAGTGCGTTCACTATTTTCTATATGGGAATTAACTTAGGAGCTTTCTTTTCACCATTAGTTTGTGGTTCTATGGATTTCAAATGGGGATTTTTAGCAGCCGGAGTGGGAATGTTAATTGGATTAGTGGCTTTTGTTGTAGGTCAAAAGAAATATTTAGTTACTGAAGATGGAAAAGCGATTGGATTACCAGTAAAAAAATTAGATGCTAAAAGTATTGCTATGATAGCTGGTTCTATCGCAATTATTTTCTTCATGTTGAACTTTAAACAAATGTTTAAAAGTGATGTAGATATTATTAGTTATTTTATTTATGGAGCTATGGTAGCGATGCCAATTTTAATCTTTAGTGATAAAAGTTTAACAAAAATTGAAACCCAAAGAATTACGGTAATTTTCCTTTTAGCTTTCTTCGTAATTTTCTTCTGGGGAGCTTTTGAACAAGCAGGAGCTTCATTAACTTTATTTGCGGATAGACAAACAGAAAGAACTATTTTTGGTTGGGAAATGCCAGCCTCTTATTTTCAATCGGTAAATCCATTAGCAGTAATTTCTTTAGCGCCAATTATGACTATCGTTTGGGGATTCTTATACGCTAGAAAATTAGAACCATCTTCTCCTAAAAAAATGGCGATTGGACTTGGTTTAGTTGCTTTAGGATATGTAGTAATTGCAATTGCAGTTAAAGGTTTAGGATTAGGTGAAAAAGTGTCAATGTGGTGGTTAATTGGATTATATGTAATTCATACAATTGGAGAATTATGTTTATCACCAATCGGATTGTCAATGGTTTCTAAATTAGCACCATTACGTTTATCATCTTTAATGATGGGAACTTGGTTCTTAGCAAATGCTGCGGCTAACAAATTTGCAGGAACATTAAGTGCTTTAATTCCTGGTGGTGAAGATGGATCTGGAGGTGCAACTTCATTCTTAGGATTCCAAATCACGAATTTATATGAGTTCTTCATTTTGTTCATTATTATGTCGGGAGCTGCTGCTGCAATTTTATTTGTATTGAGTTCTTGGTTAGAAAAAAGAATGCACAACGACCACGTAGAAGGCCAGCCAGAATAGATTCGGATTTTAAAATATTTTTTATATCTTTCAAACCTACAAGGATTCCTTGTAGGTTTGTTTTTTTAAAATCAATAAATTATGTGGAAAAGTCATCCTAAAGCATTGCCTTACTTGTTTTTATCTGAAATGTGGGAACGTTTCGGTTACTATTTAATGATTGGTATTTTTACCCTTTATTTGAAAGATGTTGAAGCTGGATTCGCTATGACCGAGAAAGAAGCATCCGATTTATACGGAACTTTTATTGCCTTGGTATTCTTAACACCTTTTATTGGAGGCTTAGTTGCCGATAGATATTGGGGTTATAAAAAATCCATCATCATAGGAGGTATTATGATGGGAGCGGGTTATTTCATGATGGGAATTCATGATATTACCATGCTGTACATCGCCATGACGTTAGTTATCGTGGGTAATGGTTTCTTCAAACCTAATATTTCAACACTTTTAGGTAATTTCTACACCGAAGAACAATACAAAGACAAAAAAGACGAAGGTTACAATATTTTCTACATGGGAATTAACGTGGGGGCTTTTATTTGTAACTTCTTTGGAGCTGCTTTACAAATTTTATTAGGTTGGCAGTATGCTTTCATGGCGGCTGGAGTTGGAATGTTTATTGGTGTTATCGTTTTCATTTTAGGAACAAAACATTATGGCGATAAAACCGAGAAAAAAGGAGTACAAGCTGGCGACATGCCTTTCTGGAAAATTGTAATGTTTATTTTAGTTCCATCTGCTGTTTTTGGAGTGATTGGTTGGTTAATCAAAGGAGTAACAACTGAGGCAAATCCAAACGGTTATATTTTTGGTTCGGATAGTACGGATGCTTTTATCTTTGCTTGTATTCCAGTGATTTTCTTCTACGGAAGTTTATACTTTAAAGCTAAAACAGAAGATAAAAGACCTATTGGTGCTTTGTTAACCATTTTCGCAGTAGTAATTTTATTCTGGGGTGTTTTCAAATTGAATGGTTCGGCATTAAATACATGGGCAGATCGTTATACCGATAGAGAAATCACAGGAACCACTCAAACGGTTTTTAATGGATTAAAATTAGCCAAAGAAGTAGAGTACAAAAAAGACACAGTTGAACTATACGATTCGAGTTTCCGTATTCAAAAAGTAGATGGCGAAGTTCAAAAAACAGTAGATTATCCAGTTTATTTTAGAAACGTTGCGAAAGATAAATTGCCAGAAGAAGGAGCTTCTGTTTCACTTTGGGCTACCAATTTAAGTCAGTCAATTAATCCAGGTTGGGTAATTATCTTAACTCCGTTAGTTGTAGCTTTCTTTACATTCTTAAGAAGCAGAAAGAAAGAACCATCAACACCAACAAAAATTGCATTCGGATTATTAATCTCGGCTTTATCTGTTTTAGTAATGATTGCTGCCGTAAATATGGGAGCAAACGGAACCGAAAAAGTAAGCGTTTGGTGGTTAGTTGCCAATTACGGTGTAATCACAATCGGAGAATTATTCTTGAGTCCGATGGGATTGTCAGTCGTTTCTAAATTGAGTCCAACTAACATTACCTCTTTAATGATGGGAGGTTGGTTTTTATCAACATCTATTGGAAATAAATTAAGTGGTGTATTAGCGAGTCTTTGGGATACGTATGATAACAAACAAGATTTCTTCTGGATTAACTTCGGATTATTAATGTTTGCTACTTTATTAATGTTCATTTTATTGAAACAATTAAACAAAGTAATGCAAGAAAAAGGAATTCATTAAGATGAGTTTGACTAACGAACTATTTTTTAATACCATTCGAGAAGTAATTTTAATTTCTCGTCAAAAAGTATATCGTTCTGTTAATTTCGTTTTGTTAGAAACGTATTGGAATATTGGCAAGCTTATAGTTGAAGAAGAGCAACAGGGTGAAGTTCGAGCTATTTATGGTTCCAATCTATTAAAAAATCTTTCTAAAGAATTGACTTTGGAATTTGGGAAGGGTTTTGATTATACAAACCTTACGAATATGAGAAAATTCTATTTGTCTTTTTCAAATATTGACGCATTGCGTCAAGAATTGAGTTGGACACATTATCGAATACTATCCAAAGTTGATTCAGTAGATAAAAGAAATTTTTATTTAAAAGAAGCAGCTGAAAACGCTTGGAATTCTAGAGAATTAGAACGACAAATAAAATCGTTAAGTTTTGAAAGAACTTTAAATCCGATTTCAAAAGAGCAAAATATTTCAATACATTCCGTTTTAAAAGATCCTTATATTTTTGAGTTTTTAGGACTTTCTAATGATGCTAAGAATACCGAGTTTCAAATTGAAACGGCTATCATAGATCATATCCAAAAGTTTTTATTGGAATTTGGAAAAGGATTTGCTTTTGTAGCAAGGCAACAACATATTATCACGGATACTTCCGATTTTTATATTGATTTGGTTTTCTATAATTACATTTTGAAATGTTTTGTAATTATCGATTTAAAGACAGATAAGCTTTCACATCAAGATATCGGACAAATTGATATGTATGTGAGAATGTATGATGATTTAAAAAGAAATGAAGGTGATAATCCAACAATTGGAATTTTGCTTTGTACAGAAAAAGACGAAACTATTGTAAAATACTCCGTATTAAGCGATAATAACAAGCTTTTTGCTAGTCAATATATGCTTTATATGCCTAAAGAAGAAGATTTAAAGCAAATCATAGATCAAGATAGAATTAGATACGAGTTAAACAAAGAAAAATAATGCAAACAATAGAAGAAATTCAAAATTTCGAGGGTAAATATCCAAAACAACTTTGGTATTTGTTCTTTAGCGAAATGTGGGAGCGTTTCTGTTTTTACGGAATGCGCGGAATGTTAACTTTTTTCATGGTACATCAATTGTTCATGAAAGAAGATGTGGCTAATTTGCAATATGGAGCCACGCAAGCTTTCGTTTATGCTTTTACATTTGTCGGAGGTTTATTTGCGGATAAAATTTTAGGTTACAGAAAGTCCTTGTTTTGGGGAGGCATTATGATGATTGTCGGAAGTGCAATTTTAGCTATCGATCCTAAACAATTTTTCTTTCTTGGGATTGCCTTTACCGTAATTGGAACAGGTTTCTTCAAACCAAATATTTCAACTATGGTAGGAACTTTATATAAAGCAAATGATGCGAGAAGAGATGCTGGTTTTTCATTGTTTTACTCTGGAATTAACATAGGTGCACTTTTAGGTGGTTATGCCTGTATTTATATTGGAAAAAATTATTCATGGAACTTAGCTTTTGGTTTAGCAGGAATTGTAATGACAATTAGTTTGGTTACGTTCTTGTTTACTCAAAAAAGTATGGCAACTATCGGACTTTCGCCTTTGTTACATTTGCAAGATTCGAAACGAAAATTATACGAATATGCGACCTATATAGGAACATTAGTAGCCATTCCATTAATCATGACAATGGTTTCTAATCCAGAATATACCGATTATTTCATGTATACGATTGGTCCTGTTACTTTGTTGTATTTGGCCTACGAAATGCGAAATTTTTCTCTTCAAGAAAATAAGAAGTTGATTGCCGCAATGGTTTTTATTGTGTTTTCTATTTTGTTTTGGGCGTTTTTTGAGCAAAGTGGAGGTTCCTTAAGTTTATTTGCCGCAAATAATTTAGAAAGTGATTTTTTAGGCATTAATTTAGATCCTAACGGAGTAAATAACGCTGCTAACTCGTTATTTGTAATCATATTTGCGCCACTTTTAGGATTGGTTTGGGTTTGGTTGAATACCAGAAAAGCCGAACCAAATACCGTTGTAAAATTTGGATTAGGATTTTTATTCCTAGCCTTAGCTTTTTACACGTTCTATTTCACGAGATTTTTCGCAAATATTGAGGGTATGACTTCATTGGAAATATTTACTTTAGCCTATTTCATTATCACTTTTGGAGAACTTTGTTTATCCCCAATTGGATTGTCGATTATGACCAAACTTTCACCCGTAAAATTACAAGCGGTTATGATGGGAATGTGGTTTTTAGCTAGCGCTTATGGTCAATATGTTGCTGGAATCTTGGGTGCAGGAATGTCAATTGCCAATGAAAATGCTTCCAAAACCGAAAAGCTAATCGCCTATACCGATGGTTATCAACAACTAGCTATTTATGCTTTAATTGCTGGTATAGTTTTGATTGCAATTTCTCCAATCATTAGAAAATTAATGCAAGAAGTTAAATAATTATTTTTTGGCATTCAATTTGATTAAATTTGTTTAAAATTTTATAACATGAAAAAGATTTTATTTATAGCGTTTTTAACTTTGACTACTATGTCAATGCAAGCGCAAGAAGGATTAACTTGGCATACCGATATGTCAAAAGCAACAGATATATCAATTAAAGAAAATAAACCAATGTTTTTGTTTTTTACGGGTTCTGATTGGTGCGGATGGTGTATTCGTTTGCAAAAAGAAGTTTTCAAAACACCAGAATTTATTTCTTGGGCAAAAGATAATGTGGTTTTAGTGGAATTAGATTTTCCAAGAAAAAACAACCAAACAGATGCTGTTAAAATGCAAAATGCACAGTTACAACAACAATTACAAGTTAGAGGATATCCAACAGTTTGGTTTGTAAATGCAACTAAAACGGCTGACGCAAAAGTAAATTTAAATGCTTTAGGAAGTACCGGTTATGTTGCAGGAGGTCCAAAAGTTTGGATTGATGGTGCTAATCAAATTATTAAAAAGAAATAAGTTTATTTTAATTTATAAAATCCCTTTTCAGCAATAGCATGGAAAGGGATTTTTTCTTTTCTACATGTAGCATTCCAAGTTTTTATATTGTTTTTATAATTACTTTTATCCGCAATAATTTCTCTTGGTTTTATTTCATGAATTAATCGGGTTAAATTGATTTTTGGATTTTGAGTTAAAATTATAATTTCAGGTCGAATGGAGGTTTTATAGATCCCCAAACTATCAATAATTAAAATTCTTTTATTTTTAAAGGATATTGCATTTTGCATTGGGAAAATTCGCAAGGAATCAGCGAAAGTTCCTCGTGTATAATGATTCAAAGTAGTATTGTGATTTCTTGGAATATCCGTAAATGCAATTACACTATTCTCATTTTTGATACCGATTAAAGTTGATTTTTCATTAAAAACAACCAATTCACTTCCTTGATTTTCGTTCCATTTTACACTGATGTAGCTCAATTGGAAAAGTAAAACTGTTGCTAGAATATATTTTACATTTTTAATTTTTGTGTAATACATCCAATAGATAAAAGTAACAATCACCAAATACATCGAAAAAGTCAACCAACCCGAAAACGAAATATTTGTGATAATGCCACTTTTAAATTGGGCAATCCAATGAATGTAATCGTTCATAAATTGAATACTGAATTCTAAAATTTTTCCTAAGATAACCGCTACGGAAGGAAGAATATAATTAAGTGGTAAAATCACAATTCCAGCAATTAAAACCAAACTCGAAAGTGGAATAATAACTAAATTTGCTAATAAAAATAACAAAGGCAATTGGTTAAAGTAATATAAACTTAAAGGTAAAACACCAATTTGCGCCGCCAAAGAAACTACAACAGTATCAATAAAGTAAATCACAATTTTATTTTCGGAAAAATAGAATTTCTTGTAAAAAGGTTGGAACAAAACAATCGATAAAACGGCTACATAACTCAATTGAAATCCAATGTCAAAAACCGCATTTGGTTTTACCAATAAAATTAAAAAAGCGGAAATAGCTAACGCATTATAAATCGCTTTCGGCTGATTGAAATAGTTACCAATACTAATAAAACTAAACAATGTCACGGCTCTAGTTACCGATGCAGGCAAACCTGTAAGCAAAGCAAATAACCATAAAATCGCTAAGACGATTAGTAATTGAATTTCCGCTCCAAAACGAACTCTTTTTAATGGTTTCAACAAGAATACGATAAAGAAGTAAATGATGGAAATATGCAATCCTGAAATCGCTAAAATATGAATCACACCCGCATTGGAATAATCGGCAATGGTTTCTTTGTCTAATTCCAATCTTTGCCCTAAAATTAAGGCATCAATTATGGCTTTGGTTTTGGGTTGAAAATGATGTATTTCGAAACTTTGGCTGAGGTTGTTCCTTAAATTTTCGATGTAATAATCGAGGGTTTTATACCGTTGAATGATTTTAATTTGATTTTCTTGCGTGTAAATTTGATGAAAGACATTCTGCTTTTCCAAATAGTTCGAATAGTCAAATTGGAACGGATTGAAAGCTTTTGGAATGGGATAAATCGTATTGTTTAACCAAATTTCATCTCCACAATGTAAGGTCTCAATATTTGATTTTGGAACATAAAGCAATAGTTTTCCGGAAGCTACCGAATCATTAAATTGTGAAAGTGAAATGAAATATTTATTATATTTCTCATTCGGTTTCAAAGTTGTGGTCACGATGGCTCGAATGGAATTGGATTCTTCGAATGACTTTTTAGTATAATGATGTTTCGAATTTAAATCGGAATGAATATAAAAACTTATCATCCCCAAGGTAAACGCTAGTAGGTAAGTGGCAATTCCGAAAAGAGAATTTTGAAGCAAAGCTTTTTTACTTTTCCAAAAGAGGAAGCTAAAAATTCCCAAAAAAGAAAATAGTAAAATTACAAGTGTTAAAAAACTCCATTGCAAGTAATATTCTGCAATAATTCCTATCGCAAAACTAATGGTAATGGTGAGTAATGGAAACTTAAATACTTTCAAATACTTTTGTTTTTGAAGTAGTATTTAGTTTTAAGGAGTTGGGACTTCTTGTTTCAAAAATATAAAAAATCCGTTAAGTTTATATTTAATCGATAAGAATTCTCTTTATTTTTTGAAAGAATTCACAATCAACTCAGCAGTCTTTTTACTTGCGCCTTCGCCACCTAATTTTTGTTTTAAATCGGCATAATTTTGCAATAAAACGCCTCGACTATCTGAATTTAGAATTTTATTCAATTCTAATTTTAAGTTTTTCGTGTTTAATTCTTCCTGAATTAATTCTTTAACCACTTCTTTATCCATGATTAAATTCACTAACGAAATGTATTTTAAAGTGATGATGCGTTTGGCAATTTGGTAAGAAACCCAACTTCCCTTATAACAAACTACTTCGGGAATATGGAACAAAGCCGTTTCTAAAGTTGCGGTTCCAGAAGTGACCAAGGCGGCATGCGAGTGACTTAATAAATCATACGTTTTGTTCGAAATAAATTTTACGTTTTCATTGGTTAAAAACGGTTTGTAAAACTCATATTCCTGACTAGGTGCACCCGCAATCACAAACTGATAATCGGGGAAATCATTCACAACAGAAAGCATAATCGAAAGCATTTTAGTAATTTCTTGCTTGCGACTTCCCGGTAAAAGTGCAATTATTGGTTTGTCTGATAAATGATTTTCTTTTCTAAAAATTTCATCTGAAACTTCTGTTCTAGTTGCAATAGCATCAATTAGCGGATGTCCGACAAAATGAACAGGGAAGTTGTGTTTTTTCTCGTAAAAATCTTTTTCAAATGGAAGAATTACATACATGAAATCTACATCGCGTTTGATAGCTTTGATGCGATTTTCTTTCCAAGCCCAAATTTGAGGTGAAATATAATAATGAGTCGGAATGTTTCGTTCTTTTGCCCAAGTCGCGATGCGCATATTAAATCCAGGGTAGTCAATGAAAATTATGGCATCTGGTTGAAACGCTTCAATGTCTTTTTTGCAAATTTTGATGTTATTCAAAATCGTTTTTAAATTCATAACGACTTCAATAAAACCCATAAAAGCCAATTCGCGATAGTGTTTTACTAAAGTTCCGCCCACATTTTGCATCAAATCGCCACCCCAAAAACGAATTTCGGCAGTTGGATCTTTTTCATACAATGCTTTCATTAAGTTTGAACCGTGTAAATCGCCCGAAGCTTCTCCTGCTATGATATAATATTTCATTTTTAGTCCTCTAAATTTATAATTCCCAAGAATTCAATTGTTGCATCACATGATGTGCCGTTAAATCAAATTGCACGGGTACAATTGAAATGTAACCATTTTCTAAAGCCCATTCATCGGTATCAGTTCCTTTGTCCAAATTGACAAATTGTCCAGTTAACCAATAATATTCTTTTCCTTGTGGATTGGTCCTTTTGTCAAATTCTTCTTGCCATATGGCTTTTGCTTGGCGACAAATTTTGACACCTTTAATTTCTTCTTTGCTTAATTTTGGAAAATTAACGTTTAAAATTACGCCTTCGGGCAAACCGTTTTTCAAAACTTCAGAAGCAATTTGTTTTATATGACTTTTGATGGGTTCAAAATCGGCATCCCAACTGTAATCTAATAGCGAAAATCCGATAGCGGGAATACCCTCGATTCCTGCCTCAACAGCAGCACTCATAGTTCCAGAATAAATCACATTGATAGAAGAATTGGAACCATGATTAATTCCAGAAACACATAAGTCGGGTTTTCTTTTTAGAATTTCGTTTACGGCAATTTTTACACAATCTACGGGAGTTCCGCTGCAACTGTATTCCTGTTCTAAGTCTTTGTCTAAATGTACTTTTTCTAGTTTTAAGGTATTGTTTATGGTAATCGCGTGTCCCATTGCACTTTGAGGACTATCGGGAGCTACAACTACAACTTCGCCTAATTCTTTCATCACTTCAATCAAAGCGCGAATACCTGGAGCAACAATGCTGTCATCGTTAGTTACTAATATCAGTGGTTTTGTCATTTTTGTACATTTTTTGCTAAATTAAATAATTTAAATCGAAACCTTTTTTTTGTTGGATAAATTTTGTGTGTTTAACAAAAAATTATAGTAATTTGCGCACTTGTGGCATGATTTTTTGTGTAATTTAGTTGAAAATTTTTCAATGAAACGAATTGTGGATTTTATGAAAAGAAATTATAAGGTTATATTGCTGATTACTGCTCTATCAGCAATTTTATGGAGTTTTATTCCTACTGAAAAAAAAGAAGACTCTGAAAAAGATAAACTTTTATTAGAGTTGTTGACATTTGTCTTGGAGCGTGGACATTACAGTCCTATAGAAATGAATGATGCATTTTCTAAAAAAGTGTATGCTAAATACCTGGATAATATAGATCCAACAAAACGTTTTTTTATACAAAGCGATATCGAGGAGTTTCAGAAATATGAAACTTCGATTGATGATATGATTAAAAATAAAGATCTTACCTTTTTTAATTTAACTAACGAACGTTTGTTAAAGAGAATGAAAGAGGCTCGAGAAATTTATCAAGACGTTTTAGCCAAACCATTTGATTTTAATAAGGACGAAACGATTAATGTTGATTATGAAAAAATGCCGTTCTCTAAAAATAAGTCAGATTTGAAGGATAGATGGAGAAAACAACTGAAATTGCAAGCTTTGTCTTCAATAACAGATAAGGAAAAATTAGAACAAGATAAAAAAGAAAAAGATCCTAAAGCAGAGATAAAATCTTTTGAAGAAATTGAAAAGGACGTAAGAAAAAATTCATTGAAATCTTTGGATGAATATTTTGATTTTATTGAAGACGAGTTAGATAGAAGTGATTGGTTTGCTATTTATTTAAATTCAATTGTAGAACGTTATGATCCGCACACGTTCTATTTTTCTCCTGATGATAAAGAAAAATTTGATGTAAGTATGAGTGGAACATTTCAAGGAATTGGTGCTCGTTTACAAAAGAAAGAATCGGGTGTAGAGATTTCAGAGTTGATTTCAGGAGGTCCCGCTTGGAGAGGGAAACAGTTGGAAGCTGGGGATGTGATTTTGAAAGTGGGCCAAGGTAAAGAAGATCCTATTGATGTTGCAGGAATGCGTTTGGACGATGTTGTTAAAAAAATTAAAGGACCAAAAGGAACAGAAGTTCGCTTAACAGTAAAAAAAGTTGACGGCACCATTAAAGTAATTTCTATTATCAGAGATGAGGTAGAAACAGAAGAAACCTTTGCCAAATCAAGTGTGGTTGAAAAAGACGGAAAACGTTTTGGGATCATTCATCTTCCAAAATTTTATATCAGTTTTGAAAATAAACAAAAAAGAGATGCCTTTAAAGATGTAGCCGCTGAGGTTGAAAAATTAAAAGCTCAAAATATTGATGGTTTAGTGATGGATCTTCGAGATAATGGAGGGGGTTCTTTAGAAACTGTTGTTAAAATGGTTGGGTTGTTTATTCCTGAAGGACCCGTTGTTCAAGTAAAAGCTCCCGGAAGAAATCCAGAAATTTTGCCAGATGCAGATAAGAAAGTGTATTATGATGGTCCACTGGTAGTAATGATTAATAATTTTTCTGCCTCTGCATCTGAAATATTTGCTGCTGCCATTCAGGATTATAAGAGAGGAATTGTGGTAGGAAGTAAGCATTCCTATGGAAAAGGGACGGTTCAAAATGTTATCGATTTAAATCAATTTGTAAGAGGAAGTTCTTATGGCGACTTGGGAGCATTGAAAACTACAATTCAGAAATTCTACAGAATTAATGGTGGTTCTACTCAAAGAGAAGGCGTTCGAAGTGATATCGTTTTTCCTGATCGTTTCTCTTATTTAGATATGGGAGAACGCGACGAAGAAAGTGCTTTGCCTTGGGATAAAATCGCACCAGCGAATTACGAACCTCTTAATGTTAATTATGAAGGTATTATTGCTAATAGTAATAAGCGTATTGCTTCCAATGCTACTTTTAATTTAATTGATGAAAATGCTAAGTGGATTTTTGAAAGAAAAGATGAAAATGTATTTAGTTTAAAACTTAATGATTTCAAGAAGGAAATAGAATCCTCCGATGTAAAAGCCAAGAAATTTAAAGCGATTTCTGAATATAACAATCATTTAAAATTCCACTCACTACCTGATGAAGTTACTCTTTTTGAAAAAGACACTGTATTGAAACAAAAACGTGAACGTTGGCACGAAGATTTACAAAAAGATATTTACATTGAAGAGACTTTAAATGTTATCTTAGATATGAAGTCTTTGCTAAAGGGTAAAGCTTTTTCTCAGAAATTTAGTATGAATTAAGAAATATAAACTAAAAAAAAGCTCGATTTTATCGAGCTTTTTTTTAGTTGACACTATCCTAAAAAGTGTGTAAGTTAAAAATAATGGGGTTTGACTTTTTACTTAAAGTTGAACCCTTTTTTCAAATATAGTTAAGAACTGATTGAGGATTAATCCCCAATTTTGGATTGGCATTGACCATTTTTTGGTTGCTTCTCTCAGAGCCAAATATACGGATTTTAAAACAGCATCATCCGTTGGGAACGATAATTTATTTTTGGTGTACTTTCTAATCTTACCGTTAAGATTCTCGATTAAATTAGTGGTATAAATTATTTTTCTAATTTCTATTGGGAAGTCAAAAAACACGGTGAGTTCTTCCCAATTTTCTTCCCAAGATTTTACTGCATAAGGATATTTATGATTCCATTTATTGGCAAAATCTTCTAATGC
>NZ_JAMLJN010000008.1 GCF_023634865.1 Flavobacterium fragile
GAAAAAGCTTGCCTTAATTGCAGTTGTAAACAAACTATTAAAACAAGCTTTTGCGATTGCAACAAAAAAAGAATATTATTCAGTGAAAATTAACTAAAATAAATTTGGAAAAAAACACAGTTCATTCTGAACTCGTTTCAGAATCCCCTACAAAGTAGCCCACCACTTTACCCAATAAAGCCAACCTTCACCAGGCAACATTCAAAAAATACGCTGCATAACAAAAGTACTCATATAAAAAACTACACCAAAAAAAGAGAGAAAAACTCTACCAAAAGCAAAAAAACACGACGAACTACATCTAATAGAAAAAATATTACGAATAATTCAAAAAATATTGTACCATTGTAAGTAAAATTACTTTTTTATTAAAAAATCCTATTCAAACAAATTGATCAAGAAAAAAATAAATAAGCTATTGAAAAAACCTTGGTATTTAGCTTGCCTTGTAAGCAGCTGGGGATACGGACAAACCTATATCAAAACCAATCCAGTAAGTCCGATATTTTCAATGATACATGTTGGGGTAGAAACCCAACTCAATTCAAAATTTTCTTTAGGAGTCGATGGAACCCAATCCATAGCGAAAAGCCACAATGGAAAACCTTTAGAAGTAACCCTAATTACAACCGAACTAAGATACTATCCACGAGGCATTCAAAAAGGATGGTTTTTTGGTGCTCATGTAGCAGGAAGTCATTTCTACTTACAAAAGTATAACTATTACAATACCAACTCGGTACAAAAAGGATACAATTTCATGTTAGGTGGCAGCGTGGGGTACGTCTTTCCTCTAACCAAGCAACTGAACCTCGAAACCTATATAGGAGGTGGAAACATTAGTAGTTTTTATAAAGGATACGACTATGAAACAGGCATTCGGTACGACCTTGCCAAAAAGTGGAACAAAAGTGGCGAATGGCTGCCGTATCGTTTGAGCATAAATTTGGTGTATGACATTAAGTAAAAACAAAACATAAAAAACCAACAAACTTGCGTTAAATACTACACCAAAATCAAACCTCTTCCCCTTCATATCTAGACACACTCATGAAGTTAAAACCGGCATAGCTAAATTTATTTTACATAAAAAAAACCACCGCATTGCGGTGGTTTTAATTTATAAAGAAGAAGGAGTATTACTCGCTTTTCACTACTTTAATTTGCTTAACAGCATCTTGCGCCATGATTTCAATAACGTAAGTTCCAGCAGCATAAGCAGACAAATCTATTTGAACCGCTGGCGACTGCTCTTTACGATCAATCACAACTTGACCCAATAAATTAATCACACGTACGTGAGTAATCGCATCAGAGTAAGTAATATGTAAAATATCACGAGTTGGGTTAGGATAATACTGAAGCGCGTTAGCGTCAAATTCAGCAGCACCTAAAGTAACCGTAACCGTAACCGCTAAAGCAGCACTTCTACAAGTTCCCACTACAGAAACTGCGTAATACGTTTGACCGTTTACCAATTCAGTTCCAGCAGCAAGTGGATTAGTACCATCAGCAGCATCTTGAGCCGTAGCATACCACACAATTCCAGTACCCGAAACGTTGATATCCTCGATAGTAGCATCAGAAGAAATAGCACCAAAAATGTTTTGCGTAGAAGCACCTGTTGGAGAAGCAATTGGAGTAACACTAATCGTTACAGCCGTTCTAGTACTCTCACAACCATTGCTCAATTGCGACACATAATACGTACCCGGAGTTAAAACATCCGTAGACAATAACGGACTACCTCCAGTAGCACTTGTATACCAGTTGAAAGAAGAACCATGAGGTTGTACTTGCGCCACTACTGGAGCCGTACAGAAATCTTGATTCACAGCATTTGGAGCACTTGGTACTGCATTAAGAGTAACCGTTACAGCCAAACGCGTAGTACTTTCACAACCGTTAGCGGTTTGAGAAGCATAATAAGTAGTACCATTAACCAATCCAATATTCGCTAAAATAGCCGACGGATACTCCGTTCCTCCAGTAGCAGCAGAATACCATTTAATATCCGTTCCTGTTACTACTAAATTAGCCATACTAGCCGAACCACAGAAGGTCTGAGTTGCTGCTCCAGTAGGAGCACTTGTAACATTAATAGTAACAGTTACTGGCATGATTTTCTCACAACCATTAGCATTAACCGCTTTAATATAATAAGTACCTGAAGTAGCTACCGCACTTGGAGTTGCTAAAGCAATTGTAGCGGCACTATCTGACCAATAAGACAAAGTTAATCCTGAGTCAGAACCTAAAGTTACAGCAGCATCTTGAAGATCTACTGTTGATGGACTACAAACGGTTGCAGGGTTAGTAATAGTTAATACTGGTAATGGGTTAACAGTGACAACTACCGAAGCAACAGCACTACAACCATTAGTATTCGTTCCTTTGATAAAATAAGTACCCGAAGTGGTTACAGCAGAAGGATTCACTAAAGCAACTGTGGCAGAAGCATCTGTCCAATAGGTAAATGTCAATCCAGTATCAGATCCTGTTGTTACAGCAGCAGCTGTTAAATCAACAGTAGCTGGACTACAAACGGCTGTAGGATTAACCGTTACAACTGTTGGTAAAGCATTAACCGTTACATCTGTTGAAGCCGTACGAGTACAACCTGCTAAAGTACTTGCAGTAGCAGTGTAAGTTACAGCAGGTGCTACTACATTAGATTTAAAGTATACTGTTCTAGAAGATGTACCTGCAGTATAAGCAGTAGTGGCAGCAGCATCAGTATATAAATTAGTCACTGGAGTCCAAGTAATGTGCTCTCGAGACTTAATTACTTTAACATCATCAATTAACCATCCATAATAGTTAGTGCTTGAATCCGTAGTGTAACGGAATCGAATTCTGAATTGAGAACTTGTCAAAGCAGCTGCTGGAATAGTAAAAGTTTCTGTCTTCCATAAACTAGTGGCAGGCGAAGCACCTGGTGTAGAAGTAGAAGAAGAAAAAGTGCTTATCCAATCAGCATAACTTCTTGTAGTAAATCGAACTGCTGTCGTATTAAAAATGGTATTGGCTGCTGAACCAGAATAATTTTCTGGAGCAAAAGAAGTCCATGTTGTACCTCCATCTGTAGAATATTCTACAAAACCATAATCATAAGAATTCGTACTACCTTCAAAAGCAGCAATATGTGAAAATACAACTTGAGCACTTTCAGCACCTGTTAAATCGATGTTCTGATTTAAAGAATAAGTAGCGGTTGCACTACTATTAGTAGTGTTAAAACGAACAGACGAACTACCTTGCGCATAATAACTAGTATTTAAAGTTGCTGTAGCATTTGAACTAACCACTAATTCACTTGGCAACACTTCCATTGTAGCCCCATAAGCATTAGACCTTTCTAAACCTCCCGTCGCCGTTAATGCAACTGAAGTGTCTAAACAAGTGTTGATGCTAGCTGGAGCAATAGTGATAACTTCAGGTCTTGGATTCACGGTAACAGCAAAATTTGCTGTTGTAGAACATAAACTACCTGAAGACTGAGTTGCTGTCAACGTATAAACAGTTGAAACTGCTGGATTAAATGTCCATCCTATATTTTGATCTCCACTAACTCCTAAAGCTGGTGTCCAAACATAAGAATCATAATCCCCAATTGTTGAAGTAACCGTCACAACAGGTGCACTTTCTGATTCACAAATAGTAGCCGAAGTCGCACTTAATGTTAAGGCTGGAGGTGGTGTAACTGTTGCTACAACAGGAACTCGTACAGATCCGCAGCTAGAAACCCCTTGTAACCTTAAATTCAAACGCGTAGTCGATGTAGATCCTGTAGTAGCAGACATTCCACTTGTATTGGAATGAACTACCATAGGACTACTGGTAGTAGAGAATAAGGTCTCCGCATTGTTCGTTTGATTAGCACCACTATAAACAACATCGATAACAACATTAGAAATTCCATCCCAAATAAAAGGAGTAGAAAAAGGAATAACTTGCTCACCTGATGCCGTATGCGTATGAACTACTGGTCCATAAACAGTGGTAAATCCTGTGGTGGAAACCCATGAACTGGTCATTGACGTTTGTGATGATGTACCTATCTTAACTGTAAATCCTGCATTAGTAGCAGCATCCCCTAAACTAGTAGTAAAATAAGACATGGAAGTAAACGTACCTGCAGCCAAACCTGCAGCCAATAATTCCTGAGCAGTATATAAAGTTTGGATTCTATATGAAGACCATCTATTTACGAAAGCTGAAGGTTGACTTGTTAAAGGTGTCGTTGAAGTTCCTGTACCAATTATACCATTTGAAGGTGAAGTGGTAGTGGCACTTGCATAATAAGTTGTAGTAGTAGCAATAGAAGGAGTAGTAAAAGTAGCTCCTGAACCTAATGATACACCTCCAGTAGCAGCATCAAACCATTCAATCGTAGAACCACTATTTCCTGTAGCACCTAATTGTACTGTACCTGTACCACAACGAGTACCTGCTGTTGTTGAAGTTACACTATTAGTAAAAGTAATTTGTACTGGTATTGAAGCCCCCATTGCTGGTCCCGTAGCACAAGTAACCTCACACATGTAATAGGTGGCTTGAGTTGGACTAACAGTTAAAGTAGCCTGATTTGCACCAGCAATAGTAGTATATAAAGTACCATCAACAGAAGATTTCCACTGATAAGTTACTCCTGTTCCATTAGTGCTGTTTTGTAAACTCAAATTCACATTAGCACCTAAACAAATAACAGTTGATGAAGCAACAGTATTTCCTGGCGTTGGAGTTCCGCTACATACGTTAGAATCCGCATAACTCAAGAAACCAGTATAATCAGGAAAAGCTAGCGGAGTATTAGACTCTGTAGAAGCACCAGCAGCAGCAGTTGCCACCGATCCGAAAGAATTAGTATATTCTCCAGCAGCAGAAGCAGCCTGTACCGGAATACTACTAGCCAAAATACCCGAATCAAACAAACGAACATTAACACCTGTAACAGTTCCTGAAACAATAGGAGCTTCCCATCGTTTTGAAGTCGTCATGTTAACAATCGAAGGATTTAGAGTTCCTGTATTTGAATCAAATGCCTCAGCCTTAACAACAGATACTGCTGTTGTTACAGGAGCAATAGCAATAGGAGCATAAGTAGATTTCCCAACTGGGAATGAAATATAATTGGTTGCACTGTTACCAGAAGCAATCGTTCTTTGGAACGGACCTTTAACCATATTAGTAGCACTTGGTGTACCTGTTAAAGTTCCAGCTGCTGTAGCTGTTCCTAATGTTAATAAATTAGTAGTAGTAGTGTTTATAATACCTGATGTCATGTTTAACGTTCCACTTACTGATAAAGGAACATTTAATGTAACTCCTGTAGCGTTTGAATTATTAACAGTTAAAGAAGTTAAATTAGCCGTTGGTGAAGTAGCTAAATTTCTAAAAACACCAGAACCTGAAATAGTCTGCGCGTTTGTAGATGCAGTAACAGCAGCATTCGACCATGTAGCTAAACTAAGAATACCTGTAGCAGTTAAAACACCATTGTTAACAATATTACCGGCAACATGAGTTGTACTAGCCAATTGATGCTCTCCTTTTATAATATTCAAGTTTCCTAATACACCAATAGTAGAAGTTGATTTATAAAAACGATTGGTTCCAGGTTCAATATTAATAGCTAAATTTCCGTAAGACAAATAACCTGAACCAACCCAAAGATAATTATAAAAACCATTTGTATGTCCACCTGCATCGGTCGATAAACCATCTCCAAATTGAACGGTATGACCAGTTCCTAGAGTCACACTAGAACCAGAGTAGGCCAATGCCATATCATAAGTAGTACTTGAACCAGCATGTGGGTCTACAACAATTAAGGTACCCCCCGTTAAGTTTAATAAATTCGTTCCTAAATATACGATACTTCCAGAGTAAGAATATGAGCCCGCAGAAGAAGCCACACTATTCGCAGCAACACCTGCTGCATTACCATCCACAATAATGGTTCCACCGCTTTGGTTGAAAGTATTAGAAACCGAAAGTTGTCCATTAATAGTTAAGGTACCGCTCGATACCGTTAAAGTTCCTGCATTAGATAAAAGGCGATTACCTCCTCCAGACGGACCTAATGTAACAGTTCCTCCTGCTACAACTAAGGCTCCTGTACTAGTATTTGAAATACCAGAAGCGCTTCCACCTGTAACAGTTAAATTCCCTGCATTAGCATTAAGGATACCATTATTGGTAATAGTTGTTCCAACAGACAATGACCCTGTACCTGAAATGGTAATAGTAGAGGATGCTCCATTAGTAACCGAAGTTGTAGTAGACATTGAACCACCACTTATATTTAAGGTACCGTTATTAGTAAGAGATGTAGTAACTCCTAAAGTACTACCTGAAACATTTAAAGTTCCTCCAGCATAAATTATCATAGTGTTAGAAACCGCTGCAGTTGCATTTACTGCAACTGTCGTGCCTCCAGCAATATAAACCACATCTGATGCAGTAGGAACCGCATTTTTATTCCATGTTGAAGGAGTTTCCCAATCACCATTAGCAACCGAGATAAAAGGTATATCTGTAGCATTAATACCCATGTAAATATCACCTGCTATCAATTGTGCAGTTGTTAATCCAACACGTTGAGCTCCTGGTGTTATTGTACCATTTTGATGAGTACCTGCCAATGGAGCATTAGCCAACATAAGTCTTGAGTTTCCGTTTGATGGTAAAAATACATTATTGGCTACAGCTACCACAGTATGAGCTCCTGCATGTGAATAAGCACCATCTTTTGTAATAGTCCATTTTCCATCAAATCTATCTGTTATGGTGTAAGTACCATCAACTACCGAAAGACCTGTTGTCATAGAGGTAGCATCTGTATAAGTTACAGCCAATTCACCTGCCACATTACCAGTAGTCGAACCTGTTCTTGAAATGTACATAGCTCTTTGAACTCCAGTAGAAGAAATAAAAGGATATCTTGAAGTGGAATTAGTAGGATCTGATCCTGCTGTAACAGAAGTACCTGTAGAAGTAGCAGACCACCATCTTGCAAAAGTTGCCCCTGGTAAGAATCCAGTACCAACAGGAGCTGTTAAAGTATTCCCTGCTGCTGCATTTCCAAAAATTAATTTATTAGCTCCTAAATCTACTCGAGCTCCTGTTAAGTTAAGATTGTAAGCAATTTTAATATTATTAAATGACCAAACAATATTCGGTGTCACTGTAGCCGTATTGCTAAAAATTAAATTTCTAATGACACTCGAGTTAAACGAACCTGTACCAGAAACCATCTGCACTGCCGTACCATTTAATGTTAAATTCCCTGCTGTAGTCGCTCCAACAGAAATATCAATAACACCATTATTCGTAATATTACCCGAAACTGTAAGTGTTTTACCGGTAGTACCATTAAATACATTTACCAAACCTCCCGCATTTACAGCTAAATTTCCATCAATAGTAAAAGAAGTAGGAGTTGTGCCATAGGTTAGAGTTCCATCAACAACAACATTTTTTGCTGCTTGACCAACCGCATCAACAGTTACAGTAGTTCCAGCCGAAATAATAATATTATCATATACAGTAGGAACCGAATTAATATCCCAAGTAGAAGGGGTACCATAATTTCCTGTAACAATGGAAACAAAATTTCCTGGTGCATTAGTTATTTGAGACCCTGATATATCAGCAGAGATTACTGCTTCAGAGAGTGCTTGAACTTTATAATAATAAGTTGTTGAAGGTAATAAACCTGTTTGAACTGAAGCATAAGCCTGACCTGTTGTAGCAGCAGTTGTTGAAGCTACCGTTGAAGTTACTACGCCTGAGGTAAAACCAGCATCAGTTGCTCTGGTAACTAAAAAACCATATTCGGTAGTTGAATTATCCACCCAATTAATTGTTGTTCCTGCTGAAGTTACTCCTGAAAAAGTTAATGCAGTAGGCGCTTCAACTGTTGAAGCAGGTGTGAATTTATAAAAAGTATTTGCCAAATTTGCTATTAGTACACTCGCAGCAAATGAATTTGTTGTAGGTGATGTAGCAGTTGTATTTTGAGTTGGCGTAGCACCTACTGTAATATATGCAGAAGCATTAGCAGTATTACTTGAACTGTGAAATATAGATTTCGTTACACTAGCAGTTGAAGAATTCTTTATACCTCCGTATAAAAATTCAAATACACCAGTACCTTCATTAAGCACCAATTGCATATTCCCAGAAGTTTGAGGATCAGTCCAATTAGCATAAAAATTATTCCATTCAATGATTAATTTTCTGTTTGGTGCTGTTCCTGTAACCAAGTAAGAAATACCTGTACCTGTTTCATTATCACCCCCCATTGGAGCTAACGTTACAGTAGAAGCTGAATATCCAGAAACAGAATTACCCATTGCCGTTCCACTTCCACTTGTATGTAATCTTACTTGTCCATCAGTATTAACATTAAAATGGGAATAATTGGTCCCCATGTAAGTAAAATTGAATCCTATTGGTAAAATGGTACTTGCTCCACTGTCTGCTGGATAAGCAGCTATTCCAGGAACAGGAGTACTACCCGACATTGAATTCAAAATACTGGGTCCATACGTAAATGTGTAATTGGCAGCAGACTGCCCTTGCACAAAAACAAACGAAAATAACATCAAAAACGTATAGACAAACGAAAACCAGTTTCGATTGCCAAACGAATACGATGCCGCTTTCTGCTTTTGAAAAAAAGTTGCCCCAGAAGAATTTTGGGGAACAACCGAATCGTAATTGTTTATCATAATTTATAATATTGGAAAATATTTAACATACAAATATAGTATATTTTATTAATATTATGTTAAAAAAATAACTTTTTATAAATTTCAAAACAAAACAATTGCAATAATTCCAATTATAACCAAATCAAGAATCAGACCGCTCCAAAACCACATAAAGTCCCAAACCGGTCAAACAAACGCGAACACGGCGTCCTCGAACCTCATCCACCACAGCTTCCTGCCCTTTAAAATAGCCCGAATCCAGAGTAATAACACTCCCACGCTCCAAAGCAGCAACCGTCACTTTTTGATACCCCTCCAACAAACGGCGTTGCAAATCTGCAATTTCAGCAGCAGCAACAACCGCAGGCTTGCCCAACCAAAACAAATACCGAACCACTCCCGGAACCTGAAAAACCACATCGCGCTCATGCTCAGGCAAACGCACAAAAACATAGGAAGAAAAAAGAGGACAAGATACCTTCTTTTTGCGATCACTCCACTGCTTCACCTCTTCAACCATAGGACAATAATTCTCAACACCCAACTGCGTAAGCCGATCCGCCACCTTCTTTTCATTACGAGCCTTCGTATACAAAACATACCAATTCATATTTCCAACAAAAAAATTAAACAATAAAAACAGAGAAATTCCCCCCGCCTAAATATAACCCATTTTAACCCAATCAAGAAAAAATAAAACCCTTTTTTATAAACACCTCACACCCAATCCATCTCCCCATCATCAATCACTTTTCACTATTCACTTATCCCTAATCTCTTTTCACTTCTCACCATTCACCCTTAACCATTCACCCTTAACCCTTCACCCTTAACCCTTAACCATTCACCCTTCACCATTCACCCTTCACCATTCACCATTCACCCTTCACCATTCACCATTCACCATTCACCATTCACCCTTCACCATTCACCCTTCACCCTTAACCCTTAACCATTCACCCTTAACCATTCACCCTTAACCATTCACCCTTAACCATTCACCCTTAACCATTCACCCTTAACCATTCACTACTCACTCAAGTAACACCCCTAAAGTCCCCTCAAGGGGACAATACCTTCTAATAACTTTAAGTTCATATCTTTTCAATTAAAAAATCCTCACAATCCTTTAATCTGCGGTTAAAACCAACCACCATCTCAGCGCCTTTGCGAGCAAAATAAAACAAGTGCAACGCCCCGTAAAAAACCCCAACAAAAAAACCTATCCTTCTGTGTGGTAAAACCACTCCCCAATTAAAATTTCAAAGATTTATCCAATTATCCAAATCTGTGTTCCAAAAAATCCGTCCCCATCCATCTTCGCTTTAGCGAACCCTTCAACGCAAACAAAGAAAATCCGCTTCATCAGCGCTCCGCTAAGCGGACCCCGTTTCATCCGCGTTCCAACAACTTGAGGCAAGATAAGTGTTCAGTCGCAGTTTTCAGTCGCAGAGAAAATCCGTCCCCATCCATCTTCGCTTTAGCGAACCCTTCAACGCAAACAAAGAAAATCCGCTTCATCAGCGCTCCGCTAAGCGGACCCGTTTCATCCGCGTTCCAACAACTTGAGGCAAGATAAGTATTCAGTCTCAGTTCTCAGTCACAGATAAAATCCGCCACCATCCATCTTCGCTTTAGCGAACCCTTAAACGCAAACAAAGAAAATCCGTTTCATCAGCGCTCCGCCAAACGAACCCGTTTCATCCGCGTTCCAAAAACTTGAGCCAAGATAAGTGTTCAGTAACAGTTTTCAGTCACAGAGAAAATCCGTCATCATCCATCTTCGCTTTAGCGAACCCTTCAACGCAAACAAAGAAAATCCACTTCATCAGCGCTCCGCCAAACGGACCCGTTTCATCCGCGTTCCAACAACTACTGCTTCGAGAACCTCAGCCTCCGTTATCCAAGTTCCTAAAACAAGTTCAAGAACAAATCCAAGAATTTTAAAGATTTCTCCAATTATCCAAATCTGTGTTCCAAAAATCCGTGTTCCAAAAACTCAAAACTACACCGATTTTTTTGTCATTCCGCCAAAATAGGAATCTCCTACAAAGTAGGCTACTAAACTTTACGCAGTAAAACCAACCTTCAACATTCGTTATGCAACACCCAAAAAACCAAATCGTGTAACTAGTACTTCAAACTTTGTACTTCACCTCACTTCTAAATTCTAAATTCTAACTTCTAAATTCTAACTTCGTACCTCTCACTTCTAAATTCTAAATTCTAAATTCTAAATTCACACTTACCCTTCACCCTTCACCCTTCACCCTTAACCCTTCACTTTTCAAAAAAATCCGTATTCCAAAAATCCATCACCATCCGCGTTCCAAAAAAAACAAAACAATCACAAAAAAAACACCCAACAAAGTAACCTTTGCTGGGTGTCCAATATAGTAAGACTAAAAACTACTGAATAGGTAGAATAATAGAAGCCGCATGAATAATATGATTATTCCCTAACTGTTCTTTTTCAAAAGCGAATCTTCCTTGTGTTTCCAAACGCAAACCTACAAGTGGTGACAACCAGAAATCTAAAGCAAGTCCAGTATTAAACGTTTGATTCGGAACTCCATCAGTCCACATAGCACCTAATCCCGCAATAACACTAGCATCAAACCACTTAACATCTACTAAATGAGAATCAAATGTATACAAACCATTAACATTAATAGAAGCATAAGTTACATTGCGATCAATCATCATACCATTGTGAAGATTTTCTTTTTCTAATTCATTAAGAAAAAATTGTCCCTCAACACTGAATTTATTGTCAAATTTTCTTTGAACCGTAAAAGCAGAAACAGTCGGGATCACATTGATATCCTTTGAACTGAAATATTTATCTGCATGTAAAGCATTATTATTCAATAAATTGGAACCAAATCCAAACAACCACTTTTTACTAACCTCTTGCTCTTGAGCATAAGAAAAAGTTCCTAATGTTAACAATACTAGTAGAATAGTTTTTTTCATTTTTTTAATTTTATAAGATTATTTTGTCAAAAATACGTATTTTTTTTTAAAATCAAAATTTCAATGTAAGATATTGAATTTTAAAATTACAACCTGCCATCAACAGGAAAATCCAAAAAACCTTTTACATCATAAACAACATGATTAGGTCGTAATAGGGATAAAAGATCTAAATCACGAAATTCTTGATGCGCAACACCCAAAACTAAAGCGTCAAATTTCAAATCAGGCAACACTTGAGTGGTAGTAATCCCATATTCATGCAGCACTTCTTCAGGTTTCGCCCAAGGATCATAAACCGTAATCTGTATTCCATACTCCCGCAATCCATGAACAATATCAATGATTTTGGTGTTGCGCACATCAGGACAATTTTCCTTAAAAGTAACACCAAGCAACAGAAGTTGTGCATCATGCAACACAATTTCTTTCTTAATCATCAATTTTACCACCTGAGACGCAACGTACTCTCCCATACTATCATTCATACGACGACCCGCCAAAATAATTTCGGGATGATACCCTGCTTCCAAAGCCTTCTGTGCTAAATAATACGGATCCACACCAATGCAATGCCCTCCAACCAATCCCGGCTGGAAAGGTAAAAAATTCCATTTGGTACCCGCTGCTGCAAGCACCGCCTGAGTATCAATATCGAGTAAATTGAAAATCTTAGCCAATTCATTCACAAAAGCAATATTAATATCGCGCTGTGAATTTTCGATAACTTTGGCAGCTTCAGCCACTTTAATGCTAGGAGCAAGATGCGTTCCCGCTGTAATAACACTACGGTACAAAGCATCCACTTTTTGTCCAATTTCTGGAGTAGAACCCGCCGTTACTTTTAAAATTTTTTCAACAGTATGCTCTTTGTCACCCGGATTAATGCGCTCAGGCGAATAACCCGCAAAGAAATCAATGTTAAATCGTAAGCCCGATAATTTTTCCAAAACAGGAACACACTCTTCTTCAGTAACTCCCGGATAAACCGTAGATTCATAAATCACAACATCTCCCTTTTTTAAAACTTTAGCCACAGTTTCACTGGCTTTGTACAAAGGAGTTAAATCGGGTTTATTGTGCTTATCAACAGGAGTAGGCACCGTCACTATATAATAATTACAGTCGGCAATAGCTGCTAATTGATCCGAACAAACAAGATAATGCGAACGATCATCTGAAGAGTGCGATTGTAAAACCGATTGCAACAAATCAGGCGCTACTTCAAGCGTTACATCGATTCCTTGGTTCAATTCCGCAATACGTTGTGCATTGATATCAAATCCCACCACAGGATACTTCGTAGCAAACAATCGCGCCAAAGGCAGCCCAACATATCCTAAACCGATAATAGCCAGACGGGGTAATGGTGTGATAGGGTGATTTTGAGACATTATAAATTCCATTTTTCAGGTTCAACAATCATTCGCACCAACATTCCTAATATCATATCGTATTATTTATATAATTTTTCGTATTCTTCAATCGTAACATAATCACAAGCTAGAGCAAAATCTAGCCATACGTGAGTTTCGGCAGCTTCAGATTCACAATCAGAAAGTTTTGAAACAAAATTTTTAGGATAACGTCTCTTCCTGAAAGCCTCAGCAAGATTAGCACAAACAGAGCGAGAACTTCTTCTAATTTGATCCGTTAAGGAAAATTTCTCTTCAGCAGGAAAGGATTTAGATAATTGATAAATAACCATAGCCGCCTGAAAAGCCGCCTGATAAACCCTTAAATCTTTGTGAGTAGCAATTTTCGCCATAATTTATAATTTTTAAAACTAACATCCCCCAAGTCACCCAATCTCCCTCTCTCCTCATCTCCCTCTCTCCTCATCTCCCTCTCTCCACATCTCCCTCTCTCCTCGTCTCCCTCTCTCCTCATCTCCCTCTCTCCTCATCTCCCTCTCTCCTCATCTCCCTCTCTCCTCATCTCCCTCTCTCCACATCTCCCTCTCTCCACATCTCCCTCTCTCCTCATCTCCCGCTCTCCTCATCTCCCGCTCTCCACATCTCCCTCTCTCCACATCTCCCTCTCTCCTCGTCTCCCTCTCTCCACATCTCCCTCTCTCCTCGTCTCCCTCTCTCCTCGTCTCCCTCTCAACTACATCATCCCAATTCCTTGGTAAACAAATCCTATTTTTTCTAACTCATGTTTGTTTAAGATATTGCGACCATCAAAAACAAAAGCAGGCTTTAACATACCATCATATATTTTTTGCCAATCATAGGTCTTAAATTCATCCCATTCTGTTAATACAGCAATAGCATGAGCATTATGACAAGCTTCATAAGGATCTGAAAACGTGCTTAATAACTTTTCATTATCGTGTTCTGATCTTGTATTTAAGTAATTAATATCAGATAGCATTTGTACTTTTTCTACTTTGGGATCGAAAACGGCAATATGAGCTTGCTCTCCCATTAAATCATCCGCAACATAAATAGCAGCAGATTCACGAGTATCATTGGTGTCTTTTTTGAAAGCCCAACCCAAGAAGGCAATTTTCTTACCAGAAACGGTGTTGTAAAGCGTGCTGATAATGTTTTTAGCGAATCTTCTTTTTTGATGGTCGTTCATAATGATAACTTGTTCCCAATAATCCGCCACCTCGTGCAAACCATACGATTTAGCAATGTAAACCAAATTCAAAATGTCTTTTTGAAAACAAGAACCTCCAAAACCAACAGAAGCCTTCAAGAATTTAGACCCAATGCGACTATCCAAACCGATTGCCCTTGCTACTTCATTCACATCCGCCCCCGTTTTTTCACACAATTCACTCATCGCATTGATAGAAGAAACGCGCTGAGCTAAAAAGGCATTCGCAGTTAACTTAGACAATTCCGAAGACCAAACATTCGTCGTTAAAATGTTCTCCTTAGGAACCCAATTCGCATAAATGTCCACCAAAGCCTGAATCGCTTTTTGCCCTTCAGGAGTAGTATCACCACCAATCAAAACACGATCGGGAGCAAACAAATCTTCCATAGCCGTTCCTTCCGCCAAAAACTCAGGATTAGACAAAATTTGGAATTGAACACCATTCCCCGTATGATCCAAAATTTCATTAATAGCACTAGCCGTACGAACAGGCAAAGTAGATTTCTCCACTACAATCTTATCACTTTTAGCGACACGCGCAATTTGACGCGCACACAATTCAATATATTTCAAATCGGCAGCCATTCCCTTCCCAACACCATACGTTTTGGTAGGAGTATTCACCGATATAAAAATCATTTCCGCTTCTTCAATAGCACGATCAACTTCCGTGGAAAAGAATAAATTTCTGCCGCGAGCTTCCGCTACTACAGCATCCAATCCAGGTTCGTAAACAGGCAATTTTGACAAATCAGCAGCATTCCAAGCAGCAATTCGTGCCTCATTTAAATCCACAACCGTAACTTTAATGTGGGGACATTTTTGAGCAATAACCGCCATAGTAGGACCCCCAACATAACCCGCCCCGATGCAACAAATACTTTTAATCATTTTTTGAAATTATTTTAAATTTTCCCAATACCAACGAATCGCTTCTTCCAATCCTTCCTTCACGGAATGCGTAGGCTGATACCCTAACAAAATCTTCCCTTTAGAAATATCCGCCAAAGAATGAGGAATATCACCACCACGAGACGGACCATATACCACCTCAACATCCCGAACAGCAGGATCAAATGGCAGTAAATTTTCTTTTATATACTGAATCAATTCATTCAAAGTAGTACGCTCTCCAAAAGCCGTATTATACACCTGATTCACCGCCTCAGGATTTTGAGTCTGCAAAGCTAAGGCATTCATCTGAATTACATTATCAATATAAGTAAAATCACGTGAATAAGTACCATCACCATTTATCACCGGACTTTCATGCTTCATAAACAACGAAATAAACTTCGGTATCACCGCAGCATAAGCCCCCTCCGGATTTTGATGCCTCCCAAATACATTAAAATAGCGCAACCCTATAGTTTCTATACCATACGTCTTACTAAAAACATCCGCATAAAGTTCATTCACATACTTAGTAACCGCATAAGGAGACAAAGGTTTTCCAATCACACCTTCCACCTTAGGCAAACCCTCAGAATCACCATAAGTAGAGGAAGAAGCAGCATACACAAAACGTTGCACTCCCGCATCTCTAGCCGCCACCAACATATTCAAAAACCCAGAAATATTCACCTCATTAGTCGTAATAGGATCATGAATAGAACGAGGCACACTCCCCAGCGCCGCCTGATGCAAAACATAATCCGCTCCCGCAACCGCCATCCTACAAACCTCCAAATCTCGAATATCACCCTCAACAAGTGTAAAATTAGGATGCTCTAAAAAAGAAACAATATTTTTTCTAAATCCAGTCGAGAAATTATCCAAACAGACTATCTCATTATCCTTCAAAAAATACGCACAAAGATTAGACCCAATAAAACCAGCCCCACCAGTAATTACAATTTTTTTACCCTCAATCTTCCCCATCTAAATAATACTTATTAACCTTTCCTCCAAAATTTATCCATCAACTCCCCCCACTTTGACTTTGACTGTACATCATCATGATATGCTTCACCGTAGCCATATCCATATCCATACCCATATCCATATCCATAAATAGCATTCAATTGAAAATCGTTTAATACAACACTAATATTGTGTAATTCACCTCTATTGTGTTTTTCTTTTACGACATTTAACATTTTCTTTTCAGTAACTCCCTGTCGTGTTACGTACAATGTTGCATCACAAAACTGAACTAATTCCAAAGCATCCGAAACTAATCCTACAGGAGGTGTATCTAAAATAATATAATCATAACGTTTTTTTAGTTCTTCAATCATTTCAGCCAATGATTCACTCATTAATAGTTCTGAAGGATTTGGAGGTATTGGACCCGATGGAATAACATCTAAATGTGCAATACTTGTCTTTTGAATAACTTCATCTAACGTTTTTTGACCGATTAAATAATTAACAACTCCAATTAAGTTATTAATTTTAAAATCACTAAAAATTCTAGGTTTTCTTAAATCTAATCCTACTATGATAGTATTTTTATCGCTTAAGGCAAAAACAGTTGCTAAATTTATAGAACAAAATGTTTTGCCTTCTCCACTTATTGAGGATGTAATCATTAATGTCTTAGCTCCTTGCTTTTGTTGCTTTTTATAAATGAATTGTAAAGAAGAACGTATAGCTCGAAAAGATTCAGAAAGTGATGACTTAGGTTTTTCATAAACAGCTAAATTACTTTCTACATCTTTCTTGCCAATTACACCAATAATAGGAATATTAGTAAGCTTTTGAATATCTTCAATAGTATTAATTTTATTATCAAGTAATACCAAAATAAAGACAATAGTTAATGGTATTAAAAAACCCAGAAATCCAGCTAAAATATAATTAATACTTGTTTTTGGACCTCTTAATCCCCCACCCACATCTTTAGCTGGATCTAAAAATTTTATATCAGAAATATTAGCCGCTTTTACAATTTCGGCCTCACTTCTTTTTTCTAAAAAAGTACTATAAATTTTGTCTTTTAAATTATACTTTCTGGTAATTTTGATGTGCTCTTGTTTGTTTTCTGGAAGCACACTAGCCTCTGCTTCTGCTGAAGCAATATTTTTATTGATTAATGACAAATCTAAATATAGTGCACTTTTTGCACTAGTAATATTTTCTAATAGCACTTTCTTAATAGATTCCATCTCCATTTCAAAGTCAGAAAACAACTTTTTGTTTTTAACTGAATAGGACATGTTAGCTCGTTCTGTTGAAAGCTGTATTAATTTAGAAATATTACCTACTACATTAGGATCATCTATTCCCGCAACTGAAGGTGCAGGTAGTTTAGAATAATCGGTAGTTTTTTCTAAATAATTTTTTAGCAAATTGTAATATGCCATTTTTCTATTTATGGCATCACGTTCCAAATCGTAATTTGAAAGTTTTGAACTTAACAAACTACTATTACCCTCACCTTCTAACTCGAAAATATTTTTGCCTTTTCTAAACTCTTTCAATTCATTTTCTGCTTCTTTGATTTGCTTTTCCATCTCTTGAAGCGTGCTATCAATAAAACTAATGGTATTGTTTGCAAATTGATTTTTACTATCTAACTGTATTTTCCTAAGAACATCCACAGTAGTATTTAAATATTCAACCAATCGATATTTGTTTGTACCCTCAAGCTGCAAACGTATAACCGACAAAGCCTTTGAATCCGCACTAACATCTAAACCTCTGTAAGAAGCTACTGTTGAATTAAAATCATCAAATCGCAAGAAATATTCTTGATTAGTGTAATCTATAGCTTCAGACTTGATTATTAATTTAAAATATAAAAAAGGTAATTCTACAAGTTCATTAATCTTGTACACTTTTTTAAAAACACCTGACACATTAACTGGTCGAATACTTAAATCGTTATAATGTACAACAGATGCTGAAGTTGCTTCTCCAAAATCCACACTCAATTCATATTGAGTGGGCGATATAAATTTAATCTTTACGAGTTGTCCAAAAAGTTGCCCTTTAGCTTTATCTATTTCTATATAAAATGGAACTTCTCCATAGACATCTTTAAAAAAATATTCTCCTTGTTTTAAATACTTTACGTAATACTGAAGTTTATCAACGACTAATTCGTTGTGAGATCTAGATTTTAACGTTGTAATAATAGTTTGTACTTTATCTGATGTTCCTCCCCAATTAAAAACTAAACTTGTATTGGAGGTAAAAAAAGGATTATTTTCATCTTCAACTACTATTAAAGATTCCATTCCATACAGACTCTCCTTTCTTATATTTACATTATAAGCTATGATGAAAGTTATTACAAGAGACAGCAAAAACCACTTCCAATAGGTTAAAATCTTAAAGAAAAAACCCTTGAAATCAAATGAATTCTGCGACTCAAAAAAATTAAAATCTTTAGTGTCTAACATGTCTTTCTATTATAAAGTTTTAGACAACACTAGTAACGTTGTAATTAATGAAATTGCTGTCATAATTGTAGCAACCGATTGTACTCCCGTTACACCTGTTCCCCAAGTTTTTTGTTTTAGTGGCTTTATGATAATGTAATCATTGGGTTGAATATAATAATAAGGCGAACTCATCGCTTTATCGCTTGTTAAATCTATAGTAAAAGTTTCAAATCCGTGCGCAAACTTTCTTATAATCTGCACTTCTTTTCGGTTACCTGTCGTAGTAATATCGCCAGAATTTGCTATGGCTTCCATTATAGTTACTTTATCCTGATATAAAACATTAGTACCTGGACTTCCAATTTCTCCGTTGATTGTATATCGAATTCCCGCTAATTTTACGGTAACAAAAATATTAGCTTCTTTCTTGAAATATTCTTCTAATAATTGTTTTTCTATTTTTTGTCTCACTTCATCTGTTGTAAATCCTAACACATTTACTTCTCCTAAAATTGGCACTCTAATATTTCCATGATCATCTACAGTGAAACCGTTAAAAAATAAAGCTTGTGGTGAAGCCATTGTCTGTCCAGAGGTTTGTGAAATAGAAAACATATCCACTAATTTTTGGTCAAGTGCTTTGATATTTATACTCAAGATATCCCCTGTCTGTACACGATATGGTTTCGAAACTTCTTGAGAAACTTCAATAGATTGTGATTTTTTATTTGGATTTGAACGTAAGTAAGTCAGATCTTTAATTGATATACACGAAGTAAAGAAAACAGACAATATCGCTAGAAAAAATATTTTTTTCATAAGTTTAGCTCTTAAGACTTGCATTCATCAAAAAACGGTATAAATGCTAATGTCAATAAATTAAGAAACAAATATAGTTTTTACCATTAAAATAAGGAAGTGATTTGTTCTTTTTTGATGAAAATTTAATTAATACGGTTTAATTGAATTTTCGAAAGGAATTCGATTTAGTAAACTTCTCCCCAATGTTACTTCATCTGCATACTCCAATTCATCTCCTACTGCAATTCCTCTAGCAATAGTAGACGTTTTAATTTCGAAATCTTTTATCTGTTTATAAATGTAGAAATTCGTGGTATCGCCTTCCATTGTTGAACTTAAAGCAAATATGATTTCAGCAACATTTCCTTTTTTTACTTTTTCAACTAACGAAGTTATTTTGAGTTGGCTCGGCCCTATTCCTTCTATTGGCGAAATTTTCCCTCCCAACACATGATATACACCTTTGAACATGCCTGTATTTTCGAGCGCCATCACGTCACGAACATCTTCTACAACACAAATAATAGATTTATCACGAGAAGCATTGGAACAAATACCGCATATTTCATCATCAGAAATGGTATGACATTCTTTACAGAATTGGATTTCATTTCGCATAGCGGTTAAAGCTGAAGACAAAATTTCAGTTTGTTCCGCAGGTTGTTTCAACAAATGCAATACTAATCGCAACGCTGTTCTTTTACCAATTCCTGGCAATTGAGACATTTCGTTAACAGCATTTTCCAATAATTTTGAAGGCAATTCCATTTAGCAAAAGTAAAAAAAAGATGGGAGATGGAAGTTATAAGTTGGGAGTTTTCCGAAAATAATTCCAAATGAATTTCTTTTAGCTTCTCTCAACAAACTACTATCTTTTTTGTTATTTTAGCATCTTCAAAAACCTATTTATGACTTCAGGAACTATTTTAGCCATTATTGTTATCTACTTCGGAATTCTGATTTTAATTTCCAACTTTGTGAGTAAAAAAGACAGTAGTAACGATGCTTTCTTTAAAGCTAATAAAAACGCGAAATGGTATTTGGTTGCTTTTGGAATGATTGGAACTGCGCTTTCAGGCGTAACTTTTATATCTGTTCCTGGAGAAGTAGGAAATCCTGATTTGCAGTTTAAATATTTTCAGTTTGTTCTTGGAAACGCGATAGGATTTATCATTATCGCCACTGTTTTACTTCCGCTATATTATCGGATGAATTTAACTTCGATTTACAGTTACATCGAGCAAAGATTAGGTGTGGTAAGTTACAAAACTGCCGCGACTATTTTCTTGATTAGTAGAACTATTGGTTCAGCTTTTCGTTTGTATTTGGTAGTAATTGTATTGCAACGTTTTGTTTTTGATGATTTTGGAGTTCCTTTTGCACTTACCGTTTTAATTTCGTTAGCCTTAATATTTGCTTACACCTATCGTGGTGGCCTAAAAACCATTATTATTACTGATACTTTACAAACCTTCTTTCTGGTTTCGTCTGTATTTTTAACGATAATTTTTATTTGTAATAGTTTAGATTTAGGATTTGTTGATGCTTTTGAAACCGTTAAAGAAAGTCAGTATTCCAAAGTTTTCTTTTTTGAAGATTATGTAAAGGGAAATTATTTCTGGAAGCAAGTTTTAGGTGGCATCTTCGTTACTATAGCTATGGTGGGATTAGATCAAGATTTAATGCAAAAAAACCTAAGTTGCGCTAACATTGGAGAAGCACAAAAAAACATGTTTACTTTCACCGGAATTTTTGTAATTATCAATATTTTCTTCTTGAGTGTTGGCGCTTTACTTTACTTATATGCAGAGAAAAACGGAATTTCAGTTCCCATGGTTGATGGTGTAAAACGCACCGATTTACTTTTTCCTGAAATCGCTTTTAATCATTTGAATATTATTCCAGCAGTAGTTTTCTTATTAGGTTTAACTGCAGCCACTTTTGCCACAACGGATTCTGCTTTAACTGCTTTGACCACATCTTTTTGTGTAGATTTTCTTGGAATGGATAAAGCGGAAAACCAAAACAAACCCAATACTGTGAGAACACGTCATTTTGTTCACATTGGATTTTCGTTGCTGATGTTTTTGGTGATTATTATCTTCAATTCTTTGAATGATAAATCCGTGGTAACCATGATTTTTAAAGTAGCGAGTTACACTTACGGTCCACTTTTGGGATTGTACGCATTTGGACTATTTATGAAATCAAAAACCGTTCACGATAAATTAGTCCCAATTATCTGTTTTATTTCTCCTTTGATTTGCTTTTTGTTAGCCAAAAATTCGGCAGCACTTTTTGGAGATTATGTAATTGATAACGAATTAATTATCGTAAACGGAATTATTACTTTTATTGGATTATTGTTAATCAGCAAACCAGCTACTAGTCAAACCAAATTTTAATATTGATTGGTTGCTAATAAAACCAAGGTACAAGCAACTTCATATTTGATATTATTTGCTTCCAATATTTTATAAAAATTCGGATTTTCGGTTCCTGGATTAAAAATAACGCGTCTTGGTTTTAACGACAGAATATAATCGTAATAGTCTTCTTGAGCTTTTGGATTAATATATAAAGTCACTGTATCCACTGCATGAAAATCTAATTTTTCGGTTTCTATTGGAATATCAAATACCATTCCTTTTTTAGCACCAATAGCCACAACTTGATGACTTTTATCTACTAAACTATGAATGGCTTTATACGAATAACGCTCTTTATTTGTGGAAGCTCCTATAACTAATGTTTTCATTTTATACTTTTTTAGAATTTTAAATTTACGAAATATTTTTTACTTTTTTACTCTTAGAAGTCTTTTGGTTTAAGTTTAACATAACAATTAATTGACTCCTACTTTTCTTTTTATAAATTAAAAAAACTTATATTAGCCTTACTTAATAAAATACCATGGAATTATTTATTTATTTATTTGCAGCCTTATTCTCTGTATTAAACCCGATTGGAACCGTTCCTATTTTTGTGGCTTTAACTGAAGGTTATACGAGTGCCGAACGCGCAAGAGTATCTTTGATTACGAGTATTAACGTTTTAGTAATTTTACTAATTTCGTTTTTTATAGGGCAATATGTTTTGAGTTTCTTTGGGATTACAATTACAGCATTACGAATTGCGGGTGGAATTATCATTACAAGTTCAGGATTTGGATTACTGAATGGTAATTTCAATAAAAATAAAGGGATCAACAAAAAAGTACAAAAAGAGGTTCAAAACCGAGCGCATATTGCCTTAACTCCTTTAGCTATGCCAATGTTAGCTGGACCAGGTTCTATTTCTTTGTTAATTGCTTTTTATCAGGAACACAATACTACTTCTGAAATTATTATTTCAACAGTTTCAATTATAGTTGTAGCTGTAACTATATATTTAGTTCTTAGAAGTGCTCATTTTTTAGCAAAAATGTTAGGATCTTCAGGAATTGTTGCCATATCTAGAATCATCGGTTTCTTAACAATAGCCATTGGTATTCAATATATTATCAGTGCAGTTTTGAGTATTGTGAGAGGTATTTAAAGCTGGAAATGCGAAGATGAAAGAAGAAAATCCCAAATTGAGAATTCAATCTAAATTTGGGATTTTAAATTTTAACATCACTTTAAATGAAGTTAAAATTATTCTCTTGGCAAGAAAATTTCCGCCATCATACAACGCGCGCTTCCACCACCGCAAGCTTCAATTGTATCTAAACTTGAACTAACAATCGTTACATGTTCTTCTAATTGCGAAATTTGCTTTTTAGTCAAACTTTGATGTGCTGAGGCGCTCATGATTAAATATCTTCTATCATCGTTTCCTTTTACCTCTAACATATTTCCGGCAAAATTATTTACTTGGTCTTCGGTAATAAGAATTACTTCTTTTTCATCGCCTTTTAAGCTATCTAATACCATTTTACGTTCTTTTTTATCGTCAATACAATCGGCACAAATAACTGCAAAAGTCTCACCCACACACATAATTACATTCGTGTGATAAATGTGTTTTCTCTCTCCATTTACGGTTTGGAAGGCTTCAAAAATTACGGGTGTAAATTCAAAATCTTCACAAAATTCGATAAATAATTCTTCGTCAGCTCTTGGAGATAAAGCACAATAGGCTTTCCCGTTAGCTCTATCTAAAACAATACTTCCGGTTCCTTCCAAGAAAATATTATCTTCTTCAGCCGAAGTGTAATCCATAATCTCATTGATTACAAATCCTTTTTCTTCTAAAGTATCTAAAATATCTTCTCTCCTTTCTAAACGACGGTTTTCGGCAAACATGGGATATAACACAACATCTCCATTTTCATGAAATGAAATCCAATTGTTTGGAAAAATACTATCTGGCGTATCTGGACTTAACGTATCTTCAACTACCACTACATTTAAACCAATCATTTTAAGTTTTTGCACAAAAGTATCAAACTCTTCTTGAGCCTTAGCATTTACTGATTCCGGAGTTAAATTATCCAATACTTTTTGGTAATAATTATTCACCGCTGTTTGTTCGTTCATTCGGAATGCTACCGGACGAATCATCAATATAGAGTTAGTTGTTTGGTTCATGTTGTTTTGTTTTAGGTTTCAAGTTTTAGGTATTGTAACTTGAAACAAAGTTGTTAATCTCTAATCAAAGGCAAAGTTGAGCATCTCAACAAACCTTCTTGTTTGGCAATTTCTGCGTAGGGAATTTCTTCTACTGTAAATCCGTTTTCTCGCAACCAATTGTTTAATCTTGAGAAGTTTTTTTCGGAAACTACTACATCAGGAGCAATAGAAAACACGTTGGAATTCATGTGATACATTTCTTCTCTTTCGATGTGAAATAGATTTTCTCTTCCGAATAAATTCACTAAAAACATATAATCAGCTTCTTCACGGAAACCACTTTTGTAGATGATTCCTTTGTTGGTTCCAACCGGTTGAAAACAACAATCTAAATGCAAAGCGTTATCACGTGGTTCAATTTTCGATTTTACTAAGTCGAATGCTTTCACAATTTTATTTGGAAATAATTCTTTAATATAATTCACACCTTGCATGTTGGTTCTTGCAGTGATATAATCTTTATAATCCGAACCTTTATATGTTCCGATAAAAATATACTCATTCCAAGGCATTACATCGCCACCTTCAATATGTACTTCTTCTGGTGGACGCACTACTTTCTTTGGATCAATTTGATCAATCACATATTGGATAGCGTCCAATTCACGTTCTCTGTCTGGTAAAATATTGGCTTTGATAAAAATGTCATCGATAACAAATCCGATGTCTCTAGCGAAAATTTGGTTGTAATTTTCAATAATTTGAGGTCTGAAGACTTTAACGTCGTATTTCTGAAATACTTTATTAAATGCTTCCATTTCCTTTACCATATCTTCTTCTATTGGATAGGTTCCGGCTTTAATATGCTCTAATGATTTTGGATCATAGGCTTCTTCGATTGTAGGTGTTGGACCGTTACTTACAGCGGTTCCTAACACCACGGCCCTCAACCGAGAGGTTTCGTTTTTTATATTTAATTTTAGCATAAGCTTGTTTGTTTAGCATTATTTGGTTTATGGTATTAGGCAAATATACGGAAATGAGAAGAAATAAACCATTAGATTTCTTGCATAAAAAAACCCATCATTCAGATGGGTTTTAATTTTTATCTATCTTTCATTTCTTTGAAAGGACGTAATGCATATCCTGTATATACTTGTCTTGGACGACCAATAGGCTCTTTGTTGATTCTCATCTCTTTCCATTGTGCAATCCAACCTGGTAAACGACCAATTGCAAATAAAACCGTAAACATTTCAACTGGAATCCCCATAGCGCGATATATAATACCTGAATAGAAATCTACGTTTGGATACAAGTTTCTTGATTTGAAATATTCATCTTCTAATGCTACTTTTTCTAATTGTTTTGCAATATCCAATAATGGATCATCAACACCTAAAGCAGTTAATACATCATCAGCAGCTTTTTTAATGATTGTGGCTCTAGGATCAAAGTTTTTATAAACACGGTGTCCGAACCCCATTAAACGGAATGGATCGTCTTTATCTTTTGCTTTTAAAACGTATTTCGCAACATCACCTCCATTATCATGAATTTCTTGTAACATTTCTAAAACCGCTTGGTTAGCTCCACCGTGAAGTGGTCCCCAAAGAGCAGAAACACCTGCAGAAATTGAAGCAAATAAACCAGCATGTGAAGAACCTACGATTCTTACTGTAGAAGTAGAACAGTTTTGTTCATGATCTGCGTGTAAGATAAATAATTTATCTAAAGCTTCAATAACTTTTGCGTCCGCTTTGTAGGGCCCTGTTGGTAATTCAAACATCAAACGCATGAAGTTCTCAACATATCCTTTTGTATTATCATAATAATTTAAAGGATATCCCATTGTTTTTCTGTAAGTCCATGTTGCAATTACTAAGAATTTACCCATAGTTTTACAAACAGCCTCATACATTTCTTTTTCATTATGAGGATTTACAGATTTAGGATTGAAAGCTGTCAGAGCACTTGTTAATGAAGCTAAGACGCCCATTGGGTGAGCTGTTTTAGGGAAACCATCGATGATGTTTTTCATTTCCTCATTAACTAAAGTGTATTTACGGATATCGTTCTCAAACTTTGTTAATTGAGCAGCTGTTGGCAACTCTCCAAAAATTAACAAATAAGAAACTTCTAGGAAGTTCGCTTTGTCAGCTAAATCTTCAATAGCATATCCTCTGTAACGTAAAATTCCTTCTTCACCATCTAAGAACGTAATTTCACTCATACAAGATCCTGAATTTTTATAACCCGGATCAATAGTAATAGCACCAGATGCACTACGCAACTTGTCTATGTCGATAGCAATCTCATTCTCAGTTCCTACGATTACAGGGAACTCATACTTTTTGCCATCAAGCTCTAATATTGCAGTTTTTGACATATTATTTATATGGTATTTTATAATAAAATTAATGTGAATTGCGAATTTAACAAATAATAATCAAACAATAAAGAAAATATCTATAATTTATGGTTAAATAATATACATGAAAAATCCTGCTGCAAAGTACTACAACAGGATTTAAAAAGATATCAAAAAGTGATTATTTTTTTACTTTAAAAGCATTTACACCTGGAAAATAAGCTACATCTGCTAATTCTTCTTGAATTCGTAATAATTGGTTATATTTTGACATACGATCTGAACGAGAAGCAGAACCTGTTTTGATTTGTCCACAGTTCAAAGCAACTGCTAAATCTGCAATCGTGTTATCTTCTGTTTCTCCAGAACGATGTGACATTACTGAAGTATATCCTGCATTATGCGCCATGTTCACGGCTGCAATTGTCTCGGTTAAAGTTCCAATTTGGTTTACTTTAATCAAAATAGAATTCGCAATAGACTGACTAATTCCACGAGATAATCTTTCTACATTAGTTACGAATAAATCGTCACCGACTAATTGTACTTTATCTCCGATTTTTTCAGTTAACAATTTCCAACCTTCCCAATCGTCTTCATACATTCCGTCTTCGATAGAAATAATAGGATATTTTTCAGTTAATTCTGCTAAGTAAGAAGCTTGCTCTTCAGAAGTTCTGATTTTTCCAGTTTCACCTTCAAATTTAGTGTAATCATATTTTCCGTTTACATAAAATTCAGAAGCTGCACAATCTAGAGCAATCATTACATCATCGCCAAAAGTATAACCTGCATTAGTTACCGCTAATTTGATTGAATCCAAAGCATCTTCAGTACCGCCAGCTAAATTTGGAGCAAATCCGCCTTCATCACCTACTGCTGTAGATAAATTTCTATCGTGTAATACTTTTTTCAAGTTATGGAAAATTTCAGTTCCCATTTGCATGGCATGCGTGAAATCTTTTGCTTTCACAGGCATAATCATAAACTCTTGAAAAGCAATTGGAGCATCTGAATGTGAACCACCATTGATAATGTTCATCATGGGAACTGGTAGCGTATTCGCAGAAACCCCTCCAACATAACGATATAACGGCATACCTAATTCATTAGAAGCAGCTTTCGCTACAGCCAAAGAAACCCCTAAAATAGCATTAGCACCTAAGTTAGATTTGTTAGCAGTACCATCTAAATCAATCATCATTTTGTCGATTAAATTTTGTTCGAAAACCGACATTCCTACAATGGCTTCAGCAATTTTTGTATTTACATTTTCAGCTGCTTTTAGAACCCCTTTTCCCATGAAAGCTTTTCCGCCATCACGAAGTTCAACTGCTTCATGTTCTCCGGTTGAAGCACCGCTTGGCACAGCTGCTCTTCCTAAAATTCCGTTATCTGTAACTACATCAACTTCGATTGTTGGGTTTCCACGCGAATCTAAAATTTGTCTTGCGTGAACTTTGATAATTATACTCATTTTATTTTTTTTAAGTTGTTATTTATTGAATAATAACAAATTTATAATTTAAACTATAATGATATTAAAAAACTCAGAAAACTTATAAACGATAACGTTTTAGTTAGCTGCAGATTTTATATTTTCGATAAATTGGTCAAATAAATAACTTGAATCGTGTGGTCCAGGACTTGCTTCTGGGTGGTATTGAACTGAGAAACAGTTTTTCGATTTCATTCGCATTCCTGCTACCGTTCCATCATTCAAATGTTCATGTGTTAATTCGAAATCAGGATGCTTATCTAATTCTTCTCTTACAATGGCAAAACCGTGATTTTGAGAAGTAATTTCACCATTTCCTGTAATCACATTTTTAACTGGGTGATTAATTCCACGATGACCATTAAACATTTTATAAGTTGAAATTCCATTCGCTAAGCCAATAATTTGGTGTCCTAAACAAATTCCGAATAAAGGTTTATTTTCTTTAAGAATTTGTCTTGCTACTTCTTGAGCAGATTGTAAAGGTTCTGGGTCACCAGGTCCGTTGGATAAGAAATAACCATCAGGATTAAAAGATTTCAAATCTTCAAATGATGCGTTGTATGGAAAAACTTTAATATAGCAATCTCTCTTGGCAAAGTTTCTAAGAATATTAGTTTTGATTCCTAAATCTAATACTGAAATTTTATACTTTGCTGTTTCTTCGCCAAAGAAATATGGCTCTTTGGTAGAAACTTTTGAAGCCAATTCCAAACCGTTCATATCAGGTACCTGAGCTAATCTTTCTTTTAATTCTTCTAATGGAGTGTCATCAGTACAAATAACAGCATTCATAGCTCCGTTATCCCTGATATAACTTACTAAAGCTCTTGTATCTACATCTGAAATTACGATAAGATTTTGTTTTTTTAAGTAGTCAAACAAACTCTCAGAAGCATCTACACGAGAATAATTAAAGCTGAAATTTTTACAAACCAATCCCGAAATTTTCACTGAGTCTGACTCAACTTCATTTGAATTAACCCCATAATTTCCTATATGCGCATTAGTCGTAACCATGATTTGTCCAAAATAAGAAGGATCAGTAAAAATTTCTTGATAACCTGTGGTACCAGTATTAAAAGCGACTTCACCAAAAGTTACTCCTTCAATTCCGATTGATTTTCCATGAAAAATGGTACCGTCTTTAAGAAGTAAAACGGCCTTTGAGCGATTGTTATATTTCATTGTGTTGTGTTGTTGCGGATGCAAATTTAGTTATAAAAGTTGTTTTAAGAAAATCTATGATTCGTAAAACCAAAAAAAAAGGATAAACTTAAAAAAGTTTATCCTTATTATTTTTACATGAAAATCATAATGATTATTCTGTAGCTTCAGTATTTTCAGAAGTTTCAGTAGCAGGAGCTTCAGAAGAAGTGCTTTCTGTTTTCTTAGCTCTACCACGACGAGTCGTTTTCTTAACTTCTTTTTTACCACCATTATACAATGTATTGAAATCTACTAACTCAATCATTGCCATGTCAGCGTTATCTCCTAAACGATTACCTAACTTGATGATACGAGTGTATCCTCCTGGACGGTCACCTACTTTAGCAGCAACTTCTCTGAACAATTCGGTAACTGCATATTTATCTCTTAAATAAGAGAAACAAATACGACGATTGTGAGTTGTATCTTCTTTTGATTTTGTTACTAATGGTTCAATAAATTGTTTTAAAGCTTTTGCTTTAGCAACAGTAGTATTAATACGTTTATGCTCTATTAACGAACAAGCCATATTAGCTAACATAGCTTTTCTATGTCCTGTTTGTCTACTTAAATGATTATTTTTTTTTCCGTGTCTCATGACGTCTATTATTAATCTTCATCTTGCATCAATCCATTTAAGGAGCGCAAAATATGAAGCAATTATTCTTTATCTAACTTATATTTAGTTAAGTCCATTCCGAATGTAAGGTTTTTATTTGCCACTAACTCGTCTAATTCAGTTAATGATTTTTTACCAAAATTACGGAACTTCATTAAGTCGTTCTTGTTGAAAGATACTAAATCACCTAATGTATCAACTTCAGCCGCTTTTAAACAATTTAATGCTCTAACAGATAAGTCCATATCAACTAATTTAGTTTTCAATAACTGTCTCATGTGAAGAGATTCTTCATCGTAAGACTCAGTTTGAGCTATTTCATCTGCCTCAAGAGTAATTCTTTCGTCAGAGAACAACATAAAGTGGTGGATTAACGTCTTAGCAGCTTCAGTTAATGCATCTTTAGGATGGATAGAACCATCTGTAATGATTTCAAAAACTAGTTTTTCGTAGTCTGTTTTTTGTTCCACACGGAAATTTTCAATAGCATATTTTACATTCTTTACTGGAGTGTAAATAGAATCTGTAAAAATAGTCCCTATTGGAGCATTTGACTTTTTGTTCTCTTCAGCAGGAACGTATCCTCTACCTTTTTCGATAGAAAGTTCCATATTGATAGCTGTTTTACTATCTAAATTACAGATAACTAAATCTGGATTTAAAACTTGAAAACCAGAGATGAATTTTTGAAAATCACCTGCAGTAATCTTGTCTTTCCCCGAAAGAGAGATAGAAACAGATTCATTATCAATATCTTCAATTTGACGTTTAAAACGTACTTGTTTAAGATTTAAAATAATTTCTGTAACATCTTCAACAACACCAGAAATTGTAGAGAACTCATGTTCTACACCTTCAATTCTTACTGATGTAATTGCATATCCTTCAAGAGAAGAAAGCAAAACTCTTCTAAGTGCATTACCAACAGTCAATCCGTAACCAGGTTCCAAAGGTCTAAATTCAAATTTACCTTCGAAATCTGTAGAATCGATCATGATAACTTTATCGGGCTTTTGAAAATTAAATATTGCCATATTTCGACTAATGTCAATTATTATTTGTTATACAACTCAACGATTAGTTGTTCTTTAATATTTTCTGGAATTTGAAGTCTTTGAGGTACAGAAACAAAAGTACCTTCTTTAGTATCGTTATTCCAAGTAATCCACTCATAAACATGAGAAGACGCAGCTAAAGAACGGTCAATAGCTTCAAGAGATTTTGATTTTTCTCGTACAGCAACTTTATCACCCGCTTTTAAGTGGTAAGAAGGAACGTTAACCACTTCACCATTAACAGTGATGTGTCTGTGAGATACAATTTGACGAGCAGCTCTACGAGAAGGAGCGATACCCATTCTGTAAACTACGTTATCTAAACGAGCTTCACATAGTTGTAATAAAATTTCACCTGTTACTCCAGAAGCAGCAGATGCTTTTTTGAATAAGTTTCTGAATTGTTTTTCTAAAATACCATAAGTATATTTAGCTTTTTGCTTTTCCATTAACTGAACAGCGTATTCAGATTTTTTACCTCTCTTTTTAGCTAAACCATGTTGCCCTGGAGGGTAATTTCTTTTTTCGAAGGCTTTATCATCTCCGAAGATTGCTTCGCCAAATTTACGAGCAATTTTTGTTTTTGGACCAGTATATCTTGCCATTTTAAAAAATTAAAAAAGGTAGGAATTATGAATTCAGGTCTTATATCCTTCGATAATTTTAAACCTACCCGTGTTATACTTAAATTATACTCTTCTTCTTTTCGGAGGACGACATCCGTTGTGAGGCATTGGAGTTACATCAATGATTTCTGTAACTTCAACTCCTGAGTTATGGATTGATCTAATAGCAGATTCTCTACCATTTCCTGGACCTTTCACATAAACTTTAACTTTTTTAAGTCCAGCTTCAAGAGCTACTTTACTACAATCTTCTGCTGCCATTTGAGCTGCATAAGGAGTATTCTTTTTAGAACCTCTAAAGCCCATTTTACCAGCTGAAGACCAAGAAATTACTTCACCTTTCTTGTTTGTCAAAGAAATGATGATGTTGTTAAAAGTAGCATTAATATGTGCTTCTCCCGAAGATTCAACGATAACTTTACGTTTTTTTGCAGTTGCTTTAGCCATATTATTACTTATTATTTAGTTGCTTTTTTCTTGTTAGCAACAGTTTTTCTCTTACCTTTTCTAGTTCTAGAGTTGTTTTTAGTTCTTTGACCTCTTAATGGAAGTCCAGCTCTATGACGAATACCTCTTTGACATCCGATATCCATTAAACGTTTGATGTTTAATTGAACTTCTGAACGCAATTCACCTTCAATTTTGTAGTATGATACCGCATCACGGATCGCTCCGATCTCGTCATCATTCCAATCTTGAACTTTCTTGTCTTCGCTCACTTGAGCTTTAGCTAAAATATCTTTAGCTCTGCTTTTACCAATACCAAAAATGTATGTTAAAGCAATGATTCCTCTTTTTTGTTTAGGTATATCTACCCCTGCAATTCTTGCCATAATTATCCTTGTCTTTGTTTAAATCTAGGATTCTTTTTGTTAATAACGTATAATCTTCCTTTTCTACGTACAATAATGCACTCGGCACTTCTCTTTTTAACTGATGCTCTTACTTTCATTTTAATAGCTTTAGTATCTATAAGTAATTCTTGCTTTAGACAAATCGTAAGGACTCATTTCAAGTTTAACCTTGTCACCTGGTAACAACTTAATATAATGCATACGCATTTTACCAGAGATATGAGCAATTACAACGTGCCCGTTTTCTAATTCTACACGAAACATAGCATTTGACAATGCTTCAATAATTGTTCCGTCTTGTTCTATTGCTGATTGTTTTGCCATAAAAATTAAGCTACTGCTTTTCTATTTTTACCACTTTTCATCAAACCATCATAGTGTTTATTCAATAAATAAGAATTTATTTGCTGAATAGTATCAATTGCAACTCCAACCATGATTAGTAAAGAAGTACCTCCATAAAAATAACCCCAAGCACCTTGTACTCCAAGTAAACTTACTGCAATAGCTGGGAACACAGCTACTAAAGCAAGAAATAATGAACCTGGAAAAGTAATTAAAGACATAATTTTATCTAGGTAATCTCCAGTTTCAACACCTGGCTTAACACCTGGTATGAAACCTCCACTTCTTTTTAAATCATCAGCCATCTTATTAGTTGGCACTGTAATTGCGGTGTAAAAGTACGTAAAAATTACGATTAACAAAGCAAAAACAATATTATATACTAAACCAAATGGATCGTTGAACATTCCTGCAATAGATAGCGCAGTATCTGATTCTTTTGCCAAACCAGAGACAGCAGCAGGAATAAACATAATAGCTTGAGCAAAAATGATAGGCATAACACCTGACGCATTAAGTTTTAATGGGATAAACTGTCTGTTACCACCCATCATGTCTTCTTCAAAATCCCCAGTCACGGTACGTCTTGCATACTGCACTGGAATTTTTCTTACAGCCATTACTAATAAAATACATGAAATTATCACTAAGAACCAAAGTATTAATTCAATTACTATCATCATAACTCCTCCATTTGCCTGAGAAGTTCTAGATGAAAACTCTTGAATAAATGCTTGTGGCATTCTTGCAATAATACCTACCATTATCAATAAAGAGATACCATTACCAATACCTTTATCAGTAATTTTTTCTCCTAACCACATTGCAAAAATAGTTCCAGTTACTAAAATAAGAACTGAAGAGTATATGAAAGTTGGACCAGTTAACATGAATGCTTCACCAGGTAAAGTTCTATACAAGTTATAAATATAACCTGGTCCTTGAACTAAAGTAATTAAGATCGTTAACCATCTTGTAATTTGGTTAATTTTCTTTCTACCACTTTCACCATCTTTTTGTAATTTTTGTAAATATGGCACCGCAATTCCCATTAATTGAACTACGATGGAAGCTGATATATATGGCATGATACCTAATGCAAATACAGAAGCTTGCGAAAACGCACCTCCTGTAAATACATTGATTAACCATCCGATACCTTCATCAGTTTGGTTTGTAAGATTTGTCAATTTAGTAGCATCAATCCCCGGAAGGGTAACTTGCGCACCAAAACGGTACACTAATAATAATCCAAGAGTTAATAAAATACGATTTTTTAACTCTTCGATTTTCCAAACGTTGATGAATGAATCTATAAATTTCTTCATTTTACTAAAGGATTATAAAGTTACAGCTTCCCCACCAGCAGCCTCGATAGCCGCTTTTGCAGATGCAGTAAATTTGTGAGCACTTACTTTAAGTTTTGTTTTTAGCTCACCTCTTCCTAAAATCTTTACTAAGCTATTTTTTGTAGCTAAACGCGTATCTACAAATACAGAAAAATCTACTGTATCAGTTACTACACCGTTATCTACTAATAATTGTAACGAATCAAGATTAATACCTTGATATTCTACTCTATTGATGTTCTTGAAACCAAACTTAGGAACACGTCTTTGAAGTGGCATTTGACCTCCTTCAAAACCAATTTTCTTAGAGTATCCAGAACGAGACTTAGCTCCTTTGTGACCACGTGCAGCAGTACCACCTTTACCAGAACCTTCTCCTCTACCTACTCTTTTATTTTGGTTGTGAACTGAACCTTCAGCTGGTTGTAAGTTACTTAAATTCATAACTGTATAGTGTTATTTAGTTTCTTCAACAGAAACTAAGTGTTTAACTTTATTTACCATTCCAAGGATAGCAGGATTTGCATCATGCTCAACAACTTGTCCCATTTTACGAAGACCTAAAGCTTCCAAAGTTCTCTTTTGATCAAGAGGACAATTGATTTTACTTCTTACTTGTTTTACTTTTAATTTTGCCATGATTTCCTGTTAATTAACCTTTGAATACTTTTTCTAAAGATACTCCTCTTTGTTTAGCCACAGTAGCAGCACTTCTCATTTGTAATAAAGCATCAAAAGTTGCTTTTACCACATTGTGAGGGTTAGATGAACCTTGCGATTTAGATAATACATCGTGAACACCTACAGACTCCAATACCGCACGAACAGCACCACCAGCAATAACTCCAGTACCGTGAGAAGCAGGCATTAAGAATACTCTAGCACCACCAAATTTACCTTTTTGCTCATGAGGAACAGACTGACCTTGAAGAGGAATTCTAACTAAGTTTTTCTTAGCATCTTCCACCGCTTTAGCGATTGCTTCAGAAACATCTTTAGATTTTCCTAATCCATGACCCACTACTCCGTTTTCATCACCAACTACTACGATAGCAGAGAAACCAAATGCTCTACCTCCTTTAGTAACTTTAGTAACACGATTTACACTCACCAAACGATCTTTTAATTCAAGACCTCCTGGTTTTACAATCTCTACGTTTTTATAATTATGATACATAATTTTTCTTAGAATTTAAGTCCAGCTTCTCTAGCACCTTCAGCTAATGATTTCACACGTCCATGGTATAAATACCCTCCTCTATCAAAAGAGATAGTAGTGATACCAGCTTTAAGAGCTTTTTCAGCAACTAATTTACCAACTGCTTTTGCAGTTTCTACAGCAGTACCTTGAGCAACACCTTTATCTCTTGATGAAGCTGCTACCAAAGTAGTACCATTTACGTCATCTATGATTTGCGCATAGATTTCTTTATTACTTCTGAATACAGAAAGTCTTGGTTGAGCAGCAGTTCCGCTTACAATCTTTCTGATTCTGAACTTAATTCTTTGTCTTCTTTCAGATTTTGTTAATGACATAGTCTTAATTTTTAAGCTGATTTACCTGCTTTTCTTCTTAGTTCTTCTCCTACAAACTTAACTCCTTTTCCTTTATATGGCTCAGGTTTGCGGAAACCTCTGATCTTCGCAGCTACTTGACCTAATAATTGTTTGTCGAATGAAGATAATTTCACTATCGGATTTTTACCTTTTTCTGATACTGTTTCAACAGTAACCTCTTTTACAACTTCTAGAACGATGTTGTGAGAGAAACCTAAAGCTAAATCAAGTTTTTGTCCTTGATTAGAAGCTCTGTATCCAACTCCAACTAATTCTAATTCTTTTGTAAAACCTTCAGAAACACCAACAATCATGTTGTTGATTAATGAACGATAAAGTCCGTGTTTCGCTCTCTCAGTTTTGTAATCAGATGAACGTTCAACGATAACTTGGTTATCTTCGATTTTAACGGTTACATCAGAAAATTCTTGAGTAAGCTCGCCTAATTTTCCTTTTACTGTAATTACAGCATCTTTAACCTCTACAGTTACTCCAGCTGGAATTGCAATTGGATTTTTACCTATTCTTGACATTGTCTCGTCTTTTTATTAATATACGTAACAAATTACCTCTCCACCAACATTTAATTGCTTAGCTTGTTTTCCTGTCATCAATCCTTTTGATGTAGAAACAATAGCAATACCTAAACCATTTAAGATTCTTGGCAAGTCTGATGAACTAGCATATTTACGTAAACCTGGTTTACTAATTCTTTGGATATCTTTAATTACAGACTCTTTCGTGTCTTTATCATATTTAAGTGCAATTTTGATTGTACCTTGAACAGTAGAATCGTCAAATTTGTAACTTAAGATAAACCCTTGATCGAATAAAATCTTTGTGATTTCTTTCTTCATATTAGAAGCAGGAATTTCAACCACTTTGTGATTAGCTCTTACTGCATTTCTAACACGAGTTAGATAATCGGCAATTGGATCTGTATACATATGTATAAAATTACGGTTATGGTTTTCAATCCGCCCTCAGCGGATTGAACCTTTAACCAATTAAACTTATTTTTTGGATTGCAAAAGTAATAACTTTTTTTGGAATTACCAAGATGCTTTTTTTACACCTGGAATTAATCCTTGATTTGCCATTTCACGGAATGTTACACGAGAAATACCAAACTGACGCATATACCCTCTTGGTCTACCTGTTAATTTACAACGATTGTGTACTCTAACTGGACAAGAATTTTTTGGTAATTTTTGTAAACCTTCGAAATCACCAGCTTCTTTTAAAGCTTTTCTTTTCTCAGCATACTTTTCTACTAATGCAATTCTTTTCACCTCACGGGCTTTCATTGATTCTTTAGCCATGTCTTAATTCTTTTTAAAAGGTAATCCTAATTCCGCTAATAATGCTTTTGCTTCTTTGTCTGTTTCAGCAGAAGTTACAAAAGTAATATCAAAACCAGCAATTTTATTTACTTTATCAATATCAATTTCTGGGAAAATGATTTGTTCTAACACTCCTAAATTGTAGTTCCCTCTACCATCAAATCCAGTAGATTTGATGCCGCTGAAGTCTCTAACACGTGGTAAAGATGAAGTAATCAATCTATCTAAGAATTCATACATTCTTTCTCCACGTAACGTTACTTTAGCACCAATTGGCATACCTTTTCTTAATTTGAAAGAAGCAACGTCTTTTTTAGAAATAGTAGCAACTGCTTTTTGTCCAGTAATTTTTGTTAATTCTTCAACAGCGTAATCTACTAATTTTTTATCAGATACAGCTGCACCAACTCCACGGCTAACAACAATTTTTTCAAGTTTAGGAACTTGCATTACATTTTTGTAACCGAACTCTTCTTTAAGAGCAGCAATAACTCTACTCTTATATTCTTCTTTTAGTCTAGGAATATATGCCATAACTATAGTACTTGATTAGATTTTTTTGAAAATCTCACTTTCTTGTCTCCATCTTGTTTAAAACCAACTTTAGTCACTTCTTTTGACTTAGGATCAATTAAAGACAAGTTAGACACATGAATAGGAGCTTCTTTCTTAACGATTCCACCTTGAGGGTTTTTAGCACTTGGTTTAGTATGTTTCGAAACCATGTTAACTCCTTCAACAACCGCTTTGTTTTTCTCACGAAGAACTCTAAGAACTTTACCTTCAGAACCTTTGTGGTCTCCAGCAATAACTCTTACGATATCTCCTGATTTAATTTTTAGCTTTATCATTTGTATAAGAATTAAAGCACTTCAGGTGCTAATGATACAATTTTCATGAATTGTTTTTCACGAAGTTCTCTGGCAACCGGACCAAAAACACGAGTTCCTCTCATTTCTCCTGCAGCGTTTAACAATACACATGCGTTATCGTCAAAACGGATGTAAGATCCATCAGCTCTTCTCACTTCTTTTTTGGTACGTACAACTACTGCAGTAGATACTGCTCCTTTTTTAACGTTTCCGTTTGGAGTTGCATCTTTAATTGAAACTACAATTTTGTCACCAACAGAGGCATAACGACGTTTCGTTCCTCCTAAAACACGGATCGTAAGAACTTCTTTCGCTCCTGTGTTATCTGCTACTTTTAATCTTGACTCTTGTTGTACCATAATTACTTCGCTCTTTCAATGATTTCAACTAATCTCCAACATTTAGATTTACTTAATGGACGTGTTTCCATAATTCTTACAGTATCTCCAATGTTACAATCGTTTGTTTCGTCGTGTGCAACGTATTTTTTAGTTTTTAACACGAACTTACCGTATAATGGGTGTTTCACTTTTGTAGTTTGTGACACAACAATAGATTTCTCCATTTTGTTTGAAGTCACTACACCAATTCTCTCTTTTCTTAAATTTCTTTTTTCCATCTTTCAGCTAGTGTACAATTATTGTAACTCTCTTTTAGTTAACTCTGTGTGTAATCTCGCAACTGATCTTCTTAAAGTTCTTAACTGAAGAGGATTTTGAATTGGAGATATTGCATGAGCATTTTTTAGGTCGGTATACGTTTTCTTTAACTGACTAAGTTGTTCTTGTAACTCAGCTGCAGATAGATTTTTAATTTCTGATTGTTTCATAATAAATTTTGATTATGCTTCGAAATCTCTAGCAACGATAAACTTAGTTTTAACAGGAAGTTTTTGAGCTGCTAAGCGTAATGCTTCTTTAGCTACAGATAGAGGCACTCCTCCAACTTCAAACATAATTTTACCAGGTTTAACAACTGCAGCCCAATATTCAACTGCACCTTTACCTTTACCCATACGTACTTCTAATGGTTTCTTTGTAATAGGCTTATCTGGAAATATTTTGATCCATAATTGACCCTCTCTCTTCATGAAACGTGTTGCTGCGATACGAGCTGCTTCAATTTGACGAGAAGTAATAAATGCAGAATCTAAAGATTTGATACCAAACATTCCGTTAGAAAGCTCGTGTCCTCTTTGAGAAACGCCTTTCATTCTACCTTTCTGTACCTTACGGTATTTTGTTCTTTTAGGCTGTAACATTTTTCTTTAGTTTAAATAATTACTTTCTTTTGCGTGCGTTTGGTTTACCGTCTCTTTTTGGAGCAGATGATCCTGATGATTTAGACTGTTTTTTGTCCATACCAACTAACGGAGAAAGATCTCTTTTTCCATAAACCTCACCTTTCATTATCCATACTTTGATACCCATTCTACCATAAGTAGTATGCGCTTCAGCTAATGAATAATCAATATCAGCTCTGAAAGTTGACAAAGGAATTCTACCTTCTTTGAAGTGTTCAGAACGTGCCATTTCAGCACCATTTAAACGTCCAGAAATCATAACTTTGATACCTTCAGCATTCATTCTCATTGCAGCCGCGATAGCCATTTTAATAGCTCTTCTGTAAGAGATTCTGCTTTCAATTTGACGAGCGATAGAAGTTGCCACTAAGTAAGCATCTAACTCAGGTCTTTTGATTTCAAAGATGTTGATTTGAACTTCTTTGTCAGTAATTTTCTTAAGTTCTTCTTTTAACTTGTCTACCTCTTGACCACCTTTTCCGATAATGATACCAGGTCTAGCAGTAGTGATAGTAACGGTTACAAGTTTTAAAGTTCTCTCGATAATTATTTTAGATACACTAGCTTTTGATAAACGTGCATGGATGTACTTACGGATTTTAGCATCTTCAGCGATTTTATCACCGTAATCATTTCCTCCATACCAGTTTGAGTCCCATCCTCTGATGATACCAAGTCTATTTCCGATTGGATTTGTCTTTTGTCCCATACTGTTTATTAATTGCTTTGTGTGTTATTATTTGATCCTAACACGATTGTTACGTGGTTAGAACGCTTTCTAATTCTGTGTGCACGACCTTGTGGAGCTGGACGAAGTCTTTTTAACATCATTCCACCATCTACAGTAATCGTTTTTACAAATAAGCCAGCTTCTTCTAAATTAGCATCAGCATTTTTTTGCTGATAATTATTAATTGCTGATAACAACAATTTCTCTAATTTTCTTGAAGCTTCTTTTTGACTAAATCTTAATATATTAAGAGCCATTTCTACTTTCTGACCTCTAACTAAATCTGCAACTAAACGCATTTTTCTAGGCGAAGTAGGGCAGTTATTTAATTTAGCAAAAGCCACTTGTGCTTTAGCCACTTTAGTCTGCTCTGCTCTTTCTCTTTTACGAACTCCCATAGCTTCCTATTATTTTTTACCTTTATTTTTAGCCCCAGCATGACCTCTAAAAGATCTTGTTGGTGAAAACTCTCCTAATTTGTGTCCTACCATGTTCTCAGTAACGTATACTGGAACAAATTGACGACCATTGTGAACTGCGATAGTTTGCCCAACAAAATCTGGAGTAATCATAGATGCTCTAGACCAAGTCTTTACAACACCTTTGTTACCACCTGCGATATTTTCTTGAACTTTCTTCTCTAATTTATAGTGAACGAATGGTCCTTTTTTTAATGAACGTGCCATGTCTATCTAATTATTTCTTTCTACGTTCTACAATATACTTATTACTCGGGTTAACTTTAGAACGAGTTCTATAACCTTTAGCAGGTAAACCTTTTCTTGAACGTGGGTGACCTCCTGAAGAACGTCCTTCACCACCTCCCATTGGGTGATCAACTGGGTTCATTGCTACTGGTCTTGTTCTTGGTCTTCTACCTAACCATCTTGATCTACCAGCCTTACCTGATACGATTAATTGGTGGTCTGAGTTAGAAACTGCTCCGATTGTTGCCATACAAGTCAACAAGATTAATCTTGTTTCTCCAGAAGGCATTTTAATTGTAGCATATTTTCCATCTCTTGCCATTAACTGAGCGAAAGTTCCTGCTGAACGAGCGATTACAGCTCCTTGACCTGGTCTTAATTCGATACACGAAATTACAGTTCCTAGAGGAATTTTACTTAAAGGCATTGCATTTCCAATTTCTGGAGCAGCATCAACACCTGAAACTACAGTTTGTCCAACTTGTAATCCATTTTGAGCAATAACATAAGTTTTAGCTCCATCAGCATACACTAATAATGAAATAAAAGCTGAACGATTTGGATCATACTCGATAGTTTTCACTGTAGCTGGAATTCCAGCTTTAGCTCTTTTAAAATCGATGATACGATACTTTTGTTTGTGACCACCGCCTGTGTAACGCATGGTCATCTTTCCTTGACTATTTCTACCTCCTGAGTTTTTTTTCGGTGCGATTAATGAACGCTCCGGCTTATCAGTTGTAATAGTGTCAAAGCTATTAACAACTCTAAAACGCTGACCCGGGGTAATAGGTTTTAATTTTCTAACTGACATTTTCTATTAGATATTAGTATAAAAATCTATTGTTTCTCCCTCTTGTACTTGAACAACTGCTTTTTTATAAGCATTTGTTTTACCACTGATTAATCCACTTTTGGTGTATTTAACACTTCTATCAGCTCTGTAATTCATTGTATTAACTGCAACTACATTCACACCATAAGCAGCTTCGATAGCATTTTTGATTTGAATTTTATTCGCATTTTTAGCAACTACAAAACCAAAACGGTTAAAAATTTCACCATCTTTAGTTATTTTTTCAGTTATAATAGGCTTAATTATGATACTCATAATCTTATTATTTACTTAAATTAGCTTCAATTCCGTCTACAGCACCTTCTAAAAGAACTAAACTTTTTGCATTTAAAATTGCATAAGTACTTAATTCTGAAGCGGTTACAACACTAGACGCTTTTAAATTGCGTGACGACAAATATACATTTTTATTTGTATCACCCAACACAAATAATGATTTTTTGTTCTCTAACCCTAAAGCTTTCAATACGTTAATGAAATTTTTAGTGCTTGGTGTATCAAATGTAAAATCTTCTACCACTAACAAATTAGACTCATTTACTTTTAAAGATAAAGCCGATTTTCTAGCTAATCTTTTTAAGTTTTTATTTAATTTGAAAGAATAACTTCTTGGTCTAGGTCCAAAAATAGTACCCCCACCTTTGAAAACCGGACTCTTTGCAGATCCTGCACGAGCAGTACCAGTTCCTTTTTGTTTTTTGATTTTACGAGTACTTCCTGCAACCTCAGCTCTTTCTTTAGCTTTGTGGGTACCTTGTCTTTGATTAGCCAAATATTGTTTTACATCTAAGTAAACCGCATGTTTGTTTGGCTCAATTGCGAAAACTGAATCAGAAAGTTGAACTTTTCTTCCAGTTTCTTTTCCGTTGATATCTAAAACTTTTACTTCCATTACTTCTGAACGATTACATAAGAGTTTTTGTGTCCAGGAATCGCTCCTTTAACTAAAAGCAAGTTCTTTTCAGCAACTACTTTTAAAACTCTAAGGTTTTGTACTGTTACATTTTCTCCTCCCATTCTACCTGCCATACGCATTCCTTTGAATACTCTTGACGGATAAGATGAAGCTCCAACAGAACCCGGCGCTCTTAAACGGTTGTGCTGACCGTGAGTTGACTGACCAACTCCGCCAAAACCATGACGTTTAACAACCCCTTGGAATCCTTTTCCTTTAGAAACTCCAACAACATCAACAAATTCACCTTCAGCGAATAAGTCAACAGCGATGATATCGCCTAATTTGTACTCCGTTTCAAAACCTTTGAATTCAACTACTTTCTTTTTCGCAACTGTTCCAGCTTTCTTAAAGTGACCTAACTCTGCTTTAATTGTATGCTTTTCAGTTTTGTCATCGAAACCTAATTGTATAGCTTCATAGCCATCTACTTCTTTGGTTCTGACTTGGGTAACAACACATGGACCACACTCGATTACAGTACAAGGAATATTTTTCCCGTTCTCATCAAAAATGCTAGTCATGCCAATTTTTCTTCCGATTAACCCAGACATATTAAACTAATTATTAATTAAACTCTTATTTATAATACAAATAGTACTTGCACACTACTCATTTTGAGGGTGCAAATATATAAATTATTTTTTAATTATCGCAAAAATAAATAGTTAAGTAAAATTTCATTAAAAAAAGAAGATTTTACTCACTAAAAATGATAAGAAAAAAACCGTAATGCTTTCACATTAACGGTTTTTTTATTAATCATTGCTTTTTTGCAATGGTGTTTATCACACTTTAATTTCTACTTCAACTCCAGAAGGTAACTCTAATTTCATTAAAGCATCGATTGTTTTAGAAGAAGAACTGTAGATATCTAACAATCTCTTATAAGAACTTAATTCGAATTGCTCTCTTGATTTTTTGTTAACGTGTGGAGAACGTAATACAGTAAAAATCTTTTTGTGAGTAGGTAATGGAATAGGACCCGTTACCACAGCACCTGTACTTTTTACAGTCTTAACGATTTTCTCAGCAGATTTATCTACTAAGTTATGATCGTATGATTTTAATTTTATTCTGATTTTTTGACTCATCTCTTTAAAAATTAGGCGTTACCTTTTGCTTTTTTGATTACAGCTTCTGAAATGTTAGAAGGTGTTTCTTCATAGTGAGAAAACTCCATTGTAGATGTAGCTCTACCAGAAGATAATGTTCTTAACGTAGTAACATATCCAAACATTTCTGATAAAGGAACATTAGCTTTGATAGTTTTAGCACCATTTCTGTCACCCATATCATTTACTTGACCTCTACGACGATTCAAGTCACCAACGATATCACCCATGTTTTCTTCTGGAGTAATAACTTCGATTTTCATGATTGGTTCAAGAATAACAGCTCCTGCAGCTTTTGCCACTTCTTTATAACCCATTTTAGCTGCTAATTCGAATGACAATGCATCAGAATCCACAGGGTGGAACGAACCATCTAATAAAGTAACTTTTAAACTGTCTACAGCGTAACCAGCTAAAGGACCTTGCTTCATAGCTTCTCTAAATCCTTTTTCTACAGCAGGAATATATTCTTTTGGTACGTTACCACCTTTAACTTCGTTAACAAATTGTAATCCAACTGGCACTTTTCCATCAACTTCGTCAGCAGGCTCAAGACGGAATACGATATCCCCGAATTTACCACGACCTCCAGATTGTTTTTTATAAACCTCTCTATGTTGTGCAGCTTTTGTAAACGCTTCTTTGTATTCTACCTGAGGCTCACCTTGATTAACTTCCACTTTAAACTCACGTTTCATACGATCAATTAAGATATCTAAGTGAAGCTCACCCATACCCGAAATAATCGTTTGTCCAGAAGCTTCATCAGTCTTAACTGTAAACGTTGGATCTTCTTCAGCTAATTTTGCTAAAGCCATACCCATTTTGTCTACGTCAGCTTTCGTTTTAGGTTCAATAGCGATACCAATTACTGGATCAGGGAATTTCATTGACTCAAGAATAATTGGGTGTTTTTCATCACACATTGTATCTCCAGTCTTAATATCTTTAAATCCTACAGCAGCTCCAATATCTCCAGCTTCGATGAATTCGATTGGATTTTGTTTGTTAGCATGCATTTGGTAGATACGAGAAATTCTTTCTTTGTTTCCTGAACGCGTATTTAAGATATAAGAACCAGCGTCTAAACGACCCGAATAAGCACGGAAGAATGCTAAACGACCAACATAAGGGTCAGTAGCAATTTTAAATGCTAATGCAGCAAATGGTTCTTTTACATCAGGACGACGAACAACTTTTCTTTGATCTTCTTCCAATAAATCTTTATCATCAGGATGAATACCTTCGATACCTTCCTTATCTAATGGAGATGGCAAGTACTTACAAACTGCATCTAACATGAACTGAACCCCTTTGTTTTTGAATGAAGATCCACACAACATAGGAATAATAGCCATATCAATAGTAGCTGCACGTAATGCTTTATTGATTTCCTCCTCAGTTATAGAGTTTTCATCTTCCATATACTTGTCTAACAAGTTCTCATCGTAAGTAGCAATCTCTTCGATAAGTTTAGAACGATACTCTTTTACTTCATCTACCATATCAGCAGGAATATCAATGATATCAAAAGTAGCTCCTTGTGATTCATCATGCCATACAATAGCTTGATTTTTTACCAAGTCAACTACTCCTTTGAAATCAGCCTCTTCACCAATTGGCAAGGTAATCGCAACCGCGTTTGATTTCAACATATCTTTGACTTGCTGGCAAACCGCTAAGAAATTAGCACCTTGACGGTCCATTTTGTTTACGAATCCCATACGAGGAACTCTATATTGATCAGCTAATCTCCAGTTAGTTTCAGACTGTGGCTCAACACCATCAACCGCACTAAACAAGAACACTAAACCGTCTAATACACGTAACGAACGGTTTACCTCAACCGTAAAGTCAACGTGACCAGGAGTATCAATAATATTAAAGTGGTACGCCTTAGATTCTGGAATAGTTTTTCCTTGAACCGTTGGGAAGTTCCACTCACAAGTTGTAGCTGCAGAAGTAATTGTAATACCTCTTTCCGCTTCTTGCTCCATCCAGTCCATTGTAGAAGCACCGTCGTGAACTTCTCCAATTTTATGTGTTTTACCTGTGTAGAATAAGATACGCTCAGTTGTTGTTGTTTTACCAGCATCAATGTGAGCCGCAATACCTATATTTCTTGTATATTTTAAATCTCTAGCCATTTCTTTATGAATTAAAATCTAAAGTGAGAGAATGCTTTGTTAGCTTCTGCCATTTTGTGAGTATCCATTCTTTTCTTAACAGCAGCACCTTCTTCTTTAGCAGCAGCTAAAATTTCAGATGCTAACTTAGCAGCCATCGATTTTTCATTTCGTCTTCTTGCATATAAAATCATCCATTTGATAGCGTAAGAAATTTTTCTATCTGGACGAATTGGCATTGGAATTTGAAATGTAGCTCCACCCACACGACGAGAACGAACTTCTACGTGTGGCATTACATTTGTTAATGCATCTTTCCAAATTTCTAATGCAGATTTTTCTGCATCTTGCTTTTTGTTTTCTACAATTTCTAAAGCATCATAGAACACTTTGAAAGCAGTTGATTTTTTACCATCCCACATTAAGTTATTCACAAAACGTGTAACTAACTGATCGTTAAATTTTGGATCTGGCAAAAGAGGTCTTTTTTTGGCCTGTCTTTTTCTCATGTCTTTTGTTTAAAAGATTTTAAATTACTTTTTCTTTCCAGCTGCAGCAGGTGCTTGTCCTGGTTTTGGACGCTTAGCCCCATACTTAGATCTACGTTGTGTTCTACCTGCAACACCCGCAGTATCTAATGCTCCACGTACGATGTGATAACGCACTCCTGGTAAATCTTTTACTCTTCCACCTCTAACTAATACTATCGAGTGCTCTTGTAAATTGTGACCTTCTCCAGGAATGTATGCATTCACCTCGTTTCCGTTTGTCAAACGAACCCTAGCCACCTTTCTCATTGCTGAGTTTGGTTTCTTAGGAGTTGTTGTGTAAACACGAGTACACACACCTCTTCTTTGAGGACAAGAATCTAAAGCAGCCGATTTACTCTTCTTAGTCATTTGGGTTCTCCCTGTTCTTACTAATTGTTGAATTGTTGGCATAATTAAATACTAAAAATTTTTAATGTTTAAAATTCCCGCTTTTTACGGGGTTGCAAATGTAGGAATTATTTTTTACTTTCCAAATCATAATTTATTAATTTTCAATACAATTTGATTTTACAAGGTTTTGATTATTATTCAAATACAAAAAAACAAAACAAGAAACTCCCGCCTTCGATTATGATGAAAATCTTTTTAAAACTCCTACATCACACAATTATCTAAAGGAGTTTAAAAGGATTGCAACGAAAAGCGGAAACATGGATTATAAGAATTCCCAGACCATTCGCTTCTACTAATAAAATTTATTTTACATTTTTTCGTTACTTTACAGCGATGAAATTCATTTACTTTTTTATTACACTATTAATTTTCCAATTTTCACTTGGACAGAATTTCTATTTAAAAGTATTAGGAACATCTGAAAAAGATACCAAAACCATAGATAGTCTAAGATACGAATCAAAACACCCTACCATTGCCTCCATTCTTGAGGAACAAAAACGTTTTGAAAGCAAGTTAACCAATCAAGGTTTCTTTGATTGGCTGCTTTTAGAACAAAATAAACTCAATGATAGCAGTTTTGTTTTTAAATACAACTTAGGAAGCGAAGTAAAAAACAACTCCATATATATAGGTAAACTTTCAAACGAAGAAAAATCACTCTTAAAATTAGAAAAAGACACTTTGATTCTACCCACGAATGAAGTAGAAATTTTCATGAAGAACAGATTAGCTTTATTAGAAAAGAAAGGCTATTTGTTAGCAAATTTACAATTGGTTAATCAACGAAAAATTGGAAATAATTTACTATCGGATTTACAACTCAAATTAAACTCAAAAAGAAATATTACCGATTTAGTAATTATAGGTTACAACAAATTTCCAACTGGAATTAAAAAAGCAATTACTAAAAAAGCAAAAAAAGCAACTTTTAATCAAGATAATTTAAAACAGATTAACGACAATTTTGACAAATTGCAATTCGTAAATCAAATCAAATATCCTGAAATATTATTTACAACCGATTCTACTAAAATTTTTGTGTATTTAGAGAAATCGAAACCTAATAAATTTGACGGATTTATTGGATTTTCTAATGATGACCAAAGCAAATTAACTTTTAATGGTTTTTTAGATTTGCAATTACAGAACATTTTAAATTCGGGTGAAAAATTCAATTTGTATTGGAAAAATGATGGTAATAAACAAACTTCGTTTAACATAGGAACGGAATTGCCGTATATTTTTAAAAGTTCGATTGGAATTAAAGCAAATTTGAAAATTTTCAAACAAGATTCTACTTTTCAGAATACGGTTACTGATTTGAACTTGGGCTACTATTTTGCATACAATACCAAAGCTTATATTGGATATCAAAAAACTTCCTCGGTAGATATTCAGAATACAAATTCGTTCAGTTTAAATGATTTTATCAATACCTTTTTAACAACGAGTTTTGAACATATTGAATTAAATCCCGATAGTTTTATTTTTCCTGAAAAAGCAAAAGTTTCTCTAAAATTTGGAATAGGAAATCGAACGATTGCATCTCAGAAAACGAATCAGTTTTTTACACAATTGGATGTGAATTACAATTTTAATTTAAATCCTAAAAACAGCATTTTTATTCGGAATCAAACCTTTTATTTACAAAGTGATAGTTATGTAGTAAACGAATTATTCCGATTTGGCGGTATCAATTCGTTAAGAGGTTTCAACGAAAATAGTCTACAAGCAAATGCCTACACCGGATTCATAGCCGAATATCGTTATTTATTAGCTTCTAATTTATACCTACATTCTATTACTGACTTTGGTTATTTCCAAGACAAAACTTCCAAAATAAAAGACCGATTATTTGGATTTGGATTTGGATTTGGATTATTTACCAAGAATGGATTACTTAATTTGGTTTATGCCAACGGTAGCACGAGCAATCAAATTATCAAACTTTCCAATTCTATTATACACATCAGTTTTAAAACAAATTTTTAACATTTTATTCATCAAATGTTGTTTTTTTGTTAAGTTTTTATGAAAATTATTTGTGATATTTGTGAAAACCAACTTAAATTACAAATATGAAATCAAAAATCTTTGGAATTTTAGCACTCATGTTAGTGCTGTATGGGCAGATAGCATTTGCTCAAACTAGAACAGTTTCTGGAAAGGTTTCCGATTCTAATGGCGAACCACTTGTAGGTGTAGCTGTACTTGTCAAAGGAACAAGCTCAGGTACGCAAACAGACTTTGAAGGAAATTACAGTATCAAAGCTAGTAATTCTCAAATCCTTGTGTTTAAATTCTTAGGAATGAAAACGCAAGAAATTACAGCCTCATCAACAACATTAAATGTTAAAATGACTGACGACACTAAAGAATTATCGGAAGTCGTAGTTACCGCCTTAGGGATTAAAAGAGAGAAAAAAGCTCTAGGTTATGCAACACAACAAGTTAAAGGTGATGATGTATCTGACACTCCAACTTCAAACTTTGTTGAATCTCTATCTGGAGAAGTAGCTGGTTTAGACATTTCTTCATCTGGTACCATGGGAGGCTCTGCCAATATTATTGTTAGAGGTTACAGTTCCTTGTATGGAAACAATCAAGCACTTATTGTAATTGATGGAACACCCGTAAACAATGAAACTTACAATAGTTCTGATCAAAGAACAGGAAGAGGAGGATATGACTACGGAAATGCCGCTTCTGATATTAATCCAGACGACATTGAATCACTTACAGTTCTTAAAGGTGCTGCTGCAACGGCACTTTATGGATCTAGAGCTTCAAATGGAGCCATAATCATTACTACAAAGAAAGGTAAAAAAGGAACTGGAATTGGAGTGACTTTTAATAGTTCTCTAACAATAGGAACTGTTGACAAAAAAACATTACCTAAATATCAAGATAAATACGGAGCAGGATATGGACCATATTATGATGACCCAACGGGATATTTCAGCTATTTTGATTTCTCAGGAGATGGAAATGACGACTTAGTTGTTCCATTTACAGAAGATGCCTCTTATGGAGCTCCATTTGATCCAAATTTATTAGTTTACCAATGGACATCTATTTTTCCTCAATTACCGGGTTACAGAATAGCAACACCTTGGGTAGCAGGAGCTAATAACCCAAACTCTATATTTGAAAAAGCACTAACCAACACAAACTCTGTTTCTTTTGGTAAAAGTGATGATAAAAATTCTTTCCGATTAGGGTTTACAAATAAAAAACAAACAGGTGTAATGCCTAATAGTGAGATATTAAGAAACACTCTTACTTTTTCAGGAAGCACTAAATTGAATGAAAAATTAAAAGCTTCTATTGATTTTACTTACACAGACAACAGAGCAAAAGGTAGAAATGGTACAGGTTATGACTCTAGAAACCCTATGCAAGCATTTCGTCAATGGTGGCAAACGAATGTTGATTTAAAACAACAGAAAGATGCATTCTTCAATACAGGTCAAAACATTACATGGAATGTTAATAGTGTTGATGATTTATCTCCAATATATACAGATAATGTTTATTGGACTCTATACAAAAATTATCAAAATGATAAAAGAAGTAGATTTACAGGAAACACTAGTTTAACTTATGAAGTTAACAAATGGTTTAATGTTTTAGGTAGATTTGCTTTCGATTCTTATTCTGAAACAAGAGAAGAAAGAATTGAAGTAGGTTCCGCTGATCCTTCTCGTTACTATGTTAACAATAGAACCGTTTCAGAAATAAATTACGACTTGATGGGTAATTTTAATTTTGACATTACAAGTGATTTAAACTTTGACGGATTGGTTGGAATAAATTTGAGAGTTAATAAATTAAACAGCTTAGGTATATCAACTAATGGAGGTATTGTAACGCCAGGTCTATTTACTTTAGCTAACACTTTAAATCCAATTACACCAGACAACATTGCTAAAGTAGATTATACCAAAAAAGTAGATGGTATTTTTGCAAAAGCTGGCTTAGGATACAAAGGCACTTATTATCTTGATGCAACAATAAGAAGAGACAGATCTTCTACGTTACCAAAAAACAACAACTCATATGTTTATCCATCGATTTCTTCTAGTGTCATATTCTCAAACTTAGTTGACTTTGATTGGTTAAATTTTGGAAAATTAAGAATCAACTATGCTGAAGTTGGAAGTGATACAGACCCTTACAATGTATTTAATACTTATGATATTAACTCAGGTTTTGGTGGTAATGCAAGTGGTTCTAATCCTTCTGTATTCAATAATGCAAATTTAAAACCAGAAAAATCTAAAGATATTGAGACAGGATTAGAGTTTCAATTATTTAATAACAGATTAGGTTTAGATTTATCATATTACAATAGAAAAACTGTAAATTTAATTACTCCATTAGATGTTTCTACAGCAACCGGATCTTCTAATTTATGGTTAAATGCAGGAGATATTGAAAACAAAGGTATCGAAATGGTCTTATCAGGTGCACCAATAAAAACTGATAATTTTAGCTGGGATATTAAAGTAAATTATGCACAGAACAGAAGTGAAGTAACTCGATTAGCTGAAGGTACTGAATTTATTAGATTAGCTAACGCTCAAGGTGGTATTTCTCTAGGTGCACAATTAGGAGAACCTTTTGGGGTAATTAGAGGTAGTGATTATGTTTACCATGAAAATGGACAACCGATAATTTATACATCTACAGATGCTCCGTCTCCATCTTGGATAGGTAAATACGCAAGAACATCTACTAATGACAAAGTTATTGGAAACATAAACCCAGATTGGACAGGAGGTATTAAAAACATTTTCCGTTATAAAAATGTGAATTTAAGCTTCTTAATCGATGTTCAAAAAGGAGGAGATGTATTTTCATTGGATACTTGGTATGGATACGCAACAGGATTATATGATTTTACTGCAGGAACTAACCATTTAGGAAACCCTGTACGTAATACAATAGCTAATGGTGGTGGTTTACTACTTCCTGGGGTAAATGCTGATGGAACGCCAAACACTACAGTGGGTGATGCATCACAATACACAAATGGTTGGGGATATGCAAGAACACCAAATGCTGCTCACGTATATGATGCTTCTTTTGTAAAATTAAGAGAGTTAACATTAGGATTTAATTTCCCTGAAAAAATCTACAGCAAATTAAATTTAAACAATTTATCACTTTCTTTAGTAGGAAGAAATTTATGGATTATCCATAAAAACACTCCTTATTCAGATCCTGAAGCTGGTCTTAGTGCTGGTAATGTTCAAGGTAATCAATCAGGTGTTTATCCTGCAGTTAAGGAAATTGGTTTCAGTTTAAAATTTGAATTCTAAAAAAAAATATTATGAAAAAATTTATAGTTTTATTCTCTGTTTTATTTATAGCCTCTTGTGCTAGTGATGAAACCTATGAAAATATCAATAGAGATCCAAACAAACCGACCAACTTATCAGCAGATGCATTATTTACATCTTCTATAAAGAGTTTGTTTGACCAAATGGAAAGCACAAATGTAAATACAAATGTGTTCAGATTATTTGCTCAATATTGGACAGAAACAACTTATATTGATGAAGCTAATTATGATTTAGTAACCAGAAATATCCCTGGAAATCATTTTTCAGAATTATATAGAGATGTTCTTTATGATTTAAAAGATGCAAAATCAAAAGCAACCTCAGATACTAAAAAAGGTATGATAGAAGTTTTAGAAGTGTACACATGGCAACAACTTGTTGATACCTATGGAAATATACCTTACAGCAATGCATTGCAAGGATCTTCTAATCCAACACCTTCATATGATGACGCAGCAACTATTTACGCTGATTTACTTATCAGAATTAATACAGCAATCACTCAATTAGATTCTAGCGACGAAGCTTTTGGATCATCTGACATCATTTATGGCGGAAACGTAAATAATTGGAAAAAATTTGCTAATTCTTTAAAACTAAAATTAGCAATGAGAATTGCTGATGTTTCATCAATGGCAGCACAATCTAAAAGCGCAGCTGAAGCAGCAATTTTAGCGGGTGTTTTCACTTCTAACAGCGATAATGCAACACTTGTTTATGAAAATGCTACTCCTAACACCAATCCTATTTGGTTAGATTTAGTTCAGTCAGGTAGAAGTGACTTTGTTGTTGCAAATACAATTGTTGACTACATGAACACATTGAACGACCCAAGAAGAGCTTTCTATTTTGATGATAATTTAGGAGCTGGTGTATATTCAGGAGGTACTTACGGAGCAAGTAGTCCATTCTCAAACTTTACACATATTGGAGAAATGCTTCATGATCCAACTTTCAGAGGTGTTCTTATGGATTATGCAGAAGTAGAATTCTTGATTGCAGAAGCAAAAGAAAGAAATTACACTGCTCCAGGAACAGCAGAATCTCATTACAATGCTGCAATTACTGCTTCTATGGAAGATTGGGGAGTGAGTGCTACTAACATAACAACTTATTTATCAAATCCATCTGTTGCTTATACAACTGCATCTGGAACTTGGAGACAAAAAATTGGTTTACAATTTTGGTTAGCAATGTACAACAGAGGTTTTGAAGGATGGTCCGTTTACAGAAAATATGACGCACCAGTATTAAATGTAGCAGCGAGTTCAGGCTTACCTGTACCAACAAGATATACTTATCCTGTTAGTGAACAAACATTAAACGGAATAAATTATCAAGCTGCAGCATCTCAAATTGGAGGCGATTTATTGTCAACTAAAATATTCTGGGACATTAATTAATTTATTTTGTAGTTATATTACTAAAACCATCACTGCATAAGTGATGGTTTTTCTTTATATTTGCCTCATGGAAAAAGACAACCAAATATTCGGAATTAGAGCAATAATTGAAGCAATAAACGCTAAAAAGGAAATTGACAAAGTATTCGTTCAAAAAGATGCGCAAGGCGACTTGATGCAAGACTTGATGAAAACGATGAAAAGAAACAACATCAACTTTTCCTATGTTCCTGTTGAAAAACTAAACCGATTAACACCAAATAACCATCAAGGTGCGGTGGCAACCATTGCTCCTATTTCTTTTGTTGCATTAGAAACCTTGGTTGAAAGTGTTATTGAAAGCGGTAAAAAACCTTTATTCATTATTTTAGACCAATTGTCAGATGCGCGAAACTTTGGCGCTATTATCCGAACAGCAGAATGTACAGGTGTTGATGGAATCATCATCCAAAAACAAGGTTCAGCTCCTGTGAATGGTGATACCGTTAAAACTTCGGCTGGGGCAGTTTTTAATGTGCCAATTTGTAAAGTCGACCACATTAAAGACGCTATTTTCTATTTGCAAGGAAGCGGCATCAAAACCGTTGCAGCAACTGAAAAAACAGACCAACACATTTACGACATCAACTTCAACGAAGGCGTTGCCATCATTATGGGTAGCGAAGACCGAGGTGTAAATCCTTCGGTATTGAAAATTGTAGATGAAAAAGCAAAATTACCAATGTTTGGAACTATTGAATCATTAAATGTTTCGGTAGCTTGCGGTGCTTTTTTATATGAGGCGTTGAGACAGAGAATGTAGTTCAGTGTTCAAAATTAATAGTTAAATGGTAATAATAAACAATTTTGAAAATTATGGGTAAAAATAAAACTTTCGGAATATTATTTATTGTAACTATTATATTTCTTTCATTTTCTTTACGAGGAAAATTGTCTGGTGAAAAATTTGATAGCAAAAAATGGAAAAACTGGACAGAATCTGAAATGGAATTTTCAACTCGTTGGGACATGATGAATAGCCTACGTAACAATCACGATCTAAAAGGAAAAACCAAAAATGAAATTATTAATCTTTTAGGAAAACCTGAATTTGAAGAAACTAATTCCGAATTTAGTTATTATTTAGGCTATTCAGGAAGAGGCATAAATACAGGGAGATTAATATTTTACATTGGTCTTGATGGAAAAATTTGTGATTTTAAAGTTTATCAAGGATAATTTCATTCAACCATTTTAATTTAAAATAATAAATTATTCGTGATGAGTTGTAAGTTTTAAACTAAACAACTTCATTTCTTCCCACCTAAAAACTCATAAACCACTTTCATAGAAGAACTAAAGTACTCTTTAATCACTTCTTCTGGTTTTGGTAGTGGATTGAAATTTCCTTTTTCGTCAAAGTTTTTCATAAATGGATCGAGTTCTGGATTGAAATCGGGTTTTTCCCATTCGTAGAAAATAGGTTTTGAAAATTGAGGCGTTTTTAAAACTAAGGCTAAGGCTAATCCCACAAGAAATCCTGCTAAATGTCCTTCCCACGAAATACCTTCTTTTACACTTGGAAACATATACCAAACACTTCCGCCGTATAAAATTACGATGGTAAATGATAAAGCCACTAATCGGTAATATTTGGTAAAAATGCCTTTGAAGAAAATAAAACTCACTAAAGCATAAATTAATCCACTGGCGCCAATGTGGTAACTTGGTCTTCCTAACAACCATGTCCCTAATCCTGAAAAGAGAATACCTAAAAATAACACTACAAACGATTGTTCTTTGTAGAAATATCTTAAAATAGGCAACAATACCAATAACGCAAAAGAATTATTTGCCAAATGCTCAATATCGCCATGGAGAAATGGACTAAAAAGAATTCCTTTCAATCCATATACTTCTCTTGGATAAATTCCAAAATGCGACAAATTATCTTGAAATTGCATTTCATACCAGAAAACTAACCACAAAGTCAACACAAAAAATAACGGTAATAAAATAACCGTTTTTGTAAACTGAAAAGGATTATCGTGCTGTTTTTCCATATTGAATTGAATTCAAAGATAAAGCCAAAATTATTTCTATGCACATTTGTCATAAAATTGTAATTTTACGTCATGAATCAACCACTAGCAGAACGCATTCGACCACAACAATTATCGGATTACATCAGCCAATTGCATTTAGTTGGACCTGAGGGCTCGTTAATACAACAAATAGCCAAAGGATTAATTCCAAGTTTGATTTTATGGGGACCACCAGGAACAGGAAAAACCACCTTAGCACAAATAATGGCGCAAGAAAGTAAACGTCCGTTTTACCAACTGAGTGCGATACATTCAGGTGTTAAAGATATTCGTGAAGTGATTGAAAAAGCGAAACAAAGTAGCGGTTTATTCACTGCAAAAAATCCAATTTTATTTATTGATGAGATTCATCGTTTTTCTAAATCTCAACAAGATTCTTTGTTGGCAGCAGTGGAAAAAGGTTGGGTTACTTTAATTGGTGCTACCACTGAAAATCCGAGTTTTGAAGTCATTCCCGCTTTATTGTCAAGATGTCAGGTTTATGTTTTGAATGCGTTTACCAAAGAAGATTTAGAAGCTTTATTGCATCGTGCGATGAAAACCGATGTAGAACTTCAAAAGAAAAATATCCAATTAAAAGAAACCGAAGCTCTATTACGTCTTTCTGGCGGAGATGGTAGAAAATTATTAAACATTTTCGAATTAGTTATTAATGCTACCGATACTTCGACAAGCTCAGCACCCATTGAGATCACAAATGAGAGAGTCATGCAATTGGTTCAAAAAAACACCGTGTTGTATGATAAAACTGGTGAACAACATTATGATATAGTCTCAGCTTTTATAAAATCGATTCGTGGAAGCGACCCCAATGGCGCTGTGTATTGGTTAGCTAGAATGATTGAAGGTGGTGAAGATGTAAAATTCATTGCCCGAAGAATGCTGATTTTAGCTAGTGAAGATATCGGAAATGCGAATCCAACAGCTTTAATTATGGCTAACAATACGTTTCAGGCCGTTACCACAATTGGTTATCCAGAGAGCAGAATAATTCTGAGTCAATGTGCAATTTATTTAGCAACTTCAGCAAAAAGTAACGCTAGTTATATGGCAATTGGTAAAGCGCAACAACTCGTAAAACAAACAGGTGATTTACCTGTTCCAATTCATTTAAGAAATGCACCAACCAAGCTAATGAAAGAATTAGGTTATGGAGAAGAATATAAATATTCTCATGATTTTCCAAACAACTTTGCCGAACAAGAATTTTTACCAACCGAAATTTCCGAAACAAAATTCTTTGAGCCAGGAGAAAATGCTCGTGAAAAGGAATTACGTCAGTTTTTAAAGAATCGTTGGAAAGACAAATATGGTTATTAACATGAAACTAAGTTAAATTAAAACTTTACTTCAACCTTTTCTGAAAATAATTTTTCCCCTTCATAATACTCGAAGTACCAATTCTCATTTTTCTTAATTAAAACCCCAGATTTATCACTTTTCTGTGCAAAATAAGTGTTACTAACCGATGTTTTCATCAAGATAAACATGGTTTCTGGTGTATCATTTACAAGTTTAAAACCATTGTTAATCGGTATGGCAAATAGCTGGTCATTTGAACTTTCTATTTTTACGCCACTATTCAAGTTGTCATTAATATTTGACACTACAACGACTTCTTTTGGAGGCACTACCGCTTCTAGATTATTTTCGGTTTTAAAATTTAATTTATTTTTCAAAGAAGATAACGTTTGTCTAAAAGTAATAGTGTAAGCATTTTTATAATTTTTTTCTCTACTAGATGCTAATTCACTTTTTAATAAAACACTATTTGTACAATCTTTTATTTCAAAATAAATTTTAGTTAAAAACATAGTATTGGTTTCAACTGGAAGAGCATAAAGAGCTAAGCATCTATTTCTTAGTAAATCATCTGGAAATTTTTCATTATCATAAAAAACCTCAAAACCTTCACTTTGAAAAAATTTCTTTGTTAGTTCATTTAAATCATATTTATTAGCCTCATCCAAAAAAGAAAATTGTGACGGAACAATAATATACTTATAATTTTCTTGAGCAAATGCAAATGAAAATGAAAATCCAATTAGTAATAATAGTAAAACTGATTTCTTCACAACTATAATATATTTTTTAATTCTAATAAATGTTTGACCTGAAAAACAGGATTTTCGACTTCAATATTTTGCTCGTTGAAAAAAACAGCTTCAATCCCAGCCTCTAGAGCCCCCATGATATCAGCTTCATAGCTATCCCCTATCATTAAGCTTTCTTCTCTTAAAGCGTTAGCCAAAGATAAGGCAAAATCAAATATTTTGCGATGTGGTTTTTTTACACCGGCCATTTCTGAATTTGTGATCGTTTCAAAATAATGATCGATTTTAGAATTCTTCATTTTTTTGGTTTGAACCGATGCAAAACCATTGGTTATAATATGTAATTGATACTTTGGTTTTAAATAATCTAACAACTCAATTGCTCCATCAAAAAGATGATTAAATTCTGGTAAATATTTGATATATTCATCTGATAGATGATGAATTAAATTATCGGAGATTTCAATTTGTAATGCATCAAAAACATCTTTTAAACGATAGTAACGTAAATCGTCGTGGGTAATTTGATTGTCTTGATACAATTTCCAATAATATTGATTTCTTGGAATATAAATATTCAAAAAATCGGATAATTCAATATTAAATCCTTGTTGTTTAAAAATGGTATCAAATGCAAATCCAGAATTCTTATCAAAATCCCAAAGCGTGTGATCTAAATCGAAAAAAAGATGCTTTTTATGATGGAATGGTTTCATTTTTATTTTTTAATACGAATTTTCAAATTGTCACCCATTTTGAATTTAGGGATTGTTTTAATATGCTACTTATTTCTTAGCCAAGCTTATTCAAGCCCAGATGGCACGACACCTTGTATAGCAGACAGTAGTCCTTTAACTGGGCTCAGATTTAGTATGTCGAGTCATTAAAAAAAGCCCAAACAAATGGGCTTCTGTTTATTTACTTTGCGATATAATTTCAGCATTTTCAATATGATAAATCCAATCTTCAACATCGGTTTCGTTGTATCTGAAGGTCCCTTTTAAAGTAACATAAGTATCGGTTTTTAATTTTGGAGTTGTTCCTTTAAATTTAATACCCGCAATAGTTTCTGGTCCCGATTTTCCACAGAAGAAACAAGCTGCAAATACGTTTTTACTCAACGCATAATTTTTGTTGTCAATTGGCACGATAAATCCGCTCATGTAAACGGTTTTCTTTTGCATCATTTTTAGTTTCATATTAACTTGTGGAAATTCTACTTCGCCATAAGTTGCATGTTTTTTTCTGGTGTATTTGATGTCACCCAACATTTTCCAAGTTAAGGTATCATTTGCAACCGAAGTCTTTACAACAGATTTTATAGTTGTAGTTTTAGAATCGCTGAAACTCATTAAGGAAATAAAAACTACGAAAGCTAAAATTAATTTAATATAATTACGCATTGGCTAATGTTTTTGAAATGTTTAAATTATAAGCTTTGACCGCCGGAATAACCGCCGCTAAAAAGCCCACAAATATAGTTAGTAAAAATAAAGTTCCTTCTTTCTCCCAAATAAATTCGTAAGGATTAAAACTCATTTTGAAATCTTCTTCTGCCGAATTCGACAACATACTTAATCCCACTCTTCCCAAAATCGTACCAAAAACAAATCCAACCACACATAAAAGCAAACTTTCAATCATTACTACTTTAAGAAGTTGTAATCTTTTAGCACCGTTGACACGCATTAAAGCAAATTCGTTTTTACGTTCTTTTAATGTATTGTAAAGCGCTATGAAAATAGAAATTCCTGAAATCAGCATAATTCCGTATGCTAAATATTGTAATGCTGAAATCCCAATTCCAAATAAAGAAAACAAACGATTTACTTCGATTGCTGGAGAAGCAACTTGCATTTTTGTGTTTTGTGCTATAATTCTAGGCCAAGTTACAATTCCCATTTTGTTGCGGAATTTTAATAAAACCGCTGTAATTTCCATTCTAGGTTCATCTAAAGTCATGTCTGCTTCTTCATGATGTTCTTCGCCTTCTACATGAACATGACCTTCTTCGCCGTGAGCGGGATTTTCTTCTGCACCATGACTTCCGTGCATTTGCCAAACGCTTGGAATCGTACATAAAATCAAATTATCAACAACTTTGCCTGTTGGTTTTACTATTCCCACAACTTTATAAGCGTAATGTTCATGAACTTCTCCTTCAGCTGCATCACCGTGTGAACCGAAGAACTCATCACCAATTTTTAAGCTTAATTTTTGAGCAATATCACTTCCAATTACGACTTCAAAATTCTTTTCAAAAAGTTTTCCTTCGGAGATTTCGGCTCCGTATTTTTCTAAATAATCGGGTGTTGTTCCTAAGATTTTATAACCACGATAATTGTCGCCAAAGGCTAACGGAATTGCTTTTTGAACAAAAGGATGTTGCATCCAAACTTTTGCCGAATCGTAACTAATATTTCCTGTTGGAGCATCTACTTGATAAACTGCAGATAAAATCAATTGCAATGGACTTCCTTGTGCGCCCATTACTAAATCAACTCCGTCAATATTACTGGAAAATTTTTCTTCAAATTGCTTTTCGACCAAGATTAAAGTCGTAATAATCGCAACACTTGAGGTCAGCAAAACAACACTCAAGATGGTATTTAATGGTTTGAACCATATATTTTTCCATGCTAATTTTGCTATCATATCAAGGTAATTTTATTGATAAATCTTTCTTTAATTCGGTTGTCGTGCGTAACGATTAGTAAAGCCGCTTTATATTCTTTCGATAATGAAGTCAACAATTCGATTACTTTATCTGCATTTTTATCATCTAAACTTGATGTGGGTTCATCAGCTAACAATACTTTTGGTTCATTCATCAACGCTCGAGCAATCGAAACACGTTGTTGTTGTCCAATACTTAATTGCGATGGTAATTTAGACGCTTGGTTTTCGATTCCCAATTGTTCTAATAATTTCTTTGCACGTTTGGTATGTTTTTTACCTGTTGCTAACCAACTTGCCATTTCTAAATTTTCCAAAACCGTCAACGCCCCAATAAAATGTGATTTTTGAAAAACCACACCAATGTGCTTTCCACGAAATTTATCAGTTGCTTTTTCAGAAAGGGAAACGATATCGGTTTTATCGATTTCAATTGTTCCTGATTTTGGTTTTAACAAACCTCCTAAAATATGTAAATAAGTAGTTTTCCCTTTTCCAGAATCACCTGTAATTAACAAAGTACTTCCTGCTTCACAGTACAAATCGGGCATGTGAAAAATTTGGTCTTTTGAGTAGGAAAAAGTGATGTTTTTGGTGCTAATCATAGTTCAACGAACATTAATTTTAGTGATGCAAGATAAGAAATTGGATAGAAAAATTTCTTAAATAAATTGTAATAAAAACCTTGTGATTTACTTTCATCACAAGGCAATTATATTTTAGACTTAAATATTATTCTTCATCATGCGTACACAATCCTACTATCGAATGGAAAGTGTCATGTAAACCATTTAAAGCTTTAGTGATTTTTTCGTCAGAAGCTTTAGACTTCACTAATTTATCTAAGGCTTTGCTGTCTTTAGCTAATTTATTTACTGCAGCAACAATTGCTTTTTTATTGAATTCAGCTGGAATTTTAGCCATTTTTAAAGCATTTGCTTTTTCAGCCATTTCAGCACTTCTTTCTTTAATTGGTTGTAAATTTCCTTCTTCACTTGGATGGAAAGTTTGCGACATCACTTTGTGAAACGTTTTGATTTCTGGCCATGAAGCAAAAGTATCAGGTTTTGGCATCGCTGCTTTATATCTTTTACTAACTTCTGTCCAGTTTACTACATTCCAAATAGCCGATAAATAATCTGCACGTTTGTTTTGATATTTTAAGTAATACGCATGTTCCCAAACGTCGATTCCGAAGATCGGTGTTCCTTTTACTTCAGCAATATCCATTAACGGATTGTCTTGATTTGGAGTTGAAGTTACTACTAATTTTCCCTCTTTCGTCACTACCAACCAAGCCCAACCTGAACCAAAACGACTTGCTCCAGCCGCATTTAATTTTTCTTTCAATCCATCTAAACTTCCGAATGTTTCATTTACCGCTTTTTCTAATTCAGCTGACATTTTAGTGTTTTTTTCAGATGTTAAAACAGACCAAAACAACTCGTGATTGTAATGTCCACCACCATTATTACGAACTGCCGCTGGCAAAGTAGAAATCTTTGCAAAAATTTCGTTTAAGCTTAATTTTCCATCTGCAGTTCCTGCTAAAGCTGTATTAAGATTTTTCACATAAGCAGCGTGATGCTTGCCATAATGAATTTCCATAGTTTGCGCATCTACAAAAGGCTCCAAAGCATTATATGCATAAGGTAATGCTTTTTGTGTAAACTGAGCTGATGCAGTTAAAGTTACTAAAAGTATAGCAACTAAAAATTTTATTTGTTTCATGATATTTTAAATTTTGATAAAAATACGGCTAATCGATTAGATAAAAAACTACCAAATCTTAAAATTTCTATAATTCTTAATTTAAACGCGAAGATTGTAATGAAAAATTAAGTGTATGTTTTTTTAAATACATAGATTCTGTGTATTTAGAAAAAAATCAAAAAATCCCCTCATCCTGAAAACTCAAATACCCATTCTCAGTAATGATAAGATGATCTAAAACTTGAATTTCTAAGGTTTGCCCTGCTTCTTTGATACGTTTTGTGATTTTTAAATCGGCTTCACTGGCGATTAATTTTCCAGAAGGGTGATTGTGGGAAAGAATTAAACCCGTTGCATTTTGTTCGAATGCCATTTTGAAGATAATTCGAATATCCACAACAGTTCCTGTTATTCCGCCTTTTGAGAGTTGGGCTTTGTAGATGACTTTATTGGAATTATTAAGATATAATACCCAAAATTCTTCGTGAGGTAATTCGCCAATTATGGGTTGCATGATATCGAAAACTGCTTTACTGGAAGTGATTTTTTTGAGTTCGACGGCTTCTTCGGCTCTACGTCTTCGTCCTAATTCTAATGCAGCGGCGATGGAAATAGCTTTGGCTTCACCAATTCCTTTGAATTGCATGAGTTGGGAAACCGACATTTTTCCTAACGTATTCAGATTGTTTTCGGAGGAAGCTAAAATGCGTTGGCACAATTGCACCGCGCTCTCATTTCGAGAACCGGAACCAATTAAGATAGCAAGTAATTCGGAATCAGATAAGGTGGATTTACCTTTTAGAAGAAATTTTTCACGTGGGCGATCGTCTTCGGCCCATTGGTTGATTGGCGTGTACATAAAATTTTATTTTGGCGTTTATGAGAACAAAAATAATTGAAAAAATTGGAATGTCAAAATTATTGATGGGTGATGGAAGACTTTATCTAAACTTTAGAATGATTAATACTAAATTGAACTAAAGTTTCGTTTTCATTAAAATCAAACTTATGAAATTTACTGGAATTATTTTATTGTCTTTTTTATTTCTGAATTGTAAAAAAGAAACCATTAAAACTAAAGTTGCGCAACAGATTGAATCAAAAACAGAAATCAAAGCAATTGAAAACCCAACTGATTTCTATGAAAAACTTTCCAATGCAGCGATTTCGATAATTGATCCTGAAGTGGTTTACACTCCGGATTATGTTGGGATAAAATATCCGAATGGAGATGTTCCGGCAAAAACGGGTGTTTGCACGGATGTGTTGATTCGAGCGTATCGAAAATTAGGAATTGATTTGCAAAAAGAAGTTCATGAAGACATGAAAGCTAACTTTTCTTTGTATCCGAATTTAGAAAAATGGGGTTTGAAAACTACCGATAAAAACATCGACCACAGAAGGGTTCCCAATTTAGAAGTTTTCTTTGCTCGAAAAGGAGAAAGTTTACCCATAACTCAAAACTCAAACGATTACAAAACAGGTGATTTAGTCACTTGGATGATTGGTGATAAATTACCGCATATTGGTATTGTAACGCACATAAAATCAGGAAATGGCAACCCAATGATTGTCCACAACGTAGGAAGCGGACAAGTTTTAGAAGATTGCTTGTTGAGTTGGAAAATTGTGGGGCATTTTAGATATGGAAAGTAAATTTCAACTTTTCATACCAAGTAATTTTAATATTTCTTAACTCGGCAACTTCTTCAAAACCATATGCCTTTTTAATAAAAAAACACACATAATTTTTATTCATTTCAGTTAAATCATTTCTACAACTTAAATAGATTTTTTGAAAGTCAATTAAACATTCTATATATATTGAAATTTCTTTTTTTGCTTCTAAATTTGCCTTAAAAACGAAAGCAGATGAACTTTGTCTATAATCAGGATTATCGAAATAAATTTTAGAGTTAGAAACCTCTATCTTCTCTCCAAATAACTGAAAAAAGTCATCACATAAAGAATTACTAATAATTTGAATAGACTCATTTAACTCTTTTAAAATCAAAAAATCTTCTTCATTACTTCTTGTTGAATTACTTAGTTCACTTAATAGCGAATATGTCTTAAATTTGTTCTTCATCAAATTCAGATATCCTAATTTACTAACCCTTTCACCTCATCAAAATTCAATCCGCCGTAATTTCCTGAACTCATTAATAGTAAAGCGGAATTATCTAAATTTTGGCTGAATAAAAAGTCTTTAAATTCTGTTGGATTGGTATAAATAATCAAATCTTCTCTTTGGAACGATTGTGCGATTTGGTCATAGGTTACTTCTTCCAAACGCTTGATTTTAACTGCATCGGGCGAATAGAACACAACTGCAACATCGGCTGCGTCTAAAGCGCCTTGGTATTCTTTTAAGAACTCGGCATTTAAACTGCTGTAGGTATGCAATTCTAAACAAGCAACTAATTTTCTATCTGGATATTGTGATTTTACGGCTTTTGTGGTAGCAGCAACTTTACTTGGCGAATGTGCAAAATCTTTATAAGCAACTTTATTTGCACTTTCGGCAATTTTTTCTAATCGTTTAGAAGCACCTTTGAAACTAGCGATTGCTTCGTAAAATTCGGCTTCGTCTACTCCCATGCATTGGCAAATCCATTTGGCACCGGCTAAATTGCTTAGATTGTGTGCCCCGAAAACTTCAATTGGCATTGAACCTTCTGGCGTATCTAGCAACGTGGTTCCGTTTTCAACTGTGTAACTTGGTGTTTGATACGCAATTTTTCGGATAGGATTTTCGGTTCCTTCGGCTACTGCTTTTACGGTTTCGTCTTCTTCGTTGTAGACCAAAATACCACCACGCGTGATTTGGTTCGCAAAAATTCTGAATTGTTCTACATAATTATCAAACGTTGGAAACACGTTGATATGATCCCAAGCAATTCCAGATAATAATGCAATATTCGGTTGGTACAAATGGAATTTTGGTCGCAAATCAATTGGAGAAGTCAAATATTCATCACCTTCCAAAACAATAAAATCATTATCTTCGGTTAAATGCACCATCGTATCAAAACCTTCCAATTGGGCCCCCACCATATAATCCACTTCAATATTGTGATAATGCATTACATGTAAAATCATAGAAGTAATTGTAGTCTTTCCGTGTGAACCACCAATCACCACTCGGGTTTTGTTTTTCGATTGTTCGTATAAAAATTCAGGATACGAATAAATTTTCAAGCCTAATTCTTGTGCTTTCAATAATTCTGGATTATCCGCTTTAGCGTGCATTCCTAAAATAATCGCTTCGATATCAGTTGTGATTTTTTCAGGAAACCAACCTTCTTCGGCTGGCAACAATCCTTTTTTCTCCAAACGCGATTTTGAAGGTTCAAAAATAGCATCATCGCTACCTGTTACGTGAAATCCTTTGTTATGTAATGCTAATGCTAAATTGTGCATGGCTGCTCCGCCGATGGCTATGAAATGTGTTCTCATTTTTATGTTGAATTGTTAAACTGTTAATTTGTTAAATCGATTAAACGATTCAACATTTCAACAATTACACTATTTGTTTTCAAATTGTTCTTTTAATTTATTCGCTTTTGCTTTATCTTTTAACTTATTCAAATATAAGTCATATAATTTTTCGAAAGTAGTTTTTGAATTCCCAATTTCGTGTGCTTTTTTATACTGGATTTCAGCTTTTGCATAACGCTTGAAATACACATCTATATGACCTTTCGCCAGATAACCATCAACTTTTGAAAGTGCCATTAATTCATCGGCATATTTTTGTGCTTTTTTTTCGCTTCCACCAATGATTCCTGGTAGCTCAATGTATAACATCACTAATGCCCAACGGGTTTCGATATGTTTCGAATCCAATTTAGCAGCGATTAAAAAAGATGCTTCCACTTCATCAATCATTCCTAAAGCTTTGAATTTATTGGATTCTTTAGCTTTCATTCCGAGGACGCCACCATATTTAAACCAATAATTGGCATTTTGAGGATAACTACTTTTTAATCTTTTATAATACACGATAGCTGAATCCCAATCTTTTTGATAACCTGCAATATCACCAAGATATTCAATTGTTTTAATATGATTGGGTTGTACTTTCAAATGTTCTAAAAATAATTTTTCGGCTTCGTTATATTTTTTTTGAGTATACAATTTTTCCGCCTTTTCAAAAGTTGATTGTGAAAAAACTGAAAACGAAAGCAATAGAAAAAATATTTGTTTAATTTTCATTTTTCAAAAATAGTGAAATGATTTTGGATTTTTGTAATAAAAAAACGACTTGATTACTCAAGTCGTTTTTAATTGTTATTTTATTTGAAAATTATTTCACAATAGTCATTTCGTCAACAATGTGTTTAGCTCCTGAGAAATTCTCAATCACCCACAATACGTAACGAATATCAACGTTGATTGTTCTTTGTAATTTTTTATCAAAGATTACGTCACCCGCCATAGCTTCAATATTTCCATCAAATGCCAAACCGATTAACTCTCCTTTTCCATTTAAAACTGGCGAACCTGAATTTCCTCCTGTAATATCGTTATCTGTTAAGAAGTTTACGTGTAATGAACCATCTTTATCTGCATAACGACCAAACTCTTTTTTAGCATTCATTTCTAATACTCTTGCAGGCAAATCAAATTCTAAATCGCCTTTTTTGTATTTTTTAACTTGACCTGCTAATGTAGTGTAGTTATTAATTGTTGCATCATTGCGTTTGTCAGCTGGTAAAGAACGAACTTTTCCATACGTTAAACGTAATGTTGAATTTGCATCTGGATATTTGATTTCTCCAATTTTAGATTCTCTCAAACCTTCTACTAACAAACGGAAAGAAGCACCAAAATCGTTTTGCGCTTTCATTAACTCATCACTTCTTTTTCCTAAATGCATTGTTAAATCATTTGATAAAACAAATAATGGATCATTTACTAATAAAGCCTCTGTTGGTAAATCTAAAAATGCTTTTACTTTTTCTTTTGAAGTAAAAATACTTAAATCGAAAGCTGCATTAACATATTTAGTGAAATCGCCATTGTTTTCTTTAGCTAATTTTTCTACCATTGGAGCTAAAGTATATCCTGCTTTTTTTGAATATAAACTCAATTGAGCTGCTAAAATATCTTTCTCTGCTGGAATATATAACTCTTTATACATTTCGTCTACCATTTCTAAAATAGCTGGAGCCATTTCAGCACGTTTAGCAGCATCTGCTTTAACATAAGCATCTAATTGTCTTCCTAAAGTTCTTCCAATAGTACCAAAAGCAGAAGTTCTAAATAATTGTTGTAAATAATTATCATGACGAGATTTCTCATTCGTCATTGCATAATATTTATTAATTGTAGGCACTACATTACCATATTTTGCTTTGTTAGCAGGTTTGTTTGCCCACTTATGGAATTTAGCTTCTTGAGCTGCTTTTGTTTTTGCAGTACCAAATTTAGTCAACGCATCAATCATTCCTTGACGGTTTTTCCAATAGTTAGCAACACCAGCAAATTTTGAAGCATAAACAAGATTTAAAGCTTCTGATTGAACCATATATTTTTTCATATTATCCATACCTACTTTTGAACCTTCAACCCAAGCTGGATAAGCATATTTTACATTTTGTTCAATTCCTCCTGCTGGCATCCAACGGTTTGTTCTACCTGGATAACCTAAAATCATAGCGAAGTCATTTTCTTTAACTCCACCGATGTTTACTGGTAAATAATGTTTTGGTTTTAGTGGAACATTGTTAGTTGAATATTCCGCTGGATTTCCATTTGCATCAGCATACACTCTAAACATAGAGAAATCTGCTGTGTGACGTGGCCATTCCCAGTTGTCTGTATCACCACCAAATTTTCCTAAACTTTCAGGTGGAGTTCCTACTAAACGAACATCTTTATAATCTTGGTAAACGAAATAGTAATATTCATTTCCTTGGAAAAATGGACGTACAGAAACCGTATATTTTCCACCCTCGTTATTTTCTTTTTCAATTTTAGCGATTTCAGCATTGATAGCTTTTTCTCTATCCGCTTCGCTCATTGAAGGGTTTACAACAGACAAGATTCTTTTTGTACAATCGTCCATACGAACAAAGAAACGTACATATAAACTTGATGGTTTTAATTCTTCTGCTCTGTTTTTTGCCCAATACCCATTTTTTAAATAGTTTTTTTCTGCTGAAGATAATTCTGCAATAGCATCATATCCACAGTGATGATTGGTTAAAACTAATCCGTCTTTTGAAATCATTTCAGCAGTACATCCACCATTAAATTGTACGATTGCATCTTTTAAACTGTGGTTGTTGATACTGTAAATTTCTTCGGCTGTTAATTGCAAGCCCATTTTTTGCATGTCGCGGTGATTTAAACGCTCAATGAACATTAAAAACCACATTCCTTCATCTGCTTTTACCGAAGTTGGCACAAGCATGATAGCAGAAACGACAAATAATAATAATTTTTTCATAATAATTCTGTGTTCATTTGATTTGTGTGGCGAATATACTTAAAAATACGTTTTCGATAAAATTATCATTTTAAAATCGGTATTGATTAAACTAATTTTAACTTTTTATTATAAAAACTGCATTAAAAACAAAAAGCACCTTAAAATTAAAGGTGCTTTTTGTTACTTTTTTTTTAAAATTACTTTGCTTCAACATTCAGCATCTGCCATAATTTATCTTTCAATTCTTGTAAACCTTGTTGAGCAACAGATGAAATAAACAAATAAGGTGTTCCTTTTAATTCTTCATCCAATTGTTTTTTTAATTCTGCTTTTAATTCATCATCTAACATGTCGCATTTTGAAATTACAACTAGACGATCTTTATCCAACATTTCAGGATTATAACGGCGTAATTCATCTAACAAAATATCGTATTCTTTCTTAATATCATCCGCATCAGCAGGAACTAAAAACAACAAAGTTGAATTACGTTCGATATGACGTAAAAAATAATGTCCTAAACCTTTTCCTTCGGCAGCGCCCTCAATAATTCCGGGGATATCTGCCATAACAAACGATTGAAAATCTCTGTAAGCAACAATTCCTAAATTAGGTTTTAAAGTCGTAAACGGATAATCCGCAATTTTTGGCTTTGCCGAAGTTAACACAGAAAGTAAGGTGGATTTTCCAGCATTTGGAAAACCTACTAAACCTACATCTGCTAATACTTTTAATTCTAAAGTAACATCTACTTCTTTAACCGGCATACCAGGTTGCGCATAACGTGGCGTTTGATTGGTAGCACTTCTAAAATGCCAGTTTCCTAAACCTCCTTTTCCTCCTTCTGCTAAGATTTTGACCTCATCGTGCTCTGTAATTTCGAACAAAACATCGCCCGTTTCTTGATCTTTAACAACCGTTCCTAATGGTACTTCAATGTATTTATCTTCTCCATCATGTCCCGTACTTCTTGAACTCCCTCCATCACCTCCATGACCCGCACGAACGTGTTTCAAAAATTTCAAATGAAATAAGGTCCAAAGGTTTTTATTACCTTTTATATATACGTGTCCACCGCGACCTCCATCTCCACCATCTGGCCCACCTTTTTCAATAAATTTTTCTCTGTGTAAATGCGACGAACCTTTTCCTCCCTTTCCGGAAGAAACATATATTTTTACGTAGTCTACAAAATTTCCTTCTGTCATTTCTTTTTGGTATTCAGTCATCAGTGTTGAGTTTTTCAATGATTTGCTTAAACCAATAAAAACTTATTTTCTGACGACAATTTATTATTCTCAATGAACAATATTTAAATCTGCTTACTAAATACTGAACACTGAATACTAAATTATTATTCTTTTAAATTGGTAATTAAAACTTTGTCAATTTTAACACCGTCCATATCGATAACTTCGAACTCTAGTTTGTTCCAAATTAACTTTTGTCCTTGTTTTGGAATTACTCCTAATTCAGTAACAATTAAACCACTTACTGTGGTTACCTCGTAATCCCCAATTAAATCATCCATATCAAAATAAGTTAAGAAATCATGAAGAGAATAATGCCCGTCTACTAACCACGAACCATCTTCTCTTGCCACTAACTTAAACTCATCTTCATAAAAATCTGCTGCATCACCTACTAATGCTTCCAAAATATCATTCAACGTAATAATTCCCTGAAATACGCCATGTTCATCAGTAACTAATGCATAGTGAACTTTTGTGTTTTTGAAGTTTTCTAATGCTTTATAGGCTGAAGTATGTTCTATTAAATATACAGGCTCTTGTGTAATTTTCTTTAAATCAAAATTTCCTTGTTCGAAGCTTGCAAATAAATCTTTCAATGAAACGATACCTTCAACATCATCTAAATTATCTTCACAAACCGGGTAAACAGAGTGTAATTCGTCTAAAACTTTAGCTTTAATTTCTTCTATTGAATCTTCATAAGACAAATATACAATTGACTTTCTATGTGTCATTAACGAATTCACCTTTCTATCTCCAATGTGAAAAACACGCTCTACAATATCTTGTTCGATTTCTTGAACTTCACCAACTTCTGTTCCTTCTTTGATGATTGCCTTGATTTCTTCCTCAGTAACTTTACCATCAGCTGTTGGTTTTATTTGTAGAATTTTAAGAAGAAAATCGGTTGATGTGGTTAGTAACCAAATAAAAGGCATTGTAATTGTGGAAATTAACTTCATTGGCACTGCTACCGATTTTGCAATGCTTTCGGGATAATTTAATCCGATACGTTTTGGTAATAATTCACCCAATACCAATGAAAAAAAAGTTAAAACCACTACCACTATTCCCACAGCAATAGATTCAGAATAAGGCTCAAGAGACTCAAAACCTGAAATAAAATTTTGAACATCAGTTGTGATCTTATCTCCCGAATAAATACCCGTCAAAATCCCAATTAAAGTAATACCAATTTGAACGGTTGATAAAAATTCGTTGGGTGAATTGGCTAAATCCAGCGCTGTTTTAGCATTCTTATTTCCCTTCTTTGCCGCTGTTTCTAATCGATTTTTACGAGCCGAAATCAAAGCGATTTCCGACATCGAAAAAACGCCATTCAAAACAATAAGAAAAAGAATAATTAAAATTTCCATAGTCTAAAATTACAAAAAAAGAGCAACATTCCGATTTTCGGAAATAGCTCCTTTTCTGCTTGCAAATATCTAAAAAAAAAATGAAAGCCCGAAATTTATCTCTCAGGCCTTTTTTTATATTATTTAAATGTATCTAAAACCAAACTTAACCTCTCGGTAACTTCTTCGATAGAACCAATACCATCGACAGCGTAAAATTTGTGTTGGGCTTTGTAAAAATCCATCAAAGGAGCTGTTTTTTCATTATACTCTTGGTAACGATTTCTGATTTTTTCTTCATCTTGGTCGTCTGGTCTACCGGAAGTTTTACCTCTTTCTAATAAACGTTGTACTAAAATTTCATCGTTTGCTTCCAAAGCTACAGTAGCTGTAATTTTCTGATTTTTTCCTGCTAAAAATTTATCCAAAGCTTCTGCTTGTGCAATAGTTCTTGGAAAACCATCAAATAAAAAGCCAGCTGCTTGAGGATTTTTATCCACTTCACTTTGTAACATTTGAATTGTAACTTCATCTGGAACCAAGTCTCCATTATCCATATAAGTCTTAGCTAATCTTCCAAGTTCTGTATCGTTTTTAATATTAAATCTAAAAATATCACCTGTTGACAAATGCACTAAGTTATATTTATGTTTCAAAAAATCAGCTTGAGTTCCTTTTCCTGCACCAGGTTTTCCAAATAATACGATATTAATCATTGCTCTTGTTGTGTTATATTTTAAAAATCTTTGATCGAATTTCTTATTTTATTCTGAAAGCTGATAAACATCTTTCAAGTTTCTACCTAAACCATCGTAATCCAAACCGTATCCTACGATGAATTTATTTGGAATTCGAATTCCTACATAATCTAGTTTAATGTCTTTCTTGTAAGCTTCTGGTTTTAAGAATAAAGTGGCAATCTTAAAATGCTTCACATTATGATGTTTTAAAATTGATTTTAATTCCTCAACTGTGTTACCCGTGTCTACAATATCCTCCACAATAATCACAGAACGACCTTCTAAATTTTGGTTTAAACCGATCAATTCTTTAACTTCATTTGTTGTTTGTGTGCCTTCATAAGAAGCCATTTTTACAAAAGAAACTTCGCAGTTGTGACTGTATTTTTTCAATAAGTCGGCCACAACCATAAAAGAACCGTTTAAAACTCCAATGAAAACAGGAACATCATCGCAAAAATCGTCTTCAATTTGTTTGGCCATGTTTTCAATGGCGAAGTTAATTTCCTCTCCCGAAATAAAAACTTCAAATTTTTTATCGTGTAGTTGTATCACTTTGTTTAGGTTTTGAAATAAACAACAAATTTAAGAAAGTCAAACGAATAGGTCTAAAGTATTTTGACTTTTTTGCAAATTTGATATATTTACCAAATGAAAACTGATTTAGTAGCCAAAATTAGCCAAAGCACCGCTCATCGAAAAAGTCGGGTTTCTTTGAGTAATTTCATTATTCGCCACGAAAACCTACTAAACGAATTCATTGAAATTGCATTCGACATAGAAAATGAAAATCATGTAAAAGCTTTTTGGAGTTTAGAAATCGTTTGCGAGAAAAAATTAAAACTTTTTGTACCGTATATCGATTTATTTTGTGAAGTTTTACCCAAATTAAAAGTCGATTCCGCCATTCGACCTGCTACTAAAATTTGTATGTTCTTAGCAAAAAGCAATCACAGAAAAAATGGCATTTCTCTCACTCAAGAACAAGAACATAATTTAATAGAAGCCTTAATTGATCGGTTAATTCAAGACGAAAAAGTTGCTGCAAAAGTGTATGCGATGAAAGCTCTTTTTGTGTTTGGAAAAAAATACGACTGGGTTCACGAAGAATTAAAAACGATTATTTCTCAAGATTATTCAAATCATTCCGCGGCTTACCAAGCGGCAACTCGAAATCTTTTGAAAAAACTCAACAAGTAACAAATTGTTAATTATCAATTGTTAATTATCAATTGTCTGAGTATCTTTGCGACACAAACAACAACACTACAAAATGAATTATTTTTCTTCTGATTTTAAATTAGGAATTTTAGGAGGAGGTCAATTAGGAAAAATGCTTTTGACCGAAACTCGAAAATTCGATATCCAATCTTTAGTTTTAGAACCAAGTGAAGAAGCTCCAGCACGATACAGTTGCAACGGATTTTACAAAGGCAGTTTAATGGATTTTGACACCGTTTACCAATTTGGTAAAATGGTCGATTTGTTAACCATAGAAATTGAAAATGTAAACCTAGATGCTTTAGATAAATTGAAAGCAGAAGGATTACCTATTTACCCTTCGCCAAAAACCTTACGTTTGATTCAAAACAAAGGAAAACAAAAAGATTATTACGTTGCTAACGATATTCTCACTTCGCCACACCAACGATTTGTGGATTTGAACGATTTAAGAAACGCGTTATCAAAAGACGAATTAGAATTTCCGTTTGTTTGGAAATGTGCGCAATTTGGATACGACGGAAATGGTGTTAAAATTTGTCGCTCTGCTTTAGATTTGGTAAAACTTCCTGATGTAGAATGCATTGCTGAAGAAATGGTTCCATTCAAAAATGAATTAGCAGTAATTGTAGCGCGTTCGGTTTCTGGTGAAGTGAAAACCTATCCCGTAGTAGAAATGGAATTTCATCCAGAAGCAAATCAAGTGGAATATGTAATTTGTCCGGCTCGAATTGATGAAAAAGTAGCGCAAAAAGCTACGGAAGTTGCTTTGAAAGTTTCAGAAGCTTTCAATCACGTTGGTTTATTAGCTGTGGAAATGTTCCAAACTGAAGACGATGAAATTTTGGTAAACGAAGTCGCTCCTCGCCCACATAATTCGGGACATTATTCGATTGAAGCGAGTTATACTTCACAATTCGAAAACCATTTACGCGCGATTTTAAACTTACCTTTAGGAAATACCGATAGCAAAGTTGCCGGAATTATGGTAAATTTGGTAGGTGAAGAAGGGTATTCTGGACAAGTAATTTACGAAAACATAGAGAAAATCATGGCAATTGATGGCGTAACACCACATATTTACGGTAAAAGAGAAACTAGACCTTTCCGAAAAATGGGTCACGTTACCATTGTAAATGAAGATATGACGGAAGCAAGAAGAATTGCTGAAGAAGTGAAGAATTCTTTACGAGTAATCAGTGATCAGTCACAGTGATCAGTCGAATTTGGTATTTTTAAAAACTAAATTAACTTGAAACCTTAAACTTGAAACTATAAAAAATGAGCAAAGTAGCCATCATAATGGGAAGCATTTCGGATATGCCAGTAATGCAAGAAGCCATCGACATATTAAAAGGATTTGATATTGAAACCGAAGTAGATATTGTTTCGGCACACAGAACACCTGAAAAATTATTTGATTTTAGTAAAAATGCGCATGAAAGAGGTATTTCAGTAATTATTGCTGGAGCTGGTGGTGCGGCTCACTTACCTGGAATGGTTGCTTCTATGTCGCCACTTCCTGTAATTGGCGTTCCTGTAAAATCGAGTAATTCTATTGATGGATGGGATTCGGTTTTATCGATTTTACAAATGCCTGGCGGAGTTCCTGTGGCAACTGTTGCATTAAATGGCGCTAAAAACGCTGGAATCTTAGCTGCACAAATTATCGGAAGTTCTGATAAATGTGTTTTAGATAAAATCATTACTTACAAAGAAGGACTAAAACAAGCCGTTTTAAAAGCTTCGGAAGGATTGAAATAAAAACAGAAAACCCCAAAATAGTATTATTTTGGGGTCTCTACTCACAATTAAGTGACAACTATAAAAAATTCTACTCTCTCTTATTTGGAATGAAATGAGATTCGCAAATCATTTCATCGACAAAATTATACACTTTATCGATAAAAACAAATTTTTATGACACTTTTTTTAAAAAAATTTGACACAAAACACAACACAGCGCCTTTTAGTAAGATTAAACTTTCAGATTATAAAGAAGCTTTTCAAAAAACAATTGAATTAGCAAAAGAAGAAATTGATACAATAATTAAAAATCCAAATGCACCAACTTTTTCTAATACAATCGAAGCTTTGGATTATTCTGGAGAGCAATTAGATCGTTTATCGAATATTTTCTTCAATTTGAATTCGGCCGAAACTTGTGATGAAATGCAAAAAATTGCGCAAGAAGTTTCGCCTTTACTTACAGCATTTAGTAACGATATTGCTTTGAACGAAGACTTATTCAAACGAGTAAAAGCCGTTTATGATCAAAAAGACACTTTGAATTTAACAACTGAACAAGCAACATTATTAGATAAAAAATTCAAAGGTTTTTCTAGAAATGGTGCGTTACTTAATGACGAAGACAAATTAAAATTACGCGAAATTGATACCGAGTTAGCCAAAATAAAACTAACTTTCGGAGAAAATGTTTTGGCAGAAACCAATAATTATCAATTACACATTACCAACGAAGCCGATTTAAAAGGTTTGCCTGATGGCGCTAAAGAAATGGCGGCTAGTTTGGCAAAATCGAAAAACTTAGAAGGTTGGGTTTTTACTTTGGATTTTCCAAGTTATTTGCCTTTTGTAACTTATGTCGAGAATCGTGAATTACGAAAAGAAATTACCATCGCAGCTGGAAAAAAAGCATTTCAGAATAACGAATTCGATAACCAAGAAAATGTAAAACGTATTGTGGAATTACGTCACAAGCGTGCTAATTTATTGGGTTATGAATCACATTCGCATTTTGTTTTAGAAGAACGAATGGCTCAAAATCCAGAAAAAGTACAATCGTTTTTAAATGATTTATTAGAAAAAGCAAAACCAGCGGCTCAAAAAGAGTTTGCTGAATTAACAGCTTTCGCGGCAGCATTAGACGAAATTGACCAATTAGAAAAATGGGACGGCGCTTATTATTCGGAAAAATTTAAACAAAAATTATTCAGTTTGGATGATGAGTTGTTAAAACCGTATTTCAAATTAGAAAATGTATTGAACGGCGCTTTCACGATTGCAGAAAAGTTATTCGGAATCACATTCAAAGAAGTTTTTGATATTGACAAATACCACGAAGACGTTCAGACTTTTGAAGTATTGGATTTCGAAGGACAATTAGTCGCTGTTTTCTATTCGGATTTCTTCCCAAGAAAAGGAAAACGAAATGGCGCTTGGATGACATCATACAAACCACAATATATAAAGGATGGAATCAACGAAAGACCACATGTTTCTATCGTGTGTAATTTCACACCGCCAACTGAAACAAAACCATCATTATTGACTTTCAACGAAGTTACAACATTGTTTCACGAATTTGGGCACGCTTTACACGGTATGTTAGCGAATACAACTTATCCAAGTTTATCAGGAACTTCGGTGTATTGGGATTTTGTGGAATTACCGAGTCAAGTGATGGAAAACTGGTGTTACGAACCAGAAGCATTGGCTTTATTTGCCAAACATTACGAAACGGGCGAAATTATTCCGCAGCACTATGTAGAAAAAATTAAAGAAAGTGCAAGTTTCTTAGAAGGAATGGCGACTTTAAGACAATTGAGTTTCGGAATTTTAGACATGGCGTATCATGGAAAATCGCAAACTATTGCTGATGTAAAAGCCTTTGAAAAACAAGCAATGGAGATTGCATCGTTATATCCAGATGTAGAAGAAAATTGCATGAGTACTTCGTTTTCACATATATTTCAAGGCGGATATTCTTCAGGATATTACAGCTACAAATGGGCGGAAGTTTTAGATGCCGATGCGTTTGCGTATTTCCAAGAAAAAGGCATTTTCAACAAAGAAGTCGCAACCAAATTCAAAGACAACGTACTTTCAAAAGGCGGCACGGAATTGCCGATGGAATTGTATAAAAAGTTTCGTGGTCAAGAACCGAAAGTGGAAGCGTTGTTGAAGAGAGCTGGGCTTTTGTAAAATATCAAACCTGACAGGTTTTCGAAACCTGTCAGGTTTATTCTATTACCACCAACACCAACCACCACAAAATAGGAACACTTTCTAACCAAAAAGATGCGTAATATCTGGAACGGTTTTCATTCGCAAAAAAGAGAAAAATAGCAATCGTTCCACATACCAAAAGCTTAAAAAAGAAGGGCAAAAAGTGATGGTTATTCGTATAGAAAAATTCAGAAATCAAGAGCAATAACAACAAAGCATAACCCAATTTCTTAGTCAGCTCCACCCCTATTTTCTGTGGAACAGTTTGCAAATGGATATCATCTTCTTTAACATCAACAATATCAAAAACCAATACCATAGAAAAAATCAGTAAGAATCGTTGTAAAGCCATCAAGAATACATCATTCGAAAACGGAATTTCAGCTTCTACTAAAGGTAAAATCACGGTTACTCCTACCCAAGTAATTCCAACGATGTAAATTTTTACGCCTTTCCAATTTCGAGCATTTTGTTTGTTTGGAAAAAAAGGTAATGTGTATAAAAGTGTTAGTCCAAAAAAAGCAACAGCACTTAGTTTTGATTCCCAACTCAATTGAAAGAAAAAGTAAAAACAAGCCAACAAAGAAATAAAACTCAAAAAAACGATGATTTTGAGCTCTTTTTTGATTTCGGTTTTGTTTAACCTTGCAATGGCATCATACTTCACAAAATTATAACCAACTACAGTTCCAAAAAAAGCAAATAAAGCTACCGAAAAATCATCCTTAACATCAAAGAAATATTGCGTCATGGACACCAACGCAAAAGCCGATAATGCCACGTGCAAACTACTATTGATATAAAAATCGAGAATTTTCTTTACAATCACCATTCAACAAAATTAATCAATCTGTTAATAAGACTTGAAATTAGTTGATAAAATCACAAAATTTCACATTTTAAAAACAAAAAATTACAAGATTAATAATTACTTTTGTTGTCCAAAACAACACATAATAACACACATACACATTTTTAATAAATGAGAACAGATGCATTCGCTTTGAGACATTTAGGGCCACGTGAAAGTGACTTAAATCACATGTTAAAAACTATTGGTGTAGATTCTTTAGACCAATTAATTTATGAAACTATTCCAGATGATATTCGTTTAAAAAACGACTTAAATTTAGAAGCTCCTATGTCGGAATATGAGTATTTAACTCACATTCAAGAATTAGGAAAGAAAAATAAAGTATTCAAATCGTATATCGGTTTAGGATATCACCCAACAATCTTACCTGCAGTTATTCAAAGAAATATTTTTGAAAATCCAGGATGGTACACAGCTTACACACCTTATCAAGCAGAAATTGCACAAGGTCGTTTAGAAGCTATTTTGAATTTCCAAACTACAGTTATCGAATTAACAGGAATGGAAATCGCAAATGCATCATTACTTGACGAAGGAACAGCTGCTGCTGAAGCTATGGCGTTACTTTTCGATGTAAGAACACGCGATCAAAAGAAAAACAATGTGAATAAATTCTTCGTTTCGGAAGAAATTTTACCACAAACTTTATCGGTTTTACAAACACGTTCAACTCCATTAAACATTGAATTAGTAGTTGGAAATCATGAAACATTTGATTTCTCAACAGAATTCTTTGGTGCGATTTTACAATATCCAGGAAAATACGGTCAAGTTTATGACTATGCTGGTTTTATCGCAAAAGCGACTGAAAACGAAATCAAAGTAGCAGTTGCTGCTGATATTTTATCGTTAGCTAAATTAACGCCTCCAGGTGAAATGGGCGCTGCAGTTGTTGTGGGTACTACGCAACGTTTCGGCATTCCAATGGGTTATGGTGGACCACACGCTGGTTATTTCGCAACAAAAGAAGAATACAAACGTTCGATGCCAGGAAGAATCATCGGTGTTTCGATTGATGCTAACGGAAACCGTGCGTTACGTATGGCATTAGGAACTCGTGAGCAACACATCAAACGTGAAAAAGCAACTTCAAACATTTGTACCGCTCAAGTTTTATTGGCAGTTATGGCTGGAATGTATGCGGTTTATCACGGACCAAAAGGTTTACAATATATTGCTGATAAAGTTCATGCTTCTGCCGTTACAACTGCTGATGCCTTAAATAAATTGGGAGTTTACCAAACAAATTCCACTTTCTTCGATACGATTTTAGTAAAAGCTGACGCAAATAAAGTAAAAGCGATTGCTGAGAAACACGAAGTAAACTTCTTCTATCCCGATGCTGAAACGATTTCGATTTCATTTAACGAAACTACTTCAGTAAACGATATCAATCAAATCATTGCTATTTTCGCTGAAGCTACTGGAAAAGATGCATTTACTGTAAATCAATTAGCAAATGAGTCAATGGTTCCTGAAAACTTGGTGAGAAAATCTTCTTTCTTACAATATGATGTTTTCAACAACCATCATTCAGAATCGCAATTGATGCGTTATATCAAAAAATTAGAACGTAAAGATTTATCATTGAATCATTCGATGATTTCGTTAGGTTCTTGTACGATGAAATTAAATGCTGCTGCTGAAATGTTGCCGTTATCAATGGCAAATTGGAACAGCATTCACCCTTTTGCGCCTGTTGAACAAGCAGAAGGTTACCAAATCATGTTGAAAAAATTAGAGCACCAATTAAATGTAATTACTGGATTCCAAGGAACTACATTACAACCAAATTCAGGTGCTCAAGGAGAATACGCTGGTTTGATGGCGATTCGAGCTTATCATTTATCAAGAGGCGACAACCACAGAAATGTATGTTTGATTCCGGCTTCTGCTCACGGAACCAATCCAGCTTCTGCAGCTATGGCAGGAATGGAAATCATCGTTACGAAAACCATGGAAAATGGAAATATCGATGTAGAAGATTTAAGAGCAAAAGCAATCCAACATAAAGATAACTTATCTGCTTTGATGGTAACATATCCATCAACTCATGGAGTTTTTGAAAGTGCTATTATTGAAATCACTAATATCATTCACGAAAATGGTGGTTTAGTTTATATGGATGGTGCTAACATGAATGCACAAGTGGGGTTGACAAATCCTGCTACAATTGGTGCTGATGTTTGTCACTTAAACTTACACAAAACTTTTGCTATTCCTCATGGTGGTGGCGGACCTGGTGTTGGACCAATTTGTGTGAACGAAAAATTAGTTCCATTCTTACCAACAAATCCAATTATTCCAACAGGAGGAAGTCAAGCTATCACTGCTATTTCATCAGCTCCTTATGGTTCAGCTTTAGTTTGTTTGATTTCTTACGGTTACATTGTAATGATGGGTGCTGAAGGATTAACAAACGCTACTAAATATGCCATCTTAAATGCTAACTACATGAAAGCACGTTTCGAAGGGCATTATCCAATCTTATATTCTGGAGAAATGGGAAGAGCGGCTCACGAAATGATTTTAGATTGTAGAGCTTTCGAAGAAAAAGGAATCAAAGTAACGGATATCGCAAAACGTTTAATGGATTATGGTTTCCACGCGCCAACGGTTTCTTTCCCTGTGGCTGGAACTTTAATGGTGGAACCAACTGAATCAGAAGATTTAGCTGAATTAGATCGTTTTTGTGATGCTTTAATTTCAATTCGTAAAGAAATTGAAGTTTCAACTAAAGAAGATGCAAACAACATTTTAAGAAATGCACCACATACTTTAGCTATGGTTACTGCAAACGATTGGAATTTCCCATATACAAGAGAACAAGCAGCTTACCCATTAGATTATATTGCTGAGAATAAATTCTGGCCAACGGTTCGTCGTGTAGATGAAGCATATGGAGATCGAAATTTAGTTTGTTCTTGTGCTCCAATTGAAGCTTATATGTAATTCAAAGTACGAAGTACAAAATTGAAAGTACAAAGTAATAAATCAAAAAGGGCTCAAGTTTTTAATTTGAGTCCTTTTTTTAAACCATCTCCCAAAAATGATAGACATCGAAACCCGAGAAGATATTTTACTCATCATGCGAAAGTTCTACGACAAACTTTTAGCCGATGATTCGATCAATTTTTTCTTTACGAGAGTCACTAAAGTGGATCAACATTTGGAAGAACATTTTGAAATCTTAGCTACGTTTTGGGAGCAATCCTTATTTTTAAAAGGGGGATATTTCAACAATATGTTTTCCATTCACCAAGAGGTTCATAACAAACAGGCGTTCAAAAAAGAACATTTCGATTCTTGGTTAACTCATTTCAATTCAACAATTGATGAATATTTCGCAGGAAAAAATGCTGAACAAATGAAAACACAAGCTTTGAGTATGGCTACCATCATGCAGATAAAATTCAATTAATAGTTATAAATTTTAGAATTTTATTTTTTTTTATCTGTTTTGATACGATATTCATAAAAATGGTAAAAACCAATAGGTTACCAAATCATTAACAAACAATATTTTGTAATTTCGATAAACCAAAAAATAAAATAATGAATATCAAAATAACAGGTTCGGGAAGCTATATTCCTACCGAAGTAGTTTCCAATATCGATTTTGCCCAACACACTTTTTTAAATGATGACGGAACTCCATTTCCTCATCCAAATGATGTCGTGGCTCAAAAATTCTTAGAAATTACTGGAATTCACGAACGCCGTTATGTAACAGATGATTTATGCACTTCAGATATTGCATTAATCGCTGCAGAAAGAGCAATTGAAGATGCTAAAATTGACATAGAAACCTTAGATTATATCATTTTAGCACACAATTTTGGTGATGTTAAAAAAGGAGCTATTCAATCGGATATTTTACCAAGTTTGGCTACTAGAGTTAAACATGGATTAAAAATTAAAAATCCGAAATGTGTCGCTTACGATATTCTCTTTGGTTGCCCTGGTTGGGTGGAAGGTGTAATTCAAGCCTACGCATTCATCAAAGCTGGAATGGCAAAAAAATGCTTGGTTATTGGCGCCGAAACTTTATCAAGAGTAGTAGATTTACACGATAGAGATTCCATGATTTATTCGGATGGTGCTGGCGCTACAATTATAGAAGCAACCGATGATGAAGGCGGAATTCTAGCACATGAAACAGCTACATTTACTTATGACGAAGCCTATTATTTGTTTTTTGGAAATTCTTTCAATAAAGACCATGACCCAGATGTACGCTATATCAAAATGCACGGAAGAAAAATCTACGAATTTGCGCTAAGTAACGTTCCGAAAGCGATGGCTTCTTGTCTAGAAAAAAGTGGAGTTCCAATAGAGAAAGTTAAAAAGGTACTGATTCATCAAGCTAACGAAAAAATGGACGAAGCTATTATTCATCGATTCTTTAAACAATATAAGCAATCTCCACCAGAAGGTATTATGCCAATGAGTATTCATAAATTAGGAAATTCTAGTGTTGCAACTGTTCCTACCCTTTTCGACTTAATGATGAAAGGCAAATTAGAAAATCAGGAACTTAAGAAAGGTGATGTTATTATTTTTGCATCCGTTGGTTCTGGTATGAACATTAATGCAATTGTATATCAAATGTAATTTTTGTTTCAAGTTTCAAGTTTCAGGTTAAATTGCTAATTTTACCATCTGTTTTCAACTTGAAACTTTAAACTTGACTCAAGGCAATGACGAACTGAGCGAAGCTAAACAAACTTTATAATGTACGAAAAAACATATCCGAGCAAACGATTCAATATCACTTTAGATTTTCTAAAAAAACATATTAAAACTTCTGAAACCATTTTTGATTTAGGCGTTCCAAATCCTTTTTCAAAAATTATGGTAGATAATGGTTATACTGTTATCAATACTAAAGGTGAAGACATCGATAATGATCAATCGGCACTTCAAAACGAGAATTATTCTGTGTTTACAGGTTTTGAAATTTTCGAACATTTACTAAATCCTTATACAGTTTTACAAAATGTAAAAGCGGATAAAATTTTAATTTCGATTCCTTTGCGTTTGTGGTTTTCTCCGGCTTATCGTAGCAAAACCGATATGTGGGACAGACATTATCACGAATTCGAAGATTGGCAATTGGATTGGCTTTTAGAAAAAACAGGATTCAAAATTGTTGACAAAGTAAAATTCACACATCCGGTTAAGAAAATTGGTTTTAGACCTTTACTGAGATGGTTTACTCCGAGATATTATTTGGTTTATGCTGAGAGAGTAAAAAGTGATAAGTAACAAACAAATGAAATACTACATTATCATTCCCGCTTACAATGAAGAAGCTTTTATGAGCTTAACTTTGCAATCATTAGTAGAACAAACCGTTTTACCAACAAAAATTGTAGTGGTGAATGATAATTCTACCGATAAAACTCCGGAAATTGTTTCTGAATTTGCTTCTAAATATCCGTTTATCACTTTAGTGAATAAAAAATCAGATGCGATTCATTTGCCTGGAAGTAAAGTGATTCAAGCATTTCATGAAGGAGAAAAAAATATTGATGACAATTATGACATTATCGTAAAAGTAGATGCTGATTTGATTTTTCCAAAGAACTACTTTGAAACCATCATCAAACATTTTCAATCCGATGAACGAATTGGAATGGCGGGTGGCTTTTGTTACATCGAGAAAAACGGCAATTGGGTTTTAGAAAATTTAACCGATAAAGACCATATTCGCGGTGCTTTAAAGGCTTACAGAAAAGAAACCTTCAAACAAATTGGAGGATTAAAACCACAAATGGGTTGGGATACCGTTGACGAATTACTTTGTAAATTCTACCATTGGAAAGTTGTAACAGATGAAAGTTTGCACGTAAAACATTTAAAACCAACAGGCGCTAGTTATAACCAAGCGGCGAGATTCAAACAAGGAGAAGCATTCTACACCTTAGGTTATGGATTTTTTATCACAGCCGTTGCTTCTTTAAAATTAGCCATGCGAAAAGGAAAACCTTTGTTGTTTTTAGATTACATCAAAGGTTTTTGGAAAGCCAAAAGAGAAAACAAAACCATGTTGGTAACACCTGAACAAGCAAAATTTGTTAGAAAATATCGTTGGCAGAAGATGAAAGAAAAGTTATTTTAATCTTTTCCATAAAAATATAGTATTTTTACTGCTCACTAGAAACCGAACACAGAACACTATCAAAATGATGCTCATTCGCTACTTATCGCAAATAGGAAAATACTTCATCATGTTGAAAGAAATTTTCAACAAGCCTACAAAATGGTCGGCGATGAAACAACTAATTCTTAAAGAAGTTGATGATTTAATTATCGATTCGCTTGGAATTGTATCTTTCATATCATTTTTCGTTGGTGGTGTTGTGGCTATTCAAACAGCGTTGAATTTAACTAACCCGTTAATTCCTAAATTTTTAATTGGATTTGCAACACGTCAATCCGTTATTTTAGAGTTTGCTCCTACTTTTATTTCCATCATCATGGCTGGGAAAATGGGTTCATTTATAACTTCTAGTATTGGAACGATGCGTGTTACGGAACAAATAGACGCTTTGGAAGTTATGGGTGTAAATTCTTTAAACTATTTAGTTTTCCCAAAAATCATTGCATTGTTTTTGTATCCTTTTGTGATTGGATTAAGTATGTTTTTAGGTGTTTTTGGTGGTTGGATGGCAGCCGTTTATGGAGGTTTCACCACAAGTTTCGAATTCACCACTGGATTGCAAGCTGAATTTATTCCATTTCACATAACATATGCTTTCATAAAAACTTTTGTATTTGCTTTTATTTTAGCAACTATTCCTTCATTTCATGGTTATTACATGAAGGGTGGCGCTTTAGAAGTGGGTAAAGCGAGTACGGTTTCATTTGTTTGGACATCGGTAGTTATTATTTTAATGAACTTTATATTAACGCAACTTCTTTTAAGCTAATGATTGAAGTAAAAAATATCGTAAAAAAGTTTGGCGAACAAACCGTTTTAAAAGGAGTTTCTACTCGTTTTGAAGCTGGAATGACCAATCTCATCATTGGGCAAAGTGGTTCTGGAAAAACTGTTTTTTTAAAATCATTATTAGGAATTCACACACCAGATAGCGGCACTATTTCTTTTGATGGTAGAATTTATTCTGAACTTTCAAATGATGAAAGACGTGAGTTAAGAACAGAAATCGGGATGGTATTTCAAGGAAGTGCGCTTTTTGATAGTATGACTGTGGAGGAAAATGTTGGATTTCCCTTAAAAATGTTTACCAATAAAACTGCAAAAGAAATTAAAGAACGAGTTGATTTTGTAATTGACAGAGTTCACTTAGTAAATGCACACCAAAAAAGACCTTCTGAAATTTCAGGTGGAATGCAAAAACGTGTGGCGATTGCTAGAGCTATAGTAAACAATCCGAAATATCTGTTTTGTGATGAACCAAATTCGGGCTTAGACCCCAAAACAGCTATTGTAATTGATAACTTAATTCAAGAAATTACTAAAGAATACAACATTACCACCGTGATTAACACACACGACATGAACTCGGTAATGGAAATTGGCGAAAAAATTGTGTTCTTAAAAAATGGTTTATTAGAATGGGAAGGTTCGAACAAAGAAATATTCAAAACCGATAACGAAGCGGTTACCGATTTTGTATATTCTTCAGAATTATTCAAACGCGTTCGAAAAATGTATTTAGAGGATGATGTAAAATAGTGCTACTGAATCTTAGACACTATTTGCTTAATATCTTGCTCTTTATTTTTTGGGTAGATCAACAGCACATCGTCTTTGTCTACGATAATGTAATCCGTTAAACCATCAATTACCACTAATTTTTTACCTTCAGTTCGGATGATATTATTGGTTGCATTTTCAAGATAAACTGAAGCGTTTACTACGGCATTTTCTTGTTCGTCTTTTGGTAATTTGTCATATAACGACCCCCAAGTTCCTAAATCGTTCCAATCGAAAGTAGCTGGCAATACATATACATTTTGCGCTTTCTCTAAGATAGCATAATCGACAGAAATATTTTGCGCTAACGGATAATTATCTCTTATAAAAGCTTCTTCATTTGGCGTATTTAAAACCTCATAACCATTCATGAAATGATTATACATCACTGGTTGAAATTCTTCATACGCTTTTAAAACGGTTTTAGCACTCCAAACGAAAATTCCTGCATTCCAAAGAAAATTTCGGCTCTGGATGAATTTTCTTGCCGTTGCATAATCTGGTTTTTCTCTGAATTGTTTTACTTTTTTGATGGGACGAGAATCTAATTTATCAAACTCGATATAACCATAACCCGTGTTAGCAAATGTAGGCAAAATTCCTAGAGTCATTAAATTTTCATCGCGCTCACAAAAATCAAAAGCATACTGAAGGTTAGAACAAAACTGCACTTCGTCTTCAATCCAATGATCAGAAGGAGCCACTACCATAACGGCATCTGGATTTTGTTTTTTTATTTTCAAAGAAGCGTACAAGATACAAGGCGCAGTGTTTCGCATGGCAGGTTCCAAAACAATTTGCTCTTGTTGAATCATCGGAAGTTGTTCCAAAACTATATCGTTATAAGCCTCATTAGTTAAAATAAGAATGTTTTCTTTAGGAATAATTTGAGACAAACGCGTGAACGTTTTTTGAATTAAGGTTTCGCCAGTTCCTAACATATCGTGAAATTGCTTAGGAAATTCGGTTGTACTTACTGGCCAGAATCGAGAACCAACTCCGCCAGCCATTATGATTGCGTAATAATTTTTGTTCATTTTGTATCTTTTTTGTTGCTAGTACTTATTTGGCAACAATTCTACTTCAGCATTCGGTTGAAACAAATACAAACGCCCCGAACTAATCTCTAAACATTCGTATCGTTTAACTCTTAATGCTATTTTCTTAAAAATTTTCCCATTGTGAATTCTAAAATGACTTCCCATTGGAATTTCAAAGATATAATTTTTATCGGTTTCTTTTTGGTCAAATAGTTTTAAAGCGATGGCTAATTTTGCATCGGTATCGCTACTCGCTTTCGGATTTCTGAAATGTTTGGCAAGTAATGGCAACAATTGATGCGGAAATATTTCAGGACGAATAAATGGCACCATCAAACGTTGGAAAGTAAGCTTCCATTCTTCTCCATGCGGTTTTATGAGTCGGCCGTATTTTTCAAAAGCAACCAAATGAGCAATCTCGTGAATCAGAGTAATTAAAAATCGGTATTTATTCAAACTAGCATTCACAGTAATCAAATGATAGCCTTGCGCATCTTTTCGATAATCGCCATGGCGAGTTTGACGCTCGTTAACAATTTTAAGATGCACATGATTCGCTTTGATTAACTCAAAACAAGGATGAACTGCGTGTTCAGGTAAGTATTTTTTTAATACGTCGCTCATTATTTTTTATTTCCTGAGCTTTTAGATTTCAATAATAACTTTGCATTTGAACTTGAAACTACTTTTTGACCTGTTTTAGCTTCTAATTCTTTTCTAGCTACATTAGCAACATTTCCGCCTTGTTTGGCAACGTTTATATTATCTTCGAATGTATCTGGATTTACTGCTTTTGAAATATCTTTTGTAGAAGCTTCTGCTAACATATTCAAAATTAATTCTGTATTGGTCATATTATCACGAAGATTTTCCTTCTTTAAACCTTTTAGAATTTTATATTCTTTAGTGGTTTTTCCTGACCAAGATTGTGTAATAATATCGGTTAAAATAGCAAATTGTTGTCCTTCTTTAATTCCTCTGCTTTTCCACTCATCAGTTAATTCTTTACGAATTTCTATGCTTTTTAATCTTTGATTAATCCAACTTTCAGAATATCCTAATTGTATATATTGGTTCAGAGCTCTATCGATTGAAATTTCAGGATCTTGTAATTCATCTAAACGTTCAACGGCAATTTGGGCTAACCATAATTTAAAGGGTTCCGCTTTTGGTGAAGGAATGGATTGAATTAATCGAAAAAGTTGTTCTGTATCTGCAACATCGGTTAGTCGCATTTTACCATCAGGAGCTTGCATTTTCAACTGTCCGATTTTATCGGACACTTCACTTCCTTCTTTAATTAACTTTGATTTTAAATCACTCCAATACTTTCTTGGACGATCACTATTGGTTAAAACTTCTATCACATCAATAATAGAAACATACCACTTTTCTTGCTCTGCATCCCAGGCGGTTCTTACTTTTTTATCTTCAAATAATTGAATGGCGTTTACTTTTGTCATGGTCTTATAATTTAAATGAAATACAATTTACGAAAAATTACGGAGTTGAAGATGAAACTTGCAATACTTTTCCGTTGTAATATTTGTTTCCTGTTAAAGCAAAATCGAATATATAATCTGCCATTTCTTTTGCTGAAAGTGGCGCCTCATAACCTGGAAAAGCTTCTTGTAACATTTCGGTATTCACCGCTCCAAGAGCTAAAACATTAAAAGCAATTCCTTGTTCTTTGTATTCTTCTGCTAATAATTCTGATAAAGTAATTACAGCACCTTTGCTTGACGAATAAGCAGCTAAACCAGCGAATTTCATACTACCTTGAATTCCACCCATTGAACTTATAGTTACCACATGGCTTCCTTTTTCCATAAAGGGAATACATATTTTTGTTAATTCAGCCACTGCAAAAACATTGACTTTATAGATACCCTGAAATTCCTCTGAAGTAATTTGTGTAAAAGGTTTATTCAATAAACTTCCAGCATTATGAATCAAAACATCTACTTTTTTCCAAGTTTGCTGAATGAATTTTTCTACTTGTAATACTTCATCTGGATTAGAAATATCAATTGACAAACACGAAATATTTGAATGTTCTATTAAAGCTTGAGGAGTTTTACGCGAAATAGCGAGTACCTGATGACCCGCATTCGCAAATTGTAAGGCTAGTTCATAACCAATCCCACGAGAAGTTCCGGTTAAGATGATGTGTTTACTTTTCATTTAATTTGATTTCTTTTTTTGGGGCATTTATCATTTTTTCTAAAACTAGAATTGTTTTCGAAATTACAGTTGTCATGTGTTTGGTATCCATTAATTCAAACTCGTCATCAGGTTGGTGATAGAATTGGAAATTTTCAAAATCGAAAGTGGACACCGTTTGTGCTGGAACATTGAATTCAGTGAAAAAAGGATAATTATCAGACGCTCTAAACAACATATATTTGGTTTCAATTGGTAAATATCCTACTAACTTTTCTCCTGCATATTCATTCATTGTGGTTGCCATGTTTGATTTACCAAAACCTGTTAAATAGAAATCCATTCCTTTGTCTTTCATTGGCACACCTATCATTTCAAAATTGAACATGAAATACAAATCCATTTTTTGTTCTTTCAATTTAGCAGCCAAATGCTTCGAACCTAAAAGTCCTTTTTCCTCTGCTGAAAAAAATACAAAAAGTACACTTCGCTTGTTGTTTTTGAATTTCGCGAAATATTTAGCTACTTCAGTAACCGCTGTGGTTCCTGTCGCATTATCATTGGCTCCATTTACAATTACATCGCCATTTACACCATTTTGCAACATCCCGATATGATCATAATGCGCACCGATTACGACAAATTCGTTTTTCAATTTTTTATCCGTTCCTTCGATATAACCTACTATATTATATGCCGTTTTATCATAATTAGAAAGCGTGTCGCGATACGTTTTAAAATAAGGTTTTATACCGTTTTCTTGAAGTAAATTTTCCAAATAAACAGCAGCTTTCTCAATTCCTTCACTACCCGAATCTCTTCCTTCTAGTTCATCTGAAGTTAAATAAGACAAAGTTTTAATTACATTTTCCTCCGCAACTTGGTAATTTAAATTAGAAATATTTTTCGAACTAACATTGGTTTGTGCATGCAATGATAACCCAATCAAAGAGAAAAGCAGTACAATTTTTTTCATAGCATTTTAGTTTTAGTAAAAATAAAAAAATCCCGAGTAAATCGGGATTTTGTATGATAAATTTAACACTTATTAGGCTAACATTGTTACTGGATTTTCCATAAACGCTTTGAACGTTTGTAAGAATTGAGCTCCTGTTGCTCCGTCCACAGTTCTGTGATCGCAAGCTAAAGTAACAGTCATAGTGTTTCCAACTACGATGTGCCCATTTTTTACAACTGGTTTTTCAACAATAGCACCCACAGATAAAATAGCTGAATTGGGTTGATTGATAATTGAGGTAAACGATTGAATTCCGAACATTCCTAAATTAGAAATTGTAAAAGTACTTCCTTCCATTTCTACTGGTTGAATTTTTTTCGCTTTAGCTCTTCCTGCCATGTCTTTTACTGATGTACCAATTTGAGTTAAACTCATTTGATCTGTAAATTTCAATACTGGTACTACTAAACCATCTTCAACAGCAACAGCAACACCAATATTCACGTGGTGATTGATAACCATTGCATCTTCTCTCCATTGTGAATTTACTTGTGGATGTTTTTTCAATGCCATCGCACTTGCTTTGATTACCATATCATTAAAAGAAACTTTCGTATCAGGTAATCCGTTAATCATATTTCTTGAAGCAATAGCATTATCCATATCTAACTCAATTGTTAAATAGTAATGGGGTGCTGTAAATTTAGATTCTGATAATCGTCTCGCAATGGTTTTACGCATTTGCGAATTTTTGATTTCTTCTTGAAACACTTCTCCTGCTGGAACAAATGGTTTCACAGCTGCTACAGTATTTGAAGCTTCTGCAACGGCTTGAGATGGAGTTGCAACTGCAGATGAAGAGAAATTCTCTACATCCGATTTTACAATTCTTCCATTTTCACCAGAACCTTTTACTTGAGATAAATTGATTCCTTTTTCTTGCGCAATTTTTTTAGCTAAGGGAGAAGCGAAAACTCTACCTGAAGTAGATTGTTCTGCGATTGCTACTTCTTGAGAAACTACTTTTACTTCTTCAGTTTTTGGAACTTCAGCCACAGCACCAACTTTGTAGTTGGCTGCAATTCCTGAAACATCAGTTCCTGCTGGTCCTAAAATGGCTAAAACAGTATCCACTGGAGCAGAATCACCTTCTTGAACTCCGATATATAATAATGTTCCTGCATTAAAAGATTCGAATTCCATAGTAGCTTTATCCGTTTCGATTTCAGCTAAAATATCGCCTTCTTTTACAGTATCTCCTACTTTTTTCAACCAAGTTGCAACGGTTCCTGTTGTCATAGTATCTGATAAACGAGGCATCGTTACTACTTTTACACCAGCTGGCATCTCAACTGCGCTCGATGTGACAGCTTTAGTTTCCTCTACAACCTTTTCTTCTTTAGTTTCAGTAGCTGTTCCACCACTTAATAAAGCAGATATATCTTCACCAGCTGTTCCAATAATAGCTAATAAAGAATCTACCGGAGCCGATTGTCCTTCTTGAATTCCGATGTGTAATAAAACACCGTCATGGAAAGATTCGAATTCCATGGTAGCTTTATCCGTTTCAATTTCGGCTAAAATATCACCTGTTTTAATGGTATCACCCACTTTTTTTAACCAAGTTGCTACAACTCCTTCGGTCATCGTATCACTCAAACGGGGCATTGTTATAATTTGCGCCATAGTTCTTATAATTTATGAGGTAAAAATGGATAATTTGGTTCTTCATAAACCACATCATATAATTGCTGAACATCTGGAAATGGAGATTCTTCGGCAAATTTCTCACATTCAGCCACTAAATCAGCTACTCTTTGATCGATTACTTCGATTTCAGCATCTGTAGCGTAACCATTTTCTTTGATAATATCTAAAACTTGAGTAATTGGATCGATTTTTTTGTATTCTTCCACTTCCTCTTTCGTTCTATACAATTGTGCATCTGACATTGAGTGTCCTCTGTAACGGTATGTTTTCATTTCTAAGAAAGTTGGACCATCGCCACGACGAGCTCTTTCTATAGCTTCGTGCATAGCTTCAGCAACTTTAACTGGATTCATGCCATCTACTGGTCCACAAGGCATTTCATACCCTAAACCAAGTTTCCAAATATCAGTATGATTCGCTGTTCTTTCAACAGAAGTTCCCATGGCATATCCATTATTTTCACAAATGAAAACTACTGGCAATTTCCAGTTCATTGCCATATTGAAAGCTTCATGTAAAGAACCTTGACGTGCGGCACCATCACCAAAATAGGTTAAAGTAACACCACCTGTTTCAAAATATTTATCAGCAAAAGCAATACCTGCTCCGACAGGAATTTGAGCCCCTACAATCCCATGTCCTCCATAAAAACCATGTTCTTTAGAGAAAATATGCATAGAACCGCCCATACCTTTTGAAGTTCCAGTTGCTTTACCATATAATTCTGCCATTACTTTTCTTGGATCTACACCCATTCCAATTGGCTGAACGTGATTACGATAAGCTGTAATCATTTTATCTTTTGACAAATCCATTGCATGTAAAGCACCAGCTAAAACAGCTTCTTGCCCATTGTATAAATGCAAAAATCCTCTAACTTTTTGTTGGATATAAACAGCAGCAAGTTTATCTTCAAACTTTCTCCAAAATAGCATATCCTCATACCATTTTAGGTAAACTTCTCTTGTAATTGGTTTCATTTTTTGTTTGTTTTAATACAATTGAACTGCAAACTGCGTTCTTAAGTGTTCACAATTTTACGAATCGCAAAAATACTACATAGAACCTGATTGAAAAAATTAAATCCTATGATTTTTGCATTTTTTACAACAAAATCGATAAAAAAATCACGAAATCGTTATAGGTGATTCTTATCGAAAACTAGTGGTAAAATGTTTTTTAACGAATCTGACTTATAAATTTCACCTTTTGCGCCCATAAAAAAAATGGCAATTGGTAAATCTTGCTTAAATTCATACTCAGCTATAGATTGTCTACAACTTCCACAAGGCGGAATAGGCTCTTCTAAATCTCTATCTTTAGGTGATGCCGTGATAAACATTTTTACAATTTTCGCATCTGGATATGTTGCACCTGCATAAAAAATCGCTACTCTTTCAGCACATAAACCAGAAGGATAGGCCGCATTTTCTTGGTTAGAACCCTGCACAATGACACCGTTATCCAAAAGTATAGCTGCGCCAACGGTAAAATTAGAATATGGGGCATAGGCTTTACTTCTTGCATCTACTGCATGCATCATTAAACTTAGCTCTTCTTGAGACAACTCGTTTTTTGAAAGTACTGAAATGGTAGTGTTTATTGAAATTTGCTTCATATGTGAGGAAAAAAAATCCAAATTCTAAAATTAAGAATTTGGATAGTTTAATTAATTAATTACTTTTTTATAACTCATCGTAGTTATCACCAAAATTGAACGTTAGAGAAAATCTCAATGTGTTTTCTAGTGGGTTTCTTACTTTTGATGCTGAAAACAAATACGAAACATCAATTTTAACTACATTGTATTTAAATCCTGCACCAAGGGTAAAGAACTTCCTAGCGCCTTTTAATTGATTCTCATTAAAATAGCCCATTCGTAAAGCAAATGAATCTTGATACCAATATTCTGCTCCTAATGCCCAAGTAAACTCTTTTAATTCTTCTGAAAAACCATCTGGAGCATCGTTGAAAGATTTAAAAATTCCACTTGTCCAGCTTGTTTTTCTATAATCTGTTAAAGCTTGATCGTATGCTGCATCAGCAATATCTTGTTCTGATTGCTCAATAGAACCGCTTCCATCAGCATCAATAGCAACCACTTTTGCAGGCGGAGTTGGCACTAACAATTTTGTGATTTCTGCAGTTACACCAATTTTACTATATTCATCAAAAATAAAATCAAAACCTCCACCTAAACGCATGTTTGCTGGTAAAAAATTATCATTTAAATCATCATTATCATAACTGATTTTTGGACCTAAATTTTGAAAATTAAAACCTGCCCTCCATCTTCCATTGAAATCATCATAAGCTAATTCCTCGGATTGGTAATAACCTGCAATATCAACTGCAAATGATGTAGCTGCAGAAACATCATTATTAAGATCTGGAATTTTTAGAGCAGAACGTATAAATCTACCTCCAACAGCCATTGAAAAACGCTCACTTAACTTCAAAGAATAAGAACCATCAATTGCTAACTCATTGGGATTTACTTGTCTAACAACCTCATTTGGATCAGGAGTATCTCTTAATTCGATATCCCCTAAACCAAAATAACGCAACGAACCAGCAAAAGCACTTCTCTCATTGATTCTATTATAATAAGTTATTTGACCTAAAGATATATCATTAGCAATACTAGACAAATAAGGCGTATAACTTACCGAAAAACCTTGCTTTTGTAAGGAAAAAGCATATTTAGCAGGATTATATTGTTGCGAAAAAGCATCTGCCGAAGTAGCTACCCCCATATCTGCCATACCAGCAGAACGTGCATCAGCAGCAATTAATAGAAAAGGAACTCCAGTAGTAATAACTCTACTATTATCTTCCTGAGCCTTAACATACTGACCAACTGCAAATAAGGTTAATAATAAACCAATTTTTTTCATTTTTTGCATAGAAATTAATTTTACAAATATAGTATTTTATTATAGGATAACAAGTTTCTCATATTTTTCTACTGATTTACCGGTTGTAACCGACCTAACCTTTATTTTATAAACATAAACTCCCTTTCCAATTTTGTCTCCAAAATCATCTCTTCCGTCCCAAATAATATCCCTACACAAAAAACCATCAGTAAGTACTTGCTGGTTTATTGTTTTTACCAACTTACCCGAAATAGTTACGATTTGAACTTGAACATCTAATGGTTCAAAAGGCATATTGTGATTAAACCAAAATTCTGTATAACTCACAAAAGGATTTGGATAGTTCAAAACTTTTTCAATTCGCAAACCTTCATCGGAGCAAATAGCATTAAATTGGATTTCAGCTGTAACCAAATTGTTATAAACATCCCAAACTTTAAATAAAATAGTATGGAGCCCAGGAGACAATTCTCGAAATGGAAATCTTACAAACCCTTTAGTGTAATCGTTATTTTCAGTTTCATAATATTCGTTTAAAATATACGGATTTGATTCATCACCATCTAAGATTGCTACAATATCATGTCCTATTCCACTAGCAGTATTTATTCCGTTTTCATCTTCCAAAAAAGCTAATAAAATTGGCGAACAATTTGTAATTCCACCTGAAACGAAAGATTCATCATTCATGTGCAACCTTACTTTTGGAGGATTCGTATCTGCTACTGCATTTACGTTAACTCCTCCAATTTGGATTGTTCTATCATATCCTGTTTGATTATCTAAAACTGGAGTACTCCTTTTTGAATAAAAACTAATTTTACCATTACCTACAGGAATTCTTATATCTTGAGGCATAATAAAATTAAACTCAAACTGACCATTAATAACAGATGCGTTTCCTCTAAATACCGTTTCGCCAGAGGTTAAAAAATTCATTTTTATTTGTTGGCCAGCAGAAAAATAATTCCCCATAATGGTCACCCCACCTGGACTTGGCGCTACAACACCATCATTAGCCAAAGTTGAGCGACTAATATCTTTATCAAAAATTTGAACGGCTAAATCTCCATTGTAATCAGAAATAACCACATCATTTTCATCACGCACTTCGCCAGAAATTTTAACTAAACTCAGTGCCTGAAGCACAGGAAGCGGCTGATTAACAGAAACATCATTAACTTTAGTAAGTATAACTTTAGGCTTAGGAATGGCTAATTTTAGTGCTGGATCACCAATAAAGAAGACAACTCTTCTGTTATCAGAACCCGTATTAATTTTAGTTAATCTTAATGCTTCTGCAATTGTGGGATAATCATTTGAACCATAGGCATACAAATCTTCACTCAATAAATTATTCATAACAAACCCTGTTGTTACACCAATTTGTCGGGTTGTAGCAATAAGCCCGATTGCCCCACCATTTTTGTTCCAATACATATACTCCCCTCCAGTAAAACGATTTGGATCATCAAAACGTGTAAATTCACAAGTTATTGTTATGAATAATGGATAGCGATAACGATTTGTAAGGTTTTGAGCTTCTAATTTTTCAAAAAGTCTTTCTCTGGCTAAAAATTCTTCATTTCCATGTCCAAAATAATTAAAAACTAAAGCCCCTAATTCCAAAGCATCTAAAAAATCTTTTTTGGCATCAGGATAACGTTCACCTCCAGCGGCAACCTGCTGAATATATGAATCCGAATGGATTTTTTTTACATTAACAAATGGTTTTTGAGTAACCAATGTATTCGCTAATCCATCTAAACCAAATTGCAAAGTTGAATCGGTTAAATTATCCGCATCATCAGAATAAATTACATAATTATTTCTCCATCTACCATAAGATTTTTCATCGTGATATTCAATTACCTTATCCACCATTTCTTTGGCTTGCGTCACTGAACTAACTAACATTCTTCCAACTGCTATATCAATTCCATCAAAACCACCCAACATAGTTCCTTCGTTATCGTCCATTAAACCAAAAAAGTCATCTGACATAAAGGAAGAGAATAAAGAAAAATTTGAAGTGTTATTAGTTTCAATAGCGAAGGGATTAAACCCATGAAAAACGGGAACTATATTCGTATTATTAAACACTCTATCTTTATAATCGTAAGAAGCATCTCCAAAAAGATTTACAAACTTTACCCTTTTTTCAGGTGTAGAAGCATTCCAATATACATATTTAATAAAATTTCGAATAGCCGCTAAATCTTGTTTTCCTGATGAAAATTCTTGATATATTTTTTCCAAAGTAACTACTCGAACAACTAATCCAGAATAATTTCTATGAAAATCTGCTAAGCGTTCCGCTTGAGTTGACAAAAAATCGGGTGAAATTATCAAATAATCGATATCTTGAAAATTACCCTGACTATCTTTAAAAATTGTTCCTTTGATATTTTGATTAGCTACGAGCGCATTCGCTTCTCGCTTTGGTAAATAAGTATCTGACAAATCAACAGCCACATATTTTCGAACCGAACCTAAGTTAACTTTAAAATTAAAATTAGCTCCAGTTGTATTTTCATATTTAGTTACATTGTATAAATCGGTAACATCCCATACTTGTGATATACCCGCTGCATTTGTTATTTTATATTCGCCAATTCCTATGTTGTTTTGCTCTTGTTCATTAAAGAAATTAAACTGCTTAGCATATCCAACTAAATTTCGCTTGGTTTTGATTCGAATGAAATCCAAGTATCCATTAGAACTTGGCACACCTCCGTTATCATAAGTTAAAAGAACTGATATGTCTGAATTTGCGGCAGTAAAAGTTCCTGAAAGAGCCGATTCATAACCTTCAACACCACTTCCAGCAGTAAGTTGGGGAAAAAACAAAGTCCCTAAATCAATTGTATTTGCTTTAATATTGAAAGATGAGTTACCAAATGATTTTGAAGCCGTATTGACTTTTATCTGAACTGGTACCGTTACATCGATATTAGGAATAGAAAAATTGAATGTTTGAGAATTATCTATATTAAATTGTTCTCCAAACCATCTTCTTCCAACTTTTCCTGCATTTACCAAATCTTTCTCATGATAGACAACATCATCAAACTGTGAAAAATAAAGATTAGGAGTACCTGTTGGCTCTACTGCATTAGTAATTCTTTTACCAGCCGAACCAGATGAAGTAACATAGTAATACGATTTGTCAGCAAATAAATTCACTGAAGTTAAGCTTTCAGAATTCCAAGTATCAACACCTTCAGCATAAAACAATATGTAATCAGTATTATCAAAAACACCATCTTCTTCACCAATAAATTGAATTGCATTTTCTTCTAAATCATTTGGATAATAAGTAGCATTTAAAAGAGGTAACATTTTGCCACCATTTCCATAAATTTTAATATTTCTAGGATCTGTATTAACGTTAAAACCTAAACTTTGCAGAAATGATTTTGAAATTTTATAAACACCCGACTTTTCGACATAAAAACGATACCAACTTCCATTAGTTAAAACTGAATTTGTAACAGATTGAATAACATTTTGATTGGTGTTTCGTGCTGAATTACTTTCTTGATAAGAATAGGTAAATGAGATTAATTTTTTATAAATGTTACCCTCTTTAATTATAGGACTCAAAATCAACAATCCTTTAGTCGTATTTCTAGTGTTATGGATTTCAAGTTTAGCATTAATGGTTGTAGGAATTAGTTTTTTATTTAAATCATAAAGGTCTGTTTCTGATATGGTTTGAAAATTTAAATTCGTAATTGATAAACTCGATATGTTAGTTGCCATTGAAACAGGAACAAATCGTCTGTATTGAATTACTCTCGAAGTAATGTCAACCTCTAGATATTGTGGATCAAACTGAGGTATTTTTAATGATACACTGCCTGCATCAAAATTGGTATTTGCACTCCAAGAAATCGAAACATTTTCCGATTGCTGAGAATAAACAAACATGACAAACATCAAAAACAAAAACAATAAAAACTTTTTCATTAGGTATAAAACGTAATTGGGACATATATATTACAAAGAGAAAAAAATATTTTTTCTTAATGCAATTTTTTCACAATAAAAAACAAATAAAATCGTTTTGAAAGAAAATAATTAATCCATTATTATTTTTTTTTACAAAATTTAAAAAACATGTTGCATATTAATTCATAATTATTAACTTGCGACGCAAAATTTATTACCTACAAAAGTATGAAAATTAAGAAAATTATGGCTTTAAAAGTGTTCGTGTTATTGGCACTAGCTTTAGGTTTTACTGGCTGTAGCAAAAAAGGAAGCACTAAAGGTGGTTCTACTGCTACGGGATGGAAAATTAATGACAAAAAAGGCGGGTTCCAATTCAATGACAAGTTTAAACAACAAGAAACTCCTCCTGGAATGATTTCTATTGAAGGTGGAACTTTCACAATGGGTAAAGTACAGGACGATGTAATGCACGATTGGAATAATTCTCCAAACCAACAACACGTACAGTCATTTTTCATGGATGAGACAGAGGTAACAAACAAAATGTACACAGAATATTTGTTTTGGGTAAAGACTGTTTTCCCTCCTACTGATGAAAATTACAAAAACATCTATAACGGTGTTATTCCTGATACCTTAGTATGGAGAAATCGTTTAGGATACAACGAAACCATGACTAACAACTACTTACGTCATCCAGCATATGCTGACTACCCAGTAGTAGGAGTTAACTGGATTCAAGCAGTTGAGTTCAGTAAATGGAGAACTGACCGTGTAAACGAAAATATCTTGGAAAGAGAAGGATACTTAAAAAGAGATAATAAAATTAGTTTAGGTAAAGAAGTAACTGCTGAGAAATCATTCAACACAGAAACATACATCAATACTCCTTCAAAAGCTTTTGGTGGTAATGCAGATGTTGTGCTTAAAAAAGAAATGGGATCTGGAAGAAAAAAAGCTTCTGACTCTGCTAAAAATGTTTATGCTCAAAGAAGTTCAGGTTTAATTTTACCAGAGTACAGACTTCCAACTGAAGCTGAATGGGAATACGCAGCCGTAGCTTTAGTAGGAAACAGAGAATACAACATTTACAAAGGACAGAAAAAATATCCTTGGAATGGTCAATATACTCGTTCTTCTAAAAGACAATACAGAGGCGATCAATTAGCTAACTTCAAACAAGGTAAAGGAGATTACGGAGGAATTGCTGGATGGTCTGATGACGGAGCTGACATCACTAATAAAGTTAAAAGTTATGCTCCAAATGATTTCGGATTATACGATATGGCTGGTAACGTAGCAGAATGGGTACAAGATGTTTATAGACCGATGGTTGATGACGAAGCTAACGACTTTAACTACTTCAGAGGTAACGTATATACGAAAAATAAAATTGGTGAAGATGGTGTAGTAGAGTTAGTAACTTCTGACAACATTAAATATGACACTTTAAGTAATGGTAGAATCATGGCAAGAAATTTCCCTGGTCAGATTGCTCAAGTTCCTGTTGACGAAAATGAAACTTACTTAAGAACTCAATTCTCTACATCTGACAACAGAAATTATAGAGATGGTGATAGACAATCTACACGTTTCTATAAATTTGGTGGTTCAGAAGAAACTACTGAATCTAAAGATGAAAAAAGAATGTACGAGTCTCCGAAACACTCAATCTCTGTAGATAGTTTAGGTAAAATGAATAAGAGATTTGACACTTCTAACAAAAGAACAACTTTAATTGACGACAATGTAAGAGTTTATAAAGGTGGTTCTTGGAGAGATAGAGCTTATTGGTTAGACCCAGCATCAAGAAGATTCTTCCCTCAAGATATGGCTACAGATTATATTGGTTTTAGATGTGCAATGTCAAAAGTAGGACCAAAATCAAAAGCGAAAACAGCAAGAGGTAATGTTAGAAAATAATTTTCAATAAATATTTCAAAAGCCCTTTCATATGAAAGGGCTTTTTTTATATATTCGTTTTAATAAAATAAGCAATATGAACTCACTACCTATAGCTGATTTACATGCACTATTCTTAAACTCATCTGGTGTTTCAATTGATACTAGAAAAATAGAGCTAGACTGTATATTTTTTGCTCTAAAAGGAGAAAATTTTGACGCCAACACTTTTACTAAAGAAGCCTTAAAAAAAGGGGCAAAGTATGTAATAATTGACAACAAAGACTATTACATAAAGGATAGCACCATATTAGTTGACAACACTTTAATCACATTACAAGAACTAGCAAAATTTCATAGAAATTATCTTGGACTACCCATAATTGCTTTAACCGGAAGTAATGGAAAGACTACCACTAAAGAATTAATTCACGCGGTATTATCCAAAAAATATAACACATTAGCTACCATTGGGAATCTTAACAACCATATTGGTGTCCCTCTAACATTACTGAGGTTTACAAAAGAAACCGAAATTGGAATTGTAGAAATGGGAGCAAATCATCAAAGAGAAATTGAATTTTTATGCCAAATAGCACAACCTGACTTTGGATACATTACTAATTTTGGAAAAGCACATTTAGAAGGCTTTGGAGGTGTGGATGGAGTCATCAAAGGCAAAAGTGAGTTATATAACTATCTTAAGACACAAAATAAAACAGTCTTTGTCAATTTAGACGATCCTATTCAACAAGAAAAAACGTATTCAATAAATAAATTTACATTTGGGGTTACAACTGACAATTGTGATGTAAAAATTACTAGAGTTGAAGCAAATCCGATGGTAAAAATCACCTATAAAGACGTTGAAATTAATTCACATCTTATCGGTATTTATAATGCCAACAATATTAATGCCGCAATAACAATTGGAAATTATTTCAAAGTAACAGACGAACTTATAAAAGAAGCAATTGAAAATTATATTCCAGAAAACAACCGATCACAATTGATTCAAAAAAACAGCAATGAGATTATTTTGGACGCTTATAATGCAAATCCAAGTAGTATGACTGCTGCGTTAACTAATTTTATACAACTCGAAAAGGATAATAAAATTGCCATTTTAGGAGACATGTTTGAACTAGGATCGGAAAGTTTATTGGAACATAATAAAATAGTTGAAATATTAAAATCACAAAAAGACATACAAACATATTTTATCGGTAAAGATTTTTACGCTAATGAAATAAAAAGCAATCACTTACATTTCTTTGAAAACTTCAACACTTTTGCGGAATTTATAAAACTTGAAAAACCTTCAAATTCTTTACTCCTCATCAAAGGGTCTAGAGGAATGGCATTAGAAAAAACGTTAGAAATTTTGTAAATTACTAATTCAAAAACTATAAAAAAGAAAAACCTACAAATTGTAGGTTTTTTTGTTTTACATAAATAACTAGTACCAAATGCATCGAATAGATTAATAAACAATCAACAATAAATTCAAAAGGATAAACTAGATGAATAATAAAATTGAAATATTTAAAAACAAAAAATCCTACATTACTGTAGGATTTAAAATTGGTGGGCAATAAGGGATTCGAACCCCTGACCCCCTCGGTGTAAACGAGGTGCTCTGAACCAGCTGAGCTAATTGCCCCATTAAAAAACAACACTTGTTCTGTATTGCGAGTGCAAATATACAAGGAATATTTGTTTCTGCAAGTATTTTTGAAAAAAATTATACAATTTCTGACACAACAAAAGTACTTCCGCCAATATATATAAAATCAGCTTTTGATGCTGAATTTTTCGCCTCTCTGTAAGCACTTGAAACCGAATGAAATACTTCTCCAGACAAACCAAAGACATTAGCTTTTTGTTTTAAAATTTCAGCCTCTAATCCGCGAGGAACATTAGGTTTGCAAAAATAATATTTAGCTTTAGTTGGAAATAATGGCAAAATAACATCTAAATCTTTATCATTTACAACTCCCAAAACCACATGAAGAGTTTCAAAAGAATGTTTTTGAATTTGGTTCATCACAATTTTTAATCCGTGACTATTATGTGCTGTATCACAAACTATAAAGGGCGCTTTATTTAAAATTTGCCATCTACCTAATAAACCTGTGTTCTTAATTACGTTTTTAAATCCATTTACAATATGAATCTCCTTAATAACAAAGTCGGACTGCAACAACTTTATAGCTTTTAAAACCGTTTTCTTATTATGAATTTGATAATCGCCTAATAAAGCACATTCATATGTTACTTCTGGCGTATCTTGAGCAAAATAAATAGGCGCATGTTCTGATGCAGCTTTATCTAAAAAAACTGGTTTTGTCTCTTCCGAATACTCCCCAATAACCACAGGCGTATTTGATTTTATTATACCCGCTTTCTCAAAAGCAATCTTAGGTAGAGTATCTCCTAAAAATTGTGTATGATCAAAACCAATATTGGTTATCACAGAAACTAAAGGGTCAATTACATTCGTAGAATCAAGTCTACCGCCCATTCCCACCTCAATCACCGCAATATCGACTTGTTCTTTGGCAAAATAATCAAAAGCTAAACCTACTGTCATTTCGAAAAAACTTAAGTGGTGAGCTTCAAAAAAAGGCATATTTTCCGAAACAAAATCCACTACAAAATCTTCCGAAATCATTACACCATTGATACGGATTCGTTCTCGGAAATCTTTTAAATGAGGCGAAGTGTACAACCCTACTTTATAACCAGCCTCTTGAAGAATTGAAGCAATCATTGATGATGTTGAACCTTTACCATTAGTTCCCGCCACATGAATGGATTTAAACTTAAACTCTGGATGCTTAAGGTGTTCAACTAACAAATTTGTATTGGTTAAATCCTTTTTATAAGCCGAAGCACCATGCATTTGAAACATAGGTAACTGACTAAACATCCAATCTGTAGTCTCTTTGTAAGTCATTCTCAAATTTTTCATAAAATTAAACATCTTACAAAATATTTCTACTTTTTTTTAGTTTAATATGTAATAGAAAAGTATCTTTATTGCAAATTAATTTTTAACGATTAACTTTAAGTGTAAATTTATATGATGATTTATTTTTTACAAACTCAAATAGACACGATTGCACAAAGTGGTGCAGAAGTTCTAGAAAAAAAACCAATTGATACTGAGGTTTCTGTTTTAGAATTTGTTTTCAAGGGTGGTGTCTTTTTAATTCCAATAGCAATTTTATTCTTTTACACGATTTACTTAATTATAGAGAGATACTTGTATATTAGTAAATCTGCTAAAAACGACGCTTATCTACTTAAAGAAGTACGAACTCATTTAAATAATGGAAATTTAGAATTAGCAGTAGGAGCAACAGAAAGAATTGACAGTGCAACTGCAAGAGTAGTTAAAGAGGGAATTCTTACAATAGGCCGACCAATCTCTGAAATTGAATCTAATATGGAGCGTTCTGCCCAAATTGAATTGGGGCAAATGGAAGAAAAAATGGGACATCTAGGATTAATTGCTGGTATGGCGCCAACACTTGGATTTGTTGGAACTATTGGGGGTGTAATTAAAATTTTCTATAGTATTTCAATTACAGAAGACATAAGTATTGGTAATATTTCAGGAGGTCTATATGAAAAAATGATTTCATCAGGAGCAGGACTTATTGTGGGTCTTTTTGCTTATGCAGGTTATCATTTATTAAATGGCAAAATCGACCATTTTATGTTAAATGTACAAAAACAAGTTTTAGAATTCGTAAATATAATTCAAAGACCTCATGGCAATTAAAAGAAACAGGAGATTTCATGCAGAAGTTCATGCGTCATCAATGAGTGACATCATGTTCTTTTTGCTTTTGTTTTTTCTAATTATTTCTACATTGGCAAATCCTAATGTAATTCGCATGACTTTGCCAAAATCTAAAACTAATGAAAAAACAAATAAACAATTAATTACTATATCTGTAACAGAAGAGAAACGCTTTTACATAGATAAGCAAGAAACATCTTTTGAAAATTTAGAAAAAGAATTACTAGCTCAAATAGATCCAAACAAAGAGCAAACTGTAGTAATTAGAATTCCTTTTAATATGCAAGTACAAGATTTAGTTGATGTTTTACAAATAGGAGTCAAAAACAATCTAAAGTTTGTGATTGCTACAAACCCTAACTAATAAAAGAAAAGACCAACAAATGTTGGTCTTTTCTTTTATAACAGTTATACTACTCTATTCAGAAATTGTAAAGTTGTATATAATATTCCCTCTTTGTGTTTCAGGTGCGCTCTCACTAGCCTGCCATTTTGTATTTAATGCAGCTATTTTAGCTTGATCTAATAAACACTTAGCTGTATTCGTAGTTCCTTTTACACCTGCAACGGCGCTAATAGTTCTTCCTGTTTTATCAACCTGAACTTCCACAACTACTTTACCAGTTTCGTTACAGACATATTTTGGAGCAGGTTTTACTAATGCTTTTCTATTTCCAAGAGAATATCCAATCCCCCCTCCGCTTCCATTTCCTGAACCAGGGCCATATCCGTCACCGTCTCCAGTTCCGACACCTTTACCATTACCACCCCCAGATCCTCCACCAGACCCTCCATCTCCGTAGTAATCTGAAGAACTTAAACTCCCCTTTTTATCTCCTTTATTACCGGCAACATTATCATCACCATCTCCCCCTTTATTTTTTCCATTAAGAATGTTAGCCAAAGCTGAATTTTTCTTAACTGGATCTACTTTACTCTCACTTGGTTTAACTTCTTTTTTTACAACTTCATTTGTTTTTTCTTTTGAAGGAGTTTTGATAACAGATGGAATATCATCAGTGTTATCTTGAGTAATAATATCTTCAGCAGAGACTGATTCGGAACTAGCTATTACCTTATGATTAGTAACATCTAAAACTTCACTCGTAAAATTATCTCCCGAACCTAAGTCACTATCCCCAAAATTCACCTCTATTCCACCACCACCTCCTCCTTGAGCGATAATTAACTCTTTAATATTTGAGGGAGGCCAAAATCGAATAGAAAATAAAATCAATACAATTGAAAGAAATGAATAAGTACTCAGTATAAAAGAACGTCTTTCATCTGGAATATCACTTTTTTGAAGTTGCTTGTATAAAACAAAAAATAATACTGTTAACAAAACCGTTAGTAGTAACGATAACGGGACGTATTCAGTTAAGAGTTCTAGTAAATTACCTTTTCTTCTCATAGACATAACATTAATAGTCTTATAACGTATATATTAGTTAAAATTATACAATTTTTATGCCTTTTTAACTTTAAAAAACAAAAAACCTATAATCCCTGATAAAAATGATGCCGCTAATATCATGAACTTAGCATTATTAATAATAGCATTATCATCAAAAGCTAAAAGCGTTATAAAAATCGACATGGTAAAACCAATACCAGCCAAAGCCCCAACACCAATTATTTTTATCCAATTCAAATCTTTAGGCAATTGCGTTAATCCAAGTGCAACTGCTGTGAAAGTAAACAAGAAAATACCAAGCGGTTTTCCTACAGCTAATCCTAAAATAATACCTAAAGAATAAGGTTCTGTAAAATTATTTATCCAGTCTGAACCTATAACTATTGCTGTATTACACAATGCAAATAAAGGTAGTATTATAAAATTAACGGGCTTATGTAAAAAATGTTGTAATTTATAAGATATCGATTTTTCACTTCCATCCTGAAAAGGTATCGCAAAGGCCAAAAGTACTCCTGTAATTGTTGCATGAACCCCTGAACTTAACATAAAATACCACATAAAAACACCCGCAACTAAATATATCCAAAGATTATAAACCTTCATTCTGTTTAAAATCAATAGTCCACCAAAAATGGATAAAGAAATTAAGAGATTCGTCAAAAAAAGTGTTTTGGTATAGAATAAAGCGATAACAATAATTGCTCCTAAATCATCAATAACAGCCAAAGCCGTTAAAAAAACCTTCAATGAATTTGGAACATTCTTTCCTACTAATGATAAAATTCCTAATGCAAAAGCAATGTCAGTTGCCATAGGAATACCTATACCAGACTGTGTTTTGGTGCCAAAATTAAACAACAAGAAAATCAAAGCTGGAAAAAGCATACCACCTAAAGCACCTGAAAGTGGCAAAATAGCATCTTTTATCTTTGATAGTTCCCCCTTGTAAACTTCTCGTTCTAATTCTAATCCAATCATCAAAAAGAAAATCGCCATTAGACCATCATTGATCCAATATTCAAAACTATGATTTGCTATAGGATAATGCCATATATCAAAATAATTTTGAGCTATTGCAGAATTGGAAATTAACAACGAAAAAGCGGTACAGACTAATAAAATTAATCCGCCCGCTTTCTCGCTTTCAAAAAAAGAGTTGAAAAGTTTTGTTAGCTTCATTACACTAATTGTTTAAGCGCAATTTCAAATGCAGTCGCGCTGATATTCTTTTTATCAGCATTTAAAGCATGTGCTTTTTCAATTGCATTTTTAATGGTATACGAAGTATCCGAGAAAATAGCCTCATCTGTCATCTGAATTTTCTGTTCCATAAAATAAGCAAAAACCCTAGCCATTCCACAATTTGCAATGAAATCAGGAATCAAACTTACTTTTTTATCAGTTTCTTCCATAATTGGTCCGAAGAAAATTTCTTTATCTGCAAATGGAACGTTTGCCCCACTTGAAATAACTTCTAATCCAGAAGCCACCATTTTATCTACTTGCTCTTTAGTAACTAATCTAGACGCCGCACAAGGAGCAAAAACCTGAGCACCAATAGACCAAATTTTCTCATTGATTTCCTCAAACGGAATCATGTTATCTGCTACTAATTTATTTCCGTCTTTATTTAAAAATAATGTTCTAATTTCTTCGAATGAGAATCCATTTTCGTTGATAACACCACCATCTCTATCGATGATTCCAACCACTTTTGCTCCCATTTGTGACAAATAATAAGCAGCAGCAGAACCTACATTTCCAAAACCTTGAACAATAGCTTTCTTACCTTTCACATCACCTCCGTAAATATCGTAATAATGACGAACGGCTTGAGCAACACCATATCCAGTAATCATATCTGCTACGGTATATTTTTTTTCTACATCAGGAGAGAAATTTGGATTTTCAATCACTTTAATAACTCCTTGACGTAATTGACCAATTCTATTGATTTTTTCAGCTTCCGATGGTTTAAAATGTCCGTTGAAAACTCCTTCTTGTGGATGCCAAATACCACAATTTTCTGTCATTGGAATTACTTCATGAATTTCATCTACATTTAAATCACCTCCCGTACCATAGTAACTTTTTAACAAAGGAGAAACAGCTTTGAACCATCTTTCTAAAACTCCTTTTTTTCTAGGATCACTTGGATCAAAATTGATTCCTGATTTAGCGCCACCAATTGCTGGTCCCGAAACTGAAAACTTAACTTCCATCGTTTTTGCTAAAGAAAGTACTTCGTTCATATCTAACCCTTTACGCATACGAGTTCCACCTCCTGCAGCACCTCCTCTTAACGAGTTGATTACTGTCCATCCCTCTGCTTCAGTTTCAGAGTCTTTCCAATTAAATACGATTTCTGGTTCTTTGTTTTCAAATTTCTTTAATAAATCTTTCATTGTGTCGGTTAAATTTTATTCGTTTTACAAATATACATAATCTGTTTAAGCACTAAAGCCTAAACTCCTTTTTTTAGTTTTATATAACATTTACATGTAGACTTTTCCAGAAGAATGATTTTTGCTAGCTCCTGTTACTGAAGACAATACATTAATTTCATTTCGCAATCGTAAAACACCCAAAAAACCAAAAATAAGCGCTTCTTTAAATTGAATGGTTTTATCATCAGGAATTACTACCTTAGTTGTAGGCAAATAACTACGTAATCTTTCAATTAAAAATTGATTATAAGCTCCTCCTCCAGTTATAAATAATTTCGCATTTGATTTTGAACATATTTTCGAAATTTGAACAGCAATATGTTCTACAAATGTGCAAAGTTTGTCTTTTACATCAATTGAAAACGAGTTTATCAAAGGAAAAATTTCCGCGTTCACGAATTCCATTCCCAATGATTTTGGATATGGTGATTTGTAAAATTCCAAATCATTCAATTGTTGCAATAACTCTTGATTTATGTTTCCAGATTTTGCAAAATTTCCAGCATCATCATACGGAAAACCTAATTCATTCGCATAGAAATTTAAAACGGTGTTTACGGGCGAAATATCAAAAGCAATTCGTTTTCCATTTTCATTAAAGGAAACATTCGAAAATCCACCTAAATTCAAACAATAATCATATTCCGAAAAAAGTAATTCATCTCCAATCGGAACTAATGGTGCGCCTTGACCTCCCAATTGTACATCTTGCACTCTAAAATCGCAAACAATGGTTTGATTAACTAAATCACGAATCATTGGAAGATTTCCAATTTGAAGTGTAAATCCGTTTTGTGGTTGGTGTAAAATAGTATGACCATGACTACAAACGGCGTCAATTTCGGTCAGCTTATGTTTGGAAATAAATTCAGAAATTATGGAAGCTAGAAGTTTTGTGTAAGCGACATTCAATTCTTCTAATTCTGATGGACTAAAATGAATCGCATTTTTCAATTTAATAAGCCATTCTTCGGAATACGAAACGGTTTCGGATTGAAAAATTTCAAACGTCCAACAATCTGAATGTTTGAATTTTATATAGGCTAAATCGACACCATCTAAGGATGTGCCCGACATAACTCCGATAACGTTGTAGTTTTCTTTAAACATGGGTTAAAATTACAAATTGTTATTGAAAATTTGGTAATTAATCTTTACATTTGGTTCCTGAAATTACAAAATAATCAAACATTACATCTAAATAATATGGATTTTAAATTAACCGAAGAGCATTTAATGATTCAGCAAGCTGCTAGAGATTTTGCTCAAACAGAATTATTACCTGGAGTTATTGAAAGAGACGAACATTCTATCTTCCCTACAGAGCAAGTTAAGAAAATGGCTGAGCTAGGTTTTATGGGAATGATGGTTGATCCAAAATACGGAGGAGCTGGATTAGACAGTTTATCATACGTTTTGGCAATGGAAGAAATTGCAAAAGTGGATGCTTCTGCAGCGGTTATCATGTCGGTAAACAACTCATTAGTTTGTGCTGGTTTGGAAAAATATGGTTCAGAAGAGCAAAAAGTAAAATATTTAACGCCACTTGCTAAAGGTGAAAAAATTGGAGCTTTCTGTTTATCAGAGCCAGAAGCAGGTTCAGATGCTACTTCGCAAAGAACTACTGCTATCGATATGGGCGACCATTATTTAGTAAACGGAACTAAAAACTGGATTACAAACGGTGGAACCGCTTCTACTTATTTAGTAATTGCTCAAACCGACGCTTCAAAAGGACACAAAGGAATAAACGTTCTTATTGTAGAAAAAGGAATGCCAGGTTTTGAAGTAGGTCCAAAAGAAAAGAAAATGGGAATCCGTGGTTCAGACACACATACCTTATTATTTAACGATGTAAAAGTTCCAAAAGAAAATAGAATTGGTGCTGACGGATTTGGATTTGCGTTCGCTATGTCAACTTTAAACGGAGGGCGTATTGGAATTGCATCACAAGCGTTAGGAATTGCACAAGGAGCTTATGAATTAGCATTGAAATATTCTCAAGAGCGTGTTGCTTTTGGAAAACCAATTTTCAACCACCAAGCAATTGCTTTCAAATTAGCCGATATGCACGTTAAAATCACATGTGCTAGATTGTTAATTCACAAAGCAGCAACAGAAAAAGACAATGGTGAAGATATTGCACATTCTGGTGCTATGGCTAAATTATATGCTTCTGAAATCGCATTAGAAGTTGCTAACGAAGCCGTACAAATTCACGGAGGAAACGGTTATGTAAGTGAATACCATGTAGAACGAATGATGCGTGATGCAAAAATCACTCAGATATATGAAGGAACTTCAGAAATTCAAAGAATTGTTATTTCAAGAGGTTTAGTAAAATAGTCTAAAATAAATAATTTACTAAAGGAGTTCAACTTAATTGCTGAACTCCTTTTTTTATTATCTTTAAAATAAAAATGCTATTTGAAAATTGGAAAGAAAATCTAGAACCCTTAATTGATAAATATAAAGGAAGAAAGCATCCTCTAAACTATAACAATACCTATCAATTACTGATAATGGTGATTTTGTCAGCTCAGGATTCGGATGCGAATATTAATAATATCACTATTCCTTTTTTTGAAAAATTTCCTAATCTTGAAAGCATTTCAAATTCAAGCATTGAAGAGATAACTCCATACTTTAAAAAAGTTAAAAATTATCCAACAAAAACAATATGGATATTTGAATTAGCTAAACTTCTAAAAACTGACAATAATATCCCAACAAACCTAACAGAATTAATTGATTTGAAAGGTATTGGAAGAAAATCTGCGAATGTAATATTGAGAGAAACCAATCAAAAAGCAGAAGGTATAATAGTTGATTTACATGTTATTAGAGTTGTGCCGAGAATTGGTTTAACACCAAAATATGAAGACGGAAATAAAATCGAAAAACTATTAATACAACAACTCCCTTATGAAATTTGGAATGAAATTGGAATGGCTTTCTCATTTTTAGGAAGAGAAATTTGCCGACCAACCAATCCAAAATGTGATGATTGCCCGATAAATATACATTGTAACTATTTTAAAAACTTAAACCAATAAAAACAATCAACCTATTGAGTTGCTTGTTTCAAAAATTTCACAAAACAAAAAACCCCTCATCGAATGATGAAGGGTTTTCAAAAAAAAGGCGGCGACATACTCTCCCACATAAATGCAGTACCATCTGCGCAGTCGGGCTTAACTTCTCTGTTCGGAATGGGAAGAGGTGA
>NZ_JAMLJN010000009.1 GCF_023634865.1 Flavobacterium fragile
ATTATGTTACAGGTTTAACCTATAACTTTACACCAGTAGGACCAACTGTTGATTCAACAGGATTAATTTCAGGAATGACTTTTGGCACTTCTTATGTAGTTTCAGCAAATAATGGAAGTTGTTCTTCAACTGATTCTTCTTCATTTGTTGTTAGTCCTATTTTACCATCTCCAACTTTAGTAAGTATAGTTTCTAATAATGTAATTTGCGAAGGAACTACAGGTTCTCTTACCATTACAGCAACTCCTAATACTATTGTTACTTATAATATTGATGGAGGTGTAAATCAAACGGTTAATATTGACTCTTCAGGATTTACAACGATTACAACTCCAGTTTTATTTGCTGATAGTGTTTATAATGTAATCTATATAGAGTCTACAATAGCTCCTTTCTGTGGTCAATCGCAAACAGGTTCAGCAATAGTTGATGTTAATCCTATACCTAGTGTTACAATAATTCCTGCATTAACTACAATTTGTTCTGGTACTTCAACAAGCATTAATTTGTCAAGTACTGTTTCAAGTACAACTTTTTCATGGGTTGTTTTAAATCAAGTAAATGTTACAGGAGCTTCAGCTTCATCTGGAAATATTATATCGCAAGTATTAACAGCTACATCTGGTACTGTTAGTTATGTTGAATATTCTGTTACTCCAACAGCTAATGGATGTGTTGGACCTGCTCAAACAGTTAGAATTGATGTTTCACCATTGCCGACAGTTGTTCCAAACAATAATAATGCTTCTTTCTGTACAGGAGGTACAACTAATATTCAATTGTCAAGTAATGTTGCAGAAGCAACTTTCTACTGGACGGTTACAGGTGGAAATGTTCAAGGTGCCTCAGGTGGATCTGGTAATTTGATAAATCAAACTTTGACAGTAACACCAGGTACAACTTCTACTGTAGAAGTTGTGTATACCATTATAGCAGAAGCCAATGGTTGTTCAGGAACTCCTGTGGTAGTTAGAGTTAATGTAACTCCAATACCGAATGTTATTGTAGCAAATGATCCAACACCAATATGTTCAGGTGAATCTACTGATATATCTTTTACAGGAGCAGTACCTGGAACAACTTTTAATTGGGTTGTTGTTAGTGGAACTGGTGTTATGGGGGCTACCAATGGTTCAGGAAATGCAATTCAACAAGTTTTAATTGCAACTGGATTAATGCAGGGGTCTGTTACTTATCAAGTAACTCCTACTTTTAATGGTTGTACGGGAACTTCTGAAACAGTTACTATTTTAGTTAATCCAACTCCAGAATTATTTGCTGATCCAATTCATCCTGATCTTTGTAGTGGGATAAATTCTACCAATATTTTCTTAGAAACATTCAATCCTAATACTATTTTTGAATGGACAGTTAGTGAAGTTGGAGTAGATGGAGCTTCAGATGGTTCTAATGCAGGTTTATCGACGGTAATTCAACAAGTATTAACAACAACTGGGGATACCCGTGGTTATGTAGATTATTATATTACTCCACGTTTAGACGATTGTAGAGGACAAACTATAGTGGTCAGAGTTTATGTTAATCCAATTCCACAACCAACCTTAATTGATGGTGTTATTTGTGTTGATGCTTCAGGAAATCCATTTCAAACATTTGTACTAGATTCTGGATTAAGTAGTACTACTCATGACTTTGTATGGTATTTTAATAATAATCCAATTCCAAATTCTAACAATGCTACATATACGGCTGACGAAGTGGGGACCTATGGTGTTATGGCAACTGTTAGAAGTACTAACTGTAGTTCTCAAATAGTTACAGCTACTATTACTTCTTCAACGCCATCAGATGGAATTACTGTTGAACAAAGTAATTACTTTAGTGGAAATGCTACATTAGTAGTAACTGTTACTGGCGGAACAGGAGTTTTAGAATATCAATTGGATAATGGAGCACTTCAATCTTCTAATGTTTTTACAAATGTGAGTTCAGGACCACACACAATTACGGTAGTAGATACTCAAGGATGTACTCATTTAACTTATGATGTTTATGTGATAGAATATCCTCAATATTTTACACCAAATGGTGATGGTTATAATGATACATGGTTCATTGCGGGATTACAAACTACAGATAAAATCAATATATTTGACCGTTATGGTAAATTTATCAAACAATTAAATGGAGAAGAAGGTTGGGACGGAACTTACAACCAAGAACAATTACCTTCGACAGACTATTGGTTTACTGTTGATTTTTCTGAGAATGATACACAAAAACAATTCAAAGCCCATTTCTCTTTAAAACGATAATTGGGAATTCATAATAAAAAAGGCGGAAATTTAAATTTCCGCCTTTTTTATTATTATATATATAGAATCTGGAAAGAATCTGTTTATACTTTTTTACTTCACCTAAAGTTTATTGTAAACTTCTATGGCACTTTTAAGTATTTGTACTGATTTTATTAGATCTTCTTTCTTTAAAACATAAGCAATTCTAACTTCATCTAAACCTACGTTAGGAGTAGAATAGAATCCTGCTGCTGGCGCCACCATAACGGTTTCTCCATTCAAATCATAAGATTCTAGTAGCCATTGTGCAAATTTATCTGCGTTATCTACAGGTAATTTTGCTATGCAATAAAAAGCGCCTTTAGGTTTCGCTACTATAACACCTTCAATTTTATTTAATTCAGTAATTAATGTATCTCTTCGATCTTTGTATTCTGTAATTACATCGTTAAAATAACTTTGAGGAGTATCTAATGCTGCTTCACTTGCAATTTGAGCGTAGGTAGGAGGGCTTAAACGTGCTTGTGCAAATTTCATGGCAGTAGCCATTACTTCTTTGTTCTTAGAAACGATACAACCAATTCTAGCTCCACACATACTGTAACGTTTAGAAACAGAGTCTATCATAATGGCATGGTCTTCTAAACCTGGGACATTCATTACCGAGAAGTGTTTGTCTCCATCGTATGTGAATTCACGATATACTTCATCAGCAATTAAGAACAAATCATGTTTCTTAACAATTTCAGCCAATTTTAAAATTTCTTCTTGTGAATATAAATAACCAGTTGGGTTTCCTGGATTACAAATTAATATTGCCTTAGTTTTAGAAGTAATTAATTTTTCAAATGCTTCAATAGGGGGTAATGCGAAACCAGTTTCAATACCTGAGATAACAGGAACAACTTTTACTCCAGAAGCAGTAGAAAATCCATTGTAATTAGCATAAAAAGGTTCAGGAATAATAATTTCATCACCTGCATCCATAGTGCTTCCCATAGCAAAAAGTAAAGCTTCAGAACCACCAGTTGTGATGATGATATCTTGAGTTTCTATTGGTAAACCATGATTTTTATAATATTGTGAAAGTTTATTTCTATAACTTTCAAATCCAGCAGAATGACTATATTCTAAAACTGATATATCCGCATTTTTTATTGCTTGTAAAGCTACTTCGGGGGTTTTAATATCAGGTTGTCCAATGTTTAAATGATAAACTTTATGTCCTTTTTTCTTTGCAATTTCAGCATATGGGACCAATTTTCTAATTGGAGATTCAGGCATTTGTTGCCCTTTGACAGAAACTTTTGGCATGATTTAGTTTTTTATGATGTGCAAAATTGCGATTTTTTTTTGTGATATTCATAAAACAACCTTTTAAAAAATGTTAAACCAATAATTTGTATTTCTGTTTTTGCTAACTTTAAAGAAAAAATGAAAAAAGTATTACAAGTAACATTATTACTTTTAACTTTACTAACTCAGGCTCAAAATACAACAATTTGGAATTCTAAAAGGGATAAGATTAAGATTCCTTTCCAAATGGCAAACAACTTAATAATTGTAAATGTAATTTTTAACGGAATACATTTAAAAATGATTGCTGATACGGGTGCTTCTAAAAGTATTATTTTTAGTGTTCCACAAAATGATTCAATTGAAATTAAAAAAGCCAAATTAATTACAATTTCTGGTCCAGGTATTAACGAAAAAGTGCAAGGTTATTTATCTCATCAGAATCAATTACAAGTTGGTAATTATATCGATAAAAATTTTGAGGCTATATTTGTTTTCGATCGTGAAATCAATTTTGTAAATCGATTAGGAATACCTGTGAACGGAATTTTAGGAAGTTCTTTTTTTAAAAATTACTTAGTTGAAATTGATTATGAAAGAAGAAAAATTATTCTACATAAAACCAAAAAAATACTAAGAAATACAGATAGATTTGATAAAACAAATGTTGATTTTATAAATGAAAGACCCTACATTAATATTAATTCAAACTTAAACTCTGATGAAATTAATTTGAAACTTTTATTTGATACTGGCTTAAGTGATGGTTTGTGGTTATTTGAAAACGATAACATTAAATGTGGTCCTCAATACATAGAAGATTTTTTAGGAAAAGCAATTTCGGGAGATGTTTATGGTAAAAAATCTAGGGTAAAATCACTAGCTTTTAAAAAAAACATTTTAGAAAACGCTTTGGTTTCTTATCCCGTTGTAAGTTTTTTTGATAAAACTAATTTAGCAGAAAACAGAAATGGAACCCTTGGAGGAGAAGTAATTAAAAGATTTAATTGGATTTTAGATTATGAAAGTAAGATATTTTATTTTGTAAAAAATAAATTTTATGATTTACCTTTCAATTATAACATGTCAGGAATAGAAGTGCAACATAGTGGATTTCAACTTGTACAAGAAAAAGTAGAACAAGCTTTTACGACTAATGTTATAAATGTTAATAAAGATGTTTCAGCAGGAAATCAATCTGAGTTTTATAAATTTGAATTAAAGCCAAACTTTGAAATTTATGCCTTGAGAAAAAATTCACCAGCCGAAAAAGCAGGTTTGTTAATTGGAGATGTAATAGTGAAAATTAACAACAAACCATCTTATAAATTAACTATTCAGAGTGTTGTAGATTTATTCCAATCTCAAGAGGGAAAACAAATTACCCTTTTGGTTGAAAGAAAAGGAAAATACTTTACTTATAAATTTCAATTAGAAAAAGTGTTGTAAATAAAAAAAGTCCCAATTTTGTTGGGACTTTTGCTTATAAATTTGGAAATGTTTTCTTTTTAACTAAAGGGCTAACTTCTTCTTTAACAATTACCGTACCTTTAATTCGTAACGGAATCATACCACTTTCTTTATTAACCGCATTACTTTCAATGGTAATGGTTTTGCTAATCGGACCTGGATTCATATTGTATTGCACTTTGATTTGGCCTTTTCCTCCGGGAGCAATTGGCTCTTTTGGCCATTCTGGAACCGTACAACCACAACTTGATTTCGCATTTTTGATTAATAAAGGAGCATCTCCTGTATTTGTAAATTCAAAAACTCGAATTCCATCATCTTTTCCTTTTTCTACTTCACCATAGTTAATGGTTTCTTCTTTAAATTCAATCTTTGGACCCGTTTGAGCTAAAGAAGTCATCCCAATTAAGACAGTTAAATAAACAAGTAATTTTTTCATCATCTTATAAATTAATAGATTATTGTAAAATTAATTAAATATGAGCAACCAACAAACTACTCCTAACATTTTTTTTATTTTCGTTATATAGTTACTTTTGCAATAAGTAAAACAAAAAGCATACCAAAGTAAGTTTTGGAATGTTAAAACGAACGATTCAACCGTTCAATGATTCAACAATTAAACAAGAAAAAATATAATGATTCCTGCACAATTCAACGCTAAAGAAGTAGAACAAAAGTGGTACGACTACTGGATGAAAAACGATTATTTTACCTCCAAACCCGACCACAGAACGCCGTACACTATTGTAATTCCGCCACCAAATGTAACTGGAGTCTTACATATGGGACATATGTTGAATAATACCATTCAAGATGTATTAATTCGTCGTGCGCGTTTAAAAGGATTCAACGCTTGTTGGGTACCAGGAACCGATCATGCTTCTATTGCAACCGAAGCAAAAGTTGTAGCGAAGTTAAAAGAACAAGGCATCAATAAAAACGATTTAACACGCGAAGAATTCCTAAAACACGCTTGGGACTGGACCGAAAAATACGGAGGAACCATCTTAGAGCAATTAAAACAATTAGGTTGTTCTTGCGATTGGAGTCGTACTAAGTTTACGATGGATGACGATATGTCAGCATCGGTAATTCATTCGTTTGTAGATTTATACAATAAAGGTTTGATTTACCGCGGTTACCGAATGGTAAACTGGGATCCAGAAGCAAAAACTACGTTATCTGACGAAGAAGTAATCTTTGAAGAACGTCAAGGGAAATTATATTTCATCAAATATAAAATTGAAGGTTCGGAAGATTTCTTAACTGTTGCTACTACTCGTCCTGAAACTATTTTTGGTGATACTGCTATTTGTATCAATCCAAATGACGAACGTTTTTCGCATTTAAAAGGGAAGAAAGCTATTGTTCCAATTTGTGGTAGAGTAGTGCCAATTATCGAAGACGAATATGTAGATGTAGAATTTGGTACAGGTTGTTTAAAAGTTACGCCTGCTCACGATACCAATGATAAAACGTTAGGTGATAAACATAATTTAGAAATCATCGATATTTTCAATGAAGATGCGACTTTGAATTCATACGGATTGCATTATCAAGGAAAAGATAGATTCGTAGTTCGTGAAGAAATTGCGAAAGAATTAGAAACGATTGGAGCCTTAGCAAAAACCGAAACGCATTTGAATAAAGTAGGAACTTCTGAAAGAACGAAAGCGGTAATCGAACCAAGATTATCCGACCAATGGTTCTTAAAAATGGAAGATTTAGTAAAACCTGCAATCAAAGCCGTTTTAGAATCAGACGAAATCAAATTATATCCAAGTCGTTTTAATAATACGTATGCACATTGGTTAAACAACATTCGCGATTGGAATATTTCGCGTCAATTGTGGTGGGGACAACAAATTCCGGCTTACTATTTTGGCGATGGAAAAGAAGATTTCGTAGTAGCTGAAAACATCGAAAAAGCACTTGAGCTAGCAAAAGAAAAAACTGGCAACTCAACACTGACCACAGCTGACTTACGTCAGGACGCTGACGCCTTAGATACTTGGTTCTCTTCATGGTTATGGCCAATGGCTGTTTTTGGTGGAGTTTTAAATCCAGAAAGTGAAGATTTTAAATATTATTATCCTACCAATGATTTAGTTACGGGCCCTGATATTTTATTCTTCTGGGTAGCACGTATGATTATTGCAGGTTATGAATATGCAGGTGAAAAACCATTTTCAAACGTATATTTAACCGGATTAGTTCGTGATAAGCAAGGTCGTAAAATGTCGAAATCTTTAGGGAATTCGCCAGAACCGCTAGGACTAATTGAAAAATTTGGTGCTGATGGTGTTCGTGTAGGATTATTATTGAGTGCTTCGGCAGGAAATGATATTTTATTCGATGAAGAATTATGCAACCAAGGAAAAGGTTTCTCTAATAAAATTTGGAATGCTTTCAAACTAATCAAAGGTTGGGAAGTTGCGGATATTGCACAACCAGAAGCTTCAAAAGTAGCGATTGAATGGTACGAAGCGAAGTTGCAACAAACCTTAGCCGAAATCGAAGATAATTTTGATAAATACAGATTGTCAGACGCTTTAATGGCGATTTACAAACTGGTTTGGGACGATTTTTGTTCGTGGTTCTTAGAAATGATCAAGCCAGGTTACCAACAGCCTATCGACCGCGCTACGTTTGAAAAAGCAATTGAAATGTTAGAAAACAACTTGAAATTGTTACATCCGTTTATGCCGTTTTTAACAGAGGAAATTTGGCAACACATTACCGAAAGAACGCCAGAACAAGCGTTAATCGTTTCAGAATGGCCAAAAGCGAAAGCGTTTGATGCAAAATTAATTGCTGATTTTGATTTCGCAACGGAAGTTATTTCTGGAATTAGAACGATTCGTAAAGACAAAAATATTCCGTTTAAAGATACGATGGAATTAAAAGTGGTGAACAACGAAAAAGCTTCAACGTATTTTGATTCGGTGATTCAGAAGTTAGGAAATGTTACGACTTTAGAATACGTTTCAGATAAAGTAGAGGGTGCGTTATCGTATCGTGTGAAATCGAATGAATATTTTATTCCAATTACAGGAAATATTGATGTAGAAGCAGAAATTGCAAAATTAACCGAAGAGTTAAACTACATCAAAGGATTCTTACGCTCGGTGCAAGGGAAATTGTCTAACGAGAAATTTGTAGCCGGCGCACCGGAACAAGTAATTGCCAACGAACGCAAAAAAGAAGCCGACGCTTTAGCTAAAATTGCGACATTGGAACAAAGTTTAGCGAGTTTGAAATAGTATGTTGTCATTCTGAACTTGATTCAGAATCTAAATAATGAATCCCGAGTGTGAGCTCGGGATTTTTTTGTTTTGTGATGGAGTGTTATCTTATTATTCTGGTACTTTGGTATTAATTTAGCTAATCATAAACTTATCATAAAGTTACTATATAGTTATTATAAACTTACTACAAAATAATTTTTTGACCCACTAATTAATTAAGGGATAAAAAGATTGCACATGATTTTTTGGCTTTTCTTGTCTATTTTATTTGGCAATAGTTCTAAAACAAGGGAAGTACTTAGCTTTTATAAATCAATAGTTACACACTTCAAAACCTCGATTATAAGCCAACTAAATTTTATGATTTTGAACTACATCTAAAAAATAAACCTCTCTTAAATTACTTTAAAAGAGGTTGAGTTTTATGTTTTTTGTGACGAAACTTCGGGAACTTTTTAAAAAATGGGAGTTGTGCAACAGTTACCGCTGTTAGCGGTAGTTTAATTTTTTATAAATTTTCTTTCGATACTTTGATTTTTATCATTTGTAATTTTAATAATGTATGTGCCAGTGGCTAGGTCATCTATATTTAGATTGTTTTTTAACTCTGAATTAATCAATAATTGTCCATTAATCGAATAAACTGCTAATACACTATTTTCGTATGCTTTTGGAACTGTGAGGTATAATTCATTTTTGCTTGGATTAGGGTAGAGTGAAAAATCATCTCTGTTGAAATCATCGGTACTTAAATTAGAACTACTTATTTTAATAAACATTATGTCTTGATAACCTTGTGATGTTAAATTCAAAGTATCTAATGAATTATTAATGTATGCATTCCCGTAAAAATCACCAATGTTAAAATAATTTCCAAATGAATCAGCAACAACGGAATTACCAATATCATCTTGATTACTACCTATACATTTTACCCAATTAAAATTTCCAGAGTTAGTGTATTCTGCAATAAAAATGTCAGAACCACCTAGGGTACTATTTATAGCAGTACTATTTCCGCTACTAAAATCACAGGTATTATTAAATTTTCCAGTTATGCATATATTTCCATTAGGATTTATTGTAACAGATGAACCATAGCCATTCCCAATTAGATGTTTTGCCCAAATGAAATCGCCATTTGAATTTAGTTTTAATAGAAAGGGATTATATCCACTATTTGGAGGACAAGTTAAAAAATAGTTATTGATACCCGGATCAAAATCAATAGTTCCAGAAAAATAACCAGTTATGGTTAAGTTGTTTGATTGATCTAGGGCAATACTTTTAGCTGAATTTGGAGCTGAACCCCCCATATTTTTAGCCCATACAAAATTACCATCATTATCTAACTTTAGTACAAAAATATCCGTTGAACCCAATGTATGGGGTGTCATAAAAAATGTGCCAGAGGTACTAGGGTCAAAATCAGTAGTTTCATGAAAGTTTCCACATAAGTATATATTTCCGTTGGAATCTGTTATCATGCTTTCTGAACGTTGCATAATAGAACCAGAACCAATTTGTTTTGCCCATAGCAAATTTCCATTACTATTCCATTTAGCAATAAACATATCATAAATATTATCTTGGCCAACAGTTGGGATAAGTGAAACTGTGTCAGAAAAAAAAGTTTCTTTGTTGAAATATCCGGAAAGATAGATATCACCATTTGAATCTACTTTGAAGCCCGAGGGATCTTTAACACCAAGTCCGCCGATTTTTTTTGCATAGACAAAGTTGCCATTTGAATCGAGCTTTGATAAGTAAATGTCTGAGATTGAATAAGGACCAGGAGTAGCAGTTAAATTAAAAATTCCTGCCCCTGGATTAAAATCTATGGTGTTGAAAAATTTTCCAACTGAATATACATTCCCATTTGCGTCTGTGCCTATATTATAACCGCTACTGTCAAGAGTTCCCGAAAATTTAACCCCCCATAAAATATTTCCATTATTATTGTATTTAGCTAAGAACGCGTCGCTCCCTGAAGTTCCAGTAATAGGGTAATTACCCGCTCCAATATCTAAATCTATATTTGATTGATACCCCCCAGTTATGTAAAGGTTACCACTTTGGTCTACACTTAAGCCCTGTGCACTGTCAAAATAATTACCTCCAATTCTTCCAGCCCATTGTACAGTTGGTGTTTGAGAAAATAATTTTATAAAACTCAGCAAAAATACTATTGTAATTTTTTTCATATAATTATTTTTTATTTAGAAGATGTGTAATAATTGAAATGGTTGCTTTATCTTATAAATTTTTCTGGTTTGTTGATAAATTACCGCTAACTCGTTTATACGCGCTATAAAATAGCGCCAATCTACCCGTTTTTGGGTGTATATATGCTGTAAACTAGCGTTTTCTAAAAATAAAAAAAATTCCTACAAATTAACAAACACTATATTAGTTTGCAATAACTTATAAACAAAAAAATCCCGAGCCTAAACTCGGGATTCTTTATTTTTAATGTTCTTTAATTTTATCTAAAGTGGTATCTAAAACACGTTGTATTTTTTCTAACGCTTCAAAAAAGGCTTTTTCTGGGCTATCGGCTGTTGCGGTAACAGCAATGGGTTGTTTTTTTTCTACTTTGGCTTCAATAACACATTTTTTATCGTTTGGAGTGGATTTATTTCCATTTTCGTCGGATACGTGTACTTCTATTCGGGTTACGATTTCGTCAAATCTTGCTAATTCATTTTTAATTTCGTTGCTAAAGAATTCTGCAAATCGGCTTCCGCCTTCAATGTTTTTGTCGGTGTGAATTTGAACTAACATAGTTGTAAGGATTATAATTAATAATACTTAAAATTACGAATATTCTTTCATTTTTGCAACTTCTTAAAAGTTAAAAATGTTATAATTATTTCTTAGCAGTTCCTCCGTTTATAATTCTAGAAACTAATCCTTTGTCTGAGGTTAGTTCGGCAATTAATATACCTCCAAAGTGCAAAATCATGAATCCTAGCAAATAATACAACGAAAGTTCGTGAATTTCTTCCATAGGTTTTTTGTACTCTTTTGGCCCCAGTTCAATTATCAAACCAGTGATTAATGAAATCGCAGTACAAACATAAAATATCAAATATACCCAATATTGAAATTTCGTTTTAGCATCTAATCCTGCTTTGAAAGGAGAAGCGAATTTCATTTCGCCAAAAAATGGTACCGCTAATCGAATGCAATACAAACCGGTTAGGACATAACCTAAGTAAATATGCCAATCCCACATAGGTTTTCTGATTTTTTTAGCCAACAAAATAGCGTCATCTTCTGGTAAAGCTGCATATCCTTTATCTGCTAAAAATGCTTGAATGATTTCGGCTACGTGATTTTTCTCCATCCAAGTTTTGCGAAGAAAAATAGTAACTAATAACAAGATGAACGAAAAAGCAATCAACCAGTGTAATATTCTATATACTTTTGAATAGTTTCGGGTTCTCATAATTTGTAGTTTTAGTAACTCAAATGTAAGAATAAGTTTTCAGTTAATAAATGGAAACCTAACATAAATTGAAGTTTTGAATTATTTAATCACCAAATCATATTTCTTTAACAAGCCAGCTAAATTTTCAGTTGAAAAAATAGCGCGTTTTAGTTTGTTCTTTTCGGGGTCGATGATGAAATCATAACTAGTTGAAAAATCGGTTTTATTGGCGGTGGTTCCAATGAAAACAGCGTGTCGTAAATTACAGTTGTCGAATAATGCTTCTGTTAAATCACTTTCCATAAAATCAACGGCAATCATGCTACAATTTATGAATTGCATTTTTTTGAGTTTCAAACTGTAGAATTGCGCATAATCCAGTAAGCTATCTTTGAAGTGAAATTCATATAAAATTTGGTCTGTCATCGCAAAATTTACCGAGGTGAAATCACATTTGGTAAACCAAACATCTCGTAACGAAACATGATTGATTTTAGTTCCTTTGAAATTGCAATCCAAGAAATTACAATCGATAAAAGCCACAGCAACAAAAAAGCACGAAGTGAAATCGCAACTCGTAAACGTGCAATTTTCGTATTCTTTGTATTTGATATCGTTTTCGGAAAAGGTAATGTCGTTAAAACTTTGATCGGTAATATAGTCTGCGTGCATGGTAAAATTTTAGAATTGTAAAGCTACTTTAATTTTTTTTGAATAAAAAAGAAATCAAAATATTAAAAAAAAATATTATATTCGTTGAAAGATTGGGGGATTAGCTCATTTGGCTAGAGCGCTACGCTGGCAGCGTAGAGGCGACCGGTTCGAATCCGGTATTCTCCACTAGAATCCTGTTTCGGCAGGATTTTTGTTTTAAAATCCTTCAAAAACGCCTAGTCCAAATAAGGCAAAATCGTATTTTACAGGATCGTTAGGGTCTAATTTTCTTAAATTTTCGTCTAGTTCTGCTAAAGCTTTAGCATCGTTTTGTTTGCGCGTTAACAATTCTAATTTTCGTGCTACATTTCCCGAATGCACATCTAATGGACAAGAGAGTAGCGCAGGAGAGATGCTGTTCCAAATTCCTAAATCTACTCCTTTGTTGTCTTTTCGAACCATCCATCTCAAGTACATGTTTATTCTTTTTGCCGCGGAGCCATTCAACGGATCTGAAATGTGTTTCTCCGTTCGAGCTAAATGAGGAATCTCAAAAAATAATTGTTTGAATTCTGAAATTGTGTGTTGCATGGTTGGATTTTCTTTCGAGAAAACGGCTTCTAATCCGTTATGATTTTGGTAAATATGTTGCAAACCTTTTACAAATCCCACAAAATCTTGTCCGTTAAAAGTACGATGAACGAAATTTTCTAAGGCTTCTAATTGCGCTTCCGAATGATTCATGACAAAATCGTAAGGTGCATTTCCCATCAAATCCATCATTTTCTTGGCGTTGTTGATTATCATTTTACGATTTCCCCAAGCAATTGTTGCTGCCAAAAATCCAGCAATTTCAATGTCTTCTTTCAAAGAATACAAATGCGGAATTTGAATTGGATCACTTTCAATGAAATTCGGATTGTTGTACAACTCGACTTTTTCGTCTAGAAATTCTTTTAACTCGGATTGTGTCATTTTTAATTTAACATATAAGTCATATAAGTTTCTATTTGTAAAGCTTAATTCATTGAAAGTACTTAATGAGTGCATTTAAGCTTATTTGACTTATATGGTTATCGATTTAAATAGTTACGATATTCCCATCTACCATTGTCAGTTTTCGGTCTGCCATGTTGGCTAATTCTTCGTTATGGGTAACGATTACAAAGGTTTGCCCAAATTCATCTCGCAATTTGAAGAACAATTCGTGTAAGTTTTCGGCGGTATGGGTATCTAAATTTCCTGAAGGTTCATCGGCAAAAATAACAGCTGGTTTGTTGATTAAAGCTCTGGCTACCGCAACACGTTGTTGTTCTCCGCCTGAAAGTTCGCTGGGTTTGTGATGCGTTCTTTCGGATAAGCCTAAATAGGAAAGTAGTTTTTTAGCTTCGATTTCTACTTCTTTTTTATCGCGATTGGCTATAAATCCTGGAATGCAAACATTTTCTAAAGCGGTGAATTCTGGAAGTAATTGGTGAAATTGAAAAATGAATCCCAAATGTTGGTTACGAAATTTTGAAAGTTCTTTATCTTTTAAATTCAAAACTGATGAACCATTGATTTCTAAAACAGTATTATTTTGTTTCGCAGGTTCGTCTAAAGTGCCTAAAATTTGAAGTAAAGTCGTTTTTCCAGCGCCCGAAGCACCCACAATAGAAACGATTTCTCCTTTTTTAATGTGTAAATCCACTCCTTTTAGAACATGAAGCGAATCGTAATATTTATGTACATTTTTAGCTGTAATCATAACCTAACATTTTTACAAAGAAACAAAGATTTTTGGCTAATAAAAAAACTATTGCGCATCTATTCGCGTATTTGAAATAATAAAGTTTCGTTAAAATAGAATTTGTGTTTAATTAATTTGTAGTTTTGTTAAACAAAATAACCGAATAGCATTTATGAAAAATACGATCAAAGGGTTATCATTAATTTTGAGTTTTATTTTTAGTTCGTGTACGGCTAAAGAAAAACCTATTGTAAAAGAAGAATTTAAAGAACCTGTAAAAGTAAAAGTGAAAGAAGGTATGGAAGTTGCAACATTTGCCGGAGGCTGTTTTTGGTGCACCGAAGCGGTTTTCTTAGAAATAAAAGGTGTAGAAAAAGTAGTTTCGGGATATATTGGTGGAAAAACGATTAACCCAACGTATAAAGAAATTTGTACAGGAGAAACTGGTCATGCTGAAGCCATTCAAATTACGTTTAATCCCAATGAAGTAGCGTATGAAGATTTGTTGGAAATTTTCTTTGGAACACACGACCCAACCACATTAAATCGTCAAGGGGCTGATGTGGGAACGCAATATAGAAGTGCCATTTTCTATCATTCGGAAGCTCAAAAAACAAAAGCGGAAAACTACATTCAGTTATTAGAAAAAGAAAAGTTGTACGATAAAAAGATTGTGACTAAAGTTTCGTCGGCTACCGAATTTTATCCTGCGGAAGAGTATCATCAAAATTATTACAATCAAAATTCAAGTCAAGGCTATTGCCAAATGGTGATTGCACCGAAATTAGAAAAATTGCGCAACTATTATAAAACGAAATTAAAATAGAAGAGAAAAATTGCTATGAACACTACTATTGAAAAAGAAATATTCGACATTATTGGGGATAATCACCAAATGACATCGGTTGAAACACCTTTACGACCAGATGCTTTTTTTAAATCAGATGCAGAAAAAATGGAAGTGATTGAACACCATTTTGAAATTATCATGAAAGAATTAGGTTTGGATTTAACTGATGACAGTTTACAGGGAACGCCTCATCGTGTGGCTAAAATGTTTGTGCAAGAGATTTTTTCGGGATTGAATCCAGCGAATAAGCCAAAGGTTTCTGTTTTTGATAATTCGTATCAGTATGATAAAATGTTGGTAGAGGCGAATATCAGCTTCAATTCTACTTGTGAGCATCATTTTTTGCCGATTGTTGGAAAAGCACACATTGGTTACGTTTCTTCTGGAAAAGTAATTGGTTTATCAAAATTGAATCGCATTGTAGATTATTATGCAAGACGTCCACAAGTGCAAGAACGTATGATCATGCAAATTTTCAATGAATTGAAATCGGTTTTAGAAACGGACAATGTGATTGTGGTGATGGAAGCAACGCATTTGTGTGTATCGAGTCGTGGTATAAAAGATGAAAGTAGTTATACTTCAACCTTACAATATGGTGGTGTTTTTAACCAGAAAGAATTCCGCGATGATTTTTACAAAATGATTCACAAGGAATAGGTGTAAGAAGTGATATTTGTTTTGTATATTCGTTAGTGAATTTACAAAATTGAAAATGACACCAGAACCAAAAACATCAGAAACTATTCCTCAAAAAAATAACAGAGGTACTATGTTACTTTTGAGTTTGTTGTTTGATGCAGTAGGAATGATGTCTTACATAGTTCCTGTTTTTTCTGAAATTACTGATATTTTTTGGGCACCGGTTTCAGCATTGATCTTAATCTTAATGTACAAGGGGCCTATTGGTAAATTGGCTGGTATTTTTGGTTTAGTAGAAGAGCTTTTGCCAATGGTTGATATGATTCCTACTTTTACTATAACGTGGTTTTATACCTACGTAATTAGAGGATGTAAAGAACAAGAATAAAAAATGGAGCATTTGCTCCATTTTTTATTTTTCTTTTTTATACAAAGTAGTATTGTTAGTGAATTTGTTAATCACAATTTTCGGTTCTCCTAAAAGTTCTATTTCTGATTTTCCTGAAGCGTCTAACGTGAAAGTGCCGCTTACATTAATTGCACTATTTGAATAACTCTCGGCACTTAATTGCATATTAGTAATCAATAATTTCTTTGCAGTTAAACTTGCATAATTATCTAATCGTAATTTTGCTGTACTACTGGTTCCTTCTATAGTTGCCTGACTTTTTTGATACATATCTAATTTAAGATCTGTAGCGGTTATTAGGGCTTTTAATTTTGTGTTTTTACTTAATTCTAATGATGTGTTAGTTGCTTTTGAATTAATTTCAGCTTCCGATTTATCATTTAAAACTAGCGCAAAGTAATTTGATTTGACATTTAAAAATGATTTGGAGTCATCGTAATTTTTAATTGTGATGTTTTCTAATTCTAAATCGGCCAAAGCTTTTATTGCACTTTCATTTTTTGCTGTGATAAGCTTTAATTCATCGGTATAATTGATTCGGATAGCAAATTTTTTCATACCAAAGGCTTCTCGTAAAGAAGAAATTCTTAAGGTTCCACCAGCAACATCATAATTAATAATTTCATGAAGATTGTCATCGGCTTCTATTTCTAAAGAAGGTTTGTCTGATTTTACTAGGAACACTTCGAAATTATCATTAATCTCAATGTTTTCAAAAGTAGGAATTTCTTTAACTGAAACGGTTACAATTTTAGACCCTTTTATTTTTTCTTTTTTTTGAGCAACAGACAGAGTAGTTATCAATAAAAAGGTTAATAGGAAAGATAATTTTTTTGTCATTTTTAATAAATTGATATCGCAAACATACACAAAATTTGTGCTAAATTTTGTTTTTAGTAGCATTAGCAATATAAAATTTTTAAAATTTAGAAAAAAAGCACCAGTTAAACTGATGCTTTCTATTTATATGATTGAATCGACTAAGTTTACTATTATTGTAAAAATAAAGTCTACAACTTGTATTATTAATTTAATCATGAGAGTTGAATTTTAGTTTGTTAATGTAAATTTATAAAATGCATGAAATTTAGTTGTTAATTATTTACTAATTGTTTGTTAATTAGTTAAGTTTCACACTTCCTCCAGAAGCTTCTTCTTTTATTATCTTTCTTGGTTCTTTAACGTAATCAATAGCGCTACCACCAGTAGCTTTTGCATTTAGTAAAACAATTGGGCTTACTGTTATACTACTACCGCTTGAGGATTGAGCTGTAATTTCATTTGAAGCTAATTTTTCAGCATCAATATTACTACCACTAGATGAGCTGGTTGTTAACTTTAATGCTTTACCGCTAATTTTAATTTCACTTCCGCTAGATGATTCACAACTAACACTCTCATATTCTAGCTCGGCTTCAACTTTGCTCCCGCTACTTGTTTTTAAAGATAAGTTAGTTCCAGTTAATTTTTTTAAAGCTTTGATACTAGCTCCACTTGACGCTTCTAATCCTTCAATTGTATTGGTTTTTACACGAACGATTACGTCTTCCATGGTGATAATGTTGTTTTCAATTTTTACCTTTAAAGTTCCGTTTTCAACTTTTGTGATGATGTGTTTCATTACATTATCATCTGCTTCAACTTCAATTTCATATGGAGAACCTTGTTCTACAATTACTTCAATGCCTACACTAGCTTCTATTTTGGTAAAAGAACCATCAATGCTTCTTTTTTCAGTTATGACATTTCCGCTTCCTTCAATTCCGTTAATCAAATTCCAGTTGCCATTACATGATGTTAAGGACAAAGCGAATAGGGAAACGATTAATTTTAGAGATGTTTTCATGTTATTTTTTCTTAGTATTATTCGTCTCGATTAAGACTTCTTTTTTGATACTGTCCAGTTTTGCTTTTTTTGTAGTAGCTGTTTTTTCTTCCGTAGTTTTAACTACACCATTGGTCTCTTTATTAACTACCTTTTTCACTAGGACTCCATTTTCATCATAATAAATAGAAGTAGCAGCATCATCTGTCTCAATTTCGATACTTAAGTCGTTGTTGTTTTCAGATGCTAAACAATTTAAACAATTAATTTCATAAGTATCTACCTGAAAAACAGGGTTTTTAGTATCATACTTGTCTAAATCAAAAAAATCGTCATCACTATTGTCGTAGTTGTTGAAGTTTTCGTCAGTTTGGAAGATAGTTCCTTTTGGTACATACAAATAAATTTCTACTTCTTGACCTCTGAATTTATTCTCCACAGCGGTTAATAGATAATTATCAAGAACAATTGTGTTACCTTCAATTTTGTAATTATAATTAATTTTCTCTGCTCTTTTCTTTGCTATTGAAGCCGATTTTCCTTTGGCTAACTTTTCAATTAACAGATAAGGAACTGTTTCATCGGTGTATTTAATTTCGATAGAAACATTATTCGAATAGATAATTTCGTTATCACTTTCGTTTTGTGTTATTTTGAAATCGTGATTTTTGTGATTGTTTTTTGAGTAAAAATCATTGTTTTTAAATTTGATTTTCAATGTATCGGTTGGAGCAATCGCAATCATTTCTTTTTGAACCGATTTTCCATCAAAAGCTAATTGTGAAGCTTCGTTAATTCCTAACGAAATTATGATTGCAACAGTGATTAACCATACCGCTAACAAACTATATTTTATGTAATTGCCTAAAGATTTTAAGTTGTTAACTATTAGTTTTAATCCTAAAATTAGCAAGAAAAACAACGGAATTCCAAATCCTAGTAAAAATAAGATTCCTTGTGCCCAAAGAGGAGTTTCGAGTCCGATCGGGGTTTCAATATGATTCAAAATATAATTATTAGGCATAGTTGACGAAAACAGCATAATTATACTCGTTACAACAATTGCTAATAAGGCAATTCCTGAAAAGAATACAATAAATGCGCCTATTATTTTGGCAAATACTTTAAAGATAGTTGTGATAACTTCTTCAATAGTAGAACCAATTCTAGTAGCTCCAGATTTAGCTGTGTTAGCGATTTTCTCATGATCGATATTACTAAACTTAGAAGTAATGTCGTCAAAACCTTCCTTTACTTTTTTTTCGATGTTTGAAATGGTTATCGGTTCGCCTTTCATTTCTAGTTTCTGAGTAGTGGTAACTGCTTCAGGGATTAATATCCATAACACAATGTACACAAAAAATCCTGTACCAAAACCAAAGAATAAAATTACCATTATGATTCTTAACCATAGAGCGTCTATTCCAAGATAATGTCCTAATCCAGCCATAACGCCACCAAGCATACCACTTTCTTTGTCGCGATATAATCTTTTTGTTGGATAATAATAATTTGTTGAAGTAGTATTAGATTGATATGATGTGTTTTCATCATCAATTTTGTAATCCTCTGGTTGGCCCATGATGGAAATTACTTCTTCAATTTCAGATAAACCAACTACTTGTTTGTCGCTTTTTATGCGTTCTTGAAAAAGTTCGGCGATGCGACTTTCAATATCTTTCATGATTTCGTCTCTTCCATCAGGTGAAAGTGAACTTTTCACCGCATCAAAATAACGCGATAATTTTTGATAGGCATCTTCATCGATGTGAAAGAAAAAACCTCCTAAATTTATACTTATTGTTTTGTTCATGACCTTTAGTTTTGACTTGTTATTATGTTTACAGCATCTGATAATTCTTTCCAGGTGCCATTCAATTCTTTTAAAAATTCTTTCCCTTCATCGGTTAATCCGTAATATTTTCTTGGTGGACCCGATGTTGATTCTTCCCAACGATAATTTAATAATCCATCGTTTTTAAGTCTAGTTAGTAGTGGGTAAACGGTACCTTCTACCACCAGTAATTTAGCATTTTTTAGCGTGTCCAATATTTCAGAAGTATACGCATCTTTTTCTTTTAATACGGATAAGATACAGAATTCTAAAACACCTTTACGCATTTGTGCTTTTGTGTTTTCAATGTTCATAATTCCACTTGTTTTTTTTAATTAGACTGTTCATTTTTTGATTCTTTTGCTTTCGCATTGATTGATTTGATGATTGAAAAATAGATTACCTATTATTTTCTTATACAAAGATAAGTCTAAAAGCAGGTATTGTGTTACGCATAGTACTAATATTTAACAAATTATTAACATTTAAAAAAATAGTAGGAATGCATAGTATTTTTTGTATTTTTACAACAAAATCAATAGAATATGCAGTTTACACCATCAAAATTAAATGCTTTTATGTTTTTTAAATTGCCTTCTGCTTTTTGGAGTGGGGTAAGAGTAAAATCTATTTCGCCAGAAGTCTGTGAGGTTACCGTGAAGCATCGTTGGTTCAATCAGAATCCATTTAACTCGATGTACTTTGCTGTACAAGCCATGGCGGCAGAGTTTACAACAGGAGTTTTAGTGATGCTTCAAATCCATGAAAGCGGGAAAAGCATTTCTATGTTGGTTGCTCAAAATAAAAGTGTCTTCACTAAAAAGGCTACGGGAAGAATAACTTTTACATGTAATCAAGGGAATTTGATTAAAGAGACCATTCAAAGAGCAATTGCAACTAAAGAAGGGCAAACCATTTGGTTAACTTCAGTAGGTAAAAATGAAAAAGGAGAACAAGTGTCTGAAATGCAATTTGAGTGGACTATAAAAGTCAGAAGTTAACAAATTTAGATTCAATTTTCATCATAAAACTAATCCTAAACATAAGTTAATTAACTTTCATTACTGAATTTTTGATATTAATTTTGAGGCAAAAGGAATAAAAATGACAGTTTTAATTACAGGGGCTACGGGATTGGTTGGTAAAGAATTAGTAAAATTGTTACTTCAAAATGGTTTTACAGTTCATTATTTATCTACTTCAAAATCAAAGTTAGTTTCTCAAAATAATTACAAAGGTTTCTATTGGAATCCTAAAACCTCTGATATTGATTTAAATGCTTTAACAGATGTTGAGGTGATTGTACATTTAGCAGGTGCAACAGTAGCTAAAAAATGGACACCATCTTACAAACAAGAAATTATTGAAAGTAGAGTCCTTTCTACAAGATTGTTATATAAAACGCTTCAAAAAAATGTTCATCATGTAAAACAAATTGTTTCAGCATCTGCCATTGGAATTTACCCAGACGATTTAAACTACATTTATCATGAAACGGATAATCAGGTAGATAATTCTTTTTTAGGTAATGTTGTGCAACAGTGGGAGGAAGAGGTAAATCAATTTGAAAAATTGAATATTAAAGTAGCTAAAATTAGAATTGGAATTGTTTTGGCTAAAAATGGAGGAGCGCTACAAGAAATGGCTAAGCCTATTAAGTTGGGAGTTGGTGCTGCTTTCGGAACAGGAAAGCATTATCAATCTTGGATTCATATTGAGGATTTGGTAGCTATTTTCCAATTTATAATTCAAAATCAACTTTCTGGAGTTTACAATGGTGTTGCACCTTATCCTGTTACGAATACGGAATTAACTAAAGCAATTGCTAAGACCTTAGGCAAACCGTTGTTATTACCAAATATTCCAAAGTTTATGATGAAAATAATTTTAGGTGAAATGCATGAAATGTTATTCTCAAGTCAACACGTAAGTTGCAAAAAGCTTCTCGATTTGAAATTTCAATTCAAATTTGCCTCTTTAGACAAGTCCTTACAAGATTTATTAAAATAAAAAAACCGCCAATTAAATTGGCGGTTTTGCTTTATTATTTTGTTGCTTTTAATTTTACAACTAATTCTATTTCATCATTTACAAACTTGTCTTTTAAATCATCAAAGATAGATTTTGAAGCATAGTTTACATTCCAATGTGTTCTGTTGATTTGGAACGAATCAGAAGTTAATGTCATATTATTTCCCTCATAAGCAACTGTTGCAGGAAATGTAACAGGTTTTGTAATCCCTTTTAGTGTTAAGTTACCGTTTACTGTAGTTTTTCCATTTTCAGACGTTATTGAAGTGATTTCAAACATTCCTTCTGGAAATTTACCTACGTTAAAGAAATGATCTTCTCCTTCTTTGTCTCCGGTTCCTTTTAAGTGAGCCTCTAAATCTTCTTTTCCATCACCTGGTTTTAAATCGGTAACCACAATCGAATTCATATCGATGACAAACTTACCGCTTTGAATGCTGTCGTTTTTAACGGCAACTTCACCTGATTTTAAATTAATGGTTCCATTGTGTTTTCCAGCTGGTTTAGAACCTACCCACTCGATAACTGAAGTTTGCGTATCTACTTTATAAGTAGTGCTTTCTGCTGTTGCAGTTGCAACTTCTCCAGCTTCTCCAGTTTCATTTTTTTCTCCTTTACAAGCTACATTCATCGTAATTGTAGCTAAAACGAATAAACTTAAAATGCTTTTTTTCATATTATAATTTTTTTTGTTTATCACAAACATAATTCTAAATTTTATAAAACTCTCTTAAGAAGTTATTAAAATTTAACTTTCAATAAATTTGCTGACAATTTGACATTTTTTAACTTTTGGCAATACATTTGCAATCTCAATTACTAAAGTAAAAATGTTTAAAAAAATTTTTAAAAATATGAGTCAAGAAAGTACTGAAAACATCGAGAAGGAAAACATTAATACTGAGAATGTTTCAGAAAATCAAGAAATAAATGCTCCTGAACAAACGGTTGAAGAGCAACTACAAGAGGAATTAGCGAAAGAAAAAGATAAATTTTTGAGACTTTTTGCTGAATTTGAAAATTATAAAAAACGCACTACTAAAGAGCGTATCGATTTATTTAAAACAGCAAATCAAGAAGTTTTACAAGCAATGTTACCTGTTTTAGATGATTTTGATAGAGCTTGGGCTCAAATTTCTAAATCACAAGAACAAGCCTTAGTAACCGGAGTACAATTGATTCACGATAAATTAAAATCAACTTTAGTGTCTAAAGGATTAGAAGAAGTGGAAGTGAAAGCAGGAGATGCTTTTGATGCTGATTATGCTGAAGCCATTACACAAATTCCAGCACCTTCAGATGATTTAAAAGGTAAAGTGGTGGACGTGATTGAAAAAGGTTACAAATTGGGTGATAAGATTATTCGTTATCCAAAAGTTGTAGTAGGGCAATAATCCCATTGTAGAGTCAAGTTCTAGCTTGTCTTTACGCTATATTTTATAATAAAAAATAGAATGAAAAAAGATTTTTACGAAATATTAGGCATCACAAAAAGTGCTACTCCTGAAGAAATTAAGAAAGCGTATCGCAAGAAAGCTATCGAATTTCATCCTGATAAAAACCCAGGAAATAAAGAAGCAGAAGAAAATTTTAAATTGGCAGCCGAAGCCTATGAAGTATTGAGCGACCCTGACAAAAAGGCTCGTTATGATCAATACGGACATCAAGCGTTTGAAAACGGTGGTTTTGGCGGAGGTCATCATATGAATATGGATGATATTTTCAATCAGTTTGGAGATATTTTTGGAGGGGCTTTTGGAGGTGGCGGTTTCTCTGGCTTCGGAGGTGGCTTTGGTGGCGGTGGTCAACGTAGAGTTAAAGGAAGTAATCTACGTATCAAAGTAAAATTAACTTTGGAAGAGATTGCTAATGGAGTTGAAAAGAAAGTAAAAGTTAAACGTAAAGTTCAAGCTAACGGGGTTACTTACAGAACATGTCCAACTTGTAATGGTTCTGGGCAAATTATGAAAGTGACCAATACCATTTTGGGTAGAATGCAAACGGCAACTACGTGTCATGTTTGTAGCGGTTCTGGTCAAATTTTAGATCAAAAACCTGCTGGAGCCGATGCACAAGGAATGTTGTTAGAGGACGATACCGTATCAATCAAAATTCCAGCTGGAGTAGTAGATGGTATGCAATTAAAAGTTGCTGGAAAAGGTAACGAAGCGCCAGGAACAAATAGTGTTCCAGGTGATTTAATTGTGGCTATCGAAGAAATTGAGCATGAATTTTTAAAGCGTGAAGGCGAAAATTTACATTACGATTTATACATCAGTTTTGCTGAAGCCGCTTTAGGTGTTTCTAAAGAAATTGATACAGTTTCTGGAAAAGTAAGAATTAAATTAGAAGAAGGAATTCAATCGGGTAAAATTCTTCGATTGAAAGGAAAAGGTATTCCAAGCTTAAATTCTTACGGAAATGGCGATTTATTAGTTCATGTAAATGTTTGGACACCAAAAACTTTAAACAAAGAACAAAAGCAGTTTTTTGAGAAAATGCTTACAGATGAAAACTTTATTCCGAAACCAGAAAAGTCAGATAAATCTTTTTTTGAAAAAGTTAAAGATATGTTTTCATAATTAAATAAATATTAATACATTTGAAACTCACTTTCTTAGGAAGGTGAGTTTTTCTTTTTCATAGCAATTTTTCCCATCCTTTAGCAATAAAGGGTGGGTTTTTTTTGTAACAAAATCAGTATATTTACTACTTACTAATAATACAAATTCATACATTCTATATATGAGCAACATTCTCGAAGTACAAAATGTAGTGAAACAATATGGCGATTATACCGCTTTAAATAATGTGTCACTTCAAGTTCCAAAAGGTAGTATTTACGGACTTTTAGGTCCAAATGGTGCAGGAAAGACATCACTAATTCGAATTATCAACCAAATTACAATGCCTGACAGTGGGGTTGTTTTCTTAGATGGTGAAAAGTTAAATCCAGAACATGTAAAACACATTGGATACATGCCTGAAGAACGTGGTTTGTACAAAACGATGAAAGTGGGCGAGCAATGTTTGTACTTAGCTCAATTAAAAGGTATGCCAGAGGCAGAAGCAAAAAAGCAATTAAAATATTGGTTTGAAAAGTTTGAAATTCAAGGTTGGTGGGACAAGAAAATTCAAGAACTTTCCAAAGGAATGGCGCAAAAAATCCAATTTATTGTAACGGTTTTACATCAACCTAAATTACTGATTCTAGACGAACCTTTTTCCGGTTTTGACCCGGTTAATGCGAATTTAATTAAGGACGAAATTATTGAATTGAATAAAAAAGGAACTTCTGTAATTTTTTCAACGCATCGAATGGAATCGGTAGAGGAAATGTGCGATTATATTGCGTTGATTCACAAATCTAACAAATTAATTGAAGGAAAATTAGATGATGTAAAACGTCAACATCGAACAAATATCTATCAAGTTGGTATCATTACCAATAATATTGAAGGATTAATGGTTAGTTTAACTCAAAAATTTACCATTGGGCAAACCAACTTCAAATCTTTAAATGATGATTTGAAATTGGAAGTACACTTAGAAAATCATTCCTCAAATGAACTGATTTCTATGCTGACGCAATTTGGTCAAGTAACCCATTTTATGGAAAAAATTCCTACCGTTAACGATATATTCATTCAAACCGTAAGTCAATAATCATGAGCGTATTATCTTTAATCATAAAAAGAGAATTTATTGCCAAAGTGCGCAATAAATCATTTATCGTAATGACTTTTTTAGGTCCGTTATTGATTGTAGGAATGACGTTTTTAATTGCTTATTTGTCGAGTGTGAACAAAGGAGATATTAAAATTGTGGGAGTTCATGACAGAGCCAATATCTTTATAAATGATTTTAAAAATTCGGAAGATATAAAATATGTAGATCTTTCCAATTTGCCATTTGATAAAGCAAAAGACTCTGCAAGTAATGCTTTTGAAGGTTTGATTTACGTGCCTCAAGTTGCCAATGTTGATGAGTTAGCCACAAAAACAACCTATATTTCAGATGATAGTCCGAAAATGGATTTCTTAATGAATTTACAAAAGATTATCGATACCAAATTAAACAAAGAGAATCTTAAAAAATTGGGTTTTGATGCTGAAAAGATTGAAAATGCCAAAATTAAATCGGAGGTACAATTTGCAAAGTTTTCAGGTGAAGATGGGTTGAAATTTTTAAATGAAATTAAAATTGGAATTGGTTTTGCTTTCGGCTATTTAATTATGATGTTTATTATCATCTACGGAAATATGGTCATGCGAAGTGTGATCGAAGAAAAAACAAATCGTATTATTGAAATCATCATTTCTTCTGTAAAGCCATTTCAATTGATGATGGGAAAAATCATCGGAACTTCATTAGCTGGAATTTTACAATTCTTAATTTGGATTGTTTTGGGCGTTATTTTAATTTTTTCTTTGTCTGCTGTTTTGGGAGGGCAACAAGAAGCTGTTACTACCGCTCAAGTTTCGGTAGAACAAGCTGAAGTAGCTATGAGTTTTGTAGAAAAATTACAATTGTATATTAATGAAATCCCTGTGTTTACGATAGTTATTTCCTTTGTGATTTTCTTTATTGGAGGTTACTTTTTATATAGTTCGTTCTACGCTGCCATTGGAGCTGCAGTAGATTCTGAAACCGATTCGCAACAGTTTTTAATGCCGATTATCATGCCGTTAATGTTGGCGGTTTATGTTGGTTTTTTAACTGTTATGAATGATCCGAACGGAACAGTAGCAGTGATTTTTTCTTTAGTACCATTGACTTCACCAATTGTAATGTTAATGCGAATTCCATTTGGAGTTCCTTTATGGCAAATTGCGCTTTCTGTGGTTTTATTGTACGGAACGTTTATCTTTGTAGTTTGGTTTGCAGCAAAAATCTACCGAGTAGGTATTTTAATGTACGGAAAAAAACCAAGTTGGAAAGAATTATACAAGTGGTTAAAATATTAAAAGAGGTTAAGAGTTTAAATGTTTATAAGTTTAAGAGTTTTTTCCTTTTAAACTTTTAAACTCTCACCTTTTAAACTAAAAAGAATGAGTAAAATCCTTATCATAGAAGACGAAGCAGCAATTCGTAGAGTATTAACAAAAATACTTTCCGAAGAAAATGATTCGTATAAAGTTGAAGAAGCAGAAGATGGTTTACAAGGAGTTGAAAAAGTCAAAAATGAAGATTATGACTTGATTCTTTGCGACATCAAAATGCCAAAAATGGATGGTGTTGAGGTATTAGAAGCCGTTAAAAAAATCAAACCCGAAATTCCAATGGTGATGATTTCAGGTCATGGTGATTTGGAAACTGCGATTAATACCATGCGTTTAGGAGCATTTGACTACATTTCAAAACCGCCCGATTTGAATCGTTTATTAAATACGGTTCGAAATGCGTTAGACAAAAAACAACTAGTTGTAGAGAACAAAAACTTGAAAAAGAAAGTCTCTAAAAACTACGAAATGATAGGAAATAGCGAAGCCATCAATCACATAAAAACGATGATTGAAAAAGTAGCTCCAACGGATGCCCGAGTTTTAATTACAGGACCAAACGGAACAGGAAAAGAATTGGTTGCGCATCAATTACATGAAAAAAGTCAGCGTTCATCTGCTCCTTTAATTGAAGTGAATTGTGCGGCTATCCCTTCCGAATTAATCGAAAGTGAATTGTTTGGTCATGTAAAAGGGGCTTTTACTTCGGCTGTTAAAGACAGAGCTGGAAAATTTGAAGCTGCCGATGGCGGAACGATTTTCTTAGATGAAATTGGCGATATGAGTTTGTCGGCTCAAGCCAAAGTTTTACGTGCTTTGCAAGAGAATTTAATTCAACGCGTTGGTGCCGATAAAGACATAAAAGTGAATGTTCGTGTGGTAGCAGCTACGAATAAAGATTTGAAAAAAGAAATTGAAGAAGGTAGATTCAGAGAAGATTTGTATCACAGATTGGCTGTTATTTTAATTAAAGTTCCAGCTTTGAATGATAGGAGAGAAGATATCCCAGAATTGATTGAGCATTTTGCTGCTAAGATTGCTTCGGAACAAGGAACTTCTCCAAAATCATTTTCAAAATCAGCCATCAAATTATTACAAGAATACGATTGGACAGGAAATATCCGTGAATTACGAAATGTAGTAGAACGCTTAATTATTTTAGGAGGAAATGAAATTTCAGAACAAGATGTAAAACTGTTTGCGAGTAAATAAATTTGGTAATAGGTAAAAGGTCATGGGTAAAAGGTTACCTATTGCCTTTTACCTTTTACCCTTTACCTAAGAAAAAATGCAATTAAAAAAAATAAATCCCAACCTTCAGAAAGCACTCATAGAAAACGATTTGATTGAAGCAAATGAGTTGCAACAAGAGACATTTTCAACCATTAAAAGTGGAGTCGATGCAGTTGTTCAAGCTCCTAAGAATTCAGGCAAAACAACGACTATTTTGTTGAATGTGATTCAGAAAATGGAAAAGCCTGTTGGAGAAAGTACGAGAGCTTTGATTTTAGTTCAAGACAAAGAAAAAGTATTGGAAGCAGTTGAGCAATTCAAAAAGATGAATCATTACAATAATTTGAGAGTTATCGGAGTCCATGAAAAAGGCGATATCGATTATGATAAGAATGTAATTTCTGCTGGAATGGATGTGTTGATAGGAACTCCCATTCGTATTAACGAGATGTTTTCGTCTGCTGGATTTAACATGACAACCATTAAAATGTTTGTAGTTGATGATGTGGATGAAATGCTTCGTAAGCGTGAAGACGCCATTATTTTGAGACTTTCCATGAGTGCCGAGAAAACCCAACGATTGTTTTTCTGTTCACAAATTACCGAAAGAGTTGAAATTTTAGCGGATAAGATTATGATTGAACCTCTGTTTTTTGAAATGGAAGATTAAGAAATAACAAAAACGCCTGAATTACTTCAGGCGTTTTTTTGTTGTTATTTTACTTGGTCTAAACCTCTTTTTCTAAGTAATGGTGCTGTGCTTGGTTCAGCGCCTCGGAAACTTTTGTAAAGTTCCATTGGATCTTCAGTCCCTCCTTTTTCTAATACATTTTTTCGGAATGATTTAGCGTAATCTTGATTGAATAAGCCGTTTATTTTGAATACTTCAAACGCATCGGTATCTAAAACTCCTGACCAAATATAACTGTAATATCCAGCTGAATAACCACCAGCAAAAATGTGGTTGAAATAGGTACTTCTGTACCTAGGAATGATAGTGCTTGGTAAATTCATTTTGTTCATTGCTGTTTTTTCAAACGTTTCAGCATCAACCGTAATATTGCCTTTTTGAGTGTGATATTGCATGTCTAAAAGAGAAGCTGCTAAATATTCGGTAGTAGCAAATCCTTGATCAAAAGTTCCTGCTTTTTGCATTTTTTCAATTAACGCATCCGGAATAACTTCACCAGATTTATAGTGTTTTGCATACATTTTCATTACTTCTGGTTCGGCAGCCCAGTTTTCCATAATTTGAGATGGTAATTCTACGAAATCTCTTGGGACACTTGTGCCAGCGATGCTTTCATAAGTTACGTTTGATAATAATCCGTGTAAAGCGTGTCCAAATTCATGGAAAAACGTGCTTACTTCATCAAAAGTTAATAAAGCTGGTGCGTTTTCTGTTGGTTTTGTAAAATTACAAACTATAGAAACTACAGGAGCAATTCGTTTTCCGTTCTCCATTTTTTGAGTTCTGTAGGATGTCATCCATGCTCCACCTCTTTTTGATGCTCTTGGGTGGAAATCCATGTATAAGATTCCGACGTGATTTCCGTTAGCTTCTGTAACTTCCCAAACGGTTACGTCTTCGTGGTATTTTGGTACATTGTTTAATTGTTTGAATTGTAAGCCATATAAATTTTTACAAACCGTAAAAACACCTTCTCTTGTTTTTTCTAAACTGAAATAGGGTTTCATTTCTTGTTCGTCCAAATCAAAACGCTCTTTTCTTATTTTTTCAGCGTAATATCTCCAATCGTAAGGTTGAACTTCATCTTTAATTCCGTCTTTTAACATCATTTCTTTGATGTCAGCTGCTTCTTTGTTCGCCATGTTTAAAGCTGGAGTCCATAAATCCATTAATAATTTAGTAGCGGTTTCAGGATTTTTAGCCATTGACTTTTCCAAAACATAATCTGCATGAGTAGCGTATCCTAAAAGTTTTGCTTTTTCACTTCTTAAGTTTGCAATTTGGATCGCTAATGCTTTGTTGTCTTTGTCATTGTTATTGTTTGCTCTCATTTGGTAAGCATTCCAAATTTCCTGACGTAATTTTCTATTCGAACTGTATTGTAAGAAAGGCATCACGCTGGAATTTGATAACGTAAATACCCATTTTCCAGCTTTTCCTTTTGCTTTAGCATCAGAAGCAGCCGTTTCTATAAGTTCGTTTGGTAATCCAGTTAAATCATTTTTATCTGAAATTACTAATTCATACGAATTGGTTTCGGCTAAAATATTTTGTCCGTATTTTAAAGTAGCAACTGCCATTTCAGAGTTGATTTCTCTTAATCGTTTCTTGTTTTCTTCTGATAAGTTGGCACCGCTTCTCACAAAGTTTTTATAAAGATTCTCAAGAATTTTAGCTTGCTCTTTGTTTAATTTGAAGTCTTTTTGGTTGTCCCAAATAGTTTTAACTCTCTTGAATAAAGCATCATTTAAATAAATATTATCATTATGAGCTGATAATTTTGGTGCTAATTCTTTTGCAATTGCCTGAATTTCTTCATTTGTATTCGCACTATTAAGATTGTAGAACACTGTACTAGCTTTAGAAAGTAACTTTCCTGAGTTTTCCATTGCAAGGATTGTATTCTCAAACGTTGGTTTTTTCTTGTTAGATACAATAGCATTGATTTCAATTTCATGTTTTTTGATTCCTTCTAAAATTGCAGGTTTAAAGTGCTCATTTTTAATTAAGTGAAAAGGAGGAACCTCATAAGGTGTAGTGTACTTTTCAAAAAACGGATTCATTGTACTTTGTTTTTTGTCTTGTGCATTAACTGACATGGCAGTAGTTAGTGCCGAGAATAATAGTATAGTTTTTATTTTCATTTTGGGTAATTTTTAAAATGTAAAAATAGAAGTTTTTGTACTGAAAGACTAATACTTAACTATATTTTATGAAATCAGAAAGTTGTTTTCTAAAATCAGAATTTAAAATCTATCTTTGCGCCTTCAAAAATTTAAGGAATTACTTAACCTTATCTACCTTAAAATTTTAAACTTACATTATGATAACAGTTAATGATGTTGCCGTAGAATTTGGCGGAACGACTCTTTTTAGTGAAATTACTTTTGCTATTAATGAAAATGATAAAATTGCCTTAATGGGTAAAAATGGAGCTGGAAAATCTACATTATTAAAGATTGTAGCAGGAGTGAACAAGCCTACAAGAGGGGGAATTTCAGCTCCAAGTGATGCCGTAATTGCGTATTTGCCACAGCATTTATTAACTACTGATAATTGTACCGTAATGGAAGAAACTTCAAAAGCTTTTTCTGAAGTTTTGGACATGAAAAAAGAAATTGATGCTATCAACGAACAATTAACGGTTCGTACTGATTACGAGAGTGATGATTACATGAAGTTAATCGAACGTGTTTCAGAGCTTTCAGAAAAATATTATTCGATTGAAGAAGTTAATTATGAGGCGGAAGTAGAAAAGGTTTTAAAAGGTTTGGGTTTTGAAAGAGAAGATTTTACTCGATTAACTTCTGAATTTTCTGGAGGTTGGAGAATGCGTATTGAACTAGCTAAAATCCTTTTGAAAAAACCTGATTTGATTCTTTTAGATGAGCCAACGAACCATTTGGATATGGAGAGTATTCAATGGTTAGAAGAATTTTTGATGAATCAAGCTAAAGCGGTAATGGTAATTTCTCACGATAGAGCGTTTGTAGATAACATCACCAATCGAACTATTGAAGTTACGATGGGCAGAATTTACGATTACAAAGCGAAATATTCCGATTATTTAGTGTTGCGTCAAGATAGACGTATTCATCAACAAAAAGCTTACGATGAGCAACAAAAATTCATTGCTGAAAATCAGGCTTTTATTGAGCGATTTAAAGGAACATATTCTAAAACAGAGCAAGTACAATCGCGCGTTCGAATGCTAGAAAAATTAGTTCTTGTGGAAGTGGATGAAGTAGATACATCGGCTTTGAAGCTCAAATTTCCTCCATCGCCACGTTCAGGTCAATATCCTGTGGTGGTGAGCGAACTTACAAAAAAATATGGAGATCATGTGGTTTTCAATAATGCGAATTTGGTGATTGAGAGAGGTCAGAAAGTGGCATTTGTTGGAAAAAATGGAGAAGGAAAATCTACCATGATTAAAGCAATTATGGGTGAAATTGATTATGATGGTGGAAAAGTAGAAATTGGTCACAATGTACAAATTGGCTATTTCGCTCAAAATCAAGCCGCTCTATTGGATGGAGAATTAACCGTTTTTGATACGATAGATCGCATTGCTGTAGGTGATATTCGTACGAAAATTAAAGATATGTTAGGCGCTTTCATGTTTAAAGGGGACGATATTCAGAAGAAAGTAAAAGTACTTTCTGGAGGTGAGAAAACACGTTTGGCCATGATTAAATTATTGTTAGAACCTGTGAATGTTTTAATTTTGGATGAGCCTACGAATCACTTGGATATGAAAACAAAAGATATTATCAAAGATGCCCTTCGTGATTTTGATGGAACCTTAATTTTAGTTTCTCACGACCGTGATTTCTTGGATGGATTAGCGGAAAAAGTATTTGAATTTGGACACAAACGAGTAAAAGAACATTTCGAAGATATCAAAGGATTCCTAGCATATAAAAAAATGGAGTCCTTAAAAGAGATTGAAAAATAATTAAACAATAGTTAAAAGCTCCGATAGGAGCTTTTTAATTTTTCATTACAATCGGTAAATGAATATATTTGTTATTCTAAAGTTTATAAAAATGAAATATAGTTGTTTACTGATAGTTTTTGCTTTTTTATCGTGTTCTAAAAATATAACATCTGACAGAACTTGGATGCCCTATGACGAAACTGCCCAGATAGAAAGTTTAGCCAATACTAAAAACGAAAGAATGCGATTTAAACTCATTCAATCTAAAAATTTAGATAAAAATGAAATGTTTAAGTCTATTCAGAGTCAACTTGGAAATTTTAATGAACAGGATTATATCCAAATGCTTCCTTATATTTTGGATAAAGATATTTTAAGCCTTCAGAAAAGCATAGACGAGAAAAAGTTGAATTATGAGCAATTGACAAAATGGTATTTGTATCGAATTCTGAAATTTGAAAGTAATCAAGAAACCTTTTTGAATGCGATACTTACCATTAATAAAAATGCAGTTCAAGAAGCCAAGTTATGTGATAAAAGAAGAACTAAAAGTAAATCACATCCAATTTATGGTATGCCTATTTTATTAAAAGATAACATCAATACTGATGGAATGCCCACGACAGCAGGAGCTGTGGCTTTAAAAGATAATAAAACAAATGATGCTTTTGTTGTTAAGCAATTAAAAGCCAAAGGTGCTATCATTTTAGGAAAAGCTAATTTGAGTGAATGGGCATATTTTCTATGTGATGGTTGCCCAAGTGGTTATAGCGCTCTAGGAGGACAGACTTTAAATCCTTATGGAAGAACTATTTTTGATACAGGAGGTTCAAGTTCGGGTAGTGGTGTTTCAGTGGCAGCAAATTATGCTGTTGCAGCTGTTGGTTCTGAGACTTCGGGTTCAATTATATCACCTTCGAGTCAAAATTCTATAGTGGGACTAAAACCAACTATTGGTAAAGTTAGTAGAACAGGAATTATTCCTATTTCATCTACTTTAGATACTGCTGGTCCAATGGCAAAAAATGTAACTGACACCGCAATTTTGTTGTCGGTAATTATGGGATACGATGGTGAAGATAGTACCACCATCAAATCAGAAGCGAATTATGTTTGGACTACATTTTCTGATAACGAGTTAAAAGGGAAACGTTTCGGAGTTTTTAAATCCTATTTGAGTAACACAATTTACCAAAAGACAATCGAAAATTTAAAGTCGCACGGAGTTGAAATTATTGAAATTGAACCACAAAATGTCAATTTTAATGGTTTCGTCACTTTTTTAAATGCGGACATGAAAGTAGATTTACCAAAATACTTAAAATCGCATTCTTCCGTTTATGATTTGTTTCAAACTGTTGATGATATTGTAGTATTCAATAAAAAAGAGGCTGCTTTACGAATTCCTTATGGTCAAGCTTTGTTTGAAGGAATTGTGGCTGAAACTATTTCTGAAGAGGACTTTGCAAAATTGAAGGGAACCTTTTATAGTGAAGCTGTTTCCTTTTTCGAAACTCCTATGAAAACTCATAATTTAGATGCTATAGTGTCGATAAATAATTACAATTCGGGTCATGCTGCTATGGCAAAATATCCTTGTTTGGGTGTTCCTATGGGCTACAGTGAAACTGGAGAGCCAGTTGGGATTACTTTTATTGCAAGACCTTTTGAAGAAGAAAAGTTATTACGAATAGGATTTGCGTTTGAAAAGATACATCCCGTTAGAAAAGCTCCAAAAGGATATAATTGATTTATTTGTTGTTACGATTTTTCCATTTTTCAAATCCTAAAATACTAGGTCTAATTTCTTTTTGCCATTGCTTTCCATAGGTTTTATTCAAAAATTCAAAAACCAATTCATTTTTAGCTTCATATTCATCAAAATTTATCGGTGGAATGCAACCAAAATCATGAAATTTAACATTGTATTTTTTCGCGAAAGCCAAATCATCTTTAGTGATTACAGATGCAATTCCGCCTAACACATAAATAGTTTTTGTATTCGAATTGATTTCAATTTTGATGCTATCGTTTTGTTTCTTCTCTTGAGCATGAAGAGTTAAGCTGAGAAAAAAAGCAATGATGATTAGTCTATAGTTCATCTTTATATTCGTTGTAGATTTTTATTAGATTTTCTTTTGAGATATTTTTAGTAATAATAATGATTACACCAAATTTTCCTTTTTCACCATATAATGATTTAGCTTTTTCATCTTTCCAAACGGTTATAGATTCAATGTCATTAGGATTTAAATATTCTATAACTTCATATTTTAAAATGGAATCATTTACTACAATTAGAGGTTTATCTCTCTTAACTATGTTTGTGGACTTTTTTGGTTGATTCATTATGGTATCTTGACTGAAACTTAAATGAGAAGTCAAAAAAGATAGAAATAAGAATAGGATTAATTGTCTTTTCATAATTTGAATTTTAAATTGTTATTGCTATTTCTTAATCGAAATAATCACCACACCTTTTTCTCCTTTTTTACCATAAATTTTTACGGCATCTGAAGGTTTGATGACTTCAATTTTTTCAATTTTTTGTTTACTTAAAGGCGCATACGGACTCGTGGGTTTTTCTCCAAACAAGGATTCTTCTGAATATTCCACACCGTTGATAAAATAAATAGGTTCTTTTAGTTCGATAATCGATTCAATTTCTTCTGGATTGATATTGTCTAGTGATTTTTCACTCATTTTACCATCAATCAAAAGTAAATCGTCGTTGGTTGTTTTTTTATCTTTATTCTGATTAGTTTTGGCTAAATTCATTGTGAAATCATAACGCTTCCCTTTTGCTAAATTTCCCGAATCATTTGTAGAAGCCGAATTCAAAATGGTATTGTTATATGTTGGAACCAAACTCGTTTTTGCCATTTCTTGAACTTCTTCCTTAACAATAAATTTTGGAATCATCATTTCTTTTTTTGATGCGTAATTGAAGGTATCGTTAATTACAATATTGTTTTGAATTACAATTTGTTGTTGTAAAATTTGTTCCGCTTCTTTTTTAATTTCAGGAGTTGTATTTACAAATCCATTAGCCGATTCTGGTGTTGGAATCACGTTTTTTGATGAATCAATAGTAGTAACTGTGTTTTCAGGAACAATTATAGTTTCTTTTTCTTGTAGTAAGAAAAAAGTTAACGTTCCTACCAAAACTATTGATGCTGCAACCGCTAATTTTTTCCACAAATGTTTCTCCTTTTGAAGCGTTTGGGTTTCTAATTTGTCTTCCACGCGCGCCCAAATCTTCTCCATGCCTGGAAAGTCTTTTTGCTCGGCGTTTTCGGCAGCTTGTTGTATTTTTTTATATAATTTTTCTTCTGTTCCCATGACTATTTTGCTTTTTGATAATAAAAAGTTCTTACCAATTCTTTTAATTTACTTTTCGCCGCATTCAATTGCGATTTCGATGTTCCTTCACTAATGCCAAGTTGTTCTGCAATTTCTTTGTGTGAATAACCTTCAATCACAAATAAATTAAAAATCGTTTGGCATCCATCAGGAATATACTGGAGTAAATTGAGCAAATCTTCTTCTTCTAAATCGGTGACTTCATCTGCTAAGGGTTGCGAATTGTAGCTTACATCTTCTAAATACAAATTAAAGTTGATGTTTTTTTTAATTTGTAAAAGGCAATTATTTACCGTTATTTTTCGCGCCCAAGCTTCAAAAGCCAAATCCTCTTTTAGTTGTTCGATTTTTGTAAATAGGGTAAAAAAAGCATCGGCCAATACTTCTTCAATTTCTTCCTCCTTTTTTAAATACCGTTTACACAAACGATAGAGTTTTGGTGCCATAATTTCATACACCATGCGTTGCGCTTCGCGGTGTTGTTTTCGGCAGCCTTGTATGTGTTTTACATCCATTGGTAAACTTGCTTTTTTATATAGAGCAGAAAAGTTGGGAAAAGGTTGGGAAGGAAGTAAAAAAAATTATTTTTTCAATGTTAATTGGTAAATTGTAGTTTCTAAAGTCTCCGTATCATTGTCTTCGCATAATAAAAACTTAATTTCAGTTTCTGATTCTTTGTAAAGCGTAATACCTTCAAATTTCTGATGTTTCGATAATAATTGCACATTAATAATTTCAAATGTCGGTGCATGCATGATTCCTAAAACGGTTCCTAAGACTTCGCCATCTTCATAAGTAGATTCGGTGTTTTCGGCGCAAGCCAAGAAATAAATTTTATCGCCAATTAAAATCGCATCGGTAAAAGTGGTTTCAATATCATCTAATGTTGGAAGTGAAATCGGTATAAATCGAATGCCTTCTTCTTGGTTATTTGGAATAATAAAAATTCCATTTCGACTGTTTTTTGAATTTCCTCTCTGAAACAATAACATCGTTTGATGCGCATAAATAGCACCTTCAATATTCAGTTGGTTGTCGGTAAACGAACCAATGGTTTTTAATTTTTGGTACAAAGCAGTTAAATCTTGCGTTTTTAAGGTATCGGTTCCTAAATCTAAAGTGAACATCGAATTTCGTTTTTGGGTTGAACCCGAACCTAGCATTATTAACTGATTTCCATGTTGCGTGATGCTTTCTAAATCGGGTTTGTTTTCTTTTTCAATGTTTTCTTTTGCGTTTTTTACTAATGGAAATTTTAGCAAAAGTTTTCTGTCGATGTCGAATTGGTATAAAAAACTACTAGAATCAGATATTACGAATAAAACATTTTGGGAATAAACCAATCCTGAAGCAGCCGAAATACCTTTTATAGTGAAGTGGTTAGTAAGTTTGAAATTTTCCATATTTTTACAAAAGAGTTAACAATTTTTAATGCAAATTAGTTTCTAAAAGTAGTATTTTTACGGCTGTTAACATAAAAAATGAATGTTATTTTCAAATGCTTACTCTAAGTATTTGAGTTATTAAAATTTAAAGATGAAAGTATACACAAAAACAGGCGATACCGGAACCACAGCTTTATTTGGTGGTACGCGTGTGCCAAAACACCATATTCGTATTGAAAGTTATGGAACGGTTGATGAATTGAATTCGCATATTGGATTAATTCGCGACCAAGACATCAATGCTTTATACAAAAATGTTCTCATTGAAGTACAAGACCGGCTATTTACCGTTGGAGCCATTTTAGCAACACCACCTGAAAAGGAAATCATGAAAAATGGTCAGCCTCGTTTGCAAAACTTAGGTATAGTCGAATCAGATATCGAATTTTTAGAAAATGAAATTGATACTATGGAAGAAGCGTTACCACCCATGACACATTTTGTTTTGCCGGGTGGACATACAACCGTGTCATATTGTCATATTGCTCGATGCGTTTGTCGTAGAGCGGAACGTTTAGCCGTACATTTGAATGACATAGAACCCACAGACGAGCGCGTGATTAAGTACCTAAACCGACTTTCTGACTACCTTTTTGTGTTGGCACGAAAGTTGTCACATGATTTGAACGCTGATGAAGTGAAATGGATTCCTAGAAAGTAACATTCAGAAATCAGGTATAGTGTTCAATATACCTTAAAATAAAGATGAAAAGTCATGTTTTGAACACTCAAAAAAAACGTTCTTAAATTTTAGTAAAAAAAGTAAAAAAAAACTTGACTTTTTAAGTAATAAATTTATTTTTGCATAAACTTAAATCGATAAAAAGATGTATTGGACTTTAGAATTAGCATCCTATTTGAGCGATGCACCATGGCCAGCGACCAAAGACGAACTTATCGACTACGCTATTAGAACTGGAGCTCCATTAGAAGTGGTAGAGAATTTACAGTCTATAGAAGACGAAGGTGAAATCTACGAATCAATGGAAGAGATTTGGCCAGATTATCCTACGGACGAAGATTATCTTTGGAATGAGGACGAATATTAAAAATAAATAAACACAACAGAAATAAGTCTCCTTACCGAGGCTTTTTTTGTGGTTTTATCTGCAAACTATATATTGAAAATAAAAAATTATGAGTATCATAAATTCCATATTGAAGGCTTTTGTGGGGGACAAATCGGAGAAAGATGTAAAAGCGATTCAACCTATAATCAATAAAATTAAATCATTTGAAGGCGCGTTACAAGCTTTGTCTCATGATGAACTACGTGCCAAGACAGCTGAATTCAAGGCGAAAATTCAAAATGCTCGCGCTGACAAGGACGCTAAAATAACTTCCTTAAAACTAGAAGCTGAACAAACTACCGATATCGATGCTCGTGAAGATATCTATCTAGAAATAGATAAAATTGAGAAGGAAGCTTATGAAATTTCTGAGAAAGTATTAAATGAAATTCTTCCAGAAGCGTTTGCGGTGGTGAAAGAAACCGCTCGTCGTTTTAAAGACAATACCACTATTACTGTAACGGCTACACCAAAGGATAGAGAATTATCGGCTACAAAACCATACATTACTATTGAAGGTGATACAGCTACTTGGGCTAACTCTTGGGATGCTGCTGGAAAAGCCATCACTTGGGACATGATTCACTATGATGTTCAGTTAATTGGTGGGGTAGTTTTACATCAAGGTAAAATTGCCGAAATGCAAACAGGAGAAGGTAAAACTTTAGTTGCCACACTTCCTTTATACTTAAATGCGTTGACAGGTAATGGTGTGCATTTAGTAACGGTGAATGACTATCTAGCAAAACGTGATAGTACGTGGAAAGCTCCTTTATTTGAGTTTCATGGTTTAACGGTTGATTGTATTGATAATCATCAGCCAAACTCTCCTCAACGAAGAAAAGCATATGAAGCGGATATTACTTATGGAACAAATAATGAATTTGGTTTCGACTATCTTCGTGATAATATGGCGCATGCTCCAGAAGATTTGGTACAGCGCAAACATAATTATGCGATTGTCGATGAGGTTGATTCGGTTTTAATTGATGATGCTAGAACACCATTGATTATTTCTGGACCGGTGCCACAAGGAGACCGTCATGAATTTTTAGAATTAAAACCTAAAGTTGAAAACTTAGTAACACTTCAACGTAAATTAGCTACGGATTGTTTAACTGAAGCAAAACGTTTATTCAAAGAAGGAAATACTAAAGATGCTGGTTTTTATTTATTGCGTTCACATAGAGCTTTACCAAAAAGTAAAGCGTTAATCAAGTTCTTATCTGAAGAAGGAGTAAAACAATTACTTCAAAAAACGGAAAATCAATACATGCAAGATAACAACAGAGAAATGCCAAAAATTGATGAGGCATTATACTTTGTTATTGAAGAAAAAAACAATCAAGTTGAGCTAACGGATAACGGAATCCAATTCCTATCTACTGATACCGATTCTCAATTCTTCGTTTTACCAGATATTGGAACAGCAATTGCCCAAATCGAAAGAGAGAATTTAGCTCCAGAAGAAGCAGCAGAGAAAAAAGAAGAATTATTCCGTGATTTCTCTGTAAAATCTGAACGTATTCACACCTTAACACAATTATTAAAAGCTTACACTTTATTTGAAAAAGATACGGAATACGTTATCATGGACAATAAAGTAATGATTGTAGATGAGCAAACAGGACGTATCATGGATGGTCGTCGTTACTCAGATGGTTTACACCAAGCAATCGAAGCTAAAGAAAATGTAAAAATCGAAGCAGCAACGCAAACTTTCGCAACCATTACGTTACAGAATTATTTCCGTATGTATAATAAGTTGGGAGGTATGACGGGAACAGCTTCAACAGAAGCAGGAGAGTTCTGGGAAATCTATAAATTAGATGTGGTAGAAATTCCAACCAACCGTCCAATTGCTCGTAAAGATAAAGACGATTTAATTTACAGAACGGTTCGTGAAAAATTCAACGCCGTTATTGAAGATGTAGTGCAATTGTCAAATGCAGGAAGACCTGTATTGATTGGAACAACATCAGTAGAGATTTCGGAATTATTAAGCCGAATGTTGAAATTAAGAGGTATTAAACACAATGTATTGAATGCTAAAATGCATAAAAGCGAGGCAGAAATTGTAGCAGAAGCAGGAAAACCTGGAGTAGTTACAATTGCAACGAATATGGCGGGTCGTGGTACCGATATTAAATTATCTGACGAAGTTAAAAAAGCAGGTGGTTTGGCTATTATCGGAACAGAACGTCACGATTCACGTCGTGTAGACCGTCAGTTAAGAGGTCGTGCGGGTCGTCAAGGAGATGTCGGTAGTTCTCAATTCTACGTTTCTTTGGAAGATAACCTAATGCGTTTGTTCGGTTCTGAAAGAGTAGCGAAAGTTATGGATAGAATTGGTCTGAAAGAAGGTGAAGTAATTCAACATTCGATGATGACAAAATCTATCGAAAGAGCTCAGAAAAAAGTAGAAGAAAACAACTTTGGTGTTCGTAAACGTTTGTTAGAATATGACGACGTAATGAACGCACAAAGAGAAGTAGTATACAAAAGAAGACGTCACGCTTTACATGGTGAACGTTTGAAAGTGGATATTGCCAACATGATGTATGACACTTGCGAATTAGTAGTGGAACAAAATAAATTAGCAGATGATTTCAAAAACTTCGAGTTTGAATTAATTCGTTATTTCTCAATTAGTTCACCAGTTTCTGAATCAGATTTTGGAAAACTTTCTGCTAGAGAAATTACTGGAAAACTGTATAAGGCTGTTTTAGCTCATTATGAGGAAAAAAACACTAGAGATGCTCACGAAGCGTATCCGATCATCAAAAATGTGTACGAAAATAACAATGGTCAGTATCAAAGAATTGTAGTTCCTTTTACGGATGGTATCAAAACTTTGAATGTAGTAACTGATTTAGAAAAAGCGTATACTACAGAAGGACGTTCGTTAGTGACTGATTTCGAGAAAAACATCACATTAGCTATTGTAGATGAAGCTTGGAAAAAGCATTTGCGTAAAATGGACGAATTGAAACAATCGGTTCAGTTGGCTGTTCATGAACAAAAAGATCCATTGTTGATTTACAAATTTGAAGCATTCAACTTGTTTAAAAAAATGATTGACGATGTAAATAAAGAAGTGATTTCATTCTTATTCAAAGGTGATTTGCCACATCGTAATGAAAACATTCAAGAGGCAAGACAAGAAACACGTCAAGAAAAATACACTGAAACTAAAGAGGATTTAGACTCGCCAGCTTCAGAAGCCAAAAAAGCAGGAGAAATGGCAAGTCAAAGACCTCCAGTTACTGAGACGATTACTAGAGAAATGCCAAAAATCAATCGTAATGACACTGTTACTATCAAACATGTAATGAGTGGCAAAAGCGAAACCATGAAATACAAAAAAGCTGAAAGTTTATTAGCTTCAGGTGAATGGGTTTTGGTTAACGAATAATTTTAAACACAAATAAAGGAATCCTCAATTACAAAAGTAGTTGGGGATTTTTTTTATCACGAAATGAATTAAAGTAACTATCTTTGAAAAGACAATTTAATTTAAAAATGAACGAAAACACTATTGTTTACACCGAATTTTTCAATCATGTTAACGAAAGTATCACCAACGGAACTTTCGCTAAACTCACTTTAGCCAAAACTATCGGAAAACCTGAATTACAAAATATCTACGTGAGAACCATTGCGCAAGATGGCGTTTTGAAGCTATCCGTTACGTTTAAGATTTACAACGAAGGTTTACAAGAAGTAGAAAAGATTATCAAAATGGAGGAAATGGAAGCGGAGCTAACGCCTTATATTGCCAATCCGTTTATGTCGGTTTTATTGTTTACTACGGATGCTGATATTACCATGAAAATCAACAAAAAAAGAAACGCCAGTATTATCGAACAACCACCAACGTTTAAAAATGCAGATGCCAATTTGATGGAGTTTTTAGGGAAGTAATTTTTTGACTATTCCCCATCCGGAAAAATCTTCCCAGGATTCAATACATTATTCGGGTCAAAAATAGCTTTAATTCGCTCCATCAATTCTAAATGTACTTTTGAAAACGCAATATCCATATAGTTTTTTTGCACTAAACCAATGCCGTGCTCACCTGATAAAGTTCCTTTTAAACCAACAGTCAATTCAAAAATTTCACGAATTCCTTTAGGAACTTCCGTTTTCCAATTCTCATCGGTCATGTTGCCTTTGATGATGTTTACGTGTAAATTACCATCGCCCGCATGGCCATAACACACGGATTGAAAGCCATGTTTTGCTCCAATTTCTTTGATTCCTTTTAATAGTTTTGGTAATTCATATCTTGGCACAACCGTATCTTCTTCTTTGTAAATCGAATTTGCTTTTACTGCTTCCGCTACAGAACGGCGCATTTTCCAAAGGGCATTTTTTTGTTCGTCAGTATCGGCAAATAATACTTCGTCGATTTCAAATTGTTCAACTACTGCCAAAATTTGTTCGGCTTCTTGCATCAAAATTTCTGGATAATTCCCATCTACTTCAATCAACAAATGCGCTTGAACGTTGTCTTTTACTTCCACATTCAAATCCTCGACAAATTTCAACGTCCAATCAATCGCATCACGTTCCATAAACTCTAGAGCACTTGGAACAATTCCTGCTCTAAAAATCGCTGAAACCGCTTCACACGCTTGCTCTGCTTTATAAAACGGAACCAAAAGTAAAACGTTGTGTTTGTTTTGAGGTAATAATTTCAATACAATTTTGGTTACGATTCCCAAAGTTCCTTCGCTACCCACCATCAATTGCGTTAAATTATAACCAGTGGAATTTTTTAAAGTATTAGCGCCTGTCCAAATGATATCGCCTGTTGGTAAAACGACTTCTAAATTTAATACATAATCTTTGGTAACACCATATTTCAAAGCCCTCGCACCACCAGAGTTTTCGGCAATATTGCCACCTATAAAACAACTTCCCATACTACTTGGATCAACAGGATAAAACAAGTCTTTTTCAGCAACAGCTTCTCTTAACACTTGCGTAATTACTCCAGGTTCGGTAGTAACTTGAAGGTTTTTCTCATCAATTTCAATGATTTTATTAAAGCGTTCCATTGAAATCGCAATACCTCCATAAATCGATAAAGCGCCACCACTCAAACCCGTACGTGCACCAATCGGCGTTGTCGGAATTTTATAAGTGTTGGAAACTTTTAAAATTTGCGCCACTTCTTCTGTATTTGCAGGTTTCACCACAACATGAGGCGGAAAACTCAAATCTTCCGTTTCGTCATGACCATACGTTTTACGAGTAGCTTTATCAGTAAAAATATAAGCCGAACCTACAATGTTTTCAAGTGCCAGTAATATTTCAGGATTCATAGTGTAAAATTGATGTGTAAAGATAATTAATTTTATATTTTTTGGAACACAGAATTTTTCGCTCGCAAAGTCGCTAAGTCGCAAAGAGTTCAAAAAAAACTTGGAGGAACTTTGTGTCAAGCTTAGTGCAACTTTGTGATACTAACTCAAAACCCAATACCAAAAAGCCACCGTCAACAACGACAATGGTATTCCAATTCCAATCATCATACTGCTTAATTTCGGTTTTAATCCGTAGTTAGAGGCTAAAATCGCACCTGTAATCATTGGTGCCATGGCAGATTCCATAATGGAAACATCAATTTCTAAACCTTTTCCACCTAATACGATTTTGTATAGCAAGAAGAAGAAAGCTGGCATCAATATCAATTTAAAAAGTAATCCTAAGGTTAAAAAACGCCAATGTTTACTTCGAGTATCAATTTTTAATTGCAATCCAACCGCTACTAATGCGACAGGTGTTACCGTGTTTCCGATTCGTAAAAACGAGTTTTGCAATGCTTCAGGAAATTCTAATGAAAATAGTGTGCAACAAAGTGCAATCGTAAAGGCAATAAAAGGTGGAAATTTTACAATTTTCAATACGATTTCAGTAGTACTTAAATTGCCTCTTGAAAAACTCGCTGCGACTAAAATTCCTAAAGTCGTTACGACTACGAATGAACCGGGTTGGTCAACGATGATAGCGGTTTTCAATCCTTCGGCGCCAAATAAAGCTTCGATGATGGGAAAGCCTACGAAAGAAGTATTGCTCAATCCGCCTGTCAAAATCAAACAGCCGATTAGCTTTTTCGACCATTTGAAATACGTTCCCAAAGTATAGAAAAATACAAACGATAATCCGAAACCTAACCACGCAATTCCTAATGGATAAAGTAAAGCTAATGAAATAGTGATTTTTGGAATATAATACAACGCCATGGCCGGAAGCGAAACGTAAATCACGTATTGATTCAAACTCTGATAAGCGTTTTTAGGAAATTGCGGTACTTTTTGAAGCGCAACACCCAAAATCAAACATAAAAATAATAGAATGATGTTTTCCATATGTCGAAAATCGAGAATACAAAGGTAATTAAACCTTGAGATTTCGATGTTTCATATTCCTACATTTTTTGTATTTTTACACAAAGCAAAACTCTTTTGAAAACACCTAATAAAAAATCGGCACTTTCAGAAATTCACGGCGTGGACCAACCCGAAACGTTGAGCACGGTTGTAGCGCATCAAATTCAACAATTTCGAAGAAAACAACCTTCGGCAGAGGAATTGATTGCTGGAATTTTAAAAGGAGACAAAACCGCTTTGAGTCGCGCTATTACTTTGGTTGAAAGTACGAATCCTGAACATTTAGCCAAAGCGAATGAAGTGATAAAAGGTTGTTTGCCACATGCAAATAACTCGGTTCGTATAGGAATTACGGGAGTTCCAGGTGTTGGAAAAAGTACATTCATTGAAGCTTTTGGAAAATATTTAACTTCTATCGGAAAGAAAGTAGCTGTTTTGGCGGTTGACCCGAGTTCGTCTATCAGTCATGGAAGTATTTTGGGCGATAAAACCCGAATGGAAGAATTGGTCAAGGATGAAAACGCTTATATTAGACCAAGTGCTTCGGGCGATACGTTAGGTGGCGTTGCAAGAAAAACCCGCGAAACTATTATTTTGTGTGAAGCTTGTGGTTTTGATACGATTATCATTGAAACCGTTGGAGTAGGGCAAAGCGAAACTGCCGTTCATAGTATGGTTGATTTCTTTTTGTTGTTGAAAATTTCAGGCGCTGGCGATGAATTGCAAGGGATCAAACGCGGTATCATGGAAATGGCGGATACAATCGTAATCAATAAAGCCGATGGCGATAATGTTGCGAAAGCCAAATTAGCGAAAACCGAATTTAATAGAGCCTTACATTTATTTCCAGCCAAATCTTCAGGTTGGATTCCAAAAGTAACAACTTGTAGTGCTTATGAAAAAACAGGAATTGATGGTATTTGGGAAATTATTTCAGAATACTTTGAATTGGTAAAATCGAATCATTATTTCGAAGAAAAGCGTCACAATCAAAACCAGTTTTGGATGATGGAAACGATTAATGAACAATTGAAATCGCATTTTTACAATCATCCGAATATCATTCAACTCTTAGAAGAAAACAAAAAAGCCGTGCAAAACAATGAAATCTCACCTTTTGCAGCGGCTATGCATTTATTGGAACAATATTTTAAAAAATAATTTTTGGTAGCGACAAGTCAATGACTTGTCGCTACGGGAATCATAATCAAAGATTATTCCTGCTCGTAACGCTCCATTTCTCTATCGTAGAATTCTCCGGCAATGGTAATTAAATGTTCCATTTCCGATTCTAATTCTTTTTCGTCTTCTTCTTCGATGTCTTCTAAAAATTCTACTTCGTCATCTTTTAAATTGATTACGAATCTTGGATATTCTAAATGGATTACGAAAATATCTTCTGGAAAATCGGTATTGTCACCGATAACAAATTTTGGTAAGTTCATGTTTTTTATATTTAATTGAGACAAGTCAATGACTTGTCTGTACGTTATTAATTTTTAATTAATTTTTTTGTTAAGTAATTAAAGCGAATATACAAAAATATTGCGGCTGCTGTTAATCCAGCTAAAAGTCCAATCCATACTCCAACGGCTTTTAATTCGGTTTCTAATCCTAAGTAAATCGATATTGGAAAACCAATTACCCAATACGCAACAAATGTGATATACATCGGAATTTTTGCATCTTGTAAACCACGAAGTGCTCCTAAAACTACGACTTGTAAGCCATCTGAAATTTGGAAAATCGCTGCTACTAAAAGTAAATTGGCTGAAATTGCGATTACTTCTAAGTTTTCGGTTAGGTTTTTTACATCGTTGATATCTACGAAAATATATGGTAAGCTTGTGTGTAAAACCACAAACAATAAAGCAAAAACCACTTCGATAATTACCGTTAATAAGAAGATGGAAATCGCTACTTTTCGTAAGGTAACATAATCATTCAACCCTTTTTGATTTCCAACTCGAATCATCGCAGTAACACTCAATCCCATCGCAAACATAAAGGTTAACGAAGCTAAACTCAATGCAATTTGATTTGCTGCTTGACTTGTAGTTCCAATCATTCCGCACAACCAAATGGCTCCTGTAAACAAAGCTACTTCAAAGAACATTTGCATAGCAGAAGGCATTCCAATTTTGATGATTTTTTGGTTGACTTCTTTTTTGATTTCTTTTAAGCTAAAACCTTTAAAATAGGGATGAAATTTCGGTTTTAAATTCATCATGTAGTGCATAAAACCTAACATCACAAAACGAGAAGCAATAGTTCCTATTGCAGCTCCTACGATGCCCCATTTTGGAAAAATCCAAATTCCGTAAATAAGAAAATAGTTGATAACTACATTGGTAATATTTCCAATAATAGTTGCCCACATCGAATATTTTGTTTCGCTTAATCCATCAGCAAATTGTTTGTACGCTTGGTACATAATTAAAGGAATCAATGAAAAACCAACGATATCTAAATACGGTTTTGCCATTTCTACCACTGCTTCGGGTTGCCCCATGTAAGCAATTAATGGTTTCGAAAAGAAAATCAAGGTAAATAAAGCAACCCCTAAAATCGTACACAAATACAAGCCATGATGAAAAGCCGAACGACCTCCAGCAACATCATTTTTTCCATCGGATTCCGCTACTAATGGTGTAATGGCTGTTGAAAATCCGATTCCTAATGACATGGCAATGAATACAAAACTGTTTCCTAATGATACAGCGGCTAATTCCGTTGGGCCTAATTTTCCGACCATTATATTGTCTACAATACCAACTAAAGTATGTCCCATCATGCCTAAAATAATGGGATAGGCGAGTTTTAAGTTTTGTGAAAATTCTTTAGAGTAGTCGGAAAAAGTCATTTTGGCAATTTTGAGCAAAGGTAGTTATTTTGAAAAAGATTTTTCAATAATAAAATATTACTTAATGAACTTGATTACTAGAAATTTTCTCTTCAAGAAATGAGTAAATATCATTTGTGTCATGAAAAGTAAATTGTTTTCCCTTTGTGAATTTATTTGGATGAGAATTTTCTATATCCGATACAAAAATTGTTTTTAAAGTAAATAGACTTTTTGAATTTGGTTTTTTAGTTTCAAAATAAGAAACTGAACCATATCCATTTCCAATTGTATCGTAAATTCTAAATGTTTTAATTTCAGAATATTTCAATTCTTTTCTGCTAAATGGAACTTTTCGTATTATAGAATCATTAGTTAATATTATTTTAGATTTTATAATAAAAAATATTATATAAGGTGATAATAAAATAAAGGGTAAAGTGAAAAAAGATATTTTCCAATATCCATCTTTAATTAAAGTATATGCAAAAATTGAAGCAATTACCGATACTGCAAGTCCAATGATAGTCCAAAAAAGTGTGACAAATGATTTTACATTTACTGCCGAATATATCTTTATTACATTATTCATTTATGCAATTGAGGATTGAAAGTAACTTTACTTTTTAATATTCGGATTTTGTGAATCACTTTCAATAAGTCCGTCGCGTAAACGAATGATTCTGTGAGCGTAAGCAGCAATATCTTCTTCATGCGTTACCAAGATTACGGTGTTTCCATTGGCGTGAATTTCGTTGAATAAATTCATAATTTCCACCGACGTTTTACTATCTAAGTTTCCAGTTGGTTCATCGGCTAAAATGATAGAAGGTTTGTTTACCAAAGCTCTAGCAACCGCCACACGCTGACGTTGACCACCCGATAACTGATTCGGTTTATGATCCATACGGTCTTGAAGTCCCACTTGCGTCAATACTTCAGTAGCTCTTTCAACACGTTCGGATTTGGAATGACCCGCATACACCATTGGTAAAGCTACATTATCCAAAGCCGTTGTTCTTGGCATTAAGTTAAAGGTTTGAAAAACGAATCCAATTTCTTTATTGCGAATTCCTGCCAATTCATCGTCTTGCATTTCGCTCACCTGTTTTCCGTTCAAAATGTAAGTTCCAGAAGTGGGCGTATCCAAACAACCTAAAATGTTCATCAAAGTGGATTTTCCAGAACCCGAAGGTCCCATTAATGCTACATATTCGCCCTTATTGATTTCTAAATCGATGCCTTTTAATACATACACGATTTCGTTTCCTAGAGGAAAATCTCTTTTGATATTGGTTATTTTGATTAACGGATTTGCCATAATGAAATTAGAATTTAGCCTCTCGACTTCACTCGAGATGACACTATTATTGATATAACACTATTATAAGTAGAAAAACAAAGGAATTTGTTACAATTAAAAACGAATTCTTTCAAACAAGTGAGAACTAATCGTTTTATTCGGATTGATGATGAAATCTTCTTTTTGTTGTTCGGCTCTAAAAAACACAATTCCCCATTGAAAAGTATCAATTGTCACGGAAACTTTTGGATGCTTTTTTATGATTTCCCAAGCTTCTTCCATATCAGCTGACCAATGAATATCATCGAAAATCCAAACGGAATCATTTGAAATGGTTGGAAGTAAAGCCTCAAAATAATCTAAAGTCGCTTTTTTGGAATGGTTGCCATCAAAATAGATTAGGTGATGGGTGATGGGTGAAAGGTCAAGGGTTTTAAAATAGCTTGAAAATTCTGTAGTCACAAAATTCACATTTGGTTTTGGATAGCTGAAATCTCTACCATTTGCAACTTCAAATTGTTTATCAAAATTCTTTTTTGCTTCATCTTGAGTGTTTTTACATCCTTCTAAAGTAGTTACTATAGCATCAGGATTTCCTAGCGCTAAAGAATTTGTAGCTAATCCCAATGAAGTGCCAATTTCTAAAACGCTTTTTGGTTGAAAATAACGAAGGATTCTGAAAAGTAGTTCTGCATTTTTTGGAGTAATTCCAGCGGTTTGGGCAATTTTTGAAATTTCTCTAACATTCGAATTAAAAACTCGAGAACCAGCACCAAAATCAGTAACTTCAATCGTGTTTTTATTCGCTAAAAGCGATTTTCGGTACGATTTTAAGGTTTCGTATTCTGGATATTTGGTAGTATCATAAAAGCATTTCGTAACCAAATCAAATACAAATGGCGAATGCACTCCATGTTCGTTTTTGGAGTGAAAAAGGAATTTTAGATATGATTTGATTATAGTCACAGTTTTCAGTCACAGTTTTCAGTCACAGTTTTCAGTCACAGTTTTCTCTGCACACTGCGACTGAATACTAATTATTATTCCATTTTCGAACTCAACTCAAACCAGCGTTCTTCTTTTTCTTCTAAAGTTTGAATGATTTTTTGCAATTCATTAGCTTTCGCTTCAATTTTATCATCCGAAACTTTTCCGTCGGCGAATTCTTGTTCGATTTGTTTTTTGTTGTATTCTAAATCTTTGATTTCTTTTTCAATTTTATTGAATTCCTTTTGTTCGTTGAAACTCAAACCTGTTGAAGCCGTTTGTTTTTCTTTCCAATTTGTTTTTTCAGTGCTAACCGAATTCAAAACTTTAGGTTCCGCCGAATCTTCATAGGCTCTAAAATCCGAGTAATTTCCTGGGAAATCTTCAATCTCACCTTCGCCTCTAAAAACAAATAAGTGATCTACAATTTTATCCATGAAATATCTATCGTGACTCACCACTAACAAACAACCTGGATAATCTAAAAGGAAACTTTCTAATACATTCAAAGTTACAATATCCAAATCATTTGTAGGTTCATCTAAAATTAAGAAGTTCGGATTTTGAATTAAAACCGTACACAAATACAAGCGTTTCAATTCGCCACCACTCAATTTTTCTACGAAATCGTATTGTTTTTTTGCATCGAATAAGAAGCGTTCCAATAGTTGCGAAGCCGAAATAATTTTTCCTTTCGTTAGCGGAATATATTCGCCGTATTCTTTGATGATATCAATAACTTTTTGTCCCGGTTTTGGATTGATTCCGCTTTGCGTGTAGTATCCGATTTTGATGGTATCACCAATAATCACTTTACCCGAATCAGGTTGCATGGTTTGGGTTAAAATGTTCAAGAAAGTTGATTTTCCTGTTCCGTTTTTACCAATTATTCCAATGCGTTCACCACGTTGAAACGAATAGCTGAAATCTTTTAAAATGGTTCGATCAGGGAAGTTTTTATTCACTTTTACCATTTCGATAATCTTGCTTCCCATGCGTTCCATGTTGATTTCGAGCTCCACCACATTTTCTTTTCTTCGGCTTTCCGCCACCGCTTTTATTTTGTAAAAATCATCTTGACGTGATTTTGATTTGGTGGTTCTTGCTTTTGGTTGACGGCGCATCCATGCCAATTCTTTTACAAATAAATTCTGCGCTTTATCGATACTCGCATTTTCAGAAGCTAAACGCTCTTCTTTTTTGGCTAAGTAATAGGAATAATTCCCTTTGTATTGATAGATTTTTCCGTTGTCTAATTCGATGATTTCGTTACAAACTCGTTCCAAAAAGAAACGATCGTGTGTCACCATAAACAGCGTGATGTTTTCTTTTGCAAAATAATCTTCTAACCATTCAATCATCTCTAAATCCAAGTGATTGGTTGGCTCGTCTAAAATTAATAAATCAGGTTTGCTAATTAAGATAATCGCTAACGAAAGACGCTTTTTTTGTCCACCCGACATGTTTTTGACTTTCATTTTTAAGTCTTCCAACTTCAGTTTGAACAAAATTTGCTTGAATTGCGTTTCAAAATCCCAAGCATTATGACGGTCCATATCGTCAAAAGCTCTTTGATAGGCTTCTTCATCATTAGGGTTTTCTAAAGCTTTTTCGTATCGCTCAATTACTTTCAGAATTTCATTATCTGAAGCGAAAATATTTTCTTCAATGGTTAATTCGTCCTGCAAATTATTGTTTTGCGATAAAAACGCCATTTTAATGTCTTTTCGAATGATAACTTGACCCGTGTCAGGTTCGTCCAAACCATTAATCATGTTCATAATGGTGGTTTTTCCTGAACCATTTTTAGCGATAAAAGCTATTTTTTGATCCTTGTTAATTCCAAACGAAACGTTGTCAAATAGCACACGTTCGCCATAGGATTTCGATATATTTTCGACTGATAGGTAATTCATAGTAATTTAGAATTCAGAAATTTGAATTTAGAAGTGCAAAAGTAGACTATTGCAATCGATAGTACAATTTTTTGGATTAAATAAAAAGCCATCATTTCTGACGGCTTTGGGTTAATTATTTTAAAATTTCCACTTCTAAATGACTTTCTTCAAAGATTTTAATAAAAGCCCTAGTGTAATCTTGTTTTTCAGCCAAATATGGATTTTCTAAAAATTTCTGTGGGTTAACAGCAATTAACGGATACCATGTACTTTGTACTTGAATTTGAATTTTATGTCCTTTTTTGAAGCTGTGTAATACATCTTGCAATCTAAAGTTAACTTCCGCAGTTGCATTTGGCGTTAAAGCTTCTGGTTTTTCGAAACTATTTCTAAAACGAGCAGGCATCACTTCGCTACGAACCATTTGATGGTAATTGGCATAAAGTACGTTAGGTTTGTCCTTATTTTGAGGTTCGTCTGCGGGATATACATCGATTATTTTCACAATAAAATCAGCATCCGTTGCAGTTGAAGCAATTTTTAATTTAGCCATAATTTCTCCTGCTAACGTTATATCTTCTGTTAAGTAATCAGTAGTAAATGTAACAACGTCTGGGCGACTTAAAGCGAATCTTTGGTCTTCGGTCATGTAATTTCTTGGTGTAAAACCATTATATTCAGCATAATTGATACTACTTGGAACTGGATTATTTGGATCGCTGTAGTATTCACTGAAATTTGCTGATTGACCTTTTTGGGTATCTAATTTTCCGTTAGAACTTAGATAAAAATTTAGTTTAGTACTTTCTTTTGGAGGCCAATTTTGGAATGTTTTCCATTCTTTTTTTCCGGTATCAAACATATAAGCTTCAGGAAGTTGAGCAGCTTCTTTTGATTTTCCTTTCAAGTAATGATTGAAGAATGTATGTTCGATATTCTTTTGATAGAAAGTAGCGATACTGTCTCCAAAATAAATATCGTTGTGATAATGCTTTCCAGCTTCTCTCGACCATCCTCCGTGAGAAAAAGGTCCCATTACGATGGTATTTTTTGCTTTAGGATTGTTTTTTTCAATTGTTTTGTAAATGTTTAGTGGTCCTGCTAAATCTTCTGCATCGTACCAACCTCCAACAGTCATCACCGCGTGATCGATTCCTTTTAAGTGCGGTAATAAATTTCTAGATTTCCAGAATTCATCGTAATTAGGATGATTTACAATTTCTTGCATGAAAAAATTGTCTTTGTAATAGTTGTCTACAGCTTCTTTTAAAGTCCCCATTTCTCTGTAAAAAATGGAACCATCTCTTGAAATTGTTTTGATGTTTTGGTCTGTATACCAAGCTTTGTTTTCTGCTTTATTTTTTTGAACTCCAAACACTGGGAAGGTTTTAAAATATCCCATTACAAAAGCACCATTGTGATGAAAATCGTCAAAAAAGAAGTCAGAAATAGGGGCTTGAGGTGACGAAGCTACTAGAGCTGGATGATTGGATAAAGTACCTGCGGCAGTGTAAAATCCTGGGTACGAAGTTCCGTATTGTCCAACTTTTCCGTTATTATTTTTGATGTTTTTAATTAACCAATCAATGGTGTCATAAGTATCCGTACTTTCATCAACATCTTTCTTTGATTTTTTGGAAACTTGAGGTGTCATGTTGGTAAAAGTACCTTCGCTCATGTATCTTCCTCTCACATCTTGATAAACAAAAATGTACTTGTCTTTTTGTAAAAAAGCGTTAGGACCAAGTGTTTTTTTGTAATTGTCTTCACCGTATGGCGCTATACTATAACACGTTCTTTGCATTAAAATTGGATATTTTTTGCTAGAAGAAATATCTTTTGGAGTGTAAATAGCCGTAAAAAGTTTTGTTCCATCACGCATTGGGATGTAAACTTCCTTTTTGTCATAATTTGCTTTTGTGTCTTCTTGTGAGAAAATAGAAAATGATGCCAAGAATACAATCAGGGTAATTATTTTTTTCATGTAACGAATTTTAATTTTCGAAGATATTAAGTTTTTGTTCAAAACAGAAATTGACTAATGTTAAAATTAAACTTTTAATTATATTCGCATCATGCAATTATCTGTAATCATCTTAAATTATAATGTCCGCTATTTTTTAGAGCAATGTGTTCTTAGTGTTCAAAAAGCATTGGAAGGCATTGATGGAGAAATTATTGTCATCGATAACGCTTCATCAGATGATAGTTGTGAGATGATGAAAACCAAATTTCCACATATCAAACTCATCGAAAACGTTACAAATTTAGGTTTCCCAAAAGGAAATAACATCGGAGTTGCTGAAGCTAAAGGAGAATACATTAGCATTTTAAATCCAGATACGGTTGTAGCGGAAGATACTTTTGCTAAAATACTGAACACTAAAAACTGGACGCTGAACACTGGTATTATCGGTTGTAAATTAATTGACGGTGCTGGAAATTTTCTTCCCGAGAGTAAACGTGGCGTTCCAACTCCTTGGGTGGCTTTTACAAAGATTTTCGGATTATATAAAATCTCCAATTATTTCGGAAAATATTACGCCCAACATTTATCGGAGAACGAATCTGGGAAAGTAGATATTTTAGTTGGTGCTTTTATGATAATGAAGCGCGAATTGTACCTCGAAGTCGGTGGTTTTGATGAAAATTGCTTCATGTATTCGGATGATATCGATTTGAGTTATTTGGTTTTGAAAACTGGGAAATCGAATTATTATTTTCACGAAACTTCTGTGATTCATTATAAAGGAGAAAGTACCGTTCGAGATGGTACGTATATGAAACGTTTCAGAGAAGCGATGCAGTTTTTCTATAAAAAACACTTCAAGAAATCAGGGTTTTTTGATATAATGATGCAAGTTGGAAGTTTTGTTTTTAGTCTTTTGAAGAAGAATCAACAAAAGAATGAAGTTCGGATTATTAATGAATATATAGTTTTTTCAAGAGAAAATTTAGAATTGAATCTATCAAAAAAAGCAACTTATTTAGCTGATTTTAATCAATTTGTGAATCAACCTCAAAAAAACATTGAAATAATATTTGATACGACTACTTTTAGTTTTGCCGAAATTATTACTTTTATGCAGTTAAATAAGAGTAAAAATCTAAGTTTTAAGAATTACATTTCGAGTTCCAATTACTTGATTGGAAGTAATAATTCGAACGATAGAGGACAAATAATTTTGTTGTAAAAAATTATTGAAATGAAATTCATCTAACACCAATTCCAAATTTTAAAAAAGTTAGATAATTGTTTAAAAAACGAATGAAAAATTAGTATTTTTGCAAACCAAATACAAAAACACAACTTTAGTTTAAAGATATGGCAAAGTTTGAATTGAAATTACCTAAAATGGGTGAGAGTGTTGCGGAAGCAACTGTTACCAACTGGTTAAAAAAGGTTGGAGATAAAATTGAAATGGATGAAGCAGTACTTGAAATTGCTACTGATAAAGTAGATAGCGAAGTGCCTTCAGAAGTTGCAGGAACACTTGTTGAAATTTTATTTAATACTGATGATGTAGTTCAAGTAGGACAAACTATCGCTATTATCGAAACGGAAGGTGGTGCCGTTGCAGCAACTCCAGAAGCTAAAGCAGACGCTCTAGTTGCAGTTTCAGAAGTAGCAAAAGCAGTAGAAGTAGCAAAAGAAACTGTAGCGCCAGCTGATTTTTCGGCATCAGATAAATTCTTTTCACCTTTAGTTAAAAACATTGCGAAAGAAGAAGGAATTTCTTTAGCTGAATTAGAGTCTATCGCTGGTTCTGGTAAAGATGGTCGTGTAAATAAAGAAGATTTATTAAATTACATCAAAAATAGAGGAAATCAACCTGGAGTTGTTGCGACTCCAGTGGTGGCTCCAAAAGTAACTCCAGTTCCAGTAGCTCAAGCTGTTCCTGTTTCTGTAAATGGTGGAGACGAGATTGTGGAAATGGACAGAATGCGTAAGTTGATTTCGAAATACATGGTGGAATCAGTTCAAACTTCGGCTCACGTTCAGTCGTTCATTGAAGTTGATGTTACTAACATTGTAAAATGGAGAGATAAAGTGAAAAATGCTTTCGAAAAGAGAGAAGGTGAGAAGTTAACTTTTACACCAATTTTCATGGAAGCAGTAGCAAAAGCATTGAAAGATTTCCCAGGAATGAACATTTCAGTTGATGGCGATTACATCATCAAACGTAAAAATATCAATTTAGGTATGGCAGCAGCTTTACCAAACGGAAACTTAATCGTTCCTGTAATTAAAAATGCAGACCAATTAAATTTAGTTGGAATGGCAAAAGCAGTTAACGATTTAGGAAACCGTGCAAAAGCAGGAAAATTAAAACCAGACGATACGCAAGGGGGAACTTATACGGTTACGAATGTGGGAACATTTGGTTCTGTTTTCGGAACTCCAATTATCAACCAACCACAAGTAGGTATTTTAGCTTTGGGTGCGATTAGAAAAGTGCCTGCAGTTATCGAAACTCCAGAAGGTGATTTTATTGGAATCCGTCAAAAAATGTTCTTATCTCACTCGTATGACCACAGAGTGGTTGATGGAGCGTTAGGAGGAAGTTTCGTAAAACGCGTTGCGGATTATTTAGAAGCTTGGGATATCAATAGAGATATTTAATCATGATAGTATTCTAAATAAATATAAACCCGATAGTGTTAAAAGCTTTCGGGTTTTTTTATCTTTGTCACATATAAAATCGCTATGGAATTAAAATTAACACGCCCCATCTGCTTTTTCGACCTTGAAACTACAGGAATTGATGTAGCACGAGACCGAATTGTAGAAATCTCAATATTTAAAGTATATCCAAACGGAAATAAAGAAAGTAAAACTTGGTTGGTAAATCCGACCATTCCAATTCCTCCACAAACTACAGCGGTTCACGGAATTACGGATGAGAAAGTAGCGAATGAGCCAACATTCAAAGAATTAGCTTCTCAAATCCATAACATGATAAAAGATTCGGATTTGGCTGGATTTAATTCGGACCGATTTGATATTCCGCTTTTAGCTGAAGAATTGTTGCGTGCTGAAGTTGATTTTGATATGAAAAACCGAGTTTCAGTTGATGTGCAAACTATTTTTCATAAAATGGAAGAACGAACTTTAAGTGCGGCTTACAAATTCTATTGCGGACAAAGTTTAGAAAATGCTCACAGTGCCGAAGCGGATACTATGGCTACATATGAAATTTTAAAAGCGCAATTGGATCGCTACGAAAATTTGGAAAACGACATCAAATCATTAGCCGAATTTACGACTAGAAAAAAATCGGTTGATTTTGCAGGATTTATTGCTTTAAACAATGAAGGTAAAGAAATTTTTACTTTTGGAAAACACAAAGGGGCTTTGGTAGACGATGTTTTTGATAAAGAACCGGGTTATTTTGGATGGATTCAAAATGCGGATTTTCCATTGTATACTAAAAAAGTTTTGACAGGAATTAAATTAAGAAAGTTAAATACGAAATAAGGTAAAAGGTAATGGGTGAAAGGTAAAATGTTTTGCCCATTACCCTTAACCATTTACCCTTAACCCAATAAAAATGAAAATAATCTGTGTCGGACGCAATTATGCTGACCATATTTCGGAATTAAATAATGAAAGGCCTACTGAACCAGTTATCTTCTTGAAGCCTGATTCTTCTATTTTACCTAACAAAAATCCTTTTGTGATACCGGCTTTTAGTAATGATATCCATCATGAAGTGGAAATTTTGGTTAAAATTTGCAAAGTGGGAAAACATATTGATGCTAAATTTGCTCATAAATACTATGAAGAAATCGGTTTAGGAATCGATTTTACAGCTCGAGATGTTCAAAATAAGTTGAAAGAAAAAGGCTTGCCTTGGGAAAAAGCAAAAGCATTTGATCATTCTGCTGTAATTGGAAAGTTTGTCTCAAAAAATGATTTTACTTCATTAGATAATATTAACTTTGAGTTAAAATCCAATGGGACTACTGTTCAAGAAGGTAATACTAGTTTAATGTTGTGGAAAATTGATGAGTTAATAGCCTATGTTTCTCAATATTTTACTTTAAAAATTGGAGATATTATTTTTACAGGAACACCAAAAGGTGTTGCTAAAGTTGCTGAAGGAGATGTTTTAGAAGGATTTATTGAGGGTAAGTCTATGTTTAAAATTCAAATTAGATAGTTATGGCCTTACAATATAACCTAGCTAAAGTTTATGAAATTTCACACAATGATTTTCAATTTGCGCAGCAAATTGTTACTTTGTTTATTGAGGAAATTCCTGCAGAAATAAAAATTATCAAAGACGCAATTGAGGATAAAGATTATGAAACTACCTATTCTTCCTCTCATAAAATAAAGCCAACATTGGATTTATTGGGCATGGATTTAGCATATGAAGAAAATATAGAAATTATGAATTGGGCTAAAGCGAAAGGGAAACGTAAAGAAATTAAAGAAGTTTTTAAATCATTGAAAGATCGAATCGACTTAACCGTAAAAGAAATTAAGAAAGATTTTAAACTTTAACCCCAAAAAAATCCCAAATTAAAATGAAAGCTGCTATAGTTACCATTGGCGATGAAATTCTTATAGGCCAAATTGTAGATACGAATTCTTCTTACATTGCAAAAGCGTTGGATAAAGTAGGAATTGCTACACATGAAATGTTGTCAATTTCTGACGACAAACAGCATATCTTAGATACTTTTCATACACTACAAAATAAAGTAGAAGTAGTTATTGTTACGGGTGGATTAGGTCCAACAAAAGACGATATCACAAAGAAAACGTTTTGCGATTATTTTGAAGATAATTTAGTTGAAAATGAATCAGTATTGGTGCATGTGAAATCTATTATCGAAGGAATTTACAAGCGTCCCATAACTCAAATGAATAGAGATCAAGCGCTAGTTCCAACTAAGGCAAAAGTGCTTTTCAATCAAGTTGGAACGGCGCCAGGAATGTGGATGGAGAAAGAAAATACCGTTTTTATTTCGTTGCCAGGAGTTCCTTATGAAATGAAATATTTGATTGATAATGAGGTGGTTCCAAATTTAGTTCAAAAATTTGAGCGTCCTTACATCGTGCATCAAACCATTATGACTTATGGTCGAGGTGAGAGTATGATTGCGGAGCAAATTGAAGCGTGGGAAAATAATTTACCTGATTTTATTAAATTAGCCTATTTACCAAGTCCTGGAAAAGTTCGTCTGCGTCTAACAGCAAGAGGAACTAATGAAGAAGTTTTAAAATCTGAAATTAAAAGTCAAGTTGAAAAATTAGATTTGTTAATTCATGATATTATCGTTGGATACAATGAAGACGAACCTATTGAAGTGGTTCTAGGGCGACTTCTGACGGAGAAAAAAGCAACTATTTCAACAGCTGAAAGTTGCACTGGTGGAAAAATTGCTTCGATGTTGTCATCCGTTCCAGGAGCTTCAAATTATTTTAAAGGGAGCGTGGTGAGTTACGCAACCCAAACTAAAATTGATGTTTTAGAGATTGATGAAAATTTGATTGCTAAACATGGAGTTGTTAGTGCAGAAGTGGCTAAAGAAATGGTAATATCAGTTCAAAAACTAATGAATTCTGATTTTGCAATAGCTACTACTGGAAATGCGGGTCCAACGAAAGGTGATGAGGATGCAGAATTAGGGACTGTTTTTATAGGAATTGCGACACCTAATGAAGTTTTTGTAGAAGAATTTAACTTTGGTCAACCTCGTGAAAAAGTTATTGATAGAGCGCTTAGCAAAGGACTTGAACTAATTTACAAAGAAATTTTAAAAAAATAGTAAAAGATAGTTGTGTATTTGAAATGGATTTTGTTTCTTTGCACCCTGATTTTAGATAACGAAATAAAGATTAGAAATAATGTCAAGAGTTTGTGAACTTACAGGTAAAAGAGCGATGGTAGGAAACAATGTTTCTCACGCTATGAATAAAACAAAGAGAAAATTCTCTGTTAACTTAGTTAAGAAACGTTTTTATATTCCTGAAGAAGATAGATGGGTAACGTTGAAAATTTCAACTGCTGCTTTAAAAACGATTAATAAAAATGGAATTGCTGCTGTATTAAAAAATGCAAAAGCTAACGGATTTGTTAAATCTGTATAATCCTTAAAACATAGATCAAAATGGCAAAGAAAGGTAATAGAATCCAAGTTATTTTAGAGTGTACAGAGCACAAAACTTCAGGAGTTCCTGGAACATCTCGTTACATCACTACTAAAAATAAAAAAAACACTCCAGATAGATTAGAGATTAAAAAGTTTAATCCAATCTTAAAAAGGGTAACTGTTCACAAAGAAATTAAATAAGATAAGTCATGGCAAAGAAAACCGTAGCAACTTTACAAACCTCTTCTAAAAGATTAACTAAGGCTATTAAAATGGTTAAGTCTCCAAAAACTGGTGCTTATACTTTCGTTGAAGCAGTTATGTCTCCAGAAGAAGTTGATGAATTCTTGAAAAAGAAATAATTCATTTTACATTATATAGATGAGCTACTTTCGTTTGAAAGTAGCTTTTTTATTTTTACATTTGTAAGACAAATCAATTTTATTACAAATTGATAACTGTTAAAAACTTAAACCCTAATTTTAGTATGAGTTTTTTTAAAAAAATATTTTCTTCTGATAAAAAAGAGCAAAGCTTAAGTGAGGAAGCTAAACAGACTTTAGATAAAGGATTAGAGAAAACAAAAACATCTTTTTTTTCTAAGCTTACTAAAGCCGTAGCTGGAAAATCTAAAGTGGATGCTGAGGTTTTGGATAATTTAGAAGAAATTTTAGTTTCTTCTGATGTTGGTGTGAATACCACCTTGAAAATCATCGAACGAATTGAAGAACGCGTTTCAAGAGATAAATATCTAGGGACTGATGAATTAAATGGTATTCTAAGAGAAGAAATAGCAGGTTTGTTATCTGAAACTAATTCAGGTAATGCTACTCAATTTGAAATCCCAATAGGTACAAAACCATATGTTATAATGGTGGTTGGTGTGAATGGAGTTGGTAAAACCACTACAATTGGTAAATTAGCGTATCAATTTAAAAAATCAGGATATAATGTTGTTTTAGGTGCAGCAGATACTTTTAGAGCTGCAGCTATAGACCAGTTACAAATTTGGGCAGACAGAGTAGGGGTGCCAATCGTAAAACAACAAATGGGAAGTGATCCTGCATCTGTTGCTTTTGATACTTTGCAAAGTGCTGTGGCTCAAAATGCAGATGTGGTAATAATTGATACTGCGGGTCGTTTGCATAATAAAGTAGGTTTAATGAACGAGCTTTCTAAGGTGAAAAAAGTTATGCAAAAAGTGGTTGAAAATACGCCAAATGATGTACTTTTGGTTTTAGATGGTTCTACAGGTCAAAATGCTTTTGAACAAGCTAAACAATTTACTGCAGCCACTGAAGTTTCTTGCTTGGCTGTTACCAAGTTGGATGGAACTGCAAAAGGTGGTGTTGTAATTGGAATTTCTGATCAATTTCAAATTCCTGTTAAATATATTGGTGTTGGTGAAGGTATTGAAGATTTACAAGTGTTTAATAAATTCGAATTTGTAGATTCGTTTTTTAAATAAAATTTATTGTAGTGAAAGAACTTTTAAAATATAAAACAGTTCAGCTCTTTTTAGTTGCTGTTGTTATGGCTTTAGTAGCAATACCTTTTGAAGGTTATGATTTTGTTTTTCTTACCCTTAGATTAGCCTCTTTTGCTATTTTTATGTACTTGCTAATTAAATTTACAAGTAGTAAAAATAAAGTAAAGAAATAAAAGAAAATGAATGAAATGCTGTTAATTAATAACAGCATTTATTTTTTCCCAAAGTTCAGTGTCAAATCCAGATACGGCAAAGCTGGGATTGGCAGGATTAGAAGCTTCTCCCATTCTAACAATAACTAGTTTTTTGCTCGGAACCACGTATATTCTTTGGTCTGCAGCTCCCATGGCGGCATACATTTCAGCAGGAGCGTTGGGAACTATCGAACCAGTAAATGAAGTTTGACTTCCAGGTAACATAAAGTTTGATTTTCCATTTAACCACCACAAATATCCGTAAGATGGATTAATATTTTGTGAGGTTGAAATACTCTCGTTGAAATATGTTTGATTTATGATTTGTTCGTTACTCCATTTTCCTTTATTTAAGGCTAACAATCCAAAACGCGCCATACTTCTAGTATTGCTATGATAAATTTTGTAGATCACTCCGTTGTTCCAAAAGCCATCCATTCCAATTTTATTTTTCAATTTGACATTAAAATAATTTTCAAATGTTTGACCGCTAGAAGTAGCTACAACATCCATTAATTTTTGAAAAACATTGTGATACGACCATCGAGTTCCTGCATCTGCTAAATAAGTTAGATTTGGAGTAATTATCAATTCGCTTTCATCATTTATGCCCGATGTCATAGTTAATAAATGGCGAGAAGTGATTAAATTTTCTTTAAGTAAAGGTTCACTTGTCCATCCAGTACCAAGATATTGAGAAACTTTTGTGTTAATATTCAAGAGGTTTTCTTGCTGGGCTATTCCTATAATACTTGCTGTAAGTGTTTTACCGGCGCTGTTCCATTGCCACGTATCATTTGCTGTATGGCCGTTAAAATACTCCTCCATTACAATTTTACCATGATGTAAAATGATAAATCCTTTTGTGTTTTTGAGTTCTAAATAATCGAATAGAGGTTGTACTTGCGATTGATTCCATCCTAATGATGATATACTTTTAGTTTCCCAAGTGTTAGTATTTGTAGGCGGGAAATATAAAGTGTCTGAAATAACCTCGTTATCTTCATTTGAACTACAGCTTGAAATAAAAATTAGAAGGATTAGATTGAAAAATTTCTTCATTGATGATTCTTTTTTAGAACATTTTTAAATTAGACCATAAATGTAACGAATAGTTTAAACAGTTTAAATTTTAGTTGTAATTTTAGACTTCAATTTGAATGTACTAATATGAAAAGAATACTTTTATTAATTGTTTTAAGCTCAATACTTTCCTGCAAGCAAAAAATCAAAGAGGCTGATATTTCTTATTTGAATGGCTATTGGGAAATTGAAAAAGTAGAACTTCCTGATGGCGATAAAAAAGAATATAAAGTTAATGAAACGATTGATTTTTTTAAAATTGAAAACAAGAAAGGTTTTAGAAAAAAAGTAATGCCTCAATTAGATGGAACGTATTTGACTAACGACCTTCAAGAAAATGTATCTATACTATTAGAAGACGGTGATGCTACACTTCAATATAAAACGAATTATGCTTCTTGGAAAGAAGAAATAATTGAACTAACTAAAGATAAATTAGTTGTGAAAAATCAACAAGACATGGAGTACCATTACAAACGACCTGCTAAATTTTCTGTTAAATAATATGGCAAAGCGATTTAACGAAGAAAGTCCTATTAGCGATGTTTTAAAACAATTTATTTCTCAAAATAAGTTGGAGGCTGGTATGGATATTGTCAACGTTCGTGATGCATGGAAAAATGTAATGGGACCCGGAGTTAATAATTATACTACCGAAATTCAATTAAAAGGAACTACACTTTATGTAGCTTTGTCTTCTGCTGTACTAAGAGAAGAATTAAGTTATGGAAAAGAGAAAATCATCAAAATGATTAATGAAGAGGTTCGGAAAGATTTGATTACCCAATTAATTTTAAGATAAAAAAAATCTCGTTTCACAATAGAAACGAGATTTTTTTATTATTTACAACCGACTATACTGTCAACTGCGACTGAACACTGAATACTAAAATTGCTCTCTTCCAGCAAAATGGAAAGCACCTTCAATAGCAGCATTTTCATCAGAATCTGAACCGTGAACTGCATTTTCTCCAATAGAAGTTGCGTATTTTTTACGGATAGTTCCTTCGGCAGCCTCAGCTGGATTAGTAGCACCAATCAATTTTCTAAAATCCTCAACAGCGTTGTCTTTTTCTAAAATAGCCGCCACAATTGGACCTCTAGTCATAAATTCTACTAACTCACCAAAAAATGGTCTTTCGCTGTGAACTGCGTAAAATTTCTGAGCATCAGCAACAGTTAATTGTGTTAATTTCATTGCTACAATTCTGAAACCACCTTCAGTAATCATATTTAAAATTCCACCGATGTGTCCTTTTTCAACAGCATCTGGCTTAATCATAGTAAATGTTCTATTTGTTGCCATTTTAATTTATTTATTTAATTTGGGTGCAAAAGTACGCTTTTTGTTTGAAATAGAGTTTCTGATTCTAAAAAATTTCAGGATCGAATCGTTCGGGAGTTTTTGTAATCCATATTCCTGCTTTCCGCACTACACGGTAGTTCGCTCCCATCAGGGCTAAAAGTGATTTTCGGCATTCTTGCAATTCTGATTTACAAAGAAATAATCGTAAATTCGTGTTCCAAAGGTTTTAATTTCTTAAATAGAACTGAAATTAATGTGTCTCCATAAGACTCATAAAAATCGGCAAAGTTATTTTTTCGCTCCTGTAAACTTTTCGATGGAAAAAGCGCATTTTGAATCGAAATGATTTGCTCTAAACGCGTATTTAAATTTCTTTTTTCAGCTTTTAATAAACGCTTTTCTAAAGTATCTAATCCCTTCAATTGTTTTATTTCCTGAGCTTTTACGGCTCCTATAAAAGATTTATCAGTTTGATTTGCTATGGTGTACAAATTTTCAAATTGTTTTTTTAGAAATGTTTTTTGTTCGCTAAAATCAATAGTAAAACTGGAATATTCTTTTGTTTTTTTATTGATTAAATCTTCTTGCTTTTGGAAAACATCTGCCCAATTCAAACCTAATTTATCTAATTTTTCATGCTGCTTTTCGGTAGCTAGTAAAACAGAATTTCGAAGTAATAAAATTGGAAACGTAACGTGATTCGCTTCAAAATTAGATTTCAATTCTAACCAATAGGCCAATTCACCTCCGCCGCCAATGTAGCAAAGATTAGGTAAAATTACTTCTTGGTACAAAGGGCGTAAAATTACATTCGGACTAAAACTCTTAGGATTGTTTTCTAGTTCGGTTAGTATTTCACTTTCTGAAAATGATAATTGCGTGTTATTGATTTTGTAATTTCCATTTTCAAAAACAATACGTTCTCTCAAATTATCTTGAATGTAAAACAAGTTAATTTCTCTTGGATTTACCTGAACATTATATTGTTCTAATATCGGAAGTGTTTCGTTTACCTTTTTAAAAGAAGTTTGCTGTAATAATTCTTTTTTAGCATACGGAATGAATAGATTTTTTAGTTCCAAATCATCACCATCAACTATAATCAAGCCTTCATTTTTGAATAATTCATTCGCTAAAAAACGAGTGGCATCTGCTAAATTAGTATGCTCTAAATAGGATTTTTTAAATAATTCACGAAGATAATTCGCATTGTTTCCTAAACCTAATTCACTTGAAAATTGTTCGAATACTACTTCTAATCCAGAAGTATTTAATCTACCAACCGGACCTTTACTCTCCTTTTTCCACTGGATTTTCTTGCCTTTGAAATTGAAAAAATTGATTTCATCAAAATCATGATCTTCAGTCGCCATCCAATACACAGGAACAAAATTATGTTTTGGATAAGCCGTTTTTAATTCTTTCGCTAAATTAATTACCGAAACAATTTTATATATAAAATACAAAGGACCAGTAAACAAATTCAACTGATGACCAGTGGTAATGGTAAAGGTTTTTGAATCTTTTAAAAGTTCAAGATTAGTTGAAGTAGTTTTAGAAATATCAATTTTTTCATATTGATTTGCTAATGCTTTTACTAAAATTTCACGGTTTTCAATTGGGAAATTATTACTTTTTTCCTCTATTTGAAGTCCAAAATTTTCCATTGTTGGAAACCGATTGTACAACGTTTTTAATTCAGCCTTTTGGTCTAAATAATCTACGATTAGTTTTGAAAAATATCCCGAATTTTGATACGTAATACAGTCGCTTGGCATTTTGACAATTTTTTTGCTAAAATAGTAAATTTCTACATTTTCTAATCGTATTTAACAAGGAGTTAGGATTTGATAAAAAGCCTTACTTTTGCAAAAACAAATCAACTTTGAAAGACATTCTTTTAATCACACCGCCTTTTACCCAACTGAATACACCGTATCCAGCAACGGCTTATTTGAAAGGTTTTCTGAATACCAAAAATATTTTGGCTTACCAAACGGATTTAGGTATTGAAGTGATTTTAGATATGTTCTCCAAAAAAGGTCTAACCGAGATTTTTTGTCACATCGAGCGTAGTCGAGATGCAGATTCTCCCAACTCCCAACTTCTAACTTCTAACTCCCAAAGAATTTATTCGCTAAAATACGATTACATCAAAACAATCGATGTTGTAATTGCTTTTCTTCAAGGGAAAAATCCATCATTGGCAAGACAAATCTGTTCAGGGAATTTTTTACCTGAAGCGTCTCGTTTTGATCAATTAGATGACATGGAATTTGCTTTTGGTTCGATGGGAATGCAAGATAAAGCGAAACATTTAGCCACTTTATATCTTGAAGATTTATCTGATTTTATTGTAGAATGTGTCGATGAAAATTTCGGATTTAGTCGCTATGCAGAACGTTTGGGACGAAGTGCAAATTCGTTTGATGAGTTGTATGATCATTTACAAAATGAACTGACTTTCATTGACGAAATCACCATCCAAATTCTTAAGCAACGAATTGAAAATGTACAACCTAAATTAATCTGTTTTTCCGTTCCATTTCCCGGGAATTTATATAGTGCATTCCGTTGTGCTCAATTCATAAAAGCTAATTTTACAAATATCAAAACCGCAATGGGCGGCGGTTTTCCAAATACAGAACTTCGTGAATTAAAAGACAAACGCGTTTTTGAGTTCTTCGATTTTATTACTTTAGATGATGGAGAATTACCTATCGAACTATTAATTAATCACGTTTTAAATTCCCCTCCTTTGGAGGGGTTAGGGGAGGCTAAACGAACTTTTCTTTTAGAAAATAACCAAGTCGTCTATAAAAACAATTCCACTCGCCACGATTACAAACAAAGTGAAGTAGGAACTCCGGATTATACCGATTTATTGTTAGACAAATACATTTCTGTAATCGAAGTAGCCAATCCTATGCACAGTTTGTGGAGCGATGGTCGTTGGAATAAGCTTACTATGGCGCATGGTTGTTATTGGGGGAAATGTACTTTTTGTGATATTTCTCTCGATTACATTAAGTTGTATGAACCTATCGCAGCCAAAATTTTAGTAGATAGAATGGAAGAGCTAATCACTCAAACGGGCGAAAACGGATTCCATTTTGTAGATGAAGCGGCTCCTCCAGCTTTAATGCGAGAAGTGGCTTTGGAAATTATCAAACGAAAATTAGTGGTGACCTGGTGGACCAACATTCGTTTTGAGAAAAGTTTCACTGCTGATTTGTGTTTGTTACTAAAAGAATCGGGTTGTATTGCGGTTTCAGGTGGATTGGAAGTTGCTTCAGACCGACTTTTAGAGCTAATCAAAAAAGGAGTAACTGTCGAACAAGTAGCGCAAGTAACCCGAAATTTCACCGAATCCGGAATTATGGTTCATGCCTATTTGATGTACGGTTATCCAACACAAACCATTCAAGAAACGGTGGATAGTTTGGAAATGGTGCGTCAATTATTTGAATTGGGTGTTTTACAAAGTGGTTTTTGGCATCAATTTGCTATGACTGCACATTCACCTGTGGGAATGTTTCCTGAAGAATTCGGAGTAATTCCGGAGCAAAATGAAATTATGTTTGCTAATAACGACATTAATTTCAAAGATAAAACGGGTATCAATCACGATAAATTCAGCTTCGGATTAAAAAAATCGTTATTCAATTACATGCACGGAATCTGTTTTGATTACGACTTGCAAGATTGGTTCGATTTCAAAATTCCAAAAACTAAAATTCCTTCTGATTTTATTTATAATTGCCTGGAAAAAGAACAAAATTTCACCACTAAACCCAATGCAAAAATAGTTTGGCTAGGAGGAACACCTCAAGCCGAAATCTTTACTAAATCTAAAAAAGGAAAAAGCTGGGAAATGATGAAATTAACATTTTATAATAAAACTCAAACCTTTGATATTTCGGTAAATGCCGAAGAGGGGAAATGGTTGGTCATAACTTTAGAGAGAATTTCAGTTTATTCCGATAATAAAGTAACTTTTGCTCAATTGAAAACCGATTTTGAACAAAAATGGGAGGATTTTGAATTGTTTTGGTATTCAAAACCCATTTTGACCTTAAGACAATTTGGTTTATTAACCTTGTAAAACCTATAGTATTTTTACAAATTTTATGAGATTTGGTATTCACGAAAACGTTTTCTTTTCGTAAGTTTACAACCACTAAAAAAAATCTCATATGAGCGCAAATTATAAACTTTTAGTTAACAATTCTGCTTCGTTTGAAGTTACTGAAAATGATCTTCAAAAATTAGATGCCGTAAAGGTAGAAGCAACAAAGTTTCATGTACTAAAAGATAATACACCTTACAAAGCTGAACTTGTATCGGCCGATTTTATTTCCAAAAAATATACCGTTAAAGTAAACAACAACACCTATGAAGTGGCGATTTCAGATGCTTTACATGAATTAATCAAAAGTATGGGTATTGAAACGGGTAAAGCAAAAGTAGTGAACGCTATTAAAGCGCCAATGCCAGGTTTGATTTTAGAAATCAATGTTTCGGTTGGACAAGAAGTAAAAGAAAACGATCCTTTATTGATTTTGGAAGCCATGAAGATGGAGAATTCTTTCCTATCGCCTAGAGATGGGGTTATCAAATCAATCGCAGTTGAAAAAGGAAATGCTGTAGATAAAGGACAATTGTTAATTGAATTCGAATAAGATGAAAGAAATTAAGAAAATATTAGTTGCTAATCGTGGTGAAATTGCTATTAGAGTAATGAAAACCGCAAAAAAAATGGGAATCAAAACGGTGGCGGTTTATTCTTCTGCCGATAGAAATGCATTACATGTTAAATATGCGGATGAAGCGGTTTTAATTGGAGAAGCAGCGTCAAGCCAATCCTATTTGCGTGGTGATAAAATCATTGAAGTTTGTAAAGAATTAGGAGTTGATGCCGTGCATCCGGGTTACGGATTTTTAAGTGAAAACTCATCTTTCGCAGAAGCTTGTGAAAAAAACAACATCATTTTTATCGGACCAAAGTCGAAAGCGATTGAGATGATGGGAAGTAAGTTAGCAGCAAAAGATGCGGTCAAGGCTTACGGAATCCCTATGGTTCCTGGAACTGAAGATGCTATTACTGATATCGAAGCAGCAAAGAAAATTGCAACAGACATTGGTTTCCCAATTCTAATCAAAGCATCAGCTGGTGGTGGAGGAAAAGGAATGCGTGTGGTGGAAAAAGCAGAAGATTTCGTTTCACAAATGGACAGAGCGATTTCAGAAGCAACAAACGCTTTTGGAGACGGTTCGGTTTTTATTGAGAAATATGTTACCAAACCACGTCACATCGAAATTCAAGTAATGGCAGACAGTCATGGAAATATTATTTATGTTTTCGAAAGAGAATGTAGTATCCAACGCCGTCACCAAAAAGTGGTGGAAGAAGCACCATCTGCTATTTTAACTCCAGAAAAACGAAAAGAAATGGGTGAGGCTGCGGTTAAAGTAGCAAAAGCTTGTGATTATTTAGGAGCAGGAACAGTTGAGTTTCTGATGGATGGGGATCATAATTTCTACTTCTTAGAAATGAATACCCGTTTGCAAGTAGAACACCCAGTTTCAGAATTAATTTCAGGATTGGATTTAGTGGAATTGCAAATTCGCGTAGCTCGTGGTGAAGCGTTGCCAATGAAACAAGAAGACTTACAAATTAAAGGTCACGCTATGGAACTTCGTGTATATGCCGAAGATCCAATGAATGATTTCTTACCTAATGTTGGTACTTTAGTTAAATATCAATTACCTGTTGGAGAAGGAATTCGTGTAGATAACGGAATCGAAGAAGGAATGGATGTACCGATTTATTACGATCCAATGCTGTCAAAATTGATTACCTACGGAAATACGCGCGAAGAATCTATTGAATTGATGATTAAAGCAATTGATAATTATTTGGTGGAAGGTGTAGCGACCACTTTACCTTTCGGGAAATTTGTTATGGAGCACGAAGCCTTCCGTTCAGGAGATTTCGATACCGGATTTGTGAAAGCGTATTACGATGCTGAAAAACTAAAATCAAAATTAGATACCGAAGCCGAAATCGCCGCTATGATTGCATTTCAACAATACGTAGAAGATCAAAAAGTATTACGATTACCAAATTAATTGGCACATCGACAAATTGTCTAATTGACTCATTGAAAGAAAATGGAAGATAAAATCAAAATATTAAATGATAAAATCGCTTTAGCCAAATTAGGTGGAGGCGAAAAAAGAATAGCAGCACTTCACGCTAAAAAACGATTAACAGCAAGAGAACGCGTCGAATATTTGTTAGACGAAGGTTCGTTTGAAGAAATCGGAATGTTGGTAACACACCGTACTACCGATTTCGGAATGGAAAAAGAAATCATTTATGGAGATGGAGTAGTAACAGGATACGGAACCATCAACGGAAGATTAGTATATGTTTTTGCTCAAGATTTCACGGTTTTCGGAGGTTCATTATCAGAAACTCATGCCGAGAAAATCTGTAAAGTAATGGATATGGCAGTGAAGAATGGCGCTCCAATGATTGGATTAAACGATTCGGGTGGAGCTCGTATTCAGGAAGGGGTTCGTTCCCTTGGTGGATATGCCGATATTTTCTACAGAAATGTTCAAGCTTCTGGAGTAATTCCTCAAATCTCAGCTATTATGGGACCATGTGCTGGTGGAGCCGTTTATTCTCCAGCGATGACCGATTTTACCATGATGGTAGAAAACAACAGTTACATGTTCGTAACCGGACCAAACGTTGTGAAAACCGTTACAAATGAAGAAGTAACTTCAGAAGAATTAGGTGGAGCAGCTACTCACGCCTCAAAATCGGGAGTTTGTCATATTACGTCTCCAAATGGTGTAGAATGTTTGGAAGATATTAAACGATTACTGAGTTATATTCCTCAAAATAATAGAGAAACAACTCCAAAATTACCTTATGAGTTTCAAGATGAGATTCGAGAACAATTAGACACACTTGTGCCTGACAGCGCCAATAAACCATACGATATGCACGAAGTAATCAGCGGAATTATCGATGAAGATTCGTTCTTTGAAATTCATAAAGATTTTGCTGAAAATATTATTGTTGGTTTTGCTCGTTTAGGTGGTAGAAGTATCGGAATTGTTGCCAACCAACCAATGGTTTTAGCTGGTTGTTTAGATGTAAACAGTTCGATTAAAGCAGCTCGTTTTGTTCGTTTTTGTGATTGTTTTAATATTCCTTTATTAGTATTGGAAGATGTACCAGGTTTCTTACCTGGAACCGATCAAGAATGGAACGGAATCATCACGCATGGAGCAAAATTATTATACGCATTTAGCGAGGCGACAGTTCCAAGAGTTACTGTAATTACTCGTAAAGCATATGGTGGAGCTTATGACGTAATGAATTCAAAACATATTGGTGCTGATATGAATTTTGCTTGGCCAAGTGCCGAAATTGCCGTAATGGGAGCAAAAGGCGCATCAGAAATTATCTTCAAAAAAGAAATTAGCGAAGCAGCTGACCCGGTAGCAAAATTAGCAGAAAAAGAAGCAGAATATGCGGAATTATTTGCAAATCCTTACACAGCAGCACAACGTGGTTTTATTGACGAAGTAATTTTACCAAGAGATACAAGAAGAAAATTAATAAAAGCGTTTAGTATGTTAGAAAACAAAGTTGTTGATACACCAAAACGTAAACACGGAAATATTCCTTTGTAATAAAAAGGCCGACTAAATGTCGGTCTTTTTATTTAATTTTGAATCAATATATTCTCCAATGAAGCCTAACTTCATTCGGTCAAGCATTTTCTTTTCAAAATCCCAAAAGAAATTAAATTGCCCGAAAAGCGCACCTATCAAAACAAGTAATACTTGATAAGCTGGAAATATAATTATCAACCTCACTGGCCAATAAATCCAAAGCGATAGATTTTCTTTGGTTATGTGAAGAAAATCTGTTAATGGCTTAGACAAGTAAGCTGCGGTAGAACCTGTTATTGCAAATACAATGAAAATTATGGTTAATTGCCAGTTTGAAGTTACCTTCCAACGTTCTTTAAGTTTTTTCATAAAATTAAATTCTTGGGGTAAACCCTCCTAATTTTTGATTATGGGTAAGTTGAAAGTAGACTAAATAATTGTATAACATGTAGTTAACTTCATATCCGTAATCTACATTTTGTTGATAATCAATTGTCATTCCATATAAATTAGGGTCATATTGAAATGAAAGCGTGGCTCTTCTGTTCCATTCTGTAACCCAAACTCTATTTCTTGATTCTAAGAAAGATTGAGAATAATAATTTCTTGGTTTTGCAAAACTATTAAACCAAGAAGTAAAACCACTATCTATGATTAGAATTTCATATTCGATTTTGTCATTAGCAATACGAATTGTATCGCTTTCTAATTTTGGTTTATCCTTGAATTTGTTTTCATTGTGCATACTAGTACAAGCTGTTAAAGCAGAAAATCCAACGAATAATAGCAAAACAATTTGTTTCATAGTCCAAAAATAAAGTATAAAGATAAAAAAAAGCACCGATTAAATCGATGCTTTTAACATTTTCAAGTATTTCGATTAGCTATTTTTTAATAAACTAATGATTTGTTCTGCCAATTCAGTTCCTATTCTGTCTTGTGCTTCTAAAGTTGCAGCACCAATATGAGGAGTTAACGAAATTTTAGGATGCATTAAAATTCTGATTTCAGGTGTTGGTTCATTTTCAAAGACATCTAACCCCGCAAATAAGACTTTATCTTCGTCTAAAGCTTCAATTAGTGCTACTTCATCTATAACGCCACCACGAGCACAATTGATAATTCCCACATTGTCTTTCATTAATTGTAATTCTTCTTTGCCAATAACATAACTATCTTGAGCAGGAACATGTAACGTAATAAAATCAGCATGTTTAATAACTTCTTCTAGGGGTTCTGTAATAATTTCTACATTGATGAATTGGCCGTTATAAAAATCTACACGAATAACAGCTTCATGAACATATTTATCCGCAGCAATAACTTTCATTCCTAATCCTAAAGCCATTTTTGCTACAGCTTGACCAATACGCCCAAAACCAATGATTCCTAAAGTTTTTCCTCGAAGTTCGATACCATTTGCATAGGCTTTTTTCAATCCATCGAAATTTGTATCTCCCTCCAAAGGCATATTTCTGTTAGCATCATGTAAGAATCGTACTCCTGTGAATAAATGCGCAAATACCAATTCTGCTACACTTTCTGATGACGATGCAGGTGTATTAATTACATGTAATCCTTTTTCACGAGCGTAAGCAACATCAATATTATCCATTCCAACGCCACCACGACCAATTATTTTCAAGCCTGGACACGCATCAATAATATCTTTTCTAACTTTAGTTGCACTTCGAACTAATAACACTTTTACGTCATGTGTGTTAATAAAGTTTGCTACTTGTTCTTGTGCTACTTTTGTTGTTATTACTTCAAAACCTCCTTTTTCTAAAGCTTTAATGCTGCTTTTTGAAATTCCGTCGTTTGCTAAAACTTTCATTTTTATGTTTATGAGTTTATAGTTTAAAATTGTAAAAAATCTAAACTGAAATTGTATTAAATATTTTTCTCTAATTCTTGCATTACATCCACCAAAACTTGAACGCTTTCAATTGGTAACGCATTATACATCGAAGCTCTGTATCCACCAACCGAACGATGTCCGGCTAACCCAGAAATACCAGTGGCTTTCCACATTGTATCAAATTTTTCTTGATGTGCTTCGTTTTCTAATAAGAAAGTCACATTCATATTACTTCTATCTTCTTTAGCGGCTGTTCCTTTAAATAATGGATTTCTATCGATTTCAGTGTAAAGTAAATTGGCTTTTGCTTCGTTGATTTTTTCAATTGCTGCAATTCCTCCCATTTTTTTTAACCATTGTAAGGTTAAAAGTGATGCATAAACAGGGAAAACAGGTGGCGTATTGTACATACTTTCTTTCGAAACGTGTTGTTGGTAATCTAACATGCTTGGAATAGTTCTACCTGTTTTTCCTAGGATTTCTTTTTTTACTACTACTAATGTTGCACCTGCTGGTCCCATATTTTTTTGAGCTCCGGCATAGATTAAATCAAATTTTGAGAAATCCAAAACACGCGAAAAAATATCCGAACTCATATCGCATACTAATGGAACATTTACTTCAGGAAATGATTTCATTTGAGTTCCAAAAATAGTGTTATTACTAGTGCAATGGAAATAATCTACATCAGATGGAATAGTATAACCTTTTGGGATATGATTATAGTTTTCAGCTTTTGAAGAAGCTACTAGAACTGTTTCTCCAAAAAGTTTTGCTTCTTTAATGGCACCACTTGCCCAAGTTCCCGTATCTAAATAAGCGGCTTTTCCATTTACTTTCATTAAGTTGTATGGTACCATTAAAAATTGCATGCTTGCACCGCCACCTAAAAATAAGACTTCATATCCTTTACCTTCTAGCCCTAAAAGTTCTAAAACTAAGGCTCTCGCTTCATCCATTACGGCTACGAAATCTTTACTGCGGTGTGAAATTTCTAAAATAGATAATCCTGAGTTGTTGAAATCTAAAATAGCTTGTGCTGATTTTTCAAATACTTCTTGAGGAAGAATACATGGACCAGCGCTGTAGTTGTGTTTTTTCATTTGGAATGATAATTAAACTACAAATTTCGGAATTATTGAAGAAATAAAGGCTTAAAAATCAATAATAATTAAAACAGATTAGTAATAAATATGTTTTTTTTAGTCCTTTTTTTTATGAATTTTTTAATCCAATTTCAACTAAAAATTTAAGAGTATCTACATTATCTGCATAATCCCAAAGTTTAGGTTGTTGGGTTTGACCAAAAGCTACTGAGTTTGGAATCAAATTATTAGAAACAATACATTGAATCTGCTCTGCATCATTTTGTAATCGGTTTTTGACATCTTCTAAATTCTCATAGAATTCATAAAATACAGAAGAAATAGGAGAGGAATAACTCGAATCTTCTTTAATTGTCATGAATTCATTGTCTAAAATTTGGAAATTACTCATCAAGAAAACCGCTTTGTTGTAATCGTAATTGTTGGCGTATTTTTCGTAGTGAATCACATCGCGGTATTCGTACATCGCTTTAAAAAAGTTATCAAAATTGTAGCCTTTTGGAACAAAAAGTTTAGAAACATTTCTACATCCCAAACCAAAATAGCGGAAAATATCTTCACCTAAAACTACTAAATTCTCTAAACTTTCAGTTCCATCTAGAACCGCAACCGAATTTCTATTTTTGCGAATGATACTCGGTTTGTCTTTGAAATAATATTCGAAATAGCGAGCTGTGTTGTTACTTCCTGTAGCAATTACGGCATCAAAACCTTCTAATTTGCCTTCAACAAAAGTTATTTTTGAGTTAAGTTTGGGTTCGACAGCAATCAAATAATTTGCTAAAAATTTTAATAAATGTTGGTCGTTTGATGAGGTTTTTACCAATACATCATGACCTGAAATCAAAACCGAAAGAAAATCATGAAAACCCACTAACGGAATATTTCCAGCTAGAATTAAGCCTACTTTTTTAGGTTCAATTTTTGAAAAATCGTATTTGGAAAGCCACTGATTTAGGTTGTCTTCAGTTAAAGCTTTCGCCCAAGATTGAATGCTATATAAAACTTGTTCTGGAGTAAACCAACCGTTGTGCGATTGTGAAAGTTCAATTAATGAAGCAAAGTTATCAAAGAACAAATCGTTTTGTAAAACCGATGCCGATTTAACATTTCCTTCTTCAGAAAATTGACGTAAGAAATTCCCTAATTCAACAAAACTCGATTTTATTTCACTTTGTAACATTTGTAACTTGTTTATGTTTGGTTTACATTGTATTTTTGTAGCGCAAAATTAATCATAATATTAGAATATCACGTTTTTCTGAATTCTAATTTCTAAATACAAAAGGAATCATGGCAATTATAATAACAGACGAATGTATTAATTGTGGGGCTTGTGAGCCAGAATGTCCAAATACAGCAATTTATGAAGGTGCTGATGATTGGAGATGGAAAGATGGTACAAAATTAAGTGGTAAGGTAATTTTACCAGACGGAACTGAAGTAGATGCTGATGCAGCACAACGACCAATTTCGGACGATATTTATTACATTGTTCCTGGAAAATGTACAGAATGTAAAGGTTTTCACGAAGAACCTCAATGTGCTGCTGTTTGTCCTGTTGATTGTTGTGTTCCCGATGACAATCATGTAGAAAGTGAGGAAACCTTATTAAACAGACAATCATTTTTGCACAACGAATAAGTATTTTTTTTTCTTATCATGAAGAGAACTATCAAAAATAGTTCTCTTTTTTTGTTTATTCTCCACTAAAAAACGTTTTTTTTAATTATAATTTTATAAATTTGATTGAAAATCAGTTTTTTATGATAAAAAAACTTACTTTTTTTATTTGTTTGTTTTCTTCTTTCGTTTTTTCACAAAACCTTGAATTTACTGTGTTTGTGAAAGATTTTGATACGGATTTACCTATTGAGGATGTTACTATAACAGCAGTTAAATCAAATCAAGGGTTTTTAACCAATAAAGAAGGCATAGCTATAATCAGTCTCAAAAAATCATCAGATTTAGAATTTGTTCATACTTCCTATAAAAAATTAAATGTAAAAAATTCCGCTTTCAATCAAAAAGAGATTACCATTTATCTGGAACCAATTACACAGCAATTAGAGGATATTATAATTACTAAAGACCATCCTCAGGAAATTTTAATGCGTATTATAGAAAGTTCCAAAAGAAGGCTTACCTTACCTATAAGTTTGAAAGTTTATTTACATGAATTTTATAAGCGCGATGATAAAATTATCTTTTTCAATGATGGTTTAATTAATTTTCAAATTTTAGGGAATGATAAAAACATTAAAACAGATATTTTAGTAGAACAAAATAGAGCTGTCGGATTTTTAGATAATGATTTTGATACTACTATTTTAGGATACGATTTGAATAATATCATCGAAAATTATTACCAATTCAAATATTTGGATGAAGTACTAGATAATAGAGCTAGAAAAAATTATGATTTCACCTTAAAAACTTATCCACCTAATGAAAATTATTTAGTTTTAAAAATTACTCCACTTCCTGATTCTAAAGGAATTTTATCAAACTTTAGGATTCTATATGATACAAAAGAAAAGATAATTTTAGAATTAAGCTCCTTTGTAGATCAAGATCGATTGGAAATGTATAAAGAAGGATTGCTAGCTTCTCGAAAAGTGTACAAGTTAGAGTTTAAAAACACATTCAGAAAAGATGGAAATTACTATTATCTAGCCAATTCAAAAGAGGTTATTGGATTTGAAAAGCGCTATAAAAATAAAGAGCGTAAAATTGAAGTAAAAAATCACATGGTCATTACCGATTTCAATAAAAAAACTTTTGAATATGGGGATAGAAATGTTTTCAAAGGTAAGTCTCTAATAAATAAAAATACTTCTTTTTTTACGAATTATTGGGATGTAGCATCGGGTTTCGTTTCAACAGATGAAGAAAAAAATATCATTGAACAACTGGGTAAGCCTGATACTGAAATTCTTAATGAAGAAGAAAACTCAAACGAATAGTTGACCAACCATAATTTTATTCAAATTATTTAATACTTTGATACTAATTTGGATTAAAGTATATTTGCGCACTTTTAAAAATTACATTCAGAATGAAACGCTTTGCGTTACATATCACTTAATAAAAAATATCAAATAGATATGAAAGCAGGAATTGTAGGATTACCAAACGTTGGAAAATCAACTTTATTTAATTGTTTATCAAACGCAAAAGCGCAAAGTGCTAACTTTCCGTTTTGTACTATAGAACCTAATATTGGAGTAGTAAACGTTCCAGATCCACGTATTGCTCGTTTGGAGGAATTGGTAAAACCAGAGCGTGTTCAAATGGCAACAGTGGATATCGTAGATATTGCAGGTTTGGTAAAAGGAGCAAGTAAAGGAGAAGGTTTAGGAAATCAATTCCTTGGAAACATTAGAGAATGTAACGCTATTATTCACGTTTTGCGTTGTTTTGATAATGATAATATTGTTCATGTGGATGGAAATGTAAATCCAATTCGCGATAAAGAAACGATTGATATTGAATTACAATTAAAAGACTTAGAAACGGTTGAAAAACGTTTGGAAAAAACCAATCGTGCAGCAAAAACAGGAAATAAAGAAGCGCAAGCTGAAAAAGCATTACTAGATAGAATTCGCGAAACTTTATTAGCAGGAAAATCAGCTCGTACCGTAGTTCCTCAGAATCAAGATGAGGAAGAAATGTTAGAAAGCTTCCAATTAATCACCACAAAACCAGTTTTATATGTTTGTAATGTGGACGAAGCTTCAGCAGTTAATGGAAACAAATATGTAGACCAAGTTCGAGAATTAGTAAAAGACGAACAAGCGGAAGTAATTATTCTTTCAGTAGGAGCAGAAGCTGATATTACCGAATTAGAAAGCTACGAAGAGCGTCAAGTATTCTTAGAAGATATGGGATTAACAGAGCCAGGTTCGGCAGTTTTAATTCGCGCGGCTTACAAATTATTAAAATTACAAACGTATTTCACAGCTGGAGTTAAAGAAGTTCGCGCTTGGACTATCAACATCGGAGATACAGCGCCAAAAGCAGCAGGAGTAATCCATACCGATTTTGAAAAAGGATTCATCCGTGCAGAAGTTATTGCATTCGAAGATTTTTCACATTATGGCTCAGAAGCAAAAGTAAAAGAAGCTGGAAAATTAAGAGTAGAAGGAAAAGAATACATTGTGAAAGACGGCGATGTGATGCATTTCCGTTTTAATGTGTAATTCCTGAGAACATAGAAAACAGAATATAGAAAAATAGAAAACCGTTGAAGCAATTCAGCGGTTTTTTTGTGGCATAACATTTGCAATGGCAAAACAAAACAAACTATCATGAAAAACTTTTTAATTTTATTAGCTTCAATGCTCTTATTTTTTTCTTGCAAAGAACGAGCAGCACACCCTATTGGTAACACATATTATTATCAAGAACCACAGCCTATAAATGATTCAGAGTTAAATTCAATTCCAAATAAATATTTAGGATTGTATGTAAATGAAGATTCTATTTATTTGAATGTTTCAAAAAGAATGATTAAAGAAGAAAGTTTTTTTAAATTCCGAATTCATAAAAATAGTTTAGATTCCATTGCTGATAAATTAGTGAAAGTTAATGGTAAATATAAGTTCAAAGATGAAGCTACTTTTTTAGAAGATAAAGTAATAGGTGATTCTATCGAATTCTCTCAAAAACAGATTGATACTTTTTTTGTCTTTTCGGATAAACAAAAAGCAAAACGAATCAACGGTAAGTTGGTTTTGAGTGAAAAAGATTCTATTTATTGGCAAACAAAATTAGTTTATTTGGGTAAAAATGAATTGGTAATCAAATATTTATATTCTGATGATGATTTAAGAAAAATGGATTCGATTACTAAAATAAAATCCAAGCAATTAGATTCTACAACGTATCTGATTTCTCCATCAAGGTCTGAATTTAAGAGATTTTTTGAAATTAAAAACTTTGGTTATGAATCAAAATACAAGAAAATTTCAAAATGAAAATCCTTAAAAAACTACTAAAGTATTTCGCCATTTTCATTTTATCATTATTTGCGTATTTGTTAATCGTAACCTTATTGTCTTTTGTTTCTGTAAATGAAGATGTGACTGTAAATCAAGAAGAAATCCCAATTTACATTCTAACAAACGGTGTGCATACCGATATCGTTTTGCCAATTAAAAATGAACATCACGATTGGTCAACCCAACTCAAATTTGAACATACGAAATCAAAAGATACCACATATCAATATGTAGCTTTAGGCTGGGGCGATAAAGGTTTTTATTTAGAAACTCCCACTTGGGCTGACTTAAAAGCAAGTACAGCTATAAAAGCGGCTTCAGGTTTGAGTTCGTCAGCAATGCATGTGACTTTTTATAAACATTTGAAAGAGAACCAATCTTGTAAAAAGCTTCAAATTTCGTTAGAAAATTATAAAAAGTTAATTGCATTTATTAATGAATCTTTCCAAACTAAATCAGGTAAATTCCTGAAAATTGAAACCAATGCCGTTTATGGAAAACACGATGTTTTTTATGAAGCCAACGGAAGCTATTCGCTTTTTTACACCTGCAATTCTTGGGCAAACCAAGCCTTAAAAGCAGCCAATCAAAAAGCCGCCCTTTGGACAATTTCAGATAGTGGGATTTTTAGGCATTATAAGTAGTTAAAAAGTCTTTCCTCTTTCCTCTTTTGTTCTTGAACTTGAATTTATTTTTGCTCTTGAACTTGCTCTTGTCAACCGCATTTTGTCAATAACTTATTGGTTTTTCGCTTCTAAATTTTGGAGATAAATGCTATATTGCACAAAATCCAAAATCTGTCTATGTTAGAGCAAAATCAATATACCGAAGACAACATACGTTCGCTCGATTGGAAAGAGCACATTCGTATGCGTCCGGGTATGTATATCGGAAAATTAGGTGACGGTTCATCGCCTGATGATGGTATTTACATTCTGTTAAAGGAAGTTATGGACAACTGTATCGATGAATTCGTTATGGGTGCCGGAAAAACCATTGAAGTGACTATCAAAGATAAATTGGTAACCGTTCGTGATTATGGTCGAGGAATTCCGTTAGGAAAAGTCGTTGATGTTGTTTCCAAAATGAACACAGGAGGAAAATACGATTCCAAAGCATTCAAAAAATCAGTTGGTTTAAATGGTGTCGGAACAAAAGCTGTAAATGCACTTTCGAATTACTTCCGAGTAGAATCGGTTCGTGATAACCAACAAAAAGCAGCAGAGTTTTCAGCAGGAAATTTGACGCTGGAAGAGGATATTCAAGAAACTACAAAACGTAAAGGAACCAAAGTTTCTTTCGTTGCCGATGATACGATTTTCAAAAACTACAAATACCGAAACGAGTACATCATCAAAATGCTCAAAAACTATTGTTATTTAAATCGCGGTTTAACGATTTATTACAATGGTGAAAAATACGTTTCGGATTATGGATTGAAAGATTTATTGGAGGAAAATATCTCGGCTGAAGATATGGTGTATCCAATCATTCACTTGGAAGGTGATGATATCGAAGTTGCTATTACGCACAGTAAATCACAATATTCAGAAGAATACCATTCGTTTGTAAACGGACAAAATACCACACAAGGAGGAACGCATTTAGGGGCTTTCCGTGAGGCGATTGTAAAAACCATCAAAGAATTTTACAACAAACCGTTCGAAGCTTCTGATATTCGTAAATCGATTGTTTCTGCGGTTTCTGTAAAAGTGGAGGAACCGGTTTTCGAATCACAAACGAAAACCAAATTAGGTTCCACAGATGTTGGTCCGAATGGTCCAACGGTTCGTACGTTCGTAAATGATTTCATTAAAACGAATTTAGATAACTTCTTACATAAAAATCCAGAAGTAGCCGATGCGTTATTGCGTAAGATTTTACAAGCCGAGCGAGAACGTAAAGAGCTTTCAGGAATTCGAAAATTAGCCAAAGAACGTGCTAAAAAAGCAAGTTTACACAATAAAAAATTACGTGATTGCCGTGTGCATTTAACCGATGCTAAAAATCCTAGAAGTTTAGAAAGTACGCTTTTTATTACCGAGGGAGATTCGGCTTCAGGTTCGATTACGAAGAGTCGTGATGTAAATACACAAGCGGTGTTCAGTTTACGTGGAAAGCCTCTGAATTCTTATGGAATGACGAAAAAAATCGTGTACGAGAACGAAGAATTCAACTTATTGCAAGCCGCATTAGACATTGAAGAATCGATGGAAGATTTGCGCTATAACAATATCGTAATCGCAACCGATGCCGATGTGGATGGTATGCACATTCGCTTGTTGTTGATTACGTTTTTCTTGCAGTTTTTCCCAGAGTTGATCAAAGACGGACATTTGTATATTCTACAAACGCCATTATTCCGTGTACGAAACAAAAAAGAAACGATATATTGTTACAGCGAAGAAGAACGAGTTAACGCCATCGAAAAACTAAAACCAAAACCAGAAATCACCCGATTCAAAGGATTAGGAGAAATTTCGCCAGATGAGTTTAAGCACTTCATAGGGCAAGACATTCGTTTAGATCCCGTCATGTTAGATAAAGCCACTACGATTGAAACCTTGTTAGAGTTTTATATGGGTAAAAACACCCCAGACCGACAAGATTTTATCATCAACAATTTGAAAGTGGAGTTGGATGTTGTTGAGAAGTAATGGTAACACGAAGTTTCATAATCTGAGAAAAAAATAAACATTTGTCAAAAGAAGTTCAAAATACCAATTTATTCCAACAAGTTGCTGTTTTATTAAAAAATGCACAGCAACAAGTCTTGCGTACCGTAAATTCAACAATGGTTTTTACCTATTTCGAAATAGGAAGAATGATTGTTGAAGAAGAACAAAACGGAAAAGTAAGAGCAGATTACGGTAAACAAGTTTTAAAAGGACTCTCGCAGCAATTGACTAAGGAATTTGGGAAAGGTTTTTCTTTAAGTAATTTGGAACAAATTCGTAAATTTTACATGATTTATTCGAAATCTGAGACATTGTTGCGGATTTCACAAATTCAAAATTCGCAATCAGTGATTGTGGAATCTGAATCTACAATTCCACAATCACTGATTGTGGAATTCAAAAAGTTTGATCATCATACTCTTATCTCATTTTTTAAGCTCACCTGGACGCATTATCTTTTTCTAATGCGAATCGTAGATGAAAATGAGCGAAGTTTTTATGAAATTGAAACCGAGAAGAATAATTGGAGTGTTAGAGAATTAAAACGTCAATACGACTCCGCTTTATATGCACGATTGGCTTTGAGTAGAGACAAAGAAGGAATTTTGAAATTAGCCAAAGAAGGTCAAATCATTGAAAAACCAAAAGATATCATCAAAGACCCATATATTTTGGAATTTTTAGGTTTGCCTGAAATGCATCAGTATTCAGAATCTGATTTAGAAGAACAAATCATTAATAAATTAGAACATTTTTTATTAGAATTAGGTCACGGATTTGCTTTTGTAGCTAGACAACAACGAATTTCATTCGATGAAAAACATTTCAGAGTAGATTTGGTATTTTATAATCGTGTTTTGAGAAGTTTTGTGCTAATTGATTTAAAAATTGGCGATTTAAAACATCAAGATTTAGGTCAAATGCAAATGTATGTGAATTATTACGACCGAGAAATGCGTTTGGAAGGCGAAAACAAAACTATTGGAATTGTACTTTGTCAAAACAAAAGCGATTTATTAGTAGAATATACTTTACCCGAAGATAACGAACAAATTTTCGCCAGTAAATACAAAACCATTTTACCAAGTAAGGAAGATTTTAAACGAGTGATTGAAGGATAGATTACAATGAGGAAAAAGATTTTAAAATTTATCTTAGTTTTTATATTGATATTACTTTTAGTAATACTTTTTCTCATTGGAAAATATCAGTGTGATCAAAATCAAAAAGTAGATGATTTTTTCTCTAAAGTAAAAAGGGTTGAAATAGTATCTTATCCAAGTAGAACAAATTGGCAGGAAAAGGATAGATTTAAAACGAGTGAATTGCATTTAATCATAGAAAGAATCAGTTTTAAAGAAAAATATATTAAAGATAGAATTCGATTAAATGAAGAGCAAAAAAATAAATTAATTGATGCATTCAAAGAAATTAATTTAGGAATTGCCACTCAAGCTGCTTGTTATGAACCAAGACATTTGATTGTTTGTTTTGATGAAAATAATAAGGTTTATGGCTACTTTGAATTATGCATCGAATGTGGAACTTATGATTCTTCTAAAAACATGGAAGGAATTTTAAATTTTTCATTGGAAAAAGGAGTAGAATTTGAAGTACTGTTTAAAGAATTTGGAATAAAACATTTTACAGATAATAATTAGCAATAACTATAAATAGTTAATTGTAAATATGAAAGACGAAGAAGATAACATCATCCCAGAGGACGACAATTTAGAAAATCAAGACCAACCTCAAAAAGAGGAAGGTTTTGAGGATATTCACGTGTCAACGGGACATCATTTTTACGAAAACAACGAAAATCCAGAAGATACCATTACCAAAGTTACAGGAATGTACAAGGATTGGTTCTTGGATTACGCTTCCTATGTGATTTTAGAGCGTGCCGTTCCTGCGATTGAAGACGGTTTCAAACCCGTACAACGTCGTATTATGCACTCTATGAAAGAGTTAGATGACGGTCGTTACAACAAAGTAGCGAATATCATTGGGCACACCATGCAGTATCATCCTCACGGAGATGCGAGTATTGGTGACGCTATGGTGAACATCGGGCAAAAAGATTTATTGATTGATTGTCAAGGAAACTGGGGAAATATTCTAACTGGTGACGGAGCCGCAGCACCTCGTTACATCGAAGCGCGAATTTCAAAATTTGGTCACGATGTGTTGTTCTCGCCAAAAGTTACCCAATGGCAATTGAGCTACGATGGTCGTAAAAACGAACCGATTCATTTACCTGTAAAATTCCCATTATTGTTAGCGCAAGGTGGCGAAGGAATTGCGGTAGGTTTATCAACTAAAATTTTGCCTCACAATTTCAATGAGTTAATCGATGCGTCTATTAAAATTTTAAAAGGAAAACCTTTCACACTTTTTCCAGATTTCCCAACTGCTGGAATTGCCGATGTTTCAAATTACAACGATGGAATGCGAGGTTCTCGTGTACGCGTGAGGGCTAAAATCGCGCCACTAGATAAAAATACCTTGGTGATAACCCAAATTCCGTTTTCAACCGATACCACGAAATTGATTGATAGTATCTTGAAAGCCAACGAAAAAGGGAAAATCAAAATCAAGAAAATTGAAGATAATACGGCGGCTGAGGTTGAAATCGTAATTCATTTACAACCGGGAACTTCGCCAGACAAAATGATTGATGCGCTATATGCGTTTACCGATTGTGAATTGTCCATTGCGCCTTTAGGCTGTGTTATCGAAAATTGTAACAAGCCATTGTTTATTGGTGTTTCCGATATTTTGAAGATTTCTACGAATCGTACGTTGAATATTTTAAAACGAGAATTAGAAATTCAATTGGACGAACTCGAAGCGAAATGGCATTTTGCTAATTTAGAGAAGATTTTCATTCGCGAAGAAATGTACATCGACTTTAAATTGTATTCAGATAGAGAATCGCTTTACAAATACATGTACGATCGATTTGAGCCTTTCAAAACCATTCTAATTCGAGAAATTGAAGATGAAGATTTACAAAGATTGACGCAAATTCCAATGATTCGTATTACACGATTTGACTCGGATAAAGCGGATGATGCAATTGCGAAATTAGAAGCTGAAATTGAGCAAGTGAAACATCATTTGGATCACTTGATTGATTATGCGGTGGATTACTTCACCAATTTAAAAGACAAATACGGAAAAGGAAGAGAACGTTTAACTGAATTACGTAATTTCGACAATATTCAAGCTACGAAAGTGGTGTTGCGTAACCAAAAATTCTATGTGAATAGAGAAGAAGGTTTCGTAGGAATGGGCTTGAAAAAAGATGAATACGTTGGCGAATGTTCCGACATAGATGACATTATCGTTTTCTTACGCGATGGAAAAATGATGGTTACCAAAATTGATGACAAAAAGTTCATTGGTAAAGATATTATTCATGTTGCCGTATTCGATAAAAACGACAAACGTACCATTTACAACATGATGTATCGTGATGGTAAAAACGGTTCTACGTTTATCAAGCGATTCAATGTTTCTGGAGTTACTCGTGATAAATTTTATGATTTGACGCAAGAAAAACCTGGTTCTATGGTATCGTATTTTTCAGCCAATCCAAATGGAGAAGCAGAAGTTGTTACAATTTTATTACGCCAAGTAGGAAGCGTTAAAAAACTGAAATGGGATGTCGATTTTTCCGATATTGCTATCAAAGGAAGAGCTTCTCGTGGAAATACCGTTACGAAATACCCAATCAAAAAAATCGAACTAAAAGAAAAAGGAATTTCCACTTTACGTCCGAGAAAAGTTTGGTTTGATGATACGGTGCAACGTTTAAATGTTGATGGAAGAGGAGAATTGTTAGGCGAATTTAAACCAAACGACCGCTTGTTGATTATCAACCAGTCAGGAAAAGTAAAAACCATTATTCCAGAACTTTCTACCCATTTTGAAGAAGACATGATTGTGTTGGAAAAATGGAATCCAAACAAACCGATTTCGTGTATTTATTTTGATGGCGAAAAAGAACGTTACTTTGTAAAACGTTTCTTAATTGAAAACGAAAACAAAGAAGAAATCTTTATTTCCGAACACGAAAAATCACAATTGGAAATCGTTTCTACCGATTGGCGACCAGTTGCCGAAGTTATTTTTGCTAAAGTGAAAGGCGTTCAAAAAGAAAACCAAGTGGTAGATTTAGAACAATTCATTGCAGTAAAAGGAATCAAAGCGTTAGGAAATCAGTTAACTACAGATAAAATAAAACAGATTAATCTTTTGGATCCGCTTCCGTATGAAGAAGTGTTAGAGGAACCAGAAACTACAACTAATGAAGCTTCAGAGGAAGGAAACGATATTCAAGATTTCAACATTGAATTAGACGATGACGGACAAATTACGTTGTCTTTAGAATAAAATTCTGACCTGCAAGGTTTTTTACTTTGCAGGTTTTTTTTATTGATTTTTATCATTTTTCATACCAAATAAAACCCTTAATTTCGCTCCAAATTAAAACACAACAACATGTCAACATTTCCATCAGATATTGAAATTGCTCAAAATGCAACGATGTCTCACATTAAAGATATTGCCAAAAAAATCAACATATCAGAAGACGATTTAGAATTTTACGGCAAGTACAAAGCCAAATTACCTTTACACTTACAACAAGAAAATCCAAAAGGCAAACTGATCTTAGTTTCTGCTATGTCACCAACGAAATATGGTGAAGGAAAAACTACGATGTCAATCGGTTTGACGGATGGTTTGAATTACATCGGTAAAAAAGCCATTGCCGTTTTACGTGAACCTTCACTTGGACCTGTTTTTGGATTAAAAGGTGGCGCTGCTGGTGGTGGTTATGTGCAAGTGTTACCCATGGAAGACATCAATTTGCATTTCACAGGTGATTTTTCTGCCATTGAAAAAGCGAATAATCTACTTTCGGCGGTGATTGATAACAATTTACAAAATAAGAAATATTCTTTAAATCTTGACCCAAAATCTATTGCGTGGAAACGTGTAATGGACATGAATGACCGTTCGTTGCGTCAAATTATTATTGGAGTAGGAGCAAAAGCGAATGGTACCATGCGTGAAGATGGTTTCAATATTACACCCGCTTCGGAAGTGATGGCGATTTTATGCTTGGCAAAAGATTTAGAAGATTTGAAATTCCGTTTAGGAAATATATTTGTTGGGAAAACGTTAGATGGAAAAGCTATTTTCGCTCGCGATTTGAATGTATTAGGAGCCATGGCAACGTTATTGAAAGACGCGATTAAACCTAACTTAGTGCAAACGATCGACGGAAATCCAGCGATTTTACACGGTGGACCATTTGCGAGTATTGCACAAGGAACGAATACAGCGATTGCAACCAAAATGGGATTGTCACTTGGTGATTACGTAGTAACAGAAGCAGGTTTTGGTGCCGATTTAGGTGCTGAAAAATTCCTTCATATCAAATGTGAACAAAGTGGTTTAAAACCAGATGCTGTGGTTTTAGTAGCAACAATTCGTGCCATCAAACATCATGCGGGATTAGCAGCGGAAGATTTTAAAACGGAAAACGTAAGTGCCATTGAAAAAGGCTTTTGCAATTTGGAAAAACACATTGAAAACATGCAGCAATTTGGATTGAATCCTGTGGTTTGCATCAACGCTTTTCCAGATGATACGCAAGCGGAATATGACAAATTAAAAGAATTGTGTGCTACAAAAGGAGTAACCGCTATTGTAAGTACTGCGTTTGCTCATGGTGGAAAAGGTTCGGCAGAAGTAGCGCAAAAAGTAGTTGAAGAAATTGAAAAAGGCACGGCTAATTACCAACCGTTGTACCAGCCTTCGGATAGTATTGAACATAAAATTAATGTAGTTGCTAAAAATATTTATGGTGCGAATTCAGTTGAGTTTTCTCCAAAATCGAAAGCTCAATTGAAAATGATTAACGATTTAGGATTTGGTCACTTCTCTATTTGTATGGCGAAAACACCAGCGAGTTTTTCCGATAATGAAAAATTAATTGGTCGTCCTGCGAATTTTGATATTACGGTTCGTGAGTTTGAAATCGCTAGTGGTGCTGGATTTATTGTACCGCTTTTAGGTGAAGTAATGCGAATGCCAGGTTTACCAGCGGTTCCAAACGCAGAACGAATTGATATTGATAACGAAGGAAGAATTACGGGATTGTCTTAGTGTTTTGACACAAGTAAACAATACAATTCCTGTCTAACCCAGATAGGAATGAAAATAAAAAATGGTCACTGAGTTTCTCGAAGTGACCATTTTTTATTGTAATGTATAGCAGGAATATGGTATTCTGATAAGTCCCGAACCATTCGTTCCTAATCTTAATTCGCTTTTTTACGCATTTTCATATTTAAAAATTCCACTCCTAATGAGAAAGCAATAGCGAAGTATAAATATCCTTTTGGAACCGCGCCTACATGTTGTCCTACTAATTCGGCATGTGATAAGTGCATACTTTCGGTGATTAACATAAATCCGATAAGGATTAAGAAAGCTAAACCTAAGATTTGGATAGATGGGTTTGCATTTACGAAATTTCCAACTGGAACAGCAAATAACATCATAACTCCAACCGAAATTACTACTGCGGTGATCATAATCGTTAAAGCGCCTTCGACACCGTTAGTCATTCCTACAGCAGTTAAGATACTGTCTACTGAGAAAATTAAATCGATAAGTAGAATTTGACCAATTACGCTTCCGAATGATTTTGCGGCAGAGGTTTTTAATTCTTTTTCTTCTTCACCTTTGTGGTCTACTTTTTCGTGGATTTCTTTGGTACTTTTATAAATTAAGAACAATCCTCCAAGCAATAAAATTAAGGCTTGACCTGTAATTTCAGCTTTGAACCAACCAAAATCGAAACCAAACCAAGGTTCTTTCATGGCAATTAATAAGGTAATTCCGAAAAGTAAAGCAATACGCATGAACATAGCTAAACCTAAACCTAATCGAGTAGCTCTTTTTCGATCTGCTTCGGGTAATTTTCCTGTTACGATTGAGATAAAGATAATGTTGTCAATACCTAAAATAATCTCTAAAAAAGTTAGGGTTAAAAGTGCTATCCAGGCATCTGGATTTAAAAATACTTCCATTTTATTTTGTGTTTTTAAAGCTTGTTATACGTGACTAATTTGTTTTTGTTACAGTACCGCGTTGTTTTTTTGAATCGCCCACAAACGAATATTCAAAAGTATAAGTATTGTCTTTGGTAGTCAAGATTTTCATTTGAACTGCTTTTTTCTCTTCGCGGTTTTTGGGATTGATGTTTTGAATCACATATTCGCAATCGTTTGTCCAACGTACCTTGAAAGTATCTATTTTTCCTTCGTAGGTTTCAATTTGAATAGAATCGTTGCGTTCAAAAGTACTTGTATATTTTTTACCTTCGATTTCGGTTTCTGAAATGAATTTACCCGTTTTAAAATCAGTACAATTACGCTCTTGATTGTAACAAGAAGTTAGCAAAGTAAGTAATAATAAACTGCAAATAGAATATTGTATTTTGAATTTCATAATTAATTTTTGAAATTGATATTGAACTTGTTATTGATTGTTTTTATCACCATCAAACATGCTTTTTACCATGGTATTAACGCCTTTATAAATTAAGTACATGGCGGCTATTGCTACAATAATCCCTAATGCTAAAACGTAAGGATAGAGGGGATTTTTTTCGTTTTTGAAAGCACTATTTATGATTATGGGTCCCAAAAACAATAGCGGTAAAGCACCGGCCAAAAGTTTGATTCCTTTCACTAATACATTTTTATCGGTTGCCATTTATTTTGAATTTAGGTAAAATTGAATTGCATTTCTAACACTGCCGTGCGTTTTTAAGAGTTCGTTGGCTTCTTCATAATTAACTGGAATTTCCTCCATAATCATTCGAGTTCCTCTATCAATTAATTTGGTATTACTTAATTGCATATCCACCATTTTGTTCCCCTTAACACGTCCTAACTGAATCATGGTCGCGGTTGAAATCATATTCAATACTAACTTTTGAGCTGTTCCAGCTTTCATTCGTGAACTTCCAGTTACGAATTCTGGACCTACTACCACATCAATAGGAAATTTTGCCGCTTTTGATAACGGACTTTCCGCATTGCAACTGATACTTCCGGTGCTGATATTATTTTGATTGCACATTTCTAATCCACCAATAACATAAGGCGTAGTTCCCGAAGCGGCAATTCCAACCACAACATCGTTTTCATTGATGTTCCATTGTTGTAAGTCTTTCCAAGCTTGTTCTCGGTCGTCTTCAGCAAATTCTACCGCTTTTCTTATGGCTGTATCGCCACCTGCAATAATTCCGATTACCAAATCAAATGGAACACCAAAAGTTGGCGGACATTCCGATGCATCTACAATTCCTAAACGTCCTGAAGTTCCTGCTCCAATATAAAACAAGCGACCACCTTGTTTCATTTTCGAAACGATTTCAGTCACTAATTTTTCAATTTGTGGCAACGCTTTTTCAACAGCTAGCGGTATAGTTTTGTCTTCGTTGTTGATATTCGTTAACAAATCGGTAACCGACATTTTTTCTAAATGTTCGTATTTGGATGCTTGTTCGGTGGTTTTGGTAAAGTTCATGCGATTATTTTAAAACGTGATGCGCCAAAACATTCTGCACATCATACACATTAACTGATTTATTAAATTGTTTCACCACACTTGGATGCGCTTCACTAGAAACCCAGATTTTCAATTCGGCTTCTAAGTCGAAAGTTCCTGCAGTTTCTATACTAAAACGTGATATACTTTTATAGGTGATGGATTTGTACTCGATTTTACTACCTGTAATTCCTTGTTTTTCAACTAATATTAATCGTTTGTTGGTAAAAATAAAGGTGTCGCGAATCAGTTTGAAACCTAACTCGATTTCTTCACTTGTAATTAAAAGTTTGCCGTAATCTTTTACTAAAGTTTCTTGATTTACAGCGCCTGCATTTCCAAGTAAGGCAGAAAAAATTCCCATATTGATTGTTTTAAATGTTCTTCAAATTTAATTAAAAACTACTAATGTTATTATGATTAAGTAAGATTAATGCGAATGTCCCATTTCAATTACAAATGCCAATAAAAATCCAATCACAATCATGGTTATCTTGGCCAAATTGAACTTGTGTCCTTCGTTACTTTCAAAAATGATAGTAGAAGAAATATGAAAAAGAATTCCTACTACGATAGCTGATATTTCTTTAGCGTAATGTTGGGCAAAATGCATTTTTTCGGCTAAAAATGTTCCCATTGGAGTCATTAAAGCGAATGTAAACATAAAACCAAAAATCATCATTTTGTTCATTTTGGCATTCACGAAAAACAAAGTTAAAATAATAGCGATAGGTAAGTGGTGAACCGCAATTCCGTATGCTAAATTTTGATTATTGTGAATTGGAAATCCCTCTAATAAAGCATGTATACACAAACTAATAAACAACAACCACGGAATATGGTGCAATTCGTTATGTTCATCGGTATGCACGTGAACGTGACCGTGTTCGGCTCCTTTTGAGAAAAATTCTAATAAGATTTGGAATAAAATTCCAATCATGATGAAAACGCCAACAGGTAAAGTGGTATGTGCTTCTTCGCCTTCGTGAACATGGCTGTGTCCTTCGCTAAATAATTCAGGAAGTAAGTGTAAAACCGTTAGTGATAATAAAAATGCACCACTAAAAGCCAACAACAATTTGATGTTTTTCTTTTTTTGTGGTTTTAGAAGTAATGCGAACAAAAAGCCAATAATTACGGCTGAAAAGGTGATAATATATTGCATTATTTGAAAATCATGATTAAACGTTCTGATTGGTTTTTATAGAATTTTCGCAATTTATAATCGCCAAAAATGTCTAAAAGATAAATGCCTGCTTCTTCCATCATTTTTTCAAAATCTTCTAAACGAAGGGCTTGTACTCTTTCTGTGAAATGATATTGCTGACCTTGGTCTTCAAATGAAATTTCTTTGAAAATATGACCGTCTTTGTAATAGCGTTTGATGTGGAAATCAATTCCGTCTACCGATTTTACTTCATCGGCCACTAAGTTTTCAATTACATAGTCCACATTCATAAAATCAATTACTGCAAAACCGGTTTCCGTTAAACTATTATGGATGGCTTTGATGGTTTTGTAATTGTCGGCATCATCTTCAAAATAGCCAAAACTGGTAAATAAATTAAAAATGGCATCGTATTTTTCATTACACATTTCGCGCATGTCGTGCACCTTGAAATGTAGTTTTTCATTGGTAAATTTTGACGCTTCTTTGATGCTGTTTTCCGATAAATCTATTCCGGTTACATCGAATCCTAACGAATTTAAATATATGGCATGACGTCCTTTTCCACAAGCTAAGTCTAAAATTCTAGCATCTTCAGGAAGGTTTAAATAATGCGTTAGATTGTCCATTAGTAACTGAGCTTCTTCGTCGTTACGTTCCTTATATAAAATGTGGTAGTACTTGGTATCAAACCAAGATTCGAACCAGTTAGAAGTATTTTGGTTCTCTGATGAATGAGTTGTATTATTCTTTTCTGACATTTTAAACGATATTGATATCTTTGAACTTGCAAATTTAATGTATTTTTGTACGATAATTCAATAAATAGGAATATTGATTTCTAATTTGGGAATCAATGATTAACAATAGTAAGGAAAAGGAAATTACTATTTTAAAGAAAAGAAAATGGAAAATTTTAAAATGACGGCTAAAACGTTCTTTGGTTTTGAAGAAATATTAGCTAAAGAATTACAGGTTTTAGGCGCTCAAAAAGTAGAAGTTGGTACGCGAGTAGTCAGTTTTATGGGCGATAAAGGTTTCATGTATAAAGCCAATTTAGCTTTAAGAACAGCATTAAAAATCTTGAAACCCATTAAAACCTTCAAAGCTTTCAACGATAAAAGTTTATATGAAGGCATTAAAAAAATTGATTGGTCGGATTATTTAAACGAACATCAAACGTTTTTAGTAGAAACTACTTTGCATTCGGATTATTTCAATCACAGTCAGTTTGTGGCTTTAAAGACAAAAGATGCGATTGTGGACCAATTTCGTGAAGTAAAAGGAAAACGTCCTAGTATTGACAAAGATTTTCCTGATTTACAAATTCACGTGCATATTGATAGAGACACCGTAACGGTTTCTTTGGATACTTCTGGTGCGTCGCTGCATCACAGAGGATATAGAAGTGCTACCAACATTGCGCCTATCAATGAAGTTTTGGCTGCTGGTATGTTGATTTTATCCGGTTGGGAAGGAAAGAGTCATTTTCTAGATCCTATGTGCGGTTCTGGAACTATTTTGGCGGAAGCAGCGATGATTGCTTGTAATATTCCGGCAAACATTAACAGAAAAGAATTTGCTTTTGAAAAATGGAAAGATTGGGATGCCGAATTATTTGATGATATTTTGGAATCCTTATTAAAGAAAACACGCGAATTTCATTATACAATAAAAGGTTATGACAAAGCACCAAGTGCTGTAGCTAAAGCTAAAGATAATGTTCGTAATGCCAATTTAGACGAATACATAACCATTACTAATGAAAACTTCTTCGATTCTAAAAAAGAAACCGAAGGACCACTACACATGGTATTCAATCCGCCTTATGGAGAGCGTTTGGATATTGATATGGAACGTTTTTACAGAGAAATTGGGGATACGCTAAAACAACACTATCCAAATACCAATGCTTGGTTTATTACTGCAAATTTAGAAGCATTAAAATTTGTAGGCTTGAAACCGAGTAGAAAAATTAAACTTTTCAATGGAAAGTTAGAAGCCCGTTTGGTGAAATACGAAATGTACGAAGGCAGTAAGAAAGGAAAATACATGAATACGGAAGAATAAGTATTCAGTGTTCAGTTTTTAGTGTTCAGAAATTAGTTCAACAATTAAATAACATAAACAATGAGCAAGAAAGTTAAAGCATTTTTATACAACTTCTTTGGTTTTGTGGTGATTTATTTACCTACTTTATATTTGGTAGATGAGTTTACCCATTTGAATGGTTTTTGGATACCTATGACGGGATTTATGGTGGCATTGATTTTAGCTCCAAAATTCCAAGCGATGAAAACTCAAGGTGGTGAAAAAATCTTTATGAAATGGTTGTTTCTTAAAGATGTAAAAGAGGTAGGCTAATAAAATTTATTACAAATATAATCTTACAGATTAAAGAATTTTATTCTTTATTACCTTGTACATGAGCTCGATGATATTCGAGCTTATTTTTTTAATAAGAATGAATTTAAAATTTTTTCACCTGTAACCCTATAGGTTTCAAATTTTTCTTTTTCACTTGTGAAAGTTAAAACGTATGCTTTATCATCGGAAACCCTGAAGTATTGTTCAAATTGTAATAAATAAAACCCATTATCTACAACATAAATTACTTTGTGAAACTCGTCATTGTTTTTGTTAATTCTTTTGTTTTCAATCAAAGTGTAATTCGTAAACATGCTTTTCATTTGATCTTCTGATATTTTGGTGTATTGATCAAGATCAATATCGAGTCCGGTTAAATCTTGAATTAGAAGGTTTACGTTTTCTCTAAATGTGTCTTTTTCTGATTCTAACGGAGAAAGTATGATAAGACTGGTTCCCATCTCTCCACTTTCGTTCAATTCCCAATGAGAAGGATATTTGATAGAATAGCTATGATGGTCTAGTGATTTCCAATTGGTTGTATTTGATGTTTGTTCTACATTATTTTGACCTACAGCTACATAAGAAATTAGCAATAAAGAAGTTAATGTTTTTATCATGTTTTAATTAGTTATTGTTTTATTCAGTTTAAGGTATCTGTAATATTGTGATGTTTTGAATATATACAAATATAATGAAAAGTTTTAGAGATACGCTAACTATGAGCACTTGTAAATTTGTAATATAAATTTTGAATTTTTTATTGTTTTTTGTCATAGAATTTAGGTATTGGCTATGACCAAGACCAAGCCTATCCTAAAAGCAGAACACGTAAAGACGGTTGGGTAATTACAGAAATGCTATCCATTAACAAACACCATAATAATAACTAGTGATTAAAGGGTTTTTAGTTTGAGAAAAATTCAAATTATTTGTAAAAAAATAAGAAAGATTTTATTTTTTTAGATGAAATCATTAGATTTCATTGGTTTACAATCGCTTAATTTAATTTAGATTAGTTCTATTTATTTAAGAATTAATCAAATCTTAAGATATTGTTAATTAATTTGTGTTAAAAAATTATAAATTTGTACTAAATAATTAAATATTAAAATTTTATATACTTTTAAATGAGGTGTTTAGCCTTTTTACCTAACCTAATTGTTGTAAAATTTTTTAAATCATAAGTATTTTACTTTTACATATAAGTAATTGATAATTACTTTTTTACATATTTTTTTATTTATATTTTAACTAACATTTGATTTCACATTTTTAATCACAAACCAGAATCTTTCTTTAGATTATTTGATTTTGTTTTAAGCACTATGTGAAATTTAACTCTTTCTGTAATATGATAGAAAATTATTTTACTTCTTCATTGATTAAATCAAACGGTAAATTAAGAGAATGGTTCGTTGCTAATGTAAAATTAGTATTGGTTTATCTTTTGGTTTTACATTCAGGTGCTTCTTTTTCACAATGTAATTCGGAAACACCGGTTCCATTTATTGATTCAACTTTTGGAAATTTAACTGCTACTGGTTCTACAAGTGGTATTTGTTTATTTTGCTCGGCTTCTAATCCTGGAAGACTTGTAGATAGTGATTTAAATAATTTTGCTACAGCTTCACTTCCAATAGGAGTTGGCGGTTCGGTTGAGTTTAGAGTTACCGATACGAATACTGATTATTCCGCTGGTAAATTTGTAGGTTACAGAATTGCTCCAACAGGTGCATTAACGTTAGATGTTCTAGGCTCTATTTCTATTAGAACTTACTTAAATGGCGCTTTGAAAGAAACTAGCTCAGGCAGTTCGCTTTTAGGAGTTGGGCTGTTGAATGGTACGGGAGATTATGTTGTAGGATTTACCACTACTCAAGATTTTGATGCGATAGAGATTTCGGTTGGTGGTTTAGTAGGATTGTTAAATTCTATAGATGTTTATTATCCAGTAATTAGAGAATATTGTGCGGGTCCTGCATTGGATTGTAATACGTATACGGCACTAAATTTGCCGTTATTTCCAGTTAGTATTGAGCCTTCACATACAGGTGTTTCAGGGGTTAGTGTTGCTACAATTTCTGACGTAGATAATGTTATTTCATCAAGCGTATCAGACTTTGCTACTATTAGTTTTACGTTGGGAGTGGCAGGCTCGGCTAGTATATCGGTTAAAGATCAACTTACGAATTATCCTGCGGGAACTTATGCTGGTTATGAGATTGAAAATTCTAGTTTGGTTAATCTTTCGGCACTAGGAAACTTTTCCTTAACCACTTACTTAGAAGGGGTTCAACAAGAAGTTTTTTCTGGGAATAATCTTTTGGTTAATGTACCCTTATTGAATAATACTGGGCGTTTTAAAGTAGGTTTTGTATCTTCACAATCTTTTGATGAAGTGCGATTTTCAATTAATCAAGTTGTTGGTTTAAATTTAGGTGATACAAAAGTTTATGGATCAATATTTGAGAAATTTTGTGCGGGTCCAGCATTGGATTGTAATACTCAAACGGCAGTATCAGCGCCTACCTATCCTGTATTTATTGATGGTGCTAACACAGGAATTGATGGTTTAGTATGTGCTTCGTGTAGCGTTACTGATACAGAAAATATAATTGATGAAAATCCTTCTAATTACGCTCAAATTAATTTACTTCTAAGTGTCGGCAATAGTGGAAGTATCGCAGTAAAAGATCAAATTACAGATTATCCAGCAGGAACCTTTGCTGGATTTACGATAGAAAATCCTGCTTTATTAAATGTTAATGCATTGGATGCCATTACGATTCGTACTTATCTGAACGGTGTATTGCAGGAAACTAAGTCTGGAACTTCTGGATTGGCAACTGTAGGGACTGACTTGTTGGTAGGAACTAGTAAGCAGACCATCGGTTTTATTTCCTCAACTGCATTTGATGAGGTTAAAATAACGGTTACTAATTTGCTAACTGTTAGTTTAGGAAGTGTAAATGTATATGAAGCGGTATTTCAAAAATATTGTCCAGCTACAATAGAATGTAACAAATCGTATGCTTTAATAAATCCTGCTTTTCCAGTTACTATTGATGGAACTAAAACAGGTATTGAGGGAGCAGTTTGTGTAGCTTGTGCTGTAAATAATGCGAATAATGTATTGACTCCTAATACAACCGATTATGCTTCAATTGCTATAACGGCTGGAGTTGCTTCTACTGCTTCATTAGCTGTAGTTGATCAACTTTCTACTTATCCAGCTGGAACATTTGCCGGTTTTACCATTAATAACGTAAGTAATTTAGTTGAATTGGATTTGTTAAATTCTATCACTATATCGACATATTTGGATGGTATTTTAAGAGAGACTAAAAATGGATCTCAATTATTAGGACTTACATTAGCTATTCCTATTTTGGGAACAGGTACGGGAGTTTACAACGTAGGTTTTAAAACCGCTTTGCCTTTTGATGAAGTTAGAATTACGGTGGGTTCACTTGTTGGAGTTATTAATAATATTGATGTTTATGGTGCTTTTATAGAGACATCTGCAACTAGCGGAGGTTCGTTAGTATGTGCCACAATTGTTGCTAATGATGAAAATGGAGTACCTGCTAATGGAACAACAGGCGCAACGGCGTATTCTAATATTTTAGCTAATGACACTTTAAATGGTGTTGCAGTTGATCCAAACGAAGTAGTAATTACTCAAGTTTCATCTAGCAGTCCTAATATTTATTTATTGGGAACTGATGTTATGGTAGCTCCTAATACTCCTATAGGAAATTACACGTTGACTTATAGAATATGTGAGGTTATCAATCCATCGAATTGTAGTACCGCTACTGTAAATGTTTTGGTTTCTTCAGGAACGTTAGAATGTAATAGTGAGGTTCCAATTCCTTTTACCTCTAATACTTTTGATGCTATTTCAGCTACCACCTCTACAACAGGTATTTGTGTTCCTGGAGTTTGTGGTGTTTCTAATATTAATGCTATTGCTGATGCTAATTTGATTAATTATGCAACTGTGACTACTGCTATAGGGCTAGGTGTTACTCATAATTTAAGAGTTACAGATGCCAATACTGATTACGATGCAGGCTTATTTGTTGGATACAGAATTGCTCCAACGAATGGCTTATTATCTTTAGACTTGATTAATAGCATGACGATGCGTACTTATCTTGATGGAGTTTTAAGAGAAACATCAGCAGGAGCCGATTTATTAAATTTAAATTTACTTGGTGACCCTACTAATTTTGTTGTAGGATTTAATACCACTCAATCCTTTGATGCAATAGAAATCAGTTTTAGTAGTTTAGCTGGAGTAATTACTTCTACCAATGTTTATTATCCAGTTATAAGAAATTATTGCGCGGGTCCTGCATTGGATTGTAATACCAATACGGCACTAAATTTACCAGTTTTCCCTGTTAGTATTGAGGGTAATCGTACGGGTATATCTGGTATTGGTTTAGGTACTGTAAGTAATACTGAGAATGTAATTAGTGCAGATGCAAGTGATTATGCAACCATAAATTTAACAGCAGGTGTTTTAGCATCGGGTAGTATTTCGGTTAAAGATCAAATCACAAATTATCCTTCAGGTACTTTTGCAGGTTTTGAAGTTGAGAACCCTTTATTTGTAGACCTATCTTTACTTGGTAATATTACATTAACCACTTACTTAGATGGCGTACAAGCCGAACAATTTTCGGGTAATAATTTACTTTTGAATGCACCCGTCTTAAGTACGGCCGGACGTCATAAAGTAGGATTTGTTTCTACACAATCTTTTGATGAGGTAAGACTTTCAATTAATCAAGTAGTTGGAGTAGATTTAGGTTCTACAAAAGTATTTAACACTGTTTTTCAAAAATTTTGTGTAGGTTCAGATTTGTCTTGTAACACTCCTGCGGTACTAAGTTCTCCAGCCTATCCTTTATATATTAATGGAAAAAATACAGGATACGATGGTTTGATTTGTGCTTTATGTTCGGTTACAAATACAGAAAATCTTATCGATTCTAATCCAAACAACTTTGCAACTATTAATTTAACTGCGAGCGTTGGTTCAACGGGAAGTATTTCGGTTAAAGATCAAATTACAGATTATCCAGCTGGATATTTTGCTGGATTTGATATTGAGAACCCTTCATTACTTAGTGTAGATGCTTTAAATGCAATTCAGGTTGTAACTTATTTAAACGGAACACTTCAAGAATCTAAGTCTGGTTCAGGAGCTTTAATTGCTGTTGGAACCGATTTATTGCAAGGAGGCAGCAGAAGAACAATAGGATTTGTTACTACCCAATCTTTTGATGAGATTCAACTTGTTTTAACGAATACAGCTTTAGTTACCTTAGGTTCTACTCAAGTATATGCGCCAATTTTTGAAAAATTTTGTGCTGCTACTATAACGTGTGATCAAACTTATGCTTGGACAAATCCAAACTTTCCAGTAACTATTGATACTGCTCAATCAGGAATTTTTGGTGTAGCGTGTGTAGATTGTAAAGTGGATAATGCTCAAAATGTATTGTCTTCTAATACTACAGATTATGCAAATATATATTTGAGTGTTGGTGTAGCTGCTACAGGTTCTATAGCGGTACATGATAATTTATATACTTATCCAGTTGGAACATTTGCTGGTTTTACCATTAAAGATTTAAATAATATAATTGAATTAGATTTATTAAATTCTATTACTATTTCTACTTATGATAATGGTGTATTAAAAGAGACAAAATCTGGGGCGCAATTGTTAAATCTTTCATTAATTGCTCCAATTCTAGGCAATGAACCCGGACTTTATAATATTGGATTCTATGCCACTTCGTCTTTTGATGAAATAAGAATATCTGTTATTTCTTTAGTTGGTGCCATCAATAACATTAATGTTTATGGAGCGTTTGTTGATACCACAAACAGTAATGATGGTCCTGGTGGAACTCTTAACTGTTTGAGTTTAATTGATGCGGTTGCGGACATTGCAGGTCCGATTAATGGTACTTCAGGTTCAATAAATGTGGTGAACGTACTTACCAATGACACTCTAAATGGAGTAGCGGTAGTTCCTTCAGATGTTATATTAACAACAGTAACACCAAATTCTAACTTAGTACTTAACCCAGATGGTAGTGTTGATGTTTTACCAAACACACCAGCGGGAACTTATACGTTAACTTACCAGATTTGTGAGGTATTAAATTCAACTAATTGCGATACAGCAGTGGTAACGGTTACGGTAACCTCAGGAACAATTGATGCGGTTAATGATGCTGGTACACCAGTTAATGGTTTTGTAGGAGGAACGGCAGTAGCCAATGTACTTGCAAACGATACTTTAAACGGAACGCCAGTTAACTCGTCAGATGTTACTACAACGTTTGTTTCTTCTACTAATGTAGGAGTCACTTTATCTGGTACAAGTGTTCAAGTTGCACCAGGTACGCCAGCAGGAACTTACACTTTAACTTACCAAATTTGTGAGGTATTAAATCCAACGAATTGTGATACTGCGACTGTAAGTGTAACAGTAACAACAGCTCCAATTGATGCTATTAATGATGCTGGTACACTAATTAATGGTTTTGTAGGAGGTACGGCGGTAGCCAATGTACTTGCAAACGATACTTTAAACGGAACGCCAGTTAATTCATCAGATGTTACTACAACGTTTGTTTCTTCTACTAATGT